>NZ_AP025480.1:1200000-2400000 GCF_024347435.1 Vibrio cyclitrophicus
ATGATCATGGTCAATCGTAGTAATTCAGGTTTCAACTTGGCGAAACAGGATTTGGAAACGGGTGCGGTTCAGGTACTAACAAAAACTCTGTTAGATGAATCCCCAAGTATTGCACCGAATGGAGGTATGGTTATCTATAGCTCTATTTACAATAAAACAAATGTACTATCGATGGTTTCTATCGATGGCCGTTTTAAAGCTAGATTACCGGCAACCAACGGACGCGTAAGAGCGCCGGCATGGTCACCGTTCCTCTAGGTAAAGTGATACATTCTATTAGCTATTGATAGTGTTAACTATTGTGGCATTTAACTATCTATAGCACTTAGTCGGCTGTAGAAACTAAGTTTGATAACGTAAGGAAAAAAAGATGCAACTTAACAAAGTTCTTAAAGGCTTGATGATTGCACTACCAGTGATGGCAGTAACGGCATGTAGCTCAACTGATGAAGCAACATCTGCAACATCTGGTACTGAAAGCAACCAAACAACTTCAGGTACAGAAGGCAACGTAGATACAACTGTTGTAACGCCAATTGACGCTAACGGTCAACTGTCTGAGCAAGAGCTTAAAGAGCAAGCGCTACGTGAAACTCAAACAATCTACTTCGCATTCGATAACTCTACTATCGCTGGCGACTATGAAGAAATGCTAGCAGCTCACGCAGCTTACCTAGTTAAGAACGTTGACATGAACGTTACTATCGAAGGTCACGCTGATGAGCGCGGTACTCCTGAGTACAACATCGCACTTGGCGAGCGCCGTGCACAAGCTGTAGCGAAATACCTACAAGCTCTAGGTGTTCAAGCTGACCAAATCTCTATCGTAAGCTACGGTGAAGAGAAGCCACTTCTTCTTGGTCAATCTGAAGATGTGTACGCTAAAAACCGTCGCGCAGTACTAGTTTACTAATTTTAGTAGATTATATAATTGAGGAATTGCCTCATGTTCAGTAACACAAAGCGAGTCATTTTGCTTTCGTTACTGGCAAGTGCAGCGAACATTGCGTTCGCTGCACCAGCCCCAGTATCCGATCTCAATAGCACCGCAACTAATTCAACATCTTCCTCTCGATCAGCATCTAACGAATCAGATATTGAGCGTTTAGAGCGCCTGCTTCAAAATCGAAACCTCGTTCAGCTTCAAATGCAACAGCAAATCGACGACATGGCACTGGAGATCAGTGAACTTCGTGGTGAGCTGGAACGAAACAGTTACGATATGAAACAAATGCTAGAGCGCCAACGTGAACTGTTCATTGAACTGGATCGTGTAAGAGGCGAGGTGAAAGCAGCCGGAACAGCAACGGTAGCAGTAGCAGTGAGCGAAGGCTCTAAAGATGCCTCTGGTACGTTCAGTACCGATGTTGATGAGCAAACCGCTTATCAAAATGCTGTAGACATGATTCTAAAGCAACGAGACTACACGGGTGCTATCGCAGCATTCCAAAAGTTTCAAAAAGACTTCCCAGATTCTACTTTCACGCCTAATTCTCATTACTGGTTAGGTCAGCTTTATTTTGCTAAGAAGCAAGATAAAGAAGCCGTGAAAAGTTTTGCCGCTGTTGTATCTTACAAAGACTCAAATAAGCGAGCAGATGCTCTGGTTAAGCTTGGTGATATAGCAACGCGTAACAACAATGCGACGCAAGCTAAAAAATATTACCAACAAGTCGTGACCGAGTATCCAAACAGTGCCTCGGCAAAAGTGGCTAAGACTCACTTATAAATCAAAAATAGAGGTGCTTAGGTACCTCTTTTTTATATCCGCAGTATTTCGATAAATACTGGCTTACTGCTGTTAGGTAAACAGTTACTCCCTTCGTAATAGTTACATAAAGACTTGTTTATGCTTTTTGAGTATTAGCGAGTAGCCGTTTGCAACCAATCCTTTTTGATCCCAATCGCTGTCCTGTGTAGAATACTCGGATTCTCGGAAGAAGTTGCGTAGAGCAAGAGCAATGAGTCATATACTAGATAAAATTGATACAGTTTACCCGTTTCCGCCTAAGCCAGTTCCTTTGAGTGATGCTCAGAAACAGGCACACATCGCGAATATCAAAACACTACTTCAAGAAAAAGATGCAGTTCTAATTGCACACTACTACACAGACCCTGAAATTCAGGCTCTGGCTGAAGATACTGGTGGTTTTGTTGGCGATTCATTGGAAATGGCCAAGTTTGGTAACCGTCATTCAGCAAGTACGCTGATCATCGCTGGTGTTCGTTTCATGGGTGAATCTGCAAAGATTCTGACTCCCGAGAAGCGCATATTAATGCCAACGCTTGAAGCGGAATGTTCACTTGACCTTGGCTGTCCTGCTGATAAATTTACAGAATTTTGTGATGCTCATCCTGACCATACTGTGGTTGTATACGCGAACACCTCTGCGGCTGTTAAAGCTCGTGCAGACTGGGTGGTTACGTCGAGTATCGCTTTAGAAATCGTTGAAAGCCTAGACGCCGAAGGCAAACCCATTATTTGGGGCCCAGACCGTCACCTAGGTTCTTATATCGCAAATCAAACTGGCGCCGACATGCTGCTTTGGCAAGGTGAGTGTATCGTTCATGATGAGTTCTCAGCTGATGCTTTGAAGAAAATGAAATCGGTATACCCAGAAGCGGCTATTTTGGTTCACCCAGAATCACCAGCAAGTGTGGTTGAACTGGCGGATGCTGTAGGTTCAACAAGCCAGCTTATTAAGAAGGCGAAAGAGCTTCCTCACCCACAGATGATCGTGGCGACAGACAAAGGCATCTTCTTCAAGATGCAGCAATTGGTTCCTGAAAAAGAACTGATTGAAGCGCCAACAGCGGGTGCTGGTGCAACTTGTCGCAGCTGTGCACACTGTCCTTGGATGGCGATGAATGGCCTTGAAGCGATTGAAAATGCGCTTGAGAACGGTGGTGAGCAACACGAGATCTTCGTTTCTGACGAACTGCGTGTGAAGTCTCTTATCCCACTGAACCGCATGCTAGATTTTGCTGAGCAGTTAAATGTGCAGGTAAAAGGTAACGCGTAAGCCGTTCTTTTATCTAACCAACGAAAAACCAGCCAATAGTGCTGGTTTTTTTGTGTCTAAAGATAGCTCGCTAGTATCAATCTTGTGGTCATGTATCTTTTTCTGATGATACATCTTGTTGATATCAGGTATTTTTTCTAGCATGTAAGTAAGATCGAAGGATTTGAGGCTCGAATGATAATCTGGTTACAACTCAAACGTTGGGTCAAAGCAAATATCTTTGTTTTGAATGGAAAAAACTTACTGTTCACCTTCTTAGGCTACGTATTTCTGTCGTGGTCGAGTTTGTATTTAGCGGGTGAAACAGCGCTAACCAGCTCGTTTACCACGTTCGCTTACTACCTAGTCGTGACTGCGTCTACGGTTGGCTACGGTGATTTATCGCCCACAACAGAAGCAGGGCAATGGATCGTTATATTGTTTGTGATTCCGGGTGGACTGAGTCTTTTCGCGGCCTTGCTAGGTAAGGTAGCGACAGAAGGTGTTGAATATTGGCGAGCGGGCTTGCTAGGAAAAAGGAGAGTTAGAGTGGACAACCACATTTTGATGCTTGGGTGGAATGAACAAAGAACGATTCATCTAATTCGTATGTTACAGCATGAAGAAACGGGTAAGCGACCAATAGTGTTGTGTACTCGTTCGGATATTGAAAATCCGTTACCTGGAGAAATCAACTTTGTTAAAGTGAACAGCTACACTGATGGCAAAGAGATGGAGAAAACCGGTATCGAGTCAGCCAGTTGTATCTTGATTGATAACCCAGAAGACGACATTACATTATCCGCGGCACTTTACTGCGCGAATCGAAACCCTAAAGCGCATCTACTCGTTTACTTTAAAGATGAAGCATTGAGTGATCTGCTACATAAACATTGTCCTAATTCTGAGTGTATACCAGCAGTCGGTGCTGAAATGTTGGCAAAGGCTGCGGTTGATCCAGGATCAAGTGCGTTGCATCAAGAGCTATTGAGTTCTACAAGGGGGATGACACAGTATTCAACCTATTACCCTAAAGATGCCGAGCCTGTCACCGTTGCGCCAATCTTCTCGGCGTTTAAAAAGAAGTATCAAGCAACGTTGATTGCAATAGATTCCGGTAGCGGAATTGAACTCAACCCAGAATTGGATCAAGTGGTTAGTAGTGGGACCAAGTTGTTTTATATCGCCGATGAGCGAATTGATGATTTTGATTGGAAAGGCTTTTAGAACGCGTATTTGATTTCTTTTCAAACAAAAAAAGGCCTCATCGAGAGGCCTTCTTTATATCTAGCTAATCATTATTATTGAGCTTCAGCTAATGCGATGCCGCGTTGCGTTAGCCCACAAAGCATCACAGGAACAGCGTTAAAGATCTCTTCGAATTGTTCAAGACCTTCAATACCTTGCTCTGCAAGTGTTGCAATTGAGGTTTCAGGATCGTACAGCATACTTAGTGAAAGCAGTACACCGCCAACTAACGCGTTGTCTTCACTGTCTTCAGGCATCAGAGTCTCCCAGTCGTCACGTGCAATCTGCCAGCCTTGAAGTAAGCCTTCACAAAAATCACGAGCTGCTGTGTTTACCACTTCCTCGTCATCTAATTGACAAGCTTCAGGCCAAACCCAAGTGCCTTCGATTAACTCTGGGCGAGTTTTGTTCCAAAGCGCGATGATAACTTCAATGTAGCTTTCAAGCTGTTCACCATCAGTAAAAGGAGCGACTTCTTCACCCCCCCAAAGGAATGGTAGCCACTCGTGCGGGGTTAACACATTAGGCGACGCTGCCATTGCAGTGACAAATCCCATAGTTTTGTGTTCTGTGATTAGCTTTCCTTCCAACTCTGGAAGCGCAAGAATATCTTGTAAAGTCAAAGTGAGGTACCGTAAAAGGGAACATATTTGCACTTATAGTACCAATGAACTTACACCAATCAAGCTTCAATCTAAAAAGGCTTGATGTCATTGATGATAAACACTAGGTTTAACAGAAAAGAAAACAATAAAAAATTATGCAGATACGGTCGTCTTTAAAGAAAAAAAGCATGGTAGCGCTTAGCTTATACCTTGCAATGTTTATCGCTATTGTCGGTAGTGTGACGTATTACGTCGTAGAATCCCCTGTGCGAGCCAAATTACAAGAGAACCTAGATCTCCGTACAGAGCTTCTTTCTGCATTGATTACAGAACCTCTCAATAGCTCTGAAGGCTTTGTTGACAGTTTAGTTGGTCTTGCTCAGGCACAACGAAGCGGTGCTGAGGTCCTTCCTTTGTTTAAGTCGATGTTGGCGGCAAGTGACAACACGATCGTCAGTGCAGGTATTTGGCCAGAACCTTATATGTTCAATCCTCAAATGCAACTGAATAGTTATTTTTTCAATAAAGCAGACGATGGCAAGATTGACCAGCTGTTCTCTTATAACAATCCTAAGACTGCACCTTATCATCAAGAGTATTGGTATACCTCCGTCATTAACAGAAGCCAGGGAACCATTTTGTGGAGTGATGTTTATATCGATCCATACACCCATGTTCGAATGATCACCGCTTCATCCCCTTATTATTATGATGGCATCTTTGCTGGCGTGGCAACGGTGGATCTCTCTCTCGAAGAGTTATTGGGTTTTATTAAGAACCATGCGGAAGAGTATGATCTTGGTATTACGCTTAGGGACAAACTTAACCAAGTCTTGGTGTCTCATAATTTCAATCTTGTTGAAGGGATCTACATCAGTAGTAATCAATTTGGTGAATTCGGTTGGCAAGTTGATGTGGTTAACTCTAAGTCACGCGTTGCAGACGAAGTGTTTCGTCAAGTCATGAGTATCGAAGGCGGCATTGTACCTCTATTACTACTGTGTGTGATGGCGGGTTATTACTTGTTAAACCGCTATTTGATTAGCCCAATTACCGCCATTGCAGCAAAGGTCGATGGTTCTAAAGCCGGTGAAATCATTGATGTTGAGTACTCAAGCCAAGATGAAATCGGTCATTTGATCAAAACCTTTAATGAAAAGACCATTTACCTCGAAGCGGAAAAGGTTAAAGCTCAAGCATCAACTAATGCGAAAACTGCTTTTCTGGCAACGTTGTCACATGAAATCCGTACCCCGATGAACGGGGTATTGGGTACCGCACAAATCCTACTTAAAACCCCTTTAAATACAGAGCAAGAAAAGCACCTTAAGAGTTTGTATGAGTCTGGCGATCATATGATGACACTGCTGAATGAGATCCTAGACTTTTCAAAGATCGAGCAGGGTAGGTTGGATCTTGATGAAACGCGTTTTCCTTTAGATTCAATCATTGGCAGTATCAACAGCGTCTACTACACATTGTCTTCTGAAAAAGGGCTCCAATTTAAGGTTTATTCTGAGGTGCCTTCTGGGCGTTGGTACTTCTCGGATAAGGCTCGGCTGCGCCAGATCTTGTTCAACCTATTAAACAATGCTGTGAAGTTTACCTCCAGAGGTTTTGTCGAGGTGTATTTTAAAGAAGTTGTTGAAGGAAATGACACCTACCTCAGTATTCGAGTTCGTGACACCGGGATTGGCATTTCCAAAGAAGCGCAAAAGCGTATCTTTAAACCTTTTGAACAAGCAGAATCTTCGACTACAAGACGTTTTGGTGGTACCGGCCTAGGCTTAGCGATCGTGAAGAAAATTGCTCAGCTGATGGATGGTAGTATTACGGTTACTAGTGAAGAAGGAATAGGTACGAGCTTCGACGTTCGGTTGAAAATCCAACCTTGTCAACCGGGTGAGATAGAGAGCTTGCCACACAAAAAGTTAGATTATTCTGGCTTAAAAGTGCTGATTGTTGAGGATAACCGAACCAATACCGTCATTATTGAAACGTTCATGAGCAGTAAAGGCTTCATGTGCAAAAGTGTCGAAAATGGTGAGCTTGCGATACAAGCTGTGGTCGCAGAGCATTTTGATTTGGTGTTGATGGATAACCATATGCCAGTGATGGATGGCGTTGAATCAACAACAGCTATTCGCGCTTTAATCGGTGATGTTTCATCAGTTTTAATATTTGGTTGTACTGCCGATGTCTTTAAAGAGACTCGCGAACGAATGCTTGGCGCTGGTGTGGATTACATTGTCGCCAAGCCCATTGATGAACGTGAATTAGACGACGCTTTATTCCGTTATTCGCATAAGCTTTACCAATTCCATGAAGATGAAGGTTATGAGGAAGGACGTATTGATGAAGTTCACCAAGAAACAGTTAGCAATGAAAAAATGAGCAAGGACTTGGTGCGTCATAATCATAATGTGAACTCCCAGAGAACGCATCTTCATGGACAGAAGAGCCAAAGTCGTTCTCTACCTAAACCCGATCTACGAAACAAAGATAATACTGAAGAGCTGTTAGTGACGTTGTATGTAGCACTTGAAGACAATAACCTAGAGTTGATTCAATTTGCATTGGAGAGCTTACGTCTACACATTAAGCCTATGAATAATCCCGAATTGTCATCTCAAGTCGATAAAGCTCTAGAGCAGGTTTCTATGGGAGCTCCTCCTACTCAAGACACTATTAATATCATTACTGTAAATTTACCTATGGCTTGAGTGTTATTTAATTACAGAAAGTAAACAACGAATTGCCCGTTATTTGACCTGTGTATGATTTTCTGGTGGAAGTGACTGCTTTTTAAATGGTTTTTGGTTGTTAATTTACAACTTGATTTTTAATTTGGAATGTATGACTGCTTAAGTTGTGTTTTAATAGCGACATTATCTGGCAAGGTTAAAAAAAACCTTGTTTATATGTTACTAAATCACTATCCAAGTAGTGATATATTTTAGGTTTATTGTCAATGAAATCTCGTGGTCCATTTTGTATTCGTAACGCCGCTGCGGATACATTTGCTATGGTAATTTTCTGTTTTATCTCTGGCATGATCGTAGAAGTGTTTATCTCAGGTATGACGTTCGAGCAATCTCTTGCTTCACGAACGTTGTCTATTCCGGTAAATATTGCTATTGCTTGGCCTTATGGTGTCTTTCGTGACTGGTTCTTGTGCAATGGTGCAAAGCTTTCACAAAGCTCTTTGATGAAGAATTTGTCCGACCTAATGGCTTACGTGTTATTCCAGTCTCCTGTTTATGCAGGTATCTTGTTGGCTGTTGGTGCTTCAAGCGAGCAGATCGTGACCGCAGTCACCAGTAATGCGGTTATCTCATGTGGTATGGGTGTACTTTACGGTTACTTCCTAGATATGTGCCGCAAATGGTTTCGAGTTCCGGGCTACTCCCAACAAGCGTAGGCACAAAGGCACAATGAAATTTGGTTTGTTTTTGATCTAATGAGTTAATTTGTAATCGAACAAACTGAAAAAGGTACTTTTTTTGATAATGCCCCTTGACCAAAGCAAGCAGAATCAATAAAGTAGCGCCTCGTTGAGCAACAAGCTCGACACAAAATTTGTGGAAGGATGGCTGAGTGGCTTAAGGCGCTCGCCTGGAAAGCGAGTATACGTTTATAGCGTATCTGGGGTTCAAATCCCCATCCTTCCACCACTATTCGAAACCTCAGCAGAAATGCTGGGGTTTTCTCGTTCTAGAAACCCTACAATTCTACGCCTTCTGCACACACTCTCGTATAAGTTGTTGTAATGCTTTCCTGGTCATCATTTACTCTATTTATGCCGATTTAAATAGAATCATATTAGGCGCCTTTTTAACCGATAAAAGCTTGATTTTTTGGTATGGATCTAGATGATCAAGAGTAAGCAATAATATGAATAATCCCACAATCAGGAATCTAATACCCCATGACAGAAACCCTCGTTTCTCCAATGCTTTCCTTTACTATCGCGATTTCATTACTTTTTATCGGTAAAGGTTTGATTGAGCGCTCTGAAGTACTAAGGAAATATTCATTGCCAGAGCCCGTTATTGGTGGCTTTGTTTGTGCTGCGACCGTAGCAGCGCTTTACTATCTGTTTGAAATTCAAATTACATTTAGTTTAGATGTCAGAGATTTTTTGCTTCTCTATTTTTTTGCTGGTATTGGACTTCAAGCGGATATTAAAACGCTGATAAAAGGTGGGCGACCACTGTTCATTTTGCTGTGTCTGGCTACCGTCTTTATCGTGTTGCAAAACGTAGTTGGTATGGTTGTGGCTTCAGGTTTTGGGATGGACGCGAAAGCAGGTTTGTTATCCGGCTCTGTGAGTCTGATTGGTGGCGTTGGTACCACGCTTGCTTGGGCACCCATGTTTGTTGAAGAGTTTGGTATATCTAATGCGTTAGAACTCGGTGTGGCTTCAAATACGGTTGGCTTGATAGCGGCATGTGTAATTGGTGGCCCAATTGCAAACTATCTACTTAATAAGCATAAAATCAACCCATCTAATGAAGAAGATGTGACGGTTGGTGCATTTCAAGAAAGCGAAACACGTACAGAATTGAGTCATTATGGCGTTCTATGGGCATGGTTAATTCTTAACCTCACTCTGATGCTGGGTTACAGCCTGAGTGAAGTTATTGACGCTATGGGTTTGAAACTGCCACTATTCGTTAGCTGTTTAATCGCAGGTATCCTAATCGGTAACGTTGGACGTGCGCTATTTAAGAAGCGTCGCACGCAAGAGAAAATCGCTCAAGGCCGTAAAGGATTGGCGATGATCTCTGATATCTGTTTGGGGATGTTCTTGACCATGGCGTTAATGGGGCTACGCATCTGGGATCTTGATGGGTTGTTTGGCTATATCTCTGTTGTCATGAGTATCCAGATTTTGCTTTCCCTGCTATTCACCATCTTTGTCGTCTATTACTTGATGGGAAGAAACTATGACTCAGTGGTGATATGTTCTGGCTTTGGTGGTATTACATTAGGTTCGACCGCTACCGCGATTGTGAACATGACCGCGGTGACCCATCGTTATGGTGCAAGCCCACAAGCATTCATTGTGGTGCCACTAGTGTGTGGTTTCTTTGTTGATTTGATTAACGCACTGGTAATTAGTTTCTTTGTTGGGATGTAGCTATTATCACGAACTATGTTCGTAATTTTATAAGCCTAGCGATACTAGGCGTTTTGTATTTCGCTATGTATTTTGTCTTTATTGATGCGTTTCGTATTCGACTAAATGACTGTTTAGTTCAGAAGGTAATTGGGTGTAATTCGTGTATATACGATCAAAATCACCCAGCTTTGCGACTTTTAGAGCGGCAAAGCGTCCCCATTTACTTGCGTCTGCGACAAGCCAACTTTCTCTACTGTTTTTGATAATTGATTTGGATAGGTCGGCTTCAACTTGTTCATGTTCCATCGCGAAATGGCTATCAGTTACTGAACCACAACCACAAATGCCAATGTCGGCTTCAAAATCTGAGAAGAAGTGAACTACGCTACTTCCCACCATGTCTTGATGTTCTCTTCGGTACAAACCACCCGCTAAATACACTTCAATCTGCTCGTTTGCTTCAAGGATACGAGCGACTTGCAGATTATTGGTGATCACTCGTAATGCCGGCTTTGCCACTAAGTATTGTGCGATACGGGTGACCGTTGTACCAATGCCCATCATAACCGTTGAACCTTCAGGTATCGCGTCTGCGACCGCCATCGCAATACTGTCTTTTGTTTCAGATTCAACACCTGAACGGAATCGATAACTGGTGTTAGTCAATGTTGTCGGTAAGCTGACACCTCCGTGCACTCTTCGCGCCAAACCTTGCTCACACAAGTGATTCACATCACGACGAATGGTTTGAGTGGTTACGGAAAATAGTTCAGCCAAATGATCGATCTGAATGTCTTGGTTCGCTTTAAGTGTTGCGAGTATTTGCTTTTGACGGTGGTTCAGTTCCATAGAAGCTCACTAAAATTTATGTGGTACATCGGTGATGATGTTATCGACACCGAGGTTGAGATATTTGCTGGCCAATAGTGGGTCATTTAGCGTCCATATTTTAAGGATCGCACCAGAAGTCTTGATAGCTTTGGCTATCGGTTCATCAAGGATTCGATGGTCAATGTGAATGCTATATAGGTCAAGCGGCTGGAGTGATTCAAGGCTGAAATCATTCCATACTTCACATATAAATCCTCGTCTAACTTCAGGCATTAGCTCTTGGCAAATACTTAATGCTTCCTTTTTAAAGCTAGAGATCAGCAGTTTTTCAATTGGGAAGTGTTTTTGTTTGATCAATGCGATCACTTCTTTAACTAAAGGCTTGATGGCTTTATCGTTATAAATCTTGATCTCAAGGTTCAGTGTTAAATCAAGTTCGAGACATTTGTCTAACGCTTCATTTAATGTAGGAATTGAAGTGCCTACGAACTCATTACCAAACCAACTGCCAGCATCTAAAGTCTTGAGCATTGTTAGATCTAAGTCGGCAATGTTTCCTGTACCGTTAGTACAACGATTCACCGTTTTATCGTGAAAAACCATAGGGATACCGTCGGCACTGAGCTGGGTATCAATTTCAACCCAGTTAGCGCCTACTTTTGCCGCTTGCTCAATACTGGCTAAGGTATTTTCTGGTGCTAAAGAAGCGGCACCACGGTGGGCTGTAAGCATAATTTATTCTCGATGTTCATTTGAAAATTTAGGAGACAGTAACTCCACTTTATTACAGATTTATTATTTACCTTCTATATCGAGCTATTTTAAATGAGATCTAGCTAAAATAAGTTGTATAGAGTTTGTACAATAGTGAGACCTCATCCTCAGTGTGTTCAGGTTACTAAGATAAATGTTCATATGAATGTAATAATTCACTTACATACTCTACGAAAACTTAATAACACCCTCTATATTTAGACAAGATAGCCACGATAAGGTGATTTAAAAATGAAAAAGCTATTAGGTACAGTAATTATGGCGGCAACGTTGCTTGTTGGTTGTGGTGAAGCTGACAAGGCTGGAACTGAAGTCAAAGACGATCCGATCAACATCAACATGAGCCTTGTGTTCACTCAAAATGAGTTATTAACACAGGAGCTAATTAAAGCGACCGATAAAATTCGAGAAAGAACCGATGGTTCTGTAAACATTAAAGTTTTCCCTGGTGGTCAATTACCGGTTTATAAAGACAACTTGGAGCAAGTCGTTAACGGCGCAAACTGGATTGCCGTTGAGGATTTAACCTACCTAGGCGATTACGTACCCGACTTTGCAGCACTGGCAGGCCCAATGTTGTACAACACGTATGATGAATACTTAGCGATGATGGATACGGAATTTGTCGCGGGCTTGAAGGTTAAAGCTGAAGAAAAAGGCATTAAAGTATTGAATGCTGACTACATGTTTGGGTTCCGTCACATGATCACCAATAAAGAGATCGTGAACTCTAAAGACATGAAAGGGATGCGTATCCGTGTTCCACAAAGCCAGTTGTTTATCAGCACGCTTTCAGCAATGGGGGCGGCTCCAGCTTCTCTGCCATTCCCAGAAACCTATGCAGGTGTTCAACAAGGCGTTGTTGACGGTCTTGAAGGTTCTATCCTGACGATGTACTCAACTAAAATCTACGAAGTAGCGAAGAATATGTCTTTGACTAAACACTTCCTAGGCACGGTTGGTATCTACATTTCACCGACTCTTTGGGACAAGTTTACGCCAGAGCAACAGCAAATCGTCAATGAAGAGCTCGAAGCAGGCGCAGAATCTAATACTGCAGAGCTAGTTAAACTGGATGTTGAATACACGCAAAAACTTGAAGAGCTAGGTGTTACGTTTAATGAAGTTAACTCTGACGAGTTCAATGAGTTGACGGCTGACGTATACAACCAATTCCCAACATGGAGCGAAGGCATACACGCAACGATCATGAAAGAGTTGGAAACGATTCGAGCTGCACAGTAACTCTGCGAATGTAGATTAATTCGTTAATGAAAACGGCCTGATTCCCTTCAGGCCGTTTTATTCCTGAAGTAACCGACGTTATGTTGGATATTTCACAGGAGAAGTCTTTTGTTTTTATTGAAAAATATTGAAGAAATCCTCGCCTCTATTGCTATTTCGATTACCGTTCTAGTAGTCATTATTAATGTTGTTTTACGTTATGGCTTTGGATTTGTTGTCCCATGGAGCGAAGAACTCTCAGTTATTTGCTTCATATGGGCTGTCTATTTAGGCATTAGTTCCTGCTATAAACACAAGCTCCACATGGGTGTTGATGTGGTGGTAGCCATGCTGCCGGAAAAAGCCAAAACCCCGTTTAGGTTATGTGTTTCCCTCTTCCTACTGGCTCTTAACATCTTGATGGCTGTTCTGAGTTATCAATACCTGATGTTATCTAACAAGGTAACGCCAGTGATGGGCATGTCATATTTTGCTATCAATGGTGTGCTGTTAGTTTGTTTTTCATTGATGGCAATCCACACGGTTCGATTCATCGTCAGCGATATTGCTTCTCTAAAGCGCTCTTTTAAGTAGGTACGATTAATGGAAAGCTATCTTCCAATCCTCATTCTTTTTGTTCTGTTTCTATTGAATATACCCATTGCGTTTTCATTGATCGCATCGGCAATGGTGTACTTTCTCTTTATCAATGACTCAATTCCCGTCAGCTTGGTAATGCAGCGCTTTATTAGCTCGACAGAGTCATTTCCATTGTTGGCTATTCCATTCTTTATCATGGTTGGTTCGGTGATGAACTATGCGGGGATCAGTAAAAGCTTATTGGCTTTTGCAGATTCGATGATTGGCCATAAAACGGGCGGTCTCGCGCAGGTTAATGTGGCGCTGAGTACGTTAATGGGCGGTATTTCTGGCTCTGCGAATGCCGATGCCGCGATGCAATCGAAGATTCTTGCGCCTGAAATGACCAAGCGTGGTTATGATCTGCCATTTACAGCTGCAGTGACGGCGGCGTCATCAAGTATCAGCCCTGTTATTCCACCGGGTATTAACTTAATCATCTTTGCGCTGTTAGCGAATGTCTCCGTTCATCAGATGTTTATTGCTGGCTATGTACCTGCATTTTTGATGGCGTTATCGCTGATGGTGACAATCGCGTTTATCGCACGCAAGCGTCGTTATAAGCCTTCTCGTTCTGAGCCTGCTTCTGCGAAAGAGCGTTTTCATTACTTTCTAAAAGCGATTCCCGCGTTACTGATTCCATTCGGCATTATTCTTGGTATGCGTTTTGGTTTGTTTACACCGACAGAAGCGGGTGCAATCGCAGTATTGCTTTGTGCGATTATTGGTATTTTTGTTTATCGTCAACTTGGCCTAAGACATATCCCGCTAATCATGCGTGAAACGGTGCAGGGTACGAGTAGCGTGATGTTCATTATTATCGGAGCGATGGTCTTCGGTTACTACATGACCCTAGAGCAAATCCCGCACAATGTCGCGTCTGCTTTGATAGAGCTCACCGACAACAAGTTAGTCTTGCTGTTGTTGATTAACGTACTGCTATTAGTGGTTGGCATGTTCATCGAAGGCGGCGCTGCAATGATCATACTCACGCCATTACTGCTTCCTGCTGTGCTTAACCTAGGCGTTAACCCGGTTCATTTCGGCATTATCGTGATTGTGAATATCATGATTGGTGGTGTGACTCCGCCATTTGGTTCGATGATGTTTACGGTTTGCTCGATTTTAAAAGTCCGTATGGTCGACTTCGTGAAAGAAGTGGCTCCGTTGTTGCTAGCACTACTCACGGTTCTGATGTTGCTGACTTTCTCTGAAAGCTTAGTGATGTTTTTACCGAATTTGCTTTAACACTGTTTTGTGATTAATTATTTAGAGGTGTAGAAATGAATTCGGTATCGAATGAATTGAACCCAAAATGGAAAAACATAGATTGGGTGTTAACCGATGTGGATGACACCTTAACATGGCAAGGTCAATTGCCACCGCAAACCCTAATAGCACTGAGTAAACTTCGTGATTCGGGGAGAAAAGTGGTTGCAGTAACAGGCGCTTGTGCCGGTTGGTGTGATCACATTGCTCAGTTGTGGCCTGTTGATGCGGTTCTCGGTGAGAACGGTGCGTTTATTCTGGAAAAGAAAGGCGGCTTTCTTACGTTGCGCTCTGATATCCCTTTACCAGAAGTCAGTGCCAACCAGAGTAAACTAAAAGAACAAGTATTGGCTATTTTGAGCGATTACCCAGGGCTCAATTTAACGCTAGATCAGTCTTATCGTTTGTGTGAGGTAGCGATCGATATTGGTCAAAATCGTCCAAAAGTCGACGACGCTATTATTGAAGAAATCGTAACTAAGATTCACGAGCTAGGCGCTCACGCTACAGCAAGCTCTATTCACATTAATGCTTGGTATGGTGAGCACTCTAAGAAAGCGACATCGACTGCTTTTCTTAAGGAGAAGGGGCTATCTAACCAAGAGATAGTTGAACGTAGTTGCTATGTGGGAGATTCGATGAACGACCAATACATGTTTGAAATTTTGCCTAACAGTGTCGGTGTGGCGAATATTCAGCATTACTGGAACCGTTTAGAGCATCATCCATCAGTGGTGATGAGCAAGCCTGGTGGGTACGGTTTCGCTGAGTTTGTCGATAAGCTGCTTGCCATAAAATAGCTCGTGGCTGTAGTCTTTGAACTGTCGACTATAGACATCAAACACAACTCACTTCTTTACTGAATTGAGTTGTGTTTTTGTTTTATGAAGATGTGTATGTTCACTTTTTGTATAGCGTTTTTGCCTGCTTTAAATGCTTTTCTTGGTGACTCAGCCCACAACTTCCAAACTTGCCGCGCTGCCATCTCAATTCCTAGATGGGTAAATTAGAGAATTATGAGAGGCTTACTTTGTGTTAGTCGAACCACAAGGAAGTTGAATGCACCACTTTAATATTCGAGCACTTGAATATCTGAATGCGTTATCAAAATATGGGTCACTACGCAAGGCATCAACGATGATGAACGTTGATCCTGCGGCGATGAGTCGAATGCTGACGCAGCTCGAAGCGCAAGCGGAAATGAAAGTATGGGAACGTAATAATCGACAGTCGCTTTTAACAGAAGCGGGTAACGAGCTACTGAATTACTACCGTTCAATCGTTCGGGGAGAGACGGCGTTAATAACTCGGCTAACTAAGCTGAAAAACCTGAAAGGTGGCAATGTCAGTATCGCAATTGGTGAAGGTTTTATAACCAACTTGGTTTCTCAGCCGATGCAAACTTTCATGACTCGTTATCCGGATATTAATTTGTCGATTGAGATTGCTGGAGCGTTAGATGCGGTTAAAATGCTGGAAGATCAACAGATAGATTTTGCGATTACCTACGCGTCTGCTCCACACCCTAAATTGCATTCACACGTTGAGCGTAGTCATCCGTTGGAGCTTATCGCTCCCAAAGGGCACTTTTTGACGATGAAAGAAGCGCCAGTAACACTTCAAGACGTTAAAGATGTTTCTGTCGCATTAATCGATAACTCGACTGGCATGGGACGGTTAGTGAAGCATGCAGAACAAATGTCTCACCTTACTTTGCAACCAAAGCTTCAAACTAACTCGGTAACGGCTCTCACTAACTTTGTGTCAGCAGGGTTGGGCGTCACGTTTATGCCAAAGCTTACCGTGCTTGATGAGATTCAATCGGGGCAAATCGAAGTGGTGACCACAGAGTTGGAAATGTTTTCGAAAGCGACCGTTAAGGTTCAGTCTTTAAAAGGCAGAGCACTGACGCTTCAAGCCGAAACGCTGTTAGATTTCTTACTCGAGAATGTGACGTTCTTGAGTCATGATGCTTATAATATTTAGGTTGATATAGAGATGCTCTAAATCGTTACCGTTGTGTATTTATCCATAGCTTACCAGTTCGTGTCTTCCTCTAGTTAACTCTCTAACGGTATGAGCAACTTATTCTTCCACTTAACTACAACTTAACTACGTACTCAACCTCACAGTTCTAAACTTCTGGGTTGGCCTCTAAGCCAAATTGACTTTTTATCAACAGTTTGACTATTGTTAAGTCAACGCCTGGAGAATAAGTTACAAACCATTAACGAAAGTAGTATCTGAATTGAAAGCGGTGCCCAGAAAATTGAGTTTTTGCTGGGCATTAGGGGAAGAGCATGGAAGTTATTGTTATTGGTAGTGGCGTTATTGGATTGACCAGTGCTTGGTATCTAGCGAAAGAGGGGCACTCTGTCACGGTAATCGACCGCCAAGATTCTAGTGGTAAGGAAACCAGCTTTGCTAATGCTGGCCAAATCTCTTACGGTTATTCTTCACCATGGGCTGCTCCTGGTATTCCATTAAAAGCAATGAAGTGGCTCACTCAAGAGCATTCGCCTTTGAAAGTGAAACCGTCACTGTCTCCTGACTTAGTTTCTTGGGCGACTAAGATGCTCACCAACTGCAATGAAGCCAAGTACGCCCAGAATAAATCGCGCATGTTGCGGGTAGCCAACTACAGCCGAGATTGCCTGACTCACCTAAGAACCAGTGAAGACTTGGTTTATGAAGGTAGGCAGAAAGGTACATTGCAAGTGTTTCGCAGCGAGAAGCAATTGGACTTCATTCAGCAGGATATGAAGCTGTTAAAAGAGAGTGGGATCGAACATTCTCTGTTTGATGTCGCTCAATGCTTAGCTGTAGAGCCGGGTTTAGCAGATGTTAAAGATAAGCTCGTTGGCGGCCTTTATCTACCTCACGATGAAACGGGCGATTGTCATCAGTTCTGTTTAAATTTGACCGAGAAAGCCAAGAGGTTGGGAGTCCGGTTCGAATTTGATACCGAAGTGGTTAAGTTAAATCATCAGAATCAAATTATTGAAAGCATCACCACCACCCAAGGTGAATTTAAAGCGGACGCTTATGTGGTGGCTTCTGGCAGTTACTCTCGAGATCTCCTTAAGCAGGTCAACCTGACAATTCCTGTGTATCCAGTGAAGGGGTATTCGTTGACATTGCCTATCATTAATGAAGAGAAATCACCAACCTCTACCGTGATGGACGAAACCTACAAAGTCGCGATGACCCGATTTGATGACCGTATTCGGATTGCAGGTACCGCTGAGCTGGCTGGTTTCGACTACCATATTCCTGAAAAACGCAAAGCTACGATAGATATGGTGATAAAAGATCTTTTCCCTCAGGCGGGGGATTTTACTAAGGCAGAATATTGGACAGGGTTAAGGCCAATGACACCCGACGGCACGCCTATTATCGGTAAAACGCCAATCGAAAACCTATTTACGAATACAGGACATGGGACGCTAGGTTGGACAATGGCGTGTGGCTCGGGAAAGTTGTTAGCGAGTGTGGTCAGTGGCTCTACAACTGATATTGAAGCCGATGATTTGAATATTGCTCGTTACTTGTAACTGAATGATGTCATGGTCGAGCCAGTATCTTCATCGTTAAGAATGGGGTACTGGCTCAAGTTTTATATCGAATATTTATCTCGTGGTTGTTTCTAATACATGAGTGAAGCGCTCCCACGATTTCTGGTCGGCCTCTTGTTGATAGTTATTTGAGCCGAACACGGTAAATGCGTGCGGAGCACCACTGTAGGTGATCATTTCATGTGGGACTTTGGTTGTTTCGAGTTGAGCTGCGAGGTTGCCAAAATCTTCCATTGATATCATGGCATCAGCGGTTCCGTGGAACACAACAACTGGCGCTTTTGTCTGAGAGTAATCTTGTCCTTTTGGTGTCGATAAGCCACCGTGGAAGGTGACGTAAGCCTTGGAGGATATACCTGCTCTCGCGGCCTCCAATACGGCTGCGCCACCAAAACAATACCCCATCATCACGTTGTTATCTAAGTTACCACCTAGCTTTTCCGCTTCCATGGCTCCAGCATTGAGCAGCGTACGCATTTTTTCTCTGTCTTGATACAATTCGCCTGTGTGTTGCTTTTTGTCTTTCACTTCGGTTGGACGAATGTCTTTACCAAATAGATCGATGGCGAACACGTTGTACCCCAGTTCATTGAGCATCTCGGAACGTTTCTTTTCGTAGTCGGTTAAGCCATCCCAATCATGTATTAGCAGCACCAAAGGCGCTTGGTCGCTGGCTTCACTCCAATAACCTTCATAGTCCACACCGTCAACTTGGTAAGTAACGTTTTCTCCAGAAATCACAGAAAAGGGAAGTAGAGCTGCAAGTAAACTTAGCGTAGTGAGTGTTCGCATGCGTTAATCCTTTAGATGACAAATGATAATTCAATCAAAAGTATAGATAACGCTAGGATTCTCGCCAGATTCCTTCTTGATATTTGATGTTTGATTTTTAAGGTAGACATAGAGTGATAGTACGATCAATAAAAAGCCACCGTAATGAGATGCTGTGGCTATTTGATTATGAGAGAGGGTAAAAAACGACTACCAAGATGCGTTGTTACTGTTGCTGAAGATATCAGGGTACTTGCGTTGATAGCGTGGCAGCATAGATTCATTACCTAATATGCCACCTTGATGGACATAGATAATGGTTTTAGTCAGGTTGTCTTGTTGCCACTGTTCTAAGCATTGCCACATTAATGGGTCATAAAGTAGATCAAACTCAATATCGGTTTGTTCTTGAAGATCCAACCAAGTTTGATAATCCTTTTTATATAATTTACCAAAGTGATGTTTAGTTTTGAGCGGTAAGATCTGTGGATGGTCGGCTTCACCAAGTTCATTGAATTGCTGCGTTAAATAGTCGCTACCACCAACACAGGCGCAAGTTAATACAGGGATGTTATGTAACTTTAAATGTTTATGAAGGTAGAGTGCAGTAGCACCTGTGCCTGCTGGCAAGGCAACGACGAACTCATGTTGACTTTCGAAACGTGTCCAGCTGAGTATTTCCATCGCCAGTTGTTTTACGCCATATTCAGACAGTTGAGAGCGTCCACCTTCAGGTAGCACAATACAATGGCAGTCAGGTTGTCTAACTTGTTCAATGTACTCTTTTGGATGCAGCTGCGACCCAGCATCTCTCACTGAAATGACTTTTGCGCCCAAGTCTACAGCGCCACGATAGTTACCGATTGGGCGTTCATGTAGCCATTGAGGCAGATGGTCGACGTAGAACTCAAGGGTCCATCCTTTAATCTTTGCCAGTGCAGCGAGCGAGAATAGCGAATTAGCTTGCGCAGAACCGTAGCTGATTAAGGTTGTCGTATTAGGGTGTTCGTCTTCGAGAAGTTTCATGAACTTTCGCGCTTTATTGCCGCAAAAATGAGAGTGGAGCTGATCGTCACGCTTCAAGAAAAAGGTGTGGTCGTTGTATAGATGTTGAGTTACAGGGCTATTATTTAGTTTCATTGCACTTAAACAAAATGCTGACTAAGAAGCCAGCATTTTTATATCAAATAGGACTAATGAGTATCTAGTAGCCTACAAGCGCTGTAAACCAACTAAATCAAGTTTTCATTGGATATCGAGTTCGATGTTAAGAGTTTACTTGCTCAGTTGCTATCGACGTCGATGAAGCTGAGCTCGTTTCAAAGGTGATCTTGGCGCTACATCCACCTCCATTACGATTGACGAGCTCAAAGCCCCAATTGAAGCGTTGGCATAAGTCGTCGACGATCAATAAACCTAATCCATGGCCATTGGGGTTGTACTGTTCCTGTAAGCCTTCACCTTGGTCTTCAATCATAATACTTTCTTCGGACAAAGAAACCATGACAGTGCCACTATTGGTCGCTGCAATGGCATTCCTTAATAGGTTGCCGACCAGCATATTCATGATAGCACTGGTGGCTTGAATGGTGGGTTCTGATTGAACCTGTAAGGATACTTCTATTTGTTTGTCATTTGCCTGTAACGAGTTCTTCGAAATGATGCTTTCTAACTCTTGTTGGCAAAATAAGCGCAGCGGCGCGTCATCACTGTTTCTTTCATAACGCACAAGGCCCAGTAATGCATCGACCATTTCTGACATCTGTACAATCGCATCATCTATCCGTTCGACCTGACGAGATTGAAACTCCGTTGTTTCGCTTCTTAGTAATAACTTGTTTGCACCACGAGCAACCGTCAGTGGCGTTCTTAACTCATGACTAGAGTATCGAGCAAAGGCTTGTTCTCGTTTGAGTAATGAATTAATTTCACGACGATATTGATTCAGCTGATCAGTTAATTGGCGAAACTCAACGGCGGCGTTATCACTTACACCGAACTCTTCACTTAGGTTTAATTTATTTGTCTCGAGTTGCTCTGAAAGTAAGTTGAAAGGTTCTATCAGTCGTTTCGATAATCGATAGAGCAAAGCGCCAAAGCTAAAAATTAAAATGGAAAGTAATGTTAAAACGAATGTTGTTGCGTACACTAATTCGTCATGGCTAAACTCGACGCGGTCAACTTCAGATAAAAGGATGATTGGATAGGTTTTCCCTTTGTCAGAATACTCACCGACATACACCATTCGTGAATCAGGCTCTTCTCCTACCTCACCAACAAAGCTCTCTTTACCTTCAATGTATTTCCGGTATTCGATAGGGATGAATGAAGGGTCATTGTATGCCATGGTAAGACCATCGATGCGAATTTTACCACTCTCCCCTGACTGAAATTGCTCAACCGCATAGTTTCGGTCAATCAAGATACGTCTTTCGCCCACCCGATCTTCTGATAGATAAAGTGCAGACATAAACACTATGTAGGTAAAGACCGAGACAATGACCGCCATTGCCCCAAAGAAAACCGCTAGGCGGCCAGTTAGAGTTTTAGTGCTAGTGAGAACGTTCAAAATCAATTTGAAGACTCCAAACGGAATCCTACTTTAGGGACAGTAATCAACATTTGGTTGTTAAAGGGCTTGTCGAGTTGGTTTCGTAATTGATAGATGTGACTCCGTAACACATCGTTATTGGGCTCGTCTTCCTCCCAAAGCTGGTATGAGATAGCTTCACGAGTGACCACTTCAGGTGCACTTTGGCACAGCATCTCAAGTATGGTGTAAGTCGTTGGGTTGAGTGCGAGCAGTTTGTCTTGACGGTAAGCTTTACGGGTTTTTTGATCGATGGTGAGTTCATCGAATTGAAGTTTAGAAGAGGCTACTTTTCCGCGGTAGCGACGAACTAATGCGTTCATTCTCGCTTCCAAAATATCCAAATCAAAAGGCTTAGTGAGATAGTCATCGGCACCATGTGCAAAACCCTTCAACATATCTTCGCGGCTATCCAAGGCGGTCAGCATCAGAATCGGTGTCGCATTGCCTTGCTCTCGTAATTTATTACAAAGCGTTAGGCCGTCCATTCTCGGTAACATTAGATCCAATAGGATGATATCAAATGAGTTTTCCATTGCGAGCTGCAGTCCAAGTTCGCCATTGTCCGCGTAATCGAGTTCCATACCAATACACTCAAAATAATCAAATAAGACCCCGGCAATTTCACGGTTATCTTCGACTAATAGAACTCGTTTCATTTTGATTCTCATACAGAAATAGACGGTAACATTATCCTGAGTGAGCGTGAAAAATATGTCAATAACATAACTTTCACTTATGGGCGAGTAGATTGACTGCAGATTAGTCAATGGAAGAATGTATTATGTCTGAACTTCATATTAGCCGCCCTAAAATATCTACATCGCAGATCAACCCTGCTGTATCTCTGTCTATTATTGTGCCTTTTTACGATGAGCAAGAGGTGTTGGAAGAGTTCCACTCTAGGCTCACTAAAGTTCTTGATAGCTTGCCGATCACGAGCGAGATCGTTTATGTCGACGATGGAAGTAAAGACAACAGCTTGGAGTTGGTGAGTTCATTCACTTCAATCAATAGCTCAATTTCTGTTATCGGTTTAAGCCGTAATTTTGGCAAAGAATCAGCGATGAGCGCAGGCCTTGAGCACTGTCGTGGACAAGCGGTGATTTTGCTAGACGCTGACTTACAAGATCCACCCGAACTGATCCCGCAAATGATTGCCAAGTGGCGCGAGGGTTATGACGTCGTCAATATGCAGCGTAGCCAGCGCGACGGTGAAACATGGTTTAAGAAGTTTTCAGCAGCGAGCTTTTACAAAGTAATGAATGTGGCTGCGAAGATTGATGTTCCTGAGAATGTGGGTGATTTCCGACTGTTAAGCCGAGAAGTTGTCGACCATATTAATCAACTTCCAGAACGTAACCGTTATATGAAAGGCATTTTCTCATGGCCGGGTTTCCGACAAGCAACGCTCCAATTTAAGCGTGATGCTCGCTTCTGTGGTGAGACCAAATGGAACTACCTGAAGCTTATTGGATTGGCGATGGATGGCATTACCTCGTTCTCAATTCGACCACTGCGCCTTGCTACAGCATTGGGTGGCTTAGTCGCGCTGATTGCTTTTGTGTATGGAATGGTCATCGTGTTTAAAACCATGATGTTTGGTGAGCCAACCACGGGTTATCCATCAATGATGGTCGTACAACTGGCTCTTGGCGGCATTCAACTCCTGAGTATTGGTTTAATGGGGGAGTACATAGGTCGTATTTTCATTGAAACCAAGAATCGCCCTCTTTATCTGATCCAATCGGTGGTCGATACCCCTGCATTAAAAACACATTTTAAATTAGAGGAGTCAGCATGAGCCTGAACCGAACACACCTATGGTATTTGTTGGCTTTTGCACTGATTTTAAGACTTTTATCTTTGGCGACATACCCGTTAATGGACACCACCGAAGCGCGCTACGGGGAGATGGCTCGCTTGATGGTTGAAACTGGGAATTGGTTAACGCCTCAGTTTGATTACGGCATTCCTTTCTGGGGCAAGCCACCGTTGTTCACATGGATGAGTGCGGCTGGTATTGAGTTGTTCGGCCTGAGTGAGTTTGCTGTGCGTGCTCCGCATTGGTTAGCTGGTTTTACGACGATTTTGCTAGTTGCATACATGGCTAAGCGAACCGGTCAAAGTGCCTTGGTCGCTGCAGTTGTATTGGCGACATGCGGCATTTTCTCTATCGCGGCAGGTGCCGTCATGACAGACATGGCATTAACGTTAGCTATGACTATTGCGATGCTGGGCTTTTACTTATGTTGGCTAGGTGGAGAGGATTGGGAAAGAGAAGGAAGTCCGCAGCCTAATGGAGTTTTTTGGGGCTATGTCGGCTTTATTGGGTTAGCACTAGGTCTGCTTGCAAAAGGGCCTGTTGCAATTGTCATTATGGGGATCGCTGTATTCCCTTGGTTGGTTTTACAACACGGCTTGTTTGGTGCTTTTAAAGTACTTTGGCAACGCTTTCCATTGTTGTCTGGCTTAGGTGTGATGCTAGTGATCGCTTTACCTTGGTACATCATGGCCGAAATGGCAACACCGGGTTTTATTGATTACTTCATTGTTGGCGAGCACTTTAAGCGTTTTGTGGTGAGTGGTTGGGAGGGAGATTTATACGGTTCTGCACATGATCAAGCGAGAGGTATGATCTGGGTATTCTGGATTCAAGCTGCTGTCCCTTGGTCGCTTGTATTACCTGTATTGGCGTTTACTCGACGTAAGAAAATTGCAGAGATTAATGCCAAAAATCGTGGGTTATTTTCCTTCCTTGTGTGTTGGTTAATTTCACCTCTGATTCTTTTTACTATGGCGGGAAATATTCTTCCCGCTTATGTGTTGCCGGGTATTCCAGCCCTTGGTTTACTGGTCGCGATACTTGTTGTGGAAAAAGATAAGAAGTGGTTTTCGAGCGTAGCTTTAGTTCTGCCAGTGTTGCTGATGATTGCGATGGTTTACCTAAACTTAGGTAAGGCGAACGAGAAGAGTGACCGTATTATCTTCGAACAGATCACCGATTCAGCGCCAAGTTTTTATGTAGGAAAACGACCGTTCTCTGGGCAATTTTATAGCCAAGGACAAGCGAAAAAGCTACTTGATGTAGAGCAACTAGACGGAATCGACAAGTTCTATTTGATAGGTAAAAGGGTGGAAGTAGAAACCAAGATTAAAGACAACGCGTTAACCTGTATTTTGGAACCTACGGTGAAAATAAAACGCGCTTTGTTCAGCTGTCATAGCCAAGCGAGCAAACCAACTTTGTCGTTGAGTCATATTAAAAGCCAAAGTGATGTTCAGCGTTAACTCAGGGCTACGAATGCTCAATAACAAGCTGCAGATACACAGTCAAAGGCTGCAGTCCCATCACAAGATGGTTCGGTTCGCAGTGGTTGGTGTTGGCGGTTTTGTTGTTGATTGCTTAGTGTTTGCATTGCTGCATTACGCCTTTGGAGTACCCCTAATGATTGCACGAATTGGTTCTTTCATTGCCGCTGCAACGACCACATGGTTTGGTAATCGCGTGCTTACTTTTGGGTTTAGAGGGCAGGGTAATTGGTCTGAAAAATTGATTCAGTGGCAAAAATTCATGTTTTCGGCATCGATATCTGCAGTACCTAATATACTGTGCTTCAAACTAATGACGGGTCTGCTTCCCCCTATTACTGGGGTTGTATTTATCGCAATGGCCGTCGGCACCTTGGTTGGTATGGTGACTAACTACCTGTTCAGTCAATATTGGGTATTTACTCGTTAGGCAAGTAAATGGAAGGCAAGCCATCCAATGACTTGCCTTCCATTTAAGGTGATTGCTAAGCGAGGAGAACGGTAGCTTTGACTCTGCTATTTTCCTGTGTTTGCCCGTTTGGGCTGGGTTTGTTTTGTTTTAGCGACTTCTAACTGCCAGTTTTTGATTGTGTAGCAAATTAAACCTAAACAAAGCCCCCAAAATGCGCTGGCGACTCCGGCAAAGTTAATCCCAGATGCGGTCAGTAAAAAAGTGAATAACGCCGCTTCTCTATGTGTTTCATCCGAAAGTGCGGTTGTTAAGCTGTTAGCCAATGTCGGTAGCAAAGCTAGCCCAGCGATAGCTACGATGATGGATTGAGGAACAGACGAAAACAGAGAGACAAAGGTTGTTCCGAATACTCCTGCCAATAAATAGAAACCGCCTACAGCTAAAGCCGCTTTGTAGCGGCTCTTCGGGTTCGGATCCGCGTTTGGGCTCATACATATTGCCCCTGTCAGTGCCGATAAATTAAAAGCAAAACCGCCAAATGGCGCAAGCAATAAACCGGTAACGCCTGTTGTGGTTATAATTCGAGATGCTGGTGGGTTATAACCATTGGCTTTTAATACGGCGAAACCCGGTAAGTTCTGGGATGCCATTGTCACAATAAATAGGGGAATCCCTACACTCAATAAAGATGACCAGTCAAAATCGGGTGTGATGAACATAGGTTGAGTCAGCGTTAAGTTCACATTCGATAAATCCAACTTTCCCGCGATGCCACTCATCATGGCTGCGAGTAGTAGAATAAAAGGTATCAAAAGATTCCCAAACCTAGGTTTAGCGAGAATATAAGCGGCTAGCATAGTGCTGATGATGACAGCTTCTTGAGACATAGAAGAAAACATTCCGATGCCAAACATCCACAACACACCCGCTAACATTGCAGAGGCGATTGACGTAGGTATTCGCTTAAGAAGTGTTTCAAAAACCCCTGTTAGACCTGTAATGGTGATGAGGAGCGAACTAAATAGGAAGATCGCGACGGCTTGTTCTACGGTGAGTCCATCCAGCGATGAGATGAGTAAAGCCGCACCCGGTGTAGACCAAGCCGTCACAATCGGTTGCTTATATCGCCATGACAGTAGAAGAGTTGACATGCCCATACCTATTCCAAGTGCCCAAAACCAAGATGCAATTTGCTCTTGATTCGCGCCAGCACTGCTAGCAGCTTGGAAAATGATCGCCGCCGCACTCGCATAACCGATAAATACTGCAATGAAACCAGTACTGATATGAGAAAACTTAACTTGATCCATATTCACCACTCTCGTTGTGCGTTATAACATACATAGGAGTAACTTAGCACTTGTGCGTTATAGCGCACAAGTGCTATTTGTATAAACTTGTTCGTAATAGCTATTCGTAACAATTTAATATACGAGCAAACTCAAATAGGTAGATGAACGAAAACATGTCGAAAAACGTGAATACAGAAGACCGCTTGAATGTAATGGGTAGCCTGAATGCCGAAGGTCGTTTGAAAGCAGATGAAGTTTCGAATGCAGGAGAAGCTTTAAGTGTACAAAATAACTTGAACGTGAAAACCGAATTGCAGGTAAGCCAAAATCTAAAGCGGATTCGTAAAGAAAAAGGATGGAGCCTCGATGCGACCGCGAAAGCGACTGGGGTAAGCAAAGCTATGCTTGGTCAGATTGAGCGTGGTGAGTCTAGTCCAACGGTCGCAAAACTATGGCAAATAGCTACTGGGTTTAATGTGTCATTCTCAAGTTTGATTTTGCCTTCTTCAAACAACGAACTGGTGAGCTTGTTCCGAGATGCGAATATATTACGCGACGAAAGCTTGAAGGACGGTTTCTCGGTAAGTGTTGTGTTCCCTTTTGAGCCATCTGTAGGCTTCGAATTGTATGAGCTTAGGTTGGCAGAAAACTATCAACATTTCTCTGAACCTCATAGTGCCGGTGTGACGGAGCATATTTTGTGTATTTCAGGTCAAATGGCGGTTTTCTTTGATGATAGTTGGCATGAGTTAAGCTCGGGACAAGCCGTTCGTTTTAATGCAGAACAGCGTCATGGTTATAAAAATACAGGGCAAGAAAAAGCCATTTTCCACAATATTATCCATTACCCTAATCAATGGCAGCGGTCATAGTTGGTGGTACTTAAGATAATGTCGTCATGTTTCAAGATACAAAAAAGCGCAGCTAAATAGCTGCGCTTTTTATTAATATGATAACCAAGTAAATGAAGTCGCTATAGCTATATTAACGCTGTGTTGCGCGTTGGCGATTCTTGCCGTTACTCGCAGGTTTACCACCTTGACCATTGCCCGCTTTACTGCGGTTTGGCTTGCTATTTCCGCCGCTATTGCCTTGCGATTGCTGGCTACCAGGGGCTTTTTTGATGAAGCCAGTCGCTGGTTTATTACCATTACCGTTCTGTTTTCCGTTGCCCTGATTGCCGTTGTTTTGGCTACCTGTTGGCTTCTTACCACCCGGTTTAGGCTTATTGCCACCAGGCTTAGAATGGTTACGTGGGCTTTCGCCGCCAAGACCCGGTTGAGCTTTACTGTGCTTAGTTGCAAAACGTTGTGAGCCGTGACGACCAGATTTACGACGTTGTGCCGGTGTTTGCGTATCAAAGTCTTCTGCGGGTACTAGGCAGTTTGCTTTGTCACCAATTAGGTGCTGTTTACCCATGCTGATCAGCGCTTCACGGATGATTTTCCAGTTTTCAGGATCGTGGTAACGAAGCAGGGCTTTATGTAGACGACGTTGACGATCACCTTTCGGTACAGGAACATCTTCACGCTTTTTATATTTCACGCGTTTCAGAGGGTTAGTCTCTGAGTAGTACATCGACGTTGCATTACACATTGGCGATGGATAGAAGTTCTGTACTTGGTCACACTCGTAGTTGTGCTTTTTAAGCCACATTGCAAGGTTAAGCATATCTTCATCTTCTGTGCCCGGGTGAGCAGAGATGAAGTAAGGAATTAAGTACTGTTTCTTACCGGCTTCAGCGCTGTACTTCTCGAACATCTCTTTGAAACGATCGTAAGTGCCCATACCCGGCTTCATCATCAGATCCAGCGGGCCTTTTTCAGTATGCTCTGGAGCAATCTTCAAGTAACCACCAACGTGGTGAGTCACAAGCTCACGAACGTATTCTGGAGATTCAATCGCTAAGTCGTAACGTACACCAGAAGCGATCATGATCTTCTTAACGCCCGGTACTTTTCTCGCAGAGCGGTACAGGTCGATGGTGTGTTGATGGTCTGTGTTTAGCTTTTCACAGATTTTCGGGAACACGCATGATGGACGACGACAGTTAATTTCTGCTTTTGGATCTGAACAACCTAAACGGTACATGTTCGCCGTTGGGCCGCCCAAGTCAGAAATAGTACCTGTGAAGCCCGGTACTTTATCTTTAATGTCTTCGATTTCATCCAAGATAGATTCTTTCGAACGGTTCTGAATGATACGACCTTCGTGCTCTGTGATTGAACAGAAAGAACAACCACCAAAACAACCACGCATGATGTTAACCGAGGTTTTGATCATGTCGTATGCAGGGATTTTCGCTTTGCCGTACATAGGGTGCGGAACACGCTTATAAGCAAGGCCAAACACGTAGTCCATCTCTTCTGTGGTCAATGGAATTGGCGCTTGGTTAACCCAAAGTTCGCGATCTCCGTGACGTTGGATTAGAGCTCGACCTGAGTACGGGTTTGTCTCAAGGTGCAGAATACGGCTAGCGTGAGCGTAAAGAATACGGTCATTGTTTAGCTTTTCGTAGCCTGGGATACGAACCGCTGTTGTTTTTGCATCGTGGCGAGAAGGACGAATCGTAATCGGTTGTGCTTTTACTTCTTCTTTTTCGTCTTTCTTGGTATCACACTGCGTTTCAACTTCGTATGGGTTAACCGGAACATACGCTTTGTTCGGTTTTTCGATACGAGAAGAGTCAATGATCTTGAAGCCTTCAGGGGCTGCAGCAATATTGATTGCAGTACCACGGATATTCGTTAGCGTAGACATGTCTTCGCCATCAGCAATGCGGTGCGCGACTTCAACCAGTGCACGCTCAGCGTTACCAAAAAGAAGAATGTCAGCTTTTGCATCAAACAATACAGAGCGACGAACTTTATCTGACCAGTAATCGTAATGAGCTACGCGACGTAAGCTTGCTTCAATACCACCAAGCACGATTGGCGTGCCTTTGTAGGCTTCGCGACAACGCTGAGAGTAAACCAGAGTTGCACGGTCAGGACGTTTACCACCTTCGTTATTTGGCGTGTAAGCATCATCGTGACGTAATTTGCGATCAGAGGTGTAGCGGTTGATCATGGAGTCCATGTTACCCGCGGTGATGCCGAAGAATAGGTTAGGTTTTCCTAGCTTCATGAATGCATCTTTATTATCCCACTTAGGCTGGGCGATAATGCCGACGCGGAAACCTTGAGCTTCAAGAAGGCGGCCGATGATAGCCATACCAAAGCTCGGGTGATCGACATACGCGTCACCTGTTACAATAATAATGTCACAGCTATCCCATCCAAGAGCATCCATCTCCTTTCTACTGGTCGGTAAAAAGGGTGCAGTTCCGTAGCACTCGGCCCAGTATTTTTTGTGTTCGTGAATAGGAGTGATATCGCTGTACATATTTCAACCTCTGATTTTTGAGGCGGGAATTATAGCGGCATGAGACTAGACTAGCCAGTAGAACATGCCCCTGTTAGTTCTGATGTCTTTCGTCATTTTGGTCATGTAACTGACAAAAGAGCCATACAACATCATAGTTTAAGCTTTGAGTAACGTCGCTAATTTGTGATTTTGATTAGTGTTCGCAGCAGTTTTTGATATTATTCGGCGAAAATAAGTCTGAATAAGTAGATCCACAATGGTCGAAACGTTATTAGTACAATTTGCTCCGATGCTTCTAGGAGCCCAACTGATCTTAACTCTCATCTTGGTGAAAGGAGATATCTGCCCAGGACAGCGTGGTCGTATCCACAAGATGTTACCTGCGATTGGCGTGCTTTGGCTTGCTGTTGCTTCTGTAAAAATTGAAGCCTTTCTGGTCGTGTTCGCGATCTTTTATTTCTATTCTCAAGTTCAAACCAAGAAGACTCGCGATTCTGGTCCTATCTGGGTGATGTACTTGGCCTGTGGTTTAGCGTTGTCATATGTTGCTATACAAGCGACTGAGCAAGCAACCGCTGTTGGTATCATTACTACTTTGCTGCTAGTGGTACTGTTAGGAGCAGCGTTTGGCCATCTACTACTGACGATTGCAAGGACACGGTTGCAGGCATTTCATCGAGTGCTTCCTGTTGTGGGCGTGCTAACCGGTATGTTGGTAGTACTGGCGACCGTCGTGAGTGTTTACTCTTTGTCTGAAGCTCAATTAGAACCTGTGATTTCCACTTTGCTATTTAGTTTTGCTTTGTTGATCTCCTCAATCGTGGTGTGGTGTTGGCATTTACTGTTCGCAAGAACGCCTGAAAAGCTTCAACTGAGTATTTCGTTGTTGATGTTATTGGTGGCCGTTGTGGGTTTAACGCCAGTTTGGGCGCTTTAATCACGCACTTTCATTAATTACGTATTCTTGTTAAGAAGTGTGATCTGTTTTTTAGCGTGACGTTGGTAAGCGTTCTAAACTTAACTCTAGTCAGTGTGTTCGTAAGGAGTACGAGATGGATTTAAGCAACGTCAAAGGTTTCGATAGCATTATTTTGCTAGGAATCGTTAATGAAAAACTTCGCCTAGAATGCGATAGCTTTGAAGAGCTGATCAGCATGTATGAAATGGATACAGAAAGTGTTGTGGGTAAGCTCGATATGCTTGGCTATCAATACGATCCATTGACTAACCAGTTTAAGTCTTACTCGAGATAAGCTAAAGATTAGCGCATCTTTTATCGAAAATGACATGCATCGCGTGTTGTGGGTGTTGAGAGAAAAAAAGTCACAGATTATCTGTGACTTTTTTGTTTCTGACGAATCGATCGAGCTTAACTTAGCCATAAATCATCTTTAAACGACCTCTATGCCATCTAAGTGACTCTTACTTTGCTGTCTTGCCGTGCTAAAGAAAGCTTGCAGGTAACGTTTATCTTTCTCAGAGTTTCTTACCGCTGCGAACAGTCTTCTTGATAGTCCTTTGCCTAATGGCTTGCTGGCAATCAGCCCTTGTCTTGAGAATTCACTGATCGCCCAGTTTGGTAGAGCCGCTACTCCCAAACCTGCTGATACCATTTGAACTAGCATTAACGTGTTGTCCGCTTGTTTCCACTTTTTAGGTTCTACACCCGCAGGCTGTAAAAAGTGCTTCACGACATCTAAACGCTGTTTTTGAACAGGGTAGGTGAGCATGGTGAGATCGCTAAGATCTTGCGGTTCAATGCTCGCTCTTTCTGCCAAAGGTGAGTTGATTGCGGTGATCAAACGCATCTCAAAATCAAAGAGTGGTTCGTAGTGAACCTCAGAGCGAGGCTGTATATCAGAGGTGATCACCAAATCTAGCTCGCCTGCCATTAGCGCGGGTAGCGGCTCAAACCCAAAGCCTGACGAGAAATCTAGCGTTACGCTTGGCCAAGCCACTTGATATTCCTTCAAAGCAGGCATTAACCATTGGAAGCATGAGTGACATTCAATCGCCATGTGCAAACGACCATTCACATCCTCTTTCAGGCTCGCGAGTTCGTTCTCCGCTTTAGCTATTCTTGGCTGTATCTCATCGGCAAGCCTAAGCAAAATCTCACCTTCAGAGGTGAACTTAACTGGTCTAGTTTTACGTAGGAAAAGCTGACCACCGATACGCGCCTCAAGGTCTTTCAGTTGGTGAGAAAGCGCCGACTGAGTCAAGTGAAGAGAAGTTGCCGTCGCTGTTAGCGAGCCGCTGTCTCTTAAGGTAGTCAATGTTCGAAGGTGTTTAAGCTCTATCATGAGTTTTCCTCATATTCCCTAAGCCAATTCAATATTTCTTAATAATCACCCTACGGGGTTTTCTTTCATTTGTAAACGTCTAGATGTCCAGATGGATTTGATTTTTTCAGCTTTAGATTATTCAAGATGAATATTTTTAATAAACAAGATGAATATTTGGACGTTGTTCATCGTTCAGATTAGGGAGATAGTTTAGCCATCCAGACGCCTTATAAAGAACTTAAACCATAAGCTAGGCTGTTTGATCGAACACTAAAAATTATTGAATAAGGAACAGGTTCATGACTACGACAACGCATATTTTAGGCTACCCACGTATCGGCGAAAAACGCGAACTCAAATTCACTTTAGAAAAATACTGGCGCGGTGAGATTAGCCAATCAGATTTAAAGCAACTCGGTAGCGAACTAAGAAATCGTAACTGGAATGTACAAGCTGACGCGAATCTTAGCTTTGCAACTGCGGGTGACTTCGCATGGTACGACCATGTATTAACAACGACTTTACTTCTAGGCCACGTACCAAAGCGCCATACTGGTGGTTCTGAAGATGAAAAATCCTTCCCAGATTTAGATACTTTGTTCCGTGTGGGGCGTGGTCAATCTCAGGTTCAGTCGACTTGTTGCGGTGGTACGCATACGTCTAGTGACGGCACTAAAGATAGCTCTGCGGCTTCTGATATGACTAAGTGGTTCAACACCAACTACCATTACATTGTGCCTGAGTTCAGCAAAGACGATTCCTTTGAAGTGAGCTGGCCACAACTGTTTGACGAAGTGAGTGAAGCGATAAAATCCGGGCATAAGGTGAAGCCAGTTTTGTTAGGCCCGTTATCTTATTTATATCTTGGTAAAGAAGTGGAGGAGGGTTTTGATCGTTTATCTCTTCTTCCGCGCCTTCTTACCGCTTACCAAGCAATTTTGGCAAAACTCGCTAAGTTGGGGGTTGAGTGGGTTCAAATCGATGAACCAATTCTTTCTCTTGAGCTTGAGAGTCAATGGGCAGATTCATTCAAGTTGGCGTATCAAGTGATTCAAGGTGATGTAAAACTGTTGCTCACTACTTATTTTGATTCGGTGACTGATACCTTAGATAAGATAGTAGAGCTACCAGTTAATGGCCTACATATCGACTTAGCAGCAGCACCACAGCAACTTGATGAAGTAGTGGGTAAGTTACCTGAACACTGGGTACTTTCAGCAGGGGTGATTAATGGACGAAACGTTTGGCGAGCTGATTTAGCCGCTCAACTAGAGTTACTACAACCAGTGAAAGAGAAGCTAGGAGACAAACTTTGGGTAGCAAGTTCATGTTCACTTTTGCATAGTCCAGTCGACCTTGAGTTAGAAGATTCACTCAGCGATGAAGTGAAGAGTTGGTTTGCTTTCGCGAAACAGAAAGTGACCGAGGTGAGTATATTGGGTGCGGCACTAGACGGTAACCACAATGCTATCTTGGCGTGTGAAACCTACAGCCAGCCGATTGTTGCACGCAAGAGCGCGACTCATGTGAATAAGCCGCAGGTTCAAGCTCGTATTAACACCATTACCAAAACCCTAACCGAGCGAAGTGCTCCTTATGCCGAACGCGCTTCACATCAGTCTGAGGTGTTAGGTTTACCATTATTGCCAACCACAACAATTGGTTCATTTCCACAAACCGGAGAGATCCGTGTTCAGCGTAGTGCTTACCGCACTGGCAAACTGAGTGAAGCGGAATACAACACCGCGTTGAAAGGTCATATTGCGGATGCGGTTAAACGACAAGAAGCACTTGATTTGGATGTACTGGTTCATGGTGAAGCTGAACGTAATGATATGGTGGAGTACTTTGCTGAAAATCTAGCAGGCTTCCAAACTACCAAATTTGGTTGGGTACAAAGTTATGGCTCTCGTTGCGTGAAACCTGCGATTGTGGTTGCGGATATCGAGCGTGAAAAACCAATGACGGTGGAATGGTCGACCTATGCTCAATCTCTGACTTCAAAGCAGATGAAAGGCATGCTAACTGGGCCTGTTACTATCTTGTGTTGGACATTCCCACGTGAAGATATTTCACGCAAAGAGATAACCAATCAACTGGCGTTTGCGTTGCGAGATGAGGTGTCTGATTTGCAAGACGCAGGTATCAACATTATTCAAATTGATGAGCCTGCCATTCGTGAAGGTTTGCCATTGAAAAAGCGTGACCATGCAGAATACTTAGAGTGGGCAGTGGATGCCTTTAAGATTTCAGCTGCGAGTGCTAAACCAGAAACTCAGATTCACACCCACATGTGTTACAGCGAGTTCAACGAGATCATTGATTCAGTCGCTGCGCTAGACGCCGATGTGATTACCATAGAGACTTCTCGTTCGAACATGGAACTGCTGAAAGCGTTTGAAGAGTTCAACTACCCGAATGCGATTGGGCCTGGCGTTTATGACATCCACTCACCAAACATTCCTTCAGAAGAGTGGATTGTTGATTTACTTAAGAGAGCGGCAAAGAAAATCCCAGCAGAACGTTTGTGGGCAAACCCTGATTGTGGGCTGAAGACGCGTAACTGGGCAGAGACAGAAGCGGCACTGGCTAATTTAGTTTCAGCGACTAAAATGCTGCGTAAAGAGTGGGAGTCGGCAGAAGCATCAGCATAATTAAAGCTAGGGTGTTATCGTTCTAAAAACAAAAGTCTGAGAAAAGAAAGGCCTCGCATCTGCAAGGCCTTTCTTGTTTGTTACTAGCTTAACGTTAGAAATCAAATCTAGTTAATGCTCTGACATGTCTCTTTGCTGATTAGCTTTTCAACCATCAGTTGTCCGCGAGTGTTGCGAACCTTAATGTTGTAAGCCAAGCCCATGTCAAGGTTTGCTCTAACTTCAGAGTTGGTGCAGTAGCTGTTAACACTCATATCTACGACTTGGTTTAAAGGCTTAGCACCTTTAGCGTCTTGGTTGTAGATCATCATGATCTCGATAACGGTGTTTTTTGCCAGTACACGCATGACTGACAGTGGGCCATACTCAATCGGCAGGCCGGCAGATAAAACGCCAGCACGGTGTTGCGCCATCATTTCAAGCTGTCTTTGTTGGTCTTGCTCACTTGAAGCACAGCCTGCGAGCAGAGCTAAAGCCAGAGAGCCAATAATCCATTTTTTCACGTTAAAATACTTTCTTGAATGGTTTTACAATGACATTTTGGTAGACACCTGCCTCAATGTACGGATCTGCGTCTGCCCATACCTGTGCGTCCTCTAAAGAATTAAACTCAGCAATTACAGTAGAGCCAGTGAAGCCGGCTTCACCAGGGTTGTCTGAATCAATCGCAGGCATTGGGCCAGCAGTCAAAAGTCGGCCTTCATCGTGAAGTGTTTGCAGGCGTTCTAGATGTTGTGGGCGAACACTTAGGCGCTTTTCTAATGAATTTTCGACGTCTTGAGAAAAAATCACGTACCACATATTGGTATATCCTTATTTTACTTCACTGAATTGGGGGCGTTTAAATTCGCTATCTTGCTAATTTACGCGAACTAATTGGTATTGGAAGAGCTAATGATAAGAAATTGTGAAATGGTGCGAGAGAGAAGTATGGTCTTTAGCGATTTCATTCGTTGAAACTAAAGACCGTCTACATTAGCAGCTTGGTGAAAAGTACTATTTATTGATCGGGCGAGGCTTACCACCCTCATCGACAGCAACGTAGTTGAACGTTGCTCCACAAACCTTATATCGGTCGCCGATGCCGTGATCAAGTACAGGCTTAACCCATACTTCTAGGTCGATATTCATCGAGCTACGGCCAATCTTGGTGCAGTCACCATAAACACACACAACATCACCCACTGAAACCGGCTGTTTGAACTCAATACTCGATACTGAAACAGTGACAATCTTGCCGTTAGAGATCTCCTTCGCCAGTATGCCGCCAGCAAGGTCAAGCTGAGACATTATCCAACCACCGAAAATCTGGCCTGCTGCATTGGTATCAGAAGGCATCGCCAATGTGCGAAGAAGTAAAGAACCAATCGGGTTCAAAGTTGATTGAATAGTCATTGTTGTACTCTTAATGGTATTGATTGTTTTAAATTTAAATAGATGTGTTTGCCGCGCTCGCGGTGGTCGTATTTTTAACGTATTCACCGAACACAAACAATCAGTGGCCAATGATCACGAGTATCATTGGCCACTGTTAAATAGCATATTGATAATAATTGTATCAAAAAGGGGATGAGGACTCATCCCTTAGGGTTACTTCTCGTCGGTATTTTTATCCGTTAACTCGTTCTGCTGATCTTTTGGTAGATGCTTATAGATGTAGACACCCGTTAGCAAGGTAAATGCAAAAGTAGCGATCAGTAAGCCAAACACTTTGAAGTTTACCCAAACATCCAAGGGTAGGCTGAAAGCAACGTAAACGTTGAGAATGGCACATAGAGTAAAGAATAAAGTCCAAGCCCAGTTGATCTTGCTCCATACCGCTTCAGGAAGTGTGATCTCTTTACCCAGCATGCCTTTAATCGCTGACTTGCCCATTAGGTGACTGACGGTCAGGCCGATAGCGAACAATGCATAAACGATGGTTACTTTCCATTTTATGAAGTTATCATCATGCAGAAAGATGGTCATGCCACCAAATACGGCAACCATCAAAAATGTGATGATCTGCATTTTCTCTACTTTCTTGTAGATAATGTACGTCAAAACGATTTGTACTGCAGAAGCAACAATCAATGCGCCTGTAGCTGTGTAGATGTCGTACATCTTATACAGCGCAAAGAAAATAATGAGAGGAATGAAATCAAGAATTTGTTTCATGTGGCACTGAATGTCCAGTTAGTTGAGTTGCCAACAGTCTAACGAAAACTGTCCCGATGCTAAATAGCCCGAGACAATTGGGTAACAATTAATTCCATCTAACCGCTAATCGTTTATAACGATTTCAAGCCAGTTATCGCATTGATGTGGTTTGGTAGCGAGGTATCAGTTTCTTGATGTCTTCAAGGTAACCCTCACTTTTCAAATCATCTAGCGTATTTTCGAGTTCTTGCTCGCTCATCGCAAAACAGGTTGATTTGCCAGTCGTTAGGTCGAGAAACTCGTGATATTCACGCTCTGTGAAGTGGCCGATTCTATCCATTAATAAGGTTTTAACCCCATGGTGAATTAAGCCGTAATATGTATGTCTTTGTAAGGTCATAGCCTATCCTCCGTGGCAGGGTGCGAAGAAAAGACAACCTGCTGTAAATTGTTTGGGTTATCTATGACAAAGCAATTCGAATGCCATTTGGGTCACAGACACAGAATATTTCTGTTATCAAATTGAATTGATTCTTTTTTCAATCAGTTAAGTGAAAGCTAATTCTGTTCTCAACCAAACAATACGTCGCTGACGGAAAATAGTTTTATTTTGAGAACGTTGTCATTCTCATTATGACGCTTTACTGAAGCCTTATGGTCTTTGAGCTTGGCAATTCCCCCGTTGTTAACCGACAAGCCACTCGACCAATGTAGTTAGGGATACATTTTGGCGATTCTTGGGCTGAATTAAGAAGTAACCATTTCCTGAAAAGACACTGTCTTCACTCACTTTGACTAATCTGCCTAAATCAATATCTTGCTTGGCAAGCGTGATGTCGCCTATCGCAATTCCAAATCCTTGAATAGCTGCATTCATCGCTTGATCGAGTGTTGCGAACTGTTGGTTATTCTTGCTCGAAAGGTCATGACTTCCTATGTGCTCCAACCAAAGTCGCCAATCACTTTGTTCATTGTTGGCGTGTAACCACGTGTAGTGAGCGAGTTGATGCGGTTTGATTAGAGAAGAGGAACCACTGGTAAGGTGATTGGGTTTGATGCTTTGCGCTTGGCAGACGGGTGCGAGTTGCTCGTTGAACAATAACTGGCTGACGATCGATTGTTGGCTCGGCTTCTTGCCATAGGTAATCACGGCATCGAACGGGTCAAAACTTGGCTCAAAAACATGCTTGATGGTAGAAGTGAGCTCAACATCAATCTCAGGGTAGGCTTCTTGAAAAGACATCAGTTTTGGTAGCAACCAAGAGGTAATGCAACTCGGTGCGTTTAGCTTAATTTTGGAAGGGGAACTCGCCACTTGGTTCAGTGCGGATTGCAGTCGCTGAATTGTATCTTGGATGAGCGGAACCAGTTCTTCTCCTTTGGGTGTTAATGACAACCCCCGAGCATGACGATAGAAAAGGTCGCACCCAAGATTTTCTTCAAACGTCAAAACTTGCCGACTCACCGCGCCTTGCGTGACATTGAGTTCATGTGCCGCGCGTGTAAAGTTGAGATGCCTTGCCGTTGACAGAAAGGCGAGCAAGGTTTTAGTTGAAGGCAACGTGTTATTCATGTCTATACCTATGAATTTTAATCATGGCTATTATGTAATTATTTCGATTCATTTATCAATAGTGTTCTGTTTGAATGCAAATACTTACTCATCATTTGTGATTCAATATGTGTATAACGCATCTATTTTGAATATGAAGGCAAGTGGTGAAGACATTGTGATTGAGTGGAAGGGATAGTTCTTTGACATCATTTATTGACAACTTAGTGCCTCAGGCTGTAAAAAAATTAATACCTTATCAATCGGCAAGAAGAATTGGTGGTGACGGACGTGTTTGGTTAAATGCCAACGAGTTGGAAAGCGCTTTGTTTCAAAACGAGACTAGTTATAACCGTTATCCAGATTTTTTTCCGCAAGATATTGCCAAGGCTTACCAAGCTTATTGTGGAACTGATGCCGAGACCTTAGCCGTTCGAGGAGCAGATGAAGCGATTGATTTGCTGATCAGAACATTCTGCAAACCAGCGAGCGATAATATACTGATTTGCTCCCCAACGTACGCGATGTATGAATTTTGTGCCGACGCATTGGCGATTGAAACACTCGACTCCCCATTACAGGAAGATTTTAGCCTAGATGTCGCTGATATCGTCAAAAAAGCCGATCGAGCAAATATTGTTTTTCTGTGTTCACCAAATAACCCGACGGGTAACGTGATTCCTAAATCAGATTTGATTCAGGTGCTTGAGGGAACCGAAGGTAAATCTTTGGTGGTGGTGGATGAAGCGTATATTGAATTTGAACCTCAGACGTCGGCGGTGAGCCTTATTGAGCGTTATCCTCATCTAGTGGTGATTCGTACTTTGTCGAAAGCGTTTGGATTAGCAGCTGTTCGTTGTGGTTTTATTCTGGCGAGTAAAAATGTGATGCAGTATGTCGCTAAGCTTATTCCGCCTTACCCAATGCCTGATTGCTCTTCTCAAATTGTATTGGAGGCTTTATCTGCTGAACGAATCTTGGTGATGTCAGATGCAACTTCAAAGCTTGTGGAGTTACGTGACCGCTTTGCTGACGAGCTAACGCAGTTTGATTTCATAGAACATGTCTATCCATCATCGACCAACTTCATTTTATTACGCCAAAAACCAGGACATGAAGTGTTCAGTGTATTGGCGAAAGATGGCATTGTGACCAGGAACCAAAACCATGAACCTGCATTACGCAACTGTGTTCGGATCACTATTGGTAGCCCTGAGAGTATGACTGAAGTTATAGCGTCACTAGCAAGCTACCAAGCACAGTTACAACAGAAACAACAATCTCAAGAACCTCAATTTCAACTTGATAAAAATCATATCTAGGATGGCAATGATGAAAAAGATAATACTAGGAATCGCTTGTGCGGCCGCTTTACTTGGTACCACTGTACAGGCAAAAGAAATCCGTTTGGCGTCAGATTTTACGTATCCGCCATTCAATTATAAAAATAGCGAAGGCGTACCTGTTGGCTTTGATATTGAAATAGCTGACGCCTTGTGTGAACAGGCAAAATTAGAGTGTACTTGGGTTTCGCAAAGCTGGGATTCATTAATTCCTAGCTTATTAGCAAGAAAGTCAGATGTGATTATGGCGTCTATGCGCATTACCGAAGAACGTAAAAGCAAAATATTGTTTACGGATAAGTACTACCAAACACCCGCTGTGTTTGTTGCAGCCAAAAGTGCAAAGTTTGATATTGATAAGCAAGGTCTCGATGGTAAAACTATTGGAGTACAGCAAGGAACGATTCACGATCGTTACGTAACCGACAAGTTTGGGGATGTCGCAAACATCAAGCGTTATACTGGGCAAGATGAAGTTTATTTGGACCTGCAAAATGGTCGCTTAGATGTGACTTTTGGTAATTCAGATCAACTTTCACTGGCTTTCTTAGATAAGAAAGAAGGTGAGGGTTTTGAATTCAAGGGTAAAGCCGTAACGGATAAAGCCTATATCGGTGAGGGTACTGCGTTAGCACTTAGAAAGCAGGATTCGAAGCTAGCTAATCAATTCAATGTTGCGATTGAAGAGATCAGAGCTAACGGTACTTATGACAAAATTGCTGCCAAGTACTTCACGTTTGATATCTATGGCAGTGATTTATAGCCAAAGATCAGACAGCTTTTTTAGATCCAATATAATGAATGGGGTGGTTTCAGTTGATTGAAACCTTCTTCTCGAAAGCTTAATCCGAGGGCAAGTTGGCCCTCGGATTTTCTATTCTATCTATATGGTTAAGTATGGATAGTCAAATATGGCAAGACGTCTTCTGTTGCTCTGTTACGGAATGCTAACTCTGGCTCGAATAGTCAGTTTAAATCAGTACTTTTTCAGCTTAATCTTCAACTTATGTTCTATTTCAAGCTATTTCTAACTCACTTGTTTCTAGTTAGAGACCTTTCCAACTTATGCCATATCTCCAGGTAACCTGTACAAATTAAGTCTTAAAATAACACAAAGATATTGTGCTATTTGTAACTAAGGCTTTTTGTGTCTGCTTTAAAAATCAACGAAAATTACAAATTAGCGCTAAATTAGGTCGTTTTACGATCTAAATGACAGGGTGGTATAGCAAGTATGATTGATATCACAATCAAACCATCTCTCTGGTTGATTAATGAGCTTCAGACCACATTATTTTCACATCGTATTGTAATACAAAAATCATAAGGTAAGAATATTGTAATGAAACGTTACTGCTATGAGCGATATGCAATTGAACGTTAGATTTCAAGCTCAGCTATAACGTGCCATATACAAACTGTACCTCTTACAAAAATGGATTCTGGAGAAGAACATGAAAAAACACTTACTGACGATTACAGCGGCATCAATTCTTATGGCATTTGGCGTTCAAGCAAAAACGTTGACTTTAGGGCATGCAATGTCATTAGAAAGCGCGGCTCACCAAGGGATGGTGATCATGGCTGATAAGGTTAAAGAAAAATCGAATGGTGACCTTACGATTAAGATCTTCCCAAACGGTCAACTAGGCTCTGAACGTGACCAAGCTGAGCAAGTTGTTACCGGTGCGATTGATATGGCTAAAATCAACGGTGGATTAGCAGAATCTTTTGAACCAACTTTTAAAGTTAATGCACTGCCTTTCTTATTCCGTGATGTTCCACACATGAGAACGTTCATGCGAAGTGAAGCTGCACAAGAGATGTTGCTTTCAAGTGAAGGTAAAGGCTTCATTGGTCTTACATTCTATGATTCAGGTACACGTAGCTTCTACGCTAAAAAAGCAATTAACTCACCTGCCGATCTTGCTGGCATGAAAGTTCGAGTCCCTGGTTCTCCAACCATGATGGAAATGGTGAACCTATTAGGTGGTAAAGCGACACCTGTCCCTTTTAATGAGGTTTACACAGCACTTCAGCAAGGCGTAATTGATGGTGCTGAAAACAATATTTCTAGCTTAGTTGAAATGAAACACAGTGAAGTCGCTAAATTTTATTCTATGGATCAGCACATGATGACACCTGATGTGATCATTATTTCAGAATATAAATGGGGTTCATTAACTGCAGAAGAGCAGAAAATCTTAAAAGAAGCAGCAGCAGAGTCTCTTGAAGAGCAGATTAAAATCTGGGACGCAACAGATGACATGAACAAAGAGAAAGGAATGAAAGAAGGCGTAACGTTTGTTGAAGTTGATAAAGCCCCTTTCCGCGCTGCTGTTAAACCTATGATTGATGAAGCGAAAAAAGATCCAAAACTAGCTCCATTCATTGAAAAAATTGAAGCTCTTTAATCAGTATTAGTGAAAATATAATTTTGCCTTGGCTTTGCTAAGGCAAAATTTTTTGAGGTATCACACCATGTTAGCAACTTTCAGAAACCTACTTGATAGGTTGATTCTTTTTGTCTCTTCTTTTGCATTAATGTTACTTGTCGTTACAGTTACTTGGCAGGTTTTTAGTCGTTATGTTTTGAATGACCCAAGCAACTGGACTGATGAACTTGCTCGTTATGCGATGGTTTGGCTTGGCTTATTAGGAGCAAGTTATTTATTCGGTATCAAAGGACACTTAGCAATAACGTTATTGGATGGTTATCTTAAGGGTAAAGCACATATCGCATTACAAGTACTTATCAATGTGATCTCTGGTTCGTTTGTCTCTTTAGCCATGCTTCAAGGTGGCATCGCTTTAATGGGAAGAACCACGCAACAACTCTCTCCAGCATTACAATTACCGATGTCGACGGTTTATTCAATATTGCCGATTTCAGCCGTTATTATCCTCATCTATTTGGTCATGAATACGTTTGATCTTTTTTGTGAACCCAACAAAAAGTAAGTTTTAAAAGGACTCTATATTATGGATTTGTCCATTGGTGTTTGGCTGTTAGGCCTATTCTTATTCATGATCGCGATAAGCATGCCGATTGCGATTGCAATTGCCATGTCATCTTTAACGATCATGTATTTCATTTTGCCGTTTGAAGTCGCCAGTATTACTGCGGGTCAAAAAATTATTACCGGTATTGATAGTTTCAGTTTATTAGCAATCCCTTTCTTTATCCTCGCTGGCAATATAATGAATGTGGGTGGTATCGCTAGTCGGCTTATCAACCTTGCAAAGCTCTTGGTTGGTTGGATCCCTGGCTCACTTTTTCACGTTAACATCTTTGCAAATATGATGTTTGGCGCTGTTTCAGGATCCGCCGTTGCAGCAGCAGCAGCAGTGGGTAAAACCTTAGGCCCTGAATTAGAAAAAGATGGTTATGATAAAAATTTAGCAACAGCAGTAAACGTTGCATCCTGCCCAGCAGGATTATTGATACCGCCGAGTAATTCATTGATCGTATTTTCAGTGGTATCGGGCGGAACATCTGTCGCGGCTCTGTTTATCGCGGGTTATGTCCCAGGTATTTTAATGGGTTTGAGCTGTATGGTCGTAGCCTATTTCATTGCTAAAAAGAAAGGCTACAAAACAAGTGCGAATGACGGCTTCACAACGAAAGATGTGTTGAATATTGTTTGGCAAGCAACGCCAAGCTTAGGGCTTATTGTTGTTGTTATTGGCGGTATTATTGGTGGTATATTCACTGCAACAGAAGGGGCATGTATAGCGGTTCTTTACTCTTTTATTCTGTCGCTCTGTTACCGAACCCTCAAATGGGCGCATTTTCCGATAATCTGTAGAGAAACCGTTCAGGTCACGGGTATCATGCTGTTCTTGATTGGTGCTTCAACCATCATGTCATGGGCTATGGCTTTTACCGGTCTACCAACAATGATCAGTGATTGGATGCTCTCTATTTCAGATAATCCGATCATCATTTTTATCCTGATGAACTTGATTCTACTGATTGTGGGGATGTTTATGGATCTTACGCCTGCCGTATTGATCTTTACCCCTATCTTTATGCCGATTGCTGAACATTTAGGTATGCACCCAATTCACTTCGCGATGATGATTATCTTCAACTTATGTATTGGTATTGCAACGCCACCCGTTGGTACCGCGCTATTTGTAGGTTGTAGTGTCAGTGGATCCAAGATTGAGAATGTTATAAGAAGTATCATGCCGTTTTGTGCCGTATTGATCGTCACATTGCTGGCTATTACGTTCATTCCTGAAATTAGTTTAGCGTTGCCTCGCGCATTTGGTTTAATAAACTAATGGCAGATAATAAATAGTGACAGTTCTATACCGAAAGTTAACGAGTGATTTTCAGGGACTGCTAATTATTTAAAATTAAAAAACCGCCTTCGATGAAGGCGGTTTTATTTATTAAAAGACATCATTGTTAATTTGCTTAACTTACGATTAAGCCGATTGGCTTTTAATTAAGCTTGTTGCTTCTTTAGCTCAGCTTCTTGTACTTCGTCTTCGATCAGAGAGTCAACGATGACTGCACATGCTGCATCACCAGTGATGTTCAGAGCAGTACGGATCATGTCGAAGATACGGTCTAGAGCGAACAACAGAGGTAGACCTTCGATAGGGATACCAGCCGCTAGAAGAACCGCAACTACTAGGAAAGAAGGACCTGGAACACCGGCTTGACCAACTGCGCCTAACGTAGAGGTTACGATGATAGCAACGTAAGCACCCATAGACAGGTCGATGTTGAACAGCTGTGCGAAGAAGATAGCAACTAGGCCGTAGTAAATTGCGTTACCAGACATGTTGATCGTCGCACCTAGAGGAAGAACGAATGAAGCCGTTGAGTTACGAACGCCAAGTTCCTTCTCTACCGTTTCCATTGTTACTGGTAGTGTCGCCATTGAAGAGGCTGTTGATAGTGCAACCGCTTGAGGCTTCTTCATTGCAACGAGGAACTTCTTCGCAGAAGTCTTAGTGAAGATTTGAATCATCAGTGGGTAAGCCACAAAGCCGAAGATCAGAATCGCAGCGATGTACACGACGAAAAGTTTGAACACAACCATTAGTGCGCCAAAACCGAATGTACCAACTGCTTCTGCCATTAGGCCGAATACGCCAAGTGGTGCAATGATCATAACCTTGTTGATCATCCAAACCATAGCGTCAACAATCGCGTTTACGCCATTGATGATTGGGTCACGTTTCTCTTTTGCTTGTTTAGAAATCGCAATACCAAAGAACAAGCAGAAAACTAGGATTTGCAGAATGTTTGCTTCATTCAGTGATTGGAAAACGTTGGTAGGGATCATGCCAGTGATGGTTGCCCAGAACGTTGGAAGTTCGCCCTTCGCAGCGTATTCAGAAGAGAACATGCCTTCAACGCCAGTCACATCGATACCACGACCTGGTTCGAATATTTCACCCATAACAAGTGCTAGTGCTACAGCAAGTGCAGATGTTAGTGCAAAGTAACCCAGTGTAGTTACACCAACTTTACCTGCAGATGAGCTATTGCCTAAGCCAGCAGCGCCTGAAATTAGTGCAACTGCTACTAGAGGGATAACCAGCATCTTGATCAAATTGATGAAGATAGCACCCAGTGGAGCGAACATTGTTGCACTCTCACCCATCATCGCTCCGACTAGGGTACCGATGATCATTGCAATAACGACTTGAACGCCGATGTTGCTTAGTAAACTCTTTTCTTTTAACACTTCCATAACCTCTGTGCTACTAAATATAAAAATCCCAGAACTACCCACCAATGTACGATGTACCATTGGCGAATTATTTCGTGAAGAGTTTTACACGTATCCTTTACATTTATCAATATGAGCGGATGTGAAAGTCTATCAAAAAGCAGTAATCAAATGTCACCTGATGATTTTTTGCACTAAGGCAAACGATTGCTTTTTAATTTGCCATTATTTTTTATAAATAATAGTGATGTTTTGGTGAGGTGTTATAGATGTGCTACAGGTTTGTATGAAGTGTTGTTTTTAGCATAAATTTAACAATTTAGAGGGTTTGGACGTGTTCTCGGAGAAAAACTCCCACAGCGCAAATTATCGCACTAGTGGGAGTCTATTTATTATTTTTGCGTCGCAGCTTTCATTGGTGTAACAAATTCAGCTAATGCTTTTAGCATTTCTTCAGGTTGTTCTACGTTACTCTCAATGATTTTCACGACAGCTGAGCCAGAGATGGCACCGGCAGCGCCTGCTTCAATGGCTTCTTTTACTTGCTCTGGTGCCGAGATACCGAAACCAAGCAATGCTGGTGGTGCGTCGAACTTGTTCAAGCGGTCAAGCAGCGCCGTTACTGGCATGTTTGCCTTTGTTTCAGCACCAGTTACGCCTGAGCGAGAAAGTAGGTAAGTGTAACCACCACCTAACTCAGATACTGACTGAAGTGTTTCATCGCTTGCTGTTGGCGGAGCAATAAAGATTGGGTGAATACCAAACTTCTTCGCTGCAGCAACAAACTCTCCGCTTTCGTTGGTTGGTACATCAGCAATCAATACTGAATCGATACCTGCTTTTGCGCAGCGTTCGTAAAAATTTTCTATACCACGTGCGTAAACCAAGTTCGCGTACATCAGTAGGCCGATTGGTAGCTCTGGGTATTTAGCGCGAATTTGACTAATAAGATCAAAACACACATCTGGCGTTACTTTAGAATCTAAAGCACGAATGTTTGCGCCTTGGATTGTTGGGCCATCAGCAAGTGGATCTGAGAATGGAATACCAAGCTCAAGTGCATCAGCACCCGCTTCAACGAGTGTTTCCATGATCTTAAGAGACTGCTCAGGATTAGGATCGCCAACCGTTACGAATGGTACAAATGCGCCCTGATTCTTTTCAGCTAAGCGAGTGAAGAGTGATTGATAGCGATCCATTATAATGCTCCTTTCTCTTTAAGAATGTCGTGTACGGAGAAAATGTCTTTGTCACCACGACCAGATAGATTAACCACTAATAGCTGTTCTTTCTCTGGGTCGTCGTGAGCCATTTTAACAGCATGAGCCACAGCATGAGATGACTCTAGCGCTGCGATAATACCTTCTTTACGTGCAATCAATTGGAACGCTTCTAGCGCTTCGTCATCGGTCACGTTGTCGTATTCAGCACGGCCAATGGCATTTAGGTGCGCGTGTTGAGGACCAACTGATGGGAAATCTAGACCCGCAGAAACAGAGTAAGACTCTTCTACTTGGCCGTTCTCATCTTGCATCAATGGTGCTTTCATACCAAAGAAGATACCCGTTTTACCGTGCTTAAGTGGCGCGCCGTGTTGGTCGGTATCAATACCTTTACCTGCAGGCTCAACACCGATTAGGCGAACAGACTCTTCTTCAATGAAATCAGCGAACATGCCGATAGCGTTTGAACCACCGCCGACACAAGCGATAACGGCATCAGGAAGGCGACCTTCACGAGCTAGAATTTGGTTCTTCGTTTCTTCACCGATCATGCGTTGGAAATCACGAACAATCGTTGGGAATGGGTGCGGGCCAGCCGCAGTACCCAGCAGGTAGTGAGCGTCTTCATAAGTTGCTGACCAGTCACGTAGCGCTTCGTTACATGCATCTTTTAGCGTTGAAGAACCAGAATGAACAGGGATAACCTCTGCGCCCATCAGCTTCATACGGAATACGTTCGGGCTCTGACGTTCAACGTCTTTTGCACCCATGTAAACGCGACACTTAAGGCCTAACAGAGCACGCGCTAGAGCTGTTGCAACGCCGTGTTGGCCTGCGCCTGTTTCAGCAATGATTTCTTGCTTACCCATACGTTTTGCTAGCAATGCTTGGCCAAGAACTTGGTTTGTCTTGTGAGCACCGCCGTGAAGTAGATCTTCACGCTTTAGGTACAGTTTAGTTTTTGTACCTTTAGTCAGGTTACGCGTTAGCGTTAGTGCCGTTGGACGACCTGCGTACTCTTGCAGAAGCGTCATGAATTCACTGCGGAACTCAGGATCGGCTTGTGCATCGATAAATGCTTGTTCTAGTTGGTCTAGTGCTGGCACTAGGATCTGCGGTACGTATTGACCACCGTATTCACCGAAGTAGGCATCGAGTTTAGCCATTGTGTTATTCCTTCAATTCTATTGATGTGTATTCACACCAAGACATTTAATCTTGTTTGAGCTTCGCTAAAGCAAAGCTCACAAATATGTTTTTAGTTTCTGCTTTCTAATTCCTAGAGCCGAGCTTGGACTAGTAATTACGAATCGCTGCAAAGGCGTGTTGCAGTTTGTCTGCGTCTTTTTTACCCGGAGCGGATTCAACGCCAGAGTTGAGGTCTAATCCTAAACAGCCCAACTTAGCCGCTTGGTTAGCGTTTTCTGGGTTTAGGCCACCCGCTAACATGATTGCGCTTTGGTTGTTGATTAGGCTCCAATCGAACGCTTGACCAGTACCACCCGTTTGAGAACCCACTTTAGTATCTAGCAGGTGACGAGTCACATTGCTTTGAAGTAATTCTGGTAGCACACTTTCAGCGCCGTTTTCAGTACTGCAAGCAACACCGTAAGCTTTCCAAATTTCAACATTTTCAGGTAGAGATTGTTTTAACTCATCGACAAACGCTTGAGATTCATCACCGTGCAGTTGCACCGCAAACAGACCGAGTTCAGAAACTGTGTTAGCAACGTCAGCAACACTATGATTTTGGAACACACCCACGTAGTTCAAAGGTGCGCCGCTCATGGTTAAACGAGCTGCCTCGATATCCACATGACGCTTAGACGCTTCAACGAAAATCAAACCACCGAATACTGCACCTGCTTGATACGCTTTCGCGGCATCGTCAGAGTGAGTTAAACCACACACTTTGTTTTCACCGAGCGTCACTTTACGCACTGCAAGTTCAAGGTTCTTTTCAGCCATGAGAGAGCTGCCGATTAGGAAGCCGTCTGCAAATGTTGAAAGGTCACGCACTTGTTTGTGTGTGTAGATGCCAGACTCTGAAATCACGACTGCGTTTGGAGCCAGTTCGCGAATCAGCGGAGCCAACTCTTTGGTACGATTCAAATCAGTCGAAAGGTCACGTAGGTTACGGTTATTAATACCGATCACCTTTGCTTTTAAAGCGACAGCGCGGTGAAGCTCTTCTTCGTTGCTGACTTCGGTAAGTACACCCATGTTGAGTGAGTGAGCGACTTCAGCCAGTGCTTGGTACTCTTCGTCATCTAATACCGATAGCATTAGCAAAATTGCGTCAGCTGAGTAGTGACGAGCTAGGTAAACTTGGTAGGTATCAACCATGAAGTCTTTACACAGGATTGGCTGCTTAGCAATGCTACGAACCTTTGGTAAAAACTCAAAGTCACCTTGGAAGTATTTCTCGTCTGTCAGTACTGAAATTGCGTTTGCGTGGTTGTTGTACACCGATGCAATGTAATCCAAGTCAAACTCGTCACGGATTAGCCCTTTTGACGGAGATGCTTTTTTACATTCAGTGATGAAAACTGTTTGTTCGCCGCTCAGTGCATCATAAAAGCTGCGGTCTGTTAGGGTTAGTGACGCCTTAAACTCGTCTAATGGTTGAGTCTGCTTACGCGCTTCAACCCATTGGTATTTATCACGAACGATTTTTGCTAATACTTCCGCCATTTCAGCTTCTTTGACTGAAACGTGGGTCGACAGTTTATCGGTAGTCTGTGTCATGTTCTTTGTCTCAACTCCGTCGTTCATTAGGCATGTGCAGCAAGCTTTTGTACAAGCTCGTATGCTTTGCCAGAGTTCATTGCGTCAATCGCTTGCTGTGCATTGGCTTTTAGATCTTCGTAACCGAATAGGCGCATCAGCAAAGCAACGTTCACGGCTACTGCGCCAACTTGGGCTTCAGTGCCTTTACCCGTCAGGATATCTGTTGTGATAGCTTTGTTCTCTTCTGGCTCGCCGCCCTTAATCGCTTCAAGAGGGTGAGTGTTCAAACCAAAATCTGCCGGAGTCACGGTGTATTCGTGAATTGTGCCATCTTTAATTTCAGCAACGATCGTTTCGCCGTGAATTGCTACTTCATCAAGGCCGCTACCGTGAACAACCGCTGCACGTTTCATACCCATTTGCAGCATGGTTTCCGCGATAGGGCGTACAAGCTCTTTGCTGTAAACACCCATAAGCTCGATGTTAGGGCGAGCAGGGTTAATTAGTGGGCCAAGAATGTTGAAGATCGTGCGTGTTTTCATAGTTTGGCGAACAGGCATCGCGTGACGCACGCCACCGTGGTATTGCGGAGCGAATAGGAATGCTACGCCAAGCTCGTCGACTGCAGTACGAGTGTCTTCAGCTGTCATCGCTAGGTTGATGCCGAACGAGTCTAGTAGGTCAGAGGAGCCTGACTTGCTCGATACACTGCGGTTACCGTGCTTCGCGATTTTTAAACCACACGCTGCTGCTACAAATGCAGAGGTTGTAGAAATGTTGATGGTGTCATGACCATCGCCACCTGTACCTACGATGTCTGCAAAATCGTAATCAGGGCGTGGAAACGGGTTTGCATTGGCAAGCAGTGCTTTTGCCGCGCCAGCGATTTCGTCTGGCGTCTCGCCTTTGATTTTCAATGCAGTCAGCGCTGAAGCCATCAAGATTGGGTCTAGTTCGCCCTTGATGATCACATCAAACAGTTGTTGGCTTTCTTCTTGAGTAAGAGACTGTTGTTCGTAAAGTTTATTAATCTGTTCCATGATCGTTTCCTAGTTAGTCTTTTTATCAAGAGTAGAGCTTTTCTCTAGATGAAGAGGTTTCTCAAGAGCCCATTCGATAGCGTTCGCTAGAAGCGTTGTACCGTAGGTCGTCATTATCGACTCTGGGTGGAATTGGAATCCACAAACTTTGTCTTTTTCTTGAACCACAGACATTACCAAATCATCGACTTCAGCTGTCACCGTTAGGCTATCAGATACATGCGTTGCTACTAAAGAGTGGTAGCGAGCGATAGCCAGTGGCGAAGGTAAGCCTTGGTAAGTCGCATGGTTTTGGTGTTCCATCATCGACACCTTACCATGAATTATTTCGCCAGCGCCTGCAACGGTGCCGCCGTAGGCTTCAACAATCGCTTGGTGGCCTAAGCAAATGCCAATCATTGGCACTTTGCCTTTTAGCAGCTGAATCAGCTCAGGCATGCAGCCCGCATCAGCCGGAGCGCCAGGGCCAGGTGAAAGCAGTGCAACAGGGTTGTCTAGTTCGTTGATCGCCGCTTCAACTACTTTTGCAGGAATGTTGTTACGGTAAATTTTCACACTGTGACCTAATGAACGAAACTGGTCTACAAGGTTGTAAGTGAACGAGTCGAAGTTATCGATGAATACAATATCAGCCATGATTACGACTCCTTCTTACTTGTTAGGTTTTTAGTATGAGCTGCTTGAATCGCAGATATGACCGCTTGAGCTTTGCCGCGAGTTTCATCCGCTTCTGCTTGTGGGTCAGAGTCGAACACCACGCCCGCGCCTGCTTGTACTTGTGCCATGCCATCTTCAACGTAAGCAGAGCGAATTACGATACAAGTATCTAAAGTACCTTCGCCGGTTAGGTAACCGACTGCACCGCCGTAGCTACCACGGCGCGTTTTTTCTACGTCACGAATAAGCTGCATTGCACGGATTTTTGGTGCGCCCGTTAGCGTACCCATGTTCATACAAGCTTGGTAAGCGTGTAGGGCATCTAAATCTTCACGTAGCTGACCTACAACACGAGAAACCAAGTGCATCACATGGCTGTAGCGGTCAACTTTTAGCAAGTCTGCTACGTGGCGAGTGCCTGCTTCAGCAATACGAGCCACATCGTTACGCGCTAGGTCTACTAGCATCATGTGTTCTGCGTTTTCTTTCTTGTCGGTGCGCAGTTCAAGCTCAATACGGCTGTCTAGATCGAAATCGATTTGGCCATTCGGGCGCTTACCGCGGCGACGAGTACCGGCAATTGGGTAAATCTCGATTTGATTAGTTTCTGTTTCGTATTTCAGAGCACTTTCAGGAGAAGCACCAAACAGAGTAAACAGCTCGTCTTGCATGTAGAACATGTAAGGGCTTGGGTTACTTTGCTTGAGTTCTTTGTAAGCAGCCAGTGGAGCAGGGCAAGGCAGTGTGAAGCGGCGTGAAGGTACCACTTGGAATACGTCACCTTTTACTACGTATTCTTTTAAGTCACGAACCGTTTGGCAGAAGTCTTTATCTGAAACGCTTGGTACCGCTTCAACGTTGTTGAGCGGTGTTACTTCTGTGATGGCTTTCAGTGATTGACACTGAGTTTGAATTTCGGCTAAGCGCTCAGTTAGCCGTACTTTGATGCTGTCATCTTGAGCGAACAAGCTCGCATGAAGTAGGCCTTCGTTCTCTTGATGGTCGAAACGCAATAGTGTTTCAGCTACGTAGAAGACAAAGTCAGGACAATTGTTGGTTGCTTCAGCATCACCTAGCGGTTCAAAGTTCGCCACGATGTCATAAGCGAATAAGCCCGCCATGAATAGTGCGTGTTTGTTATCTGCGTCTTGCTCAAAGCTGTGCTGCACTAAACGTAGAGCATCGAATGAAGAGGCTTCTCTTAAACGTGAGTCTTCATCTACTTCGTTGCTTGGCTCGATAAAAGTCAGCGTCAAAACGTTATCAGTCAGGTCAGATTTAATTTCTGCTTTCACATTTTGAGTTAGGTGTTCGATAAGCGCTTGACCGTTTTCAGTCAATGCTTGAAAGGTTACTTCATGTCCGCGACATACGATGCGAACAGCAGAGTCGATAAGGAGTAGGCTTGTCAGGTTCTGTTTAGATTCAATCTCAGCAGATTCCAACAACAGACTGTCTGTTTTGTTTTCACACAAAGTATGAAAAACGCTGGTTGGATCTTGCGAGTAAGGAACTGAAGAATTGATGACCTCAATGGTTCCCAGCTTTTTGATTTCAATGGCCTTGTTCACAAGACCTCCTTTATGATTCTTTAAATTTCCTGTCGTACATAGTCGCATAAAGATACTGTTCACCCAATCTAGAATATGGTCAATTCGTTGATTTGTTAGTCAGTTGAATGTGAGATGTTCGACAAATTAAAAAGCCCGCTATGAAAGCGGGCTTAGTGATAACTTTTTTATAAACAAACTGTTTAACTAGAAGTACACGTTAGCCCACCAAGAACTTGTCCAAGTGCGCCACCAATTAAGCTCTGAACTTGCTTCTACTGAAGAAAGTTCTAAAACTTTATCTTTATGGTTTTGGTTAAATTCTTGTAACATAGTGAACCTATCAAATGTGATACTTCGTATTTGTGTACTAGTTAACTAGTTTTGTGCTTGCAGGTCAAGTGCGTTGACACAAATATAACGATAAAAATTGAAAACAATGAAAAAGAATATATGAGAATTGATCTACATAGTCATACAACAGCCTCAGATGGCCGACTTACTCCACCTGAACTGATTGACCGAGCGCTAGGCTTTAACATCGAAGCGTTAGCGATTACAGATCATGATACGACTGATGGGCTTGCAGAAGCACGCAGCTATATTGCTGATAACAATCTTCCTATTCAGTTGATTAACGGCATCGAGATCTCAACCGTTTGGCAAAACAAAGATATCCATATTGTTGGGTTAAACGTCGATCCTGAATCACCAGAATTGAAAGCGTTAATTGAACAACAGAAGCAACACCGTGTCGGACGTGCAGAGATGATTGCTCAGCGCCTTGAGAAAGCGACCCGAGAAGGGGTTCTCGATGAGGTTAAGTTGATTGCTGGTGATGCGCCGATTACTCGCGCTCACTTTGCTAAGTGGCTAGTTGATAACGGTTATGCGAAAACCATGCAGCAGGTATTTAAAAAGTTTCTAACTCGCAATAACCCAGGCTACGTGCCGCCAACTTGGTGCTCTATGAGCGATGCTGTCACGGCAATTCATGCAGCCGGCGGACAGGCTGTATTAGCACACCCTGCGCGATATGGCCTTACAGCAAAGTGGGTTAAGCGTTTGTTAGCCGCATTTGTTGAAGCAAAAGGTGACGCTATGGAAGTGGCTCAACCTCAACAAGCACAACAAGAAAGACGCACACTTGCGGATTATGCTATACAATACAAACTATTAGCCTCCCAAGGCAGCGACTTCCATTATCCATCCCCGTGGATGGAACTTGGACGTAATCTCTGGCTACCTTCTGGGGTCGAAGAAGTATGGAAAGATTGGGAGTTTCAAACGGTTCCACCATCTGATACCGATGACAGTATTTAGGTGAACCAGCTCCTTCTGATGATAGAGTCGAGAGATTCGATAACGAGGATCAACAATGAGCCAGTTTTTTTATGTACATCCAGATAACCCACAAGCACGCTTAATTACCCAGGCGGTTGCGATTATTCGCAATGGCGGTGTGGTGGTTTATCCAACAGATTCCGGCTATGCGCTGGGCTGTCAGCTTGAAAATAAACAAGCACTTGAACGTATCTGTAAGATCCGTCGAATCGATGACAAACACAATTTCACGTTGTTATGCCGTGATCTTTCTGAATTGTCTCTGTACGCACGAGTAGATAACGTCGCATTCCGCCTGCTTAAGGCGCATACGCCCGGTGCTTACACGTTTATTTTTAAAGCAACCAAAGAAGTGCCAAAGCGTCTGATGAACGCCAAGCGTAAAACGATTGGGATTCGTGTCCCAGACAACAAGATTGCACTCGACTTGTTGGAAGCGATGGGCGAGCCATTGATGTCGACGTCACTGATTCTTCCGGGGAACGAGACAACTGAATCGGACCCTGAAGAAATTCGTGACAGCCTAGAGCATGCGGTTGATGTCATTTTGAATGGCGGTTACTTAGGTGAGCAACCAACCACAGTTATTGACTTCAGCGACGATGACGCCGTTGTTTTACGTCGTGGTGCCGGCGATCCAGCACCGTTTGAATAATAGCGTTACTGATTAACAGTCTGTAACGAAACAGCAAACTTGCTTGAGTAAATAACAAGTGCTTTTTGGCAGGTTATTTGCGATAATACGCGACCGCGATTTGGTCGCGAAAAAATTCATTCGACGTCTGTGAAGACGACAATTAGGTAGAAAAGAGTAAATGAGCGAAAAATTACAGAAGGTTTTAGCGCGAGCTGGTCACGGTTCTCGTCGTGAACTAGAAGGTTTAATCAAATCTGGTCGTGTAAGTGTTAACGGTCAAGTTGCGAAACTGGGCGAGCGTCTTGAAGACGAGAACTCAGTGATTCGTATCGATGGTCACACTATTACTGGTAAAGCTTCTGAAGAAGTAGTTTGTCGTGTGCTGGCTTACTACAAGCCAGAAGGTGGGCTGTGTACTCGTCACGATCCTGAAGGTCGCCGTACTGTTTTCGATCGTCTACCTAAGATCCGTGGTTCTCGTTGGATTTCAGTTGGTCGTCTTGATGCAAACACATCGGGTCTTTTGCTTTTCACTACTGATGGTGAACTTGCAAACCGCCTAATGCACCCAAGCCGTCAGGTTGAACGTGAATACCTAGTACGTGTATTTGGTGAAGTGAACGAGCAGAAGGTTAAGAACCTTGTGCGCGGCGTTGAACTAGAAGATGGCATGGCTCGTTTCGAAGATGTGGTTTACGCTGGTGGTGAAGGTATGAACCATACTTTCTACGTAGCGATTAACGAAGGTCGTAACCGCGAGGTTCGTCGTCTTTGGGAATCACAAGAAACGACAGTAAGCCGTCTAAAACGTGTACGTTACGGTGATATCTACCTTGATAAGAAACTGCCTCGCGGCGGTTGGAAAGAGCTAGACCTTGAAGAAGTTAACTACCTACGTCAGTTGGTTGAGCTAAATCCAGAGAAAGAAACATTGTTGGATCTTGATCCTTCAAATACTTCTCGTAAGCGTGAGCGTTCTCGTAGCCAAAAAATTCGTCGTGCTGTTAAGCGTCACGAAGAGCGTGCAAATGCACCAAAAGGCCGTAGTAACCAGACTAAGCGTAAGAAGCCTGCAACTCGCGGTACTACAACTCCAGAATCAGGTCGTAGCACTCCAACAGCAAGCAAAGGCAAGCCTCAGACTAACAAGAGCAAGCCTAAATTGAACAATGGACGTCCGGCTAAACCAGCTAAGCCAAGAACACGTCAGTAATTACTTCAGTTTTTAAGCTTAAAGCTTTATTAGTTGAAAATGCTGAATACTAAAAAACCTGCTCATTGAGCTAACACTGATCATTTAAGCATTTTCCTGATCAGTTGAACGATCCTGCAGATGGTTGACAATACCCTTAAGCACTTCTGTTTAAGGGTATTTTTTATGCTGTCACACTGGTTAATCGATGTTGACGATTTTGCTAATCCAGAATCTCTTTCTTTGTTCCAAAAAGACCTTCCGCTAGATTGGATAAACCAAGCTTTATCTGAAACGAACAAAGCGAGTATGCGTCGTAGAAAGTTACCTGCCGAACTTGTTGTATGGTTAGTCGTTGGTATTGGTCTCTATCGAGATAGACCGATTACCGATGTACTCGATAAACTCGACCTCAAATTGTCTAACTCATTGGGTGAGTCTATTGCACCTAGTGCGATTCCCCAGGCGAGAAAGCGCCTCACCGCTAAACCTTTAGAGTCATTATTCTCAATCACAGCAAAGCACTGGACACAGTCGGAAGATGCGGGTGATAAATGGAATGGTTTGAGCCTATTTTCAATTGATGGCACACAGTTTAGAACGCACGATAACCCAAGCTTAGCTGAGCATTATCAATATGTTTACTACCGAAAAGACAGGCACACTGAATATCCAATCGTTCGAATGTGCGCACTCACATCCCTACGGAGTCGACTTATTCATGATGTGGCTTTTGGGGAAAGTTCTAAAGGTGAAATTAGCTATGCAAAAGATTTAATTTCATCAGCTGTCCCGAATTCATTGACCATTTTTGACCGTTGCTACCTGAGCGCAGAGCTTATGCTTAACTGGCAACGAGAGCATGGGACAAGTCACTGGATGACGCCCATAAAGTCGAATGTGAAGTATGAAACCATCGAGCAACTCGATGATGATGGGCGAGATCTGATTGTAGAGATGAAAGTCTCTCCACAAGCTAGAAAGCAAGACCCGAGCCTCCCGGAAACGTGGAAAGCGAGGCTGGCTCTATACCCCGATGATGGTGAACAACAACCCAATCATATACAAGGGCTGCTGACTTCTCTAACAGATAGAAAATACAGTTTAAAATCATTATTAGACGTGTACTTCGAAAGGTGGGAAATCGAGAAGAGTTATGGCGAGATTAAGCATGACATGCTTGAAGATGAAATTCTGCTCCGCAGTCAATCTGTAGAGGGTGTAAAGCAAGAGGTATGGGGTATCCTTATCGCGTATAACTTAATCCGTCTGGAGATTAGCCGAATAGCAAAAGAGGCAGAAGTCTCACCACTTAGGATAAGCTTTACGATGGCACTTCGAGATATTCAAGATGAGCTAATGTGGTGTGCTATCGCTTCTCCAGGTTCTATTCCCAAAAAGCTGCGAGCTATGAGAGAGCGAGTGAAACGTTATATTTTGCCCGAAAAACAAAAACGGCCCAAAGGTAGGACCGTTCGTTTTAGTAAGACTCGCTACACTGTGCGATCTAAACACCTTAAATGATAGGTGTTGGCTCATTGAGCAGGTTTTTTTACGTCTAGAAGAAATAAAAGATGCGGGATGCGAGTAATCGAGTAGAGAAAAGCGCAGAAGTAATCGACAGCAATTGTGCTTTGCGCCTTGCGCTTTTCTTGCGTGAAGCTACAAATCTCTTCGTATCTCGTTCTATTTACTTGTGATTCGAGAAGTTATCGCCTTTCGCCAATCGGTCGTAGAGCACAACATTCACAGAGGCCGCTAGATTCATGCAGCCGTTAGTTGGAACGTAAATCGTGTCACGACAGAAATCGGTGATCTCTTTCTTTAGCGTGCCGTCTTCTGGACCAAAAATGTAAAACGCGCGTGGTGGGTGCTTGTAATCAGGCAGAGGCTTAGCACCTTCAATCAGATCAACAGCAACAGGCACGCAGCCTACTGGAATAATATCTTTTAGCTCTTCAACACCAATTAAAGGCAACGCTAGGTGCTTTTCTTTGGTATCTGTGTGGAATTTTCGCGCATGGTCGTAACGTGTGCCGGTGTAAAACACAGAGTTGGCGCCGTAGCAGCCAGCCGCTCGCATAACTGAGCCTACGTTTTCAGGTGTCTTTGGGTTAACTAGGCCAATGCAGGCGTAGCCTTTTGATTGTGTGTCTGTTTTTGCTTTGGTCATAATCAGTGAATCTAAAGTTGATGATGAAAGTGAGTAATCACGATGGGAGATAGCGTGATAAAAATAGCCGAGCAATCGGCTCGGCTAACTTTTAACTCGCTTACATGAATACTTGTTTACTCATGCAGATGAGCGTCGACAGTGGTATTAGTCGCGTTTCCACAGCATGTGACAGAACTTATGTTCTGGGTCACGGCTGATTAGCATGCGAGCAAATACATCGTCTAGAACGTCATCAGCTTCATTCACAAGACCAATGTGCACTTCAGCGTAGATTTCTTTGTCGACTTCAAAGCCAACATGTTCAACCCAATCATCGCCAGTTTCAACAAGTTCTGCAGCGCCACGATCTTCAAACTGCGCTGTGAATAGAATCACGTCTGCAGGTTCAAGATTGTCAGGTGCCATCTCTAGAAAGATGTCATATGCAGTATCAATTGCATCGTCGTAAGACATAAGGTCGTTAGCTTCGGTCATAATAAGTATCTTAGCTTGCGCGGTTCATGTATTTACGTTCAGCGGTGTTCACTACAACTTTGTCGCCAGTCGCGATGTATTCAGGAACTTGAACAGTAAGGCCGGTAGATAAACGAGCTGGTTTAGTACGAGCTGAAGCAGACGCGCCTTTGATTGAAGGGTCAGTTTCTTCGATCACTAGTTCAACTGAAGAAGGAAGCTCAAGAGTAGCTGCGTTACCATCGATAAGAATAGCGTACATACCTTGCGTTTCTTCATTGATGAACAGCAGTTCGTCTTCGATCATTTCACCGTTGAAGATGAATTGTGTGTAATCTTCGTTATCCATGAAGATGTACTCGTTGCCATCAACGTAAGAGAACATCACTGCACGCTTAGTCACGTCGATAGTTTCAACGATTTCGTCAGCCTTGTGACGAACTTCTGTTTTAACGCCAGTTGCTACATCGTGACCTCGGAAGCGGTAAATCTTTTGACCACCACGGCCACCTGGTGTTGTTACTTCGATATCTTTTACGAGTATTGTTTTACCATCAACATTGATCGCAAAACCTTTTTTAATCTCACTTGCTCTAGGCATTTTGTGTTTGTCCTTATTGGGTCTATCCGGTGATTATATCTCGTAGACGCTATAAATAGGAATAGCTTGAATCATAAAGTCACCTAAGCGATCATAGAGAGACAGTTAAATCATTATTTTATTTACCGAAACGACCTATGCAGCTACCTGTTATTGACCCAACACAGCCTTTTCAACCTGAATTCCAACCTGTGGTTAACGATCTGATTACCTTTCTAAAAGGTGGGTTAGGTTCTAATCTACACAGTGTCTATATTTATGGCAGTGTAGCGCGTAAGCAAGCCGTCGTCGGTCGGTCGAACCTTGATGTTGTTGTGGTTACTCATCGTCCTTTCCCAGACCAACGAACCACGTTGTTAAACACCATTAAGTGGCGTTTTCAAAAGAGCTTCCCTCAGGTCACACAAGTGGCGATCAAAACCACCTTGGTGAGCGAGATCGTTGATTTCGACAACATATTCACATGGGGCTTTATGCTGAAACATTTAGCTGTGTGCGTGCATGGTGAAGACTTATCGGATTGTTATGGTGATTTTGAAACAAGTTGGGAAATCGCTAAGCACTGGAATATGGATGCGGAAAACTGGTTAGCGGTGTATCGCAATAAGATCGCCCGAGCAACAACGCCAGAACAACAAGTGGCCGCGCAAGTGGTCATTGCTAAAAAGCTACTGCGAGCGAGTTATTCTTTGGTGATGTATCGTGACAAATATTGGTTCGATGACCCAATAGAGTGTGGTCAACAGTTCTTGAAGTATCACCCAGATAAAGACGTCGAAATCCACAGGTTAGGCATTTTACTTTCTGGTAAACCGATTCCTAAACGTTCGGTAATAGGGATTCTTGATGGTTTTGGGGAATGGCTGGTTAAGCAATATCAAAAAACTGAGTTTCGTATCGGATAGAGATTAGTAACCTCCCAATGAATACTAAAAAGCAGAGTGGGCTGAGTAACACAGCACTTCTCTGCTTTTTTGCTTCAATGACCACTTTGGAAGAGGATTCAATCTAGAACAGACCTAGCTGCTGCCCGCTAACTCTTTCAAAATCCAGTCCTATAAACGGCAAAATTGCTTCTGCAACCGGTTTGATTTGTTTGTCGATATAGTGCTGATAATCGATGCCACTTTTTAAATACTCTTTGGGCTCAGGACCACTCATAGTAATCAAATACTCAATACGTCCTTTGTTTTGGTATTGAAGAGGGCGACCAAGCTGAGCATTGATCTCGTCTGCTAATCTTGCTGCGCGAACCTGTGGTGGAATGTTCTTTTGGTATTCGTGTAATTTGCGGCGTAAGCGCTTTTGGTACACCAGTAAATCATCGTGTTTACCAGCAGAGGTTTCATCGACAAATTGTCTGATATAGTCCGTTGGGTCTTGATCGTTAAATACCATTTCATACAAAGTTTGTTGGAATTGCTGCGCGAGAGGTGTCCAATCGGTTCGCGCACTTTCAAGCCCTTTAAAGATGATCTTCTCTTGGTCGCCTTGATTGATCAAGCCTGCATAACGTTTCTTCGACCCTGTCTCAGAGCCTCTAATGGTCGGCATAAGAAACTTGCGATAGTGAGTCTCGTATTCTAATTCGAGTATAGAAGTCAGGTTGTAGGTTTCTTTTAAGTGATTCGTCCACCAATCGTTGATGTAAGCCGCTAATTCATGGCCAATCTCGTCGGCTTGCTGTTGGTCATAACTGCCATTCAGAGACACGAAGGTTGAATCGGTGTCACCGTAGATAACTTGATAGCCTTTGTCTTCAATCAGAACTTTGGTTTGTTTCATGATTTCATGACCACGCATGGTAATGGATGACGCCAGGCGAGTATCGAAGAAGCGACAACCTGAAGACCCCAACACTCCATAAAATGAATTCATGATGATCTTAATCGCTTGAGAAAATGCTTTTTCGTTGTTCTTCTTAGCCACATCACGTGCTGCCCATAGGTTCTCAATCATTTCTGGCAGAAAGTGTTTAGAACGGTGGAACTGACCACCTCTAAAACCTTCGACCGCTTGGTTTTCTCCTGGGCCTAGTTCCAGCTTTAACCCTTCAATCAGCCCCATAGGGTCAATCAAGAAAGAGCGGATGATTGATGGATACAGGCTTTTAAAGTCGAGAACTAAAACTGAGTCGTACAGGTTGGGAATCGAATCCATCACATAACCGCCGGGACTCGCAATCCAGTTCTCCGGCTCTAAGTTAGGCGCGACATACCCCGCTCTGTGTATCTGAGGCATGTACAAATTGGTAAATGCTGCCACTGAGCCACCAACACGATCCAGCTCTACACCGGTTAATCGAGAACGCTCAATCGCGAAGTCGAGTAGGTGAGTGTGTTCAAAGATGCGGTTTACGAGCACACAGTCTTGAAGGTTGTACTTGGCGAGTGAAGGTTTATCGAATTTAAACATCCGATAGATCTCATCCATGCGATCGTGAACGTTATGGATGTCTTTGCCTTCATCAAGTAGCTCTTGGGATACAGATTCAAGAGACCAAGAGCGAAAGTGATAGGTTGCCGTTTTTAGCATATCGATGCCATCTAGGACAACGCGCCCGGGAATGGTAATAAAGCCTTGCTGGTTTTGTGCAGAACTGCGAAAGAAGCTTGGTTGGTTGTCTCTACCAATAGTGAGTTTTACCTCATTCCATTCAGCTCGTTTGTGCAGAAGCCTAAAATCGAAGTCGATGACATTCCAACCAATGATGATGTCAGGATCAAACTCCGAGAACCAAGCTATCATCGCTTCAAGCAGCACTTTTTCGTTGACAACCCATTGGATGTTGGTGTCTGCTTCTTGTGGTTCGCCGACCATGATGACTCGGCTGTCCATCGGGCTGTCTAAGCCAATGGAATAAAGCACGCCTTTTTCTGAGCATTCAATATCAAGTGACACTACTGACAAGTTAGGTAAGTAATCGCCTGATCTACACTTTGCATTAGAAACTCTACGATGTTTGTTCTTTTGGATGGCAGCCCCAGTAAACTCGATACTTCCTTTGATAAAGCGTTCCATCAAATATCGGTCAGCCAATCGAACATCACTTTCAAAAGTCTGGATTTCGTCGTTGTGAAAGGCTTGCGCTAAACCGAAGCTACTTCTCGACAAAGAGGTATAACACGCGGCCAGAGGCGTTTGCTCAAAAGTGGCCAATTCTAGTAGTTTAAATTGGCAGTCAATAGCTTCTTTAGTCGCAATCGCCTGACATGCTTGCACGTCAGATTGAGCGACAAAGAACACAGGTTTTTCATTTTGAATCGTCAGCAAAGTAGGGCCTTGGGGAGTACTTAGCCATAAATCGATTTGAGTACGCCCTGAAAAGTCTCTTGCTTGTCTTGTGAGTACGAATCCTTGCTGAATATCCAATGTAGTAACCTATTGAAATGGGGAGTCGAATACTACCATTTAGCTATCCTTTACGCACAATAGACGGCAGAAATAGTCACTAAATTCTAGTTAATCGTTGTAAATAACGGGACTCTATAAGCAAATAACCGAAATTGTCGCGAATGGTGATTTAATGTTATTGAAAATATCTTTGTCTTGTGTAATTTTATTGGGTGTTGTCTTAACTAGTTGATTTTAACCAAAAGCTTATTGTTTTAGTTGGCTTATTTATAAATAAGTACTTGCTAAAGTTCGTGTTTCAGCACATATTCAACAGAGCTTTTTTTTACTAATTAAGTTAAGATGTACTTGATGCTGCGATCCACTGTTCCTTTGTTTAATTGTTTCAAACAGATGAAACGACACAGTGGTTGCAGAGCCAATTAATAGTGTGGAGATACAAGTTTGATAAATGTTTTCCTTGTAGATGATCACGAGCTGGTTCGCACAGGGATACGACGTATTATTGAAGACGTCCGTGGAATGAACGTAGCAGGGGAAGCTGAAAGCGGTGAAGATGCTGCAAAATGGTGTCGTACTAACAATACTGACGTTATTTTGATGGATATGAATATGCCTGGTATTGGTGGCTTAGAAGCAACCAAGAAGATCTTGCGTTTCAACCCTGATATTAAAATCATCGTTTTAACTGTTCATACGGAAAATCCGTTTCCAACTAAAGTGATGCAAGCTGGAGCTGCAGGTTACCTTACTAAAGGTGCAGGTCCGGATGAAATGGTAAATGCTATTCGAATGGTCAACAGTGGCCAACGATACATTTCACCAGAAATTGCGCAGCAGATGGCTTTGAGCCAATTCTCGCCTGCGTCTGAAAATCCATTCGCAGACTTATCTGAACGTGAACTTCAAATCATGATGATGATTACCAAAGGTCAGAAAGTGACGGATATTTCGGAACAACTCAATCTAAGTCCTAAAACAGTTAACAGCTACCGCTACCGTTTGTTCAGCAAACTGGATATCAGTGGTGATGTAGAGTTGACGCATTTAGCGATTAGACATGGAATGTTAGACACTGAGACCCTTTAACACTGAGATCGTATAGTGACCAACTTGTTTGACTCAGTCTCATTCCTTAAGACAGTAACAGAGCAGCCTGGCGTTTATCGAATGTATAACGCCGAGGCTGTCGTTATTTACGTCGGTAAAGCTAAGAACCTCAAAAAACGCCTTTCCAGCTATTTCCGTAAAAAAGTAGACAGTGAAAAAACACGTGCTCTAGTCAGTAATATCGACAAAATCGATGTCACTGTGACTCATACGGAAACAGAAGCTCTTATTCTTGAGCACAACTACATCAAGCAGTATTTACCGAAATACAACGTACTTCTGCGTGATGATAAGTCGTACCCTTATATTTTTATTAGTGGCCATAAGCATCCTCGTTTGTCGATGCATCGCGGTGCTAAGAAGAAAAAAGGTGAATACTTTGGTCCTTATCCTGATTCTGGCGCTGTGCGTGAGACGTTACACTTAATACAAAAAATTTTTCCTGCTCGCCAGTGTGAAGATACGGTTTATGCCAACAGAACGCGCCCGTGTTTGATGTATCAAATTGGCCGCTGTGCTGCGCCATGTGTCAGTTCAATTATCTCTGATGAAGAATACAGCGAGCTTATCGACTACGTTCGTCTATTCCTTCAGGGGAAAGACAAGCTCGTCCTTGAAACGCTTATCGACAAAATGGACAAGGCTAGCCAAGAGCTTCGCTTTGAGCAAGCGGCCGCTTTCCGCGACCAAATCCAAGCGATTAGACGGGTGCAAGAGCAACAGTACGTATCTGATGATTCAATGGAAGATATGGACGTGTTGGGCTTTGCTCAAGAGAATGGCGTGGCTTGTATTCATATCTTGATGATCCGTCAAGGTAAGGTATTAGGCAGTAGAAGCCATTTTCCTAAAATTCCCAACAATACGGTGCGAGAAGAAGTTTTTTCGAGCTTTTTAAGTCAATATTATCTCGCACATAACGAAGCGAGAACCATACCAACTCGCCTCATTCTCAACGCCGATTTGATGGAAGATGTCACACCGATTCAAGAAGCTTTGTGTGAAGTCGCGGGTCGGAAGATCCACTTCAATACCAATCCTTTAGGGACTCGAGGTCGTTACCTTAAATTGTCGAATACCAATGCTTTAACGGCAATTACCACCAAGATTAATCATAAGATGACCATCAACCAACGCTTCAAAGAGCTTCAAGAAGTGTTGTCGATGGATGCTATCAAGCGCATGGAATGTTTTGATATCAGTCATACTATGGGTGAAAGTACGATAGCTTCTTGTGTAGTGTTCAATCAGGAAGGCCCCGTTAAACCGGAATACCGCCGCTACAATATTACTGGTATTACTGGAGGCGATGACTACGCCGCGATGGCTCAGGCACTTGAAAAGCGCTATTCAAAGCAACTTGATGTCGACAAGATCCCAGATATCATCTTCATTGATGGTGGTAAGGGCCAACTGAATCGTGCTCATGAGATTATTTCTCAATATTGGGACGATTGGCCGTTTCGACCAAGAATGATGGGTATAGCGAAAGGGGTAACACGTAAACCTGGTTTGGAAACCTTAGTGACCCTTGAAGGTGAAGAGTTCAATTTACCAAGTGATGCGCCAGCACTACACCTTATCCAACATATTCGTGATGAAAGCCATAATCATGCGATTGCAGGGCATAGAGCGAAACGTGGTAAAACGCGAAGAACGAGTGCTTTGGAAGGAATTGAAGGTGTGGGGCCTAAACGTCGTCAAGCTTTGCTGAAATATATGGGTGGCTTACAAGAACTTAAGCGTGCAACTGTCGAAGAAATAGCCAAAGTACCGGGCATTAGTCATTCTTTGGCAGAAAACATTTATCAAGCATTGAAACAATAGTAAAAATCCCGCACCATTAAAGCGCAATTAATAAGAGCCCAATAATATGCGTTTGAATATACCTAACATTTTGTCCTTACTGAGACTATTTTTGATCCCAGTATTCGTTGTCGTTTTTTACCTACCTTATCAATGGGCTCCTTTTGCTGCAGCGATGGTTTTTTGGGTAGCGGGTTTTACAGATTGGCTAGATGGCATGCTAGCTCGTAAACTTGGACAAACTTCTCGTTTCGGCGCATTCATTGATCCTGTAGCCGACAAAGTACTGGTTGCTACGGCTCTTATCTTGATTACTGAGCATTTCCACTCGATTTGGATAACTATTCCAGCAGTGACTATGATAGCTCGTGAAATTATCATTTCGGCACTTCGTGAATGGATGGCTGAAATCGGTAAACGCGCAAGTGTTGCGGTATCTTGGGTTGGAAAAGTAAAAACCGTTTCTCAAATGTTCGCCCTTTGGGTGCTTATCTGGCGCTATGATGATTGGATGGTATGGGTGGGTTACATTGCACTTTATGTGGCAACTGTTCTTACTTACTGGTCAATGGCACAATACTTGATGGCTGCCAAAGACGATTTGTTGGATGAAAAACACCATTGATGAAGAAGCGAGCTGAGGCTCGCTTTTTTGATCTTTAACCTAAGTTTAAGTGATCAATAGTGGATATCTAATGTGATATAGATCTCCTTTGAAGAGCCTGTTCACAGCGTGCTTTGCACATAAAGTCAGCTATTTAGGCTGTTTCGTATGAAATCTATTCAAACGAATTAAAAATACAAAAATAATATTGACTCAATCGTCTGAATCCGTAGAATGCATCCCGTACCCAAGAGGATGGCAATAAGCGATTCGGTTGGAGTTACTAAGGCGCCTTGGCAGAGTGGCTATGCAGCGGATTGCAAATCCGTGGACCTCGGTTCGACTCCGGGAGGCGCCTCCATTCTCTCTTTCTTACTAGAAAGAACATGAATGAAAATGCGATACTAGCTCAGTTGGTAGAGCGCAACCTTGCCAAGGTTGAGGTCATCGGTTCGAACCCGATGTATCGCTCCAAAATTTGTAATGTTGATTGGCGTCAGCATTAAGATGGTGTTTTACTTTTCAGTAATCGGCATCGCAATAAAGAATTGCGTGCCCTGGTGGTGGAATTGGTAGACACAAGGGATTTAAAATCCCTCGGCGTTCGCGCTGTGCCGGTTCAAGTCCGGCCCGGGGCACCATCTATTAAAGTCTACGTCTTAACGGATGTAGCAAATGCGATACTAGCTCAGTTGGTAGAGCGCAACCTTGCCAAGGTTGAGGTCATCGGTTCGAACCCGATGTATCGCTCCAAATTAAAAAGCCCGAACAGAAATGTTCGGGCTTTTTGGTTTCTGGCGTTTAGCTTTACGTTTAAGAACTCTTGTTGTTCGAACTCAAAATTCATACCTATTTCTAACTCTACCTCAAAATTTCGCAATCAAGTTTGTTTAGACAAGTTAGTTTTAAAAAGCGAGATTCTCTATGAACTCGTTCCTCGCTCTAGGGAGTGATGCCCAGACCTCAAAGCCTCTCTAGCAGCTTTAAAGTCACCGTACTAGCATTTGTATATTCTCGTCATCCTCCTCGGGCATGAGGAACCAATGAATTGGGAATCTCTTTCTTAAACGATAGTGTTGACGATATTTACATCAATTCCTCAATCACCGTTGTTATTTATCAAGCTATTATTAAAAACTATTGATCGTTCATTTCACTTTATGTTACTTTCCCGCGCAATCTCGGAATGACCGATGTTCAAAAAGAGCAGCGATCGCTTCTGGGGGATACGCGTAATGACCATTCTTGCTGATTGGGACATTACGTAGGGTAGGTATTGGCTAGTCCTTTAGCTGATAGACGGGATACTTATGGCGCAATTCGTCATGTTAATGGGAAACCCAACATTGAACTCATTTAAAACTACATTGCTAATCAGCTCTGCATTTCCAAAGGGACCAGCTCCTCATAGCTGCCCGATCCTGCAAAAATGCCCAATTCTTCAAAACAGTAGTATTACTGAACCTTGAGCTCGCGCTAACCAATTTTTGCTGTCCTAAGACGGCCTAATTTCGTATTTGTCATTTGACTTATGCGAGCGTACAGCTATATCTCATTTCTAGACAATACGCGTGTTTCACTATGAATTCTCTCTAAATCAATAGAGGGACAGAGTGTAATTGCGTCTGATGGAGGTGAGTATGAACACATTCAAGGGGACTTTTATGACTACAGCCTTTGAAGTCGATATCAACAGTATCGCAAACTCATTTTCAACTATGGTTCCTATCTTAGAAGGAACGCACGATCTAACACCCGACGCTATTTTGCTTGAGCAAGAACAGCATGAATCGGATGTTCGCTCTTACCCAAGACGCTTGCCAATTGCAATTAAAAGAGCATGTGGCGTTTTAGTTGAAGATACTCGTGGCCAACTATTTCTCGATTGCTTAGCCGGTGCAGGTACACTTTCTTTGGGTTACAACCACCCTGAAATTAACCAAGCACTTAAAGACCAACTTGACTCAGGTTTGCCATACCAGACTCTTGATATCACGACTCAAGCGAAAGAGACGTTTATCAAGCGAGTTAAAGCTTTTCTTCCTCAAGACTTTTCAGATAACTCGGTTCTTCAATTCTGTGGTCCATCAGGCGCTGATGCTGTAGAAGCGGCTATCAAGCTAGCGAAGCAAACCACAAGTCGTAACACCATGTTTGCTTTCCGTGGTGCTTACCATGGCATGACAAACGGCACCATGGGCATGATGGGCAACCTCGGCACTAAAGAGCGTCGTAGCGGCTTGATGTCTGATGTGCACTTTATGCCTTTCCCATACAACCTGCGCTGTCCGTTTGGTATTGGTGGTGAAGCAGGTGCTAACGCGAGCATTCGTTACATCGAACGTATGTTGAATGATGATGAATCCGGCATCATGAAACCAGCTGCGATGATCGTTGAGCCTGTACAAGGTGAGGGCGGTGTGATCCCTGCTCCAGCATCTTGGTTACAAGGTCTACGTCGTATCTGTGATGAACACGGCATCTTACTGATCTTTGATGAAATTCAGTGTGGTGTGGGTAAAACGGGTCATCGCTTTGCGTTTGAAGAGTCAGGTATTAATCCTGATATCTTATGTTTGTCTAAAGCGATTGGCGGCGGACTGCCGATGTCGTTGCTTGTATTCGATAAGAGTATCGATACTTGGAAAGCTGGTGAACACACCGGCACATTCCGTGGAAATCAGTTAGCAATGGTGTCTGGCGCTAAGGCGTTGGAAATCATCGAGCGAGATGGTTTAGTTGAGCACGCAAACATCGCAGGCCAATACTTACGTCATGGGCTTGAGAAGATTCAATCGCGTGTGAACTGTATTGCTGAAGTTCGTGGTAAAGGCCTGATGCTTGGCGCTGAGATCAAGCAACCAAACGGCGAACTCAACAAATTTGGCGAGCCGCAATCAGACGGCCAATTAACCCTAGCTATTCAACGAGCAGCATTAGAGCGCGGCTTGATGGTTGAAAAGGGTGGTCGTGATGGTTCGGTAATTCGTTTCCTTCCACCTATGATTATCTCTTTTGAGCAGATCGACTTTGCATTGCGCGTCATGGAAGAAGCGATCATCGCAGCGGGTGGTGGTTTACGACAAGACCAAACACAAAGCGAAGAATCAAATCAGGAATGGAACAAGCATTTCATCCAGACGGGTTTAGGCGGTAGCGACGAATTTGCTAGCGTGATGAACCAAACTACTCAAGCGATGAAAGCCGTTTTTGAACAGGTTGAAAGCCCTTATTCGGGTTTAGATCCAAAAGTGCTAGAAGCCGCCATCAATGCTGTCGATCTCGATAACAACCAATACGCTTTGGTTGATGTTGTAGATAGCACTGCAGACCTTGTCGCTGCAAACTCTATCTTTGTGCAACACCCAGACTGTATTGCACACCTTCACACTCCACCTCTTATGGCTTCGGTAGCCGCTGAATCGATTATCGCGGCGTTGAATCAATCGATGGATTCATGGGACCAAGCATCGGCTGCGACTTATGTTGAGCAGCGCGTCGTGGATTGGATGTGTGACAAATACCAACTTGGTGCACAAGCTGACGGTGTTTTCACCAGCGGCGGTACGCAAAGTAACTTAATGGGCTTGTTGCTAGCAAGAGACTGGGTTGCCGATAAGCACGACGGTCACTCGATTCAAAAGTTGGGGTTACCTGAGTACGCGAGCAAACTGCGTATCCTATGTTCAAAGAAATCTCACTTCACGGTTCAAAAATCCGCATCATTAATGGGGTTAGGCGAAGCTGCAGTGTGCTGTGTCGATACCAATGCAAACGGCACCATCAAAGCTGACTTGCTAGATGCAGAAGTGAAAGCACTTAAAGCACAAGGTCTGATTCCTTTTGCTGTGGTTGGCACGGCGGGCACAACCGATCATGGTGCGATTGATGACCTGGAAGCGATAGCTGATATCGCTAACCAACAAGATCTTTGGTTCCATGTCGACAGTGCTTATGGTGGCGCGCTTATCTTAAGTAGTCATAAAGCTCGTCTAAAAGGCATCGAAAAAGCGGACTCTGTCAGCGTTGATTTCCACAAGTTGTTCTTCCAAACAATCAGCTGTGGTGCGGTGCTGCTCAAAGACAAAGCGAACTTTAAGTACTTACTGCATCACGCAGATTACTTGAATCGTGAGCACGATGAGCTGCCGAATCTGGTCGATAAATCCATTGCTACCACCAAGCGTTTCGATGCACTGAAAGTTTTCATGACGATGCAAAGCGTTGGGCCAAAGCAATTGGGCGATATGTACGACCATCTCTTAGAGCAGACGCTTCAAGTTGCCGATCTGATTCAGAAGCATGACGATTTTGAGTTACTTGCTGAGCCGTCACTGTCTACTGTGCTGTTCCGCTCGGTACCTAGCAATGAGCAATCGGCAAACGGCGTTCTTGATTTAGACAAACTGAATCAGACGTTAAGACTGGAGGCGCTGACTCGTGGCGTTGCCGTTCTTGGCGAAACGGTCGTCGATGGTAAAAGCGCGCTGAAATTTACTATCTTGAACCCGTGCTTAAAAACATCAGATTTCAAATCTCTAATTAACAAAATTCAGACTCTAGCCACTGAGCTAGCAGAACAACAAGGGTAATTAATACTATGGCTATTCTACAAATTGGTGCAGGCGGCGTTGGTTGGGTTGTTGCACATAAAGCAGCACAAAATAACGAAGTACTGGGTGATATCACAATCGCTTCGCGCACAATCGCGAAATGTGAAAAAATCATCGAATCGATTAAAGGTAAAAACAACCTTAAAGATTTAACTAAGAAACTAGAAGCACGTTCAGTAGACGCTGACGATGTTGATGCGCTTGTTGCTTTGATTAAAGAAGTTAAGCCTGATCTAGTTATCAACGCTGGTCCTCCTTGGGTAAACATGGCGATCATGGAAGCGTGTTACCAATCTAAAGTATCTTACCTAGATACATCGGTAGCGGTTGACCTATGTTCTGAAGGTCAACAAGTACCACAAGCTTACGATTGGCAGTGGGGCTACCGTGAGAAGTTCGCTGAAGCGGGCATCACAGGTATTCTTGGTGCTGGTTTTGATCCAGGTGTGGTATCAATCTTTGCAGCGTACGCGGTTAAGCACTTGTTCGATGAGATTGACTCAATTGACGTGATGGACGTGAATGCTGGCGATCACGGCAAGAAGTTTGCGACAAACTTTGACCCAGAAACCAACATGCTTGAGATCCAAGGCGATTCTTTCTACTGGGAAAATGAAGAGTGGAAACAAGTACCTTGTCACTCTCGTATGCTTGAATTTGAATTCCCGAACTGTGGTTCTCACAAAGTTTACTCAATGGCGCATGATGAAGTTCGTTCAATGAAAGAGTTCATCCCAGCTAAGCGTATCGAATTCTGGATGGGCTTTGGTGATGCATACTTGAACTACTTCAACTGCATGCGTGATATCGGTCTTCTTAGCCCAGATCCGCTAACACTGCACGATGGTACTGTGGTTCAGCCTCTGCATGTTCTTAAAGCACTACTACCAGACCCAACATCTTTGGCTCCGGGTTACACGGGCTTAACGTGTATCGGTACTTGGGTTCAAGGTAAGAAAGACGGTAAAGAGCGCAGCGTATTCATCTACAATAACGCAGACCACGAAGTGGCTTACGAAGACGTAGAGCACCAAGCGATCTCTTACACAACAGGTGTTCCAGCGATTACGGCTGCACTTCAGTTCTTCCGTGGCGAATGGGCTGATAAAGGTGTGTTCAACATGGAACAGCTAAACCCAGACCCGTTTCTAGCAACGATGCCTGAGATCGGTCTAGATTGGCACGTTCAAGAGCTAGAGCCGACGCAAGGTCTGCCTCTGATCCATACTTTGAAGTAATTTCTGGCTCTTTGCCCTCGTTGCGTTGTCCATCGTGCTCATTTACGTTCGTAAACTCCGCGCGATGTCCTAGCGACAAGGTCAAAGCTCTGCGAATTCCATTCAAAGTCATATGATTGACGAGAACGTATAATTACAAGCCGATGCTGTTGCGTCGGCTTTGTTCGATTATCATGTGCCTTCGTGAACTCGAGGGCCGCAAGGTATTAACATGCAAAACAACGAACTAAAAACCCCATACTTCATGATCAACGAAGACAAGTTGATTGCGAATTTAGAGATAGCTAAGCAGCTGAAAGAGATTTCAGGTGTGAAGTTGGTATTGGCACTGAAGTGTTTTTCGACATGGGGTGTGTTTGACATCATCAAACCTTACCTCGATGGCACGACAAGCTCTGGCCCATACGAAGTGAAACTTGGTCACGAAACCTTTGGTGGTGAGACGCATGCTTACAGTGTGGGTTACAGCGAAGATGACGTGAGAGAAGTTGCGGATATTTGCGACAAGATGATTTTCAACTCACAAAGCCAATTCGAAGCTTACCGCCATATTGTTGAAGGTAAAGCGTCGCTGGGTTTACGTCTAAATCCGGGCGTAAGTTACGCAGGACAAGACTTAGCAAATCCGGCGCGTCAATTCTCTCGTTTAGGTGTTCAGGCTGATCACATTAAGCCTGAGATCTTCGACGAGATTAATGGCGCGATGTTCCACATGAACTGCGAGAACAAAGACGTCGATGCATTTATCGGCCTGCTTGATTCAATCTCAGAGCAGTTTGGCGATCACCTAGATAAGTTGGATTGGGTGAGCATGGGCGGAGGTGTGTTCTTCACATGGCCGGGTTATGACATCGAGAAGTTGGGCCTTGCACTAAAAGCCTTTTCTGAAAAGCACGGCGTGCAGATGTACCTTGAACCGGGTGAAGCGATCATTACTAAAACGACGGATCTGGTCGTGACAGTAGTTGATATCGTAGAGAACGTGAAGAAAACGGCAATTGTCGACTCGGCAACCGAAGCGCATCGCCTTGATACGCTTATCTACAATGAACCGGCATCGGTATTGGAAGCTTCAGAAAATGGTAGCCATGACTATGTAATTGGTTCGTGTTCATGTCTTGCGGGCGATCAGTTCTGTGAAGCAAGCTTTGATGAGCCACTTAAGATTGGTCAAAAGCTGCACCTGCTAGACAGCGCGGGTTACACCATGGTGAAACTGAACTGGTTCAATGGCCTAAAAATGCCGTCAATCTACTGCGAGCGTAGCGGTGGCGAAGTTCAAAAGTTGAATGAGTTTGGCTATGAAGACTTTAAACGTTCATTGTCACAATGGTCGGTTAAGTAACCAAACATTGCATTAGAACGATAAAAAGAGCGGCCGATGAGCTGCTCTTTTTTGTTTTTAGATAAATGTTACCAGTGAAAAGATAGAAGTTAAGCGCTATCTGTTAGCTCTCAATCATCACTCGAGTATCTTCACTGAGTGTTTCGAGTTCATTCACTACGTCATCAATCAAAACTTCTATTGGTAGCTTAACGGCGATCTTGGAAGTGAACAAACTTGAGCTAACACCACCGCCGCCAGCGATGAAGACTCGGTGGCAATCCATATCGAGAATGCTGATCCCTTGTCTATCCAATACATGTGTTACTTCGTTGACGATACCTGCTCGGTCGTTCGAGTCGAGTCGTAGGTGATGTATTGTATCTTGTGCGTTATGAGTATGGTCTGAATCAACAAACTGCACGATCAACTCAGTATTGGCGCTGAAAGCTTCTTTGACAATTGATTCGTTGATGGCTGGAAGTTGAACCTTGAGTACGCCTGCGACTTGGTCTTCAATAAAGTTCACTTTACTGATGAGCCATTTCCCGTCGTTTTCGTGAGTAACCGCAGCAAGTTGTTTGATTGTTGCTGGTGATGCCTTTCCAATAAAGTTTACGATAAATGTACTGTTCATATCAGCCCCCAAAGTCTCAATTAATCGTTACTAATTAAATGTTTGATATCATGCGATAAAGTTCTTTAATTTCAGTGTAGAAGTTTACATCGAACAATGTTTGACCTACGTCAATTTTTGAAACTAAGCTGTGATACAAAAAAAGAGAATGAAGAGTAGGGCACAAAAAAAGCGGCTAGAGAGCTAACACTGATCATTTAAGCATTTTCCTGATCAGTTGAACGATCCTGCAGATGGTTGACAATACCCTTAAGCACTTCTGTTTAAGGGTATTTTTTATGCTGTCACACTGGTTAATCGATGTTGACGATTTTGCTAATCCAGAATCTCTTTCTTTGTTCCAAAAAGACCTTCCGCTAGATTGGATAAACCAAGCTTTATCTGAAACGAACAAAGCGAGTATGCGTCGTAGAAAGTTACCTGCCGAACTTGTTGTATGGTTAGTCGTTGGTATTGGTCTCTATCGAGATAGACCGATTACCGATGTACTCGATAAACTCGACCTCAAATTGTCTAACTCATTGGGTGAGTCTATTGCACCTAGTGCGATTCCCCAGGCGAGAAAGCGCCTCACCGCTAAACCTTTAGAGTCATTATTCTCAATCACAGCAAAGCACTGGACACAGTCGGAAGATGCGGGTGATAAATGGAATGGTTTGAGCCTATTTTCAATTGATGGCACACAGTTTAGAACGCACGATAACCCAAGCTTAGCTGAGCATTATCAATATGTTTACTACCGAAAAGACAGGCACACTGAATATCCAATCGTTCGAATGTGCGCACTCACATCCCTACGGAGTCGACTTATTCATGATGTGGCTTTTGGGGAAAGTTCTAAAGGTGAAATTAGCTATGCAAAAGATTTAATTTCATCAGCTGTCCCGAATTCATTGACCATTTTTGACCGTTGCTACCTGAGCGCAGAGCTTATGCTTAACTGGCAACGAGAGCATGGGACAAGTCACTGGATGACGCCCATAAAGTCGAATGTGAAGTATGAAACCATCGAGCAACTCGATGATGATGGGCGAGATCTGATTGTAGAGATGAAAGTCTCTCCACAAGCTAGAAAGCAAGACCCGAGCCTCCCGGAAACGTGGAAAGCGAGGCTGGCTCTATACCCCGATGATGGTGAACAACAACCCAATCATATACAAGGGCTGCTGACTTCTCTAACAGATAGAAAATACAGTTTAAAATCATTATTAGACGTGTACTTCGAAAGGTGGGAAATCGAGAAGAGTTATGGCGAGATTAAGCATGACATGCTTGAAGATGAAATTCTGCTCCGCAGTCAATCTGTAGAGGGTGTAAAGCAAGAGGTATGGGGTATCCTTATCGCGTATAACTTAATCCGTCTGGAGATTAGCCGAATAGCAAAAGAGGCAGAAGTCTCACCACTTAGGATAAGCTTTACGATGGCACTTCGAGATATTCAAGATGAGCTAATGTGGTGTGCTATCGCTTCTCCAGGTTCTATTCCCAAAAAGCTGCGAGCTATGAGAGAGCGAGTGAAACGTTATATTTTGCCCGAAAAACAAAAACGGCCCAAAGGTAGGACCGTTCGTTTTAGTAAGACTCGCTACACTGTGCGATCTAAACACCTTAAATGATAGGTGTTGGCTAGAGAGCCGCTTTTTGAAAGAGTTGTCGCTGTTATTTGTGATTCAGAAGCTTAGCAAGCAACGAGTAAACGGCTTAGCAAGTCACGTGGAGGCTGGTTTAGAACGTGACTTTAAAGTTCATACCAACAAATTGAGAATCGTATGGTGCGCCTGCGTCGTAGGCAAATCGCGCTGCGTCTTGGTTATCCCACCAAGGGTTAGTATTCAGGTTCACTTCTGCGTCACCGCCCCATGCATCACTTACCCAGTAATGGATATGGCCAACAGGGTTTAGGAAGAATAGAGACACATCCCCCATGGTTTGAGAGCCCATCACTTCGCCACCTGAAGCAACGATGTCTTGTTCTGCTTCTAGCATCATTTCACCGACAACGGCACCGAAGAATGGCGTGATGAAGAGATCTTGCCAGGAAGGTACTTCCGCGAATGCTTCTACGCCGTATTCCCAGAAAAATGTCGACATGGTCCAAGAGTATAGGAAAGACTCAAATTCATCGTAACCCGCGTGGCGAGCCGCGGTGTAGTAAACCCCACCGAAATACGGGTGCATCACGTAATTTAAGAAGTGCTCATCACGGTCCCATACTGGGCCATCAGAAACGTTATCTTTCCACTTTTTACCTAACGAACTGATATCACGTTGGTCATCATCCCACTTAGTGATACTTTCAGGGAGAAGAGTCATTAGACCTACTGTCGCGACACTTAAGCCAAGAATAGTGTAGGTTTGACCCATTAGGTAATCCCAATCTTTCTCCTGGCTCACCAACAAATGTTTTGGTTGTTGGATTGAGAAGTCGTACTCGTCACTTGGTTCGCTCAGTGCGTAATTGGTACTAGGCTTGTAGGTGTACAAGTTGTCATTAAAACAGTAATCTTGAGCACATTCATCCGAGTAAGAAAGGTTGATTGGTTGGTCGAAGTCGTATTGGCTTGCAACCGAGTTAACTGACATTAGCATTGAAAATGCAGCAGTAACCTTTGCTAGTAACGGTGATTTGGCCACAAGGGTCTCCATGAGAAAGTTTGGAATTGATCAGGGTCACAATTATCTATTAAATGCCTGATTTAGGGAACTAATAATTTATCGCTTTTCCTAAGAAAACCTTAGGTTTAACATGATTAATATTAGTGAAAAGGCGAATTGTTCCAAATTCAACCATAGACCAGTTTGTAAATAATGCAGTGTCTTTTTATGACAACAAGGGATAGAAATATGACGAAAATCGCAATGTTAAGCACAGGTGAAGAAGTTCTTCATGGAGACATTGTAGATACAAACGCAGCTTGGATGTCTGCTGAGTTTTATCAGCATGGTTTTGCTCTTGCTAAGCGTTCAACCGTGGGTGATCAAATGAATGCTCTTGTTGAAGAACTGCTGATGCTGAGCTTTAACTATGATGTGGTTATCGTTAATGGTGGCCTAGGGCCGACAACCGATGACATGAGTGCTGCAGCGGCAGCTACTGCTTCCGAGCAGAAACTCGTCATGTTCCCTGAATGGCTTGCTCGTATGGAAGAGATGTTCTCTGGACGTGGTATGCCAATGCCTGACAGTAATCTTAAGCAGGCACTGCTTCCTGCTAGCTCAGAGATTGTCGATAACCCAGTTGGTACTGCGTGTGGTTTCAAACTTAAAATCAACGATGCGACTTTCTATTTCACGCCGGGTGTCCCGAGTGAATTCAAACGCATGGTGACGTTTGAGATTCTTCCTGATTTATCGCGTACATACCCTCAAGTGGTTGCTTCTGAATGCAGCAGGCTGTTTACGTTTGGTTTATCTGAGTCCGGTATCTCTGATGTGTTAGACCAACTGAAGCTTCCTGAAGGCTATGAGCTAGGTTACCGCTCTTACCTGCCATTTATTGAGGTGAAGCTGTTTGGGCCAAAATCTGGTTTAGAAACTCGTGTTAAGTTAATGCAGATGGTTTACAAACTATTAGAAAGTAACGTAGTCAGTGTTGACGAGCCGATGATTGACCATATTGGCCACATCATGGCGGAAAAAAAGAAGACGCTATCTGTGTCTGAAGTGTCGACCAAAGGCGCACTGTCAGCGTGGCTGCAATTGAATGAGCAGGTTGAAGATTGCTTTGGACATTCGTGGGTGATGGCTGAGCCAAAAGAGAGCGAACTTGAAAAGAGCGATCCGTTAGCCGCAACCTTTGCTCTGGCTGGAGCAACAAGAGAGAAATGCGGAACTGAATTGGCTTTGGTGACTGGTAAGCTGGAAGGCAATACATTCAGCGTTGCATTGTCGACTGAAGCAGGCGAATGGGGTCAGGTGCTTGAATTTTATCGCCAGTACTCGCGTGAAGATCAACGCAACGTGATTAAGACCGTTGCCGCCGATATGTTGAGAAGGCATCTAGATAACAAACCGATGTTCGGCACATACTCTTCAGTTAAGCGATTGAAAGACATGTTTATTCCGGCGACTATTATTAAGTAAGCATTTAGGCGAACTCACGGAGCCTGTACTGGAAATGCTAGGAAAAACGAAATAAAAAGGCCCAACATCTAAATAGGTGTTGGGCCTTTAGTTTATCTAGCCTTCTAGATAACCAAACCAGCAGCGATGTTTACACGTAACTCATGTCTGTAAGAACTCGATTACAAACCGCTTGTCATGTGTAGGCTGTAGAACAAACCACGGCCGATTAACTCAGAAGCTAAGAACAGTACCAATGCTAGGCTTAGGTTTACTGGATTCACTTTTGCTTTGTTCAGCATAGGTAGAATCCAAATCAGTAAGCTTGCCATCAGTAATGCAACTTGAAGAATCACATAGCTGCCTAAACCGTCAACCAACTCAGATGCTTTTGCTGCTGAAGTTTGGATGTCACCGATTAGGTTCAGTTTGCCTACTGTCACAAGTAAGCTTATCGCAACAGTAATTACAGCCAACATGGTGATGTTACGGTCAACCGTAAAGTGGCTGTCGTTTGCGAACACAAGAACGAACTGAGATAGCAACAAACCACCCACAACCATCGTCATGATGAAGCTCAGTGGTGTATAGATGTTGTCCCACGTGGGTACGGTGTTGATCATGTATACGTTGATCATCGCATACATGAAGATAACACCCAGTACCATCGCGCCAACCATCAGTGCTTTCTGGATAGCTACGCCACCTTTCTTAACCACAGACAATAGCCATTGCAGGCCACCGGCAGCGAAGAATGCCGCACCGAAGAACACTTCGTTAGACAACCAAGCCGAACCGAGCTGATTAAAAGCGTTAAACGCGCGCAGTGGAGAGCCAAGGTGCGTTGTCGAGAACATGAAGCCAAGACCCATTAGTGCCCATAGAATGAACATTGGAACCTTGTAGCTGTTCAGCTTCTCTTCGTCATGACCTAGTACCAGTGCACGTGCGCCAATCAATAAGTAACCACCCACTGCTGTTTGAGCCAGCACCGTAAAGAAGATTAAAGACCACTCATGAAAAATCATCTTAAACCTCCTTCGGGTTTGCTAGGTGACCACTGGTATCGCCAGTAGGCTTCGCGTTTTTGTTCAGTTTAATCACGATGTTTGGCAGCGTTTCATTTGAAGATGGCAGTGGTGCTACATCTGCACCAGAACCGTACTTCTCGCGAAGTGTGTTGATTTCACCAAACTCCAATGCACGAAGTGGGCAAGACTCAACACAGATAGGTTGCTTGCCTTCAGAAACACGTTGGTAACAACCATCGCATTTGGTCATGTGACCTTTCTTCGCATTGTATTGCGGTGCGCCGTAAGGGCATGCATTACTGCAGTGCTGACAACCAATACAAACACTCTCATCAACCACAACCAAACCGTCTTCATCACGCTTGTGCATCGCGCCCGAAGGACACACTTTCACACACGCAGGGTTAGTGCAGTGGTTACAAGCGATAGATAGGTAGTAAGAAAAGACATCTTTCTGAACCCAGGTATCGCCATCTTGAGTGAAGCCACCACCTGCGTATTCGTATACGCGACGGTAGTTCGTTTTGATGTCTAGATCGTTATAATCTTTACAAGCAAGCTGACAGGTTTTACAACCCGTGCATTTACTTGAATCAATGTAAAAGCCGTATTGTTTCATTCCAACCTACCTTATGCTTTGTTTAGCGCTTTGATTTGAACTAGGTTTGTATGCTGAGGGTTACCCTTAGCAAGTGGGCTCGGGCGCTGAGTGGTCAGCACGTTAATAGAGCCTGCATGGTCGATCTTCTGACCATCGGGTGCGTACCATGCACCTTCGCCTAGTGCGACAACTCGAGGAAGAATCCTTGGTGTCACTTTCGCTGGAATATGTACTTCGCCACGGTCGTTGAAAATACTCACCATGTCGCCGCTTTCAATACCACGTTCTTTCGCATCGATCGGGTTGATCCACAACTCTTGTGGTGCCGCAGCTTTGATCTCTGCAACGTTGCCGTAAGTTGAGTGCGTACGAGCCTTGTAGTGGAAGCCCGTTAGCTGAAGTGGGTACTTTTCTGCTAGTGGATCGTTATGACCTTCAAACGAGTCCGCGTAAATCGGAAGTGGGTGAATCACTTCGTCTTCTTTCAGCTTCCACGTTTTCGCGATGTCAGCCAGTTGCTCTGAGTAGATCTCGATCTTGCCACTTGGTGTAGTCAGTGGATTCGCTTCAGGGTCTTTACGGAAATCTTCGTAAGCGATGTAGTGGTGGTCGTAGCTACGCTTGTAGATACCCAGCTCTTTCATATCTTCGAAGGTTGGCAGTGTTGGATCGTTCTTACGAGTTTCAGCGTAAAGATGCTCAATCCATTGCTCTTGAGTTCGACCTTCTGTGAACTCTTTTTCTACGCCCATGCGCTTAGCAAGTTGCGTACACATCTCGTAGATAGATTTTGCTTCAAACTGAGGCTCAATCGCTTTCTGTGCGTAGATGAAGTAAGGCATGTTCGATGCTTTACCATCCATACACCAGTCGTCTTGCTCTGATGTGGTTAAGTCAGGCAGGATGATGTCGGCGTATTTCGCTGAAGAGGTCATGTGGTTATCAACTACAACAATCATTTCACACGCACTCTCATCTTGAAGAATCGCGTGCGTCTTGTTGATGTCTGAATGTTGGTTGATGATGCAGTTACCTGCGTAGTTCCAGATCATCTTGATTGGGTTCTTAAGGCGCTCTGCACCGCGAACACCATCAGTGATGTCTGTCATTTCGTGGTGACGGTGAATTGCGTCTGTCCACATGAACATTGAAATTGATGTTTCAACAGGGTTTGGCACAGTCGGGAAGCGAACAAACGGAATGTTGATGTCACTTTCACGAGCGCCTGTTGAACCGCCAGATACACCGACAGAACCGGTTAGTAGCGACAGCATTGCGATTGCACGACAAGCTAGCTCACCGTTCGCAGTACGTTGTAGGCCCCAACCTTGGTGGATAGCACACGGTTTCGCTGTGCCCATCTCACGGCCAAGCTTAACGATAGTATCAACCGGAATGCCTGTGATCTTAGAAGCCCACTCTGGTGTCTTCTCTACGCCATCTTCACCTAAACCTAGGATGTAAGATTTGTAGTCACTGTTTTTAGGCGCTGATGCAGGAAGGGTCTTCTCATCGTAACCGACACAGTATTTGTCTAGGAAAGGTTGGTCGACTAGGTCTTCAGTGATCATCACGTGTGCAAGACCCGCTACCAATGCAGCATCCGTAGAAGGGCGAATTGGGATCCACTGATCTTCACGGCCACCGGCAGTATCGGTGTAACGTGGATCGATGATGATCGTTCTAGCGTTTGATTTGTTTTTGCTTTCTACGTAGTGGTGGATCAGACCGCCGCCAGACATGCGAGTCTCGGCAGGGTTGTTACCAAATTGGATGTTAAGCTTAGTGTTCTCTAAGTCAGAGAAAGAGTTGTTGTTTGCCCAACCACCGTAGGTGTAGCTCAAGCCTTTCGCGATTTGCGCTGTTGAGTAGTCACCGTAATGGTTTAGGTAACCACCACTTAGGTTCATTAGACGCGCAATCAGCGTTTGTGCTGGTGGCCAAGACTTAGTTACCGTACCACCAAGCGTACCTGTGCCGTAGTTTAGGTAGATAGTGTCGTTACCGTAATCTTTGATAAGGCGTTGCATAGTGCCAGCGACTTCATCAAAAGCCTCTTCCCAGCTAATACGCTTAAACTTACCTTCACCACGTTTACCCACACGTTTCATTGGGTATTTCAGGCGATCTGGGTTGTAAACACGGCGGCGCATAGAGCGACCACGTAGACATGCACGCACTTGGTGATGACCGTATTCGTCAGTACCCGTGTTATCTGTTTCTACGTATTTGACTTCACCGTTTTGTACATGCATACGTAGTGGACAGCGAGAGCCGCAGTTTACTGTACATGCACTCCATACGATTTTCTCATCCACATTCTCAGCAACCGCAGCCGCTACTGGTTTGGATTTGAAAGGTAAAGCGATACCGCCCGCAAGTGCGGCTGCACTACCTACTGCAGAAGAAGCTTTCATGAAGCCTCTTCGAGTAAGGTTCATTACCCCAGATTCTTTCTTATTCGTCATTCTAAGATGCCTTTTGCTATTGATGGTTAGTACTTTATAGGTAGTTTGTTCTTTATTTTTTTATTTTGGATTGTTGATTGATTGGCATCAAATAAGAGCGAAATTTAAATCTTATGAATCGAATGTATAAAATAGATCAAAGAATTAAAGCGTCTTATTTATATAATTATCTTTAAACCTATAACGGTATAAATAATAATGATTATCGATACGCATAAATTATTGGGTTCGCTATTTTATCAAGCGACAAGTAAAGAACAGTTGGTCACCATTGTTGAAGCTTTGGTTGAGAGCGAAGTGCTCTCTGAAGAATGCTTGCAGGCATTGAGAAGTGAAGATGAAGATGCGCTCGCAGCAGAGTTCAGCCGCTTGTTCGAAGGTGTGGGAGACATGCCAGCTCCGCCTTGGGGGTCTGTGTACCTAGATAAAGACCGTGTGGTGTTTGGTGCATCGACTGTGGAATATCGACAGTTTCTAGAATTAAACCAAATTGAATTGGATACAGGTTTAAGAGAGCCAGAAGATCAATTTGGTTTAATGTTATTCGCTCATGCGTATTTGTTAGAAAATAATAATATTAATTCAGCTCGTGAATTGCTTGAGTGTCACTTATTACCTTGGTCTTCTACTTATTTAGATAAATTAAATACAGCATCAGATTTATCATTTTATAAGAAGCTATCAAGTGATGTAATAAATTGGCTTAATCAATTAACATCTGAATATAATTTAAACGTTGCCACTAAAAAGTTATATATCGACTAATGTCTGAGCAAATAAATTCGAATAGGCGTGGTTTCTTAACTCGACTCTCTAAGCCAGTTAAAGCTGCTGCAAGTTATGAAGAGAAATCACAGCGCTTACATGCTAGACCACCTAGGGCTGTCGATGAGGTGCTGTTTGAGCGTCTTTGCGACAGTTGTGGACTGTGTGAGCAAGCGTGTCCGAATAGCGTGATTGAGACGCTAGAGGGTAGTGCGCTGTTGAATTTGGATTACAACAGTTGTTCTATGTGTAACAAATGCACTGAAGTGTGCCTAACTGGCGCACTTCATCCAACGGTCACGCCTTATATCGACCTCAAGCCGAGCTTTGCTGATAGCTGCAATAATTACATGCAAATGGACTGTTCAGCATGCCAAACTGCGTGTTCAGCAGGTGTGATACACATTGAAGTAGGAGAGTTGCCTACAGTGGACAAAGATAAGTGTAACGGCTGTGGAGAGTGCCGAAGCGCTTGTTATATTGGCTCTGTGACTCTTAACCTGACTCAGCAATAAACGTTTGGTTTTGTATGACACAAGCGAACAGGAAGATTTTGGTTGAGTGATAGACGAGTTGTTTCAGATACCTAAAGACATAAACAGAAAAGGGTCCGCACTCCTAAAGGAAGCGGACCCTTTTTAATTCTTATTGACGATATTCGAACAAAGCGACCTAAAGCCAGTTGGCTTATGCGCGTTTTTGCTTGTTTCTGTGAATAACGTTACTCAGCGATAGCTCAGTCTTTGCTTTACAGATACAAGGTAATATTTCATTACCTTGCGTGTAAGCCATAGCAAAACCAACGTACTCGACTTCCCCAGAATCCAACGTGCAACGACAAGCGCCACAATGCCCATCTCGGCAGTTGTATTCTGGCTCTAACCCAGCTTGTTCCATTGTTTCCAATAGAGTGTTTGAAGGGTTAGATTCAATCGAAGTCAGCTTGTTGATTTTGATTGTTGGCATTACAGCTCGAATCCTTCAAAGTCGTCAGCTTTTACTTCGTTGTCGATCTGACCAACTAGGTAAGAACTGATTTCAGCTTCTTGTGGAGCAACTTGTACGTTATCTGAAGATAACCATGCGTTGATCCATGGGATTGGGTTCGACGTTGCTTCTGGGTAAGCAGTACCTAAACCAACCGCTTGCATACGGATGTTAGTGATGTACTCAACGTATTGGCAAAGAATGTCTTTGTTCAGACCAATCATAGAGCCATCTTTGAATAGGTATTCTGCCCACTCTTTTTCTTGCTCTGCTGCTTCTTTGAATAGGTCGAAACACTCTTGCTTACACTCTTCAGCGATTTGCATGAATTCGAAGTCATCTTGGCCATTACGCAGTAAGTTAATCATGTGCTGTGTACCAGTAAGGTGAAGAGCTTCATCACGAGCGATTAGCTTGATGATCTTCGCGTTACCTTCCATTAGCTCACGTTCAGCGAATGCGAATGAACATGCAAAACTCACGTAGAAACGAATCGCTTCTAGTGCGTTTACAGACATTAGACATACGTAAAGCTTCTTCTTCAGGTCGTGAAGTGAAATCTTAACGTCTTCGCCGTTAATGTTGTGGTTGCCTTCGCCGTAGCGGTGGTAGTCAGCCGTCAGCTTGATTAAATCATCGTAGTAAAACGCGATGTCTTTCGCACGCTTCAGGATCTCTTCGTTTTCAACGATGTCGTCGAATACTACACCTGGATCATTGACGATGTTACGGATGATATGTGTGTAAGAACGAGAGTGAATCGTTTCAGAGAAAGACCAAGTCTCAATCCAAGTTTCAACTTCTGGTAGAGATACCAGTGGAAGTAGGGCAACGTTAGGGCTGCGGCCTTGGATAGAATCTAGAAGCGTTTGGTACTTCAAGTTAGAGATGAAAATGTGCTTTTCATGCTCAGGAAGCTTGTTGTAGTCGATACGGTCGCTAGATACGTCTACTTCTTCTGGACGCCAGAAGAAAGAAAGCTGCTTCTCGATCAACTTTTCGAAGATTTCGAATTTTTGTTGGTCGTAACGTGCAACGTTTACCGACTGACCCAAGAACATTGGTTCTTTTAGTTGGTCATTTTTTTGCTGAGAAAAAGTGCTGTAAGCCATAAATGCCTCAAATCCTTTAAAGACCCGTAATAAAACGGGCCCTGTTAATGCTTTAAACCCAGAGAAGATAACTCTTCTCTGGGGTCTTAATGTTTATTGCGGTTTAGATCTTACAACCGCCGCCTTCACAATCTTCTTCCGGCACTTGAACTGCATCGCCTTGGTCGTCTTTAGCACCATCACGAGTGTTATGGTAGTAAAGCGTCTTAACACCGTACTTGTACGCTGTAAGTAGGTCTTGAAGCAGCTTCTTCATTGGTACTTTACCGCTGTCGTAAACACTTGGATCATAGTTAGTGTTTGCAGAGATAGCTTGGTCAACGAATTTTTGCATGATACCCACTAGGTGCAGGTAACCATCGTTCGAACCAATGTTCCAAAGTAGCTCGTAGTTCTCTTTAAGATTTAAGAAGTCAGGAACCACTTGCTTAAGGATGCCGTCTTTCGATGCTTTCACTGATACGTAACCACGTGGTGGCTCGATACCGTTAGTTGCGTTAGAGATTTGAGACGAAGTCTCAGAAGGCATAAGCGCTGTTAGCGTAGAGTTACGCAGACCGTGCTCCATGATCTCTTCGCGTAGCGTGTCCCAATCGTAGTGCAGTGGCTCTTCACATACTAAGTCGATATCTTTCTTGTAAGTATCGATTGGCAGTAGGCCTTTCGCGTAGTTGGTCTCGTGGAAAGATGGGCAACGGCCTTGTTCTTTCGCCAGTTCAACAGACGCTTTTAACAAGTGGTATTGAATTGCTTCAAAAGTACGGTGAGTCAGACTGTTTGCGCTGCCATCAGAGTACTTCACGCCGTTTTTCGCTAGGTAGTATGCGTAGTTGATGACACCCACACCTAGAGTACGACGGTTCATTGTCGACTTGCGTGCTGCTGGAAGTGGGTAGTCTTGGTAATCAAGCAATGCATCAAGTGCACGAACAACCAGTTCAGAAAGCTCAGCAAGGTCGTCTAGCTCGTTGATTGCGCCTAGGTTAAACGCTGAAAGCGTACATAGTGCAATTTCACCTTCGTCATCTTCTACGTTAGAAAGTGGCTTAGTTGGTAGCGCGATTTCTAGACATAGGTTCGACTGACGAACAGGAGCCACTTCAGAATCAAACGGGCTGTGTGTATTACAGTGGTCAACGTTCTGAATGTAGATACGACCAGTAGAAGCTCGCTCTTGCATTAGCAGAGAGAACAGCTCAACGGCTTTAACCGTTTCACGCTTCACTGAAGGGTCGTTTTCGTACTTAACATATAGTTCTTCAAAACGGTCTTGGTTTTCGAAGAACGCATCGTAAAGGCCAGGTACGTCAGAAGGTGAGAACAGGCTGATGTTGCCACCTTGAACAAGACGAGAGTACATGAGTTTGTTCAGCTGTACGCCGTAGTCCATGTGACGAACACGGTTCTCTTCAACGCCGCGGTTGTTTTTCAGTACTAATAGAGACTGAACTTCACCATGCCATAGTGGGTAGAATACCGTTGCCGCACCGCCACGAACACCACCTTGTGAACAACATTTTACTGCTGTTTGGAAGTATTTGTAGAAAGGGATACAGCCAGTGTGGAACGCTTCACCATTACGGATTTCAGAACCCAGCGCACGGATACGACCTGCGTTGATACCAATACCAGCACGTTGAGATACGTAACGAACAATTGAGCTTGCTGTTGCGTTGATTGAATCAAGGCTGTCACCACATTCGATCAGTACACAAGAGCTGAATTGACGAGTAGGCGTACGTACACCAGACATGATCGGTGTAGGTAGAGAAATCTTAAACGTAGACGATGCGTCGTAAAAACGTTTGATGTAGTCAAGACGAGTCGATTTAGGGTATTTAGCGAATAGACACGCAGCCACTAGGATGTAAAGAAACTGAGCACTCTCGTAGATTTCTTTTGTTACACGGTTTTGCACGAAGTATTTACCTTCAAGCTGCTTAACTGCCGCGTAAGAGAAGTCTAAGTCACGCTTATGGTCGATGTACTGGTCTAGCTCTTCAAACTCAGCTTTCGTGTAATCTTGCATTAGGTGGCTGTCATATTTACCCATATCGACTAGTTTTGAAACGTGGTCATAAAGCGCAGGTGGCTCGTATTCGCCATACGCTTTTTTACGTAGGTGGAATACTGACAGACGTGCTGCTAGATATTGGTAATCAGGAGTCTCTTCAGAGATTAAATCCGCTGCTGACTTGATGATAGTTTCATGAATGTCAGTCGTGGTGATGCCGTCGTAAAACTGAATGTGAGCTTTCAATTCTACTTGTGATACAGAAACATTGTGCAAGCCTTCAGCTGCCCATGTGATCACGCGGTGGATCTTCTCTAGATCGATGGTTTCTTTGCGCCCGTTACGCTTGGTAACAGTAAGTTGTTGGTTCATTCTGCTTAATTTCCCTAACAAAACTGAACAAGGCCGTGTTTTTGTGTATTTCTGTGTAATTTTTGTAAATTACGTGTCGGCTTTGTGATCTTGGTCTACCCATATATTGTAGTTCAAACACAACATATAGGGGTCATTTGTTTGTTGGGTTACAAGATAGTGCTACAACCGAACTTTTTCAAGGTAAAGAAATTGGGTTGCTTGTGGATAAGTGGTGGATTGAAAAAAAACTGTAAGTGACCACTAACTGATGAAGATAGATGAGACTTGATTGTATAAAAGTCGGCTTTTAATGATGCTTTATTTTTGCACGCCTATAAAAAAAAATCCCTTGATCTTTGAGCAAAATGGGCGATGGATTTTAGGCGATTAAATTTAAATCTAGGTGGTCAAAATGGAAGCTAGCGCACGAAATTTAGACTGAAAAAAGTCGCAAACTTATGTTAATTGCAACCTTTTTCATTAGTCTTTTTTAGAAAAAATTTTACGGTAGGATAGCTGATATTTTTTAAGCGAAATTTTGCGTATGCACGATGTAATTGACATCAACACTGCGACCTAATCGGTAAGTGTCTGTCAGTGGATTATAGTGCAGCCCAGTGATACCGAGTTCTTGTAGAGATGTATTATCAATCATCTTGATAAGTTCAGCTGGGCGAATGAACTTGTCATGCTCGTGAGTGCCTTCAGGAACTATCTTTAGTAGCTTCTCTGCACCAACAATCGCAAACAAGTAAGATTTAAAATTGCGGTTCAACGTAGAGAAGAAAACGTGGCCATCCGGTTTGACCAATTTTGAACATGCGGTGATCACTGATTGTGGATCAGGCACGTGCTCTAGCATTTCCATGCAAGTGACCACGTCGTAAGTTTGTGGATTCTCTTCTGCGTGGTCTTCAATGGTACTTTGGATGTAATCGAGCTTGGTGCCAGTTTCTAGTGCGTGCAAGCGTGCCACTTCAAGTGGTTCTTTGCCCATGTCTAGCCCTGTCACTACAGCACCTTCGATTGCCATACTTTCCGCTAAAATGCCACCACCGCAACCAACATCGAGCACTTTCTTACCAAACAAACCTTCAGTTTTTTCTAGCACGTAGTTTAGGCGTAGTGGGTTGATTTGATGTAGAGGCTTAAATTCGCCTTCTAGATCCCACCAGCGTGACGCCATGTCTTCAAATTTCTTGATTTCTGCTGGGTCTACATTCTGTGATTTAGTCATAATCGGCATTTCCAAGTTAAATACGGCATCCATGAAATTGCAGGCATTATAACTTGCCTTTTCGCCTTGACCAGAAGATCTACAATTTTGCGAACTTATTGGGTGTAAAGTGACCATGTTTCAGCGAGATATGATGCGGAGGTGCAATTTCTCATCAATTGATTGGCTACAAGGGTCACAAGATGGTAAAAGGAGAGGGAAAGTGATGCCTCCGTAGGTAAATTTGTGTTATATTTTTCGGTCTTATACGTATTCAAAAATACGATCTGACTATAGAGGGAAAATGGCTCTATGAGCGATCTAGCGAAAGAGATCACGCCCGTAAATATTGAAGATGAGCTTAGAGGTTCATACCTAGACTACGCGATGTCCGTCATCGTTGGTCGTGCCCTTCCAGATGTGCGTGATGGCCTAAAACCTGTACACCGCCGCGTTTTGTTCGCGATGAATGTACTGGGTAATGATTGGAACAAACCATATAAAAAGTCTGCTCGTGTAGTAGGTGATGTAATCGGTAAATACCACCCGCATGGTGATAGTGCTGTATACGATACTATTGTTCGTATGGCTCAACCGTTCTCACTGCGTTACATGCTAGTTGATGGCCAAGGTAACTTTGGTTCTATCGATGGCGACTCCGCGGCTGCAATGCGTTATACCGAAGTTCGTATGGCGAAAATTGCTCACGAGCTCCTGGCTGACCTTGATAAGGAAACTGTGGACTACGTACCGAACTACGATGGTACAGAACAAATTCCAGCAGTACTTCCTACAAAAATTCCTAACCTATTGGTAAACGGTGCTTCTGGTATCGCAGTAGGTATGGCTACCAACATCCCACCACATAACCTTGGTGAAGTTGTTGATGGCTGTTTAGCATTTATCAATAATGAAGATATTACTATTGATGAGCTAATGGACTATATCCCTGGTCCTGACTTCCCGACAGCAGCACTTATCAGTGGTCGTAAAGGCATCGTAGATGCTTATAAAACTGGCCGCGGTAAAGTTTACATGCGTTCAAAAGCGAATATTGAAGTAGAGAAAAATGGTAAAGAAACCATTATCGTTACTGAGATTCCTTACCAAGTAAACAAAGCTCGCCTGATCGAGAAGATTGCTGAACTGGTTAAAGATAAGAAAGTTGAAGGCATCAGTGCTCTACGTGACGAATCTGATAAAGATGGTATGCGTATTGTTATTGAATGTAAGCGTGACGCTGTCGGTGAAGTTGTATTGAACAACCTTTACTCACAAACTCAACTGCAAACAACTTTCGGTATCAACATGGTTGCGCTGAACAATGGTCAACCACAGTTGTTCAACATCAAAGACATGCTTAAGTGCTTTGTAGACCACCGTCGCGAAGTTGTGACTCGTCGTACTATCTTTGAACTGAAGAAAGCACGCGACCGTGCACACATCCTTGAAGCATTGTCTCTAGCACTTGCTAACATTGACGAAATCATCGAGCTTATCCGTAACGCTCCAACGCCTGCTGAAGCAAAAGCTGGTTTAGTAGCTCGCGGTTGGGAACTTGGTAACGTTGCAGCAATGCTTGAACGTGCAGGTACTGATGCGGCTCGTCCTGATTGGTTGGAAGACCAATACGGCATCCGCGATGGCCAATACTTCCTAACGGAAACACAAGCACAAGCTATTCTAGAGCTTCGTCTTCATCGCTTAACTGGCCTTGAACATGAGAAGATTCTAGACGAGTACAAAGCGCTTCTAGAAGAAATCGCTGAGCTAATGCACATTCTTGCAAGCACTGAGCGTTTGATGGAAGTTATCCGTGAAGAACTTGAAGCGGTACGTGAAATCTATGGCGACGCTCGTCGTACAGAAATCACAGCAGCGGTTCATGACATCGACATGGAAGAGCTGATTGCTCAAGAAGACGTTGTAGTAACGCTTTCTAACGCAGGTTATGTTAAGTACCAAATTCTAAGCGACTACGAAGCTCAGCGTCGTGGTGGTAAAGGTAAGAGTGCAACTAAGATGAAAGATGAGGATTACATTGAGCGTCTGCTTGTTGCTAATACTCACGATAACATCTTATGTTTCTCTACTCGTGGTAAGACGTACCGCCTGAAAGTTTACCAACTGCCTCAAGCAAGCCGCACCGCTCGTGGTAAGCCTATCGTTAACATTCTTCCTCTAGAAGAAGGTGAGCGTATTACGGCTATCCTGCCTGTCTCTGAGTTCTCTAACGAGAAATTCATCTTCATGGCAACAGGCGACGGTACAGTTAAGAAGACATCACTGGATCAATTCGCAAACGTACGTGCTAACGGCCTAATCGCAGTTAACCTACGTGACGATGATTCACTGATTGGCGTTGATATTACTGATGGTAATAGCGACATCATGCTGTTCTCTAAATCGGGCAAAGTTGTTCGCTTTAACGAGGACAAAGTACGTCCAATGGGTCGTACTGCATCTGGTGTTCGTGGTATGAAGCTTCCAGAAGACGATCAAGTGGTTTCACTGATTGTTCCTTCAAATGAAGGCGATATCCTAACTGTGACTCAAAACGGTTACGGTAAGCGTACTGAGTTGGCTGAATACCCAACGAAAGGCCGTGCAACGCAAGGTGTAGTATCTATCAAAGTCTCTGATCGTAATGGCCCAGTAGTTGGTGCTGTTCAGGTTGAAGAAGGCGATGAAATGATGATGATCACCGACGCAGGCACACTAGTACGTACTCGCGTGGCGGAAGTCAGCCAAGTTGGTCGTAACACTCAAGGTGTAACACTGATCCGTACTGCTGAAGATGAGAATGTTGTAGGTCTACAACGTATCGACGAAGTAGAAGAAGCTGAGATTGTTGAAGGCGAAGAAACTGAAGAAGCAAATGCTGACGCAGTAAACGCAGAAACAGTTAATGCAGAAGGAAAGGTCGTTTCTGAATCAAATGAAGAGCAAGCATCCGATGCTTCTGACTCTGAGAGTGATAGCGAGCAAGATACTGAGTAATCTCGATTACACTAAGTAATTAAGAGTACCAATGAAAAAACCGAGCCTAAGTGCTCGGTTTTTTATTACCTGTCATTTCATTTTTCTTATCAGTTCGTTTAGGTCTTAGAGCAGACCTTAACCTGTCGCTTTTATGCAAAAGTTTGAGCACTAAATCTCGAACGCTAAACTTTGATCAATAACGAGGCAGAACGAAAGCGATAGAGTAGGAGATAAAGCTAAATAAAAGGATGTGGAATGGATATCTGGTTGTTGGTTGCTTTACTATTAATGAGTCTGTTTTTTATCGCGTTTGTTATTGCCGCGAGCAAAAATGGCCGTCATTTAAAAGGCAATGCGATGATTTCGCTTATCGCTGTGGTTTTGAGTGTGCTTGTCTGGTTTCAGCTTAAACAAGAGTTACCTCAATTTCCTTTAGATGATAGCGATAGCTACACGGCAACAGATTTCCAAGATGAGCTTCAGCAGAGCCTTGAGCAAGACCCAAATCAATCCGATTTGTGGTTTAAGCTTGGTGGTGTGTACATGCAAAAAGGGGAGTTTGATGCGGCATTCACTTGCTACGATTATGCGATTCGATTAGATCCTCAAGCACCTTCTGGTATTTATGCTGCTAAAGCTACTGCACTTTATTACCTTAGCTCCCAGGCGATGAGTGATGAGGTCAAGAGGCTATTAAATCAGTCGATGCAGCTTGATCCAAACGATCGTACCGCCTTAATGTTGATTGCGACCGATCACTTCATTAGTATGCGCTATCGACAAGCGATCGATGCGTGGACTCAAATCCTCGATTCCAATCAAAAGGGCATTGATCGTGTTTCGATTATTCATTCGATCAACCAAGCCAAAGAGATGATCCGCTAGGCTTGGTCAATAAGCTTGTTGTTCCTGAATAAATTTTGAAACTATTTACCTTTGAAGTAATTCGACTCTAAAGTGATTAATTTCTAAAATCATTATTTTCCGTATCTATTGGCTTTCGATCATTTCAGTTAAACCACCTGCGTTATGGATTTGAGTAAATCCTTGATCACGCAAGAACTGATACGCTTGCCCTGAGCGATTACCACTGCGGCAATACAAAACGATCGGTTGGTCTTTCTCAATATTAGCAAAGTGAGTCGCTACTTCTGAAAGAGGGTAGTTGATGGCGTTGTCTAGATGCCCTTGTTCGAACTCTGCAGGTGTTCTTACATCAATGACTAATGCACCTTTCTCTATCAACTCCCACCCTGTCTCTGCGCGCTCTGATGCGTTAACGCCTGAACTGAGTAGTGTAATGCATAATGCTAAAAGCGAAAATAAGGTCTTCATTTTTGACTCCTTGAATTAGCAAACGGTCATTGGAAAGTACGTATTGATTTGAATGCTTCAAACCCAACACTGAATATTTAAAACAAAAAACCAGCCACACAACAATAGTGTGACTGGTTTTTACCTAACGGTCTATTTGAAGAAACTAGTATTCGTAGTTGGCTTCACGCTTTTCAGCTTGCTCTTCCCATTTAGGAACAACCGTGTCTAAGAAGTGCTGTTTCTCTGCGTTCATCTTATCCATGTCCATTCCAAGCGCTTTTTGAGCCGCTTCTTTGGTCGAGATATCTGGAATTTCGATTGGATCGGTGATGCCTTTCTTCGCCAGTAGACGAACAATTTTAGTTCGAGCATCCGCTGCGCGATCAACGGCAGTACCTAGTACTTCTAGAGCGATTTCAGGTGCGTGCATATGAATACCGTGAGACGCAATAGCGTAGTCCCAACGCCATTGAGCGTGACGGATATCCAGTAGGATAGGCTCCATCTCTTGCTCTGTCGCACCGGCTTCCCATGCCGCACCTGCTTCAAAGTGAGCGGCTACGATTTGCTTCTCAGCAGTCAGCTTCATGTTCAGAACTTGTGCTTTACGGCTTGAAACGATGTTACGCATGGTTTCTTTCGATTGAGTGTGACAGTTTGCACATGTATCTTCGAAGCGGTCGAATGGGTTACCCACTTTATGGTCGGTATAAACAGTGCCATCTTCTTTGGTCACTTTCGGCATATGACAGTCTGCACAGACGACTTTATTTTTGCCGTGGATACCTTCACGCCATGTTTCGAAACCAGGGTGCTGTGCTTTCAGCATTGGTGCTTTCGATACTTTATGAGTCCAATCTTTAAAGTTGATCGCATCATAGTAACGTTCCATATCGCCGACGGTTGTACCTTGGTCTCAAGGGAATTTTACGCCTTTGGTTGGCCCGGTGAAGTAGTATTCCACATGACATTGGGCACAAACTGAAGCTTGTTGGTCTAAACGGCTTTGCTCATCAAACTTTTTACCAATTGCTTCAAATGCACGTTCAACATAAGGACGAGTGACCTTCAGTGCTGGCTCACCATTTTTGAAGCCTTCGCTTTGGGTATCGTGACAGTCTGAACATCCAATAGGGTTAATGATCTCGTTACCAAGACGCGCCCATTTACCCTCGAAGTAACCATCTTCGCCACGCTCTTCGATAACACGCGCTACATCTGGGCTCTTACAGCTCCAACACGCCATTGGCATAGGGCCAGAATTTTCGTCCGTCGGTCCGCCAGTACGAAGTGTTTGTCGTACATCGTCAATCGCATAAAAGTGACCACGAGCCTTGTTGTAATCTTTTGCAAAGCCGTAGCCAGCCCACATGATAACCATGTTCGGATCTTCTTTTAGTGCGTCTTCAATGGTTTCGCTTTCTGACGTCTGTCTCCATGAATGATATTGATCTGGGTGATTTTGCTCGAACTGGTCGTTACGAGGATCGCCAATTTCTTTTTGTTCAGGCGCAGCAAAACTGGTCGCGCTTGCTAGTGATGCGCTAACCATTAATAGTGCTGTGACCGAATTACGTATCCAATGCTTTTTCACAGTGATATCTCCAATATACTGATTTTTATACCAAGCGTTGTGAGTTTGCTATTCAAATTAAGAACTGGAGAATTCCTGTTTATATTAATTCATAACTGAACACATTTTGTTACGTGTTGGATATAGATTGTCTCAGATCAATTTATGACAGTGACCTTAATCACGCTGAAGTTTATATAACCCTAAAGTGGTATTTAAAGTTAGATTGATTAGAATTTAACTGAGAATTATTATCATATATAACAAACAATTACCTAAATTGACCATGATGTAAATAGGGTGATTGCGTTCACAAATTAACCTGTCGAAATTTCATGTTACCCAATTAGAGGTATATTCTAACAATAGAAAGCGTTGTGGCTTATCCAAAATAAGAATTGATATCATTTAAGCGGTAATAATATCGTTTAAGGGTACTTTTGTTTAACCGGAATATTATTTAGTTGAGAGTTAAATAATGCCGGTATAAGGAAAGGATAAAATGGGCAATATTAAATTGGCCATAGTCATAATGCTTAAATCCCTTCTAGCATTCTGCCTCTATGGTTATTCCATTCATGCTGTTGCTGAGCCTGCTGTTACGCCAGTAGGAGAATCAACAAGACATGAAGTCGAATTAATCCGCGACAAAGACTACAAGTGTGTTCAATGCCATAAAGATTCAAAAGAAACGGTATTGGGTTCACATGGTGAAAGTGCACACGCTTTGCTTGGCCGCGAAGTAAATTGTACCGACTGTCATAGTTCTATTAGCCCCGATCACCGTGAAGGTGCACCTAAAGTGGTGAAGTATCGTGAGGCTCAATCACAACCTGGAACCGAGAAGGTTTTCTTAGACCCTAAATTAATCCTAGATGCCAATAGCCAATGTATCGATTGTCACCAACCTGATGATCTCCGCGAAGCGAGTTGGACTCACGATGTTCACGCGCAAAACTTAACGTGTTCAAACTGCCATGATGTTCATGCGACTGAAGCAAAGGTGTTGGGCTTAGATAAGAAGCAAACCATCAAGCTGTGTGTGGATTGCCATTCAGACTTCAACCAGAAGAAAGAAGAGGAGTAATCTATGAGTTGCTCAAGAAGAAACTTTTTAGCAGGCGCGGGTGCCGTTATTTTTACCACAGGTGTAGCGGGAACTGCGGCGGTAACAAGTCGCAAGACGCTAGCTAATGTTCAAGAAGATGGCACTAAACGTTATGGAATGATTCATGACGAAACCGCTTGTATTGGTTGTACCGCCTGTACCGAAGCATGTCGTGAAGTAAACAAAGTACCTGAAGGTGTATCGCGCTTAGAAATTATTAAGAGTGATCCCCAAGGCGAATATCCCAATGTTGATTACCGTTTTACTCGTAACTCTTGCCAGCATTGTGATAACGCACCTTGTGTGATGGTTTGCCCAACAGGCGCGGCCTACAAAGATGAAAAAACGGGCATTGTCGATGTGCATCAAGAGAAGTGCGTCGGTTGTGGTTATTGTCTATTGGCTTGCCCATACCAAGTGCGCTTTTTCCATCCAGAAAACAAGTCCGCAGATAAGTGTAACTTCTGTCGAGACACTAATTTAGCACAAGGGAAGTTGCCGGCTTGTGTCGAATCTTGCCCAACCAAAGCGCTGACATTCGGTGATTTGAATGACCCTAAGAGTGAGATAAACCGAGTACTTCAATCCGAGGTGGTTTACAGAGATAAAGCCTATCTAGGCACTCAACCAAAACTCTATAAAGTGCCACACCAAAAAGGGGAGATTTGATTATGAGTGCATGGGACGCAGCTTTTCAGTCTGGTACGGTGGTATGGGACTGGATTATAGCAATCTATCTATTTCTCGCGGGGATGTCGGCGGGTGCCGTAATGATCTCCATTTACCTAAAACGTAAGGTCATTGAAGGCGATCCTGCTCATAATGGTGTGCTAAAGGCCACGGCTTTTCTTGCGCCATTTGGGATCATTTCAGGTCTGCTTATCTTGGTTTTCCACCTGACAAAACCGTTATCCTTTTGGAAGATCATGATCTTCTATAACCCAACGTCAGTGATGTCGATGGGTGTGATCTTATTCCAAGTGTATATGGTGATCCTATTCCTTTGGATCGGCATTATATTCCGAGATCAAATTGTCGTGTTCTTGAATGACCAAGCATGGTTAAAAGGACGACTCGATTTTGTCGGTAACTGGATTGGCAAATTAGAGGTGGTTGAGAATGCTTTGGAAATATTCCTAGCGGTTCTCGCATTGATGCTTGCTGCTTATACGGGCTTCTTGCTGTCAGCTTTAAATACCTTCCCACTATTGAATAACCCAGTACTGCCGATCTTGTTCTTGTTCTCGAGTTTATCTTCGGGTGCGGCGGCGTGTATTTTATTTGGTGTGTTGGTCTTTAAAGAATCACCTCATAGCCCGAGTATTTCATGGATCCACGGATTCGAACGCCCGGTCGTGATGTTTGAGTTGTTTGTTCTTATTACTTTCTTTACTGGGCTGATCTTCGCTGGTGGTCAAAGTGAGCAAGCAGTCTGGAACGCAATCGGCAGTGGATTCTGGGCGAACTGGTTCTGGTACGGCGTCATCGGTGTTGGCATGGTTTTACCATTGTTGTTGAATGCAGTGACACCAACTTCAATTCGCCATAGCTCGGTGTATATTTTCTCCGTGACTTCGCTAAGTCTAATGGGCGTATTAATGCTGCGAACTTTTGTTCTTTACGCAGGGCAATTAACGCTCGCTTAAGTTTGTTAGTGAGTGGATGTTGGACAATTGACATCTGCTCACTAGATACCGTTTCGTTGAGCAACAGAAGCTAGTTGAGTAACAGGAGCTAGTTGGTCAATAAAAGCGAATAACGGTTTAACTTGGCTCTGCTCCGGTAGAGTCTTATTGAGGTGATATGGTCGGTTCTTTGGGGCTGTTTAGTTTAGTGTTGGTTGCTGTGCTCAGTAGCCTTATTGGCGTGCATTCGTTTTATCAAATGCTAAATAAACGGGCGCAAAATCTAGGCTTAATCCGTAGTTTCTCTCTTTCAAGTGCATTTTTTTCTCTCACTTCTGTCGCATTGCTTGGCTATGCCTTTGTCAGTGATGACTTCTCTATTCTCTATGTCGCTGAACATTCAAATACCCAATTACCCTCATTTTTTAAGCTTGCGGCCGTATGGGCAGGACATGAAGGTTCCTTGTTGTTTTGGGTACTGACGATCAGCGTCTGGTCTGGCGTGATCGCCTTACAAAAACACTATTCGAATGAATACCAAAGCCGAGTGCTGTGGGTGATGAACCTACTGCTCGCGATATTTGCTTGGTTCACGTTATTCGCATCAAATCCGTTTGAAATGAATTCGATCTTGCCGCTAGAAGGGCGTGACCTTAACCCAATGTTGCAAGATGTTGGTCTGATTTTTCACCCGCCATTGCTTTACCTTGGCTATGTAGGCTTTTCTGTGGTGCTGGCATTTGCAGTTGCTGCTTTGCTGGTTGATCCAATAGAATTTGATTGGGTTGTCCATTGCCGAAGTTGGTGTCTTGTTGCGTGGATCTTTTTAACTGCAGGGATCATTCTTGGCTCTTGGTGGGCGTATTACGAATTAGGCTGGGGCGGCTGGTGGTTCTGGGATCCGGTTGAGAATGCCAGCTTGCTGCCATGGCTTACTTCGACAGCTTTACTGCATAGTCTAGGCGTTGCCAAGGGTAAGCAACAGCTTCTTAAGTGGTCTCTTAGCCTTGCTTTCATTACATTTTGCTTGAGTATCTTAGGCACGTTTATTGTTCGTTCTGGCGTACTTACATCGGTACACGCTTTTGCAGTTGACCCAACCAAAGGTATCGCACTACTACTTATATTAGTGCTGGTGCTGGTGAGTTCATTTTCTCTGCTTATCATCAGAGAGGAGTCTTTTGAATCAAGTCCGATTACGAGTTTCGCCAGTAAGAGCTTTTTGAGTTTAGTCGCCGTGCTCATTTTTGTTTTGGCAACGACAGTTGTGGTGTTTGGTACGTTTTATCCAATGATCTTTGAACTGCTTGGGTTAGGGAACATATCGGTAGGTGCGCCTTACTTTAACCTACTGATTGCGCCTTTGGCTTTGCTCGCACTTGGTGTGATTGGTTTAGCCCCATTGTTGAGCGTTAAACCTCAAGCAACCAAAGGTGTTATTTTATTGTTAGCTGTGTTGTCGTTGGCATTGGGTTACGTTTGTTATTCATGGCAAGTGGAACAAGTCCAACGACAAGTGATGGTTTTGATGACATGGTCACTCGCATTTTGGGTTTTACTTACTCATGTTTATGGCTTAGCGGTAACGCGCAGTTCCAAGTTCCAACGCAAAGTCTGGGTGATGACATTTGCTCATGTTGGTATTGCGGTCTTGGCTATAGGCGCTGCAATGAACAGTTACCACTCGTTTGAGCGCAGCTATAAACTAAGCCCAGGTACACAAGTAGAGTTCATGGGTTGGACGCTTTCTCATCGGGATACTGAGCTTTATGTCGCCTCAAATTTTACCGCAGAGAAGGCGATACTTAAGCTAGAAACTGGCGAGCAAAGTTTGTCCATTACACCTGAAAGAAGACATTACCAAGTTCGAGTGATGAACATGAGCGAGCCCGCAATGAAATGGTTCTGGCATGGCGATGTGTATATCACCATGGGCGAGAAAATAGACTCAGCAGCCTATGCATTTCGTGTTCAATACAAGGCGTATGCGCGCTGGATCTGGTTTGGCGGGTTGTTCTCCATTATCGGCGCTTTACTCTCATTGACTCATCGTAAAAAGAAAACTGATAAGGCTGCACAGTATGCATACCAGCGTTCGTAACAAGCTAATTACTCTCATTGTCTTGGCATTAATAGTGGTGTTGGGATTTGTCTTTGCGCTTGACAGTAAGCAACAAACGACCAGCGTTTCAGAGCAAAAAAGGGCATTTCCAGAATTCATATCTACTGCGTTAGTGAATAGTGAAAGCGTCAGTGGTCAGCAGGAAATTACGCTCGCTGATGTCACACAGCATCCTTACCAACTGGTCAATGTATGGGCTTCATGGTGCGGTATTTGTAAAACGGAACATGCTTTTCTGACCGAGTTGCGAAAGAAAGGCATTCCAATTGTTGGGCTAAATTATCGGGATAATTCAGGGACAGCGATCAATGTGTTATTGAGCGACGGCAATCCGTACTCAGTAGTGATCAGTGATCCTCAAGGTAAACTGGCGCTAGAGTTGGGCGTAATTGGAACCCCTGAAACGTATCTAGTCGATGCCAATGGCCAGATCATTAAAAAGCTATTGGGCGTGATTAATGAAACGGTATGGAAAGATGAACTTGCGATGTATTTTGATGGTGTGAATGGATGATGAAGTCTCTAATACAAACGTTGTTTATGCTGTCAGCTCTTGTAGTGATTAGCCTTCCTACCATGGCTGAAGAGTTGTTTACTGCCAGTAATAAAGATACGAGTATTCAAGTTGAACTGTTTGAGTTTGAAAACCCAGAACAACAGCAACGTGCTATCAGCTTGGCGAAAACGTTACGCTGTCCACAATGTCAAAACCAAAATCTGATTGAATCCAACTCACCGATAGCAAAAGACTTACGCCTTATTGTGTTCAATATGGTGAAAGCAGGGCATAGTAATAATGAAATTACTCAATATATGACGGAAAGGTTTGGTGAATTTGTGCTTTATAAACCAGCAATGAACACCTCTAACTTATTGCTCTGGTTGATGCCAAGTGTTCTTTTTTTTCTATTTATATATTTATCAATAAAAAGCGTTAGAAAGAGCTCATAAAAATTATGTATTACTGTTTACGAATTGACCTGTATTTTGTAACATTAAAGGATTATAAAGGCTAAGCACTGTTATATAAGGATGTATCTGTGGACAACGTAATCTCAAATTTAAAGAAAGAGTTCTATACTCATGTCCGATCTGACAAATGGGCAAAAAAATACAGTGCTAAATCGAGCATTTCTACGCTTACGCAGGAAGAACTGACTGAACTTGAGAATGCTTGGGTGCAGCTTGTCATCTGGAAGCAAACCCAAGTAAGTTGATCGTGCTGTAAAAAGTATCGCCTTAGCCGCACCAGATAAATTTATAACCCCATGTTGGTCATCCCAATGTGGGTTTTTTTGTTGCTTGAAAAATAATTGTTATAATATAACAATTTGTGGGTGGTCGACCTTGAAAAAAATTGTTAACAGCCTCATAGTGTCTATCATTAGATAGTTCGCTACAAAATATTGCCTAGACATATAGCGTAGTGTTGTTAAATACATAGAATTTTCAAGTGAGTATAGCTATGGCGGAAGTACGTGCCAGAATAGATTTCAAAGTAGGGGTAACAAGCAGCATTGATGCTGAACTTCTGTCTTTTCATGGGTTGAAAACAGATAAAGAGCATGTTGCTGTGATATTTAAGTCAGCAGATAAGACACAAGACATACCTCTTGTTCGTATGCACTCTGAGTGTCTTACTGGTGATGTATTCCATTCTTCTCGCTGTGACTGTGGCGAGCAGCTAGACGAAACTATAAGAATTATGGGCGAAACGGGCGGAGTGATTCTTTATCTTCGTCAAGAAGGCCGCGGTATTGGTTTGTACAACAAAATCGATGCATACCGCCTTCAAAGTGAAGGTATGAACACCTACGAGGCCAACAACCACTTAGGTTTTGGTGATGACTTACGCGATTTTACTGAAGCAGCTGAAATGCTACGTGCTTTAGGTACGACCAAAATCCGCTTGGTGACCAATAACCCTAAGAAAATCAATGAATTGAAATCTTTTGGTATTGAAATTGAAGAAGTAGTGAACACGTCTGCTCATATCAAATCAGGTAACGAAAGCTATCTGAAGGCGAAAGTCTCACACGGTAAGCACAACCTGGATATCTAATCCATTGACTTGTTGCGTCTAACACAAAAATGTTTAAAGACCTCACTCATGTGAGGTTTTTTTGTATTTATCTTGCAATAAAATTGTAAGTTTGTATTATTCAAATCCGTAGTGTAAATGATAATGGTTTGCACTATTACTACGAATAATAATTTAAAGCTCAACAAGGATGCTTCATGACCATTAAATCTTTAGTGACAAAAGCGGTAACTTCGTCACTCATTTTTGCCTCGGCTTCTACTTTCGCTGCAGTAACTCAAGATCAAGTTGTAGAACACTACGCAGATATTGCTCATGCGGTGTTCGCTGATTCAGTAATTACAGCAAAAGCGTTGAATTCTTCTATTGATACCTTCTTAGCTTCTCCTTCTGCTGGCAATTTCGAACAAGTAAAACAAGCTTGGCTTGAGTCTCGCGTACCTTACCAGCAATCAGAAGTATTCCGATTCGGTAACGCTGTTGTTGATGATTGGGAAGGTCAATTAAACGCATGGCCACTTGATGAAGGTTTGATCGATTACGTATCTTCGGATTACCAATATGAACTTGGTAACGAAGGCGCAAGCGCAAACATCGTTGCGAACAAGACTTTCCAAATTGGTCAGACTACCGTTGATGCAACGAACATCACTCCTGAGCTAATTGCAGACCTTAACGAGATCGGTGGTTCTGAAGCAAACGTAGCGTCTGGTTATCACGCAATTGAATTCCTGCTTTGGGGGCAAGATTTGAACGGCACAAACAGCGGTGCAGGTCAGCGTGCTTATACTGATTTTGTTGTTGGTGCTGAATGTACAAACGGCAACTGTGACCGTCGTGGCGCATACCTAAAAGCATCAGCTGAACTCCTTATCCAAGATCTAGAGTGGATGGAAAAGCAGTGGGCTGAAGGCGAGAAAGGCAACTACCGTCAAGAACTTCTTGCTGAATCTAGCGAAAACGGTTTGCGTAAAATGCTATTTGGAATGGGCTCACTATCTCTAGGTGAGCTAGCGGGTGAGCGTATGAAGGTGGCTTTAGAAGCTAACTCTACTGAAGACGAGCACGATTGTTTCTCTGATAACACTCACAACTCTCACTACTACAACGAGCAAGGCATCTACAACGTTTACACGGGCCTATACAAGCGTGAAGACGGTACTCTACTTTCAGGTCCAAGCCTGTTTGACCTAGTAGAGCAAAAAGATGAGCAAGCTGCGAAAGAGATCCAAAAGCAGTTTGACTTAGCACGTGCACAAGTAGGTGAATTAGTAACGTCTGCAGAGAAAAACAACCAGCATTTCGATCAGCTAATCGCTGCCGACAACGCTGCGGGTAACGCATTAGTGAACAAAACAATTGTTGCGCTAGTATCTCAAACCGCTGCAATCGAACGCGCTGCTGGTGTTATTGGCATTGATAGCCTAAACCCAGACACGGCTGATCACGAGTTCTAAGAACCCGAGGTTAATACCAATCGTAGTAAATAACTGGTCAGCCTAGCTAGTTAAAACGCTCGATAACTGCGTTGTAATTTTTGATTGTAGAATAACTACTTATCAGAAATCACGCCTTGTTCTCAAGCCTTTTTCTTACGCTATTTCTGATCACTTACTGTGATTGGTATAGAACCAATGTAGGGGCTCTCATTGAGCCCTTAATTGTTTGCTACTCAAGAAAGTTATTCCCTAATAAAAACTAAAATCAAAACACAGCAAGGCAATGTATGAAGTCGTATCTATCAGCCTCACTATTAACCGCACTGTTTTTCTTATCTCCATTACACGCCCATGAAACCTACTCTGGTGGTAAAACTACCGTAAAGAAAGAGGGAGCGAATGCTTTTTCTCTTCCTGCTGCCAATTTACCAATGAGTAAACGCTTAGATTTCAGTGTAGGTAATAGCTTCTTTAGAAACCCTTGGGTACCCGCTCCGTCATCGACTGATGCACGCGATGGCCTTGGCCCACTATTTAACACAAACGGCTGTCAAAATTGTCACATCAAAGATGGCCGTGGTCATGCACCTGAAAAAGGTGATGAGAACGCGGTTTCGATGTTGGTTCGCTTGAGTATTCCCGCTGAAACACCAGAGCAAAGACAAGCCTTTATTCGTGATGGTGGTATTCCTGAACCGACCTACGGCGGCCAGCTGCAAGATTTCGCTCTTCAAGGGGTAAAACCGGAGGGCAAAGTAAACATTAGCTACAAGGATGTTCCTGTTGAATTCAAAGACGGCACCGTCGTTACCCTACGTAAACCTACTTTAAAGATTACGGATCTTGCCTTCGGCGAGATGCATCCTAAAACTGAATTTTCTGCTCGAGTTGCGCCGCCAATGATTGGCCTTGGTCTGCTTGAGAGCATTTCAAAAGAAACGATTCTTGGATTTTCTGAGCAGCAATTAGCTGATAAGCAAGGCGTGTCGGGTAAGGCTAACTACGTTCTGGATGTTCAAACCAACGAAATAACCTTAGGTCGTTTTGGTTGGAAAGCAGGACAGCCAAATCTGATGCAACAAAATGCTGCGGCATTCAATGGTGATTTGGGCTTAACGAGCCGCCTGTTCCCTAATGAGAACTGCACATCAGTACAATCAACTTGTGATGATTTTCCAAATGGGGGGGATCCAGAAGTTAGCGATAACATTCTAGATTTTGTTGAGTTTTACTCACAGCATTTGGCTGTACCTATTCGCCGTAACGTTGGGAACCCTATGGTTGTTCAAGGTAAAAAACTGTTTAAAGATATTGGCTGCCAAAGTTGTCACCAATCTGAAATTCGTACGGGTGAGCGTGAAGGTTTGCCTGCGTTATCTAATCAGTTAATTAGTCCATACACCGATATGCTGCTGCACGATATGGGTGAAGGCTTAGCGGATCATCGCCCTGAGTATTTAGCAAGCGGTAAAGAGTGGCGTACAACACCATTGTGGGGGCTCGGTTATACCAAAGAAGTGAATGGTCACACCTTCTTACTTCATGACGGTCGTGCAAGAAACGTTATGGAAGCGGTGCTTTGGCACGGTGGTGAAGCAGAGATGGCGAAACAGAAGGTTCTGTCTTTGAATGCGACTGAGCGCGAAGCACTACTGGCATTTTTGAACTCGCTATAGGCAGTCTTAAGCTTAGCGCCTCAACGGCGAGTTAGCCAAAAACATACTACCGCTGAACTTGTAGTAATACGAGCTCAGCGGTCGTTTCATATTTATTGAATTCATATAATTAAAAGAAAAACTAGGAAGTAAGGTAACAGCATGACACATAAATTTTTGTTAATGCCTTTGTCGGTATTAATCATGGCAGGCTGCCAATCATCGGGTGAGCAAACGGCTTCATCTGAGGTTAACGGTGTTTCTTATCAAGCAGACATGACCGTTCACATCAGTCGTAGCGTGTACCAACAAGAGTTTGATTCAGCCGTCCTATTCGCTAGGCAAGCCAGTGAACTGGAAGTCTTGATGCAAGGTTACTGTGAAACCAACAATGTTGAGCTGGATGCTTTGAAAAATCAGTGGCAGCTCACGATGAACAGCTGGATGGCACTGCAAGGTCAAGAAAGAGGCCCAATAGCGGCACTGGAAGAGAGCTGGAATGTTCAGTTTTGGCCAGACAAAAAGAACACCACAGGCTTAAAAATGCGTCAGCTGACTCAGCAAGAGAAAGCTTGGTCACAAGACGAAATCGCACAGCAGAGTGTTACTGTTCAAGGACTTGGTGCCTTAGAGTGGTCTCTGTATGACGAGCAATCTCCACTGCTTCAAGACAAAGCTTCAGGTTGTCTATCTTCACAAGCTATCGCACAAAACTTGGCTGTGAAGTCTACCTCTATTGCTGAGGCCTGGCAGGTTAACCCTTGGCTAGCACTGGACGGGATGCGCTGGGAGTCGGAATACATCGCTTTATTGACCAACCAACTTGATTACAGCATGAAAAAGCTGAGTCGCCCAATGGCTAAGATTGGCCACCCGCGACCATATTTCTCTGAGTCGTGGCGCGCACAAACCTCAATGATTCAGCTAAAGGCGAATGTTGCTGCGCTTGAGAAGCTTTACCTCGCAGATGGTAATGGTCTTGATGGTTTATTGAGAGAGAAGGGCTTAAACGATCTTGCTGATCGTGTTGCTGCCCAGTTCACGCTAACGCTAGATACTTGGCCTACAGAATCAAGCCTGTTTACTCTGCTACAGAGCAAAGAAGGTTACCGAGAAGTACTGACTCAATACAATAAACTAGAACGTTTGAAGTACCTGATTCATGAAGAAGTGGCGATAGAGCTTGGCGTGGTAATAGGATTTAATGCTACCGATGGTGACTGATACTACACGAAGAAGTTTACTTAAGGCTGCACTAGGTTGTGCAGCGGTTCCTGTATTTCCATTTGGGTGTACTAGTCTCTCTAATGTCGTGAGTTCATCTAATGAGCCTCAATTAATCGGTTGTGCGCTTAATGGACGAGGCCAATATTCAGCCGTTGTGGCTGATGAATATGGGATGCCATTGAGCCAGCTGCCGATTCCCGATCGTGGTCATGGCGTCGCTATTTGCCCAACTCAATCACATGCGGTGGTTTTTGCTCGTCGTCCTGGTGATTATTTTATGGTGTTTGACTATAAAAAGGGTGAACAAATCAAAATGGTCGTTAAGGGGCGTAATCGTCACTTTTATGGTCATGGCATTTATTCATTAGATGGCAAATTACTGTATGCCACTGAAGGTAAAACTGACAGCAGCCAAGGTGTGATTGGCGTTTACGATGTCGCGCAAGGGTATCGTAAAGTTGAAGAATTTACCGGTTTTGGCATTGGACCTCATGAAGTCATCATCATGCCTAACGGTAACCTCGCAATCGGTGTTGGTGGCGTTCATACTGACGGTAGAACACCGAAAAACCTTGATTCGATGCAACCGAGTTTGAGCTATGTTTCACCTGAAGGCGTGCTACTTGAGCAGGTTAAATTGCTGGACAAGAAGCTGAGCATTCGACACTTAGCGCATGATGGCGCTGAAACCGTACTATGTGGCCAGCAATATCGTGGCGAGCCCGATGAGTATCCTTCACTTTTAGCGATGCACACTAAAGGTGGACGATTTGAATCACTGAACGCGGAGCCAGAACAATGGGCAAGGTTCAATCACTACATCGCGAGTATTGCTGCGTCAGATGATTGGATTATTGCGACCTCGCCAAGAGGAAACTGCTACGGTATTTGGTCTAAAGACACTAAAGAACTCGTAGAACTATCTGCTTTATCAGATGCTTCTGGCGCTGTGCTGCTTGATGGTGAGTTTAGATTGAGCTCTGGAGCGGGTAGTGTGGTGAGCCAACGAAAGCCTTATGAAAAATCAATTCAGCAATCATCTATTCAGTGGGATAATCACTGGAGTGCAATTTGATTTATAAAACTCCTTAAAAAATAACATGCTTACTCCAATTTCTTTGCCATACTTATGAGATTGTTGGTGATGGAGTTAAGCATGTTAGCGAAGTACTTCTTTGGATTATTGGTGTTAGTCTCTGTGCATGCGTGGAGCTATACGAGTTCTGACGAGAGCGGATTTATTCCGGCTGATTCAGAACTCTCTTTCATGCTCATTTATCCAGAGCTAACCCAGAGTATTTATCAAGACTCTTCTCTTCCTATTCTTTGGGACTCTCCTGAACTTGTTAAAGCATTTGAGTTCCAATTGTCGCTTCTAGAACAAGCCCAAATGGCACCGCTCTTTGAGCGTCAACTCAAGCAAATTCGTCAATACCAAGCCCAACGCCAATGGAAAGAGTTGGACATATTATTGACCGATACCTTTATTTATTACTTGAGTTACGTAGAAAATGCGCCACTGGTCGGTAAAGAGTGGTACTTCTCAGGCAAGCTACACTCCAAATTACCTGCACCTTCTCCTCATATTTTGATGAGATTAAAGAGCAGCGTCGCCAATGATTATTTATTGGAGATGGTGCTGTCTTACGCGCCGCCTGTTGGGAATTTTGATCAATTCAAGGCGACCTATTCAGTGTTAGAAACTGCATCCGAGCTTAATATCGAGCGATATAGACAGGAAGGTTTGAAACGTTTAGGTGACGATCTTTCAGATAAAGTAGCGCTTGTAGAACGTATCGCTCTGGTGGGTGTAGACACATCAATGGTGGCTGTTGATCTTCCAGTGTTCGATCGAGATTTGCAAAAAGCGATTAAGTCCTTTCAACACATGCATGGCCTGACAGCTGATGGGATTATAGGGCCTGACACGATCAAATGGATCAACATGAGTTTTGATGATCGATTGAATTCATTAGCGTTGAATGCAGAGCGCGTTCGTTTGTGGCCAAGAGATAGAGATTCTCTCATCGTCGTCAATGTACCTAGTTTTAATATGAAGTACTGGGAAGATGGTGAAGAGGTATTTGAGTCCAAAGTCGTCGTGGGCAGAAAGTCGCGAAAAACACCGCTTTTAGAGATAAATCTAGATTCGGTGATCTTAAACCCAACTTGGAATGTGCCATGGAAAATAATGGTGAAAGACATCTTGCCTAAGGTGAAAGCCGATGAAAGCTACCTTGAAACCCATAACTTCCAAGTGATTGATGGTTGGCGTTCTATGGAAACTGTCGATACCACCGAGATTGATTGGCAAACCATTAATTTCAACTCGTTCCCATATCGCATGCGTCAACAGGCGGGCTCTCGAAATGCATTGGGTTTGTATAAATTCAACACCCCCAATAAACGTGCGATATATCTACATGATACGCCAAGTAAAGGCCTGTTTAATGATGACTTTCGTGCTTATAGCTCAGGTTGTATAAGAGTCGAACATGCCGAACAATTGGCTGAATTGCTATTTGCGACTAAGGTTAGAAAGGTTCCTAATCAAGGCGGTGACTTAGCACCTAATACCAAGGTTCGACTCAAGAAGAGAATTCCAGTGCATATTATCTATCAAACTGTATTGTTTGAAGAAGAGGGCATTCAGTACCGTGGTGATATTTACCAGTACGATAAAGCGGGTGGTTAACAAACGGCGAAATCAACAATGGTGATCTTGACCGAAAAATGACAACCAAGCTTCTATTGATAAAATTATAATGTGTATCAATAACTAACCGCACAAAGGTTACAAATACTAACGTTTTGGGTGCTTTTCGTACGTTGACGCAGCAATTTTCATTATGTATCGTGCATTTTTCGTTCGATATAATTGGTTTTTTTGCTGTATGTCTCAAAGTTTATTTTCTCGCCGTCAGTTTCTGACTTACGCTGGTGGTACTGCTGTTGTCGCCTCAATCACACCTTCTATCGCTTTTGCTTCATACCCAGATCAGCCTAGAACGATCAGCATGAACAATCTTCACACTGGTGAAAGGTTGGAGACCTGCTATTTTGATGGCACGAACTATGTTGGTGATGAGATGGCTCGCCTAAGCAAATTGTGCCGTGACTTCCGCCGCAATGAGATTCACCCGATGGACAAGAATTTGTTTGACCAGATCACTCAGATTCAAAATGTTCTAGGTATTCAAAAAGAAGTTCAAATTATCTCTGGTTACCGTTCGCCGGCGACCAATGAAGCACTGCGAGCAAACTCGAATGGTGTCGCAAAAAAGAGTTATCACATGTTGGGTAAAGCGATCGATTTCCGTATTGATGGCGTTAACCTAAAAGAATTAAGAGACGTAGCCAAAAGCCTGAACGCGGGTGGTGTCGGTTATTATGCGCGTAGCAACTTTATCCATATTGACACAGGTCCTGTACGCAGTTGGTAACGTTAAGCTGAATTTGCGAGCGAATGCTAGGTACTTGTCAAAGTAGACATCCAATGTCATAGTTTGCCCAAATTTCAGTTTGCCCTCTAAGGTTTGTATATGTCTCTTAAGTATCAAGTTGTTCCTGTTACCTCTTTCTCTCAAAACTGCTCAATTGTGTGGTGTGATGAGACAATGGAAGGCATCGTTGTCGATCCGGGTGGTGATGTTCAGCAACTGGCTGCTATCATCGAAGAGTTAGGTGTTAAAGTGGTGAACTTGGTATTGACTCACGGTCACCTAGACCATGTAGGTGGAACAGTACCACTTGCTGAAATCTTGAAGGTGAACATTGTTGGTCCACATAAGGCGGACAACTTTTGGCTTCAAGGTTTAGAGAACCAAAGTCAAATGTTTGGTTTCCCACTGTGCAAAGCTTTTGAACCAAACACATGGTTAGAAGAGGGTGACAAAGTCACTTTTGGTAACCAAGTGATTGATGTGATCCATACTCCGGGTCATACACCGGGTCACGTCGTGCTATTCAGTGGGCAAGCTCGTTTAGCGTTTGTGGGTGATGTGTTGTTCAATGGCGCAATTGGCCGAACTGACTTCCCTCAAGGCGATTTCAATACGCTGATTGCTTCAATCAAGACTAAGCTTTGGCCATTAGGCAGTGATGTGACATTTGTACCGGGTCATGGTCCTGAGTCTACATTTGGTCGTGAGCGCGCATCAAACCCATTCGTAGCCGATGAAATGCCACTATATTAATTAAGTCTGTGATTAGCACGCCGATCATTCGTGTTGCGGTTGATTGAAATGAAGCTTAGCTTTTGTTTGAACGCTAAGCTTTTTTAATTCAATGCGTGTTCGTTTATTCTAAACGTCTTCGCTTTAATCAGAAAAGCGCTCAGCAGCAGCCAAGTAACGTCGAGCTAATCCAATGAACTCTTCCCCACTCATATTCAAATCTTGAGTTGATATGAAAATATCATAACCGTGGAAACCCCTTTGGTACTTCATCCTATTGGCAAGCATCGCCTGTAATCCAGAATAGTCCTTAATCACCGTTTCTTTATTATTTCTATCATCAGATGTATCCAAGTTGCCCTGCTTTTGACTATCGTTGAAACAAACGTCGTCTGAATTTTGCGACTCTTTATGTCTGCTCTGTCCAACACAACCGTTCTCAGTACGACGTGCATGGTAATGCGATGAGTCGAGAACCATATCTTCAAAGTTTGACTCTTTACCCGCTTGTTTAGCGCCCAGGTATAAAAGTGCTCGTTGGCTCAGCAATAACTCACAAGTAATTTTTGGGCAGATAGAGTCAAGGTAGGGTGAGTAATCTTTAATTTTAATACCGACCCAAGGTAAAGGTTGGTGCCAGCCTTCTTGTTCATAAGTACAAAGGCCAATTTTTTGGATGTTGCGCCATTTTAAAACCCAACCCCCCTTGTAGAAATGCTGCTGAAAGTGAGTGGGGGTGAGCGTGAGCATGACTCTGCTGCGCAACATTAAATAATAGCCTGTACCCAAAAGCGCAATAATGCAAAATGCCCCCACGATCAGTAGCTTTGGGTTGTCGCTGTATAACGCAGTGATCAAGCAAACGAACCCCAAAATGACGGCGATAATTCGATACGAGCGTGTGAATGAAGGCAAAGAGAAGTTTGTAAGGTGACGAGTGTCCATAGGCAACACCAAGTTTTCATATTTTTGTCTGGATGGATAACCAGTGTATATGACCCTGAATTGATAAGTCGATGTTTAAATAATAGACGCTAATAGACAATATCGGTATTTTTCGTCGACTTTCGGCGCTTCACTCTACAAATAGCTCCTGTTTTTTGGTATAAATCGCGCTTCAAATTTTCACCACTGCGAAAAGAGCAGTGAACTGGAGAAATATTCAATGAGACTTGCTCATAAGCGTAAGGTGCAGGCTAAACTGCAGAAACGCACTAAAGCGGCTGTAGTTAAAGCAGTGGCAACGCCGAAAAAAGCGAAGCCTGTCGCAGAGAAAGTTGTAGCAGAAAAAACTGTAGCAGCAAAACCAGCGGTAGAGAAAGCAGTAGCAGCAACGAAAGAAGTTGCAGTAGCACTGACTCCTAAGCAACAACAAGTTCTAGACATCGTTGTTAGCAATGCTGAAGGTATTAACCCTAAAGGTATCGGCCTAGCAGCTGGTCAAGAAGACGCGAAAGCAGCTTCATGGGCAACAGGCGCATTGAAAAAACTTCTTGAAGAAAACCTAGTAGCGAAAGAGCAGCTAGCAGGTAACAAGGTTATCTACAAAGCTATCTAATCCTGTGGGATTACATTCGCTTCGTTAAGTTTTTAAGCCTCGATTTTCGAGGCTTTTTTTGTATCTAGCAAATAATGCCAACCCCAGTTTTGCCACTTCATTTCCAATCTATTGTCCTGCGAAAGCGATTCCCTAGCCTGGCACTCTTGCTCCTAATCAGCAAGCCCCAAAGTAGGGCGTCCATAGTGATAGATCGCTAGTTGATATCACCAGAATGTAGCAAGGAATAGAGTCTCATCACGAAATGGGAATCAATTGTTAATTTCGATTCACTATAACTACTTAGGTATTTATCAATACCTGTTTCTATAGTGAATAACCTAACTCCTTTAAAGTAGGTGATATTGAATTATCTCCTACGTAGTTATACGTAATCCTTTGGTCTAATACGTACATTTAAACCAACCGTTCGTGCGTGCTCTCCCTGATATCTTGTTGCTTCATCACGGTGCACTCTTATGTTGAATCATAAAAAATGCTCAATGAAAGAGTGTTAACCCAACAAAGGACGTGAACATGAGTCTCATCTCTAACTCCCTCACACGAGTTTTTAAAAACGTTGCGGTAACTGCAGCGGCTTGTTTAGCTTTAGTCGCTACTGGTGCAACAGCTGCTGATAAGGTTTACCGTTTAAAGCTTGCCGAAACGTGGGGACCAAACTTCCCTGTTTTTGGTGATGCTACTAAGAATATGGCTGCTATGGCTGAGAAAATGTCGAATGGTCGACTGCAAATCCGCATCGATTCAGCCAATAAACATAAAGCTCCGCTTGGCGTATTTGACATGGTTAAGTCTGGTCAATACGACATGGGTCACTCAGGCTCTTATTACTGGAAAGGTAAAGTTCCAAACACACTTTACTTCACTTCTATGCCTTTCGGTATGACGCCAGCAGAACAGTACGCATGGTTCTATCACGGTGGTGGTATGGAGTTGATGGAGCAGGTTTACTCTCCACACAACTTGATGTCGTTCCCAGGTGGTAACACTGATATTCAGATGGGCGGTTGGTTTCAAAAAGAAATCAATAGTGTTGAAGACCTACAAGGCTTGAAAATGAGAATCCCAGGCTTCGCTGGTGAGATTCTTGCTGAGCTAGGCGCAAAACCAACAAACATTGCACCGGGTGAGCTTTACACGTCTCTAGAGCGACGCACAATTGATGCACTAGAGTGGGTGGGTCCATCACTTGATTTACGAATGGGTTTCCACAAAATTGCGCCTTATTACTACACAGGTTGGCATGAGCCAGGTTCAGAGCTTCAATTCCTAGTGAACAAGCGCACATGGAACAAGTTGCCTGAAGATCTACAAGAAATCCTTAGAGTTGCAATGCGTACTGCTGCTTATGACATGTACACACAAGCAACGCATGAAAGTGGCAAGAACTGGGTTTCAATGAAGACAGAATTCCCAGACGTACAAGTTAAAGATTTCCCACCAGAGGTTATGGCTGCATTGAAAGAAGCAAATGATCGCCTATTAGCTAAGCATGCTGAGAAAGATGAATTAGCAAAAGAGATCCAAGCTTCACAAGCAAGCTACCTAGAACAAGTTCGTTCATGGACGGATATTTCACACAGAGCTTATTTAAATAGCCAAGCGAAATAGTCGACATTTGTTGAACTAAAGATAAATGAACCCAAAGCTTTTTTTACTAGGTAACTGAGAGTGAGTAAGCGGCGGGTTCATTCAAATCATAATAATTAAGCAGGATAAATCCTGTATACGATCCCAAGAACCCTTTCTATGTCGTGAATCTGGTTAGCGCTACTCGTTTTAGCTGCACTAACTCAATACGCGATGTCTTTTCAAATTCCATGGAGTCGGGAATGCGAAGTCTAATTTATATTGAACGCCTGTTTAATCGTATCGGTGATGCACTGGGATGGCTTTCCAGTATGTTGTTTATTTTACTTATCGCTAACGTCGTGTATGACGTTGTCATGAGATATGCCTTCAACGATGTCTCAATCGCCTTTCAAGAGATGGAATGGCACCTTTTCTCAGCCGTATTTCTGTTAGGTGTTCCTTATGCCATCAAAGCGGGTGGGCATGTTCGAGTTGATGTGTTTTACGAGCAGCTGAGTTTTAAAGCTCAAGCCATTATTGATTTGCTTGGCACGGTTGTCTTCCTGCTTCCGTTTTGTTTGTTGGTGGCTTGGTTTGGTATCGATGTTGCTAAAGAGAGTTATGAGTTGGGTGAGACCTCAGGCGATCCCGGTGGTTTGCCTTATCGTTGGATCATCAAAGCTATGATCCCGCTGTCATTCTTCTTAATGGCGCTCAGTGGCGTGGGTTTGATCCTGCATTCACTGAACAAGATTTTTAATCCGCACCTTATCCACGCAAATAATATTCATACAAAGAATTAGTAGAGGCTGACATGATTGGAATAGTAATGTTTTTTGTCGCCTTGTTTGCACTTTTACTTGGCTTCCCAGTAGCGTTTACCTTTGGCGGTATCGCATTAATCTTTGGAGTTTGGGCTGAGGGCATTGAGATGTTTGCCTTCATGCCATATCGAATTCAATCGATCATGGAAAATACGGTGCTGATGGCCGTTCCATTGTTTGTTTTCATGGGGCTTGTTCTACAGAAGACCAAGCTTGCTGAGCAGTTGCTTGAGTCTATGGGCAGATTGTTTGGTGGGGTTCGTGGTGGTATCGCAATTTCGACGGTATTAGTAGGATCATTGCTTGCCGCTTCAACCGGTGTAGTTGGTGCTTCTGTGGTAGCGATGGGCCTGATTTCTCTGCCAGTAATGTTGAAATACAACTATGATAAAGGCTTAGCCTGCGGCACCATTTGTGCTTCTGGTACGCTTGGGCAAATCATTCCACCATCGATAGTTCTCATTCTATTGGGTGATGTGCTAGGTGTGCCAGTTGGTGACTTGTTCCAAGCGGCGATTTGGCCGGGCGTGATGTTAGTCGGTGCTTATATCGTGTACATATTGATATACGCGAAGCTAAACCCTGAAGCAGCTCAACCGATTGAACGTGATGACTCAATTAGTCGTAAGCAAGAAGTCATCAATGCTCTGAAAGCTATCGTACCGCCACTTGCACTGATCATTGTCGTATTGGGCTCTATCTTCGCCGGTGTTGCTACGCCGACAGAGTCTGCTGCATTAGGTGGTGCGGGTGCTATGGTACTTGCTTTGCTATACGGTCAGTTTAGTTGGTCGATGGTGTATGACGCATCTAAAGAGACGGTAAAAGTAACGGCAATGGTCTTTGCTATCTTACTTGGTGCAACCGCGTTCTCAATGGCGTTCACTTACACTGGCGGTGATTATCTGGTTGAAGAGTGGATGTTACAGCTACCGGGTGAGAAGTGGGGCTTCTTGATTATCACCATGTTGGTTATTTTGATCCTCGGCTTCTTTATCGACTTCGTTGAGATCTGTTTTATCATCGTACCGATTATTGCACCTGTCGCTGAGTTGATGGGCATAAACATGACTTGGTTTGCTATCCTTATCGCGATGAACCTACAAACCTCATTCCTAACACCACCATTTGGTTTTAGTTTGTTCTATCTAAAAGGGGTGGCACCAAAAGGCGTAACCACTAAGGATATTTACCGAGGTGTAATGCCGTTCATTCTGATTCAAATCCTCGTGCTTGGATCACTTCTCGCTTTCCCATCTTTCTATGGAATGTGAGTGAAGCCAAGAATGTGAATGATATGTTTCAACGGTTAACGATAAATTGCTAAAATAAGACGGCTTATTGGTGTTCAATAAGCCGTTTTTTGTGAGGAAAAGGAATGCCTCTAAAGGCTAAGCTGATTTTGCTGACGCTGCTCCCGTTGTTGCTTGTGACGGCGAGTATTAGTTGGATCTCGTTGCATCAAACCAAGACATTGGGTGCAAAAGAAGTGGAGATCTTCAGAGACAGCCTGATCAAGTCTCGTGAAAATGCCCTCAAAGACACTGTCGACCTCGCATTTGATGCCATCGAACATATCTACAATGATCCTGATATCCAAGAAGCCCAAGCTAAAAGAGAAGTTCGAATCATATTGTCTAAACTTAGGTATGGTTCAGATGGATACTTCTTCGCGTACGACCGTCACGGCACCAACCTCGTTCATCCAATACAACCTGAATTGATTGGAAAAAACCTACTTGAGTTACAAGATGAAGATGGCGACTTTCTTATCGAAGCACTGTTAAGGCAAGCGCAAACCGGAGGCGGATTTCATCAGTATTTGTGGCAAAAGCCATCGACGGGAGAAGTGGTATCTAAGTTAAGTTATGCGGCTTGGTTAGAACGTTGGGACTGGATGATTGGCACGGGTCTGTATATTGAAGATGTACACCAAGAAGTCGCTTCCATGCAGGCTGCGATTAACAAGAATATAGAGACCACGTTCTTTTCGATTGTGGTGATTCTTAGCGTGACAGTTGCGGTCATTATCGTGCTTACTTTGGCGATCAACATGCACGAGCATCGCATCGCCGATAATAACCTGAAGGAATTGGCCCACAAGACGGTGATGTTTCAAGAGGATGAAAAAAAGCATTTAGCGCGTGAGTTACATGATGGCATTAACCAGTTATTAGTATCGAGCCGTTGTCACTTAGAGTTGCTCGGAAACAAGTTACAAAGTGAAGACCTCAAAGCGCATCTAGATAAGTCACAGCATTCGCTGATGAGAGCGATTGAAGAGGTGAGGCATATCTCCCACCAACTTCGTCCAAGTTCATTGGATGATATTGGCTTAGAGGCAGCGTTATCTTCTCTATTATTAGACTTTCAGGCGCACTCTGGTATTGAGGTGGAAACCTTGTTTAGTACGCAGCCAGGTCAGTTGAAATCAGAGGCGGCGACGACCTTGTATCGAGTGGTTCAAGAGTCATTGAATAACATTGAAAAGCACGCACAAGCGACTAAAGTTACGGTTATCGCGCAGCAAATTGGCAATGTATTGCAGCTTTTAATCCAAGATAATGGTGTGGGTTTTAATACCTACAAAGCGATGGAGAAACGAGGGATTGGGCTGCGTAATATGAGAGAGCGAGTTGAATTCATTGGTGGTGATTTTGAGCTGATGAGTGAAATTGGCTTCGGAACGGAAATTACCGTGTTGCTGACACTAGAGGGATTAATGAATGAGTGAAGTTATTCGAGTTGTGATCGCTGATGATCATCAAGTGGTACTGGATGGCTTTATGGCGAGATTGGAACTCGAGCCGGATATTAGCGTGATAGGTACTGCCAGCAATGGCTTAGAGGCGGTAGAGGTAGTAAAAACTCTGCGACCTGATGTGGTGTTGATGGACATTAGCATGCCTATCATGAACGGCATTGACGCAACCCATCTAATTAAAGAAGAAGACCCTGATGCGAAGGTGCTAATGTTGACCATGCATAACAACCGTGAATACATTATGAAAGTGATGCAGTCGGGTGCTGTTGGTTATATGTTGAAAGAGATTTCTGCTGAAAAGATGGTACAGGCGATCAAAACCGTGAATCAAGGTTCGACCTACTTCTGTGAAAAGGTAACTCAGAATTTGTTCACACAGCCTATTACTCCCACGCCATCCATCAAGAATCCGTTAAGTAGACGTGAAGAAGCAGTGTTGAAATTGGTCGCAAAAGGGGAGAGCAGTAAAGAGGTAGCTAAGGCGCTGAACATCAGTTATCGAACGGTTGAAACGCATAGACAAAACATTAAGCACAAGTTGGATATTCACTCTACGGCAGAGCTAGCTAAATATGCTGTTAATTCTGGGCTTGTGGAGTGATCTTACGCTAAATTACATTAAATGTGTAATTTAATTACTAAAACTGCCATTTGGACCTGATTTTTGACGGTTTTTTTAGTATTTTTGCGACAGGTTGATATGCTTCTTTTCGAAATTTAAGCGCCGAATGTAATGTTGCAAATAGTGCGCTGCAAATTAGAGAGGAAACATGGAGCCTGTAAAAGATAGGTATAGTATTGAAAATACCGATTATACAGTAGGACAAGATAACGTTCAGAAATGGGGTTTTGATGTTCATAATCCTGTATTTGGTATCAGTGCAGGAGCGATCATTATTTTCCTGCTTGCACTTCTGGTCGCTGAACCTGAAACAGCAAAAGCTGCGCTCGATGGTATCAAATGGAAAATCATCGGCAACTTCGATGGCTTCTTCATGTGGGCTGCTAACATTTTCGTGATTTTCTGTTTTGCCCTCATTGTCTCCCCGTATGGCAAGATACGTATTGGTGGCAATGATGCCAAAGCAGAGCACTCCAACCTATCTTGGATGTCGATGTTATTCGCCGCGGGAATGGGTATTGGTTTGATGTTCTGGGGTGTTGCTGAGCCAGTAGCTTACTTCACGGGTTGGTATCAAACGCCATTAGGTGTCGAAGCTTACTCACCTGAAGCGGCTAAGCTGGCACTTGGTGCAACCATCTATAACTGGGGTTTACACGGCTGGTCTATCTACGCTGTTGTTGCTCTAGCACTTGCCTTCTTCACTTTCAACAAAGGTCTGCCTCTTTCAATCCGCTCGATTTTCTATCCTATCTTGGGTGACAGAACTTGGGGATGGTTTGGCCATATCGTTGATATCGTTGCAGTACTGGCAACCTTGTTCGGCCTTGCAACATCGTTAGGTTTGGGCGCACAACAAGCAACCAGTGGTATTAACCATGTATTCGGTACCGATGGTGGTATTGGCATGCAGTTGGTTGTTATCGCAGTGGTCACTTTCTTAGCAACAATGTCAGTGGTTCGTGGCATCAACGGTGGCGTGAAGGTTTTAAGTAACGTCAACATGTTGGTTGCTTTGGGTCTACTTATCTTCGTAACGATCGCTGGTGGCCTGGCGGGTATTAAAGCAATCCCAACGGCACTCATGGGCTATATTGAAAACTTCATTCCTCTTAGTAATCCTCATGGTCGTGACGATGAAACTTGGATGCAAGGTTGGACGGTATTTTACTGGGCATGGTGGATGTCCTGGTCACCATTCGTGGGTATGTTTATTGCTCGCATTTCTAAAGGTCGTACGATTCGTGAATTCATTGTAGCTGTATTGTTCATTCCAACGACAGTAATCATCATCTGGATGGCTATTTTTGGCGGAATCGCGATTGACCAAGTGGCGAACAAGGTGGGCGAGATCGGTGTCAATGGTCTGCAAGATATTACGCTTTCTCTATTCCATACTTATGATGCGCTGCCAATGAGTTCTGTGCTTTCAGTCGTTTCGATTGGTCTGATTATGGTGTTCTTCATCACATCTTCGGATTCAGGTTCGTTAGTTATCGATAGCATTACCTCTGGTGGTAAAGTCGATGCGCCAGTGCCACAGCGTGTATTTTGGGCGCTGATGGGTGGTGCGATTGCCGCGGTTTTACTTTGGGTTGGCGGTACTGAATCCATCCAAGCACTACAAGCCGGAACGGTATCAATGGCGTTACCATTCGCGTTCATATTATTGCTTATGTGCCTAAGCTTATTGCTAGGTTTACGAACTGAAAATAAATTAGTCCAACAGCAAAATGCTTTGAGTTAAAAGTATTTTTTAGTTAAAGGTCGACTCGGTCGGCCTTTTTTTCGTCAGTACTTTGGGTAATTACGTATATTTTGTTTGAAAATTCGGCGAACTGATTCTGGTTTACTGAAAACAATAATTTAACCTGCTAAACTTCAGACATCCAAGTATTTGAATAATTGTGATAACAACTTGTACTGCTTGGATCGTTCGTTCGAGTTTTGACTAGGTCACAGGTAAATAAGGGATATTGAGGTTAATAGACCCTATTAATATTCCGTAGAGAGGGATAATGACTAAAGGTATAGATAAATACAGTATCGACAGTACGGATTACACTGTCGGTCAAGATAATGTCCAAAAATGGGGTTTTGATGTTCATAACCCAGTATTTGGTATCAGTGCGGGACTTATTGCTTTGTTCCTCATCGGTGTTCTGATTACAGATACCGCTTCAGCAAAGGCTGCACTAGATGGCGTTAAAGGCCAGATTATCAATTCGTTTGATTGGCTCTTCATCTGGTCGGGTAATATTTTCGTAATTTTCTGCTTAGGCTTGATTGTTTCTCCTTATGGTAAAATTCGCCTTGGTGGTGTTGATGCGACGGCAGATTACTCCTTTATGTCTTGGCTATCGATGCTGTTTGCCGCAGGTATGGGTATCGGTTTGATGTTCTGGAGTGTGGCTGAGCCTGCTGCTTATTATACAGGCTGGTACGAAACTCCGCTTAATGTTGCAGCGAATACACCAGAAGCGGCTAAGTTGGCGCTAGGTGCAACCATGTATCACTGGGGTCTGCATCCTTGGGCGATTTATGGCGTAGTAGCATTGTCACTTGCTTTCTTCTCTTACAACAAGGGGTTGCCTCTTTCTATCCGTTCTATCTTTTACCCAATTTTAGGTGATAGAGCTTGGGGTTGGGCGGGTCACATTGTTGATATTCTTGCTGTACTTGCAACCCTGTTTGGTCTGGCGACATCGCTTGGACTAGGTGCACAACAAGCAGCAAGTGGTATTCAACATGTATTCGGCATTGAAGCGGGCTTAGGGCTGCAAGTTATTGTGATTACTGCGGTGACTTTATTGGCGGTAGTATCAGTACTTCGCGGTATTGATGGCGGCGTTAAAGTTATCAGTAACATCAACATGCTGGTTGCCTTCTTACTGCTGATTTTAGTGGCATTAATTGGCTATGCTGTGACGCTGGGTTCAATCCCGACAACATTGATGGCATACATCGAGAACATCATCCCGCTGAGTAACCCACACGGTCGTGAAGATGAAGCTTGGTTGCACGGTTGGACTGTATTCTACTGGGCTTGGTGGATTTCATGGTCACCATTCGTAGGTATGTTTATCGCACGTGTTTCTAAAGGTCGTACAGTCCGTGAGTTCATTACAGCAGTACTTATTGTACCGACGACAGTGACTATCATTTGGATGTCAGTGTTCGGTGGGATGGCAATTGATCAAATCGTGAATAACGTTGGTATTCTTGGGCAAGACGGCCTAACGGATGTATCACTAGCAATGTTCCAAATGTTTGATGCTCTGCCGTTCGGTACTCTGCTATCAATTATTGCGGTTGTATTGGTTCTAGTATTCTTCATTACATCGTCTGACTCAGGCTCTCTAGTTATCGACAGCATCACCGCAGGTGGTAAAGTTGATACACCAGTTCCTCAACGTGTGTTCTGGGCATTCCTTGAAGGTGCGATTGCTGTAGCGCTATTGTGGGTTGGTGGTACTGAAGCAGTGCAAGCTCTGCAAGCGGGTGCAATCTCGACGGCATTACCATTCACCATCATTCTATTGCTGATGTGTGTTAGCTTGCTAATGGGTATGCGTACAGAAAAACGCTAGGCTCTAAAGCCGAAATCTATCGAAGCTTATATGCGGTAGAGCGGTAAATAGTATGAAGGCAGAAGAGGAAACTCTTCTGCTTTTTTGTTTCTTCTTTATCATGTGTCCGCCTCTCTTTAACATATGAGATGTGATATAAATTCTAATAACCATATATAAAATACCGCCTTAAATTTGGCGAAATGCCAAGGAATTGGCATTAGCTAAGCTTATGGTTTACCTAAAATTATATTCCGATATTAAATTGTGAAATCGCTCGAATTTAATACTGATTTTGGGTAGTATGCGCGAGATTTCCCACCACTCGTGAAACTTTGACATGAAACTAACACTAAAGCAGAAGTTGATAGGTGCTAGCCTATCTGCTGTTGTGGTTATGGCAACAGCGTTGACCTGGCTATCAGCAAACCAACTATTCGAACAGACTCGCAATGGCGTATACCTACGAGCTGAAAGCGTATCTGAAGCAGCATCTGAAGGTATTAAAAACTGGATTGATATCCGTACAGATATCGCATCAGCATTTAATGACTTTTCACGAGAGGATGATGTTGTTCCTTTCCTTAAGCAAGCTCGTGTTGCGGGTGGCTTTGACGATATCTTTTTAGGTACTCCAGAAGGTGGAATGTACCGTTCACACCCTGAACGTAATCGTGCAGATTACGACCCTCGTCAACGCCCTTGGTACCAAGAAGCAAACGCTGCAGGTAAGCAAATCATCACAACCGCTTACCAAGATGCGATCACCAAAGCTCTTCTTGTAACGATTGCTGAACCGGTTCGTCACAACGGCCAACTTGTTGGTGTCGTGGGTGCTGACGTACTTATCGACCAATTGGTTAACGATGTAATCAGCCTTGATGTTGGTGACAACGCTTACGCCATGCTAATTGATGCCTCTGACGGTACATTCCTAGCACACCCAGATTCAGCGCTAAGCTTGAAACCAGTAAGCCAGCTTTCAAACGATATCTCTATGCCTATTATCGAGAACGCAGTACGTACGGGTAGCATCGAGATTATTAAGCAACGTGGCGCAGAGAAGCTGCTTTATTTCACGAAGGTGCCTAACACTAACTGGATCTTCGCGGTTCAGATGGACAAGGCAACAGAAGAGGCGAACCACTCAACACTGCTTACTCAATTGATCACAACGGCTGTTATTATTACGTTAATCGTAATCGTATTAGTGTCTTGGTTAGTGAGCTTCCTATTCCGTGATTTGAACCGTGTTTCAGCGGCACTTGAAGAAATTGCTTCAGGTGAGGGTGACCTTACTCAACGCCTTGAGCCTAAGAGCGATGACGAAATTGGTAAGCTTGCTGAAAACTTCAACCGTTTTGTAGGCAATATGCACACCATGGTGATCAAGCTAAGCGAAGTATCTGCTGCGCTAGGCAACCAAGCACGTCAAACGGCTTCTCAAGCTGAAGAACGTAGTGCTCGTATCCAAATGCAACAAGACGAGATCAACATGGTAGCAACAGCCGTCAACGAAATGGCTGCAGCAACACAAGAGATCGCGGGTAACGCTGACCACACTGCACAGAACTCATCAGAAGCAGTTGGCGCGTGTGAGCACGGTACTGGTCAAGTGACACAGACGCAAAGCTCTATCCAAAACCTTGCTCAAGAAGTTCAAATCGCAACGAACGTTATCCTAGAACTTGAAGAGCACGGCAACAGCATCAACGCTATCTTGTCTAACATTCAAGGTATTGCAGAACAAACGAACCTACTTGCACTTAACGCTGCGATTGAAGCTGCACGTGCTGGTGAGCAAGGTCGTGGTTTCGCAGTAGTAGCGGATGAAGTTCGAGTTCTGAGCCAACGTACACACGGCTCAACGCAAGAAATTCAACAAACGATTGAGTTGCTACAAGGTACAACAGGCAAAGCGGTTAATATCATGAACGATAGCCGTAAACTTGCTGAAACCAGTGTTGATGACGCAAACTCAGCCGCAGCGAGCCTGACGCAAATCCATGCAGCTGTTGAACGCATTAGCGACATGGCGACACAAATTGCTTCCGCTGCAGAAGAGCAAGCATCAGTAACGTCTGAGATCACTCGTAACACTGAAGGAATCCGTGACGTATCTAATGAGCTAGCAGACGAAGCGCACCAAGCTGCGGAACAAGCTGCTCAGTTATCTGAACTGTCTCACGAGCTAGAAAGCGAAATTAGCCGCTTCAAGCTTTAAGCACTAAGTTCTGAGCGAATAGCGATAACTTGATAGCTAAAACGACTAGCGAATAATTCGCGATAACGTTATCAAAAAGCCGAATGTGATTATCACATTCGGCTTTTTTGTTTGCCCAGCGAAGCTGGCAAACCCGTCAGGTTGAAAGAAACCTGAATCACCCCGACTGAGGGGAAGATAATCCGAATCGCAAGGGCGTTGTTGGCTAACGGCAGGGTCTGAAGGAAGCGATAGGAAGTTAGCAGTACACAACGCAAGTAAACCTGCTTCGGCAGTATAGGTGGGTAAGCGTCCGAAATAGCGCGAAGCCCTATACTCAGTCAGACCTATGCTGTGCTTGAGGGTGGCATTGTTAACAGGGAGCCAGTGCAGTAACTGGGGAAGCCTGACACCACATCCAGACAGTCTGGAAGCACAAACTCGAAGCGAAAGCTAAGAGGTGTGTTGGTGCGAGGTGGCAGATGAATCCGTAGTAGTGAGTAAGGCTAAGCCAGAGAAGCCCAGTAATGGTGTGGAGGAGAAAACTTAGCTGACCAGCAGCATCAAGTCTGATGGAGCACTGAAATGCCAAAAGCACTCAGTGTTGCGAAGGGAGGAAGTACACTTTAAGTCTGTGATGAACAGATGTTTTTTTTTTTTCAGTGATACCCAAACCGAATCGCTATCGGGGTATTCCTAGTTTGGTTGATTGTGGAAGCAAGATACTGCGCTAAGAAACCGTATAGGGGAGTAACTCTGACTCACTTCAGTAAATTGCCACTGAGCTAGAAGGCTGAACAGCAGAGAGAAATAACACCCACGCTGAAGATGAAACACCTGTCCCCACACAGCACACAATCCAAGGAGAGAAAGTGCGAGTTTATTACAGCTTATATGGTCATCTACTCAACAAAGAGAGGCTGTATAAAGGGTTTAAAAAGGTAAAGAAAGCGAAAGGCGCGGCTGGAATAGATGAGCAGAGCCTGAGCAACTACGCCGAAAATCTGAGTGATAACCTCGATCAACTCCTCTCTGAACTTAAAACCAAGCAATACAAACCTCAGCCAGTCAAACGGGTAGAGATACCCAAAGAAGACGGAGGGGTGCGATTGCTCGGGATCCCAACAGTTAGGGATAGAGTTGTCCAACAAGCGCTCAACGATATCCTCACCCCCATCTTCGAAGAGCAATTTCACCCATCAAGTTTTGGGTATAGGCCGAATCGAAGCTGTCACGATGCAATCAACAAATCCACGATGTTCATCCGGCGTTACGGGTTACAACACGTTGTAGATATGGACTTGTCGAAGTGCTTTGACAAACTCGACCACGAGTTGATTATCAAAAGCATCAGAAAACGAGTCACAGATAGCAGTGTATTAGAGCTGATAAAACAGTTTCTAAAAAGTGGGGTGATGATAGACGGTAGTTGGCAGGAGACAGAGCTAGGAAGTCCACAAGGTGGTGTTATCAGTCCTTTGATAGCCAATATCTACCTTGATGCGTTCGATCAGGAAATGCGAAAGCGCGGCCATAGGATCGTTCGTTATGCGGATGACATACTCATCTTCTGTCGTAGCAAGGCAGGGGCAGAGAATGCCCTTGCACAAGCGACGAAGATCTTAGAAGGAGAGCTTAAACTCACAGTGAACCAGACGAAATCACATATAGCGCACAGCAGTGATGGCGTGAAGTTTTTAGGTGTAGAAATCGGGAGTCAATTTACCCGCATTCAAACTAAAAAACTGAAAGTGTTCAAAAGCAAGTTAAAGCGAATGACGAAGCGAGGGTGCGGTAAGCCACTTGAGCAAGTCATAAAAGATCTAAACCCAGTGTTAAGAGGGTTCAGCCAATACTTCAGGATCACCAATAGCAGCAGGGAGTTCTCAAGACTAGCAGGATGGCTACGAAGAAGACTGCGTAGTATCCAGTTGAAACTTTGGAAGAAGCCTCAACGCTTACATCGAAAGTTAAAACAGTTAGGGTATAAGCCGCCGTTCCAGCATATCTCAATGACAAGTTGGGTCAGTGCAGCGAGTCCACTATCAAGCTATGCGATGCCAAATCAATGGTTTAATGACCAAGGATTGGTAAATCTTGGGACAATAAGGACAGGGTATGTGTTCAGCCAATATGCTGAATGGAAGTGTGCATGAGCCGTATACGAGGTCCGTACGTACGGTTCTGTGAGAGGGATGAGGCGGTAACGCCTCACCCTACTCGATGTGCGTTCTAGTTAGAGTTATGAACCCTAATTAGTTGTTTGGATAACCTGGGAACTTAGTTTTGAGGGCCGCGCTAGTAGGAAAGCAGTGCTCCATAAATTTCACCATCGCAGGGGCTCTAGCTTGTCGTTGTTAAGCTATTTTCTTTTTTACATCAAGGTCAGCCACCTATTGGAAGTGGAAGTGACGGGTTAAACTTGATTGAAGAAGGGTGTAGCTCAGAATAATTAAAGACACAAAAAAGCCCGAGCATAAACTCGGGCTTTGAACGGTTATCTTTATAACTGATGAAGGCGCTAGATTGCCTGACGCAGTTGGAAATAACGTCCTGCTTCGTTTAACAGTTTCTCATGAGAGCCGTTTTCAACAATCTCGCCTTGTTCAATCAGAACGATAGAATCCATCGATTCCAGACCAATTAAACGGTGCGTGATGAAGATAACCGTCTTGCCTTCGAAGTGCTTCTCGAAAAGAGTCATGATGCTTTGCTCGGTTTGCTTATCTAAGCCTTCTGTCGGCTCATCTAAAAGCAGGATAGGAGCATCATGAAGAATGGCACGTGCGATGCCAATGCGGCGCTTCTCACCGCCAGACAGTTGACGACCACCATCACCTAACCAGCTATCAAGCGCGTTGTTCTCAAGCAGCTTTTCTAGACCAACGTCTTTAAGGATGTTCGCTAAGTGATCATCGGTTGCTTCTGGTCTTGCAATCAACAAGTTGTCACGCAAAGTACCATTGAGAATGTCTACACGTTGGCTTACTACACTGATTGATTCACGAAGCTGTGATTCATTCCACTGCGTCAGTTCAACTCCCGCGATTGAGATGTCGCCTTTTTTAGGATCCCAGTAGCGAGTCAGCAGCTGAATCAAAGTCGACTTACCAGAACCTGTTTGGCCCACAATCGCAACCTTGTGCGTTGCAGGAATCGTTAGGTCAACAGCGTTCAGAACACTACGTTCAGAATCAGGGTAGTTGAACGTCACGTTTGAGAACGTAATATCAAGCGGCTTGTTGATGTCGAGTTTCTCTTCAGCAAACTGAACTTCAGGCTCCGACAGAATAACTTCGTTCAAGCGACGTGCTGAAGACAGAGTTTGACCTAAATGCTGGAACGCGCCTGCGATTGGCATTAATAGCTCAAAACTTGCCATGGTTGCGAATGCCATTAGCGCGATGAACGGGTCTGGTGCATTACCACCCACGCCATCAGCCGCAAGCCAAAGCATAAGAACCAACGTCAAACCGTTGAACAGCATCAGTGCTGCTGACGCCATACCAGTTAGGTTAGCATTCACAAACTGATTCGCCATCAGCTTCTGCTGCGTTTCTAGAATCGCATTGCGGTAACGCTCTTCAGCACCAAACAGAGTCAGTTCGCTGTAGCCTTCAATCCAATCCAGAGTGGTAACACGAAGATCCGCTTTGTTTTGTGTCAGTTCACCGCCGTTACGTTTACCTAGCTTGTAAAACAAGATTGGCCAAACCAACAGCATGATCAGAAGGATAGAACCCAAGATCAAACCTAGTGAGCTATCGAACCACATCAAGAAAATAGTAAGGAAGAAGATCCCGAACACACCAACCGTCACTGGGCTTACTAAGCGCAAGTAAACGTGGTCCATTGCATCGACATCAGCAACCAAACGGTTGAGAAGGTCAGCATCACGAAGGTTCGAAATACGGCCTGGGATCAGCGGAGCTAGCTTCTTGAAGAAGAAGATACGTAAATCAGTTAACAATTTGAATGTGGCATTGTGGCTGACAACACGTTCACCCCAACGACCCGCAGTACGGCTCATTGCCAAACCACGTACGCCGCCGCCCGGTAGCATGTAGTTGAAGGTCTCACGTGCAATCGTAAGGCCTGCAACCGCAGAAGCTGAAATGAACCAGCCTGATAGCGTTAACAAGCCGATAGAAGCCGAAAGAGTAGCAAAAGCTAATAGCATGCCTAGCGATAGGCCAAACCAATGCTTTTTATAGAGTTTCAGGTAAGGCAGTAAATCACGCATCTAAATTACCCTTATTATCTTGTTGAGCTAAGTTCGCGTTAAGCATCTTTTCGAACAAACCACCCGCAGTCGATAGCTGAGAGTAATGACCTTGTTCAACCAGACCACCATCGCGCATAACCAGAATATTATCGACTGATTTAAGAGGGGCAAGTTGGTGCGTTACAAGCAGGGCTGTGCGGCTTTCAATATTGCTATTGATGCCTTTCATTACTAACTGTTCGCTACGAGTATCTAGGCTAGCTGTTGGTTCATCTAACAACCAGAACTGACCGTCTTGAATCATGGCGCGAGCCAGAGCCAAACGTTGAGATTGACCAACAGACAGGCCGCCAGAGCGATCAGAGATCATATAATCTAAGCCATGCTCGCTAACGAACTCGTTAGCAAAAGACTGCTCAAGCGCATTCTCGACAACTTGGTCAGTGATATCGAGCTTACCTAGAGTGACGTTGTCACGAATTGTACCGTGCAGTAGCAACGGGTTTTGACCAACCCAGCTAATCGTCTTACGCCAAGAGGCTAAGTCTAGGTCACGCAATTCAATGCCATTGATTTTCAAGCTTCCTTCATAAGGCATGAAACCAAGAATAGCGTTGATCAAACTTGTTTTACCCGCCCCACTTGGGCCAACTAACGCAGTCGACTGTCGAGTGTTAAGTGCAAACGAGATAGGGCCAACCAATTGAACACCTTCAGGGCTTAACACTTTTAGAGCTTGAGCTTCAATATTGATGCCTTGAGCCTGATCGAGTTGAGTGTCGCCTGATTTAACCTTAGTGATGTCTGTTTCTAAGAACTCGACAATACTTTCCGCAGCGCCAACCGCTTGTTGCTTCGCATGGTAGAAAGTACCTAAGTCACGCAGAGGTTGGTAAAACTCTGGCGCCAAGATAAGGATAAACAAACCAGCGAATAGCGTAATGCCGACGCCGTAGTGGCCAAAGTTCAGCTCACCGATGTAGGTGAAACCAAAGTAAACCGCCGTCATCGCGATAGAGATCGACGTGAAGAACTCAAGTACAGCAGAAGACAAGAAAGCGATTTTCAACACATCCATGGTACGCGTTCTAAACACTTCAGATGCACCTTTGAGTACTTCTGTTTCAGCGTTGGTGCGATCAAATAGACGGATGGTTGTCATTGACTGCAAACGGTCGTAAAAGTGACCAGAAAGACGCTGAAGCGCTTTGAAGTTTTTACGGTTGGCATCGGCTGCTTTCATACCAACAAGTGCCATGAACATCGGCACCAGTGGAGCCGTAAGCAAAAAGATCAATCCAGCTGCCCAGTTTACTGGAAACACCACAACCAAAATAATGAATGGAATCATTACCGACAGAGACATCTGAGGTAGATAACGAGAGAAGAAGTCTTGCATGTCTTCTACTTGTTCTAGCAACAGGGTTGCCCACGTACCCGCAGGTTTGCCTTTGATGTAGGCAGGACCAAGTTCGCGTAACTTATCGAGAATGAGCTGCCTAATGTAGATACGGATCTGCTCACCACAGCGATAGCCGGCGATTTCACGACCCCATGTACAGCCTGCACGGCCAACGACCGATAGTGCCAAGCCTGCGAAATGACCAACCAGTTCAGATTTATCGACATTCTCGATGATCAGCTGATGAAGAATAGAGGCGAGAAGAGCTGCTTGAGCAATTAAAAACACGCTTGAAAGTACGCCAAGGCCAATCGCAATCATAAGCCAGCGTTTCGCTAACTTACTCTGTTGCTTAAGCCACTTGTTCAAGCTGCGTTGTTTTTTCTTATCCATTATGAAGGCTTAATGATAATTATTATTTGTTGAGGGCGGCTAGTATACAAAAGAAAGCCCAGTGGATATACCGCTGGGCTCTAGGGATTTACAACAAAATGTGATGACGCCCTGCATCTATTGAGGTGAGGGCTTCGATATTTAAATCTGCAATCTCAGATTTACTTATCGTTAAGGCCATCTAGGAAGCGTTCAGCATCCAGTGCAGCCATACAACCTGTACCAGCAGAAGTGATTGCTTGGCGGTAGTTGTGGTCCATTACATCACCTGCAGCGAACACGCCTGGGATGCTGGTTTGTGTTGCGTTACCTTCAAGACCAGACTGTACGATGATGTAATCATCTTTCATGTCGACTTGGCCTTTGAAGATTTCAGTGTTTGGTTGGTGACCGATAGCAATGAATGCGCCCATTACTTCGATCTCTTCTGTTTTATCAGACTGAGTATCTTTAATACGAACGCCCGTTACGCCCATGTCGTCGCCTAGAACTTCGTCTAGCGTGCGATCAGTGTGAAGAACAATGTTGCCGTTCTCTACTTTGTCCATTAAACGTTTCACTAGGATCTTTTCAGCGCGGAACGTGTCACGACGGTGAACTAAGTGAACTTCAGACGCGATGTTAGATAGGTAAAGTGCTTCTTCAACAGCGGTGTTACCACCACCAACAACCGCTACTTTCTGGTTGCGGTAGAAGAAACCATCACACGTAGCACAAGCAGAAACGCCACGGCCTTTGAATGCTTCTTCAGAATCTAAACCTAGGTACTTAGCTGATGCACCCGTTGAGATGATCAACGCATCACACGTGTACTCGCCTGAATCGCCTTTAAGACGGAAAGGGCGGTTAGATAGGTCTACTTCGTTAATGTGGTCAAACAGGATCTCTGTTTCAAAGCGCTCTGCGTGCTCTTTCATGCGATCCATCAGTGCTGGACCCGTTAAACCTTCAGCATCACCCGGCCAGTTTTCCACTTCTGTTGTGGTTGTAAGCTGACCACCTTGCTGCATACCGGTAACAAGTACTGGGTTTAGGTTTGCACGAGCAGCGTAAACTGCAGCTGTATAGCCAGCAGGGCCAGAACCAAGAATCAATAAATTACAGTGCTTTACGTCGCTCATGAGGACTCCGAAATTGAATTTGTTTTTATTTATAATCGATTAGGATTGTATGGAAAATATGGAGGCAATAAAAGGTTAAACAAGGGTAGAAGTGTAATTAATCGTTATACGTTAGAACATAACCGAACTAAATGATGGTCTTGTAATCCTGTGTCTTAGATCAATAGCGATAAGTCAAGGAAAGTGCTCTTGCAAACAGCTATGCATATTGCTCACTTTTAGGGTCTTCTTGATCATGGTGTTTCTATAGCAGTATTTACTTTTTTGCGTATACATTGATGAGTAGAAAAACAAGAGAACCTGAATCCTATGTTTTATTTTAAAAAGTTTGCGTTAAAAGACGCTGTAAGAACTCATCAAAATTAGCGTGCAGATAAGCGACCACAAGACGCACTTTTAGTATGAACGGCATGATTACAAACAGGTGTAATGTTGGTTAATACTTGAACTGTTGAGTGTTTCTCAGTTGTTATTTTTTTGTATGTGTTATTATTGATATTTATATATTGCGCGGAATTATTTGAACTCTATGCAGATTCTAATCCTTTTTATCAATGTGTTTATTGTGTGCCTGAATTCGGTTTTTGCTTCTCCGCTGCAGGTCAGCGGGGAACAATCTGTGTTAGCTAATGAAGCTGTAAGATGGTATGAAATGCCTTTGTTATCTGATCCAGTCGATTTTCCCATATTAAAAAAACACATTGAATCCTCTCCAAGGATTGAAACGATATTTGGTGGTGAAGGGGCGTTTGGGTTGAGAGTTGATTTGGCCAACTCCGATATCAAGTCGTCACAACAAATAGTTACACTCCGTGCAAACTATTTGGATCAAGGTTGGGGTTACTGGCAATCAACAAATGGTCAAGTAAGGCGAATACTTGATTTTGGCCAATTAAGTAACAAGAGTATCTTGCATCTGCATAGGCAAAGCTTCCCGTTAATATTGAATGCGGAGGAATCTGGAACACTTTGGCTCTACTTGGAAGCAAAGAAATTTCCAAAGGCAGTTAACTTCACTCTTCAACCTGAATATCCATTTTATATTCACGTTTTCCGCAACAATACGCTCACATTAGCTTCTATTACTGTCATGCTAACGTTGGGAGTTTTCGCTCTTTTTTGTTACTTTCAAACTAAACATCCAGTCACACTGGCTTGTGCTGGTTATGTTGGGCTACATGGCCTGGGATGGTTCGCCGCTTCAGGCGCTTGGGGGTACTTATTACCAAGCCAAAGCTGGAACCCAGTTTATTTTGGAATGGTATTGTTTCCGTTTGCGGTTGCTTTTTCTTGCTATTACACAAGATTATTGTTTGGATTTCCGCAGCATTTTATTCGTATTAATCTTACCTTTCAGGCCTTTAGTTGGCTGTGTGTCATTATCGGGTTTATTAATGTCTTTGCCCCGTTTTCGTTGACTTTTGTTATGTCCCATTTGATTGCGGCAATCTGGGTGCCGACAATGATAGTGACTGGCGTATTGATGGTTTATCAACGAAACTTTGTCGCTAAATATTATTTGATCGGTGGTCTTTGTTATGGCACGGCTTTGGTATATTACATTTTTGCGCATTTTGCACCATTGCCGACTCAGAGATCGACAGAAGTTATCGTTGTTGTTGCATTAGCAATAGATTGTGCCTGCATTTTATTGTCACTGACTGAATGGTTGCGGATTCAACAACATCAACATCAGAAAACCTATATCCAGTCGAGGGTGGATAGTTTAACGGGGCTTGGAAACCGGCTGGATTTTAATGATGCCAGTAAACAATTAGTACATCATTCCTATTGTATCGTTTTCATCGATTGTGATGGTCTTAAATCGATTAATGATACTTATGGTCATGATGAAGGGGATCGCTTTTTAGAATACACCAGCCGCATGATGCGAGAAAAATTTACAGACCTTGGAATGGTTTATCGAGCTGGTGGCGACGAATTTATCTGGTTATTGAAAGTGGATAAAGAGAAACAAGTTGAGGCTCTCTATTCTCAGATTGAGCTTAGAGTGACTCAGGTGGAAGAGCAAATTCGCAGTGCTGATTGGCCTCAGTCTGGCCTCAGTTTTGGAAGCGCATCTAGTTTTGAATGTGTCAATTTTTCTGAGTGTTTGAGCTTAGCTGACCAGCGAATGTACCAGCAGAAGCGCTCGAAGAACGGTTTTAAAAATCAGTCCAGTGAAATTGAGTGTTAGCTAAATTCCCTATTTTCTAAGTGAATCGTTTTAAGTCTAGTTAACTTATTTTCGTTTTGACTTTTGGTGTAAATGTCACCAAAGGTGGCTTTTTTAGCAACCAACCTTTCAAGCTTGCTTACCCTCTCATCTGTTTTGTGTAGAACATTCCCAATCTTTATAGTCGCCTATTTTTAACGAATTCTAAGTTAGGACATAAAGGCAGACCATCATATTCCAAATAAACGCATCATTTATAATTGTAGGTTTTATTAGAAAGCACTCTATTTGAGGGCGGCCGAGTTCCCCCCGAACTCGACCTGTTCCAGACGCGCAAGCAAAGGCGTTTGGTTTCTGGCGTACTCATAAATTAACCAATTTCAGTTTGTTGTGTAAATAATCAATAGCTTGGTGACTGATAGGTAAGTCGTATTTCGCTGTGCAAAAGCATAGAAATGGATGGTGGCGAGCGTGATACCTGAACTTATGCAGGAGGCTGGTTTGTTGGAGCGCAAGGGCTGACACAATATGAAACACCACTTTCTAGTTAATAATGTCGTTAAATTTAAATTTATAGGGATTTATAACTAGCTAGTGGAGTGTGCTAGTTTTAAGAGTTGGTCATCTTTTATTCTGGTGTTATACACTGCTTTTTAATTTCAGATTGGATTTAGTGTCTGAATTATTAAATCTGACGGGATAAATGATTGTTTAATGTTGATTTGACAAGATCTTCAAGTATCCTTTATGTAAATAAAACGTTAAATATTGAAAGTAAATTAACAATCATTAAGGAGTCGATGATGTTACATGCTCACGAAAATACCCTACATATTACCCATCTCAGTAACCATGCTGTTAAGGAGTTGTCTCCGTCATTCTCTCAGCTACCAAGCACAGAGCATGCGGATGGCCAGTTTCGATTGAGAAGATACTCGGTGGTTCAATTCAGTAATGGACAAGTCGTTGAGCAAGACAAACATAACTTTGTTCAGTCTGAAGACATTAATCACTTTCAAGGTGACGTCGTTCGCCAGTTCGAGCCGATTGAAGCGAAGATTCTAAGCAGTGAAGGCATGCAAGAAATGTGTGAACTGTTTATTGAGACCAATGGACTTGAAGACGGGCAAGAAATCGAAATCCATCAGATTCGCATTGCCGCTATTTTTGAAGAGACTCAAGTAGCACCAGAAGGTGTTCATCAAGATGGCTTTGACCACATCGCGATTATTGGTGTTACTCGCCATAACATCGTGGGTGGTGAAGTGATGCTTTATCAAGATAGCCACGAAGCACCATTCTTTAGAAAGGTGTTAGGCGATGGCGAGGTGGCAATGCTTGCTGATAGTAAGCTTTGGCACAACGCACAACCGATTCGTACCATAGACCACGGTAAGATGGGCTATATGGATGTGTTTGTACTAACGGCTAAGGATGCGCGTAATGTCCTTCACTCTTAATGATGTACGCCAACAGTTTAGTGCTTTAGGCCAATATCATAACGGCAGGCCTGTGACCTTTTTCGATGGTCCCGGTGGGTCTCAGGTACCTGAGAATGTTTTAGCTTCAATGACGGAATACCTAGGGCATTTCAATTCAAACCTAGGCGGGCACTACTTTTCTAGCCAAAAGACCACAAGTTTAATGCAGCAAGCGCGAGAAGCGGCCCAAGCACTACTCAATGCGGAGTCTTCTGGCAATGTGGTGTTCGGTGCGAACATGACATCGTTGACCTTCCAACTTAGCCGAGCGATCAGCCGCGATTGGAAAGAGGGCGATGAGGTTATCGTCACTGCGTTAGACCATTACTCAAATGTATCGAGCTGGCAGCAAGCGGCAGACGACAAAGGCGCGATTGTTCGCCAAGTTAGTGTCGACGAATCCGATTGCAGTTTGGATATGGCGCATTTTGAATCGCTGCTGAATAAGAAAACCAAGCTTGTCGCGGTGACGTTTGCTTCGAACACGACAGGTTCTATTGTCGATATGGCTAAAGTTATTGAGCTTGCACATCAGCATGGCGCTCAGGTATATGTCGATGCCGTTCATTACGCACCTCATCATTTGATCGATGTTCAGCAACTGAATTGTGATTTCTTAGCGTGTTCTGCTTATAAGTTCTTCGGCCCGCATGTCGGTATTGCTTATGTTGCGCCTCAATGGCTGCATACTTTAAAGCCTTACAAGGTTGAACCTGCAACCAATATCGGCCCAGGTCGATTTGAAACAGGAACACAAAGTTTTGAAGGCCTTGCCGGTGTGATTGCGGCGGTGGATTACTTGGCGCAGTTAGGCGATCCAGCCGATTCATTGCGTTCTCGTTTAGAGCAAAGTTACGCGCTGTATAATAAGCATGAGAGCCAACTCAGTGAATACTTCCTTAAACGCTTGTCCGATCTTGAAGGTGCAAAACTTTATGGTAAAACTGAGTTTGATTCGAATCTGAGAACCCCTACATTTGCGATTACCTTTGAAGATCACTCTCCAGAGTTCATCGCTAAGAAGTTAGGCGAGCATAATATCTGTGTGTGGAATGGACACTTCTATGCATTAGGGCTAGTGAAGCAGTTGGGTATTGAAGAGCAGGGCGTGGTGCGTATTGGATGTATGCATTATAACTCGATTGATGAGATTGACTTACTGTTCAATGTGCTTGAAGGGATTTTACGTAGCAATAGCTAACAATTTTGGCTGTTATAGAAATTAGAAAAGAGCATGCTTCTCTCAATAATATTGAGTAGGAAGTCTGCTCTTTTTGTTTCATGAACTTATATCTGTTTAGCAAAGTCTACTACGACTAAAACCGCTACTCGATTAAGCCCGTGATTGAACTAAGACAACAGCTTAACCAGAGCTGCACCTACTGCGTGCGCACTGGTTGGGTTCTGACCGGTAATCACTCGCTCATCAACAATCACAAGCTCATGCCAAGGTTGAACTTTGTTGAAACGCGCTGCGCTACGAGTAAGCGATTCTTCCAATAGGAATGGAATGTCATTGATGGTCCCAAAGTCGATTTCTTCTTCACGTGTAAAGCCTGTCACCGATTTAGAGCTTAATAGCTTCTCGCCGTTGCTTAGGACAATCGGAAGCAGTGCTGCAGGGCCGTGACATACTGATGAGATAACGCCACCATCTTCATAGTGCTTAGCGGCGATGGTTGCGAATTGCTCGTCGGTTGCTAGATCTGAAAGCAAACCGAATCCACCGGGGTAGAAGATAGCATCGTAGCTTTCTGCATTAATTTGGCTTACAGGAATCGTATTGTTGATGCGGTTCTGGAAGTCATCATCAGCCAAGATCTCGGCGTTTACTGAATCCCCTTCAATATCGGTTCCATACAGTGGACCTTTACCACCCTTGATAGAAGCGATGTCGTATTCAAAACCTGCAGCAATGATCTCTTTGAGAGCATGAGTCAGTTCAGGAGCGTAAGTACCGTTCGCTTGATCTGTATTGCCAAGTGTTGCGTGGTTAGTCACAGGTATTAGTATTTTTTTCATGATTCGTCCCTTTGAGCACGTTTGTTTGGTTTCAGCGTCGTTTTTTGCTTTAGGTATCGTGGTTTTTATTTAGAAAACCAAAGTTTTCAATTTAGATACCGCTGTTTCGTTATCTGTAATACTAGTAGCAAACCATTTGAGTGATAATATACCGAATAGGCAAAACATTATTGCTATATAGCAATAGTTAGATATGAATTAGTCGATGTGAATTCGTTAGATGTAAGCAGGTGAAGTATGGATAGCTTTGAAGGTATTAATGAGTTTGTTGCGGTAGCAGAGTGTCACGGCTTTTCTGCGGCCGCAAAGCAGTTAGGTTGCAGTACCAGTCATGTCAGTCGCCAAGTTTCAAGGTTAGAAGAAAGGGTAGGTGTTGCCTTGCTTGCTCGTTCTACACGCATGGTAAGCTTAACCGAATCGGGTCACACCTATTATCAGCAGTGCAAAGATCTAGTTATTGGGCTGCAACAGGCAAATGAACAAGTGACCTCTCAACAAGCTCAGTTAAGTGGCACATTACGAGTGAGTGCCGCAGGCGCGTTTGCAGAAAATCATGTGGCTGCTGCGTTGATGGAATTTGCCAAAGACCACCCAGATCTAACTATAGAGATGAACTTTAATACCAAGATGGTTAACTTCATCGAAGATGGCATCGATTTCGCGATTCGATATGGTCGGTTGGATGATTCGGGGTTGGTGGCAAGAAAGCTCGTTGATCGCCCAATGGCGGCAGCAGCCAGCAAAGCTTATCTTGATCAATTTGGTACACCAGTTCACCCAGAACAGTTGAAATTACACAGTTGCATCATTGCCAACAGTGATCAGTGGCTATTTGAAAAAGATGGAAAACCGCTTAATGCAGTACGAGTGCATGGTCGCTGGAGAAGCAATAACTCAAGCGCAGTGATTAAAGCATGTGAACAGGGGCTTGGCATTGTCTACCTACCAAAAAGCAGTTTCAATGGCGCTCTTGCTTATGGAAAACTGTTTCCAGTACTAGAAGAGTATTGGGGAGCAGGAACCAGCAGTTGGATTGTTTACCAAAACCGTCGCTTTCTACCACAGAGAGCACGGCTTGCGATCGATTTTCTCGTCTCTTACTTTTCTGACTGGCAAGAATAGTTAGAAAGCGATTAAGGAAAAGAGTTTGATGCTTTCAGCGGCCCAGGTTTAGTAAACGAGAGCAAGGCTAAGGAAACGTTTACATTGATAGGTGTTATCTTTTTTTGTTTTTTGACACGCGTAACAAGATTGATGTTCTTGCTAGCTTTTGATGTCTCGTGTAAGCAATTGAATTGTAGAGAAGCGTGAAGCAGTACGATATACTAGTTGATATATTAATGTGTCTGGCGTGCGATAGATTGTGTTAAGTCGCTAGTAGGATATGTCGTTATACTCCAATTTACGAAGTATAGCTCTAGTGCGGAGTGGGCAATGTCGTCAATAAATTTCGAATCCACATACGGTGTAATAACTATTCAAGATATGAATGTAGTTAGCGTTGATGCTAATTATGCGCGTATTTATGGATACCAATCACCCGAAGAACTACTGCTTAATATAGATAGCTTTTTAGATCTTATATCAGAAGAATTTCATGTTTTAGCCTATCAAAACTACCTTGAAACGGTCAGCGGTCAACGAGATCCTCAGGTTCATACTTATACCAATGTTGATCGTAACGGTAGAGAGTTCACAGTGTTTTCTATCGACCATGTTACGGAGTGGCAGGGAAGACCTGCACTGCAAGTCACGGTTATCGATCTATCTCCTGCTATTCAGTTGTAAAATGCGGTGCGTGAGCAAGATAAGATGTATCACGATATGATCATGCAATCAGGACAGGGCATCTTGGTTCATCGAGATTTCAAACCGTTGATGGTCAATCAATCTTGGGTCAACATGCAAGGCGGCACGTCCATCGAGCAAGTATTAGAGCTAGAGTCGATTCTTGAATTGGTACCAAAACAGAATACGGATGGTATCAGTAAGCATTATCAAGCGATTGTGTCTGGTGAGTTGTCAGGAACTAGTACTGTGGTTGAAAATATAGGGTTCGACGAGGTTCACCGGTTCTTCAATATTTACGACAATGCGATTACTTGGAAAGGTCAGCCAGCGGTTCAGGTGGTGCTCGAAGATGTGACTCAAAAAGTAATGTTGGAGAAACAGTTACTTCATCAAGCGAATTACGATGAAATGACCAATTTGCTCAATCGAAGAGCGATTTACGATTGGCTGAAAGCGTATCTTGCTTCCGATAATCATGTTGTATGTATGCTACTTGATATCGATGACTTTAAATCGATCAATGATACTTACGGTCATATGGTAGGTGATGAAGTTATTTGTGCTTTGGCTAGTATTACCAAGCGTAATGTAGAGCAAGCTGGTGGTGTTGCAGGGCGTTGGGGTGGCGAAGAGTTTATCGTGTTTCTCCCAAATGCTTCTCCTCAAATTTCACGCGCAGTATCTGACCAAATTCGCCAGCAATTTAATCAAACTCAGTTTAACATCAGCAAACATGTTCGATTTAATGTGAGCGTCAGTATTGGAGTCAGTGACAGCCGATCGTGCGAAGGGAAAGTGTCCATTGATGCGCTCGTGAACTTAACGGATCAATCTCTGTACCAAGCTAAAGCGAGTGGAAAAAATTGTGTATGCGGAGAAGTGAGCACATCTTAATGTTGACTAAACATGGTTTAGTTAGGCGGCTAGCATAGAATCGTATTGATAATAAAATGCCCTTAAGCAATCGCTGAGGGCATTTTAGTTTCTATCGTCATGATAAGTTCAGTGTAATCTGGTCAAAGTTGTTTAGATTTCACCGCTTAAATGAACTCAGCTTTGGCTTATCAAAGTAGTGTCTAATAAAAGCAGTTGCTTATAAAACCGTTGGCTTACTAAGCAGAAACTTCTACTTCGTAAGAGCCAAATTTACGAATGTTAATCACACCAGTATCTAGGATTAGGTACTGGCCTTTAATACCTTGAAGTACACCAGTTACCTCTGGGTTCTTATCAAAGTTGTGCGATACAATTTTCACTGGGTGCTGTTCAACTGGGTAGCTCAATGAAGTGATGTTTTCGCTCAGAATCTCGATAGCATCGTCACCAAACTTCGCTCTGATCTCTTGGATTTTATCCTCAACCAATGGCAATAGTTCTTTGGCTTTTTCTATCAATTCCATATCGTCACCGTCGCCTTTGAGTAGCGTGCGCCAGTTAGTTTTGTCAGCAATGTGCTTTGCTAACTCAACTTCGATCAGGCCAGAAATCTGACGTGTTTTCACCTTCAAGATAGGCAGGCCTTGAGTTGCGCCTTGGTCAATCCAGCGAGTAGGTATTTGAGTATGACGAGTGATACCCACTTTAAGGCTTGATGTGTTCGACAGGTAAACGAAGTGATCAACCATGCAGTTCGCTTCACCCCACTCAGGCTCACGACAAGTGCCTTCATCGTAATGGCAAGTCTCTGGCTTCATGATGCACATATCGCAACTTGCCAGCTTTCTCATACACACAAAACAGTGTCCTTGCGAGTAGCTTTTCTTGGTTTTTTTGCCACACGAGCAGCAAAAAATATTACCGGTGTGAGAGAGGTTAATGGTTTTACCAATCAGAGGGTTTAGCTCTACAAATTCTTCACCGACAGGTAAACGGTAGGTAACCGCACCATCAAGCGAAGCACTCATTTTCTTGAGTGTTCCTTTTGCTAATAAAGACATGACATTACTCGTTGTATTTTGATTATTATTTCGTCGACTCGGATGCTCTTTAAGCAGGCGCTACGGTTAACGATGATTATGCGATGAGTATAACAAATAGAGTTTGTTTTTATACGCAATATTACTTGATTCTCGGCGTGAATAATTACCAGTCAACATGCACATAAAAATATAGTATGACATTTTGTTCTGGCGTGATATAACGTTTTTCAGTGAGTTGTTGGAATGAAGATCACTGATTTACTTAACTTATTTTATATCGTGAAATCCCAACTATAGGGACCTTAGCCGGAAGTTTAGACGTGAAGTGGATTCATAAGATTGTTATCTTTCTCGTTATCACAACGCTTGCCATTGTGCAGTATTACCGTGTGAGCGGGAGTCGTGTGATAACTGCTATTACTCCTGATAAATATGAATTTGTCGCAACTAGCGATAAAGTTGACAGGGGTATCAGTACCTCTCAAATATCTTTTAAAAATGGCCAGTATATTCTCGACTGTGAATTGAAAGAGTCTGAGTATCCGTGGCCTTATTGTGGCCTGTCAATTCGTATCAATCCAGACATTACCGCTGGCCTTGATCTTTCCCAATACCATACCTTCAGAGTCAATATTGATTATCATGCGGAAGCGGATTCTAGCGGTCGTTTGAGAACCTATCTACGCAATTATAATCCTGCTTACTCTGTATCTGATGACGAATACACGCATAAGTATAATGGTATGGAGTTTTCACCTGGTGTAGATGGCGGTGTGATTGAGATTCCTATTGCTAACCTGCAGGTGATGACATGGTGGCTTGCCGATAACGATATTGCGCTAGAACATTCGGCTCCAGAATATTCAAATGTCAATATGGTTGAATTTGCGACCGCCTCTGGAGCAAAATTAGGTCATCATCGAATTGTTATTCGCAGTATTGAATTTGAAGGATCCTATATATCAGCAGAAAGTTTGTTCTTAATCTTGCTGTTCATTTGGGTAGGCACAGGTACTGTATTTTTACTTTCTGAATTGCATCACTCACGCAAGCGTATGGTGATTGCAGAAAAAAGGCACCACCACCTTAAGAGTGTTAACCGTGCATTACGAGAGCAAAACTTTGAGTTTTCAGAGATGGCTCACCGAGATGAGTTAACAGGCATACTTAACCGACACGCGATCCGTGATTGGTTGAAGATGCAGTCTCAACAGGTGAAGCAAGGGCATGGGAAGCTAAGTATGTTGTACCTCGATATTGACTACTTCAAAAGTGTGAACGATAAGTACGGACATCAGATGGGCGACCATATTTTACGTGAGTTTAGCATGGTAGTGGGTAGCTCGATCAGCGCTACCGACAAGTTAGTGAGGTGGGGCGGGGAAGAGTTTATTGTTTTTTGTCCTGAGACAGACGCTGGAGAAGCGCAAAGAAAGGCAGAGAAAATAAGGCTTTTGGTTAGTCAACACCTATGGGTTCATGGCGACCCTCTTACTTGCAGTGTTGGTCTTGCCGAGATGAAGCAAGAGCGGGTGACAGAGACTATTGCTCGTGCTGATGAAGCTTTATATCAAGCGAAACATTCGGGTCGAAATCAGGTGTTCTTGAGTCACTAATCTGAGGTTGTTCCGATTGTGAAAAAACCATAAGTGAGTATGTGGCATCGCTATGGCTACCATTCTAAAAGCAAAAAAGGTGACGAAGAGCCACCAAAAGGTAAAAACGTTTATTTTTCTTACGATGCCCGCTCAACGCCCTCGTTCGTAGCGAATTTTGTTGAGCGGGCTGTTTTAGAAAGGCTGTATCAGGGAAACAGTAATCATCTTAGTTGGAGTATCACCAACTAGGCGTTTATGCTTACCAGAAAATCCAAGCGAACAATGTCAGAACTAGGATACAAACTAGGTTTAATACCATACCGATTCGCATCATCTCTTTCTGCTTGATGTGACCCGAGCCAAACACTATTGCGTTAGGTGGTGTCGCGACTGGCAACATGAAAGCACAAGAAGCGGCAACGGCAATTAGCGCCGATAAGATAACTGGAGACATACCTAGCGCTTCAGCAATAGTCGCAAATACAGGGACAAGCAGTGCTGCGCTTGCAGTGTTACTCGCAAATTCCGTTAGGAATACCACGAACGCTACCACCGCTAGAATCGTAAGAAGAACACCAGCTGTTTCTAAAAATCCGCTTAGAGAGTGCGCTAGGAATACACTCGTTCCTGTCGCTTTAAGAATGTTACTTAAACAGATACCACCACCGAACAGGATAAGTACACCCCAGTCCGTTGTCTTCTCAACATCTTTCCATTCAACCGCTCTAGAAGCGCCAAGTAGTACAATTGCGCCAATCGCTACCAAGCTATCGAACTTAGAGAAGCCGCCGATCATAGCATTGATTGGTTTACCGAATATCCAAAGCGTTACCGTTAGAAGGAAGATAGACAGTGTGATTTTCTTACTGTTTGTCCACTCAACAGGGGCATGGTCTAATTCGAATTTGTGGTCAAGTTTCGGCTTAGTCATGACGTACAAAATAATCATCGCGATTGGTAACAAGATCATTGAGATTGGTAGGCCAAGCGCCATCCACTCAGTGAAGCTTAGGCCAACTTCTGCCGCCGCAATAGCGTTTGGTGGGCTACCAACCAAGGTTGCAATACCACCGATTGAAGCACAGTAAGCAATACCAAGTAGCACGAACACGTAGGTGTTGCGGTCTTCACTTTGGTCGACTTTGTTCATGATACCAAGAACAAGAGGAAGCATCATCGCTGTGGTGGCTGTGTTGGAGATCCACATTGATAGACCAGCACTCACACCAAACAACATGAATACGGCGACCGACATTCTGCCTTTTGCTATCAGTAATACTTTGTCGGCAATCGCTTTATCCAACTCCTGTTTGTTCAGTGCGGCTGCCAGTGCGAAGCCACCCATGAATAAAAAGATGATTGGGTTCGAAAAATTAGCCAGTGCTGCGGGCGTATTGAACACACCAAACAAGACAGCCAATAGAGGAACAAGCAAAGCGGTGATGCTGACGTGAATCGCTTCGGTTAACCATAAAATAGCAACGAACACGAGAATACTTAAACCCGTATTCACTTGTGCTTCGAATGGTAAGGTGTTGAGCAAGAGTGCAAATAGTGTGAAATTACCAATTAATATCATGCTGTTGCGGGTAAACAACCAGTGTTTCAGTGTAGTAACAAGTGCCGTCATAAGACGCTCCTTTTGTTTATCCTCGTTTTATTGGTGTACTGACTTCATTGAGTAGTGCTTATTCTGTACGAGGTATATAGCTTGATGTAGGGTCGGACTTTGTTGGGGGAATGTTACTTAAGTTAAGAAAGGAGCGTTGGTGTGTTTTTGTGTAACAGTAGGGAAATGTGAGGCAACAAATTCAAAATGTGTAGGTTTCTACACATCGGGATCTGAAGGGTCTGTGATAGGGCTAGGAATAGGCAGTGTTTCTTGCTTAGGGCTGGGTTGAATTGGTTCTTTAGGTCCAAGGAATTTGGGTGCAGTACCAATAATATACAAATCAAGGAACGCTTTAGTTCGCGCGAACACTTCACGTAAACGTATGGTTGTTCCAGAGTGGTGAGTCGGACCTGAAACTGCCAAACATTGGGCGTGAATATCGTAAGAGCTTGCGATCAATAGTGCTCTTTCACAGTGGAATTCCTGTGTGATAATTAAAAAGTTATCGGTATCGAAGATCTTTTTGGCGCGAACAATTGAATCTAAAGTTCTGAAACCAGCGTAATCGAGATTGATGCGTTCATCGGGCACACCGGCTTTTAATAAGTCACGTTTCATTGTCCACGGTTCGTTATAAGAACGATGAGCGTTATCGCCACTCAGTAGAAATTGCTCTACTTTTTCACGATCGAATAACTCAATAGCAGCGTCAATTCGATGTTTGTAGTATTCGTTGAGTGTTCTACCTAGGTATTTACTGGTACCAAGTACAACGGCAACTTCGCGCTCTGGCACATCATCGATATGGTAGATGATGCGATCTTTTGCTTGCCATGAAACCCAATAATCAATCGCAATAACCGCAGCACTACCTACTAAGAACACGAGGAAAGCGCCAAACAGAAAACCTTGTAGTTTTTTGTAAGCTTTTTTTAAGTAGCTACGGAAAATGTGAGAATCAAATTTCACTCTCGGTATGGTCCTTTGGCTGAGCATTAATTTTTGAGTGCTCGATAATACCAAATAAAAATGAGAAAAATCAGCTAAAAAGACAAGACAGTGAAAAGAAAAAAGCCTCTGCATTGGCAGAGGCTCTAGTAAGAGTCGTTAACGCTCTTTATTTAGAATACAGTTCAATTTATTAGAACGCAGTACGCTTGTAGCGACGGTAAACCGGTTGCCAGAAATGTTGGTCAATTGCTTGTTGAAGAGCTTCATCTGTGATCTCTAACGCAACACCTTGTTCAATGGCTTTCTTACCAACGGCAAGAGCAATCTTCTTAGATACGGTGTGAATCTCTTCCAATGGTGGAAGTAACGCACCTGAACCATTGATGGCAAGTGGAGAACACGTAGCAAGAGCACGGCTTGATTCCATCAGCATCTCATCGGTGATACGTGAAGCGTTCACAGCCAATACACCAAGGCCAATACCAGGGAAGATGTAGCTGTTGTTACATTGAGCAATTGGGTAAGTAGTTCCGTTGTGAACCACTGGTTCAAATGGGCTACCTGTTGCAACAAGAGCTTGGCCATCAGTCCAACGAATAATGTCGTTTGGTGTCGCTTCAACACGGCTTGTTGGGTTCGACAGTGGGAATATAATAGGGCGCTCACAGTGAAGGTTCATCTCTTTGATGACTTCTTTGCTGAATAGACCCGGAGCACCAGATACACCAACTAATACGGTTGGTTTAGCGTGGCGAACAACGTCTAGTAGAGAGAAACCAGTACCGTCACTTTCCCAATCTTTAGTGTTAGCGTTGGTTTGAACCAAACGCTGTTGGAAATCAAGCAAGTTTTGCATGCCTTCCTGTAGCAGACCCCAACGGTCAACCATGTATACTTGAGAGCGAGCTTGTGCATCGCTGATACCTTCAGATACCATTTGTGCGATGATCGCTTCTGCAATACCACAACCTGCAGAACCCGCACCTAAGAAGGTTATTCGTTGATCTGACAGTTTGCTGTTTGCTGCTTTACATGCTGCAAGTAGAGAACCAACCGTTACCGCTGCTGTACCTTGGATATCATCGTTGAAACAACAGATGCGATCTTTATAACGCTCAAGTAGAGGCATTGCGTTCTTTTGTGCGAAATCTTCGAACTGAACTAATGCATCTGGCCAGCGACGTTGAACCGCTTGGATGAACTCTTCAACGAATGCGTCGTAGTCGGCACCTGTAATACGAGGATGACGCCAACCCATGTACATTGGATCTGCAAGACGTTGAGGGTTGTTAGTACCCACATCGAGCACGATTGGTAGCATGTAAGCTGGGCTGATACCGCCACAAGCTGTGTAAAGCGCTAGCTTACCAATTGGAATACCCATGCCACCGATGCCTTGGTCTCCCAAACCAAGAATGCGTTCACCGTCCGTAACCACGATAACTTTAACGTTGTGGTTTGTCGCATTATTCAGTAGATCATCGATACGATCGCGATTCGGGTATGAGATAAACAGACCACGGCCACGACGATAAATATTTGAGAAGTTCTCACATGCTGCGCCAACTGTTGGCGTGTAAATGATAGGCATCATTTCAGAGATGTGGTTTTGAACTAAACGATAAAAAAGCGTTTCATTAGTGTCTTGGATGTTACGTAGGTAAATATGCTTATCCATATCACTTTCGAAGTTACAATATTGTTTGTATGCACGTCCAACTTGCTCTTGGATTGTTTCGGTTGTTTCCGGTAACAAGCCTTCAAGGTTGAAAGAACTGCGCTCTTCAGCAGAGAATGCGCTGCCTTTGTTAAGAAGAGGGGTACTTAGTAAAGCAGGACCAGCATAAGGGATATACAGAGGGCGTTTATCGTTGTTCATTGGATGCCTAATATGGGAGAAAGGGTAACTGAAAAATGATAACGGTTTAGTTATTCAATTGTAAATAGTTTCCCTCCGATCTGAGCAAACAAAATGATATTCTTACCTATGTCCCACACTTATCGAATTTGAATGCCATAATTCGTTATACTTTGCTCACATTTTTTCGCGACGCTTCCTTTTTATGTCTCTACTTCCCATCGATTCTTATCAAAATGCATTCCACGATCAAATCGGCAGTTCTCACCTCGTAGTCGAAGCAGAAACCGGATCGGGCAAATCAACACGTTTACCGGTGTGGGCGTCTCAGCATGGGCGAGTACTTGTGGTAGAGCCAAGACGAATCGCCTGTACGTCATTAGCTAAATACCTCGCACAGCAATCGGGTGAGAAGTTGGGTAGCAAGGTCGGCTACGCCATTAAGCTTGAATCTGAATATAGCGAGCAAACCGATGTGGTTTTTGTGGCTCCCGGAATCGCATTGCGTTGGTTATCTGAAGATGGACTTGCTAGTTTCGATGTCATTGTGGTGGATGAATTTCACGAGAGGCGCTGGGATATTGATCTGCTGGTGGCGATTCTGAAACAAAAAGCGAGTCATCGTTTGGTGATCACTTCTGCCACCATTGAAGGTGAGCGCCTTGCTCACTATCTGAATGCGAATCGAATAAGCTGTGAAGGCCGAACTTATCAAGTTGCTATTGAAAATAGGGCGAATGAATCAAGAGTATTACCCGATATTCGACATCTAGAGCAACGTATTGCTGAAGAAGTGAATCACCAACTGATCGCTTCTCGTGGCGATATTTTGGTTTTCCTGCCGGGTAAAAAAGAGATCGTGCATTGTGAGCAAACCTTGGCAAAGAATCCAGATATCCAAGTTGTTAAATTGCATGCATCAGTGAGTGATAAAGAACGAGGTTTAGCGCTCTCTGGTCGTAATATCGATACTAAAAATGACGGCGACAGTTTACGAAAAGTCATTTTGGCGACCAACGTTGCTGAAACCTCACTAACTATACCCGACATAGGTGTGGTGATAGATTCAGGGTTAGAAAGACGCACCGTTCAACGAAACGGAAGAACGACACTGATGCTTAAATCGATATCACGAGCGAGTGCCAAGCAACGAGCTGGCCGCGCGGGTAGGGTGATGGATGGTGTCTGTGTTCGTCTATATGGCGAGCATGCGGCGTTAGAATTAGTCACACCACCTGAACTGCAACGTGAAGAATTAACAGAACCTATGTTGGCCGCGGCATGTTGTGGTGCTCCGCTTGAGAGCTTGTCCTTCCTTGACCCTATTCCAGAGAAGTCATTAAATAGCGCGACTCAAACCTTGCTTACGATGGAGGCGATTAATACCGACCATCAAATTACCGAGCATGGAAAGAAACTTTACCCGCTGCCAATTGATGCCTTGTATGCCGATATTGTTACTCGAATTAAAAACAAAGCATTAAAAGAGGCGATGGTGGATCTCACGGCAGCGCTTTCAGTTCCGGCTCGTCTATACCAATTACCTAATAATGCAGACCATTTGGAAGCACTCGCTCAACAAGAGAAAGAAGGATGTGATTTATCCCTGTTAATTCAGATTGTACGCGGTCGTGATTATCCACATTTAGAAATAGATAAGCAGGCATTGAATGAAGCTCAAGGGTTGGCGACGCAAATGCGTGAGGTGTTTGAGCTTCCTCAGTTAGAAGTCGCGTCACGTTTCCAACGCATTGAACTGCTTAAGACTATTGTTAATTTACATCCTGAGCTCGTGTTTGTGCGCCGACTGAAGAGGAAAGAAGCCTTTGCCAACGGGATGTTAGAAGTAGTACTCGGTCGCCAGAATCGTTTCCCTGACAATGCGCAAGCTATGTTGGTGTTGGACACTCACAGCTTACCGGGTCGTGGTGTGAAGCAAACACTGATCTTAGCTACGACCACTGCGCCTATTCCTTTAGAACTCGTTGTTGAAGCAGATTTGGGTGAATGGCAGCAAAGTGAAACCGTGGTCAATGACGAGGGCGTGTTTACTGAAATGGCATTGGTGTACGCTGGCCGCACGATTACGACTAAGCTGGTAGCGGCAGAAGGACCGTTGTCTTTAAAGCCTATCGTTGATCTCGTGGTAAGCGGTGCTCAGCTTCCTGGTTTTGCAGAGGCCCGTACTCAAGAGATTAAGCATTGGCAGCTTTACGTCAAACTCGGGCTAGATGAGCAGACTCAATTTACACCAGAGATCGAGCAATTGAGCTTTGAACTATGGCTTATAGAACAACTGGAAGTGTTAGGCGTGACGGATGTCAGCGAGCTGGAAATGTTTGAACATAACGACATTCCCTTTGATGGTATACCTGCTTGGCTGTATAACGAGTTCTCAGAAAAATATCCGTTTTCATTGTGCCTTGCCGACTTGCAGCTTGAGGTGGAATACTTGACTGGAAGGAAGCTGATTTACGTGCATTATCAATCGGGTAGTCGGAAGTTATCACCAAAACGCTGGGAGTTGCCTACATGGTCTGGATGGCGTATTCAGTACAAAAAAGCGAGCCGAATAATTGATATAAAATAGATGGATAAGTTTTATCTCTAAAATATTAATCAAATAGGCGCATATATTATTTTTCAGTGCTTATTATGTTACGGTTTTGATTTTTATATGCCTTTTTAACCAATCAAAAGGTCATAAAAGACTATTCTTCTATATCCTATTGCTATAAAGAAAAAGTTGATAGATATTGAGTATATTGTGTTGCCAAAGTGTCGGGGGACATCATGGATAAACAGGAAGAGACGCGTGTAGAGTTCGATTACACAACATTTCTTGGCGCCTCATGCAGTAAAAAGTGGACTTTTCTGGAAGCTCTTACCACAATTGCGCCAGTGTTCAGTACCGTCTGGCGAGATAGCATCAAAGAGTTGGGCACCCCAGAAGATCGTTTATGGCAGATGGCATTGAAATCAATGTCTACACGTAAAAGCGATGAATCAAATATTGTTACCTTGCTTAAACTTGCCAAACTAGAAGGGATCAACGAACTCAAAGTTGTGATGCCTTATTCTCTTGAAGAAGAGCAGATCGAATATATCGAATCACGTAGTCACTTAATGATTGCGGGAAATACTGGAGAAGAGCTTACCATTAAGCTTTAGCGACCAGTTTCAGCCATCAGTTTTAACCTACACTAAAAGTGTTCGGCAACTTATCAACAGACATAAAAAGGGCCTCAATGTTGAGGCCCTTTTTGTATCCAAGCTGTATTAGTCATCTAGCGTAATTAATCGATCAGTCCGTAGTCGGCACGTAATACATCGATGATCTCTTGCTTAGGGTTTTCACTCAGTACTATCTCTGCACCGGTGATTTTCGCTGCGATATCAAGGTAAGTACGAGAAAGAGACATCAATGCATCCAAAGGAAGTTCATTGTCACGAGCTAGAGCTTCACGTTCTGGCATACGCTCTTTGTTCAACAGAATGTCTGCATCAGGGAAGTAGTTAAGTAAGAACTGACGGAAACCTTCTTTTGAGTTCTCGACGATGTTGCCTTTGTTGTATTCTTGAGTATCCCAAATACGAGATGAATCAGGTGTACCGACCTCATCCATATAGATAAGCTTTTCTTTACCTTGAGCATCGTTTACATAACCGAACTCAAATTTAGTATCAACAAAGATTTGATCGACGTTTGCGAGTGCTTGGCTAATTACGTTGAAGCCTTCTTTTAGAAGTTTTTCGTAATGCGTAATGTCACTGGCTTGAGTAAAGTTGAACGCAGCGAAGTTGTCTTCGATGTTGTTACGTGTGATGTTCACATCGTCAGCTTCTGGTACGCCAGGGATGCCTTTCAAAATCCCTTTTGTTGAAGGTGTGATCAGCAGTTCAGGTAGCTTCTTGTCTTTCTCTAGGCCTTCAGGCATCTCGATGCCGCAGAATTCACGTTCGCCGTTTGCGTATGCACGCCACATTGAACCTGTGATGTATTGACGACAAATCGCTTCAATCATTACTGGACGAGCTTTTTGAACAATCCATACGAATGGGTGAGGGATATCAAGAATATGACTGTCAGCAAGCCCGTTGTCTTTAAACAATTTGAACCAGTGATTAGAGATAGCATTCAGAGCTGCTCCTTTCCCCGGAACACCTTTAAGATTCCCTTCACCGCGCCAGATACAATCAAACGCAGAGATACGGTCACTGATCACCATGATGGCTAAAGGCGCATCCGGTGCTACGTCGTAGCCTTTGTCTTTAATTAGTCGTTGGCTATCTTCTTCAGTTAACCAGTAGACTGAGCGAACTTTGCCGCTGTGGACAGGTTTGTCAGTACGGATTGGTAGGTCATCATTTACGGCAAGAACTTGATCAGCAAGGCTCATTTAGACATTCCTATCTTTTATCAAACGTCATACAGAGAAGTGCGGTGTGCACATGATTAGACGGGCATTATACCCAATCTAGTCTTTGCTTCCAGAGAAAAAGCAATCGATTGCTAAATCTATTAATCAAATAAAAACCCCCCGCCTAACGACCCGCTTAAAAATTGGCGAATTGTAGGGCAGGGGAAGGCAGTCTATTGGCTGTGTTTTGGAGCTATGTTATCGAGCTATGTTTGTTAGCTAAATTGTTAAGCGAGGTGGCTTAGTGAATGCGTTCTGAATTGTCATCGATGAAGAACACTTCGCATTGAAAGCGTTGTCCTAACATTCTTAGATACTGTTGGCTGAATGAGTCGATAGAAGCACTTGCAACGATTGCGCTCGCATTCTTAGAGCGAATAGCTTTCTCGACTGTTTCTACTTCAGTCATTTGGTGAGAGGCTTTCATATGAATAACGCGGTCACAGCAAACATTATGTTGCTTCAGCTGCTTAGCGGATGGTCTCGGTGTTTGAGCCGTAAACAGTAACCACTGATGTTGATTGGACAGCAACGCCATTCTAGCGAACAACGCTTCCTCGTTTGAATTTTTGCTTTTACGAGAAACTGATGTAAATACGCAGTGAACTAGCGGGCTAGAGTGTTGGGCTTTAACGTGTGCTTGAATCATTTTGCTGTCCTTATATACATGCTGTATGTGTATACAGTAGTTTTAGTTGCTTATAAGATCAAGCATTTTTTGCGGGATTATTGGACGATTTTGTCTGAAGTTATAGGTGTGATGTTGTTAAGTTGTTGAAATTATTTAATAAATTAAATTCGAATGAATTTGTTGTTTTGTCTCATAATTTGAAAAAATGTGAGCTTTATACAGGTGTATACAGTGGTTTTGACAGAAAAATACTGTATACGCCTATATAGAAGAGAGAAGAGAGAAGAGAAAATCTAAAACCACAGACACAAAAAAAGCGCCTCAGGCGCTTTCTTATATTTCAATGTTGTTGCTTATCTTAATGTGGCTTGGGAGAGTTTTGTTCTCATCTCCATTTCACCAATATTGAACTGGCGAACATCAATGGTTGCAATGTCATTGCACTCTTTACATGCATGATGACACTTACCATCTAGGTAATCGTGCTTTTTAACTAGGCTTGGCTTTTTGCACCAATCACAAACGCCTTCTACTGTGAACATATTTTCTCCTCACCTGTATACGTCAGGTGTATTTTCGGCGCAAATTATGACATAAGTAAGCCCCATTAGTTAATAGTTTGTTACCTGTTTTTGAGAAGGGGATCGATTGCAACACTAATAAAATCGATATATTTGCGAATTGGAAAGCCAAAGGTGTGTGGTTGTTTACGGTTTTGTAACATTTTGTAAGATGGTTTTTAGCGCATTGTTCAAACGTTTCATTTCTTCGTCATATCCATGACCATCCGGATGATAGATCTTAGAGAGCTGCTTGTATCGGGTTTTGATATTTTTTTGATCAGGAATCGAGCTTGGCGTGTAGCCGAATAACGCGCAGGCTACCTGCAAGTCATTCAGACCTTTGCTGTTTTTTTGTTTTTTTAATTCGTTGTAAATGGTTTGAAGCTGACGCTTTTGTTGCTTAATGGTCAAATCTTTCGAGCTAATCTGTGCTTCAAGTGTCTGTTTTTGCTGACCCAATTCACCCGATTTCAAAGTCAGTCTTTTTTTAGATATGACCAGCGTCATGATGATACTGGCAATTGAAATCAACAGGGCCAAGGCTACACCAATCAGATAGTCCGAATGCGTTAGGTTAGAACGGATAGCCGCCTTTTTAGAGGACTGAACTGTGCTAGCTTCAGCATTGACGTTGTCATTAAGCTGCTCAATTGAAGAGATCTGCTTTGCACGTTGTTGATTAAATTGTTCTTCTAGAATGCGATTGTAGCCCTCTTCTGCGTCAGAATTGTCTTTCAAAGCAGCTTCATACCATAGCTGTGCGGCATCTAATGGCTGAAGGAGATCTTCATCAAGTGAGGACTCATAGATCTTAGCCGCCTCAAAGGGGGCGCGCTTGTTGCCTTGCAGTGCCGCTTTGATGAACCATTCTAAAGCGAGCTTGCTATCTTGCTCTATTCTTGTTCCTGCCAAGTACCATTCGCCAAGTCTAAATTGTGCATCTGGATTGCCATTGTCCGCTGATTGCGAGTACCAATAGAATGCGTCGTCGATATTTTGAGGCACATTAATTCCCAGCTCATACGCTTGAGCTAATTGATACTGAGAAGCTGGGTCTTGAGGTTGTGAGTTCAATGAGAGTTGAGCATGAGCTAAATTTGGGGCGATCAGTGTTAGGGCTAGAAATAAAGTTCTAAGAAGTGACGATGACCAGAAGTTGGATAAGATAAGCAAAAGATAAGTCTCGTAAAAAAGCCCAGTGCTGATGTATCAGTATGAATACGCTATGTGGCTGAGTGTTAAGTCGCAACGCTTAAAATAAACCATACGACTGACAAGCAACTATATAGTGGTTAATTCAATAGATAAAGGTTACTGGGCTTTAATCGTGCTACTTAAGCGGCAAGATTTGAATTTCTACGCGACGGTTACAAGCACGACCTTGAGACGTGTTGTTGTCACATAGAGGGTAACGTTCGCCGTTACCACGAGCGATGGCACGGCCTGCAGCGACATCTTGAGAAATCAAGAATGCGCGAACCGATTCAGCACGACGCTCGGAAAGAATTTGGTTAGTTGATTCACTGCCAGTGCTGTCTGTATGGCCGTCGATCACGAGGCTTGTGTCAGGGTATTCAACTAAGATACGAGCAACACCGCGTAGTGTGTTGTGAATGCTTGATTCTAAAGCGTAAGAGCCCGAATCAAAACCGATCCCATTTTCTAGGCGAAGCAGGAGTTGGTTCTCACCAACACGTTCCACTTGAACGCCAGAGTTCATGAGCTCTTCACGAAGTGCAGCTTCTTGTTGGTCGAAGTAGTAACCAATACCACCACCGACAGCCGCGCCACCTGCAGCGCCGATCAATGCACGCTTGTGGCGATCTTTAGAGTCGTCACCTGTTGCAACACCAGCTACTGCACCAGCGATAGCACCAATTAGAGCACCTTGAGTTGCAGAGTTCGTCTCAGATTCACCCGTTGTCGCATTTTGGCGTTGAGTTGCCTGACACCCCGTTAAAGCGACAGTGAGCGCTAGGGCTAAAGTGATTTTTTTCAACGTATTTCTCCATCATGTACTTCTGTCAAACCTATGGGTAACGAATGACAAGCATAGTCCTGTAAATATTAATAATGGTTTTATCAATACGTTGAAGCAATGTAAAGCGGCTCTATGATTTTGTTATCTTTTTAGCAGCCTGGGCCCCGGAAACTGGTCTATTAACAGACAATTTACGACCTTTCTTCAAGCCAACTTCATAATCAGCGGTGAGGTTTTTCATCGCTTCTCTTAATTGTTGCTTGAAGGTCTCACGGTCGATATTTTTGAATTCTTTATCGATGTAGTTATTGATCTTGTTGTTTGATTCATCGTCTGGAGTAATGGTTGGTAGCTTTTCCAGTGCGCCTTCAACCCAACCAGAGACAAATGAATTCACACGACGTGTCACTTCAAGCGACCCTGTTCCAGAACCAGCAAAGCTATTTCTGAATTGGCCTGTATGTTCATTTAGCTCGCGATAAATAATATCGAATGCGAATGCAGCAAAGATAGCGCGATCCGCTTCACCTATAAACTCCACTCGTTTAAGGCCTTTGTGATTCAATAACACCGCCTCTACGCCAAACTTGGTGTTAATACCGCGAATAACACGCAGCAGTGTAGAACTGATATTTGCAGGTAGCAGGTGAGAGGATTGAGTCTTTCCCATCTTGATAAATTCAATATCGTCTTTTTCGAGACCATATTTCAGCATCAAGTTATGCGCCATTTTTATCGCATTGGCAGCTTCATTGACGTTCGCAGAATTTCCAAGCTCAAGACACTTGGCAATTTTCTTTAGGGCTTTTTTCTTATCCATCGACTACTTAATCATTACCGCAAATTTTTAAAAGTCCGACATTTTACATGTTTTGGCGGTTAACAGCAAAGTCAAAAGTCATTTGTCGGTGTGTGGCCATCCGCTATTAAGGAGGGTAAAGGCGGCTTTTGAAGAATACAAAAACGCCATCAAGTGTATTGATGGCGATAGTGACCCGATTTTCTGGATTAACTAGTACTTTCGCAAACTAGATACCAAGTTCATCGAGTAGATCCGCTGCAGAATCATTGCCTGAGTTTTGTGCTGGCTTGTTGGTTTCTTGCATTTTCTTCTGAGTCGCCTCAAGAATGCTATCTGGGCACTCGTCTTCAGTGATTTCAAATTCTTCTAATTGGATGAATTCCGTCTTATCCATTGCAAGCTCAAGATAGAAGATGTTGTTGTTTGCAGTCGAGAAGGTCACACGACGGGCTTGTGGACGATCGAGGTTGGTATCAACAGAAAGGTTTACTTGTTTATTCAGTGCCAGCATTTTCGGTTGGTTCTGCGTGATGTTAGTTTGCAGTTCCTTACGGATTTTGTTGGTGAAATCACCGACAAGTTGGTTCATCAGCTCGCCCAATACATCACCCACTTCGTCTGAAGTATGCAGTACCGCCAGTTCGTCTTCAGGCATGCCCATATTACGCATGTAGTTGGTATAGATCTCTAACGCGGCTTTCGACGTAAAATTGATGACAACAAGACCAGAAAAGCCACCGTCAAATAAGACGAAACAACCAAAGTCTGGCTTCAGACTTGTCTTGTTGATCTTTTGAACCATAGCTGAATAGGACACCTGAGAAGCCGTCGCTGAAGTGAGTACGCTTGAGACTGATTGGCATAGCTTAAGAAGAATATCTTCAGTTGTGACTGTTTTGTTTTTTTTCATTGTGATGTGCTCATGGAGATGTCTTAAACAAAATGTTATTCAGTATATTGTGACTGAATTAAGACGAAAGTGACTATTTCTCCATTCTTGCACTGAGATTCTGATTTGATCACCTTTTTATATGATCTTAATAGTAGTAAAGTGACGAAATTCAAAGAAAATTATTAAAAATCTCAGATAACCCAATGCTGATAGGATCAGCGAAGTAGGGGCAGGAAGCAAATGTTACCAAGACTTCAACTCAATGCTGATGTCGATCCAGTTGTCGTACGCTTTTTAGATGAACTAAAAACAGCGGGCTTTACTGGCGACATTGAATCTCAATATTCTAGCCGTTTGGCTGTGGCGACTGATAACAGTGTTTATCAACAGTTGCCGCAAGCGGTCATCCTTCCCAAGACAACAAACGATGTTGTGTTGATCGGTAAAGTGGGTGCTAAATCCACTTACGAGCGTGTGACCTTTTCCCCTCGTGGCGGTGGTACCGGAACCAACGGACAATCTTTAACAAAAGGTGTCGTGGTTGACCTATCGCGTTACATGAATCAAGTTCTTGAGATAAACGAAAAAGAAGGCTGGGTCAGAGTTCAGTCTGGTATCGTTAAAGATCAATTAAATGATGCTGTACGCCCCTATGGTTACTTTTTCTCGCCAGACCTTTCTACCAGTAATCGAGCAACTTTAGGTGGCATGATCAACACCGATGCGTCTGGCCAAGGGTCGTTGAAGTACGGAAAAACGTCAGATCATGTATTGTCATTGCAAGCGGTGTTTGCGGATGGCTCATGTCTTGAATCTGATTTATCACATGGCTTACCTACTGAAGGTGAGTTTGCCCATCATGCACTTGCCGTTACTGAAGCCGTGTGTCGAGATAAGCGTGCTCAGATCCTCAATAAATTCCCTCCGTTAAACCGCTTCCTTACGGGTTACGACCTGAAGAACGCGATTAGCGAACAAGATGATAGCTTTGATCTTACACGTGTACTGTGTGGCGCAGAGGGCTCATTAGCATTTATTACGGAAGCAAAATTAAACCTAACGAAGATTCCAAAAGCGCGGACATTGGTTAACGTGAAATACAATACGTTTGATTCAGCGCTGCGTAATGCTCCGTTCATGGTAGAAGCGAAAGCGTTGTCTGTAGAAACGGTAGATTCAAGAGTATTGAACCTAGCGAAGCAAGATATCGTTTGGCACACCGTGAGCGACCTGCTGATGGATGTTCCAGATAAAGAGATGCTTGGCATCAACATGGTTGAGTTTGCAGGTCAAGATGAAGCGGAAGTTGAACAACAAGTTCAAGCGCTGACTGCACAGCTTGAAAGTATGGTAGAAACCGAAGAAGCGGGTGTGATTGGCTTCCAAGTGTGCAGCGACTTAGCGAGCATAGGTCGAATCTACAACATGCGTAAAAAAGCGGTGGGTCTATTAGGTGCGGCGAAAGGCCGAGCTAAACCGGTCGCTTTTGCTGAAGATACCTGTGTTCCACCGGAAAACTTGGCGGACTTCATCTCTGAATTTAGAGTGCTGCTCGATTCAAAAGAGCTGAACTACGGCATGTTTGGTCACGTTGATGCGGGCGTATTACACGTTCGTCCGGCACTTGATCTGTGTGACCCGATGCAAGAAGCACTGATGCACGAAGTCTCTGATGAAGTGGTTAAGCTGGTGGCGAAATACGGCGGCTTGATGTGGGGTGAACACGGTAAAGGTTTCCGTTCTGAATATGGGCCAGACTTTTTTGGTGAAGAGCTGTTTACTGAGTTAAGACGTGTTAAAGCAGCGTTTGACCCGCACAACAAGATGAACCCAGGCAAGATCTGTACGCCATTAGAAAGCGACGCTGAATTGGTGAAAGTCACCGATACCAAGCGTGGCTTCTACGACCGCCAGATCGACGTACAAGTTCGTGATAGCTTCAAACAAGCCATGGAATGTAATGGTAACGGCTTGTGCTTCAACTACGATACTAGCTCGCCAATGTGCCCTTCGATGAAAGTCACGGCTGACCGTCGTCATTCACCAAAAGGCCGTGCAGGTTTAGTAAGAGAGTGGTTGCGTCAGCTAACGGAACAAGGCGTCGATATTCTCGATTTAGAGCAAGAAGCGCTGAAGGACAATACTCCGGTCAAAACCATGGTGGAACGTGTTCGCAATACAATGAACAAACGCCATGAATATGATTTTTCTCATGAAGTTCACGAAGCGATGAATGGTTGTCTCGCATGTAAAGCGTGTGCGAGCCAGTGTCCGATTAAAGTTGATGTTCCGAGCTTCCGTTCTCGATTCTTAAACATTTATTACTCACGTTACCAACGCCCTGCAAAAGACTACTTAGTCGCTAACATTGAAACCATGCTGCCGCTAATGGCGAAAGCGCCAAAGGTTGTTAATGCTGCCTTGGGTCAAAAGTGGATACAAACCGCAACAGCGAAAACGGTTGGTTATGTTGATGCACCACTGATGTCGGTGCCTACACTTAAAAATCGCCTAGCGAGCAAAGAGCTGCAACTGTTCGATCTTCAATATCTAGAAGGGCTCTCTTCTGAGCAGAAGAAACAGCACGTGTTGATCGTTCAAGACCCGTTTACTAGCTTCTATGATGCAGAAGTTGTTGAAGACTTCGTTACTCTGGCTCAAAAGCTTGGTAAAACCCCTGTGTTACTGCCATTCAAGCCGAATGGTAAAGCACTGCATATCAAAGGCTTCTTAAGCCGTTTTGCTCGTGAAGCTAAATCGACCTCTGATTTCTTGTCGATGGTGGCTGATATCGGCATTCCTTTAGTGGGTGTCGACCCTGCACTAGTGCTTTGCTACCGTGATGAATATGTCGAGATCTTAGCTGATAAACGTGGTGATTTTGATGTACTGACAGTCCATGAATGGTTACTGCCATCGTTAGGTGATTTTGAAGCGCGCTCTGCAAGTGAAGAAGTTTGGTACTTGTTTGCTCACTGTACTGAGAAAACCAAAATGCCGAACGCAGAAAAAGAGTGGGGCACTATTTTCAAGCACTTTGGTGCTGCGTTAACCAGTGTTCCTGTCGGCTGTTGTGGTATGGCGGGTACTTTTGGCCACGAAGTGGATAAGCTACAAATGTCGAAAGACATATACGGTTTAAGCTGGAAGCCTCAAATGCAGGACTTACCAAAAGATCGTTGCTTGGTGACAGGTTATTCCTGCCGCAGCCAAGTGAAGCGTTTTGAGGGTGAGAAGCTTGCCCACCCATTACAGGCGCTTGCCAAAATTCTTTAAACTATTTAGCCCAGCAATTGCTGGGCTTTTTTCTAAACTAACAATGGAATTGTTAATAAGGAAAGCTATGAGATTTCTAGAGTTAAAACTCCCACCCGTTGCTCTGTTTATATTGGTATTCATCGCATCTTATTTTAGTGCTCATCAGATGAGTGCAGGAATGGTGTTATTACCTTACAAGTTCATCGTTTTAGGGCTCGGAATTGCTTTGAGTGGCGTAGTTGGGTTGGCAGGTATATGGGAGTTTCGAAAACAGAAAACCACCGTTAACCCGATTAAAATTGAAACCGCTTCTTCAGTTGTGGACAGTGGCATTTTTGGCTACACACGCAACCCTATGTATCTAGGGTTATTCATACTACTGTTTTGCTTTGGCTATTTCTTCCAAAACCTGTTCAGTGTTTTATTCAGTTTTGTATTCGTAGTTTATATGAATCAGTTCCAGATTAAGCCAGAAGAGCGCGCTCTAGAGCAATTATTCGGAGCTGAATATGTTGATTACAAACAAAAGGTTAGGCGCTGGATTTAGTTTTGACTTGAGTGTCTTCGTGTAGTTAGGGATCGTACTAAAAAAGCCCAGCTTGAGGATATCAAGCTGGGCTTTATTGATCTTGTTCTAGAGCTATTTACATCGAGATGTGTAAACAAGAGTGCTGATTAAGCAGCAGCTGCGAACTGAGCTAGAAACATCTCTTTACGCTCGTTGAAGCGGTTTACTAGGTCGTCTACAGAAGCTTGGTCGTATGGCTTAAGGCCACTTGCAACCATACGCTTCACGCCTTTACCGACAACTTCGCCGTCTTCTTTAAAGTCAAAATTCAGTGTCACGATGCCACGCTTGCCTTCAACATCAAAAGTCGCACCTGAGAATTCAACTTCTGGGTGAGATAGGTTTAGGCGAGTAAATTCAACTTCCATGCTCTCGTAAATCACAAGAGGGCGTTGGCAGTTGATCATCATCTGTTGCTCTTCCATAAGAGGAACCATGATGTGTGGGAAGTTCATACCAGAGAACTTAACGTAGTTTGTTACTACGTGTTCGATGAATGCTTGATCGTGGCTCTTTTCACCTTCACAAGACATGTGTAGGTACTCTTTGCCTTTCTCGTCAACCAGTGAGCTTTCTTTCTCACACTTGTTGTCAACGCTAAGCGCAATACCGTTCCCCACCATACCAGAAAAGTCAAAACGCATTTTTTGGCTGATGCCTTCTTTTTGTAGAAGCACTGCAAACAAAAGATCGCCAGGCACGCAGAAGCGCTTGTTGTCTTCATCGTGAATTGGGTTGAAGTCAGCGGCTACTTTTTTAGCAAAGTGGCTAGCTTGTTCACGAGTGAATTGAAATTGATTGTCTTCAGTTGAAAAGTAAGGTGTCAGAAACATAGTATCGCTATTAGTCATCAAATCTGGGGTGGATTATAGCTAACTAACTTCGTTCTAATGGTCTATCCAGTTAACTTTGCTTATATATCAGTCAATTAGATAAATACGTTGGATGGTATGTGACGATTTTAAGGGAGATATGGCCTTTGGCTCAATGCAACAAGGGCCAATTAATAGCCCTTGTTTATATGATACTTTAATTAGTGTCGACTAAAGTATTTTAAGTACTAGAAACTGCACAAAGTACCTTCTGGCATTAAGTGGTTATGAACGGATAATTTGAGTAACAGGTTAGCTTGCTCAATATCTGGAGCAAAATATCGGTCTTTGTCGTAGAAACTCACTTTCTCACGCAGAATCTGCTTCGCCTCTTCCACACGAGGAGAAGATAGATTAGGCGCTCGGAAGTCTAGCCCTTGTGCTGCTGCTAAATATTCTACTGCCAATATTCCACGGGTGTTTTCAGCCATGTATCTAAGCCTACGCGCGGCAAAGGTGGCCATTGATACGTGGTCTTCTTGGTTGGCAGAAGTAGGTAGGCTGTCTATTGACGCCGGATGAGCCAAGGTTTTGTTCTCACTTGCCAATGCTGCAGAGGTAACCTGAGCAATCATAAAGCCAGAGTTCACGCCGCCGTTATCGACCAAGAAAGGTGGAAGTTTGCTTAGCGCGCTATCGATTAGCAGTGCCATTCTTCGTTCTGACAAGCTGCCTATCTCAGCGATTGCTAGTGCCAGGTTATCGGCTGCCATTGCGACGGGTTCGGCGTGGAAATTACCACCTGAAATGATGTCACCATCGTCAGCGAAAACCAGCGGGTTGTCGGATACTGAGTTCGCTTCAACATTTAAAATTTCAGCTGAATTGCGAATCTGCTGTAAGCAGGCACCCATCACTTGAGGCTGACAACGCAGCGAGTAAGGGTCTTGAACCTTTTCGCAGCAAGTATGTGATTCACCAATCTCACTCTTTTGATCAAGCATGTGACGGTAAGCAAGTGCTGCATCCATTTGGCCACGATGACCACGAACGCGGTGTATACGAGGGTCAAACGGACGACGACTACCTAGCGCTGCTTCTACAGACATCGCACCACACACGGTTGCAGACGCAAACAAGTCTTCAGCTGCGAACAGACCTTCTAATGCAAAGGCGGTTGATGCTTGTGTGCCGTTTAACAGCGCCAAACCTTCTTTAGGTGCTAGTGTGATAGGCTCCAAGCCAGCGATTTGCATTGCTTCTAAGCCTGTGATGATTTTTCCGTTGTGACGTGCTTGGCCTTCACCTAGCAGAACGGTACTCATGTGTGCAAGGGGAGCGAGATCTCCAGATGCACCAACTGATCCTTTCTGTGGAACACATGGGTAAACTTGTGCGTTCACTAGATCGATAAGAGCGTTGATGACCTTGAGTCGGATACCTGAATAGCCACGAGACAAGCTGTTAATCTTGAGCACCATCATCAAACGCACAGTTTCATCAGACATGAATTTGCCAATGCCCGCCGCGTGAGAAAGTACGATACTTTTCTGCAGTACTTCGAGATCTTCAGGCGCAATTTTGGTATTTGCTAGCAAGCCAAAACCCGTGTTGATGCCATACACAGTACGATCTTCAGCAATCACTTGTTCGACAACGTGCATGCTCGCTTCAATATCAGGAATGGCTGCAGGATCGAGCGATAAGTTTACAGGGCTACGGCTAATCTTACGCAGTTCAGGTAGGCCTAGAAGTCCTGGTTTAAGTAATAAATTCAACATGTTTTCTCCAGACATTAAAGGCGACGAAGTTCTTCGTTTAGCATAGGTAAATCAAGCATCTGCTCTTTAGCACACTGCTTGGCAATATCGTAACCCGCATCAGCATGACGCATAACGCCAGTTGCCGGGTCATTGTGAAGTACACGAGCAATACGTTGTGATGCATCTTCACTGCCGTCACAACAAATCACCATACCTGAGTGTTGTGAGAAGCCCATGCCAACGCCGCCACCATGGTGGAGAGAAACCCATGTTGCGCCGCCTGCAGTATTCAGCAGAGCGTTCAATAGAGGCCAATCTGAAACGGCATCTGAGCCATCCATCATGCCTTCTGTTTCGCGGTTAGGGCTTGCAACAGAACCTGAATCTAGGTGGTCACGACCAATAACAACTGGTGCTTTCAGTTCACCATTTTTCACCATTTCATTGAATGCTTGGCCCAAACGTTCACGGTCTTTCAAGCCCACCCAACAGATACGAGCTGGTAAACCTTGGAACTGAATGCGTTCACGCGCCATGTCTAGCCAATTGTGTAGATGTGGGTTGTCTGGAATCAGTTCTTTTACTTTTTGATCTGTTTTGTAGATGTCCTCTGGATCGCCAGAAAGAGCAGCCCAACGGAATGGACCGATGCCTTCACAGAATAAAGGACGAATATAAGCAGGAACGAAACCTGGGAAATCAAATGCGTTTTCCACGCCTTCTTCAAGTGCCATTTGGCGAATGTTGTTGCCGTAATCTACAGTCGCAGCGCCACGGTATTGAAGATCTAGCATGGCTTGTACTTGAATCGCCATAGATTGCTTAGCGGCTTTCACTACTTTCGCTTCATCAGCTAAACGTTCTTGAGCCGCTTTTTCCATTGTCCAACCTTGAGGTAAGTAGCCGTTCAGTGGATCGTGGGCAGAGGTTTGGTCAGTCACTACGTCAGGCGTGATGTTGCGTTCAACTAACTCTGGGAATACATCAGCAGCGTTGCCTAATAGGCCAACAGAGATTGGCGTGTCTGATTCTTTAATCATTGTCATCGCTTCATCTATGCTGGTGGCTTTTTTGTCTACATAGCCAGTACGCAAGCGGTAATCGATTCGTGATTCATCGCATTCAACCGCAATCATTGAGAAGCCAGCCATTGTTGCAGCGAGAGGTTGAGCACCACCCATGCCGCCAAGACCACCCGTTAGAACCCACTTGCCGTTAGCTTCACCTTGGAAGTGCTTCTTCGCGATTGCAACAAATGTTTCGTAAGTACCTTGAACGATGCCTTGAGAGCCAATGTAGATCCAGCTGCCTGCTGTCATTTGGCCGTACATCATCAAGCCTTCTTTATCGAGCTCGTTGAAGTGCTCCCAGTTCGCCCAGTGTGGAACAAGGTTAGAATTCGCGATCAGTACGCGAGGTGCGTTTTTATGAGTCGGGAACACGCCCACAGGTTTACCTGATTGAACAAGTAACGTTTGGTCGTCTTCTAAACGCTCTAATACTTCAACAATCTTGTCATAACATTTCCAATCACGCGCAGCTCGACCAATACCACCATACACAACCAGTGCATGTGGGTGTTCTGCCACATCAGGGTCTAGGTTGTTCATCAGCATACGCAGTGGTGCTTCTGTTAACCAAGATTTAGCGCGCAAAGTGGTGCCATGAGGTGCGCGAATTTCGCGAGTCGTGTCGAGACGAGGGTCACTGTTGTGGTGTTCCGTCATTTTGGAATTCCTTCTGTTTCACGTTATATCGTTGTAGTTGTAGTTGTAGTTGTAGTTGTAGTTGTAGCTATCGGTATAGCTGGATTAGTCACTGGCCATTGCACTGGCTATATCCCAACACAAACGTGCCGCCAATCGAGCCGTTTGGCCATCGATGTCGTAGTCTGGGTTGTATTCCGCAATGTCCGCGATAATGAGTTTTTCACTGTGTTTGAAAATTTGTTCTAGAAAAGGAGCGAGTGCTTCATAACTCACACCTCTTGCCGCTGGTGCACTTACACCCGGCGCTGTCGCTGCTGGGAATACGTCTAGGTCGATAGTGAGATAGAGGTAATCACACTCAGCGATGAATTTTTGTAACTTAACCAGTTGAGCGACTTGGTTTATTTGGGTCATGTTGCGGTCGTGTTCATACCAAACACCCAGTTGGTCAGCTTTGTTAAACAGCGCTTTGGTATTGCTGGCTGCACTCACACCAAGACAAGCGTAATGAAACGGCCACTGATGTTTGTGGCAATAATCGCTGATCTGGTTAAAAGGCGTACCTGAACTGGGTTTAACATCAGCAATGTCGCTTTCGAACTCTCGAAGATCAAAGTGAGCATCAAAGTTAACGATGCCGATCTTAGGTTTCTGTTCTGGCTGATCTTTATCAAGACGTTCTGCTTTATCTAGGTTTTCCACTTTATGTAAATGTTCAGCGAGGCCTTGGAACGATGCCCAAGCAACTTCGTGACCACCGCCAAGGGTAATCACTTTGTTGGTTGCTAAAGCATTGGCAATCACAGAAGCACACTGTTTTTGACTGACTTCAAGTTGGCCATCATTGCACTCGATATCACCAAGGTCTGCGATGTGAGCGTCACTGTGCCAAGCCATATTAGCCAACGCTTGGCGAATCAGGTTGGGGGCTTGTTTCGCGCCTACGCGTCCTTTGTTTCTTGCAACGCCTGCATCGCTGGCAAAGCCGACCAAAGCGATAGCGCCATCAGTAAGCTCGTTACTTAAATCACTATGTTGCACTTGTTTAGTAATGTGATGTACGCGTGTGCCGAGTGCGCCATCTTCAAGGTCATTGCGTCCCGTCCACACAAAGTTATGTACGGTTTCTGCGTTCTTTTGAATGCTGTTGGACTTAGATTGAGTCATGACACACCTCGCCATTAACAATACGTTTATGCAGATGAGGAACACCGACTTGATAGCTTAAATCGGCAGGGTGCTCGATATTCCAGATAGCTAAATCAGCGACATAACCAACTTCGATTTTGCCTTTGATTTGTGAGTCGCCAATAGCAGCCGCAGCATGACAAGTCACACCACGCAGTGCTTCTTCAGGCGTCGTGCCAAATAAGGTGCAGCTCATGTTCATCATCAGCGTTAAATCAGCAAAGGGAGACGTGCCGGGGTTTAAGTCTGTCGCGATCGCCATTGGAATGTTGTGTTCACGAAGTAGGGCGACGGGCGGCTGTTGAGTCTCTTTTAAGAAATAGAAAGCGCCGGGTAGCAAGGTGGCAACTGTGCCTGATTTAGCTAGTGCTTTGACTCCGGTTTCATCTAAGTATTCAACATGGTCGACAGAAAGTGCGCCGTATTTAGCTGCAAGCGTACTGCCACCCATATTAGAAAGTTGCTCAGTATGGCCTTTAATCGCGAGCCCATGTTCTTTGGCTGCTGCAAATACACGTTCGGTTTGTTCAAGATTGAAGCCGATAGATTCGCAAAACACGTCAACCGCATCGGCTAACCCTTGTTCTGCAGCTTTAGGAATGATCTCTTGGCAAACCAAATCGATATAGCTGTCCGGTTGCTCTTTGTATTCGGGCGGCACAGCATGGGCAGCAAGGAGAGTGGTCGTGATCTTAATACGGCGATGATTCTCTAACGCTTTGGCTGCACGCAGCATCTTGAGCTCATCTTCAAGTGTTAAACCATAGCCAGATTTTACTTCGATGCTGGTTACGCCACTTCTTAGCAGACCATCAAGTCTCGGCAAGGCCATTTCAACCAGTTCGGATTCTTGCGCTGCGCGTGTTGCAGTGACTGTCGCTAGAATGCCACCGCCTTGCTTGGCGATGTCGGTGTAAGACACACCATTCAAACGCAGCTCAAACTCGTTGGCGCGATTCCCCGAAAATACGAGATGAGTATGGCAATCAATTAACCCAGGTGTTACTAGCTTGTTTTTGCAGTCATAGGTGACGTAATCCAAAGAACCATCAACACTTACTTGTTCTAATTCAGAAGCAAGTGCGCTTTGGTTTGAACAAGATATGGACACGATCTTACCGTCTTCGATAAAGATATCTTGAGGGGAAGAAGGCTGATAACCATCGGCTCCCGAACTCATGGAGACCACTCGTGCGTTTTTGAGGATCAAATTCATAATCACCTAGATCTTTGCTAAACATTAAATGTATATACAAATAAATAGGCTAAACGCTGACCCGAATCAAGTTGATGTTGCAAAAATGTGATCGGCGATCAGGATGATGTTCTTTAATCTAGAAGTATCTTGGAGCTTAATTTGTACTTAGAACCAGGATGGTAGAGCAATGCAAAGCTGATGAGGCGTTCTTTGCTCCATGTTCTTCTATTCAAAAGAAGGCAAGGCTCTGATTCAGAAAGCTTTAGTGATGTTCTGATTTGCAAGTCTGGGATAATGGCTTCAACCGTGTGCTCTATAGCACTTAACGGGCAGTTTTTTGAAAGGTATTCATTAGGTGTCGAGGTTGAAAAGTCTTGCTCTAGATATTTTGGAGCGGCTTGAGAATTCACCCAGCGTGCTTCCAATTGAATCGGTATGTTGTCAGCAAAGTGGATGATTTCACTATAGAATACTTCGGCATTGATCATGACACCTAACCGTGTGGCGGTGCTTTCATCAGCCTTGATGCTCTTGTGCTTGATAACTTGACTAGCATACGTTTGGCCTCGGTCTTTGATCTCTTGCGCGATGTTGTTGATATCAAGTAGGGGAGATTGCGCTTTTTCGTCTGGTTCACAAACGAACGTCCCCAGCCTTGGCTTCCTAATGAGCTTACCTTCAGACACCAGATCTCGAATGGCTTTATTTACAGTCATTCGACTCACTTTGAACTGCTCGGTGAGTTCTAGCTCTGTGGTTATCTGGTAACCCACAGGCCAGTGACCACTGGTGATATTATCGTCTATGAATTGTTTTATCTGAAGGTAGAGCGGCGCTTTCGACATAATGAAACCTTATTTGACTATACAAATAGAGTAACGGAATTTTTCACGATTTCAACATTTCCTCGGGCAATGTGACCTTATTCAACATAGATGGGGCAAATTGCTTGATTCTTTGAGGCAAGTGTCGCAAATTGTCACGCAATAACTATTAGTAAATCAGATAATTAGAAAGGGAAGTAATATGTTTAAGAAATTAAAGGCTTCGTTGGGCATCGGTGCAGCAAAGGTTGATACTGTCTTAGATAATATTGAAGTTTTCCAAGGTGGAGAGTTGTCTGGCAATGTTCGCATTGTTGGTGGTGACGTTGAGCAACAAATCGACCTGATCAACTTGGTTCTCAACACAGAAGTTAAAGTAGAAACAGAAGATAGCACCAGTTACGAAACCTTTTCACTGGGTTGCATTCAAGCCGTAGAACCTTTCGTTATCCAACCGGGCGAAACCAAACTGGTGCCATTCCGTCTCAAGTTAAATGATGAAACGCCAGTCACCGCGTTGAACGCACAAATGAACCAATGTCATGTGTGGGTTGAAACCAACCTAGATATCGGCTTCGCGATCGACCCTAAAGACCGTGACTTTATCTCCGTACACCCACTGCCAACAGTTGCTAAAATCATCCAAGGTGTTGAGGCATCGGGCATGGCCATGGTGAAAGCAGACGTAGAGAAGGGTTTCTTAAAAGGCAACAGCTTTGCTTCTCGTTCGGGCTGTTACCAAGAGATTGAATTTCGCAGTGGCGGTTTCATGAACAAAAAAGAGATCGAGCTGTCATTCATCGTTGAAGGTTCAATGGTTCACTGCCTAGCAGAAATCGACCGCTCAATGAGCTTCCGTGGCGACCAATACATTTCATTCAGCTTACCAGCAAACGCGGCTGACTCAGATATCCGCAACGCTGTATCAAGAATCATGAGTGCGTAGTTCCCTTTCTGTTAGTAGTCGCTTTTTTCTATTAATAGAGACAACATAGACTCCCTAAGCCGAGCCCAAACGTTCGGCTTTTTTGATTTTACTCTGTCGACCTGAAACGTGTTTACCACTGATGACGATAGGCCAATTGGAAGGCAACATCGGTGGAGTTGTCCATGTTGAAGATGTTCTCGATAATGGATATCTCGATAGCTGAACGCTGCATGAGATAGCGATAGCCAAGCATCATTTCATTCGCGGCTTCTGAAAACTCTGTGTCGCCATCTTCTGCACCTTCATACCATCGATACTCTAGGTGTAATTCATGGTTTTCAAATAACGTAAGCTGATAGCCTCCCATCCAGGACCATGTCGTTTTCTTATGTGAAAAGCTATTTTCCACCTCTCGACTGGACTGATTGGCCACCCCCAAGCTTGTATAGAAGGTATTGATGCCTAGCTGGTATGCATAGTTGAATTGAGCGCTTTGTTCGTTGCTATTTCCTTCGAAGGCGCCGTGGCTGACATTGTTGTGATATAGAGATACGCCAAAAGACAAGCCGTGGTTTTCTATATCTATGATCTGATATTGAGTGTAGAGCGTGAAAGCGTTGGTCAGTGTGTCGCCAGAGAAGTCGCTAATATTGACTTCATGGTCTGGTGCATAGATATCGAATTGGTGTCGCTCTTTACGATCGCGTCCTGCTTGGTCGATGTCGAATAGGTCATGAAAGTTGATGGTGATTTTGTCGAGGTGATTGTTTGCGGCGTAAAGGTAACGGTAATTGAATTCTACTTGCCACGCTTTCGTTAATTGCCATCGTAGTCCTGTCTGAAGTTGGTTCTGATAATAGTCTAAATGATAGTCGTGAGAGTTAGCCCAGATACTCGCGGCGGTGAAAGCAGCAAACACTTCAACCTTATTCTCTTCGAGTGGAAAGCCAGAGCGGAGCGTTGGAGTAAGACGAACTGATTGTAATGGTGCTTGGGTATAACTGATTAGCGGGCCGTAATCTTTGTTGGCCCATGCGTTTGGCGCAGAAAACATGGCGGCTATTATTAGCGGTAAAGGTCGTATGAGCGATATACAAGTAGCCTGTTTTCTCATATGCACCTCATCCGCATTCCGTTACTTCTATATAGCTTAGTTCTAAATATCGAATTCGTGGGGTCTAAGTCGGAATAGATAAGGTGTAATAAATAAGACGAAACAACAAATTAGGGTAGCTCGATTTTAAAGGTGGCTTGAAGGAGAGGCGAAGCCGCTGGTTGGCACGATGAGATCTTATGTATTGGGCCTATGGGAGTGTCGAGAGGCTCTCTCTGTCATTGTCATTTCATATAATTTCGTTACAATGTTTGGCTACTCACAAACGGGGCATCTGTATTTGCTTCTATGTGGGTATATTATTATGCATATATCTCCGATCAACATACTCGTTGATTGAAAAACATATATTAAACATTTTCATGTGTTGCTTGGTGTGCAACACCACTGTAAAGGACAAATAATGCCAATTATTACTCTTCCTGACGGTAGTCAGCGTCAATTTGACAACCCTGTATCAACTCTAGATGTTGCCCTATCAATCGGTCCTGGTCTTGCGAAAGCAACCATTGCTGGTCGTGTAGACGGCGAGCGAGTTGATGCTTGTGATCTTATCGAAAACGATGCAAGCCTAGAAATCATCACTGCTAAAGATGAAGTTGATGGCCTTGAGATCGTTCGTCACTCTTGTGCTCACCTTTTAGGCCACGCGGTTAAGCAGCTTTTTCCAGAAGCGAAAATGGCGATCGGTCCTACCATCGATAACGGTTTCTACTACGATATCGACCTTGAGCACTCTCTAACGCAAGAAGATCTAGAAAAGATTGAAAAGCGTATGAAAGAGCTAGCGAAGACTAAGTATCAGGTTGTTAAGAAGAAAGTTAGCTGGCAGGAAGCGCGTGACGCATTCGAAGCTCGCGGCGAGACTTACAAGATTGAAATCTTGGACGAGAATGTTTCTAAAGACGATCGTCCAGGTCTGTACCATCACGAAGAATACATCGATATGTGTCGTGGCCCACACGTGCCTAACATGAGCTTCTGTCAGCACTTCACTTTACTTAACGTAGCGGGTGCATATTGGCGTGGTAACAGTGACAACAAGATGCTTCAACGTATCTACGGTACTGCATTCCACGACAAGAAGGCGCTTAAAGCTCACCTTGTACGCCTAGAAGAAGCGGCTAAACGTGACCACCGTAAAATCGGTAAAGCGCTTGACCTATTCCACATGCAGCAAGAAGCACCAGGCATGGTGTTCTGGCACCACAACGGTTGGACTATCTTCCGTGAGCTAGAAGTATTTATTCGTCAGAAACTGACTGAGTACGATTACCAAGAAGTTAAAGGCCCATTAATGATGGACCGTGTTCTTTGGGAACGCTCTGGCCACTGGGATAAGTACGCTGAAGCGATGTTCACTACTTCTTCAGAGAACCGTGAATACGCTATTAAGCCAATGAACTGTCCTGGTCACGTTCAAATCTTCAACCAAGGTTTGAAATCTTACCGTGATCTACCGCTACGTATGGCTGAGTTCGGCTCATGTCACCGTAACGAGCCGTCTGGCGCACTTCATGGCATTATGCGTGTTCGTGGCTTCACTCAAGATGATGCTCACGTATTCTGTACTGAAGACCAAGTTCAACAAGAAGTGAAAGCTTGTATTGAAATGGTTTACGATACTTACACAACTTTCGGCTTCGAAAGCATTGTTGTTAAGCTATCTACTCGTCCAGAGCAGCGTGTAGGTTCAGACGAAATGTGGGACCGTGCAGAGGCTGACCTTAAGCAAGCGCTAGAGGCAATGGACATTGCATACGAGATTCAAGAAGGCGAGGGTGCGTTCTACGGACCTAAGATTGAATTTACTTTGCATGATTGTTTGGACCGCGCTTGGCAATGTGGTACAGTGCAGCTCGATTTTGCATTACCAGAACGTTTAGGTGCTACTTACGTAGGTGAAGATAACGAGCGTCACACGCCAGTTATGATCCACCGCGCGATTTTAGGTTCACTAGAACGCTTCATCGGTATTCTTATTGAAGAATACGCTGGTTTCTTCCCAACGTGGTTGGCGCCAGAACAAGCAGTTGTAATGGGCATTACAGACAAACAGTCTGAATATGTACAAGAAATTACGAAAAAACTGCAAAAAAGTGGATTTAGAGTCAAAGCAGACTTGAGAAATGAGAAGATTGGCTTTAAAATCCGCGAACATACTTTGAAACGTGTACCGTTCATGCTTGTGTGTGGTGACCAAGAAATGGAAGCCGGCGAAATTGCAGTACGTACACGTAAAGGTAAGGACCTTGGTAAATTTAAAGTGGATGACTTTATTTCATACATCCAAGCCGAGGTTTCAAGCCGTAAGCTCAATCTGGAGGAATAGCTATTAAAGGCGGAAGACGTGGCCAACAACCGGCCAAACAAAACCAGCACCGTTTAAACGGTGACATTCGTGGCGTTCGTGAAGTGCGTCTAACTGGCGCAGACGGCGAAGCTGTTGGTGTAGTTTCAATCGCTGAAGCGATGGAAGCTGCAAATGAAGCTGGTATGGATCTTGTAGAGATCAGCCCTAACGCCGAGCCGCCAGTTTGTCGTGTGATGGACTACGGTAAGTTCCTCTTCGAGAAGAGCAAAGCTGCGAAAGAGCAGAAGAAAAAGCAAAAGCAGGTTCAGATCAAGGAAATTAAATTCCGACCTGGAACTGATATTGGAGACTATCAGGTAAAACTACGCAACCTGACTGGTTTCCTTGAAGACGGCAACAAAGTGAAGGTAACAATTCGCTTCCGTGGCCGCGAAATGGCTCACCAAGAAATCGGTGTTGACGTTCTTAATCGTTTGAAAGTAGATACTGAAGAATTTGCAGTTGTCGAATCTTTCCCAACGAGAATTGAAGGTCGCCAGATGATTATGGTGTTGGCCCCTAAAAAGAAGTAATTAACGGCTTTGCAAGTAATTAAACCCTGCAGCCTCAGGTTGCGGGGTTTTATTCGCCCTAATTACTATGTTATTAACAACTCAACAATGCGGAGTTATTCATCATGCCTAAGATGAAAACCAACAAAGGTGCTGCTAAGCGTTTCCAGAAAACTGCTGGTGGTATTAAGTTTAAGCACGCTGGTAAACGTCACATCCTGACTAAGCGTACTACTAAGAACAAGCGTCAGCTTCGTCCGAACTCGATCCTTCCTAAATGTGAAGTTGCTCAAGTTCTACGTATGATGCCATACGCTTAATTCTTTTTAGTTTATAAATTCGTTTAGTTTAGGAGAAGCATAATGCCTCGCGTAAAACGTGGTGTACAAGCTCGTGCACGTCATAAGAAAGTTCTAAAACAAGCTAAAGGTTACTACGGAGCACGTTCACGTGTTTACCGCGTAGCTTTCCAAGCAGTTACCAAAGCTGGTCAATACGCTTACCGTGACCGTCGCAACAAGAAACGTCAATTCCGTCAACTTTGGATTGCACGTATCAACGCGGCATCTCGTCAAAATGGTCTATCTTACAGCCGTTTCATCAATGGCCTTAAGAAAGCATCTATCGAGATCGACCGTAAGATTCTTGCTGACATCGCAGTATTCGACAAAGCAGCATTTGCTGTTCTAGTTGAAAAAGCGAAAGCATCTCTATAATTTAGAGTTAGCTTAAAGGTTTAAGAAAAGGAGAACTTCGGTTCTCCTTTTTTATTGCTTCTAATTTGACTTTTAAAGACTCCCAACTCCTTCCTTCGTCAGTCTTGGGAATGACGAGATGAACTTCCGCATCTAATTTTTATTCGCTTGAACAGGCATTCTGGTATATAAACATCTACCTATTCTTTAATGTTAAGCGACCGAATAAATGAGCGCACCTACCACTATGACGTTCTTCGAACGTTTTGAAGCCGATATCCTTTCTGGCAAGAAGACAATTACTATTCGCGATGAATCTGAGCGCGACTACCAACCAGGTAGCGTTGTGGAAGTATCAACGCTAGAGCAGGGACGTGTATTCTGTAATCTTAAGATTGTTAGCGTTGAACCAATTCTGTTTGATGACTTAGGTGAGTTCCATGCTCAGCAAGAGAATATGACGCTGCAAGTACTGAAAGATGTGATTCAAGATATCTACCCAGGCATTTCTCAGCTGTACGTAGTCTCTTACGAGTTGGTAGCTTAAGCCTTGTTGGATTGGATTGACTAGCTAGGGATGGCGATTGATGAGTAATAACCAGCAGACACTGCTTCAGCTTTACTGTCGCGAACAACAAGACCAGACGTTACTGGCTAAGCATTACTTAGATAGTGATTTGAGCGAGAGTGCCGATTATTTAAAGTGGTGCGAGAGCAAAAGAAACTTTGTTGAAGAAGATGTCTTAGGGCAGACTTGGGTAAAAAGTTGTCCAGCAGGGTACATTACTGAGGTGCACTTTCATTTTGATGGTAGTTTAACGGAATATCGTTTGTTTGACCGATTTGAAACCCAAGGTCATTGGCAGTTAAGAGACGGTTTGTTACACGTCGAGATTCTGAAGGGTGAGAACCACTACCAGTTTGCTGTTGTGGCTCGCGCTGACCTTAATATCCACTCTGCGGTTGAGTATAAGAACGGTGAGTTGCATTCTTACTTGAAGCTGGTTCAAGTTGAACGCTAAACGTTTAGCGATGATTCGTTTTATGAACATATGAAAAAGCCAACAGTGATGTTGGCTTTGTTGTTTTCAATTCGACTGAGTAGTTTAAGTTATTAAGTTATTAAGTTATTAAGTTATTAAGCTTCGAAGTTCGCCAATCGAGTATAAAGCTCGTTGCCTTGATCTTGTTTTGCACATACCGTCAATAGGTCTTCAATAAAGTACTTCAGTGCACGCGCTTCAATTCGACGAATGCCTTGTTGCTGCTCTTCAGTCAGATAACCGTAGATAGTTGCCGCTCCGAAGTCACCAAAGATCATCTGACCTTGCTCGTTAACTAAAGTGTTGTGTGCGTATAGATCACCATGACAAACTTTATTGGTATGAAGGTGTTCAAACACATCAATCATCTGTTCTGTAATACTATTGATCTGAGCAATTGAAAGCTCGAAGCCTTCGTTGAACGTATCGCGAGTGCAGCTTTCAAGAGTAGGCGGCAAACCTAGGTTGTAGTAGTTGCTCGGGATAAGCTCCATCACCAATGCTAGGTAGTTCTCTTCATCAACTTGAGCGATAGACTTCACTAGATTGCTATGATGACCAGCTTGAAGGCACGCTTCGAGTTCATCGTGTGGGTAACCGTCGCTTGTTACTTCGCCTTTGAATACTTTAACCGCCACTTCTTGTGGGAAATTAAAGTCACCATTTAACCAGTTAGCATGAGAAATCACACCAGACGCACCTTGGCCCAGCACTTGATTGAGTGAGTAGCATTGCGAGCTTACGGCAGGCACGCTATCTAAGCTGCTGGGATGTTTGCAAAACGGGTTACCCGAAAACGCTAACCAAGCCAGTTTTGGTAGCTTGATAAGGAACTCTGGGAATTCAGTCAGTTGGTTTGCAGACAGACGAACCAGTTCAAGGTTTGATAGGTTTTCCATGCTTTCTGGTAAAACGCGAATCTTGTTGCCTGCCAATGCCAGTTTCTGTAGTCGCGGTCTTTCACCTAGCGAGCTAGGCAGAACCTCGATCTCATTGTCGGTCAGGATTAACCAACGTAGTTGAATCGGCAGAGACTGCTCGCTAACGATTTTGATTTGGTTGGTTTTGAAGCCAACCATTTCGAGCTTAGGAAGTGACCCCAGAACATCAGGCAGGTGCGTGAACAGGTTATTCGACGCGAAGATAATACGCAGGTTAGTCAGCTGTGATAACTCTTCTGGTAGATCTGACAGCTGATTGCCTGAAAGGTCTAGGATCTCAAGAGAATCTGCAAGCTCAATGATTTCTAAAGGAAACTCGGTGAGGCCTTCTGACAGTTGTAAGCGCTTAATACCGTTTAGTTGCCCTGATTTTAATTGTTCTAGAGTATGCAAATCTTAGCCTTATGAATAGATGTTCGAGGCGCGTAGTTTACTTGTCTCAATCAAGAAAGGCGAGCACCGGAACGATGCTCGCTTAACTAAACTAAGTGAACGAATTTACGAAGGTTAAAGTCGTATATGGTTTTGGCTGACACCGACCTCCTCAACAAAGTCGCTGTCATGACTCACCAAGATAAATGCGCCTTGGTATTCACGTAAAGCGGACGCCAATATTTGCTTTGAGTCGATGTCTAGGTGGTTGTCCGGTTCATCGAGTAATAGAAGCGGGGAGTCTTGCTTGTGGCTAACGATCAACATCGCCAGCTTCATTTTTTCACCACCACTTAAATGTGCCACTTTTCGGTATACGGAGTCTCGCCTAAACCCGATGCCAGCTAACAAGGTGCGTGCGTCACTTTCTGTCATGCCGCAGCTATGTGTCACCAGGCAATCGAACATGGTATCGTTGGTGTCCAGCAGTCCAAAGTGTTGATCCAAGTATACTGTGGTTCCTAAGCGTTTAATGTAGCCTGTATAGTTCGAGTGTTGCCCATGAATGGCCTTTAACAGCGTCGACTTTCCACACCCATTAGCACCGGTTAAAGAAGACCGTTCCCCTTGCGATAGAGAGAAACTGATTGGTGCACCAGAGCCGTAAACAAGGCGGCAGTTTTCAACGGTTAACAAAGAACTCTTTTTACTGATATTGCTCTGCTGCAGATACAAAGTTTGCGGTTTTAACCGCTCCTTCTGCCCTTTAAGCGACTGAAGTTTATGTTGGTTTTGGTCAATGAGGTTCCTTTGGTTTGTCGCCAGTGCGGCTTGGCTTTGACCTGCTTTATCTTTCATTGCATCCAATAATATCTTGGATTGACTACCTGACTTTCTTAGTCGGTTACCCTGAGACTCACGTTGTTGTGCTTTTTCCTTGTTAGTCTGAGCTTGGCGCTCGAGTCGCTTTTTCTCCGATTGATGATGCGCGATCTGCTTGTCTAGCGCTTCGCTTTGGCTAGAAATTTGTTTGTAGTAATCGTCGTAATTTCCTTTATAGAAACGTAGGCCCAAGCTGCTTAAGTGGTAGATCCCCTCCATATGTTTTAATAAGCTTCGATCATGGCTAACAATAAGTACTTTGCCTGCAAACAACTGGCATTGTTCGAGTACCCAGTTGCGACCGTCACTGTCCAAGTGGTTTGAAGGCTCATCGAGAATTAGTATCTCGTGGTTTGATGTGAATAATTGATGAAGCTGTAACAGGGCGAGTTGCCCGCCACTCAGAGAGCAACAAAGCGTGTTCAAATCACTAATTATTTTCAATGTAGCGAGAAGCTGCTTAGTACGGGCGACTAAATCCCAATCATCGCCAATGATATTGAAGTGCTGAATTTCGCAGCTACCTTGTTCTATGGCGTGTAATGCGCCTAACTTTTTGGTGATCCCCAAGAAGTCAGCGATGGTGATGTTTGTATCCAGTAGCGCTGATGGCAACTGAGAGTAAAAACCAATCGAACCTTGGCGCGAAACATTGCCTGATGTTGGCTGTATTTGCCCGAGCAGTAACGAAAGCAGTAGTGACTTCCCAGCTCCATTTCTGCCGACTAGGCCGGTGAGGCGAGTGCTCAAATTAAAGGTGATGTCTTTGAATAACCATTCACCAGTATCAAGCTGGAATGAGAGATTGTTGGCTAATATAATAGGCATGTAAATACCTCCCTTTACGTGTAAACGAGTAAAAGGGGTGAGGCGCTTTTCTGGATAGACTCCTACGTGGGATTCTATGTCTAGATCGCCAAAGACGTTACTTAAGTAGGATGACAGCAAAAGATAGAGATTATCTTGCTGAAATGTTCTCTTTATTCAAGATACTGATCTTAAAGAGGTTGGCCTTAAATCGACGGCTCTTCAATAGCTTGATTTTTCAAGAAATAGGTGACGAAGTAACGCCCACTAACCCCGAGTGTCCAAATGATTTTTATAAAAATAAATCGGATGTCAGGATGTTAGTACTTCATTATGGCGTTATTCTCTTTTGAAATGATGGGGTGATGTTACTGAAAGAACGTACTCTGGGTCAATATGGTGACGTGATTAAAATGTATCCAAATAATTAAAGCGCCTGTGTGGCGCTTTAATTAATTTGGTGACGCTTTAATTACTTGATAGCGGAGTATCTAGAGATCAGAAGGGCTATTGTATTTGCCCACCAACGGCTCGCCAACACATATCAAAGCTATCGTTGATGTACTTCGATGTTTTCTCTGGCGGAGATTCGCTCTGCTCAATGAGCCAGTTTGCACAAATCAAAAAGTGGCTATGGATGAAGTGCCTAACAAGATCAATGTTTAATGACATCAATTCACCGTCTTCTTGTCCTTTCAAAATGATCTCGTCTAACGATGCGAACATCTGTGAAACAATGACTTCTCGAGTTTGAGTCGTTGGGTCGAAATGAACATTGGTGAAGAACTTCATCGCAACTGGATTCTCTAGTGCCCATTCAATCCCTGTTATCCACATGAACTTAAAGGCTTGGTAGCGATCTTGTTCTGCTATACCTGTGTGTGGTTGAAGGGTCGAGAACAGTTCTAGCTTCAAATCGCGAAACAATTCGTCTATCAATAGAGATTTGTTTTCGAAGTGGTGAAACAGCGTTGCTTTCGCTACACCGGCTGTTTTCGCTATTTGTCCGGTAGATGTGCCCTCTAACCCTTGTTGAGAGAAGAGAAGGAGCGCTGCATCTAAGATTTTTTGTCTTTTCGTAATCATCTATTAAGTACTTTGAACAGAAGCTTTTTAATTGGGTTGTTGTAAGGAGGGTGCATTAACTTGGTGAAGTTAATTTTTCCTCTACTTAGAACGGTTTTGGCATGGCTAAAGGTCTTGAAGCCTTCAATGCCGTGGTAGTGTCCCATGCCTGAAGGGCCAATGCCACCGAACGGCGCATCTTCTGCAGCCACGTGTACTAGAGAGTCGTTAATACAAACACCGCCAGAATGCGTGTTCGATAAGAACTGATCTTGGATCTGTTTATCATGACTCATCAGGTACAGAGCAAGTGGACGTTCTCTGGTTGTGATGTAGTTAATCGCTTCTTCAATAGAATCATAAGGCACGATAGGCAGAACAGGGCCAAACAACTCTTCTTGCATTGCGATCATATCTTCGTTCACTTCTGTTAGAAGGTGTGGCGTCATTCTGTGGTTCACATCGTCCTGTGCTTGCTCGGTTACCGTGTGAATAACCGCGCCTTTAGATTGAGCATCTGCAATTACACCCTTCAAACGATTGTATTGGCGCATATCGATCACTGAGGTTAAATCTTTGCTCTCGATACCGTCTTTATATAGCTTGTGGAAGTAACGCTTATAAGCCGTAATGAATGCATCGACTTTTTCTCGTGGTAATAGGATGTAATCGGGAGCTACACAAATCTGACCTGCGTTTAAGCTTTTTGCAAACAGGATGCGTTCAACAGCGTCAGCCACATCAAAGTCAGGGGCAATAATCGTTGGAGACTTGCCGCCTAATTCCAAAGTGACAGGCGTTAAGTTGTCGGCTGCCGCTCTCATTACGTGCTTACCCACAGAGGTCGAGCCGGTAAATAGGATATGGTCAAACGGCAGTTGGCTAAATTTAGCAGAAACGTCAGCTTCGCCTTCGATAATTGCGACCTGATCTTCATTAAAGCCTTCAGCCAGCATGGCTTTTAAAACACGGTTGGTCGCAGGAGTAAACTCAGACATCTTGAGCATCGCAGTGTTACCCGCCGCTAACGCCGTGATCAGAGGCCCTAAAGAGAGCATGACAGGAAAGTTCCAAGGCACAATGATGCCGATAACGCCAACAGGTTGATAATGCACAGTTATCTTAGCCGGTGTTAGCATCAAACCTGCTTTACGGCGCGATGGCTTTAACCATTTCTTAAGATTCTTATCACTGTAATTAATTTGGTGAAGAGAAGGGGTAATATCAGCGATCAAGCTATCGTGTTTTGCGCGATGACCATAATCTTCAGACACTGCGTTAATCAATTGCTCTTGGTTGCGTATTAGTAATGCTTTTAAGGTGGAGAGATTTTTTCTTCTCTGCTCAAGCGTAGGATTAACATTATTGCGGTAGTGATCTTTTTGTCGGTTGAAGATCTGATCCATGTCGTTAATGCTCGACGGGTTTGGTTCAAAGTCTAGATTATGGCTCATAGTATCTCCTAAATTCGAAAGCTGACCGATTGGTTGGTCAGTTAAATCTACGCGAAGATTTCGACGTTTACAAGAGATGAACGGAAAAAGCTCAATATTTGAGCGGTCACAACGTTGAAGCGAGCGGTTTTTAGTTGGAAAAACGAGGTACTAATGGGTACAGAATCATAGGGTATATGCAGTGCTGGTGATAATGGGAGCTCTGACTGAGAAGTGCTGATATTTGTCATGACCTTGACTTAACCTCACTTATTTTTCGAAAAACTTGATGTATAACTAGCATTTTTTGCACCTAAATTTTTGTGGGAAAGTGCTTGAGTTGTGATGCATTTCAGCCTGTTTTCTAGCCTAAAACCTTGTAATTCCTTACTTGTCACTTTAAGTCGGATCGTCGATAAAAAAATGTAATCGTAACCACAAATATCAATGGTTGGACTCACTCTTAATAATATCGGTTAATGCAGCCAACAAATCGTTTTTGAGCGTTTTTTGTTGGGTTATACCTCGCTATTCCAAAGAGGTATCTTCTGTCGATGGCCCTATAGTGTGAGGTCTCTAGAATTGGAAAATTCGGTTAATTTGGAACGCATCCGTGCTGAGTATAATGTAAAGCACTGGAGCCAAGGTTTTTATGGAATTGATGATAACGGCGAGGTGTATGTTTCACCGAGCGAAACCGATCATCAAGTTCCGCTTAGTCAGATCGTAAAACAGTTAGAGCAGCGAAATATTGGTTTGCCTGCTCTTGTGCGTTTTCCTCAAATAGTGCATCAACGTGTGCACAATATCTGTAACGCATTTAACCAAGCGATCGACGAATATCAGTACGACAACCGTTACCTGCTTGTTTACCCGATTAAAGTGAACCAGCAGAAAGAAGTGGTTGATGAGATCTTAGCGAGCCAAGCTCAATTAGAGCAGAAGCAATTGGGCCTAGAAGCGGGTAGCAAGCCTGAACTATTAGCGGTATTGGCGCTGGCTCAAAAAGCGAGCTCGGTGATTGTGTGTAATGGTTACAAAGACAGAGAATACATCCGTCTTGCGCTGATTGGCGAAAAGCTAGGTCATAAAGTATTTATCGTTCTAGAGAAGCTATCAGAACTTGATCTTGTTCTTTCTGAAGCGAAAGCGCTTGGCGTGAAACCTCGTTTAGGTTTGCGTATTCGTCTTGCTTCTCAAGGTGCAGGTAAATGGCAAGCAAGTGGTGGCGAAAAGTCGAAGTTTGGATTGTCTGCATCACAAGTATTGACCGTTATTGAACGTTTAAAAGCAGAAGACCAACTCGATGTTCTCGAGTTAGTGCATTTCCATCTTGGCTCACAAATGGCCAATATTCGTGATGTGCGAAATGGCGTGAGTGAAGCGGCGCGTTTCTATTGTGAACTGCGCGATATCGGGGCTCAATTGAAGTACCTCGATGTGGGTGGCGGTTTGGCGGTTGATTACGACGGCACACGCAGCCAGTCTTCAAACTCAATGAACTACGGCTTGCTTGAGTACGCTCGAAACATTGTGATGACAGTCGGGGACATTTGTAAGCTCTACAATCAGCCACAACCTGTGATTATTTCGGAATCTGGTCGTTCGTTGACTGCGCATCACGCTGTGCTTGTGACTAATGTGATCGGTACAGAAAGCTATTTTCCGGAAGATATGGCGGCTCCAGAAGCTGACGCACCAATGTTGCTACACAACATGTGGAAGAATTTCTTAGAACTAGATGCAGGCAACGATGACCGAGCGTTGATCGAGATCTATAACGACACTCAGAGTGATATCGCAGAAGCGCACAACCAGTTTGCAACAGGCATGCTGAATCTTCAGCACCGTGCTTGGGCAGAGCAGATGTCTTTGCGTATTAACTACGAACTTAGCTCTCGTATGAGCACTAAGAACCGTTACCACCGTCCTATTTTGGATGAGCTGAGCGAGCGTTTAGCCGACAAGTTCTTTGTTAACTTCTCGTTGTTCCAATCGTTGCCAGATGCTTGGGGTATCGATCAGGTATTCCCTGTGTTGCCTCTAAGTGGTTTGGATAATGCGGACGAGCGACGCGCTGTTGTATTGGATATCACCTGTGATTCTGACGGTACGATTGATCAGTACGTTGACGGTCAAGGTATTGAAACGACTCTGCCAGTTCCTGCATGGAACCCAGATGAACCATACCTGATGGGCTTTTTCTTAGTAGGCGCATACCAAGAGATCTTGGGTGATATGCATAACCTATTTGGTGATACCCACAGTGTCGTGGTGAATGTTGATGAAAGTGGTCAAGCGAATATCGACTACATCAATGAAGGCGATACGGTTGAAGACATGATGCGTTATGTTCACATCGATACGGATCTGATTCGTCAGAACTACAAAGATTTGGTCACGGCGAAAGTACCAGATCAAGAGCAACAAAGCGTACTTGAAGAGTTAGAGCAAGGTTTGATGGGTTACACCTATCTTGAGGATTTTTAATGAACGATCTATTTACTAAACCAGATTACTCGCTGTACTCCAATGCAATGACGTTTATGCGTCGTCCATTGGTGCAAAATCCAATCGACAATGATGCTGATGTGGTTGTGCTGGGCGCGCCGTTAGATATGGCTACGTCGGGTCGACCGGGGGCTCGTATGGGGCCTGATGCGATTCGTCGTGCGTCGGTGAACTTGGCGTGGGAAGGCAAAAAATTCCCTTGGGACTTCAATGTATTTGAACATACTTCAGTGATTGATGCTGGCGACCTTGTGTTTGATTGTGGTGATGCAGAAGACCTAACTCAACGTTTGGAAGCGGCGGCTGATGTGATTCTAAACAGTGGTAAAACTCTGTTAGGTTTAGGTGGCGATCACTTCATTACACTGCCTTTACTTAGAGCATACGGCAAGAAGTACGGTGAGATGGCTTTGATTCACTTCGACGCGCACACTGACACTTACAGTCAGGGCAGTCGTTACGATCACGGCACTATGTTCTACCATGCGCCAAATGAAGGTTTAATTTCGCCTGAACATTCAGTGCAAATTGGTATTCGTACAGAGTACAAGCAGGAAGGCCACGGCTTTAACGTTATTAACGCGATGCAAGCGAACGACATGAGCGTGGACGAGATCATTGCTCAAGTGAAAGGCATTGTCGGTGATAAGCCAGTTTACCTAACGTTTGATATCGATTGTCTGGATCCTGCTTTTGCCCCAGGTACAGGTACTCCGGTATGCGGCGGTTTGAATTCAGATAAAGTTTTGAAAATCATCCGAGGCCTGCAAGGCATCAATATGGTTGGTATGGACGTTGTAGAAGTTTCTCCAGCGTATGACCAAAGCGAGATTACAGCATTAGCTGGTGCGACGATTGCTCTCGAGCTGCTTTACGTTTGGACGGCGAACCGCTTAACAAAATGACACTAGTGGTTAGTTGTATTGGTTAGCTAACCGAACGTGTCACCTATTTATTCAGAAGCCCATCAGGTTGAACCTGATGGGCTTTTTGTTTTTAAGAGAACTAAAATCAAAGGTTTAGGGCTGTGAAAATCGTCTTGCCGTTTCCGTGAACTAATGTGCCGATAGCTACGTAACATACAAGCTATAGCACGGCTTTTGAGCGAAAATTCATCACCTTGATCTTGAGTAATGTCTCAAAGCTGGGACTTACCTCGCTTTACTAACGATGGATAGCTCACCTCAACTAATACCCTGTATTCGTTAATGATTTATCAATTTGATTACTGTATATATTTATAAAATGAAAAGGTGCAATTACATTGTGAAATCACTTGTATATTAATCGGCATCCTACTAACTTTTAGCTAGTCTTTTTAAGCTTTCAAAGAAAACTTAAATATTAGAAAAGACGTCTCTTAGCACAGACATGGCATTTTTTATGGGGAAGACTAGGCTTAAGAGTAAGTAAACTATAATAAAACAGGTGAAATACATCCCTCCAAGGGTGGTTTGGACATAAGAACGAATTGTCATTGAAAAGAGTTAAGTATGAGTTTGATTAAAACCTGAAATTGCTATTACAAATAATTTTCACAGCTCTGAAGAACAGTGCTTTGTGACAACGGGGGATGTATGGATATTGAAGTTTCGCGCCAGGCTGCAGTAGTTGAAGCTGTGAGTGGTGATGTTGTCGTAGTTAAGCCTGACGGTAGTGCAAGAAAGGTTTCAGTTGGCGATACTATCCGTGCAAATGAGATCGTTATTACTTCGAACGGATCGGAAGTTCTATTAGGTGTTCAAAACGCTGCTATTCCAGTTGGCGAGAATTGTGTCGGTTGTGTTGATAATAATGTTGCGTGGGCAGAGGTACCAATTGCCGGTGAGGTTAATTTCGATTCAGAGCAAGCGGACGCCGGAACCTTTACCGACGATGACCTTGCTGCTATCCAAGACGCAATTTTAGGTGGTGCCGACCCAACTCAAATATTAGAGGCAACGGCGGCTGGTGGCGGGCTGGGTTCTGCAAATGCTGGCTTCGTGACCATCGATTACAACTATACGCAAACTCAACCGACAACTTTTTTTGAAACCACAGGGCTAGACGACGAAGTTACAGAAGAACCTCGCGAAGAGTTCCGATCGATAACCCGCTCATCTGGCGGTCAATCAATCAGTGGAGGGCTCACTGAAGGTTCCATTTCTGATAATACCTATCCCCAGTCTATTACATCTACAGAGACGATAATTGCCGGCAGTTTAGCGCTCGCACCTGATTCTTTTACCCCAGAAACGTTATCCCTCGCGTCACTACTTAGTGAACTTAATAGCGACATTACCTCAAGCGGTCAGCCCGTCACCTTCACGTATGACGCGGTGACCAATTCTATCGTTGGTGTGCAAGGTTCTGACGAAGTATTACGTATCGACATTGAAGCCGTCAGTGTTGGCAATAACATTGAGCTTTCTTTAATCACAACGATTTCTCAGCCGATTGATCACGTACCGTCTGTTGGCGGTGGCCAGGTTTCCTACACTGGCGACCAAATTGATATCGCCTTCGATATTCAAGGTGAAGACAGCGCTGGGAATCCGCTAGCAACACTCGTCAACGCACAAGTTTCAGTGTTTGATGGGATAGATCCGTCTGTTGAAAGTGTAAATATCACTAACGTTGAAACTAGCAGCACTGCAATCGAAGGAGCTTTCTCAAATATTGGTAGTGATAACCTTCAATCAGCCGTATTTGATGCAAGTGCACTGGAGCAGTTTGATGGGTTGCTCAGTGATAATCAAAACACGCTCGCCAGACTTTCTGATGATGGGACAACGATTACTCTGTCCATCCAAGGCCGAGGTGAGGTTGTTCTCACTATCTCGCTTGATACCGATGGCACCTATAAATTCGAGCAGTTTAAACCGATAGAGGAAGTTGGTAGTGATACTCTCTCGTTTGCTTTGCCGATAACCGTTACTGATTTTGACCAAGATGTCATACAGAATATTATCAACATTGCGATTACTGATGGCGACAGTCCCGTTATTACTAATATTGACAGTATTGATGTCGATGAGTCGGGAGTCGTTGGTGGCTCACAAGAGGGGACTGCGACAGTATCTGGAAGTGGTAGTGTTACTGCGGATATTTTTGACAGTGATATCATCGACCATTATGAGCTTGAGCCGACGGAGTTTAATACTGATGGTTCTTTAACTTCTAATGGCGAAGCCGTACTGCTCGAGCTTATTGATCAAACTAACGGTGTAAGAACTTACGAAGGCTATGTTGAGGTCAATGGTTCTAGAATTACAGTCTTTGACGTTAAAGTGGATAGCCCGTCATTGGGGAACTATGAATTCACTCTATACGAAGAGCTATCTCACCAAGGTGCTGAAGATGTGCTGCTAACCTTTGCATTGCCGATTTATGCCGTTGATGCGGATGGTGACCGCTCTGCACTGTCTGGAGGTTCGAACACCCCAGAAGCTGCTGAGATTCTCGTCAATGTTAAAGACGATGTCGTTGAACTCGTTGATAAGGTTGAGTCAGTAACGGAACCCACTTTAGCGGGTGATACCATTGTTTCGTATAACCTGTTCAGTTTCGAAGGCGCAGATGGATCTACAATTCAATCGTTTAACTATGATGGTGTTGATTACTCGCTAGATCAAAGCCTGCTCCCCGATGCTACTCAAACTTTCAGTTTTACTGAGGGTGTGGTCACTATCTCGTTGAATGGTGATTTCAGTTTTGAAGTCGCTCGTGATATCGACCACTCAAGCAGCGAAACTATCGTCAAACAGTTTTCATTTTTAGCTGAAGATGGTGATGGCGATATTGATACATCATCACTTGAACTAAGCATTACCGATGGTCAGAACCCAGCCATAGATCTGATTCCACCTGTTACTTTATCTGAAACAGATGTTGCCGATGGTTCTGCACCAAGCGGAAGTGCAGTGAGCGCTACTGAAACGATTACCTTTACTGCAGGCAGTGATGATGTGGCGAGTTTCCGTATTGAACCAACCGAGTTCAATGTAGGTGGAGCTCTGACGTCCAATGGGTTTGCGGTTGAGATAAAAGAGGATTCTGCTAATCCGGGTACTTATATCGGTTTTATAACCGATGGTTCGAATACTGAAATCCCAGTGTTCGCCATTAGTTTCTCGACCACCACACTTGGTGAATACAGCTTTACTTTACTTGAAGCGTTAGACCATGTGGATGGTTTAGATAATAACGATCTGATCTTCGAACTGCCTGTTTATGCGGTTGATAGTGATGGCGACGATTCACTGGTGTCTCAGCTTAATGTGACCATCGGTGATGATGTCCAAATAATGCAAGATGGCACATTAGATATCGTTGAACCAAATCTGGCTGATGGAACAATCACAACCAATACCATTGATGTGATGCCAAATCAGAGTGCCGATGGTGCGACGATCACTCAGTTCACTTATGACGGTGTTGTAAACACACTGGACCAAAGTATTTCAGGCGAACAGCAATTTAGCTTCACAGAGGGTGAACTGTTTATTACCCTTGAAGGTGAAGTACGTTTTGAGCCGAACCGCGATCTAGACCACTCGGCGAGCGAAGACATCGTGAAGTCGATTGTCGTAACTTCAAGTGACTTCGATAACGATCCGGTGACTTCAACCATTACGCTGACCATTACTGATGGTGACAATCCGATTATTAATACGGTGCCGAGCGTCTTACTTGAAGAAGCTGATTTAATTGATGGCTCATCGCCAAGTGGCAGCGCGGTAAGCTCCACTCAAACCATTACTTTTACCAATCAAAGTGATGATGTGGTTCGTTTCCGTATTGAGCCAACGGAATTTAATACTAACGATGATCTTAAATCGAACGGTCTAGCCGTTGAGTTACGTGAAGACCCGGTAGGGTCGGGTGACTATATTGGTTTTACGACCAGTGCCACAAACATAGAAACTACAGTATTCACATTAAGCTTTAATTCTGGGGCATTAGGCGAATACACGTTCACGCTCATCGAAGCGTTAGACCACCAAGATGCCCGTGGCAACAACGAGCTTAGCTTTGATTTACCTGTTTATGCGGTAGACAGTGATGGCGATGATTCACTGATGTCTTCGTTAAGTGTGACCATCGGCGATGATGTTCAAATTATGCAAGACGGTACGTTAGATATCGTTGAACCAAATCTTGCTGATGGCACGGTAACAACTAGCATTTTCGATGTGATGCCGAATCAAAGTGCTGATGGCGTAACGGTGACGCAATTTACTTATGACGGCCAGCTTCGAACGCTTGACCAAAATGACAATGGCGAACAACAGTTCAGCTTCACGGAAGGTGAGTTGTTTATCACGCTTCAAGGTGAAGTCCGTTTTGAGCCCAATCGCAATCTAAACCACACATTGAACGAAGACATCGTGAAATCAATCGTGGTGACGTCTAGCGATTCCGATAACGATGTGGTGACTTCCACAGTAACGCTGACCATTACCGATGGTGATATCCCAACCATTGATAATGTGCCAACAGTGACTTTGTCGGAAACGAATCTGAGTGATGGCTCTGCACCAAGCGGTAGTGCGGTGAGCTCAACTCAAACTATTACTTACACCACTCAAAGCGATGATGTGACCAGCTTCCGCATTGAACCAACCGAATTCAATGTTGGTGGCGCTCTCACATCAAATGGATTGGCAGTCGAACTGAAAGCCGATCCAACCACGCCGGGCGGCTACATCGGTTATGTTACTGATGGTTCGAACGTTGAAACCAACGTGTTCACGATTAGTTTCTCGGATACCAATTTAGGCCAGTATACCTTTACGTTGATTGAAGCGGTAGATCATGTCGATGGCCTTGCAAATAACGATCTGAGCTTTGATCTGCCGGTTTATGCAGTTGATAGCGATGGCGATGATTCACTGGTTTCTCAGTTAAATGTAACCATCGGTGATGATGTTCAAATCATGCAAGGTGGTACGTTAGATATCACGGAACCAAATATTGCAGACGGCACAATCACAACCAACACCATCGATGTGATGCCTGAGCAAAGCGCTGACGGCGCGACGATCACTCAGTTTACTTATGATGGTCAAGTTCGAACGCTGGATCAAACTGACAATGGTGAGCAGCAATTTAGCTTCTCAGAAGGTGAGTTGTTCATCACTCTTCAAGGTGACGTGCGCTTTGAGCCAAACCGTAATCTAGACCACACGGTTAACGAAGACATCGTCAAATCGATAGTGGTGACCTCAAGCGATTCAGACAATGACGTACTGACCTCCACAGTGACGCTGACCATCACCGATGGTGATATCCCAACCATTGATGCAGTGCCAAGCGTTACACTTTCGGAAACTAACTTAAGTGACGGCTCTGCGCCTAGCGGCAGTGCAGTAAGCCAAACTGAGACGATTACTTTCACTAATCAAAGTGATGATGTGGCGAGTTTCCGTATTGAGCCAACCGAGTTCAATGTAGGTGGAGCTCTGACGTCTAATGGTTTTGCGGTCGAGATAAAAGAAGACTCTGCTAACCCGGGTACTTACATCGGCTTTATTACCGATAGTTTGAACACTGAAGTTCCAGTTTTCACGATTGCCTTTTCTACGGGTACGTTAGGTGAATATACCTTTACCTTACTTGAAGCGTTAGACCATGTGGATGGTTTAGATAATAACGATCTGAGCTTCGAACTGCCTGTTTATGCGGTTGATAGTGATGGCGACGATTCACTGGTGTCTCAGCTTAATGTGACCATCGGTGATGATGTCCAAATAATGCAAGATGGCACATTAGATATCGTTGAACCAAATCTGGCTGATGGAACAATCACAACCAATACCATTGATGTGATGCCAAATCAGAGTGCCGATGGTGCGACGATCACTCAGTTCACTTATGACGGTGTCGTAAACACACTGGACCAAAGTATTTCAGGCGAACAGCAGTTCAGCTTCACAGAGGGTGAACTGTTTATTACCCTTGAAGGTGAAGTGCGCTTTGAGCCGAACCGCGACCTAGACCATTCAGTTAGCGAAGACATCGTGAAGTCGATTGTCGTGACTTCAAGTGATTTTGATAATGATTCTCTGACATCAACCATAACCCTGACGATTACGGATGGTGATAACCCTACGATTGATGTTATTCCAAGCGTTACCCTCTCTGAAACGAATCTGACTGATGGCTCTGCGCCAAGTGGCAGCGCGGTAAGCTCCACTCAAACCATTACTTTTACCAATCAAAGTGATGATGTGTTTCGTTTCCGTATTGAGCCAACAGAGTTCAATACTAACGATGATCTTAAATCGAACGATCTAGCCGTTGAGTTACGTGAAGATCCGGCAGGGTCGGGTGACTATATTGGTTTTACGACCAGTGCGACGAATGTCGAAACCACGGTATTTACACTGAGTTTTTCTAGCACCACATTAGGTGAATATACCTTTACTTTGCTTGAGGCTTTGGATCATCAAAATGCCCGTGGCAACAATGACCTCAGTTTTGATTTACCCGTTTATGCGGTAGACAGTGACGGCGATGATTCACTGATGTCTCCGTTAAGTGTGACCATCGGCGATGATGTTCAAATCATGCAAGATGATACGTTAGATATCGTCGAGCCAACCGTCGCAGATTTGGCCGCTGGCACAGTGACAACCAGCACCATTGATGTGATGCCAAACCAGAGTGCCGATGGCGCGACGATCACTCAGTTTACTTATGACGGTCAACTACGAACACTTGACCCAAATGATAACGGGGAGCAGCAGTTTAGCTTCACGGAAGGTGAGTTGTTTATCACGCTTCAAGGTGACGTTCGTTTCGAACCTAATCGCAATCTAGACCACGCGCTGAACGAAGACATCGTGAAATTGATCGTGGTGACGTCTAGCGATTCGGATAACGATGTGCTTACCTCAACAGTAACGCTGACCATTACCGATGGTGATATCCCAACCATTGATGCAGTGCCAAGCGTTACTCTTTCTGAAACTAATCTGAATGATGGCTCTGCACCAAGCGGCAGCGCAGTAAGTCAGACCGAGACGATTACTTACACGAATCAAAGTGATGATGTGACGGGTTTCCGCATTGAGCCTACTGAATTCAATACTGGCGGTACGTTGAAATCGAATGGGTTAGTGGTTGAGCTGAAAGCCGACCCAACCACACCGGGCGGGTACATTGGTTACGTTACTGATGGCTCGAGCGTTGAAACCAACGTGTTTACGATTAGCTTCTCTGATACTAACTTGGGCCAATACACATTCACCTTGCTTGAAGCGTTAGACCATGCTGATGGCTTGTTGAATAATAACTTGAACTTTGATCTTCCTGTTTACGCTGTCGATAGCGATGGTGATGATTCACTGGTGTCTCAGTTAAATGTAACCGTCGGTGATGATGTTCAAATTATGCAGGGCGGTGTCTTAGATATCACGGAACCAAATCTTGCTGACGGCACAATCACAACCAACACCATTGATGTGATGCCAGAGCAAAGCGCTGACGGTGCGACGATCACTCAGTTTACTTATGACGGGCAAGTTCGAACGCTGGATCAAACTGACAATGGTGAGCAGCAATTTAGCTTCTCAGAAGGTGAGTTGTTCATCACTCTTCAAGGTGACGTGCGCTTTGAGCCAAACCGTAATCTAGACCACACGGTTAACGAAGACATCGTCAAATCGATAGTGGTGACCTCAAGCGATTCAGATAATGACGTACTGACCTCCACAGTGACGCTGACCATTACCGATGGTGATATCCCAACCATTGATGCAGTGCCAAGCGTTACACTTTCGGAAACTAACTTAAGTGACGGCTCTGCGCCTAGCGGCAGTGCAGAAAGCCAAACTGAGACGATTACTTTCACTAATCAAAGTGATGATGTGGCGAGTTTCCGTATTGAGCCAACCGAGTTCAATGTAGGTGGAGCTCTGACGTCTAATGGCTTTGCGGTCGAGATACAAGAAGACTCTGCTAACCCGGGTACTTACATCGGCTTTATTACCGATAGTTTGAACACTGAAGTTCCAGTTTTCACGATTGCCTTTTCTACGGGTACGTTAGGTGAATATACCTTTACCTTACTTGAAGCGCTAGACCATGTGGATGGTTTAGATAATAACGATCTCAGCTTCGATCTGCCTGTTTACGCTGTTGATAGCGATGGTGATGATTCACTGGTGTCTCAGCTTAACGTCACGATTGGTGATGATGTCCAAATCATGCAAGACGGTACGTTAGATATCATCGAGCCAAATCTGGCCGACGGTACGGTGACAACCAGCACCATTGATGTGATGCCAAATCAAAGTGCCGATGGCGCAACGGTCACTCAGTTTACTTATGACGGTGTCGTAAACACACTGGACCAAAGTATTTCAGGCGAACAGCAGTTCAGCTTCACAGAGGGTGAACTGTTTATTACCCTTGAAGGTGAAGTGCGCTTTGAGCCGAACCGCGACCTAGACCATTCAGTTAGCGAAGACATCGTGAAGTCGATTGTCGTGACTTCAAGTGATTTTGATAATGATTCTCTGACATCAACCATAACCCTGACGATTACGGATGGTGATAACCCTACGATTGATGTTATTCCAAGCGTTACCCTCTCTGAAACGAATCTGACTGATGGCTCTGCGCCAAGTGGCAGCGCGGTAAGCTCCACTCAAACCATCACGTTCACCAACCAAAGTGATGATGTGGTTCGTTTCCGTATTGAGCCAACAGAGTTCAATACTAACGATGATCTTAAATCGAACGGTCTAGCCGTTGAGTTACGTGAAGATCCGGCAGGGTCGGGTGACTATATTGGTTTTACGACCAGTGCCACAAACATAGAAACTACAGTATTCACATTAAGCTTTAATTCTGGGGCATTAGGCGAATACACGTTCACGCTCATCGAAGCATTAGACCACCAAGATGCCCGAGGCAATAACGACCTCAGCTTTGACCTACCTGTTTATGCGGTAGACAGTGACGGCGATGATTCACTGATGTCTCCGTTAAATGTCACTATCGGCGATGATGTTCAAATTATGCAAGACGGTACGTTAGATATCGTTGAACCAAATCTTGCTGATGGCACGGTAACAACTAGCATTTTCGATGTGATGCCTGAGCAAAGCGCTGACGGCGTGACGATCACTCAGTTTACTTATGATGGTCAAGTTCGAACGCTGGATCAAACTGACAATGGTGAGCAGCAATTTAGCTTCTCAGAAGGTGAGTTGTTCATCACTCTTCAAGGTGACGTGCGCTTTGAGCCAAACCGTAATCTAGACCACACGGTTAACGAAGGCATCGTCAAATCGATAGTGGTGACCTCAAGCGATTCAGACAATGACGTACTGACCTCCACAGTGACGCTGACCATCACCGATGGTGATATCCCAACCATTGATGCAGTGCCAACAGTGAACTTGTCAGAAACGAATCTGAGTGATGGCTCTGCACCAAGCGGCAGCGCGGTGAGTTCAACTCAAACCATTACTTACACCACTCAAAGTGATGATGTGACCAGCTTCCGCATTGAACCAACCGAATTCAATGTTGGTGGTGCTCTAACATCAAATGGATTGGCGGTTGATCTGAAAGCCGATCCAACCACTCCGGGCGGCTACATCGGTTATGTTACCGATGGCTCGAACGTTGAAACCAGCGTGTTCACGATTAGTTTCTCAGATACCAATTTAGGCCAATACACCTTCACCTTACTTGAAGCTTTAGACCATGTTGATGGCCTCACAAATAATGATTTGAGTTTCGACTTACCGGTTTACGCCGTCGATAGTGATGGCGATGATTCACTCGTGTCTCAGCTTAACGTCACGATTGGTGATGATGTTCAAATTATGCAGGGCGGTGTCTTAGATATCACGGAACCAAATCTTGCTGACGGCACAATCACAACGAATACCATTGATGTGATGCCAGAGCAAAGTGCCGATGGCGCGACGATCACTCAGTTTACTTACGACGGCGGGACGGTAATAACACTCGACCAAAATGACAATGGTGAGCAGCAATTTAGCTTCACGGAAGGTGAGTTGTTCATCACTATTGAAGGTGAGGTGCGCTTCGAACCCAATCGTAATTTAGACCACACGGTTAACGAAGACATCGTCAAATCGATAGTGGTGACCTCAAGCGATTCAGACAATGACGTACTGACCTCCACAGTGACGCTGACCATTACCGATGGTGATATCCCAACCATTGATGCAGTGCCTAGCGTTACTCTGTCTGAAACCAACCTTAGTGACGGCTCAGCACCAAGCGGCAGCGCAGTCAGTCAAACTGAGACCATCACCTTTATCAATCAAAGTGATGATGTAGCAAACTTCCGCATTGAGCCAACCGAGTTCAATGTCGGTGGAGCACTAAAATCGAACGGAGCTGCGGTCGAGATAAAAGAAGACTCTGCTAATCCCGGTACTTACATCGGTTTTATTACCGATGGTTCGAACGCTGAAGTTCCAGTGTTCAACATTAGTTTCTCTACGAGTACGTTAGGCGAATACACCTTTACCTTACTTGAAGCGTTAGACCATGCGGATGGTTTAGATAACAACGATCTTAGCTTCGACCTGCCTGTTTATGCTGTTGATACGGACGGTGACGATTCACTGGTATCCCAGCTTAATGTGACCATCGGTGATGATGTTCAGATCATGCAGGACGGTACGTTAGATATCACCGAGCCAAATCTGGCTGATGGAACAATCACAACCAATACCATTGATGTGATGCCAAACCAAAGTGCCGATGGCGCGACGATCACTCAGTTCACTTATGATGGTGCCGTAAACACACTGGATCAAAGTATTTCAGGCGAACAGCAGTTCAGCTTCACAGAAGGCGAACTGTATATCACCCTTGAAGGTGAAGTACGCTTTGAACCTAATCGCGATCTAGACCACTCAGTGAGCGAAGACATCGTGAAGTCGATTGTGGTGACTTCAAGTGACTTCGATAACGATTCTCTTACTTCAACCGTTACGCTGATCATTACTGATGGTGACAATCCGACTATTGATGCGGTGCCGAGCGTATCACTTGAAGAAGCTAATCTTGCTGATGGTTCCACGCCAACTGGCAGCGCGGTTAGCCAAACGGAAACCATCACTTTCACTAATCAAAGTGACGATGTTGAGAAATTCCGTTTAGAGCCAAGTGAATTTAATACCAACAACGCGCTCAAGTCAGATGGTTTAATCATTGAGATTCGAGAAGAACCAACAGGTTCAGGCAATTACATTGGTTTCACGACTGATATTTCGAATGTCGAAACCACAGTGTTTACACTCGATTTCAGCAGTACCACTTTGGGTGAGTACACCTTCACGCTTCTGGAAGCGATTGACCACACACCAATTCAAGGCAACAACGACCTAACATTTAACTTGCCAGTTTACGCGGTTGATAGCGATGGTGATGACTCTGTGATGTCGCCACTGGCTGTAACTATTACTGATGATATTCAAGTGATGGTTAATGACTCTCTCACTATTGAAGAGCCAACGGTTGCAGATTTGGCAGCAGGTACGCCGACTACGCCAATCGTTAATGTCCTTGATGAAGAAGGAGCTGATGGCACGACCATTACTCAGTTCACTTACGATGGTGGGGCGGTATTGACGCTTGACCAAAATGACACGGGTGAGCAAAAGTTTGTGGTTGCTGACGGGTCTTTGTATATCACTCTACAAGGCGATATTCGTTTCGAACCAAGTCGTAACCTCGATCATACTGGTGGCGATATCGTTAAGTCGATAGTCGTAACATCGAGTGATTCTGATAGCGATCTTGTGTCTTCAACGGTAACGCTAACCATTACCGATGGCGATATCCCAACGATTGACACTGTGCCAAGCGTTACGCTGTCAGAAACGAATCTGAGTGACGGATCTGCTCCGAATGCAAGTGCGGTAAGTTCCACTCAAACCATTACCTTTACTAACCAAAGTGATGATGTGACAAGTTTCCGTATTGAACCGACGGAGTTCAATATTGGTGGTGCTCTCACATCAAACGGATTGGCGGTTGAGTTGAAAGCCGACCCAACCACTCCGGGTGGCTACATCGGTTTTGTGACAACCGCTCCGAATGTTGAAACTAACGTGTTTACGATTAGCTTCTCGGATACCAATTTAGGTCAATACACCTTCACCTTGCTTGAAGCGTTGGATCATGTAGATGGCTTAGCGAAGAATGATCTGACTTTTGACCTTCCTGTTTACGCGGTTGATAGCGATGGTGATGATTCACTGGTGTCTCAACTGAATGTGACCATTGGTGATGATGTTCAAATCATGCAAGGTGGTACGTTAGATATCACTGAGCCAAACCTTGCAGACGGCACAATCACAACGAATACCATTGATGTGATGCCAGAACAAAGTGCCGATGGCGCGACAATCACCCAGTTTACGTATGACGGTCAAGTTCGAACTCTGGATCAAAATGACAATGGTGAGCAGCAATTTAGCTTCACAGAAGGTGAGTTGTTCATCACTCTTCAAGGTGACGTGCGCTTCGAACCAAACCGTAATCTAGACCACACGCTTAGCGAAGACATCGTGAAGTCGATTGTGGTGACTTCAAGCGATTTAGATAACGATGTGGTGACGTCAACGGTCACTCTGACTATTACTGATGGTGATATCCCAACCATTGATGCGGTGCCAAGCGTTACGCTTTCAGAAACCAATCTCGTTGATGGGTCTTTACCAAGCGGCAGTGCAGTAAGTCAGACTGAGACTATTACTTTCACGAACCAAAGTGATGATGTAGTGAGTTTCCGAATTGAACCAACCGAGTTCAATGCCGGTGGAGCACTAAAATCGAACGGATTTGCAGTTGAGATAAAAGAAGACTCTGCTAACCCGGGCACTTATATCGGTTTTATTATTGATGGCTCGAATACTGAAGTTCCTGTCTTCACTATTGGCTTCTCTACGACCACACTAGGTGAGTACACCTTTACTCTGCTTGAAACGTTAGACCATGTGGATGGTTTAGATAATAACGATCTGAGCTTTGAACTGCCTGTTTATGCGGTAGACAGTGATGGTGATGATTCTCTGGTATCTCAACTTAACGTGACCATTGGTGATGATGTCCAAATGATGCAAGACGGTACGTTAGATATTGTTGAACCAAATCTTGCAGACGGAACAATCACAACCAACACCATTGATGTGATGCCAAATCAGAGTGCCGATGGTGCGACGATCACTCAGTTTACTTATGACGGCGTCGTAAACACACTGGATCAAAGCATTTCAGGCGAGCAGCAGTTCAGTTTCACAGAAGGTGAGCTGTTTATCACTCTTGAAGGGGAAGTACGCTTTGAGCCGAACCGCGACCTAGACCACTCAGTGAGTGAAGATATCGTGAAGTCGATTGTGGTGACTTCAAGTGATTTCGATAATGATCCGGTGACTTCAACCATTACGCTGACCATTACCGATGGTGATACTCCAACCATCGATGCAGTGCCAAGCGTTACGCTCTCAGAAACAAATTTAGCGGATGGTTCTGCGCCAAGTGGCAGTGCGGTTAGTCAAACGGAGACGATTACTTTCACCAACCAAAGTGATGATGTGGTTCGCTTCCGTTTAGAACCAACCGAGTTCAATACTAACGATGCACTTAAATCGAATGGTTTAGCGGTCGAACTGCGTGAAGATCCTCAAGGTTCTGGTCAGTACATCGGATTTACTACCAGTTCGTCTAACGTGGAGACGACAGTATTTACGTTGGACTTTAACTCCGGAACCTTAGGTGAATACACATTTACTTTAATCGAAGCTCTGGATCATCAAGATGCGCGTGGCAACAACGATTTAAGCTTTAATCTACCTGTGTATGCGGTTGATAGTGATGGCGATGATTCGTTAGTTTCTCAGCTTGGCGTGACCATTGGCGATGATGTTCAAATCATGCAAGACGGTAAGTTAGGTATCGTTGAACCAAATCTTGCTAATGGTACGGTAACAACCAGTATTTTCGATGTAATGCCGAATCAAAGCGCTGATGGCGCAACAGTGACGCAATTCACTTATGATGGCCAGCTTCGAACGCTTGACCAAAATGAAAATGGTGAGCAGCAGTTTAGCTTTACGGAAGGTGAACTGTTCATCACGCTTCAAGGTGAAGTGCGCTTTGAGCCTAATCGCGATTTAGACCACAGGCTGAACGAAGACATCGTGAAATCTATCGTGGTGACGTCTAGCGATTCGGATAACGATGTGCTGACCTCAACGGTAACGCTAACCATTACTGATGGTGATATCCCAACCATTGACACAGTGCCAAGCGTTACGCTGTCAGAAACGAATCTGAGTGACGGCTCTGACCCGAATGCCAGTGCGGTGAGTTCAACTCAAACGATTACCTTTACTAACCAAAGTGATGACGTGACGAGTTTCCGCATTGAACCGACTGAGTTTAATGTTGGTGGTGCTTTGACATCGAACGGATTGGCGGTTGAGTTGAAACCCGACCCAACCACATCGGGTGGCTATATCGGCTTTGTGACCACGGCTCCGAATGTTGAAACTAACGTATTCACGATTAGCTTCTCAGATACTAACTTAGGCCAATACACATTCACTTTGCTTGAAGCGTTGGATCATGTAGATGGCTTAGCGAAGAATGATCTGACTTTTGACCTTCCTGTTTACGCGATTGATAGCGATGGTGATGATTCACTGGTGTCTCAACTTAAAGTCACCATCGGTGATGATGTACAGGTCATGCAAGACCAAGCGCTTAATATTATTGAGCCAACGGTTGCTGATTTGGCTGCAGGTACTCCGACGACAGCTACTGTTGATGTGATGCCTGAACAAAGCGCCGATGGGGCGACAATTACTCAGTTTATATATGATAACGGAGCAGTAATAACGCTTGATCAAAACGATACGGGTGAACAGAAGTTTGTCTTTGCTGAAGGTTCACTGTTCATTACCTTGCAAGGTGAAGTGCGCTTCGAGCCAAATCGTAATCTAAACCACACCGCTAGCGAAAACATCGTGAAGTCGATAGTGGTGACTTCGGGCGATTCAGATAACGATGTAGTGACGTCAACAGTAACTTTGACCATTACTGATGGTGATATCCCAACCATTGATGCAGTGCCAAGCGTTACCTTGTCTGAAACCAATCTTGCAGATGGCTCAACTCCAAGCGGCAGTGCTGTCAGTCAAACTGAGACGATTACTTTCACGAATCAAAGCGATGATGTAACCAGTTTCCGTATTGAACCAACCGAGTTCAATGTCGGCGGTGCACTTAAATCGAATGGATTTGCGGTTGAGATAAAAGAAGACTCTGCTAATCCAGGCACTTACATAGGTTTTATTACCAATGGTTCGAACGCTGAAGTTCCAGTGTTCACTGTTAGTTTCTCGACCACCACGCTAGGTGAATACACCTTTACTCTAATTGAAGCGCTAGACCATGCAGATGGCCTAGCTAATAACGATCTGAGCTTTGATTTGCCCGTTTATGCGGTAGATAGCGATGGTGATGATTCACTTGTGTCTCAACTTAACGTGACCATTGGTGATGATGTCCAAATCATGCAAGGCGGTACGTTAGATATCATCGAGCCAAATCTTGCAGACGGAACAATCACAACCAACACCATTGATGTGACGCCAAATCAGAGTGCCGATGGTGCGACGATCACTGAATTCTCATTTGGCGGTATTGTCAAAACACTCGATCAAAGCATCGTAGGCGAGCAGCAGTTTAGTTTCACAGAAGGTGAGTTATTCATCACTCTTCAAGGTCAAGTGCGCTTTGAACCTAATCGTGACCTTGACCACTCTGCCAGCGAAGACATCGTGAAGTCGATAGTGGTTACTTCAAGTGATTTTGATAATGATCCGGTGACTTCAACCATTACACTGACCATTACAGATGGTGATATTCCAACCATCGATGCAGTTCCAAGCGTTACTCTCTCAGAAACAAATCTAGCGGATGGTTCGGCTCCAAACGCTGGTGCGATCAGCTCAACGCAAACTATTACTTTCACCAACCAAAGTGACGATGTGGTTCGCTTCCGAATTGAACCAACTGAGTTCAATACCAACGATGCGCTTAAATCGAATGGCTTAGCCGTTGAATTACGCGAAGATCCGCAAGGGTCGGGCAACTACATCGGATTTACTACCAGTTCGTCTAACGTGGAGACGACAGTATTTACGTTGGACTTTAACTCCGCAACATTAGGCGAATACACATTTACCTTAATCGAAGCTCTGGATCATCAAGATGCACGTGGCAACAACGATTTAAGCTTTAATCTGCCTGTGTATGCGGTTGATAGTGATGGCGATGACTCGCTAGTTTCTCAGCTTGGCGTGACTATTGGCGATGATGTGCAACTGATGCTGGGCGGTACAATAACCAGTCGCGAGCCTGCGAGTGCTGTTGAAACATCGAATACTCTAGACGTGATGCCAAGTCAAAGTGCCGACGGAGCAAAAATTACCTCATTTGTGTTCGATGGAAACACTGCAGAAAGTCTTGATTTAAATGTGAATGGTGAACAAGAGTTCGTGTTCACGGAAGGCTCGGTATTCATTACGACAGAGGGTGAAATACGTTTTGAACCTGTGCGTAATCAAAATCATGCAGGTGGTGATATTACTAAGTCTATTGAGGTAACGTCTGTTGACCTTGATGGCGATATTGTCACATCGAAAGTGACACTGAAGATTGTTGATGGTGACCTTCCTACTATCGACCTTGTTCCTGGAATTGCGTTATCTGAAGTGGATCTGGCCGATGGCTCTGTGCCAACCGGCAATCCAGTGACAATGACACAAAACATTACCTACATAGCGGGCAGTGACGACGTAAGCCATTTCAGAATTGACCCTACGCAGTTCAATACTTCAGGGGCTTTGAAATCGAATGGCCTTGATGTTCAGATAAAAGAGCAACCAGCAGATTCTGGTAATTACATTGGCTTCGTTAAAGACGGTTCTAACGTAGAAACCAACGTCTTCACGATCAGCTTCTCGACGAGCAATTTAGGGCAATACACGTTCACACTGCTTGAGGCATTAGATCATGTAGATGGATTACAAAACAATATACTAAGCTTCGATGTCCCTGTTTTGGCGGTTGATGCGGATGGTGATGATTCTGCAATGTCGCCTATGACGGTTGCGATCACCGATGATGTACAAGGTGTTCAAGATGGTACTTTGAGTATCACTGAGCCTTCATTAGCTGATTTGGCATCGGGTACGCCACCTACGACGCCAATCATTGATGTTATGCCAACACAGAGTGCTGATAGCGCGAAAGTGACACAGTTTACTTACGATGGTGGCACAGCTGTTACGCTAGACCCAAGCATCTCCACAGAACAGGTCTTTACCGTAACCGATGGCTTATTGTATATCACCATTGAAGGGGAGGTTCGTTTTGAACCGAGCCGAGATCTTGACCATTCATCCGGCGATATTGTAAGAACGATTGTCGTCACCACCAGTGATTTTGATAACGATACAGATACTGCGGATGTCACTTTGACGATCAAAGACGGTATCGATACCGTTATTAACGTGGTTCCAGATGTTTACTTATCGGAAGTCAACTTAGCGGATGGCTCGATGCCAAGTGGTTCTGCGGTCAGTTCGACTCACACAATCACTTATACCGAAGGAAGTGATGATTTTAGTCACTTTAGAGTTGCGACCAACGAATTCAATCCTGGCGATCTGCTGAAATCAAGTGGTCTTGTCGTTCAACTTACAGAAGATCCAGCTTCAGCAGGTGACTACATTGGTTATACCGATGATGGTATGGGTAACGTTACCGATGTATTCACAATTCGCTTTGATAGTGTCAACAAAGGTGAGTTTACTTTTACCTTGATTGAGGCGTTTGATCATCTTAATGGTGTACTGCATAACGATCTAACTTTCCGTCTACCGGTTTATGCCGTTGATACCGATGATTCTGAATCAACGAAGCGCGATGTGGTGGTTACGATAGAAGATGACATCCAGCAAATGCAAGATGGCTTCTTAACCATTACCGAACCCAATTCTGGTACGCCTACAACGGCGACAGTCGATGTGATGCCAATACCAAGTGCAGACGGCGCGAATATTACGCAGTTCACGTACGACGGTGGTTCGCCAATTTCTCTAAATCAAAACAGCATTGGCGAACAAGAGTTTGTTTTCATTGAAGGTTCATTGTTTGTGACATTAGATGGTGATGTAAGGTTTGAGCCAAATCGAAACCTTGATCACTCTTCAGGGAACATTGTTAAGTCAATCGTGTTCACGTCTTCAGACTTTGATAACGATATCTTTTCGTCGACGGTTACGCTCACCATTGTTGATGGTGATGGACCAACAATCGACGTTGTGCCGGGTGTGGCATTGTCAGAAAGCTTACTTGCGGATGGTTCGACGCCTAGTGTAAATCCTGTGAGTATCACTCAAACCATTACTTCACTTGCAAGCAGTGATGATATTGCTGAAATAGTGGTGGAAGTAGGGCTATTCAATACTAACGGCGCGTTGAAGTCGGATGGTTTGTCACTGAGTTTACGTGAAGATCCTGCAAACTCTGGCGACTACATTGCCTTTACCACTGATGGAATGGGTGTGGAGAAAACCATATTCACTCTAGATTTTGATGACACGAACCCAAGCCAATATACGTTTACTTTGCTTGAACGTTTAGATCATGTTGATGGTTTAGGAAATAACGGTTTGAGCTTTGATCTTTCTGTTTATGCAGAAGATACCGATGGTGATATTTCAGCGTCTAAACCGCTGACTGTCACCATCACCGATGATGTTCAGCTGATGCAATCAGGTGCGCTCAACATCACAGAGCCAAGTACGGGAACACCAACTACAACAGTCTTTGATGTGATGCCTGCACAAAGTGCAGATGGCGCCACAATCACTAAGTTTGTGTATGACAATCAAGCTGAAAAAGCATTGGTACAAACGAATACTGGCGAGCAAGAGTTTGTATTCACTGAAGGGTCTTTGTTTATCAATCTTGAAGGGGATGTGCGTTTCGAGCCTAACAGAAATCTAGACCATTCTGGTGGTGATATAGTCAAGACCATTACGGTGACATCGGAAGACAAAGATGGCGATGTTGTTACTTCGACAGTAACGCTAACCATCGCGGATGGCGCGCCACCAACTATCAATACTTTACCAACCATCGCTTTAGCTGAAGCCAATTTGGTTGATGGCTCTTCACCGGGCTTACCTGTGAGCCAAACTGAAACCATTATTTTCACAGCAGGAAGTGATGATGTGAGCCACTTCCGTATTGATTCGGCTCAATTCAACACATCAGGCGATCTGAAAGCTGATGGCTTGGTGGTTCAGTTAAAAGAAGATCCTCTGAACAGCGATAATTATATTGGTTATGTGGAAAGCGGCGGTGTCCAAACGGATATTTTCACTATCACTTTTGATAGCTCGGTGCTTGGCCGATATACCTTCATATTGTTAGAAGAGTTAGATCATCTGCCGGTACAAGGTAATAACAACCAAATCTTCACCTTGCCAGTGATCGCAGTCGACAAAGACGACACTGATTCAGTGATGAAACCCCTTACCGTGACCATTACCGATGATGTTCCAATCATCACTGATACTACTGTCGCCAGTACGTTTGTGGTTGATGAAGATGATTTAGGAGCTGTTGTGACTCAGGCTACAGGCTCGTTTGTGACCATAGAAGGTGCAGATAAAGTTGAGGCTTATGAGCTACGTAATATATCTGACCTAGAAGATGATCTGACATCAGGTAACGAAGCGATTTCGATCACAGAGGTCACCGGGGCTGCGAACACAACCACCTATCAAGGAACCACCACAAGTGGAACACCGATTTTTACTCTTGCTTTGGGTAACGATGGGTCATACACCTTTACCTTGCTTGGTCCTCTAGACCATGAGCCTAGCTCAGAGGCGAGAAATAAGCTGCATATCTTCTTTGATGTAGTGGCTGTTGATAGTGATGGCGATGATTCCAACCAGTATCAATTACCAATTCAAGTCATTGATGATGTTCCGGAAATGACGCCGCCGACGGGCGAAACAGTTGTCGATGAAGACGATCTTGCTGGGATTGGTTCGGATCAATCCGAAGATACAATTATCAATGGGCTATTCACCGTTGATGAAGGCGCTGATGGTGTTGTTAAGTACGAATTGGTCGATGAAAACTTGGTGATTACAGGCTTAACTTCTGATGGAGAAAGCCTAGAGTGGCTGCCTGTTTCACAAAGCGGTACAACCTTCACTTATGTTGCACAGACTGTAACCAGCAATCAGCCTGTGTTTGAAATCATTTTTGATACCTCAAACAACAGCTATCAATTTGAGCTGTTTAAACCACTTAAGCACCCTGATGGCGCGAATGAAAACACCATAGAGCTTGATTTCTCTATCGTGGCTGAAGATTTTGACCAAGACCAATCAGACGCAATCAATCTGACAATCACAGTGACGGATGATGTTCCATTAGTGACAACTCAGTCGATTACTCGTCTTGAAGGGCAGGGTTACAACAACTCTAAAGTCGACATGTTTGCTGATGCGACTGATGTGGGTTCTGATGGCGCAGTACTGAGCAAAATTGAGGCCTTTGACGGAAGTGGAATTGTTTTCCGAGCTGAGAACAGTGGGCCTTACAGTAGTGACTTCGATTTAAACATTGGCAGCCAACAGGTTCGCGTTTACGAGCAAACGGATGATGGTAATGGAGGCGTTGATACTCGACAGCTTGGTCGACTTCGTATTAACTCAAATGGCGAGGTTGAATTCAGAGCTAACGGTTATCTCGATCATGACGGTCTTGACACCATCGACTTCTCGATTAACGTGATTGCGACGGACGGCGATTTAGATACCTCTGAAACACCGTTAGATATCACGATTGCAGATAGGGACTCTACAAGAATCGCGCTGAAAGTGACTACCTTTGAGGATGCGGGTAGAGATTTAACGATACCTTACGCAACGGGTGATGAACCGATTCTTGAGAACGTTCAAGATAACCAAAATGGTTTGCCTAATGCACCAGCTCAAGTTGCGCTGCAAGTTAGTCTGTATGACCAAGATAACGCTGAATCTATTGGACAGTTGACGATTAAAAGCCCGAACGGAGGTGATAGTCACCAAGGTACTTTTTATTACTTTGATGGTGCTGATTACATTGAATTGGTACCTGAGTCAAATGGAAGCATTATATTTGGTTCTCCTGAACTTGAACAAAGCTTTGCTCCAAACCCGAGTGAACCAAGACAAACTATCGCGACGATAGACAACCTGTTCTTTGTTCCGGACCAACACGCTAGTTCGGATGAAACTGGTGGGCGAGTTCGTTATGAGCTTGAAATTGAGAAAAATGGCTCCACGGATCACACCATCAACTCAAACTTCAGAATCGAGATTGAAGCGGTGGCTGATATAGCGACTTGGGATGATTCCAACAGCACTTATCATTACCAAGTGAACGAAGATGAAGACAACGTTACTTTGCAGCTGAACGCAGAGTCGCAAGATAACAGTAATACTGAGACGATTACCTATGAACTTGAAGCTGTTCAAGGTGATGGGAAGTTCGAGCTGCTTGATAAGAACGGCAATGTGCTTACGCTGACGACGGATGGTGTATATGAAATAGCGGCAGAAGACATTAACAGCACCGTAGTTAACCCGATCGATAACTTCTCTGGTCAGATTGAATTCAAAGCAATAGCGGTTACAAAGGAAACACTGAACCCTTATGAAGATACCGCCAATGGCAGAGCAAATGATAAAACTCAAGCTCGTTCTGTAGAGCAAAACATCATTATTGATGTCACTGCTGACGCCGACCCAGGAAAATTCAGTGTGAGTCGTATCAAGATCAACGAAGACAATATCGATGACCCTGATTACATTGGCCCTTTGGACAACAAAGACGCATTCACGTTAGACGAAGTCATTACCATGACAGGGTCGGTGGACACAGATGGCTCTGAAGAACTGTTTGTCCGTATCAGTAATATCACAGAAGGCGCAGTGCTTTACTTTGTAGGTACAACCACGGTAGTTCCTACCGTTAATGGTACCAATTATCAAGAAATCGCATATTCCGATTTGGCTAATGTTGAGGTTGTTCCAACTAAACACAGTAATGTAGATTTCACCTTTGATGTTACCGGTGTAGTCAAAGATACTGCAAACCTGTCAACCAACCCTCAACAAGTTGATGAAGAAATTCTGGGTACTAAGACGGTCAACGTCGAGGTTAAAGGTGTTGCAGATGTTCCGTATGGTGGGACGAATGGTACCGATTGGACCTCAATTACAGATGGTACTGCAAGCGGCGTTCAAACTACGATTCAAGAGAGTCAAAACGGCGACAGCTTTGCAGAGCTTGATTTCACGGTGTTGTCTGGTGAACGTAAACCTGATGATCTCGCGGATTCTCCTTTAACAGGAGATGGGTCTGAAGCAATCACTGTAATCCTTTCGGGTATCCCTGACGGGGTCATCCTCGAAGATGGCGATGGTACAGTGATTGACCTTAATTTTGTTGGTTATGAAACCGGATCGGGCGGTAGCCCTGATCTATCCAAACCTATCTACGAAGCGAATATTACTGATGCGGGCAAAACGTCGGGCATTCGTATCAGACCTGTTGACTCATCAACTGAGAATATCCACATCCAAGGCAAAATAGTTGTGACCGAAAATGATGGTCATACACTGACATTTGATCAAGAGATTAGAGTGTTGGTTGAGCCAGTAATTGACACATCAACGAATTACGTTAATGCGACCAATGGTAATGAAGATTCAGTAATCAATATCGATTGGCATCCTGATGGAGCCGATTATATTGATTCCGATGAGCATTTTACCTCTATCATAATCTCAGGTATTCCATCGGGGGTAACTGCTGTCGTAAATGGTGATGTTACTGTTGTTGATGATGGCGCTGGTACGTTAACGATTACACCAAAAGATAGTAATCAAACACCTGAACAATTTACCCAAATTGCATTAGCGAATAACTTTATTCAAATGACACCCCCATCTGACTCGAGCGTTGATTTTACATTGACAACGGAAGTTGAGGTCGAGGAGCGTGATAATGAGTATGTGGACTCTTCTGATTCTGGTGAGGGTATCGCTACAGCGACGGTTATGGGGACGATCAATGTAGTCGTTAGGCCTGTAGTTGAGACTGACAATGGCACTACCAATAAACTCATCGTCGATGATGTTGCAGGAATTGGTGGTTTGATAAGTGTTGTTGCCGATCTTCTTACAGGTGTAATTAAGTTTACGACCAACAGCGATAACCCATCCGCTACGGATGAGTTTGTCATCCGATACCAAGAAACGGATGCTTCATCTGCGATTGAAGAAGTAGACCAATTGGTTATTGAATTAACAAACGTGAACGATTCGGCGTTATCAGATGATGTGCTAAATCAGTTACTTGTTATTGGTGCTGCATATGAAGGCAATGGTCGCTGGGTTGTGACGAATGAGGACTTATTTAGCATCAGTGCACCGAACGGTCTTAGTTTCCCGCTAACTACTAGTACTCCTGGATTGTTCAATGAAATAAAGATGAACATCTTTAGTACCGTAATTGATCGCGGTGATGGCGTTGAGACAGAATCATCACCAGCAGTTGAACGAGAAGGTGATGTAGTCCTATCTTTCCCTCAAGTACTTATTGGTGGGAATGAGGTTGCTGCAGATATTACGATGACACCAGATAGCGTTGTCGATGTTATAGAAGACACACAGTTAGACCTAGGAGCTGCGCTAAATAACTTGATCACTTTCTCTGGCAAAGATACTTCAACAGACCAAGTGACCATCATTATTGATGACTCAGTTACTATTAATCCAGGAGGCACCTTCCCAATTAGTTTGTCGGGAAGCAGTGAAGTAGATTTCGTTAATGGAAAGTATGTCTTTGAGACGACAGTCGACCAGAACGTTTTAACGGACTTTTCTGGGCTGTTACTGAATCTACCAGCGGACTACTCTGGTGACTTTAAGTTACCACTAACCATTGTGACCAAAGATCTCCTTTCAGGTGATGAAAACACCTTGGTGACCGATGTGGTAATCAAAGTCGCACCAGATGTTGAAGGCAATCCAGACATCGATGTTACGGTGGTTGGTTCGCTCGACGATTCGTTTAATCCTGTCGATACCGATGGCCAAGCTGGACAAGATCCAGTTGGCTACGAAGATACCTATATCCAGCTTGATTTCAGCTCAACTATTACTGACCAAGTAAGTGGGGTTGAAGGCGGTGACGAAAAATTCACATCTATTACGCTGACTTTAGATGACACGAGTGTCGGTGCGTTTTATACCAGCGCGGGTGTATCTCTTGGCACAGCGTTGACCTTCGATGAATCGGAGATCAACGCGGGTGCTCTAGATAACGTCTTGTTCAGAGCTGTACCAAACTACCCGACGGGTAATGACGTTAATCAGATTCAAGTGAATGTCAGCGGGACAATTACCGACACGGCTACCTACAATGAGACAGCTTCTCCTGTTGGTAGCGCGACTGACACGGATACTTTCTCTACGACTGTAAACTTTGAAGTGGTTCCTGTCGTGGATGATGTTCTTGTTACAGGGCCGGGCAGTGACCCAGATGTTATCGAGATTACAGGTAACGAAGACCAGCTTATTTCCTTGTCAGGTACGGGGCCAGTATCGATCGCATTGACTGACCTTGATGGTTCAGAGCAGTTCGTTTCAATTAAATTTACGGGTGTACCAGATGGCTTCTTAATGAGTGCAGACGCTGCCTCAACTTACACAGTGAAGAACAACGGTGGTGGTGAATGGAGCGTTCAACTGCCTCAAGCATCAGGACTGTCATTCGACCTCAGTGAGTTGTCAATTTTACCACCGAAAAATTTCAGTGGTACGGCCGAGTTTGGTGTGGAAGTCTTCACTCAAGAATCTTTGTTGGGTGTGCCTACTGCTGCAGAAAATTTGCCAAGCTTCAAGCTGCATGTGGTACCAGTTGGTGATGATGTTGATACCAACCCAACCGATTCTGTCACCGGGAATGAAGGCCAAAACATTGATATCGAAATCAATGCGACTATTTTGGACAAAGAATTGTCGGCTACAGGAAGCGGAACGTTTACTGAAAATGCACCTGAAACACTTCGAGTTGAAGTGGCGGGAGTGCCTCAAGATGCTTCTATTTTCTATCCAGACGGCACGACATTGGCTAGCTACGATCCGGTGACACAACTTTGGACATTGGATGTTTCGGCGCAGTCGCTCGATAAGATCGTATTTAATTCGGGTGAACATAATAGCGATGCAGGCAATGCGCTTGGCATCAATGGACCATTGCAAATTACGGTTCGTTCTGTAGATACAGACGCTGACAACACCGAATACTTAGGCACGCCAACCAGCTTTGATGTTGATTTAGTGATTGATCCTATCAACGATCAACCGACGTTTGTGAATGTGACCAACATTGAAACCCCGGAAGATACTTCAATTGCCTTGAGTGATATATCTGGCTTCAAGATTGCCGACTCTGATGCGGTTTATGACGATCCAACTGCGATTTACACGTTAACGCTATCTGTAGACCAAGGTACATTGAACTTTGGAGGTTTTACTGGGGTAACATCAGTTCCAGTTTCGGGAAGTGCAATCACTCTTGAGGGGACATTAGGTGATATCAACAGTGCTTTAAACTCTGGAAGTGTTCAATTTGAGTTAGGTGCTGATGAAAACTACCTAAACCAAAATGGTGTCGCAACAGTGACGGCAACGGTTGATGATGGTGGCAACAATGGTCTGATTGACGCGGGTGACCCGAATACTGCTCAAACCAATCAAACCACGTTTACCATTAAGGTGACGGAAGTGAATGACGCTCCTGTTGCGACTGATGTTGATTTGGGTTCGATTATGGAAGACGGCCAAATCGTGATTGTTGAAAGTGACTTGATTGCAGCCAGTTCTGATCTAGAAAACCATAATCTCACGGTAACCGGTGTGACTCTGACTCAAGGGCAAGGTCAGCTAACACGCTTTGAAAATGCTGGTGGTGCTGATGACGCAGCGATTACGGGACCGTACTGGATATTCATTGCAGCCAATGATTTCAATGGTGATGCGAAGTTCAAATACGACATCATTGATGATGGCACAACCAACGGTGCGGATGATTTCTTAACTGATAATGCTGAAATTAGCCTTGTGGTTACTGAAGTTAATGATCAGCCGGTGGCATCGGATATTGATTTGGGCACCATGCTTGAAGAAGATCAGTTGATCATTAAAGAGCAAGACTTGATTTCCTCAACTACTGATCCGGAAAACGACACGATTACTGTGAACAGTTTGGTGCTCGATCAAGGTCAGGGCCAATTACAACGCTTTGAGAACGTCGGTGGTGCTGATGATGCTACGATCACTGGCCCATACTGGGTATTTACCGCAGCCAACGAATACAACGGTGATGTTAAGTTCACTTATACCGTTGAGGACGATGGTACAACCAACGGCGCTGATGATTTCTTAACAGATACAGGCGAAATCAGCGTAGTGGTAACAGCAGTGAATGATCAGCCGGTGGCAACGGATATCGACTTAGGAAACATTCTTGAAGAAGGTAAGTTGATCATCAAAGAGGAAGACTTAATTGCTGCGACGAGTGATCCGGAAAATGACACGATTACCGTGACTAATCTGGTAATCGATGAAGGCCAAGGTCAGTTACAGCGCTTTGAAAACGTGGGTGGTGCTGATGACGCTACGATCACTGGCCCATACTGGGTATTTGCTGCGGCTGATGAATACAACGGTAACGTTAAGTTCACTTATACCGTCGAAGATGATGGTACAACCAACGGCGTCAATGACTTCCTTATGGATACTGCGGAGATCACCGCGATTGTCGATGGAGTGAACGATACACCTGTTGTTAATGGTGACAGCGTCACTACGGTTGTTGACGAGGATGCTGGTCAGTTATTGAGTGGTATCAATGTCAGTGACCCTGATTATGTTGATACATTTTCTGATGATCTCATGACCGTCACGCTGGCTGTGGATTACGGTACACTGAATGTATCATTACCAGCTATGACAACAGTGGTGGTAAATGGCAACAACACAGGTTCGGTTATCTTAGTCGGTACTCTAAGCGATTTGAATGCGTTGATTGATACGCCAACCAGTCCAAATGGTGTTTATCTCGATGCGAGCCTTTCACCAATCAATATTATTGGCTTGGAGGTTACCGCTAAAGACAGTGGAAACCCTTCGGGTATCGCAATAGAAACTGTACCTGTGGTTTACAACATTGCTGTTACGCCAGTTGCGAATACGCCTACTTTATCAATTGATACTGCCTCTAACTACGTGAGAAACATTACCGCGAGTCAGTCAGTCAGTGCGAGTGGTATTCCTTTGGTTGGTATTATTGCAGCCTTAACTGACATTACGGAAGAGTTAACGTTGCATATCAGCGACGTACCTGCTGGTGCTCAAATCACCAGTGATGTAGGTATAGTGACTCTTGAGAATGGTGTTTGGGTAGCAACGGCTGATGCGATTGATAGTTTGAAAGTTGTAGGACTCTCTGAAACTCCGGGTGGTTATACACTTAAAGTTGAAGCTGTTTCTGAAGAGACAGACAATAATGACACTGCCACTTCGGCTTCAATAGACCTTAACTTGAACATTGTCTCTGACGCGATTGATATTAACTTGGCTGCGGAAACGGATGATGTGCAACTATTGGCTGGCGCTAACAATACCGACCTGACTGCCGGTTCTGGAAATGACAGACTGGAAGGTGGAACGGGAGATGATACGCTTGTTGGCGGCGAGGGCAACGATACGCTTATTGGCGGCGGCGGTTCAGATATTTTAACCGGCGGTGACGGTATGGACTCGTTTGTATGGCTTAACATTGAAGACGGTGTTGAAGATACCATTACCGATTTCAGCCTATCTGAAGGAGACCAGATTGACCTGCGTGAAGTGTTACCTGAACTTAAGAACACATCTCCAGACATGACAGCGTTATTGCAACAGATAGACGCGAAAGTCGATGGGGATGATATTGAGCTTACGATCAATCCGGATGGTCTAGGTACTACGGAACAAGTGATTGTGGTTGAAGACCTTGCACCTCAGTTGACGCTAAGCAGCACCATGCCGTCAGATATTCTGGATGCGTTAGTTCAGCAGAATGTTATTACTCACGGTTAAAGCTAATTAGGTGAGCGACAGCTAGTTGAGAGATCTCTAGATGGTAAATAGCTAGTTATAGATACTAATAGGTAAACGATAACTATTAGAGGCGAACCATAAAACCAAACGAAATAGGCCAGCAATGCTAATGTTGGCCTATTTTTTTGCTCTGTATAAACTACAACAAGTTTATTTTAGCGAGTTGTGGATCAGGAACTCTTCTTCAACGCCTTTCAATTTCATTTCATCCATAATGAAGTTCACCGTGTTCAACAAACGTTGTTCACCTTTTGGTATCAGGTAACCGAATTGGCTGTTGGTAAACGGTGTCTCACAACGAGCAGCTTCAAGGCGCTCATCAGTCACTTGATAGAACAGTCCTTCAGGAGTTTCTGTGACCATCACATCAACTTTACCTTCCGCAACGGCTTGCGGAACGTCTAGGTTGTTCTCATAACGTGTAAAGCTCGCGTCTTGCAAGTTAGCATCCGCAAAAATCTCGTTAGTCCCGCCGATATTGACGCCAACACGCACTGAAGAAAGGTTCACTTTTTCTATACTGTTGTATTGTTCTGCTTTGCCTTTCGCGACTAAGAAGCACTTACCAAAGGTCATGTAGCCTTGAGTTTGTTCTGCGTTTAACTGACGCTGCATTTTGCGCGTAATACCGCCCATCGCAATGTCGTATTTATCGCTGTCGAGGTCGGTTAGCAGATCTTTCCATGTGGTACGAACAATCTGTAATTCGACGCCTAGCTGCTCTGCAACATGCTTAGCCACGTCAATGTCATAACCAGAGTAGGTTTTGCCGTCGAAGTAAGAAAAAGGTTTGTAGTCGCCTGTGGTGCCGACGCGAAGTGTGCCTGATTTTTGAATGTCTTCTAACTGGTCAGCTTGCGCTGCGCCGGAAAGTGCCAGAGCAATGGAAGCAAGTAATAGTGATGTTTTTGTCATTGTAATTATCTGTTGTGTTTGTGTTGTTATTCAAAGTAACAGAAACAATCCGAGAAAGAGATCAAACCATTGGAAAGTATCAAAAAAGTGAGACTACAAAAAATAGAGTTAAGAGAACTCTATTTGTACGAGGGAGTTAACGGGTGTAATAGAAAGGTTTAAAAGGGAGATAATACACATTAAAGTGCTATTCAGAGTTAAAAGTATCAGCAAGTTTGAGTGGTAAACAAAAAGCCCATGTTATCGAATAACATGGGCTTCATTATGGGTTTAACTTGTTAGTTGCCTATTTAGCTACTTAGCAACTGATTCGTTGTTCATCTTAGCCGGAGCTTTAGATGCGTTAACCAGGAGGATACCAACGGTTAGTACCATTGAACCACATAGCAGGAACAACAAGCGTCCTGTTGGTTCGTTTGGAATCAGAGCCATTGCTAGGATACCGAAACCTGCTGTGCTGATAAGCTTACCAAGCATTGAACGCTGTTTAGTATCTAGGTTTTGTTGCTCTTCACCTTCCGCGACTAGCGGCGTGTTCCAGTTAGTGAATAATTGGTCAACTTCTTTCTCACGCTCTGGCGATAGGCCTTTGTAGAAGCGAGAAGTCATGATGAAGTAACCACCAGTGAACACGACGTGAGCTGCTAAGCTTAGACCAACTTTCAAGTCGCTCCATTCACGGCCAGTAAGCGCTGTTTCTAGACCAAATAGGTTTTCGATGTCTTCTGCTTGAAGCGAGATACCGAAGATGTAAGAAACGAAGCCACCAACCACTAGGGTAGACCAACCAGCCCAGTCAGGCGTCTTACGAATCCACATACCTAGTAGTACAGGGATAAGCATTGGGAAGCCAATTAATGCACCTACGTTCATTACGATATCGAACAAGCTCAAGTGACGTAGAGAGTTAATGAACAAGCCAATCGCGATGATGATAATACCCATCATGATAGTGGTTAGCTTACTTACGATAACCAGCTCTTTCTGAGTCGCGTTCTGACGAAGAATCGGGCTGTAGAAATTCATTACAAAGATACCTGCATTACGGTTCAGACCTGAATCCATAGAAGACATCGTTGCAGCGAACATTGCTGACATAAGAAGACCAACCATACCTGCTGGCATTACGTTCTGTACGAATGCTAGGTAAGCCGCATCACCTGCTTTATCACCCATTGAAGCGTACTCTAATGCGAAATCAGGCATGAACGCACTTACGTACCAAGGTGGTAGGAACCAGATTAGTGGACCGACAACCATAAGGATACATGCTAGGCCTGCCGCTTTACGTGCGTTTTCACTGTCTTTTGCACATAGGTAACGGTAAGCGTTGATGCTGTTGTTCATTACACCGAACTGCTTCACGAAAATGAACACGACCCAAAGGATGAAGATGCTCATGTAGTTTAGGTTGTTACCCAACATGAAGTCGCCGTCGAAATTAGCAACGATGTTAGTTAGGCCGCCACCGTGGAAGTAAGCTGCAACCGCACAAGTAATCGTAACCGCCATGATAACCAGCATTTGCATGAAGTCAGAAGCAACAACCGCCCAAGAGCCGCCCGTTACTGCCATCAATACTAGAACCATACCCGTTACCACAATGGTTGCTTCCATTGGGATGTTGAATACTGCTGCTACAAAGATAGCTAGACCGTTTAGCCAAATACCTGCAGAGATAAGGCTGTCAGGCATGCCTGCCCATGTGAAGAACTGTTCAGACGTTTTACCAAAGCGCTGACGGATAGCTTCAATCGCCGTTACCACACGAAGTTGGCGGAACTTTGGAGCGAAGTACATATAGTTCATGAAGTAGCCAAATGCATTGGCTAAGAATAGGATTACAATAACGAAACCGTCATTGAATGCGCGTCCTGCGGCACCTGTAAACGTCCATGCTGAAAATTGTGTCATGAAGGCAGTTGCACCAACCATCCACCACAACATTTTGCCGCCACCTCTGAAGTAATCACTAGTAGAGGTGGTGAACTTACGGAACATCCAACCAATAGCGATCAAAAAGAAGAAGTAGGCGAGAACAACAAAAGTATCAATAGTCATCTTTTCAGCCTTTTAAATATCATAATTAACTGCGCTTAGATTAACGCTTTCAAAGGTTTATTTGTACTACAATATGCCTTTAGTATGATCTAGGTCGCATTGATTTTTTAGCTCTCACATTGCTTTTAGTTAAGTTGTTGTTTTTGTTTAATTTAAATATCTATTTAATTTATTTTAGATCGTAAATAAAATACGTTCTAATTGTTTATATGTATTACAATATAAAAGGTTCATCTATAGATTGGGCGATCTATAAGATTTTAATTATAACCGTAACAAATGTGCTACAAATAGGTGTGATTGTGCGATGGAATTCACGTTAAATCTAAACGCTAATTTGATAAGAAGGATTTGAAAAAATTAAGTGTAGCTTATTGGTTTTTATGCTGCTATCCATTGTTAGCTTTGGTTTCTTTGTATGTAGAGCTGCTTATTATCGAGAGAAGTTATTGCCCTCGACATTTAATTTAGCTTTTTGTTTATTCTTATATGAAGCACAACGGCGGGTTGAAGAGGTCTAAGGCGGTCAGCGTAGATGTTGAGCAAGTAGTTCTAAGTGCAAAATATGAATTGACGGTAGTTAGTGGGCACTTACCGTGATTTAAGTCATAGACGATTGTTCGAGAAGCATTAATTTTAAGCTCTGAGTAGCAATTTAAGCGCCAACAGAGAATACAAGAACTGAATGTGAGTTGAATTACGTACAATCGGCGTGTGACACGTTGAGCGGGCTTCGACGGTGATATCGTTTATGGGGAGAAAGAAGCTTTATCTAAAGTCAGGTAGTTTGTGTTTACCCAGTTGTTTGTGTACCTAACAACTAACCATGTATCAGGTGCCGTATTTGGTGTTGAGTTACTGAGCCAACTAGCCACTTAGTCAGTTTGATTCGAGACCGTAGTTTACTTCAGGGTAGGGACCGATATTGAGAATACTGGTTTACAAAGCATTTACTGTCAAAGAGCAGTTCGCATTAGATATCAGTTAGTTATAAGCAAAAAAAGCCCCACCGAAGTGAGGCCTTATCACCAAATCTAAAATAGATTAAGCGTTAACGTGAGCAACTGCATCGCGAACAAGCTTGCCTAGTTCGTCCCACTTACCTTCGTCGATAAGGTTAGTTGGAACCATCCAAGTACCACCGCACGCAAGTACAGAAGGGATAGATAGATATTCATCTACATTCTTCAAGCTTACACCGCCAGTAGGCATAAATTTAACAGGGTAAACCGCTGTTAGTGCTTTAAGCATACCAGTACCGCCAGACGGCTCAGCAGGGAAGAACTTCAATGTGCGAAGGCCCATTTCCATTGCTTGTTCAACTAGGCTTGGGTTGTTAACACCCGGTACAATAGCTACGCCTTTATCGATACAGTATTGAACAGTACGTGGGTTAAAACCTGGGCTTACGATGAAATCAACACCGGCTTCGATAGACGCATCAACTTGCTCGTTAGTCAGCACTGTGCCTGAACCGATTAGCATGTCAGGGAACTCTTTACGCATGATGCGAATCGCTTCGATTGCACATTCTGTACGTAGTGTGATTTCTGCACATGGCATGCCGTTTTCAACAAGAGCTTTACCTAGAGGGATAGCGTCTTCAGCACGGTTGATAGCGATTACAGGAATTACTTTTAGGTTTGCTAGTTGTTCATTTAATGTAGTCATGAATTCTTTCTCACGTTAATTATGGGCTTGCTTTTAACTAAGCAAGCCCTTGATTAATATATAAAGTGCGTAATTATAAAGACAGATCAGGCGTCGCATCTACAGGAATGATAGCACCTGGATGCTGAATCACGGTTCCTGCCACAATATGACCGGCAAATGCGGCATCACGAGCATTACCACCGCTCAAACGCTTAGCTAAGAAGCCAGCACTGAACGAGTCGCCAGCGGCCGTAGTGTCTACGATGTTGTCAACTGGGTTTGGAGCTACGTATTGAGCACTTTGGCTTTCAACGACTAAGCAGTCTTTTGCGCCACGTTTGATAACGATCTCTTTCACACCAGACTCAGACGTACGAGCAATACATTGTTCAATGCTTTCGTCGCCGTACAACTCTTGCTCATCATCAAACGTCAGTAGGGCCGTGTCGGTGTACTTGAGCATTTTCAAGTACCAAGAAATCGCTTCTTGTTGGCTTTCCCAAAGTTTAGGACGGTAGTTATTGTCGAAGAATACTTGGCCGCCTTGAGCTTTAAATTTGTCTAAGAAGTTAAACAGCTGTGTACGGCCATTTTCTGTCAAGATAGCAAGTGTAATACCGCTTAGGTAAACCGCATCAAAAGAGAATAGCTTATCAAGTAGAGCAGGCGTGTCTTGCTGATCAAACATGAACTTCGCTGCAGCATCACTACGCCAGTAGTGGAAGCTACGCTCACCAGTTTCATCGGTCTCGATGTAATAAAGCCCTGGTTGTTTGTGATCGAGCTGAGCCACTAAGCTTGTGTCGATACCTTCAGCTTGCCACTTTTCTAGCATGTCAGTACTGAATGGGTCGGTGCCTAGTGCGGTTACATAGCTTGTTTGGATACCATGCTCTTTTGTTAAGCGTGACAGGTAAAGTGCCGTATTTAGTGTATCGCCACCAAAACTTTGCTTAAGCCCATCTTGTTTCTTTTGTAGCTCAACCATGCACTCGCCAATGACCGCGATGTTTAATGATTTCATATGCTTACCTTAGCAACTGAGGTTGCGCTATTCATTATTTTAGGAAGTCTTCACGCGCAGGGTTGAAGATATCTAGAAGGATGCTGTCTTGCTCTAGTGCAACCGCACCGTGCATCATGTGTTTACGAGCGAAGTAAGCGTCGCCTTCTTTAAGTACTCTCTTCTCGCCTTCAATCTCAGCTTCAAAGCTGCCGCGAACAACATAACCGATCTGGTCATGAATTTCGTGTGTGTGAGGATGGCCAATCGCACCCTTATCAAAACAAAGGTGTACAGCCATTAGATCGTCGGTGTAAGCAACGATTTTACGCTTAATACCGCCACCAAGTTCTTCCCACGGATTTTCATCTAGCATAAAGAAAGAGTTCATTGTGTATCTCCTAATCTGTTTAAATCTTTTAAGTGTTACTTAGCTTGCATTCATAATAAGGGAATGAGCCTAATTGTAATACAATATATCTAAAATTGTGTGATATTGATCAAGTGATACTTTATATTGCGTAAATAAATCAATAACTTAACAAATGCTCTAAATTTATCATTAGTTAACTACATCAATGACTTATGATGATTTATGTGATTCTACTCATCATTTAGCATCGAATAGGTATGATTAAAGCTCATATTGTATTACTTTATATGGAGTTTGAAAATTTAATCAAAGTTTAAACAGATAAACTCTTTATTGAGGGTGACAAAGAATATGACTACCAAACCAGTATTGTTGACTGAAGCAGAAATTGAGCAACTTCACCTTGAAGTGGGCCGTTCTAGCTTAATGGGCAAAACCATTGCAGCGAATGCGAAAGACTTAGAAGCGTTCATGCGTTTACCTATTGATGTTCCAGGTCACGGTGAAGCAGGGGGTTACGAGCATAACCGCCATAAGCAAAATTACACGTACATGAACTTAGCTGGTCGCATGTTCTTGATCACTAAAGAGCAAAAATACGCAGACTTCGTTACAGAATTATTGGAAGTGTACGCAGACAAATATCTAACGTTTGATTACCACGTACAGAAAAACACTAACCCGACAGGTCGTTTGTTCCACCAAATCCTGAATGAACACTGCTGGTTAATGTTTTCAAGCTTAGCTTACTCTTGTGTTGCTTCAACATTGACACAGGAACAACGTGACAACATTGAGTCTCGCATTTTTGAACCAATGCTAGAAATGTTCACAGTGAAGTACGCACACGACTTCGACCGCATTCACAATCACGGCATTTGGGCTGTAGCGGCTGTGGGTATCTGTGGTCTTGCTTTAGGCAAGCGTGAGTACCTTGAAATGTCGGTTTACGGCATCGACCGTAACGATACGGGCGGCTTCTTAGCGCAAATTTCTCAACTGTTTGCACCTTCTGGTTACTACATGGAAGGTCCTTACTACCACCGTTACGCAATTCGCCCAACGTGTGTGTTCGCTGAAGTTATTCATCGTCACATGCCCGAAGTTGATATCTACAACTACAAAGGCGGCGTGATTGGTAACACAGTACAAGCAATGCTTTCTACTGCTTACCCGAACGGTGAATTCCCAGCATTAAACGACGCGTCTCGCACAATGGGCATTACTGATATGGGTGTTCAGGTTGCCGTAAGTGTTTACAGCAAGCATTACTCTTCTGAAAGTGGCGTTGACCAAAACATTCTTGGTATGGCGAAGATTCAAGACGCAGTATGGATGCACCCATGTGGTCTTGAGCTATCTAAAGCCTACGAAGAGGCTTCAGCTAAACAAGAAATCGGCATGCCTTTCTGGCCAAGTGTTGAATTGAGCGAGGGTCCTGAAGGCCACAATGGTGCACAAGGCTTTATCCGTATGCAGGATAATAAAGGTGACGTTTCTCAACTTGTTATGAACTACGGTCAACACGGCATGGGTCACGGCAACTTCGATACGCTGGGTATTTCTTTCTTTAACCGCGGTCAAGAAGTGTTGCGTGAATACGGTTTCTGTCGTTGGGTTAACGTTGAGCCAAAATTTGGCGGTCGCTACCTAGATGAAAATAAATCTTACGCTCGTCAAACGATTGCACATAATGCAGTAACGATTGATGAGAAATGTCAGAACAACTTTGACGTTGAGCGTGCTGACGCAGTACACGGTTTGCCTCACTTCTTCAAAGTGGCAGATGAGCAAATTAACGGTATGAGCGCATTTGCTAACGACCATTACGAAGGTTTTGACATGCAACGCAGTGTGTTCATGCTAAACCTTGAAGAGCTTGAGTCTCCGCTATTGTTAGACTTGTACCGCTTAGGTTCGACAAAAGGCGGCGAAGGCGACCACCAGTTTGATTACTCTCATCAATATCAAGGTCAAATTATTCGCACTAACTTCGAATACCAAGCAAACAAAGAGCTAAACACACTAGGAAGTGACTTCGGTTACCAACACCTATGGAATGTAGCGAGTGGTGAAGTGAATGGTACTGCGTTAGTTAGCTGGTTACAGAACGACACGTACTATACTTGGTTGGGTACAAGTTCGAACGAGAACGGAGAAATCATCTTCACTCGCACTGGTGCTAACGATCCAAGCTTTAATTTACGTTCAGAGCCTGCATTCATTCTACGTAGCAAAGGCGAAACAACATTGTTTGCTTCTGTGCTAGAAACGCACGGTTACTTTAACGAAGAATTCGAGCAATCAGTAAACGCTCGTGGTGTTGTGAAAAACATCAATGTTGTTGCTCACACGAATGTAGGTTCAGTAGTAGAAATTACGACAGAGAAATCAAACGTGACAGTGATGATCAGTAACCAACTTGGCGCAACTGACAGCACTGAACACAAAGTAGAACTGAACGGCAAAGTATACAGCTGGACAGGCTTCTACTCAGTAGAAACGACTTTAGAGCAGGGGAAATAATAATGAGCTATCAACCACTTTTACTTAACTTTGAAGAAGCAGCAGAGCTTCGTAAAGAACTTGGCAAGGATAGCCTATTAGGTAACGCACTAACTCGTGACATTAAACAAACTGACGCTTACATGGCTGAAGTTGGCATCGAAGTTCCAGGTCACGGCGAAGGTGGCGGTTATGAACATAACCGTCATAAGCAAAACTACATCCATATGGATCTAGCGGGTCGTTTGTTCCTTATCACTGAGGAAACTAAGTACCGTGATTACATCGTTGATATGCTAACAGCGTACGCGACGGTATACCCAACATTGGAAAGCAACGTAAGCCGTGACTCTAACCCTCCGGGTAAGCTGTTCCACCAAACGTTGAACGAGAACATGTGGATGCTTTACGCTTCTTGTGCGTACAGCTGTATTTACCACACAATCTCTGAAGAGCAGAAGCGTCTGATCGAAGACGATCTTCTTAAGCAAATGATCGAAATGTTCGTTGTTACTTACGCACACGACTTCGATATCGTACACAACCACGGCCTATGGGCAGTGGCAGCGGTAGGTATCTGTGGTTACGCGATCAACGATCAAGAATCTGTAGATAAAGCACTTTATGGCCTGAAACTGGACAAAGTAAGCGGCGGTTTCTTAGCGCAACTTGACCAACTGTTTTCGCCAGACGGCTACTACATGGAAGGTCCTTACTACCACCGTTTCTCTCTACGTCCAATCTACCTGTTCGCAGAAGCGATTGAACGTCGTCAGCCTGAAGTCGGTATCTATGAATTCAACGATTCAGTGATCAAGACAACATCTTACTCTGTATTCAAAACCGCATTCCCAGACGGTACATTGCCAGCTCTGAACGATTCATCGAAGACGATCTCTATCAACGATGAAGGCGTTATCATGGCAACGTCTGTGTGTTACCACCGTTACGAGCAGACTGAAACTCTGCTTGGTATGGCTAACCACCAACAAAACGTTTGGGTTCATGCTTCAGGTAAAACATTGTCTGACGCTGTTGAAGCAGCTGATGAAATCAAACCATTCAACTGGGGTAGCCTGTTCGTTACCGACGGCCCTGAAGGTGAGAAAGGCGGCGTTAGCATTCTTCGTCACCGTGATGAGAAAGACGACGATACCATGGCGTTGATCTGGTTCGGTCAACACGGCAGCGATCACCAGTACCACTCTGCGCTAGACCACGGTCACTACGATGGACTGCACCTAAGTGTATTCAACCGTGGCCACGAAGTGCTGCACGATTACGGCTTCGGTCGCTGGGTAAACGTTGAGCCTAAGTTTGGTGGTCGTTACATTCCAGAGAACAAGTCTTACTGTAAGCAGACGGTTGCTCACAACACAGTAACGGTTGATCAGAAAACGCAGAATAACTTCAACACAGCATTGGCTGAGTCTAAGTTTGGTCAGAAGCACTTCTTCGTAGCAGACGACCAGTCTTTGCAAGGCATGAGCGGCACAATTTCTGAGTACTACACAGGCGTAGACATGCAACGCAGCGTGATTCTTGCTGAACTTCCTGAGTTCGAGAAGCCGTTAGTGATTGATGTTTACCGCATCGAAGCTGACGCTGAGCACCAGTACGATCTTCCCGTTCACCACTCTGGCCAGATCATCCGTACTGATTTCGATTACAACATGGAAAAAACGCTTAAGCCATTAGGTGAAGACAACGGTTACCAACACCTATGGAACGTGGCTTCAGGCAAAGTGAACGAAGAGGGTTCTCTAGTAAGCTGGCTACATGACAGCAGCTACTACAGCCTAGTAACCAGCGCTAATGCGGGCAGCGAAGTGATTTTTGCTCGCACTGGTGCTAACGATCCAGACTTCAATCTTAAGAGTGAACCTGCGTTTATCTTACGTCAGTCTGGTCAAAACCACGTGTTTGCTTCTGTACTAGAAACGCATGGTTACTTTAACGAATCTATCGAAGCTTCTGTAGGCGCTCGTGGTCTAGTTAAATCAGTGTCTGTTGTGGGCCATAACAGTGTCGGGATTGTTGTTTGCATTCAGACTACTTCTGGCAACACTTACCACTACGGTATCTCAAACCAAGCTGAAGACACGCAGCAAGCAACTCACACTGTTGAGTTCGCGGGTGAGACATACTCGTGGGAAGGATCATTTGCTCAACTGTAAATGATTAACATACATGCCGTTTAACCATGGCATGTATTGATGTGGTGCTTTGCGGGAACGAAGCATCACATTGAATTCAGTCGTGATTGCAAAATCGTTCGTTGATACCAACAACGACTGAATACATCGGGAATAAGTCAAACCGAGTAACTCACCGCGAGTTGCTCGGTTTTTTTATGCGTGTAGGAAAGGAAAAATGTGGGAAAAGAAAGAGAATGCGTTAAATAATAGAAAACAGTCACTATGGTGTCGATGTGTAAGCTACAGTAAGTGTTAGGAATAAAATAACTAAGGATAAATCATGAAGTTAATGGAAGGGTTGGCGTTAATACTTACAGCTTCTTGTTCTACTTATACGCTAGCAAATGACACGCAAAATCACGCGAATACAGATCAATTCGTGCGTTACCATTATCAAGACAAAATCAGCTACGGAAAGTTGACGAAAGGTACTATTTTTCCAATCAATGGCGACATCTTTAGCGAGTACTCCGTTGAGAAAACCTCGATTCCACTTGAATCGGTTGATCTACTGCTTCCGACTGAACCAGAAAAAGTATTTGCCGTTGGCATGAATTACGTGAGTCACGCCGCTTCTCATCCTGATTTACCGCCGCCATTATTTCTGAAGCTTCCATCTTCTTTGATTTTATCGGGTGAAACTATTCATGCCCCTTTTGATGCTCAGAACGTGCATTTTGAAGGTGAGCTCGTCGTAGTGATAGGAAAAGAGATCAGTAAAGCGAGTCAAGAAGAAGCTGAGGACGCGATTTTCGGTGTCACGGTGGGTAATGACATAACGGAGAGAAGTTGGCAGAACAGTGATTTACAATGGTTACGAGCTAAGGCATCGGATGGATTTGGACCGATTGGTCATACTATTGTGAAAGGGGTTGATTATAACGATGTCGAACTTACAACACGTGTTAACGGCGATATCGTCCAGCAAGAAAATACATCTTTCATGATTCACAGCCCGCGAAAAGTTGTCAGTTACTTAAGCCATTACTTTACTCTAAAACCAGGTGACCTTGTATTTATGGGCACACCGGGGAGAACGCATGCATTGGTCGATAAAGATCAAGTATCGGTCACGATCAAAGGGGTAGGGACTGTCACTAATGAAATACGTTTCTAATTTTGAAACCTGCTTATCGTTTGTCCATGAACAAAAAAGCCTACTCTGCAAGTAGGCTTTGATAGACATCTATGATGTATTGATTAAATAAAGGCTTTTCTTGCTTTGGCTGCTAACCATTCTGAGAAGACGACTGTCACTAAAATCGCAAAGAAAATCACCGTTACTTGAGGCCATGCTAGCATCGCCATCGACTCCTGCAGTTTCAATCCAACACCGCCAGCTCCTACTAAACCTAAGACTGTAGACTCGCGGATATTGATATCCCAGCGAAACAAGCTTGTGCCGATGAAACTTGGCATTACTTGCGGAAGAATGCCGTAGTTCAATACTTGCAGGGGAGATGCACCCGTCGATTGAATCGCTGACATCTGCGTGACGTTCACTTCTTCAATCGCTTCATACATCAATTTAGCCACGAAACCAATTGAGCGCAGAGCAATCGCGATAATACCGGCCAGTAATCCAGGACCTATGATTGCCACCAACAAGAGCGCCCAAATTAGCGAGTTGATCGAACGACTTGCCGCAATGATGAACAGTGCGATAGGCCTGATAAACGTAGTGCTTGGCGTTGTGTTGCGTGCGGCTAAGAATGCAACTGGAAATGCCAGTACGATCCCTAACAGTGTGCCAAGTGTTGCGATATTAATTGTGTCCCACAAAGGGCTCCAAAGAGACTCTAAGTAACTCCACCTTGGTGGCCACATACGTGAAGATATATCAGCAAGTTGGTTCGGTGAATCAGTTACAAAGTACCAAATCGTATCTTTGTTCATGATTTGCCATGCAAAAACAGTTAAAGCAACAAAGCAAAGCCAGCCTATCCAGAGCATCAGGCTCTGTTTATTGTCGTAACGCTTCCATTGGGTACGATTGATGACGCTTGTCGGTGTGTTATTTAGCGTGCTCATTGAGTCGTTCCTTACTGCACATACTTACGGATGATAGTTGATAGGTATTCACACAACATCACAATCACGATAATAATCAATAGAATAGCAGCGGCTGCGCTGTACTCATAGCGGTCCATTGCTGTGTTTAACGTAGCGCCAATACCACCTGCGCCAACAATGCCGATTACAGCAGATTCACGAAAATTGATGTCGAGTCGGTACATCGAAAGCCCAATGAAACGAGGCATCACTTGTGCTTGAATTGCGTAATTAACTTGTTGTAGCCAACTCGCCCCTGTTGCACGCATTGCCGTCAGTGGTGCTGGGTCAATGGCTTCAATCTCATCGGCGAACAGTTTTGCGAGAAAGCCGATAGTGGCAAATGTGAGAGTGACAAAACCAGCAAACGTACCGAAGCCAAACAGAGCCACACACAAAATCGCGACAATGATCTCTTGTAAGCTACGGGCGATAGAAATAAACGCGCGGCAGAACAGGTAAACCGGAGTCGGAGCAAGGTTTTTCGCTGCACCTAATCCAAATGGAATAGAAAGAATAACACCAGCCACGGTCGATGTGAGCGTCATGGTTAAGCTTTCAATTAAACCTTGCGAGATGTTATTCCACCGTCCACCGAAATCTGGGTTCATGAAAGCCAAAATGAACTGCCAGCCGCGCTCGCTACCTTCGTAAATTCGAGTCCAGTTTACGTGTACCGATTGAGTCGCAAGGTATAAATACACCGCGACGATGATGACTAAGCTCCAACGTAACCAAGGGTTGGAAATCAGTGGCGGCTTGGTCCATTGTTTTGGATATGACTGAATCATACTGTTGCCTCAGACAAATGAGGGTGAGTGATGCTCAGGTCATCTTCCTCTTCTTCTACCTGTTGGCTCCAATCCTCTTCACCGTAGATCTGTGTGAGTACGTCTTCGGTGAGCAGGTTTGGTTGGTTATCAAATACCACACAGCCTGCATTTAGGCCGACAACTCGGTCAACAAACTGTTTTGCTAACTGAACGTCGTGAATATTGATGATGGCTGGAAGTCGTTGCTCTGAACAAATCTCGCTGATCAATCGCATGATCTGACGAGCAGTACGTGGATCGAGTGCGGCTGTTGGTTCATCAATCAGTAATAGCTTTGGTTTTTGAGCAAGCGCACGCGCAATACCGACACGCTGACGCTGACCACCTGATAAGGCATCGGCTCTTTTATTGGCGTGCTCTAATAATCCAACTCGGTCGAGTAGGGCATAAGCGGCTTGGATATCCGATTCAGGGAAACGACGAGTAAAGCTTTGCCAGAAATTCACGTATCCCAAACGTCCTGAAAGTACGTTTTCCATCACCGTTAAGCGCTCAATCAATGCGTATTCTTGGAAAATCATCCCAATTTCACGTCGAGATTGTCTTAGCTGGCGCTTAGACAGCGTCTCTAAGTTGGTATTGGAAAAGATAACTTCGCCGCTGGTGGGCTCTGTTAGTCGGTTAATACAACGGATAAGTGTTGATTTCCCTGCTCCTGATGGGCCAATTAATCCAACAACTTCGCCAGCATTCACTGACAAGCTGACGTTAGTTAGGGCTTTGTCAGAACTGGAATAGTGCTTGGTAAGCCCTTTAAGGGTAAGAGTAGACATAAAATTCCTATAAGACGGTGTACTAAGAGTTCGCCAGAGGCAGGCGTGGAGAGCAAACCGGAAAGAGTGTTGAATAACTGCAGGTGTGTTTGCCTGCAGTTAGTATTTCTGTGTTATTGGCTTTTTAGTTCGCTTGAACTTAGCTACACGTGTAAGACACTTTGTTCGCTGTATCGATAGGTCGGATCACTTCCCAGTGCTCTTGATAAGTGATTGGAACAAATTTTGCCTCGCCGTTACGTTCGAATTCTTCTTGCAGTTTGGTGCCTTCCCAATCAAACGTGAAGAATGCTTGTTGAATCTTTTCTTGTAGTTCAGGTGTTAGGTTATGTGCAGTACCGTAAGCGGTAGTCGGGAAGGTTTGTGACTTGTAGATACTTTTGATTTGGTCTTCTTTTACTACTTCACGTGAAAGCATACGGTTCAACACCGAGTTAGCAACGGCCGCCGCATCGTAATCCTTATGTGCTACACCTAAGATAGAGTTGTCGTGCGCGCCAGAGAACGCAGGTTTAAAATCACGATCCGGTTGAAGTTGGTATTCAGCATCTAAAATTGCAGATGGAGCTTTGAATCCAGAGTTAGAAGTTTGCGCTGTGAAAGCGAGATTTTTACCTTTCAGATCTTCTACTTTTTCAATGCCAGAACTAGGATGAGTGATGATTTCCATTTCGTAACCGAAAGAACCATCTTCAGCCGCCATCATGGTAAAAGGAGCGAAACCAGCACAGTTGACCGCTAGTGGGGTAGAGCCAGTGTTGAAGCCTGCAATATGTAGACGCCCAGAACGCATGGCTTCAATTTGAGCTGCGTTATTTTGTACAGGAAAGAAACGAACCGTTTTTTCGGTTGTTTTTTCTAGGTGGCTCAAAAACTCGCTCCACACATCAGCGTATACTGCTGGATCTTCAACTGGCGTGTAAGCAAAAATCAGCGTGTTTGGGTCGACCCATTGTGATTCATCTTGGGGAACGTCAGCAACTAAGTTACCAGAACGATCTTCGTATCGTGAATCCATTGCTAATGCAGAACCAGAAAAAATCAGCGCAGCAGTAATAGCGCTTTTAAGCGTGAGATTAGTTTTTGTCGGTTTCATTGTTTCAGTCCAATTGAGTTATCTGTTGGGAAGGGAGTATAGGAATCGACGATGACAGAACCGCTGCTTTTTGATGACGGATTTATGAATGGTGTAACATGATGTTTCTCGTTAAATGAAATTAGATGCTTTTAACTATCTGATTTAGCGGGTAAATTAATGGGCTATTCTTTGTTTGATTTTACTCAATTGGCTGTAGGTTGAAATACTGTTATAGTAATCCTTAAATAATACATAAACATAACATATAAAATAAGTGAACTTATGGTTAGCACTTTTAATTCAATTTCGGGCTCGAAGCGTAGCCTGCACGTGCAAGTAGCGCGTGAAATCGCTCGTGGAATCTTGTCTGGCGATCTGCCGCAAGGTTCTATTATTCCTGGTGAAATGGCGTTATGTGAACAGTTTGGTATTAGCCGAACGGCACTACGTGAAGCAGTTAAACTATTAACTTCTAAAGGTTTGTTAGAGTCCCGCCCGAAAATCGGTACTCGTGTAGTCGACCGCGCATATTGGAACTTTCTTGATCCTCAGCTGATTGAATGGATGGATGGTCTAACCGACATAGATCAATTCTGTTCTCAGTTTTTAGGCCTTCGCCGTGCGATAGAACCTGAAGCGTGCGCACTGGCGGCTAAATTTGCAACGGCTGAACAACGCATTGAACTTTCAGAAATCTTCCAAAAAATGGTAGAAGTGGATGAGGCTGAAGTATTTGATCAAGAGCGTTGGACAGATATTGATACTCGTTTTCATAGCTTGATCTTTAATGCGACAGGTAATGACTTCTACCTGCCATTCGGCAATATCTTGACTACGATGTTCGTGAACTTCATCGTGCACTCTTCTGAAGAAGGAAGCACGTGTATCAATGAACACCGTAGAATCTATGAAGCAATCATGGCTGGTGATAGTGATAAGGCACGAGTTGTGTCTGCTGCACACTTGCAAGATGCCAACCACCGTCTGGCGACGGCGTAATAGAAATAATCTAGAGCGTAGGTAGATGAGTCACCTCATATAGAGATGAACAGCATTACGCTCGGATAAACGACTTAAAAGGGTATGCCAAGTGCATACCTTTTTTGTTGTCTACCGTTTACGAAAATTGGCTGCTTTCATGTATGAAAAAAGCCAGAGACTGTTGTCTCTGGCTTTGAGTTGTTTCAATATTCTAGCTTAAACAAGCGGCTAATCATGATGTTCGTAAGTTTGCTTTTGTTTCTGCTTTTTCTTCATTTTTAACGTTGAATAAACCGAGAATACAGCTAACACGATAAACGCGAGAGCAATAGGACGCTCATAAAGGAAAGACCAACTGCCATCGTACATCAGCAGTGATTTTCTAAGGTTTGTTTCTGCCATTGGCCCTAAGATGATCGCAAGCAGAATCGGTGAAGAAGGGATATCCAGTTTAGTTAAGATAAAGCCAAGTAGACCGAAACCGATTGCAATACCCACATCAAACATCGAGTTGTTAATTGCGTAAGCGCCGACAATTGAAAGGAAGACAATGATTGGAATCATGATGATCTTCGGTACTTCAATGATTCGACAGAAGAAGCGAATACCCAGTAAACCAATCACTAACATCACAAGGTTAGCGACCAACATTGAGCTGAACACGCCATAAACCACTTCGGGGTTTTGGGCGAATAGCAGTGGGCCTGGTGTGAGTCCTTGTACTATAAGTGCACCAAGAAGAACCGCTGCCACGGCATCTCCAGGGACACCTAGTGTTAATAACGGAACTAGCGAGCCACCCGTTACGCCGTTGTTTCCAGATTCAGCGGCTGCAAGGCCACGAACCGAGCCTTTACCAAACTCTTCTGGGTTCTTAGACGAACGTTTTGCTTCGTTGTAACAAACAAATGCAGATATATCAGCACCAGCACCCGGTACCGAGCCGATAGTTGTTCCCATCAAACCACTTTTTATGGCCGTTGGTAGCATTTCTTTGAGATCACTTTTACTTAATAGTTTGTGGTCAAATTTCGGTGCAACGACTTTCTTTTCAGAGAACAGCTTCTCTAGTTGGTTTAATGCCTCAGATAGAGCGAATAAACCAATTAAGACAGGGATGGCATTGATTCCGCTGTAAAGATCCATGATGTCAAAAGTAAATCTTGGCACACTGCTGATTGGGTCGAGTCCAACAGTTGAAACCAATAATCCAATGGTTCCCGCAAGTAACCCTTTAAAAATGTTGTTCGAAGAAACACTCGCAATAATCGTTAAACCAAACAGAGCGAGTGCAAAATATTCTGGCGCATTAAAACGCAGTGCAAAGGTCGCTAATTTAGGCGCAATCGCGATGAGGACGATAGTACTTAACAGCCCGCCAATAAATGATGCAACAGCAGAAATACTTAATGCTCTTGCTGCTTGTCCTCTAACAGCCATAGTGTGACCGTCGAGTACACTTGCTGCAGAAGCCGGTGTTCCTGGGGTTTTAAGTAAAATTGCGGCAATTGAGCCACCGTAAATCCCACCAATGTATACACCAATTAACATCACAAGGGCTGAAGTCGGTTCCATGCCAAAGGTAAATGGAAGGAGAATTGCTACGCCCATTGTCGCTGTAAGTCCGGGTAGTGCGCCTAAAATAACGCCGCCCAGTACGCCAAAAACAAGGACAGGAAGCACTGCAAAGCTAACTGCAGTTGCGAGACCATCGATTAGATATTCAAACATATGACCTCCTAAGACCACGTTGCTTCAGGAAGCGCGATGTAGAACACCTCGCCAAATAGATAGTAAACCGCGAACACAAAGACAACGGCGACAACGTAATAGATTGGCTTCTTCACTTTGAAGTAAACGAGGTAGAACATAAATGCAATCAAACTAGCATAAAGGTAGCCAACTACACTGATGAGTAATGCGTAGCCAATAAGAAAAGCAACGCCGAAAATCGACATCTTGCTTATCATCGCTTCTTGTTGTTCAGAGGCACCTTTTAATTTGTGTTGAACGATGAGAACAATACAGATAGCAATTTGGGCAATCACAATCATCATCGGGAAGAATTTTGCATCGACACTTGCATCTTGGTACATCGGACGATCAAATTGAGTGATCAGCGCGAACGCGATTGCGCTAAGGATAATGATGATAGAAGGGAAAACGACGTTTCGGTTTAAGTAAGAGTGAGAGTTAGACATGGAGTTTACCCCTAAAAAGTAAAGCAAGGGAAAGGTACAAACTAGTAACAGAGGCACAACTGATAAAAGCTGTGCCTCTGAACAAAGGTTATTGAATTAATTGAGTCAATGATTTTGTATCTTCTGCAACAAACTCAGTGAAGGCTTTGTCATCAAGATTGTGAATCGTCATTGCACCTTTCGCCATGAAAGTTTTGAACTCTTCACTTGCCATTGCTTCATCAAATGCAGCCCCCAGCTTCTCGATTACTGCATCAGGTGTATCTTTTGGAGCACCAATACCGCGCCATGTACCTGTTACTACATCAATGCCTTGCTCTTTCAAAGTAGGAACATCTGGAATGTACTGAATACGTTCTTCAGACATGACACCTAATGCCTTTAGTTGGCCTGAACGAAGTTGAGCGATAGCTTCACCAGGAGTAACCATAGTGACGTCTGTGTGATGGCCTAGTACAGCAGGAATTGCTTCTGATGCACCGTTGTAAGGGATAGCGTTTAATTTAATGCCTTGATCTTTTTCAAGAGACATTAGGTAGAAGTTTGGCGCAGCGGTTGAAGCGAATTTTACGCTGCCTGGTTTTTCTTTGGCTTCCTTAATCAGGTCGTTAATCGTGTTGTATGGGCTATCTGCTGCAACCAATACGACCGCAGGATCTAAGTTAACTAAACGAATGAGTTTAAAGTCGTCAGCGGTATGACGCATCAAACCCATTTGAGGAAGTGAAGCGATTTCACGTGTTACTACTGTTAATGTGTAACCATCCGCACGCTGCTGAGCACCAAAGCTCATCCCAACTGCGCCTGCGCCACCAGTACGGTTCATGATTGAAATATTTTGCCCAAGAATGTCTTTCGCGCTATTTGCAAGAGTACGACCAACGGCATCGGTGCCGCCGCCCGCGCCAAATGGCACAACTAAGCGAATGTTTTTAATTGGATAGTCAGCTGCAATTGACGTTGCAGAAACAAGTATACCGGCTGCTAGCATAATGGATTTTAATAGTTTACTCATAATAAGTACCTTCTGTTTCTAATTATTAGCGATATGTTTTTGTAGGGTTTTCTGCTTTTTCTGTTTGGTATTCGTGCATTGCTAACTGTTCAATAGCTATCGCTATCCAGCCACTGATCAGCATGTCATACCATTGTTGTACACCACTGCAGGCAACAACCACGTTTCCGTAAACAAACGAACCATAAAACAGTAAGTCTTCGTCACGTAGTGAAGATGGGTGTTGGGAGTGCAGTGTTAGATTGCTTGTCGATTCTCGCCACGCTTGTTGTGCTTTCTTACGGGCAAGGTGATCAAACTTGATTGTCCAGTTGTCAGGAGCTCCTAACGACTCTTCATATAGAATGGCGTCTTCAAAAGAGGCTTCCCAAGGCTTGAGGTGTGGATTCATAACGACAATATGCAGTTCTTTTCTATTCGTTCTTTCAAACAGCTTGTCGATAGAGGGTTTAACGATATCGATAGCGTCTTGAGTGATATCTTTCATTGATCGCATTCCACATGTCCTTACGTTTGGTAGATGAATATAGAATATTGTATGACAATAATTCTTCAATTAACGATGACTTGGAAGCGGGGAGCGATCACAAGTGAAAGTCTTCTAACAAGACTTCGATCTTGTTTTGACCATATTCTGGCGGAAATAGTGTGATTCTGGTCTTTTTTTGAGCTGGGTGTAAATGGACACAGATCCAGTTTTATTTTGGCTGATTTCCTAGATATAAATTCACCACCATATGCTCGCCGTTCTGTTAATTCATATGGGAGAAAATTTTGGCTTGATAATCGAGCGTCCTATAACACAACGAGTTATATGCGAACATGTCAGCGGCTCACCTGCAAGACGCTAACCACCCTTAAGCTAAACGCGTGTTTCAACTATTATGTGAACCACTTAAACGTCCCGATGAACCATTTATAGGTTCATCAAAACCAGTCAAAAAGGTATACCAAGTGAATGCTTTTTTGTTTTTAAGAAGTGTGTTGCAACATGTGTAGCACGGTTTTGGTTCACTCCCGATTAACTCTTTCTTAAGGCAATTTTTCTTGTATACGTTTAGCGGTAGTTCTTTCTACGATCGTAATTAAGAGAATATTGCGGCGAGATTTGTGTTTTAGACACTCGATCTCTCCTCAAATAATTATGCGCCATCCATGATTTTTCATTTTTTATCTTTTGAATCCATCATCATCTCAACAAGATATGTGGCTTCTATATTGAGTAACTTACGTAGAATTCTAATAGAATTAGCTACTCTCAATTGATATAAAACACTGGTTTATTGTGTGATAAATGAGGGTGATTCAGCTCTGATTTGGCTTTTATTATTTTTGAGAATTTTATATTTATATGTGTTTGGTTGTATTTGTTAATAAGTGTGCAAAGTCTCACTTTTTTGTAAGTCATTGATTTTTATAGGGTGGGTGTTATTGGTGGGTGGTTTTTCATGTTTTCACCTCAAACCCCAGTAATTTCCTTAATGGATTAGCCATATTCCATCCTATGTCATATATATAATTAACTTAATCAATCAAAATAAGATCACCATCACTTATTTGGATTATTGTACTACAAATAAGGTTTGAGATTTCCTATAGTCCTCGTATCAAATTACAACGGACAAAGGATACACGATGGAACTCAACACGATTATTGTCGGCATTTATTTCCTATTCTTGATTGCGATAGGTTGGATGTTTAGAACATTTACAAGTACCACCAGTGATTACTTCCGCGGGGGCGGTAATATGCTATGGTGGATGGTTGGTGCAACCGCCTTTATGACCCAGTTTAGTGCATGGACATTCACCGGTGCGGCAGGTAAAGCGTATAACGATGGTTTTGCCGTAGCGGTTATCTTTATAGCCAATGCTTTTGGTTACTTCATGAACTTTGCATACTTCGCGCCTAAGTTCCGCCAACTACGTGTAGTGACGGTAATAGAAGCAATCCGTATGCGTTTTGGCGCGACTAACGAACAAGTGTTTACTTGGTCTTCAATGCCAAACAGTGTGGTTTCTGCAGGTGTATGGTTAAACGCATTAGCAATCATTGCTTCTGGTATCTTCGGCTTCGACATGACAGCGACTATCTGGATTACTGGTTTAGTAGTATTAGCTATGTCGGTAACGGGCGGTTCATGGGCAGTTATCGCATCTGATTTTATGCAGATGGTTATCATCATGGCAGTTACGGTAACTTGTGCGGTTGTAGCGGTTGTACAAGGTGGTGGTGTTGGTGAAATCGTCAGTAACTTCCCTGTAGCAGAAGGCGGTTCATTCCTTTCTGGTAACAACATTAACTACCTAAGCATCTTCAGCATCTGGGCATTTTTCATCTTCGTGAAGCAATTCTCAATCACGAACAACATGCTTAACTCTTACCGTTACCTAGCGGCTAAAGACTCAAAGAACGCTAAGAAAGCAGCGCTACTTGCATGTATTCTAATGCTTTGTGGTGTATTCATCTGGTTCATGCCTTCTTGGTACATTGCTGGTCAAGGTGTCGACCTAGCAGCAGCTTACCCAGAAGCAGGTAAGAAAGCGGGTGACTTTGCATACCTATACTTTGTACAAGAGTACATGCCAGCAGGTATGGTAGGTCTTCTAGTTGCAGCGATGTTTGCAGCGACAATGTCTTCAATGGACTCAGGTCTAAACCGTAACTCAGGTATCTTTGTTAAGAACTTCTACGAAACTATTGTTCGTAAAGGCAACGCAAGTGAGAAAGAGCTGGTAACAGTTTCTAAGATTACTTCTGCAGTCTTCGGTATTGCTATCATTCTTATCGCCCAGTTCATTAACTCGCTTAAAGGTTTGAGCCTGTTCGATACAATGATGTACGTTGGTGCTCTAATCGGCTTCCCAATGACAATCCCTGCATTCCTTGGCTTCTTCATCAAGAAGACTCCAGACTGGGCAGGTTGGGGTACGCTAGTAGTGGGTGGTCTTGTGTCTTACTACGTAGGTTTCGTTGTAAATGCTGAAATGGTGTCATCTGTATTCGGTCTTGAAGAGCTAACGAGCCGCGAATGGTCTGATGTTAAAGTTGCGATTGGTCTAATTGGTCACATCACACTAACAGGTGGCTTCTTCATCCTATCGACATTGTTCTACAAACCACTGTCTGATAAGCGTCAAGCAGACGTTGATAAGTTCTTCGGTAATCTGTCTACTCCTCTAGTTGCGGAGTCAGCGGAACAGAAAGTACTGGATAACAAGCAGCGTGAAATGCTTGGTAAACTGATTGCAGTAGCAGGTATTGGTATTATGCTAATGGCTCTGCTAACTAACCCAATGTGGGGACGTCTAGTCTTCATCTTATGTGGTGTGATTGTTGGTGGTGTTGGTGTACTACTTGTGAAAGCGGTCGATGATGGCGGCAAGCAAGCGAAAGCAGTGACTGAAAGCTAATACATAGAAAACGTTTATAATAGAATGCGACGACTCGAAAGGGCGTCGCATTTTTTGCTTTGCGAAGCGAGTAAACGTGTCAGCCTTACAACATCAGACCTAAATCACGAAAACTGTAAAAAATTGTACGATTGAACCGAAATACATTCAATTGTCCTACAATAAGACGTATATTATTGCTAATTCCTTTCAGTCAACTTGAAAATAAGTGAGTTAGAATGAGCGACCAAAAATCTCTTGATGCAATCAGGAAGATGAAGCTGGAGAATGATACTTCAGCAGGTAATCTTGTAGACCTACTCCCTATCGAAGTACAGAAACGTGACTTCGACCTATCATTCCTAGACAACTTGAGCGAAGCGCGTCCACGTCTTCTTGTTCAAGCTGATCAGTTAGAAGAATTCAAAGCGAAAGTGAAAGCTGATGAAGCTCACTGTATGTTTGATGATTTCTACAACAACTCGACAGTTAAGTTCCTTGAGACTGCTCCTTTTGAAGAGCCTCAAGCGTACCCAGCTGAGACGGTAGGTAAAGCCTCTTTATGGCGTCCTTACTGGCGTCAAATGTACGTTGATTGCCAAATGGCATTGAACGCGACACGTAACCTAGCTATCGCTGGTGTAGTAAAAGAAGACGAAGCGCTCATTGCTAAAGCAAAAGCTTGGACTTTAAAACTGTCTACCTACGATCCAGAAGGCGTGACTTCTCGTGGCTATAACGACGAAGCGGCTTTCCGTGTTATCGCTGCTATGGCTTGGGGCTACGACTGGTTACACGGTTACTTCACCGATGAAGAGCGTCAGCAAGTTCAAGATGCTTTGATTGAGCGTCTAGACGAAATCATGCACCACCTAAAAGTGACGGTTGATCTATTGAACAACCCGCTAAACAGCCACGGTGTTCGTTCGATCTCTTCTGCTATTATTCCAACGTGTATCGCGCTTTACCACGATCACCCGAAAGCAGGCGAGTACATCGCATACGCGCTAGAATACTACGCAGTACATTACCCGCCATGGGGCGGTGTAGACGGCGGTTGGGCTGAAGGTCCGGATTACTGGAACACACAAACTGCATTCCTAGGTGAAGCATTCGATCTATTGAAAGCATACTGTGGCGTAGACATGTTTAACAAAACATTCTATGAAAACACCGGTGACTTCCCGCTTTACTGTATGCCTGTTCACTCTAAGCGCGCGAGCTTTTGTGACCAGTCTTCAATCGGTGATTTCCCAGGTCTAAAACTGGCTTACAACATCAAGCACTATGCGGGTGTTAACCAGAAGCCTGAATACGTTTGGTACTATAATCAATTGAAAGGCCGTGATACTGAAGCACACACCAAATTCTACAACTTCGGTTGGTGGGACTTCGGTTACGACGATCTTCGTTTCAACTTCCTTTGGGATGCACCTGAAGAGAAAGCACCATCGAACGATCCACTGTTGAAAGTATTCCCAATCACTGGTTGGGCTGCATTCCACAACAAGATGACTGAGCGTGATAACCATATCCATATGGTATTTAAATGTTCTCCGTTTGGCTCAATCAGCCACTCTCACGGTGACCAAAATGCATTCACGTTGCATGCATTCGGTGAAACGCTAGCGTCAATCACTGGCTACTACGGTGGTTTCGGTGTTGATATGCACACGAAATGGCGTCGTCAAACGTTCTCTAAAAACCTTCCACTATTTGGCGGCAAAGGTCAGTATGGTGAGAACAAGAACACAGGCTACGAAAACCACCAAGATCGTTTCTGTATCGAAGCGGGCGGTACTATTTCTGACTTCGACACAGAATCTGATGTGAAGATGGTTGAAGGTGATGCAACGGCTTCTTACAAGTACTTCGTTCCTGAAATTGAATCTTACAAGCGTAAGGTCTGGTTCGTTCAAGGTAAAGTATTCGTAATGCAAGACAAGGCAACGCTTTCTGAAGAGAAAGATATGACTTGGCTCATGCATACCACTTTCGCAAACGAAGTGGCAGACAAGTCTTTCACTATCCGCGGCGAAGTTGCGCACCTAGACGTAAACTTTATTAACGAGTCTGCTGATAACATCACTTCAGTTAAGAACGTTGAAGGCTTTGGTGAAGTTGACCCATACGAGTTCAAAGATCTTGAGATCCACCGTCACGTTGAAGTGGAATTCAAGGCGTCTAAAGAGCACAACATCCTGACGCTTCTTGTTCCTAATAAGAACGAAGGCGAACAAGTTGAAGTGTCTCACAAGCTTGAAGGCAACATGTTAGTGCTCAATGTTGACGGTGAAACGGTTTCGATCGAACTGTAATTCGCTGAAGTAACAGAAGCTAGATATAAAAACTCCGAGTGAAAGTTCGGAGTTTTTTTTTGCCTAGCGAAAATGACAATCTTTATTCCAATGTACCTTCATTTTACTTGGGTTAATGCTAAAGAGCATTTGATAGCCTCTCAACGGCAAACCAATGGTACGGGCTGATGGAGCTGATGTAGGGCAAGACAGGACACGTATTCGACAATAATGTTGAGTGCAAATGTTCAGGGTCGTATAAGAGGCTCGTATGTATGGCTTTGTGGTTTCCAAGAAATTTTCATCACTTATTAATAATGAAGGACCTCAGCCACTGGTAGAAAAAGAAATAGAGAACTAAAAGTAGGTTGGTTTTAGTGTGCTCATATTTATTGCGTTAACTATAATGTGCGACATTTTTTAAATGAACGGTTTCTTAAAGGGGATATCGTTCCGGTAAATATAAAACGTAAGCCATATTTTGTCGTAAATTGTATCGCCGTCACAACTTACGCCTAAGCATCAAATGAATGCCTTAAAACTATTGCGAAACGAGAAAGACGTAGTTATTATAATGAGCATATAATCATACAATACTATATTTGGAGTTTGAACATGACTAAACCTGTAATCGGTTTCATTGGCCTAGGTCTTATGGGCGGCAACATGGTTGAAAACCTGCAAAAGCGCGGCTACCACGTAAACGTAATGGACCTAAGCGCTGAAGCTGTTGCTCGCGTTACAGATCGCGGCAATGCGACTGCATTCACTTCTGCTAAAGAACTCGCTGCAGCAAGTGACATTGTTCAATTTTGTCTTACAACTTCAGCTGTTGTTGAAAAAATCGTATACGGCGAAGATGGCGTTCTTGCGGGCATCAAAGAAGGCGCAGTACTAGTAGACTTCGGTACTTCTATCCCTGCTTCTACTAAGAAGATCGGTGCAGCTCTTGCTGAGAAAGGCGCTGGCATGATCGACGCTCCTCTAGGCCGTACACCTGCACACGCTAAAGATGGTCTTCTGAACATCATGGCTGCTGGCGACATGGAAACTTTCAACAAAGTTAAACCTGTTCTTGAAGAGCAAGGCGAAAACGTATTCCACCTAGGTGCTCTAGGTTCAGGTCACGTGACTAAGCTTGTGAACAACTTCATGGGTATGACAACTGTTGCGACTATGTCTCAAGCTTTCGCTGTTGCTCAACGCGCTGGTGTTGATGGCCAACAACTGTTTGATATCATGTCTGCAGGTCCATCTAACTCTCCGTTTATGCAATTCTGTAAGTTCTACGCTGTAGACGGTGAAGAGAAGCTAGGTTTCTCTGTTGCAAACGCAAACAAAGACCTTGGCTACTTCCTTGCTCTTTGTGAAGAGCTAGGTACTGAGTCTCTAATTGCTCAAGGTACTGCAACAAGCCTACAAGCTGCTGTTGATGCAGGTCTTGGTCAAAACGACGTACCAGTAATCTTCGACTACTTCGCTAAACTAGAGAAGTAATCGACGTACGACCTCGTTAGGGTATGGCTTGTCTTTTTGGCAGCGATACCTCAACGAGGTTCGTTTTTATCTGCAGTTCATATTTTCTCATACAACTCTTCGTAATCGTTTTTCTTTCTACTATTCTTCCTTTCTAATTACGTTCTGTTTTGCCTAATCAAAGCTCTAATTTGATTTCAACTCTTAATGCGTTAGTTTCCAACGCCATTCAGCTTCAAGCCATTATCCTCGTATCAAGCCAATCGCCTATCTTTTGGTAAACCGAAACCTTAGTCAATTAAGTTCCTAGTAAACCAAGCCGCAAACTTTAAAACCAACACTGTTGTTGTCTAGCTTTAAGCGGATTATCAGCTCGAACACCTGAAAAGAAAGCAAAAAAAGCCCACACAGCTGGTGACTATGTGGGCGTATTCGGACGAGCCGTCTGAAAAAACGAATGAACAATCATAAGTGAAATAACGATTAACGAGATCCCCCGACAGTTTCTACGTTAAACGTGTTCAATGACCTCAAAGCAAATTGCTTCAATTACCACTTTGAATTGAACAAAAGGATTCAGAAAGAACTTAAGTTATGATTCAAATACACCATACATCAAGGCTTATTGTATTACAAATAAATCTTGGTCTTGAATGCCTTTAGTGAATGGTTGGTTTGTGAAAGTGTGAGTTCATCGTCATTTTTACGCATGATTAGATCGCAAGGGGATAGTTAAAATTATTGATGATAATTATCGGCGAAAATAGGATCTTTTTATTTAAAGTTCGGACATTTTACAAAATTTTGACGATTTTATCCGACAAGGATAAAGTAAAAATGCATAAATGATACCTATGTCACAGGGTGTTTACAGCCGGTTTTAATATATCAAGATCGCTCACAGAAAGAGTTGTCAATTAAACATACAATATTAATTAAATTGTGGTTGTAGCGATGAATCGACATGGATACGTAACGTTTTACCGTATCTTCGATAATGCAAAATATGACCATTTTATTCGGATGAAAATAATAGACATAGGTTATATGGATAATGAGTTTTATGAATTCAAAATTGTCTCTAGGGTTTAAAGGAAAACTGATTTTAATGGTGGCTATCGTTAGTACCAGTGCTTTAGTATTCACGAACTGGTTTACGCTCGATTTGGCGACAGAACAAGTCAACCAAACGATTTACAACGAGATCGACCATTCGTTAACGATAGAAATTAACCAAATTGAAAATACCGTTCAGAGAACCATCGATACCGTAAATTCAGTTGCTCAAGAGTTCATGAAGTCACCATACCAGGTACCTAACGAAGCGCTTATGCACTATGCCGCTAAGCTAGGTGGCATCGACAAAATTGTGGTGGGTTTCGACGACGGACGTTCTTATACATCTCGACCTTCAGAGTCTTTCCCTAACGGTGTTGGACTAAAAGAAAAGTATAACCCAACGACTCGCCCTTGGTATCAACAAGCGAAACTGAAGTCAGGTTTATCTTTTAGTGACCTATTTTTCACTAAGAGTACTCAAGTACCAATGATTGGTGTGACGTATTCGTATCAAGACCGTGTGATCATGGCAGACATTCGATTTGATGACTTAAAAGCGCAACTCGAACAGTTAGACGGAATTTATCAAGCGAAAGGTATCATTGTTGATGAAAGAGGGATGGTTGTTGCTTCAACAATAGAGAACGTACTTCCGCAAACCAACATATCTTCTGCAGACACGCAGATGAAACTCAAAAATGCCATTGAACAGCCTGATCAATTTATCGAGGGCGTAATTGATGGAAACCCAAGGATCTTGATGGCGAAGAAAGTTGATATCGGCAGCCAAAAAGAGTGGTACATGATATCCAGTATCGATCCTGAGCTAGCGCTCGATCAATTGAACGGTGTGATGTCAAGTACTCGAATGCTGATTGTCGCTTGTGTATTTGGTTCAGTGATACTGATGATATTGCTTCTGAATCGTTTTTACCGCCCAATAGTGTCGCTGCGCAAAATCGTTCACGATCTATCTCAGGGCAACGGAGACTTAACTCGAAGGCTGGTAGAGAAGGGCAATGATGACTTAGGGCACATCGCTAAAGACATCAATTTGTTCATCATTGGCCTGCAAGAAATGGTTAAAGACGTGAAATTCAAGAACTCGGATCTCGATACCAAAGTTTTGAGTATTCGAGAGGGCTGTAAAGAGACCAGTAATGTGTTGAAAGTTCACACTGACGAAACCGTTCAAGTTGTCTCTGCGATTAATGGGCTTTCAGAAGCGTCTAACGAAGTAGAGAAGAGCTCTCAATCGGCGGCAGACGCAGCGCGAGATGCGGCCGTGTTCAGTGATGAAACCAAGCAAATCAATACGGTAACTGAAACGTATATCAGTGATCTTGAAAAGCAAGTGTGCACGACTTCTGATGACATCCGGTCTATGGCCAACGAAACGCAGAGCATACAGTCTATCGTTTCTGTGATTGGTGGTATTGCTGAGCAAACCAACTTGCTGGCATTGAATGCGTCGATAGAAGCAGCGCGTGCCGGCGAACACGGTCGAGGTTTTGCTGTGGTGGCTGATGAAGTTCGTGCACTGGCTAACCGAACTCAAATCAGCACTTCTGAAATAGAAGAGGCGTTATTGGGTTTACAGTCGAAATCAGATGGTTTAGTTAAATCGATTGAACTGACCAAAAGTAATTGTGAGATGACTCGTGCTCAAGTTATCCAAGCGGTAAATATGCTGGCTAAGCTGACTGAGCAGATGGAAACCGTGAGCCGTTTCAATAACGACATTTCGGGGTCTTCTGTGGAGCAAAACGCATTGATTCAGAGTATTGCTAAGAACATGCATAAGATTGAAAGCTTCGTTGAAGAGCTGAACAAGTTAAGCCAAGACCAACTGACAGAGTCGGCAGAAATCAAAACGCTTAATGGCAGCGTCAGTGAGCTTATGAGCAGCTTTAAAGTTTAGCAGGCTCACAATTAACATTTAAATTGGGCGCTAATTAATACTAATTTTCAATAGCTTAACTTAATTTATTACACTGAAAGCCACTCAATAACGTTCGAGTTTAGAGTGGCATTTCTGCGTTTTATCATATAGAAAACGCCGTATTCCTTATTCATTTCACTTGATTTGTCGCATCTCACATTCTGATAATTACACAATTGACATAAAATAGTACAAATATACATTGTCACTCAACTCTTATGGATAAGTGAGATAAATGTGAATAAGCCAATTTTTGTCGTCGTGCTCGCTTCGCTTACGTATGGCTGCGGTGGAAGCAGTTCAAATAATTCAAGTGACAGCAGTGACCCATCTGATAGTAGCAACCCAGGAACGTCTTATGGTGTTGTCGCACCTTACGATATCGCAAAATATCAAAACATACTCTCTAGTTCCGATCTTCAGGTATCGGATCCTAACGGCACAGAGGGTAACAAAACCTCTGAAGTGAAAGATGGCGATTTCGATGGTTACATCAGTGATTACTTTTATGCAGATGAAGAGACGGAAAACCTAATTTTTAAAATGGCGAACTATAAGATGCGTTCTGAGGTTCGTGAGGGAGAAAACTTCGATATCAATGAAACGGGTGTAAGACGAAGCCTGTATGCGGAAATAAGCTTACCTGATATCGAACATGCAATGGCGAGCTCACCTGCCGATCATGATGAAGTGACGATGTTACAGATACATAATAAAGGTACGGACGAGAGCGGAACTGGTTATATTCCTCATCCGCTATTACGTGTGGTTTGGGAACAAGAACGCGATGGTATCACAGGCCACTATTGGGCCGTAATGAAAAACAACGCCATTGACTGCAGCAGTGCTTCAGACTCTTCAAACTGTTATGCCACCTCTTATGATCGGTACGATTTAGGAGAGGCAGATCTTGATAGTTTTACTAAATTTGATCTTTCTGTTTATGAAAATACATTGTCGATCAAAGTGAATGATGAAGTAAAAGTGAACCAAGATATCGCCTATTGGGAGCATCTCCTAAGCTATTTTAAAGCGGGTATATATAACCAGTTTGAAAATGGTGAAGCTACGGCCTATTTTCAAGCGTTAAGATACACCACAACCCAAATCAGTGGTTCAAACGATTGGGATATTAATGATTGGAAGTTTACGATTCCTGCGAGCAAAGATACTTGGTATGGCAGTGGCGGCGATAGTGCTGCTGAATTAGAGCCTGAACGTTGTGAGTCGAGCAAGGGCCTTCTCGCTAATGACAGCGATGTCTACCATAGCGATATTGATCTTTCTTATTTCAACACGGATGAAGGAAGAATGCACTTTAGAGCGGATATGGGGTACGGCACTACGACACAAAATTCTAGCTATATTCGTTCTGAGTTAAGAGAGTTGTATCAAAGCAATGCACAACCGGATTGCAGCACCAGCGATGAAGACACTAGTTGGTATCTGAACGATACAAGAACAAGTGCAACCACTCACGAATTGACGGCAACATTACGAGTTGAAAACTATCCAAACCTCAATAACCAAGACCCGAAAGTGGTACTCGGACAAATCCATGGTTGGAAAATTAATCAAGCACTGGTGAAGCTCTTATGGGAAGGAGAGGATAAGCCCGTCCGAGTTATACTCAACTCCGATTTTGAGCGTAACAATCAAGATTGCAGCGATTGTGAACCATTCAGTGTTGAATTAGGTACATATTCAGCCAGTGAAGAGTGGCGATATACGATTCGAGCCAATCAAGACGGTGTTTATCTGGCAACTCATGATTCAGATGGAACCAATACGGTTTCGCATTTAATTCCTTGGGGCGAAGATTACCAAGACAAAGACGGGGACACTGTTTCGTTAACGTCAGAGTGGACATCTACCGATATCGCATTCTATTTCAAAGCGGGTATCTATCCACAATTTAAGCCAGATAGCGACTATACAGGTGAAGTGTTTGATGTGAGCTTCAGTTCGTTAAGGGTTGAACATAACTGATTTAATAGATGGCTAATGAGCTATTACGGTAATTTTAAGACCACATTGGTGACTAACAATGTGGTCTTTTTACTTTTCGGAGAGGTGAATATAGGGTCCGTTCACAATGATGTATGACCAGCTGCGTTGAGTTTGAAAATGGCAATTTGATCTTGGAATTTTTAAGTTTGTGAGCTCATTTCGCATTCTGAATTAATATATATTGTCTTTTATCAATAGGAAATGTGATCCAGTTAAAGTATGGAAAAACGGAAAGTGTCCTCAGTCTCATTTATTCAACGAAATGTTTTATTTGTATTATAAGATTACGTAATATTTTTGTGTTATCGCAAATATTGAGAGAGGAATCGCCTTATAGCTCGTGTTTGCAGGTTCTACTTTCACTTATAAATGCTGCCTTTGTATTATAATAATGGATTAAATATGAAACAAATTACTATAAAAACCCTACTCGCTTCTTCTATCTTACTTGCGGTTGGTTGTGCGAGCACGAGCACACCTACTGCTGATTTTCCAAACAACAAAGAAACCGGTGAAGCTCTCCTGACGCCGGTTGCTATGACGGCTAGCAGCCACGATGGTAACGGTCCAGATCGTTTGTTTGACCAAGATCTAACAACACGTTGGTCTTCAGCAGGTGACGGCGAGTGGGCAATGTTGGACTATGGCTCAGTTCAAGAATTTGACGCTGTTCAGGCATCATTTAGCAAAGGTAACGAGCGTCAATCTAAATTTGATATTCAAGTCAGTGTTGATGGCGAAAGCTGGACAACAGTACTTGAGAACCAAATGAGTTCAGGTAAAGCGATTGGCCTAGAGCGTTTCCAGTTTGAGCCAGCAGTTCAAGCTCGTTACGTACGATACGTTGGTCACGGCAACACCAAAAACGGTTGGAACAGTGTGACTGAGTTAGCTGCTGTTAACTGTAACGTTAACGCTTGTCCTACTAGCCACATTATTACCCCTGCAGTAGTAGCAGCAGAACAAACAATGATCGCTGAAATGAAAGCTGCGGAAAAAGCGCGTAAGGCAGCACGTAAAGATCTACGTTCTGGTAATTTCGGTGTCGCAGCGGTTTACCCTTGTGAGACAACAGTGAAATGTGAAACACGCACTGCGTTACCTGTACCAACGGGTTTACCTGAAACACCTCTAGCAGGTAATGCTCCGAGCGAAAACTTTGATATGACCCACTGGTATCTATCTCAGCCTTTCGATCATGATAAAAATGGCAAGCCTGATGATGTTTCTGAGTGGAACCTAGCAAACGGTTACCAGCATCCAGAAATCTTCTATACTGCTGACGATGGCGGCCTAGTATTCAAAGCTTACGTGAAGGGTGTACGTACCTCTAAAAACACTAAGTACGCACGTACGGAGCTTCGTGAAATGATGCGCCGTGGTGACCAATCTATTAGCACTAAGGGTGTTAACAAGAACAACTGGGTATTTTCAAGCGCGCCTGAATCAGATTTAGAAGCGGCAGCGGGTATTGATGGTGTTCTAGAAGCTACCTTGAAAATCGATCACGCAACAACGACAGGTAATGCGAACGAAGTGGGCCGCTTTATCATTGGTCAGATTCATGATCAAAACGATGAGCCAATTCGTTTGTACTACCGTAAACTACCAAACCAAGCAACGGGTGCGGTTTACTTTGCACACGAAAGCCAAGATGCGACAAAAGAAGATTTTTACCCTCTAGTGGGCGATATGACAGCTGAAGTGGGTGAAGATGGTATCGCACTTGGCGAAGTATTCAGCTACCGTATTGACGTTAAAGGCAACACGATGACTGTTAGCTTGATGCGTGAAGGCAAAGATGACGTTGTACAAGTCGTAGATATGAGCGAAAGCGGCTACGACGCAGGTGGTAAGTACATGTACTTCAAGGCTGGTGTATATAATCAAAACATTAGTGGCGACCTAGACGATTATTCACAAGCGACTTTCTACCAGCTAGACGTATCGCACGATCAATACAAAAAGTAATCTAACCGAATAACACTTAATATTAAAGATATCGCAATAGCCTCCAGCCTTTGGTTTGGAGGCTTTTTTGTGCCTGTTTTTTGTATGAAGGGTATGATTTTTGGTTAAAAAGAGGGATGCTAGCGAACAGTAACACAGAATTTAGGACATTATCATCAAGCTCATATAGTATTAACTTTAATCATTATACGTTTCAGTCACTATTGCTAGGTGGTTTGCACTAACCCCCAAGCGCCGATCACTATTAACCTCGCTCATGTTTAATCTCAGTTACCAAAAGGCTAGCTTGTCGCGGATTCAAACCCAAATAATGTTGTGATGTTTATCGGAATTACCATAGTTTGAAAACTTTGCCCTCGTTCTTAAGGTATTTACCTATGCGTGTTTATTTACGAACCTATTATTTTGCGTGTCCTGCTAATAAACGTTAGCTCGGCTGATTACTCCCGTACTGTTCTTGAAACCGTCACTCTGGGGATGTTTAGAACGGCCCTAAATAGTGCTCTAACTCGTTAATAAATAGAATAGTAGGGTTAGCCATCACTCTATTAGATCCAATGCTTTTTGAGATACTAGGCGGGCTCAAGTCGATGATCAAACGACGCTAACAGCTCAAGATATGCACTTTAGCATTAGTTGTTTGCTGGCATTAAATGGTCTGTGACACTAAATAATAATTTGTGGGTTGAGTATAGAGCTGAGGGTTTTTGTCTATCTATGATAGATACAAGGCTTTGAGAGGGCCAAATAAGTAGGGAGGACAGAGTGACAATTGGCAGTTGAGTTATTCTAGTTTGGAATTGGAGATAATCAGGGATATTGACTTGTTAAATGTAAGCGCACCATACCTCTATATTCTAAAGAATCAAAAAGCCATAGCAGTTGCTATGGCTTTGGATAAGTTAGGTTCTAAGATAAGAAAACAGCATGTCAACTAGCCTGTTTTGATATTCTCAGGTTTAGTTCAAAGTATTTTCTTTACCGAATGTGGTGTTGATTGCATCTGGTTGTGCGTAAATAGCTGTATTTCTAAAATCGCTAGTGTTGTCTGCTGAAAGTAGGGTTTTATAACCATTGAACGTATTACTTTCGACAGTTACATTACAGGTATTGTTATTATCGGTATCCTTTATTTTCGCGCCGCTAGAATCACCAACTTTAATTCCACCCACATCACTTCCACCAGATTTAATAGTGAATGTATTGTTTGTGATTTGTGAACCAAATCGCGCGTTGTTACTGCTACAGTTAATACGAATTGCATTATTTTGGATACTGCCACTTAAACCGACAAACTCGCTACTATCTAATGTAAAGTAACCTCGAGAGAATAACCAACTTGCTTTTTTCTCGCCCAGATCATCTCCGGTAATGCCGTTTGCATCGAACTTTAGGTTTTCAAGTGCTACAGGATCTGAATCTTTACCAATTTTACCAATGATGATCGCACCAGTTTCATTATCCGAAGTACCTGCTGACTCTCTACCAAAACATCCGGCCAAATTATCATTGGCAAAAGTCATGTTTTTGATACTAGCACCGGGTGCAGTGACATCAATACAAGCATCTCCGGTAATTGTTACCAAACTAGCACCATCAAGTATAACGGCTTTGTTTAACTCGATAACGCCAGTATCAAAGGTACCTTGAGATGATAGTTCAATAATAGCGCCATCTTCTGCTGATGCAATCGCAGCGTTCACATCATCGACTGATTTAGGTTTTCCATCATCGGCATTTTCTAATGCAGAGATAACATCTTCGTCTGTAATTTCTGTTGCTGAGTAAGCTGTTTCTACATCATCTTTTTCACAGGTCATATCTAGCTGTTGCTCAGTCACTGTGTAGGTACAGTCCTTACCTTCAAAGGAAACAACACCTTCTTCTTCAGCAGTATATATTGAACTCTCAAAAGTGAAGCCATTAGCTACGTCTCCACTGTAAATGCTTAGAGCACGAGTACCTTCCTCATCATTATCAAAGCGATATGGTGAAGTTCCGCTAAGTGACTGTGCAGCAACAGCATCACCTGTCAGATCCCAATAGACGTTTTCTATAGAGTAAACTTCAACAGGTTCAACAGGTTCAACAGGGTCAGTTCCGCCTGGGTCTGTTGGAATAGGTAAACCATCACTGTTACAACCAAATAATAAACCTGTCGAAAGAGCAACAGCTGTGGCGACTTTAGAAATTTGCATAAAATATTCTCTTTATGATATTAAATCCATATGTAAATCACATAAGAAGTAGATAATGAATAGTCGTTAAATATTTAATAGGATGAAACTAACGTTAATTAGAACATCCTATTATTTAAATAAAGTGCTTAAAATATGCCCCAAAAATTTACAAGAGGAGAGGGGTATTTTATAAATTGACTATTTCTAATTAGAATGAGTAAGCAACACCAACACGGTATTTTGCTTCGCGATCTTTAGAAGATGAGCTGATATCAGAAGACCAAATCTCAGCAAAAGGTTTCCAAGAACCGAACTTGTAGTTTACTTTTAAGCCAGCATCCCATTCCCAGTCATCACTATTATAAAGAAGTACGTTATCCAAAGATTTTACATAGTTTGCTTCGTAAGAAAGACCAAGCTTCGGTAGAGACTCAATTTTATATGCACCTGTTAGCGTTATTTTGGATTTTTGAGCTGATTCTAAACGTTCGCCAGTTTCTGAATCCTTATCACCAAACTGTGTATGGTTGCGGAAATCAGCATATTCATGACGGTAACGAATAGCGGTTGTTAAACCCATGTCTGCTTTGTAGCCAACGCGGAATTGTGGTTTGTAAGTGACTTTTTTCATTTTCCAGTCACCATCGTTAGAATTAGGCTCATCCCAATCCCAAGCAATAGGCATACCCAATTGTAGATACCAATTGTTATCTATTTTGTATGTCGCAGTGTTATCGATTTCCATACCATAGATGTACCAATTGCCACCGTAAAAACTCTGGCTGTTCGCTGATTTAACTTCGCCAGAATCTGCGTCGTAGTAAGAATCGTCAGTATGGAATTTAACTTCAAGGCCCGTTGAGTGCTTCCACTTATCTGACAGTTTAAAGCTTTCACCTAGCTTCACTCGGTGTTGATGGCGAGCGTCTACGTGAGCCGTGTCGCCATTTGTTTTTGTATAATCCGTCGCAGCACGATACTCGTAACGATAATCAAGAGATGCACCAGTAGCTGTGCCCGCTAAAAGAGTACATGCAACAGCTGCAGCAAATTTTGTAACAGAATTCATACCTTTGTCTCACTATTATTTTTTTATTCTGGATACATCCAATGTACCCGTGGCTCACAAACCAATACCTTACATGGTATTAAATTAATGTATGACAAATATGGTATTTATTATTGAGTCAGATTTCTGTGAGATCTATCAAAAAGTTCTGACTAATGGCCCAAATATATAGCTAAATGTTATGAATATCTCAATTTAGGGCTTGTGTATTAAATCAATCATGACGTACTTCTCATATTCACAAACCTTAGAAACTCACTTTTTTGCATGTGTTAAAATAATACAAATATTAAGTGTTTCTATATGTTAATAATGATGATTTTAACCATCGTGGCTTAAACATAGGGAGCATGTTGAGAGGCATAAATATAAACCATAGCCAGATGTTTAATAAAAGTTAAAAAATGGCTAAATGTAAATTCTATTTATCGGTTGGCTTATTTAAGTCGAAGAGAAAATATTTAGTACTAATTCGTGTTCAAAAGTGGTTTCTGTACTGAGTGTGTACTCGGTATCTGTTAACAATAAAGGATGAGTCATGTTTAAGAAAAACATATTAGCAGTGGCGCTATTAGCGACTGTACCAATGGTTACTTTCGCAAATAACGGTGTTTCTTACCCCGTACCTGCCGATAAATTCGATATGCACAATTGGAAAATAACTATACCTTCAGATATCAATGAAGATGGTCGTGTTGATGAAATAGAAGGGGTGGCAATGATGAGCTACTCACATAGCGACTTCTTCCATCTGGATAAAGATGGCAATCTTGTATTTGAAGTGCAGAACCAAGCGATTACGACTAAGAACTCGAAGAATGCACGTTCTGAACTGCGTCAGATGCCACGTGGTGCAAACTTTTCGATTGATACTGCTGATAAAGGAAACCAATGGGCACTGTCTAGCCACCCATCTGCCTCAGAGTACAGCGCGGTTGGTGGAACGCTGGAAGCGACATTAAAAGTCAATCATGTCTCTGTGAACGCTAAATTCCCAGAGAGATATCCAGCTCATTCAGTCGTTGTTGGCCAAATACACGCTAAGAAACACAATGAACTGATTAAAGCGGGAACAGGGTATGGACATGGTAATGAACCACTGAAGATCTTTTATAAGAAGTTTCCTGATCAAGATATGGGTTCAGTATTTTGGAACTATGAACGTAACCTAGAGAAGAAAGATCCTAACCGTGCTGATATTGCTTACCCTGTTTGGGGCAACACTTGGGAAAACCCAGCAGAACCGGGTGAAGCGGGCATTGCACTAGGCGAAGAGTTTAGTTACAAAGTGGAAGTAAAAGGTACCATGATGTATCTAACGTTTGAAACAGAGCGTCACGATACGGTTAAGTATGAAATCGACCTGAGTAAAGGTGTCGATGAACTTGACTCACCAACGGGCTATGCTGAAGATGATTTTTACTATAAAGCTGGCGCATATGGCCAGTGTAGCGTAAATGACACTCACCCTGTTTGGGGCCCAGGTTGTGCTGGCACTGGCGATTTCGCGGTCGATAAAAAGAATGGCGACTACAACAGTGTTACTTTCTCTGCTCTTATGCTTAACGGCAAATAGATACGGAATAGAGCAGGTAACAAGTTAGCTCAATCAAGCATTTTTAATGGCCACTTAGCTCAATGTTAAGTGGCCTTTTTTTATTCGAGCCTTTGTGTATGGCACTTGTGTTTGTTCGTGCATCTAACATATCAAGACGGCTGGTTGCTCTTGATTAATGTCATATGCGGTCTGATTATCGAGGTTTGTAAATGGCTCTCACTTAAGCTATTGAGCGTTAGTTAACCCAAGGGGGGTGATTAACTCAAAACTAGAATCCATCCAATATAAAACAAAACAGCCTTGTCAGAAGACAAGGCTGTTAATCAAACTGCTTAGAGCTTAGAGCTTAGAGCTTAGAGCTTAGAGCTTAGAGGGTACGACGGCGTTTAGTCATACATCAACTCATTGGCTTTGTTTGCATCAAACTCTTTCAAAGACTTGCGTGCCAAGTGTCTAAACGGAAATGCTTTGACTATCTCTTCAAATGGCTGGACTGCAAATGCCCAAAAGATAGAGCCATCTAAGCCGAGGATAATCAACGCACACAAAGGGATTGAAATAACCCACTGGCCAGTAAAATTAATTTTAAATACAGCGGTTGTCTTGCCCAGTGCTCTCAAAACGTTTCCGTGAACAGTATTGTAGCCACGAGCAATCGGTAAGAATATGTAGAGCGGAGCAATAACAGCTAATGCTTGATAGGTTGAAGGATCTAAATCTGGGTAGATGTCTCCAATTACTACGCTCAATCCAGCAAATAGAACCGCGCAAATAATAGAAACACCCACAGCAACATCAATACTGGTATCAACGTTTTTGGCGAGATCATCCATTTTTTTGGACCCGATCGCTTGGCTGATCGTAATAGCTGAAGAATGAGCCCAAGCAGTAATGAACTGAGAGCCAGCTCTGATCCAAGGCATCACTAAGGTAATCGCTACATAGGCGTTTATATTGAGCTGCGAGTACAGCAATTGGTAAATGGTCGCACCAATTAATAACATGGTTACATTTGCGGCGACCGGGAATATTTCAATAAAGTGGCGTCGAACGTTTGTAATGAATTCAGATTTTTGAGCACTTAGCTTGAGTGATAATGTTGAACTTAAATGAACACACAGAGCCAAATAGAGTAAGCGTATGGTGATTGCAATAATGCTACCTAGTGCAGCGCCTTGAACACCAATGCCTTCAAACGTTGAAAAGCCGTGAATAAGCACATAAGAAAGTACGGCGTTGATCGGCAGTTCAATCAAGTAACCTTTAAAGGGTACTTTAGTTCTTCCTAGTGCATTAAAAAGAGCGATGATGACTTGTGTTAATGCGGTGAAAATCACCAGATATTTAGAAATATCAAGATAGCGACTGATTTCTAATTGGAGTGCGTTATCGTCAGTTAAGGCTTGAATTAGAGGCTGTTCGAAAAAGGTTAATAGAAACCAAAATACCGTTGCTATGCCCAGGTTAATGAACAGACCTGCCCAAAATGCTTTTGAAAGAGAAGCTGCGATACCAGAGCCCACAGCACGGCTGAGTACCAGTTGTGTACCATTTGCCAGTGCCATTTGTATACCTAGCACGAATGCAACAATGGTTGTAGCAATCCCCATTGCTGCGAGTGGAATTTCTCCAAGTGGAGAAACAAGAAGCGTGTCGATCATCAACATCGACTGCATCAAAATACCATTCAAGGCTAGGGGCCAAGCGAGAGAGAAGTTTTTCCTTACGTACGATTGCGAAGACACAAACAACACCTTATGTGTATATAACCGTAAGTTTTCTCTGAGATGACCTGAGTTCAACGTATAAAGATGAAACACTACGGTAATTGATGGTTAAACAAGACTGAGAGCCAAAACAAGATTGATTGTTTAAGCAAAACTAATCGTAAAAGTAAAACTGACGGCTAGGGCACCGTAGACAGTCGAATATGAGTTGATTCGTGTCTAATTAGAAATCTAAACACAAATCAGCTCAAGTAAACTTCGGTTATGCGAACGCTAATTCAACCTTAGATAATTTTTGGTTTTCATCATCAAGTAATAATTGAGAGGCTACACGTGCCTGCTTGGCATTGCCTGACATGATCGCATCGTATATTGCTTTATGCTCTTCTAAACAGAAGCGACCACCTTCTGCTGAATGGTCGATAAACTGTTTGAAGATTGTCGACAAGATGTTTGCGAACGGGATGTAAAACTGGTTGCCAGTCGATAAGAAGATCGTCTGGTGAAATAGGTGGTCGTGCGTTGTCCACTCTTCATAGTCATAGGCGTTAGCCGCTAGAGTCATTTTTTGGAAAAGAATAGAGAGTTCTTTACGCTGCTCGACGGTTGCGTTGGTTGCCGCCAATGCACATGCTTCTGGATCTATCGCTTTTCTTAAACCCAAAAATTGAGACAAGAAAGGTTTGGTGTCTTCTAAATCTTGAATCCAATAGAGTAATTGCGGATCTAAGAAGTGCCATTGTGTTCTCGGTTTGATACGAGTGCCAACTTTGGGCTTTGATTCAATGAGTCCTTTTGCAGAAAGCAGCTTGGTGGATTCTCTAAGGGCAGTTCTGCTCACTCCAAAGATCTCGCACAGCTCCATTTCGCTGGGTAACTTCTGATTTTCTTCTAACTCGCCAGACAAGATCTTACGAGCAATTTGTCTCGCCACTTGAACATGAATTCGGCGGCTTGAATCTTCCACCAATGTAAATATTGACATTTAAACCACCTGAAATTGAAACTTTAAAAAAACAAAAAAAACCAGACGAATCTGGCGTTTTTATGTCAGTGTATACGTCTATGTTGTGTGAGGTTTTCCCTCATCTACTAAGGTCTTTGACCAAATGTAATGCGCTTATATAACTGTGTGATCTTATTAGCTTCGCGACTTTATATCGCTCTGCGATCTTATTAACTTTGTGACCTTGCTAAAACTAATTTTGCTCGCCTTTTTAATTAGGGATCTAGGGCGCTATTTGTCCGCCGTTAACATCCAGAATTTGCCCTGTGATGTAACCGCTGCAAGCATGTGAGGCAAAGAAAGCAAAAGTAGGTGCTACTTCTTCAATACTGCCAAAGCGACCCATAGGGATATTGCTAGCAATGGTCGACTTTAGCTCATCGCTTTTGCCATCATGAAATGCGGTATCGATAGTGCCTGGTGAAACTATGTTGAAACGGATATTGTCTTTAGCAAATTCTTTTACCCAGTTCCGATGGATATCGTGTAACCAAGCTTTCGATGCGGCATATACACCAGCACCCACACCACCACCTTCACGAGCAGCAATCGAACCCGTGCTAATAACACACGATGTTTGGCCAGACTCTGCGGCAGACGCACGTAAGTGAGGAATAGAGAATTTGGTTGTCATTAACGCAGAACGAACATTTAGGTTCATTACTCGTTCATAAAATTCGTCATCGATATTTTCTAGGTTGGCACGACCGCCAAGACCGCCTGCGTTATTGATCAACACATCCATCCCACCGAAGTGTTCGGTGAACTCGTTAACTAATTTTTCGCAATCCGATGTTTCCATCAAGTTCGCAGGGAAAAATGCAACATCGCCACCAAGCTCCTTGAGTTCGGCAAGAACGTCATCAACTTTTGGGCTAGAAGCACGACTATTGATACCAATTTTTGCACCATACTTTGCGAAAATACGTGCTGTAGCTAAGCCCATACCAGCAGTAGAGCCAGTAATTAGAATGCGTTTGCCTTTTAAATCGTTAAACATCACAGTCGCCTATATTGTAGATCATTTGCGTTAATAAATCATACAATAACACTTGCAGTATTCAAGGATAGTCATCTCAAAACTGATCATCAACGACATAAATAGTGAGAGTAAGAGTCGTTTTGTGAGTTTGCGCATACAAAAAATGGTGTAAATAAGAACCATTTGTATGAATAAATGTTTTTAATTAGTTTGATGAACTAAATACTTATAAAATTCATAAAATCTTCGCTAGCCTATATCATTCGTGACCTCACGTTATTCTTATACTTAGTTGGTGCAGATATAAATCAGTGCTATAGTCCGAGTTAAATAATACATATCTAATAAGTAAGTAGACACATGGCTGGCTCTTTCAATTCGATTTCAGGCTCTAAGCGAAGCCTTCATGTGCAAGTTGCACGTGAAATCGCACGTGGTATTTTGTCGGGCAATTTGCCTCAAGGCTCTATCATTCCTGGTGAAATGGCTCTGTGTGAGCAATTTGGAATTAGTAGGACTGCATTAAGAGAAGCGGTTAAGCTTCTTACTTCAAAAGGCCTACTAGAATCTCGACCAAAGATCGGTACTCGCGTTGTTGACCGTGCGTTCTGGAACTTTTTAGACCCGCAATTGATCGAATGGATGGATGGTTTGGCAGATACAGACCAATTCTGTCATCAGTTTTTGGGCTTACGTCGCGCGATTGAACCAGAAGCATGTGCATTGGCTGCTCAGTTCGCGAGCGCTGAACAACGCATTGAACTGTCGGGCATTTTCCAACAGATGGTAGAAATATCAGGTGCTGAAGAGTTTAACCAAGACAGTTGGCTAGATATTGATATGAAATTCCATAGCCTCATCTTTAATGCAACAGGTAATGACTTTTACCTTCCATTTGGCAATATCTTAACGACAATGTTTGTTAACTTTATTTCTCATTCTTCAGAAGAGGGAAGTACGTGTATTAATGAACACCGTCAAATTTATGAAGCAATCATGGCGGGTAACAGTGATAAAGCTCGCCAAGCTTCTGCAAGTCATCTATTAGATACTAACCACAGATTGCCAGTAGCAAGCTAGCTTAGTGTTTTGGGTGAGGTTTCAACTCTAAGGTCTTAGCCGTTTCTATCGAGCGTTGCTCTGGATACCTAGTGGAGTCAACCTAAAATTGCTGTTACTACAGACAGTTATCTATTGAAAGCACGTTTAATACGTGCTTTTTTTACATCTAAAATTGATGAAAACTTGACCGATGTCCAATATTTAGTCTTATGTGCGTTGTTTTGCTAAAACCGCTAGTAACCAGCATTGTTAGTTATATAATAATACTAATCAAATTAATGCGAGTGTGATTATATGCCTCAGTCTCTATTGCCAAATATTCTTCAGTTCATCGGTCAGATAGACCCTTTTGATAAGATCCCTAAAGAAGCGCTTCGTGACCTCGCTTTTAATGTTCAGATTACCTATCTAGCCAAAGGGGATGTCGTCGATCTATGCGAGTCAGGAAAAGAAAAGTCGCTCTATATCATTCGAACAGGATCTATGGAGCAAAGAAAATCGGACGGTGTGCTTCGTGCACGGTTAGGCAGTGAAGATCTGTTCGGCTTCACGTTCTTAGATTCTGAAGTTAATGATGATAAAGGCTATAGAGCTGTCGCAATTGAAAACACCTTACTTTATGTTATTCCACACTCGGCGCTTCAAACACTTTTCAAAGCTTTTCCAAGTTGTGCTGAGCATTTTGCTTCACAGGCCCAAGTTCGTTTGAAATCGGCACTGGATGTGGTTTGGTCAAACAAAGAGAAAGGTTTGTTCATTCGTAAGGTTGAAGAAGTCGCAAGCGGACAGGTGGCAATTGTTAAGTCCCAGCAAACCATCCAATCGGTCGCGGTTGAAATGCTTCATCAACGCTCACCCTGTGCGGTAATTTATGAGGATGAGTCGATTGTAGGCTTAATTACTGACCGAGATATGACTAAGCGAGTGATCGCTCATGGTGTCAGTACTGATAGCCTTATTTCTGAGGTGATGACGCATTCTCCTCTTACGGTTAAACCGGACGATTTAGTGCTACACGCCGCGTCTATTATGATGCAGTTTAATATTCGCAACTTGCCGGTTGTGAAAGAGAACAAAGTCATTGGGCTTCTTACCACGTCTCACTTGGTTCAAAACCATCGTGTTCAAGCCATTTTCTTGATTGAGAAAATCAAATACGCGGGCAGTGTGAAAACCATGTCTTCATTTACCTCGGAACGACAAGCTATATTTGAAGCGCTGGTGGAAGGTAAAGTTGCACCGGAAACAGTGGGTAAGGTAATGACCATGATTATGGATGCCTACACCCGCCGATTAATTCAGATAGCAATTGACAAGTTAGGCCCACCACCTTGTGACTTTTCTTGGATTGTTGCGGGTTCTCACGCTCGCAATGAAGTACACATGTTATCGGATCAAGACAGCGCGATTGTACTTTCTGACGATGCAACCGACAGTGACCGTATTTATTTCAAGCATTTAGCGATGATGGTAACAAATGGATTGGCAAGTTGTGACTATCCGTTATGCCCAGGAAAATTCATGGCTGCGACGCCAAAGTGGTGTCAGCCACTGGGTGTTTGGAAGCACTACTACAAGAAGTGGGTAGCAAACCCTGAATATGAGCGTCTACTCAATATCAGTGTTTTCCTTGAAATTCGCACTATTTACGGCAACAGTGAATTTGAGGGCATTCTTCGTGATGAGTTGCACTCCAATATTCGCAATAATCGAGAATTTTTGAGCACGTTGGTGAAAGATGCGGTGAACACTAATCCACCATTGGGCATTTTTAACAGCTTGGTGTTAGAGAAGTCGGGAGAGAACAAGAAAACGCTCAATGTGAAGAAATACGCGATTAACCTGATTATCGATCTCGCACGTATATATGGGCTAGCCGTTGAATGTGATTTGTCTGCAACCGACGAGCGTTTTGCAGCTGCGAACGAGAAAGGTATGCTCAGTGATGACGCGTTCAAGAACATTCTGGGTGCGTATCAGTTCATTTTATCTTTCCGATTTGGTCATCAACTTGAAGCTTTGAAGAATGGGGAGGTACCAGACAACAACATCAACCCTGATAGCTTTGGTAGCTTTGAACGTAAGCACTTGAAAGATGCCTTTAGGATCATAGCTGATCTCCAAGAGGCGGCGAAGATTCGTTTCGGAGCGCGCTAATGAGAGCATTGTTAAATTATTTTCATCCGCTTGAGCGAGTCAAGCGCAAGCGAAAGCAATACCTAAATACGGTTAAACTGCCTGAAGCATTACACGATCTTGTTGAACAGCCGTGTCCAGAGATGGCGGATTTGGCTAAAGATAGTGAGTATATTGTGTTAGATCTTGAAACGACGGGCTTAGACAGTGAACAAGATCTGATTTTATCGATGGGGTGGGTTGATGTGGTTAAGGGGCGAATTGATTTGGCATCTGCCAAACACATTTATCTTAACAACGACTCTCAGATCAACGCCGAAACCGCGGTTATTAATCACATTACGCCGCAAATGTTGGAAGAGGGCGCGTCAATTCATGATGCCATGCTGACCTTTTTTGAAGCCGCAAAAGGTAAAATCATTGTTGCGCACGCTTGTGTTGTAGAAGAGAAGTTCATTAGTCAATATCTACTTCGATGTTACGGATTGAGAACGGTGCCTTTGCTTTGGTTAGATACATTGTGTATTGAAAAATCTATGGAGAAAGCGATCAGTAATCATGAAGAGGTAGATTTAACTTTGGCAGGCACACGTGACAGGTATGGTCTTCCTGAGTATAACAGCCACAATGCGTTAGCTGATGCAGTTTCAACAGCGGAGCTATTTTTGGCTCAACAGAAACGAGTGGTCCCAAATGATGAAGTGACACTATCATTTTTATATAGGATCAGTCACTAGGGAAGCCATTTGTTCCCTTATTTGAATCATTGTTGACTGAACTGATTTGAAAGCATAAAAGCCAGCGATTATGCCTGTCTCTTATACACAAATCCCTAAGCTATGCTTAGGGATTTTTTTTGAACTATTTTGAGGTTCTATGATCTGATCATCTAAGCAATGACAAGGATGATTATCATGACCTATATAGAGCCAACCCTTTGGGCACAAAAACAGTTCGGTCAAGCCCACCTTAATGACCCAAGACGTACTCAAAGACTCGTTGCTCTCGCAGCTTCACTGGCCGAGCAACCTGGCGTACCTGTCTCGAAACTCATTATCTCACCGGCTGAAATGGAAGGGGCTTATCGCTTCATCCGTAATGAGAAAATCAAAGCAGAAGATATCGCAGAGGCAGGGTTTTATGTCACTGCGCAAGAAGCGTTAAAGCAACAAACACTTCTTGCCTTAGAAGACACGACTTCTCTGAGTTACGCCCATCGCAGTATTCGAGATGAACTCGGACACTCCAATCAAGGCAATCGACATCGAGCGATGTTCGTACACTCTACCTTACTTTTTGCGCCCGACACTCAATCTGTGATTGGTTTAATTGAACAACAGCGCTGGACTCGTGATATAGAAAAGCGAGGTCAAAGACACCAGCATGCGACTCGACCATACAAAGAGAAAGAAAGTTATAAGTGGGAACAAGCCTCTCGCTATGTCGCTGAGCGACTTGGCGATAAAATGTCGGATGTCATTTCGGTGTGCGATAGAGAAGCCGACCTCTTTGAATACCTCACTTACAAGCGAGAGCAACAACAAAGATTCCTCGTTCGTTCCATGCAAAGCCGCTGTATTGAAGAGCATGATAATCGTCTTTATAGCTATGCATCTACTCTGTCATCAGCCGGGGAGAAAGTGCTCGAAATACCGCAAAAAGGCGGTCGCAAAGCTCGCAAGGCTCATTTAGATATTAAATATGCCCCCGTGACACTCAAGTCTCCTGCAAACAAGAAAGAGTTCGATAACATTCCGCTTTACTACGTGGGATGTATAGAACAAGGAGAGAATAACGATAAGCTAGCCTGGCACTTACTGACTTCGGAGCCGATAACGAGCAAAGAAGAGGCCCTCAAAATGGTCAGTTATTATGAGCGGCGCTGGCTAATAGAAGATTTTCATAAAGTCTGGAAAAGTGAAGGGACTGAAGTTGAGCAACTGAGAATGCAGAGTAAAGATAACTTAGAAAGGCTCAGCGTCATTTTAGCTTTTATCGCGACTCGCTTACTCCAGTTGAGGTTCATGAATGAGTCCGATGAGTTATCTAAGACCAGTTGTGAGCAGGTATTAAAAGGCAAAGCATGGAAGTTAATGTGGCTAAAGTTGGAGAAAAAGCAGCTGCCGAAGGAAGCGCCCAATATATCATGGGCTTACAATGGTATTGCTCGGTTAGGTGGCTGGAAGAATACCAAGCGAACGGGTCGCGCTTCCATAAAGACGTTATGGCAAGGATGGTTCAGGTTACAAACCATCCTTGAAGGGTATGAACTCGCTAAGTCTCTTGATTAACCAGACTTGTGATCAAGAGACAGGCGATTATGCTGGCTTTTGTTTGGGTCTTAGAAAATTAGGCAGTTATCATCTTAGACTTTTCATATAGGGAACAGCTTAAAAGCTGTAAGTAATACCTACACGGCTACGTAGTTGACGGCTTGAGTCACACACCGTATCACTTGTACATTGAACGTTGCCGAATTCTACGTATGGGCGCCAGCTCCAATCTGCTTCTTTGTAGCCGATCTTCATGTTGTAGTCCCACTCGTACTCGCCGTTGTTACCCATTTTCCATTCGTCATTAAAGAAATCTTCTTTGTAGTTTGCTTCAAAGCCAAACTGCCAAGCGTTCCAGTTGTAATCGATATTACCCGTAATTTTACCGGCATTTAATGAGTCGTGTTGCTTACCATCAAGGCCTGTTGAAGTTTTACCTGATGCATAATTGCGGAACTCATGGCGGTAACGAAGTTTCGTTGTTACACCTGAATCAAATTTGTATTGAACACGTACTTGCGGTTTGTAAGTTACCGCTTCATCACCGAAAGTAATCGGCATTGAAGTTGTTACACGCCAGTTGTTATCGAATTTGAAGTGGTAGCCGTATTCAAATTCGTTATCACCACGTTGAAGTTCGCTTAGGTTACCCTTGTGCTTCATTTCTACGCCGTAGTAATGATTACCTGTGCTACCACCAATTTTCACTCGACCAGCCCATTCTTCCGAATCGTGCTTGTACTCTTCACGAAAATCTAGTGATGCCGCAGACACGCTGCCTGCAAAAAGAGTTGCTAATACTGCAAGCGTTACTTTATTCGTTTTTATCATTTTATTGTTTCCACTGTATCTAAATAAAAAATGGTTAATAAAGGACCAACGTTGAGCCCTTTGTTGTATTGGGATTAAAGTTTTGGGTAAAGTCGTTCTACGTCGCGCTGAGCCCATATTTCCGCTAAGTTCTTTTTCATTGTGAACTTGCTAAAGTCTGTCTCAGTTGCCAGTTTCACCATTCAGGGTTTTCCCTAGCAACGCCGGCTTTTAGGTAAAGCGGAGTTATACGCTCAATGCGATGACGTTTGTTTTCGTGTGTAGGGTTACTCTTTATTTTGAATTAAAATACTACAAATATGCTAGCGATTAGAATGGTGAGGTTCTGTGAATTAGATCGTGTTGTCATGATAAAACCACTATTTACAAAGGGTTACAAAGTTAGGGTTTAAATTAAACCTTTGTTTTTTTAATGGTTATTTTTCAGGTTATGTTGATTTTCTGAGTTTTTGTCTATCAATAAATGTGCGCTACAGCAAAAAATTGAATCTTTAGTTGTCATTTTTATTTGTAATACATTATTATTTACTAACTTTATGTAGTAACACATATCGTCAGAACGTTAAATAGATGCACATGCATCTGTATGGTTTTAGGTAGTGATTCTGTCGGTTAGTTTTAAGTGACTACCGACGTGAATGGATGAACTTATGGTTCATAGCTGCATTGGGATGATGGTTTTAAGGCTAAGGCTTTGTTTAAAAGCGAAGATAGTTTAAAAGCGAAGATAGTTTAAAAGCGAAGATAGTTTAAAAGCGAAGATAGTCTAAAAGTTAACATACCTAAAAGTACGATGTATTTGCCGTGAGGGGATAAAAAGCCTCAATCAAAAAAGGTTTGAAGTGTAGTAGGCAAGGCAGTTACACAGCCTGCTATAGAGATCGGAGTTAGAACGATTGGATATAGTCGCTCTAAACTGATGAAAAAGAAGAAATCGTTGAAGTGCTTGTAAGAGCATTTTGATTATTGCTCCCAACTATTCTAATTATAACTTCTGCTTTCCTTTAGAAAGGTAGGAGATGGTAGTGAAGATCTACCTTTGCGCTCATGTTGATACAGGCAACATGAGCGTTTTTTTTTGCCTAAAATTTGTATTGATCGTTTGATCTACAGATACAGACTATCGATAAGAAGGGCACCCACTGATTCATTCAGTAACCGTGAATGATGTATAGAGCGATTAAGTTTTGAGGTTTATGACCGCACGTTCAAGAGATGCGGTCTGTTCTACACCGATGTTGCGGAGGCGGCATTCTTTGAAGCGACCGTTACGTTAGCGAGTGTAAGGTGTTTAATCGAACTTACGTTGTCAATGATTTCTGATGTAACATCGCTTTGTTCTTGCATTGCATTGGCCACTTCTAAACTGTTGTTTAGAATCGTTTCCATATCCTTGATTACTGATGTGAGTCTTGAGTGCGCTTTTTCACAAGAGTTGACACTGCTATCGCCTTTTTCACAACAGTTTTGAATTGTATTAACAACCGTTTGGGTTTGGTCTTGAACCCCTTGAATAATATTGGAGATCTCTTCAGTAGAAAGCTGTGTTCTCCCTGCTAAGGTTCTCACTTCATCAGCCACTACTGCAAAACCGCGCCCTTGTTCTCCAGCACGAGCTGCTTCGATTGCTGCATTGAGAGCGAGGAGGTTAGTTTGCTCTGCAATGTCTTTAATGACTTCTAATACGGTATTGATTTTTTCTGAATGAACAGAGAGGCGATTTACTTCTTCGCTGGCGCTTACTAGGTCAGTCGAAAGAGTATTGATGGTGTCTCTGGTAAATGCGACGTCATTCAAGCCTTCATTAGCCGTTGCGAAACTGGTTTGTGCATTGGATGATGCGTTGTCACTATTTATCGCAACACTTTGGATATTACTGCCCATCTGGTTTATCGCGGTCGCAATGTTTTCTGTTTGTAGCTGTTGTTTGTTTAAGGCGCTTTCAACGTGCCTTCCGTCGTGTTGTAGCTGATTTGAAATATTACCTAGTTGTTGGATAGATCCTTGTACTTGCCCAACAAGCTGACGAATATCTGACAGTACAATATTAAAAGCTTTCGCAATATCAGCAATTTCATCTGAACCGCTCTCTTCTGCCTTTACGGTAAAGTCGCGTTGTTGGGAGACCACAAGCATCACCGAGTTCAATGATGCAATTTTTTTCGCTACACGTGATGAAATACCAAATGAAAGTGCGAGAAGCATTACTGCTACGGTTATTAGGGAGCTAATAATGAAAGTGGTAATGGTTTGTTGAATCGACTCTACTTGTTCTTCCAGGCGGCGTTCAACAGCCGTGAATATCGAAATGATGTCTTCAAACAATGTTTTCATTTCTGATTTTAGCCCCGCCACTTGTGTTGGGTCTCGATCAATGGCGTTTATCATCAAAGAAAAATCTTTATTGTATTGTTTAACTTCCATTTTCAGTTTGTCTAACTCTGAAACGACAATGTCTGATTCATCAAGTAGAACAGAAAAACTTCCCATCAATTTCTGAAAGTTTGAGTATTCCTTGGTGAATACTGGCTGAAGTGATTGATCGTGGCTGATCAAAAATTCTAATTCTGTTCGATTAAGTTGCAGCATAGAGACTTCAAGCGACTTAACTTTGATCAGCGTTTTCTCTAACTTAATCAGTTTGAGGTTTGCCATTTCAGTGAATGATACAACAATCATCAGTGACAATATGGACAAACAAGTAAGGCTAAATAGGGAGGTTTTAATTTTCATGGACGGGCACCAAAGCAATATGACTCAATAACGTATTTGAAATCGCGTTTCTCTCGTCTACGAGCTGCATAATGAGATCTGACTCGCAAGGTAAACGTTTGCTTACAATGTTTTAACAAAAGGCTGTTCGCAAGTTAAATATTATTTATTTTCAATATCTATTGATGATGCTTTTGTTACTAGCGGTGACTTTTAGTGATGAGTGAAATGAACAGTCGCGTGTTTGAAGGTACAACTTGCATTGGTCAGCGACGAAAATAATGCGTTTAAGAGGGTTTCGAAAGCAATAGGCGCTCACGCGTAGTGACATGAATGCCCATTGCTGTGGGTATCGTTGCGATAGCGCTAACTTTGTGTAGGCATCCATACCTGTTTAGATGTGATTTTGTGGCCTTTAAAGGTCAATTCTTCAACCTTATCTCCGTTTTGATTCCAACGAGTTAATGTCCCATTTGCAATTTTACCATCATCAAATTTGGCTTGACTTGCCTTGTTACCATTTGGATAGTAATCCGTTACTAGCCCGTCTTGTTGTCCGTTACTGTATTTCGCAGTAAGGCTTTGTTCGCCATTTGGATACCATCGAGAGACATCACCCGATAATTTGTTATCGATATAATTGAGCTCTGTTTTTTTCTGCCCATTCGGGTACCAGGCCTCAGCTTTGCCCTGTAATTCACCCTTTTCGTAATTCACTTTAGAAGCGATCTGGCCATTTGGATACCAGTTGGTTTCTAACCCAAGCTCTAAGCCATCAGCAAACTGAGCTTGAATGGCTATTTGGCCGTTATCGAATTTCTCTTCAAATTGCCCAGTAAATGGCTTTGAGTGGTTAACTTGATAAGCAACGCCTTTTCGCATCTGAAGATAATCAACAGCATCTTCTCGGGTGGCTGCGTAACTCATAGAAGACATCGTACTAAGAGCAATCAATATTGGGATGTATTTCTTCATAATGACACCTTTTTTATTGGACGGGGGAAAGTGTAATCAGTGTGTTAAAAGCATTTCACTTCCATGGATGACTGTCAGCAGCTATTACTGGTTTTCAAGTTTTCATTATTGACTGTCTATTGAAGGGAACTTTTTCATACGTATTTGGACGTATGTATTGTATTATTTGTAATACAAATGTGTTGGATTTAATCATTTTCAAAAATTATATTGAGTGTTTTTTCTTCGTTAGATTTGTTATTTTTCTTGTAACGATTGAATTCTTTTAATGACTGATTTTCATTTTTGTGTGATTTTATTCACATTTAATTGGGGTTTTATAGAGTTTTAGACTGTCATATGGGGGGAGAGTGCCAGACTTTGCACTATGTTGATGAATTTCGCTCTTGTTCGATGCAACTTTGAACTCGATCACTTGTATGATTATTTGATGGTAATAGTCTAAGATCGCTGTCACGCATTTAAGTTATTGTAGTACAAATGTGGCTATCATCTATCTATAGTGCACCTAACAGAAAAACATAAATAAAAGGTCTAAAGATGGAACTCAATACCCTGATAGTAGGCATCTACTTCCTATTCTTAATTGCGATAGGGTGGATGTTCAGAACATTTACAAGTACAACTAGCGATTACTTCCGTGGGGGAGGTAACATGCTGTGGTGGATGGTAGGTGCAACAGCATTTATGACCCAGTTCAGTGCGTGGACATTTACTGGTGCGGCAGGTAAAGCCTTTACTGATGGTTTTGCAGTAGCGATTATCTTCATTGCTAACGCCTTCGGTTACCTAATGAACTACCTTTACTTCGCTCCGAAGTTCCGCCAACTGCGTGTGGTTACGGTAATTGAAGCAATTCGTATGCGATTTGGTAAAGTGAACGAGCAAGTGTTTACTTGGTCGGGCATGCCAAACAGTGTTATCTCTGCTGGTATCTGGTTGAACGGTCTTGCGATCATCGCATCTGGCATCTTTGGCTTTGATATGACAACGACAATCATCCTAACTGGTCTGGTTGTACTGGTGATGTCAGTAACGGGTGGCTCATGGGCAGTAATCGCATCTGATTTCATGCAGATGGTTATTATCATGGCGGTAACGGTGACGTGTGCCGTGGTTGCGATTTACCACGGTGGCGGCGTTACGCAGATCATTAGTGATTTCCCAACAGATTCATTCATCACAGGTGACAACCTTAACTACCTAAGCATCTTTAGTATCTGGGCAGTCTTCATCTTCTTGAAGCAATTCAGCATTACCAACAACATGTTGAACTCTTACCGTTACCTTGCGGCTAAAGACTCTAACAATGCACGTAAAGCCGCACTGCTTGCTTGTATCCTTATGACGCTTGGTCCAATCATTTGGTTTATGCCATCTTGGTTTATGGCGGGTCAAGGTGTTGATTTAGCGGCTGCTTACCCAGAAGCAGGCAGCAAATCTGCTGATTTCGCTTACCTATACTTCGTTCAAGAGTACATGCCTGCCGGTATGGTTGGTCTTCTGATCGCCGCTATGTTTGCTGCGACCATGTCTTCAATGGATTCTGGTCTAAACCGTAACTCAGGTATCTTTGTTAAGAACTTCTACGAGCCGATTCTTCGTCCTCAAGCGACAGAGAAAGAGCTGATGGTTGTTTCTAAGCTAACGTCTACGTTCTTCGGTATCGCTATCATCTTGGTTGCACTGTTCATCAACTCTCTTAAAGGATTGAGCCTTTTCGATACGATGATGTATGTGGGCGCACTGATCGGCTTCCCTATGACAATTCCTGCATTCTGTGGCTTCTTTATCCGTAAAACACCGGATTGGGCTGGTTGGGGTACGCTAGTTGTTGGTGGTGTGGTTTCTTACTTCGTAGGTTTCGTTATCACAGCGGATATGGTTCAAAACTGGTTCGGTCTGAACGAGCTAACTGGCCGTGAGTGGGCTGACCTTAAAGTGGCTATCGGCCTTATTGGCCACATCGTATTTACTGCTGGCTTCTTCGTTCTATCAACACTGTTCTACAAGCCTCTTGCTGAGCACCGTGAGAAAGACGTAGACAAGTTCTTCAACAACCTAGCGACACCATTAGTTGCTGAAAGTAACGAGCAGAAGAAACTGGATAATAAGCAACGTCGTATGTTGGGTTCACTTATCGCAGTGGCGGGTGTGGGCGTAATGACAATGTTCGTACTGCCGAACCCTATGTGGGGACGCATGGTGTTTGTTCTGTGTGGTGCGATTGTATTCTCTGTTGGTTTGCTTCTGGTGAAAGCGGTTGATGACAAAGTCGAGCAACAAAACGACGAAGTTACCTCTGCTGAAAGCTAATGCCTACAAGATTCTAAAAAATAGATACTCAAACATAGAGTGTTAATACATCGGCCACCCACTTGGGTGGCCGTTAATTTGATAATCCAAGATTCAATGTGAGATGTACGATGAAAAAAAAATTAATTTCGGTAAGTATTATTAGCGCGTTCACGTTAGCTTTCGCAACGGGCTGTACAAGCCAAGATACAGCGGCACCAGTGATCGACGTGGCTGAACAAGCAGCGCCTGCTATTAGCGAAATCGATCGTAGTTACTTATTGAGTAGTGATCGCTTAAACGAGGTTGATGGGAATACGTTGGCCGTTGCTTCAGACGAACAAGTGGCTGCGCTTAAAGCACAATTTGAAAATTTAAAAGATGGCGACGAAGTCGTTATCCCTAGTGGTAAATACGCGAATTTAGGTCAAGTGACTATTACCGCGAACGATATCACTATTAGAGCTGAGCAAGCGGGTTCGGCTTGGATTACTGGCCTTATTCAGTTTGAACTTAAAGGTGATGACGTCACACTAGATGGTTTAGTGTTTACTGAAGGTGGTCCAAACGAACGATTTGGTGCTGTGCGTATGATGGGTAATGGCAACACGCTTAAAAACTCAACGTTCTACTACTTCAACCACGATTACACATACGAACCAGACGATCGCCGCTCTGAATATCCAAAATACCTTTGGGTTTCGTTATGGGGCAAAGATGGCAAGGTAATCAATAACCGTTTCGAAGGTAAACAAAAACGCGGGACGCTGATTGGTGTACAAAAAGATGACACATCAGATAATCACCTGATCGCGAATAACATCTTCATGGATCAGAAACCGAACCAATTTAATGAGTTCGACATCAAAGAAGCGATTCGTTATAACGGCAACAGCTGGGAAGTCATCCGCATCGGTGATTCTAAGGCTTCACAATGGGATTCGAGCTCTAAGTTTGTTAACAACCTAATGATTGATATGGATGGCGAGCGTGAACTTATTTCTATTAAGTCGGGTGACAACACGATTTCAGGCAACACGATTTTTCAAAGTACTGCTCTAATTTCACTTCGTCACGGTAAAGGAAATAAAGTTAAAAACAACATGATCCTTGGTAACGGAAAGCGTCTAACTGGCGGTGTTCGTATTTATGATGAAGACCATGTTATCCGCAACAACTACATTGCTAACACGCGTGGTCGTGATGGTCTAATTGAAGGTAATGCTGACTTACGCGGCGGTATTGTTATCAATACTGGCATCATCGATGTTGCAAATGGCGAACAGTTAGATCAGTCGGTCAAAGGAAAAGAGCTTAACAAGCAATGGACACCTAAAAATATCACGATCGAGAATAACTCTCTTGTGGATACAGAGTGGGGCATTGTGTATGGCAACCAAAGCCATCGTGTAAGCCTGTTCAATAACGCAGAAGTGGAAAACATCTATGCAGGTGTTGATGTCGCGTTTAGCAACAACGTGGTTGATAATTCATTATCACCTGACTTTGTAAGTGTACGCGCAACAAACGACTTCCCATTAGTTGATGCTACATACACTGATGAAACGTACGTAGGTCAAGTGACGGATTCTGAGCAGATCTCAAGCTACTCAGTCGAGTTGCCGGCAGTGACTATTACTAACGGCATGAATGCTTACCAAGGCGAAGGTGCCGATGTGTCGAAACTTTCCGTTGTGACGGCTGAAACGGCGGGTCCGGACTACGTGCTTGAGAATACAACGAAGTAGCTTATTGCTTAACGTTTTAATGCTTAACGGTCTGGGCTATCAAATAAATTCAAGATAGCTGTATTAGCCGTTAACATCTAAAAAGCCTCAACGGGTAATATCTGTTGAGGCTTTATCGATCTTAGGTCGTGACCATCTCAATCTTACGTCGTGACTACTGTGATTTATACTTATGCAGCAGATCCCAAGGGATGTGACACAAATGATGATCTTCTGGGAATTGACTTAGGTGGTTTTGGTGGATGTCGTCACTGGCGACATAATGTATTAAAGGCAGTATCTCTAGAGCGATTCGGTCTGCATCATCACGCGACGCAATATAGCGCTTGGCTTCGGCAAGATGTCCATCGCTGAGACTGTAAATGCCAGTACGATACTTTTCTCCTACATCGATGCCTTGTTTGTTCACGCTGTATGGGTCAATAATCTCAAACAGGTGCTTCATCAGAATCGTTACCGACGTGATACTCGGGTCAAAATCGATTTGTACGCATTCAGCGTAACCATCATAGGTATTTGGGGTATTATCATTTTGCGTTATTCGAGAAGTGCCATTGGCACGGCCAGCTTCGGTGCTGATGACTCCAGGAACGTACTTAATAAACTCTTGTACACCCCATAAGCAGCCACCCGCTAAATAAATTTGTTCCATACTTACCTTTTACTTCTCTGTATTTGTTGTTCGTTCGATACGTGAATCAATGTGGTGATACACGTTCTTGAAAAAGCGCACACATAAAAACAAGTGTTTAGGTATTGTAAACCAGTGCGACTGAACAAACATAAGTCTAATAGGATTTGTGATTATATAAGTCAGTATTGCATTGTCATCAACTCGAATTTCATTATCAAGTGAGCGTTAGCTTAACCATGTTTGATCAAATAAAAGATTTCATCAATCCCAGTAAGAATCCAGATCTCACTCAGGCTCAGGAGTATCAGCGTAAACATCTACCGACGCTGTGGCTTTTGGGCAAAACGGGGGCTGGAAAATCATCGTTCATTCAAGCCGTGACTGGCAATTCTTCCGTTGAGGTGGGTAACGGTTTTGCTCCTTGCACGATGACTGCAATGTCATATGAATTTCCTCAAGACAAGCCAGTAATGCGGTTTCTTGATACTCGTGGTTTGGGAGAGGCCGATTATGATCCTAAAGAAGATTTAGAAGAGATTGGTCAAGCGGGCAATGCGCTAGTCGTAGTGATGAAAGCCGATGAACCCGAACAATCATCTGTGCTTTCTGCCCTGAAACAGGTTAAAAAGCAGAAGAAGATTGAGCATTTACTTCTCGTTCATACTGCTGTGCTGTCCTCTAAAGAGACCGATCGCACAAGGCAAATTCGATTCAACACCAATCAAGTTGAAAAGGTTTGGGGTAAGGACTGTTCTTCGGTGGCCGTCGATTTTGAAACTGATGACGGCTCTACTTATAACAGCAGTCCCATCTATAACTATGACACCCTGATAGAACAGTTGACGACAATACTCCCTGTGATAGGGATGATGGTGATAGACAAAGAACACTCGACTCAAGAAGAAGCGAATTTTGATCAAGTCGAAAACGAAGTGCTTTGGTATGCAGGAAGCGCTGCCGCGAGTGACCTGATTCCAGGTGTTGGTTTGGTGTCTGTGCCTGCGATTCAAGCGAAAATGCTTCATAGCTTGGCCAATCAATATGGGGTCGAATGGAATAAGAGAGTCTTTAGTGAATTGATAGGAACTCTGGGAAGCAGCTTCGCTTTGCAATACGGAATGAAACTGGGCACTCGACAGTTGATAAAGCTGATTCCAGTTTATGGTCAAACTGTGGGCGCGGTTGCTGCAGCAGCAATGAGTTTCGGCACTTCTTATGGTTTAGGTCGCGCGGCGTGTTTTTACTTCTATCATAAGAACAAAGGTGAAGAAGTCTCTGAACAAGATATGCAGAAGATCTACAAAGAATCCCTGAAAAAAGGAAAGGCGGCGTCGGGCTATGAAGAAAATTAGAAACCTATTTCGATTACTGGCGGTGCTATCGAGTGGCCGCTGGGGCATTACCCTGATTTCGGCTATCTTCCCAAGCATTATCATGATGGGTTTTGGTCTCTTCTTGGCGATTAAATATGGTTACCTACTGGAAATGTCCATTGCGATTGCGGGGAGTACTTTACTATTCTCTGTTCCTCTATACATTTCTCGTCGCTCTTCGCACAAATCGACCTATAGCGATTCTTCTTTGAATAAAGAGAGCGACGATGAACCTCAAGTAGAATCATTGCTTAAGAAGACAGACATCGACGATGCGCTTGTTAAAGCTTCTATTGATTGGTCTCAAAAAGAGCTGTCGATCTGGAATGAATCGAAACTTCACGTGCGGCAACAATTAATGATCGACATAGAGTGGGGCAATCTAGACCAAACCGGTTTAGAAGTTCTTGAGTTTGTCGCCACGAAGTTTGACAAGAAATCACTCGACTTCTCTATTCCAGAAGGACTGAAGCTGTTCGAAGAGGTGAGCCGACGCTATAAGTTGGTGGTGCGAGAACATATACCAGGTATTGAATATCTCAAGGTTTCCTATATCAAAGCGGGCTACGAAGCCTATGACAAATATGGCGAGCTAGGACATAAGATCATTAAAGCTGCCATTTGGGGTAATCATCTTAAAAACCTGTATTTGAACCCCCTGAAAGTCATTTCGGATTTAGGCCGTGAACAGGCGACTTCTTCAATGACAAGAGGTGTGGTTGAGGACATGCAATATGCTGCCAAGCAAGCCTTGTTAGATGAGGTGGCCGCTGTGGCGATTGATCTCTATAGTGGACGTTTTAGCATTGAAGATGAAGCACTAAGAGCGTCGGATGTTTCTGAAATAGATGAACAGCGCTTTGCACCAGAATTAGAGCCAGTAAGAATTGTGCTAGTAGGGCAAACAAGCTCTGGGAAATCCTCACTGATTAATGCGCTTAAGCAAGAGTTGGTAGCTGAAGTGGATGTACTGCCATCAACCGACACTTCAACCGTATACAACGCGTTTGTCGATGACAATGATGTTAGAGTTGTTGATCTTCAAGGGCTGGATGGCAATGCCAAAACCGAAGCTCTGATGCTTAAAGAGATGACCCAAGCCGATGTTGTACTTTGGGTTCTTAAAGCCAATCAATCGGCTCGTGAACTGGATAAGCAATTGAAGGGCAAGTTTGATGCTTTCTATGACGATCCTAAAAACATCTCACGTAAGAAGCCAATCGTTGTATCGGTTGTGAATCAGGTCGATCGATTAAAGCCTGTTGATGAGTGGCAGCCGCCTTATGATTTGGGTAATCCAACATCGCCCAAAGCGAAGATCATTGCTCAAGCACTCGAATACAACCATATATTGCTGCAGTCTGATATCGTGTTACCGCTCGCTATTGCGCCAGAAAAGACGATTTTTGGTTTAGAAGCACTCAAGCAGATGGTAATCGAAGGCATAGCTGATGCTAATAATGTGCAAAGAAACCGCCAACGTTTGGAGGCAATGAAACGGGGAACGTCGGTTAAAGGCCAACTGAACAAAGTAGTGAACGCTGGTAAGAAGGTCACACCAAGTGTTTTGAAAGCGGCGACACCAAAGCTCGCTGAAATGGCCATTAAGCAAGCTGTTAAGAAAAAGTAGTCCTCGATAGTTTCTATAATGTTGTTCTGGTGAGGTTTAGTTCTCATCAGAACTTAGTGTTCTAGATCTTCGTTCTATATTAGCGAAGCATTAAATTTAAAAAATAGCTGCTATTATTAAATATCTCGTTGAACTAGTTTAATAGTCTATGAACCTCTGGTATTCGAAGTTTACATAACACGCTATCAGATTTAATTGTCATTCTAAATATTGATCACATTTATACTTATCCAAGCTTTATTTATAAAACCATTGCACTATATTTAAATTTCGTTTCATCTTGATTTCAACGTAGGGATATATTGTGAACTTGTATCTGAAATGGCAATCAACAACATGGCTGACCTTGTTAGCTTGGTATACTTTAGACCACCAGCTCTCTTTTCACCTTTCTTCAGAGTAGTACCCTCTAGGCGTCACGCGCCAGCAGAGCCCTTGAGTTTTGCCAATCCTGTTAATTTTTTCTTTAAGAAATGTCGTAGTTTATGCGTCAGCTATTTTTGCTTTTGTGCATACAACTCTTTATCTCTAGTTAATTATTAATTGGAACCTAATCAATACGTATTGATTAAATAATCTATTTATAGCTATTAATTATTATTGTAATTATCACGAGAATGGTTGTGCGTGAAATTAAATTAATAGTGATGACTCGTGACATCTAAAAATAATGAATTTGGCTTTCTTCTTATAAGTTGAATTTGTTGAATGGGACTATTATGGAAAACTTCAAACATCTACCAGAACCGTTTCGTATTCGCGTTGTAGAGCCAGTAAAAAGAACAACTCGCGCCTATCGTGAACAAGCCATTGTCGAAGCGGGCATGAACCCATTTCTACTTGACAGTGACGATGTATTTATCGATTTGCTGACCGACAGTGGCACCGGTTCTATAACACAACGTATGCAAGCGGCGATGTTAATGGGCGATGAAGCCTACAGTGGCAGCCGCAGTTACTATGCGTTGGCGAATGCAGTAAAGGATATCTTCGGCTATGAGCTGACTATTCCTACACACCAAGGACGCGGTGCAGAGCAGATCTATATTCCTGTTCTTATTAAGAAGCGTGAAATGGAAAAAGGCCTCGACCGTAGCAAAATGGTCGCCTTGTCTAACTACTTTTTCGATACCACGCAAGGTCATACTCAAGTGAATTGTTGTGTCGCGAGGAACGTTTATACCAAAGAAGCATTTGATACTTCAGTGAACGCGGATTTCAAAGGCAACTTCGATGTTGTTAAATTGGAAGAGGCGATCTTAGAGGCGGGCGCTGCCAATGTTCCTTATATCGTGAGCACGATTACATGCAATTCGGCTGGTGGACAACCAGTATCTATTGCCAACCTGAAAGCTGTGTATGAAATAGCTCAGAAGTACGGCATTCCTGTGATTATGGATTCTGCACGTTACGCTGAAAATGCTTATTTCATTCAGCAACGTGAAGTCGGTTATCAAGATTGGACTATCGAACAAATCACTCGTGAGTCATACAAATACGCGGATGGCTTAGCCATGTCAGCTAAGAAAGACGCGATGGTACAGATGGGTGGGTTGTTGTGCTTTAAAGACGACTCTTTCATGGATGTGTACACAGAGTGTCGAACCTTGTGTGTCGTGCAAGAGGGCTTCCCAACTTATGGTGGCTTAGAGGGTGGTGCGATGGAGCGCCTTGCGGTCGGCCTTTATGACGGCATGCGTCAAGATTGGTTGGAGTATCGCATCGGTCAGGTTCAATACTTGGTCGATGGCTTAGAAGCTATAGGCATAGTCTGCCAACAAGCGGGTGGTCATGCTGCATTTGTCGACGCAGGTAAATTGCTTCCACACATCCCGGCTGGTCAGTTCCCCGCACATGCTTTGGCGTGTGAACTGTACAAAGTAGCAGGCATTAGAGCTGTTGAGATTGGTTCTCTATTGCAAGGCCGTGATCCGACTACGGGAGAACAACATCCGTGTCCTGCTGAGTTATTGCGTCTGACAATTCCTAGAGCGACCTACACGCAAACTCATATGGACTTCATCATCGAAGCGTTTGAAAAAGTGAAAGAGAATGCAGGGCAAGTTAAGGGGCTTGATTTTACTTATGAGCCACCAGTGTTAAGGCACTTTACTGCCCGCCTAAAAGAGGTTGAAACAAATACTAAACAATCTATAAAAAATAGTAAGCTAGAGCTCGAAGAAGCTTAGAAAAACGAGCGAATAGTCACCAATACAAAGGCTCCCGTGGGCTGTCTCTTGATCACAAGTCTGGTTAATCAAGAGACTTAGCGAGTTCATACCCTTCAAGGATGGTTTGTAACCTGAACCATCCTTGCCATAACGTCTTTATGGAAGCGCGACCCGTTCGCTTGGTATTCTTCCAGCCACCTAACCGAGCAATACCATTGTAAGCCCATGATATATTGGGCGCTTCCTTCGGCAGCTGCTTTTTCTCCAACTTTAGCCACATTAACTTCCATGCTTTGCCTTTTAATACCTGCTCACAACTGGTCTTAGATAACTCATCGGACTCATTCATGAACCTCAACTGGAGTAAGCGAGTCGCGATAAAAGCTAAAATGACGCTGAGCCTTTCTAAGTTATCTTTACTCTGCATTCTCAGTTGCTCAACTTCAGTCCCTTCACTTTTCCAGACTTTATGAAAATCTTCTATTAGCCAGCGCCGCTCATAATAACTGACCATTTTGAGGGCCTCTTCTTTGCTCGTTATCGGCTCCGAAGTCAGTAAGTGCCAGGCTAGCTTATCGTTATTCTCTCCTTGTTCTATACATCCCACGTAGTAAAGCGGAATGTTATCGAACTCTTTCTTGTTTGCAGGAGACTTGAGTGTCACGGGGGCATATTTAATATCTAAATGAGCCTTGCGAGCTTTGCGACCGCCTTTTTGCGGTATTTCGAGCACTTTCTCCCCGGCTGATGACAGAGTAGATGCATAGCTATAAAGACGATTATCATGCTCTTCAATACAGCGGCTTTGCATGGAACGAACGAGGAATCTTTGTTGTTGCTCTCGCTTGTAAGTGAGGTATTCAAAGAGGTCGGCTTCTCTATCGCACACCGAAATGACATCCGACATTTTATCGCCAAGTCGCTCAGCGACATAGCGAGAGGCTTGTTCCCACTTATAACTTTCTTTCTCTTTGTATGGTCGAGTCGCATGCTGGTGTCTTTGACCTCGCTTTTCTATATCACGAGTCCAGCGCTGTTGTTCAATTAAACCAATCACAGATTGAGTGTCGGGCGCAAAAAGTAAGGTAGAGTGTACGAACATCGCTCGATGTCGATTGCCTTGATTGGAGTGTCCGAGTTCATCTCGAATACTGCGATGGGCGTAACTCAGAGAAGTCGTGTCTTCTAAGGCAAGAAGTGTTTGTTGCTTTAACGCTTCTTGCGCAGTGACATAAAACCCTGCCTCTGCGATATCTTCTGCTTTGATTTTCTCATTACGGATGAAGCGATAAGCCCCTTCCATTTCAGCCGGTGAGATAATGAGTTTCGAGACAGGTACGCCAGGTTGCTCGGCCAGTGAAGCTGCGAGAGCAACGAGTCTTTGAGTACGTCTTGGGTCATTAAGGTGGGCTTGACCGAACTGTTTTTGTGCCCAAAGGGTTGGCTCTATATAGGTCATGATAATCATCCTTGTCATTGCTTAGATGATCAGATCATAGAACCTCAAAATAGTTCAAAAAAAATCCCTAAGCATAGCTTAGGGATTTGTGTATAAGAGACAGCCCGTGGGAGCCTTTTCTTGTTGTTGAGTTACTCTTAACAAATCAACCTAAATCGCTAAGTTTATGGTTACTTTAATACTGAGTTAAGCGTATCAAAAAGCCACTTGTTCAATGGCGCGTCTTTTTGTGAACGACGACAACTCATGACATAGCTGACGTCGATAATGTGCTTTTCCGGTAAATCAATACTTCTACAGCCTTCGGGTACGGTGCCGTTTAGAGTCATACCAAAATAGTCGGACTTCAATACAATATCGTGGATCATTGCTGGGTGATCAGCTTCCACTTTTGGAATAACATGAAATCCGATATTTCGAAGGCGATCGAGAATAGGGTATTTATTGTCATTCCAACCCGGCGTTTTAAATAGAATGATTGGATAGTTGGCGAGTGATTCAAAGCTTTGTGCTTTATGGTCTTCTCTCACAAAGAATACGACTTGTCCTTTTCCGATCTCCATTTGTGAAATGGACTGAGGGAGGCTGTCATCAAAGTAGTGAACAGCAATAGCTTTTTCACCGTCAATGATTCTGTTTTTGACATTGGTTCCCCACCTTACGAATGAGTAATGCGCATTGGGTGCTTCTTTAGCAAGCGTTAGGTAAAGTTTGGATCCGTAGCGCTCCCAAAAGAGCGTGTTAGCGTAGATGGTGATATCACCTCTATAAGACTCAGGGCAGAAGGCTTGGTGTTTTATCGCTTCGACACTGCTTAGTATTTGCTCAAAATTTTCGATGTTATTTTCAATAAAAGTCGTGGGTTCAAACCCGTTTTTGGTTTGAATGAACAGTGGATCGTCGAGCTGCAACTTTAACTTTGAGAGGTTCTTGCTGATCGCCCCAGAGGTTTTTCCTAGCGAATCCGCAACCAGTCCAACATTGCGAAGTTCATACATACGCTTGATGACGAGGATATTTTGAATATCTAGATTGATGTCCACAGGTTCTCCAAATGATTCCTTTATAAGCAGCAATCTCTGTGCGTTAGGCGTACAGAAATCATGTGACTCTAATATCATAGTAGTAGTGAAAAACTGATAAGACAGCACAGCGTCAAAACTTCGCTAATCCCTTGATTTTCCATTTGGTAAATCTTGCTTTTCCTCGAATGGCTCATGTTCGATTGTTAAAGTTACTTCAACAAAAAACAGATACCAAACGAACAAAGAACTAAAAATACAGCGAGGTGATGTATGAACAAGTTAATCACACTTGGATTGATGGCTTTATCAATGAACACGGCTTTTGCGGCTGACGGTACTTATGCGAGTACTCTCGATGTGACGAGAATCGAAGGTAATCAAGTAAAGGTTGAGCGTGTGGAATCTGAGCCAGTACTTGAAGGAAGAAATGACGCCAATAATGGCGGAATAAAATTCCACAAGAGTGTTGATCAAGACCAAACGATCCAGCTTACAGGTCGTCGAGATTAACGTTAGAACTGTGCCTATTATTTTCATGAGAAATGCTGTGCTCTTGAGTGCAGCATTTTTTTGTGTCGGGATTTTGAGTATTTTATAAACTCTAGTGGTCAGCCTTGGCATGTTGTGTCACGTGTGGCATTTTGTTTTTCTCTAACTTCACACCGTTACTCGTGCTAGTTAAGGCTAAGCGTTACAAACGAACGATTCGAAAAGGACTAGGAATGACTCAAAAAGAAACAGGAATGATTCGTCATATTTTACTGATTAAGTTTAAAGAAAACGCAGAGGCTTCAGAGGTTCAAAAACTAAAGATGCTGTTTGAAGCGATGCCAAACAAGGTTGACGGGGTAACTTCAGTAGAGTGGGGGTTAAATGATAGCCCAGAGAATAAGAACCAAGGTTATACCCATTCAGTTTTAATGACGTTTACGGATGAAAAGGGGCGTCAGAACTATCTTCCACACCCAGAACATGATGCGCTGAAAAATGTATTTCGTCCGTTGTTAGACGACATCATCGTGTTTGATTACTCCCTATAATTAGTCCTCTCTGTATGCTCTCTAAAGCCTAAAGCCTAAAGCGATAAAAGCGTATATACCTGAAGTTTATTTACACAAGGTATATACGCTGAGTCATCTCGAATAACGAAGCGTTAGGGCTTGTGTGGCCGAGCCCTAAACGAGAAGGCCCTAATCAAGAAAGTACCAACTACTCTGTAGGAGAGATAGTCAGCGGGGCGAACGAAGCTACTGCATTTCCGCCGGCACCAGGGTGATCAACATAAGAGGTGTTTTGCATTAAGGTGTAGTACACGTCCACAAAGTCATCATCATTCACTAATACACCATCAGGAATCACATCGATAATCTTGCCTGTGATCTGAGGGATGATCGCATAACCCTGAACTTCTGGATCAGGAATCATCTTCAGTATCTCTTCTGCGGCTTGAACCAAGAGCTTTGCTAGCGCTTTATAGTCTGTTCCATCATCGTGCTCCATTAAGATCATATCTGCAGCGCCCCAGCGGTAGCGAGGCCAGAAAATGACCGTTTGATTTGGGTAGTACGTCTGTTTGTCGTAGTCCAGATAAGGCATTTCTACTAGATCTATTTGTGGCTCTAAGCGGCTTGAATCGACCCCTGTCACAATGGCGTAGATTTCAGCTTTGCCAGAGATCCATGGTTCTTGGTCTACAGCCAAACGAATCTTTTTTAACTGAGTGGTATTCAACGGCTCAGGTTCTGACATAGCCATGGAGCGTGTAGCCTTACCAATAAATGTTTGTGTCTTAGTGCTACGGCTTTCACTGTTGCTGCTTGTGTTTTTGGAGCCTGAATTAATTTGTGTTGTTGTACCCAGCTTCTGCATTTCAGCCTGCATTGCCATTAAGCCTGCTTTGAGCTCTTCGGCACCGTTGCTATCAACGACAAACACTGGGACGTCTGGCATTTGGTACACATCTAGTTCATGAACCTGTCCGTACACGTCATACGCTTCAATGTATTGCCAATTCGAATCATCACCTGATGGTTCAAACGCAAATAATGGGCTTTCGCCGTTCTTCCAGGCTTCAATCATCGCTTCATCGGCCATGCGAATTTCTAACACAGAGTCGCTGAAGTTGTTGATCCCTTTCATCTTGCGATAACCAAGGTCCGCTTTCTGCACCCTGCTTGAAAATGCAGAGTAGGGCTGAGTAGAGCTCAATTTATCGACAGGCGTGGACAAGTTCTTTTCTGAAATTTGAGCCTTTAGGGAAAGCTCAAGATCGGAATAACGCTCGCTGATTTGTAACGCCAAAGATTGCTTTTGTGCTGAGGCGTTCTCCGAAAGAGAGCGTGAGTTTACTGTGTCGATATTGTTTGCATAGGACTGGAAGCCAACCACTGTCGTTGCAAGCACCATACTGATAGAAATCGATGGTCTCATAAATAATCCTTATTTTAATTTTTATCATTAATAGAGCATTTACCCTATAAGGATTAACCTATCAGTAACGTGAATGTGTTCAAAAGTTAGTCAGTTATTTTTGTTTCGTTGTGCAGCACAGGATCTCAATTTAAACTGTTTTTATAAAACAATACCTAAGCAACCTAGATATTTATAAATTAATAAACGTATCAGTAAATAATTTACAATATTATTAACTACTACGGTGTTTCACGAAAAAACCTACTCAAAGTGAGTAGGCTTTTATTTCGCGGTTAACCGTTAGTTCTTCGTTTTATAACCTGTTTAGAGGCTCGTTCTAACTCAATCTAAACGTAACGTTAGGCCAGAATAGTTCGAGTATCCGCGCAGTAACACATGGTAGGTGATACCCGGCTGAGCGCTCACACTACACTGCTCGTTGTTTCCAGCACGATAAGGTCGACAATCGTAGCTTGAGGTTGTCGGCTTACTGCCTGATTTCACATAAAGGTCGGCATCACCTGAACCACCAGACATTGAAACCGTTGCGCTTGATGCAGAATCAACGGTGAACGTGTAGAAGCTCTCTGAAGATTGATTCCCGCTTAGGTTCGCAATCGGTGTACCTTTCGTTAATACATTGCCAGTTGGTGGCGTTGAACCACAGCTCCCGTTAACGCCTACCGTGTTAAAGGCATCTTCAACATCGGCAACCACATAGCCCATGTCTGCTGCGGCTTTCGCAACACCACAAGCACCAGCGTCAAAGGTACTGTTTGCCGTCCAATACAATTGGTTTGCGACTGTGAAGATCTCGAAACCCTTACGCACATCCCAGCCAGACTTATTCGCTAAAAGGTAAAAGGCACGGTTGTAAACACCGCTAGATAAGTGAACGTTCAAACCATCGTAGTATTGAGAGGCATGATCAATCGATCGACCATCTTTTGAAGGTTGATCAAAGTAACGCAAGCCACCTTCCGATTTGAAGATATCGCTACCGACCACCCAATCCACGTTCCCACGCAGATAGTATTCAGCCGCTTCGCCCGCAATATCGGAGAACGCTTCGTTAATGCCACCTGACATGTTTTGGTACACCAAGCCGGAGTTTTGCTCGGTGAAGCCGTGGCTAACCTCGTGAGCACTTACGTTGATATCGACCAGTGGATAAAAGGTGTTTTTGCCATCCCCAAATGTCATGGATGAGCCATTCCAAAAGGCATTTTCATAATCTGTGTCGTAATGAACACGCATCGTCAGCTGGAAAGTTAACGGCGAGGTGTTCATCCACTCTTTGTACATATCAAACACGACATTCCCAAAGTAGTGCGCATCGTTAAGAGGCGAGTAAGCCCCGTTGATGTATTTATGATCGGTGTAGTTGGTTCCGTCGGCACAGTTGTAGCTGTAGGCTGCGCTGCCAGACGTTCCGTTCCTCAAATCGACTGTCTTAACTGATTCATTTTCTAACTTACAAGTTGTGCCTGTTTTGTCGATGGGAAAGCTAGGGAAGTCACTGCCATATTCATATCGAGTGGTTTTGAGGTTGCCACCTGGGCCAGTACCTAATGCTTTAGCGTGGTTTAGCCCATTCCATTTTTGGAGCACATCGCCAGTCGTGGCATCAATAAAGTAGAAAGGGCGCTCTGGCATAGAAGACGCGATAAAGAAATCGACCAGATACACCACTTGAGCGACTTGGTTCTCATCCAGTCTCACCATCAGTTTCGCGTTTTTATTTTCAATCGACTTTTTGCCGACGGTAAACGTGCGGTGAGCGGACAGTGCGGCTTCTATCGCTTGCTCTTGATTCAGCTTTGGTGCGATGCTGGATAGGTCTCCACTGATCCCTTGTGCCATGGAACCGAACACTTGAGTGGGTTGGTTCTTGGAAAGGGTGGCGACAACTGAGGTATCAAAGACGGGTAAACCTCGGTGAGTTTGTTGATAGCGGACTTTCGTTTTCCCATTGGGCAATACCACCCGTTTTACTTCAGAAAAACCTAATTCTAGTGGGGCAACACTCTTCGACTGAGCGGCGAGACTTTGTTGTAGTAATGCATCATTATCGACTCTGACCATTTCTGCAGCGTGTGCAGTAAAGCCAAAAGATGTACCTAGAATAGCTGCTATTTTCCAGCTTAGTTGACGTTGTTGGTTCATTTTTCGTTCCTGATTTTAATATAAACTCCTTCTTCCCAACGGCTTTATAGGAAGTCTATATGCAACACGCTAATGCCATGCATTGCGAATCAAGATTGGAAGAGCATTTGGATTTATGACAAGTTTATCGAGGAGATTGAATTTTATGGTATGTAATTCAAAGTTTACAAAAATTCTTATTGATCAAATTGTTTTTTATAAAATATAAATTTTTTATTTATCGTAAATATATGAGATTAGTGGCCTTATTTGAACTCAGTATTTTCTATTTCACGCCTCAAATATCCTTATGCAACAAGCTAGTTATCCAAATTTAAATAAATAACAAAATTGACAACAAAGGTTGTTTTAGGTTTTTTTGTTATGTTTTCTATCAATATGAAGGTTTTTAATACGTATTGCTAGATATGTTATTTAGTTTTTTGTAAATAACCTATTATTGGGCAGGATAATGTTGGATTTTAGTGGTTGATCATAATTAAATTTATATAACCTCTTGTTATTTATAAGGAGGGTCGTGTAAGGTTTACATGATAATTAACTGAATGAATTCTTATTCTAAAAGAAAATTTTCTGGTTGGTGACTATCTTGAGGGGAAAATTTGTCAACCTAAAATATTCACTTACCGTATTGAATTTTTAATTTACGATTGATTATCATTTTGCAAAGTTTGGCATTCATATAGTTATGTTTAATGAAAATTAAAAGGGTTACAATGAGAAAGGTGATTTACGTCTGTGTACTGTTCTTCTCGTCAATTATTTATGCTAGTGAGCAGCCCCTTACCGAAGAAAAGTACAATAATATTATTAAGCTCATCGAGATGACCGGCTCAATTGACCTTGGATTACAGATGTCTCAAACGATGACTAGTCAGTTGGTTGTAATCGTATCAAAAAATAACCCTGATATACCCAAAGAGAAATTTGAAATAATTGAAAGAACTGTTAATTCTGTGGTTGAAGAGCAACTAAGAGGTAAAAATGGATTCTTCAAAATGATGACTCCCATTTATCACAAGTATTACACCAATCAAGAAATCGAAGAGCTTATTGCTTTCTATGAGACATCACTGGGGAAAAAGAGCATAAAAATAATGCCTAACATTGTCCAAGAGAGCTTTAGCATAGGCCAAGCTTGGGGCAAGCGAGTAGCGCCTATTGCAATCAAAGAAGTGAAGAAGCAATTTGAAAAAGAAGGTTTTACTTTATTGCTGTAATCAAGGTGTCAATTAAATTGATGCATGCTGTTTGGTATTTTTAGAACAGAGTATGGGGTGTTTGATAACGTTAATTGTTTGCGCCATTTGGGTAAGATGTTCTGTTAATTGAGAAAGGATAATTAGAGATGATGGAATCCAATGTTTTTGAACGAAAGAATACCGGTGAAAAAGAAATAAGCTCAAGGTTATATAACCTTACCATCGGAGCCGTTCTTTGTTGGGGTTTTTGGGTAAATTGGCTAATGGTATCGAGTATACCTGTCGAATCTATCACTGCGTTTAACCCTTGGATATTTTTTATAGGTTACTTCACAAGTTGCTTCTTCGGAATCTATCTGTTTAGCAAGTCATCAAACCCACTGGTTAGTTTTGTTGGTTACAATTTCGTAGTTGTCCCTTTTGGACTTATTATAAATATGGTCGTATCTAACTATTCTCCATCTCTGGTTCTCGATGCTATTAAGGTGACAGGCTTAGTGACAGGCATCATGATGTTGCTAGGTACAATATTCCCTGCTTTTTTCCAGAGAATTTCTGGAGTGCTAGCGATTTCATTAATAGCAGTTATTGTCGTTGAACTCTTCCAGGTATTTGTGCTTGGTATCCATCAAGAGTGGTTGGATTGGGCGGTCGTCATCCAGGGCAAGATCATGAAAAACCCTTATGGAATAAGGGATGACTAGTAGTCATATTTTCACTAATTAGATACTGAAGTCACAATAATCTCAATACATCCAAGATCGATTTGATGATCAGATTTAGGTGTGATCATATACTGTTTTTTAACAGCAGATATTTAGCCTAATGAACGGATTAAGCCTTTTGGACCATATTTCAGTTATTCGAGACCCTCGCCAAGCTTGGAAAATAGAGCACACGCTAACCGACATTATCTTCTTAACAATTGCAGCAGTGATTGCTGGTGCTGAAGGTTGGGAGGATATTGAAGATTTTGGTGAAGATAACTTGGAATGGCTTAGACAGTATGGTGATTTCAAACAAGGCATACCAGTACACGATACCATTGCCCGAGTTATCAATCTTATTTCCGCCAAGCAACTGCAACGATGTTTTACTGCGTGGATGAAAGACTGTCATGAGGTGACTGAGGGTGAAGTGATTGCTATCGACGGCAAAACTCTCAGAGGCACATACAACAAAGACAAGCGTTGTGGTGCAATCCATATGGTTAGTGCGTTTAGTGCTGCAAATCAAGTTGTGTTAGGGCAGGTTAAAACAGCAGACAAAAGCAATGAAATCAAAGCGATCCCCGAACTGCTTGAAATGCTTTCCTTACGAGGTTGCTTAGTGACGATTGATGCTATGGGATGCCAGAAGGATATAGCTGAAAAGATAGTCGGCCAAGATGCAGATTACCTCTTAGCGGTAAAAGGTAATCAAAAACGATTGGAGCAAGCGATTAGCCAAGTCTTTAATTCTAGTATGCTTAATAGTTTTGAAGGTGATAAATACGTCACTCAAGAGAAAGGACATGGTCGTACAGAAACGCGTTTGAGTATGGTTGTTCACAATACAGATTTCTTAGGCGATATAGCGCTTGATTGGGCGGGACTCTCCACCATTGGTATGGTCGTTTCAATTCGTCAAGAAGGTGATAAGCCAGCAGAAACAATGCAAATCAAGCACTACATAAGCTCAGCAAAACTGACAGCTAAAGCTTTACTCGAGAGCACGCGAGCACATTGGAGCATTGAAAATCAGATGCACTGGCGATTAGACGTAGGTTTTAAAGAAGATGAATGTCGGATTCGTCGAGAGCAAGCTGGTGAGAATTTAGCAGTTATAAGACATATAGCTTTAAATCTGCTGACGGAAGAAACCAGCTTCAAAGCAGGGATCAAAAGAAAGCAGAAAAAAGCAAACCGTAGCAATAGCTACCTTTCGCAAGTCCTTGCAGTACAAGGGGCTTCGTAATCTTGCCCTGGGTCGTCATCATATTCTGCGGGTACATAGGTTATGATTGGGGGCGTGCAAATCGAATACCAAAAACCTTAGATAATGCGGTTGATAGTGCAGCAGCACTCTATATGGACATCATCAATCTCTTCTTAAGAATTGTTCGTATTATGGGGCGAAAATAGCTCCCAAGTAATGTGTTATACAGCGTGGTTTATTGTAAGTAACATTCAAACGAGGTATCGGCATTACGTTTTCCCCCTTAACAAGGCGCTGACGGATCCCCTCATAATTTCCCCAGTGAGCTTGTTCAACGTTTTTATCAGAAGTGGCCCCCGATTTTTCGGACATGACTTTAAGTTACAGATCTGTTTTGAAAATTCCCAGAATAACTTGAACGGATTATGATTAGAAACGTAGAAACCACTTTCCTGAATTTAATTGCAACAATAAATGACATACAAACATAGAGGTAGCGCACAAAATCGAAAAAGGGGATATCGCGATTACGTAATCATTGATCTAGCCGATAGTGAGATAGTGATAAGAGGTCGATAATTCGTTGTCGGATCTAAATTAGAACTTTAAATCTAATTTCTAAGTAGTTGTTATCTCAGGAAGAGTTTTTGTGCTATGCGCCCCTATATTAAATACATTATCCCTATTTTAATTCCTTTCATTATCCTCGTAATGCCGCTATCAGCGTTTCCATTTGAAGGCCTTACGATTATTCAACAACGCGTTATCGCGATCTTTTTATTAGCGGCATTGTGCTGGGTGTTCGAGCCCATCCCGATCTACGCGACGTCTGTTGTTATCATCGTTCTGCAATTGTTGATGTTGTCGGATAAAGGGCTGATCTTTTTAAGGTTTGATCATGGGCAGGAACATTTTGGTGAGTTGTTAAAATACAGCGATATCATGGCGACATTCGCCAGCCCAATCATCATGCTGTTTTTGGGTGGTTTCTTCTTAGCGATGGCCGCCACTAAGTATCGATTAGACGTAAACTTAGCCCGTGTATTATTGAAGCCATTTGGACAAGACCCAAAGTTTGTGATGCTCGGCTTAATGCTGATCACTGGTATCTTTTCGATGTTTATGTCTAACACGGCAACAACGGCAATGATGCTCTCTATTTTAACGCCGGTGCTGGCTGTGTTTGGCCCGAAAGACCCCGGTCGTATAGCGTTTGCGCTTTGTATCCCTGTTGCCGCTAACATCGGTGGCATTGGTACCCCAATCGGTACCCCGCCGAACGCTATCGCACTTAAATATTTAGTTGGTGATAACCTCATTACGTTCGGCGAATGGATGGCATTTGGTGTGCCGTTTGTCGTTATTATGATGGCGTTAGCGTGGTTTTTAATCGGCTTTATGTACAAAGCTGACCAAAAGAAAATCGAGCTAAGCATCAAAGGCAAATTCCTTAAAACGCCCAAAGCCATTGCGGTATACGTCACTTTTGCGCTGACCATCATTCTTTGGTTAATGGGCTCAAGCCATGGCATGAACTCTTATACCGTCGCTCTGATTCCTGTCGCTGTGTTCTCACTTACAGGGATCATCAATAAAGAAGACCTGAAAAAGATTTCTTGGGACGTATTGTGGCTTGTATCAGGTGGTATTGCGCTTGGTTTAGCTCTCGATAAAACTGGCTTAGCAAGGCTCGTGGTACACAGCATTCCGTTTGATGCTTACTCACCATATGTGGTGTTGTTCGGAGCAGCGTTCTTGTGTTTGGTAATGGCAAACTTTATGTCTCATACCGCAACGGCTAACTTGTTAATGCCAATTATGGCTGCATTAGGGTCGTCTATGGCCTCACTCACGCCACTAGGTGGTGAGTTAACGTTAATTCTGGTTGTGACTTTTGCCGCTTCATTAGGTATGTCGCTGCCAATCAGTACGCCACCGAATGCGTTGGCTCATGCCACTGGTCATGTGCAAAGTAATCAAATGGCCAGAATCGGTATTATTTTGGGTGTGGTTGGTGTGCTACTGAGTTTTGTTATGGTGTGGGTGCTACATTCAATTGGTCACATAGGATAACGATACGTGTATCAACAAAAGCTAGAAGCACTTATCGATCGTTATTTTAATCAGACAGAACGTCGGGTGACGTGCCGTGCCGGTAACACCATTATTGAACAATCAGCGTTAAACACTCGTTTATATTATGTGTTTAGTGGAGAACTGGAAGGGTTTTATACCGATGCGAATACACCGCAAGTGCGAGTATTTAGCGCAGGTCGTGGGGCTTTTATAGGTGTTCATAGCTTCTTTTCAGGTAATTGGACAGCATCTTCAACGGTTGTTGCTAAAACCGATGTTGAGTTAGCGTGGATCGATAAAGACACGCCGGCAGAAGATGAACGTAAATTTGGCCCTCTTACCGCACAGTTTACACCTGTGATTGTCAATGAGTTGTCGCGTCGTCAACGCCGTGCAACACAAGAAGCGATAGCGAAACAAAAAGCGCTAGAGAAGTTACATACTGCTGAGCAAATGACGACCTTGGGTCAATTGGCTGCAGGGATTGCCCATGAGCTTAACAACGCTATTGGTGTAGTAAATAGTAAATCTGGTCGACTTGAAACGGTCATCATGGAGCTACTTGAAGAAGTGCATCCAGAAGCCAGTCAATTTTTCGATTTTGGGTTAATGCATGGTCAGAAAACGTCGTCGTCAGAAGCGCGAACACGTGGGCGACAATTTGAAAGAAAATATGGCTTAGACAAAAACATTGCTCGCTCTCTTGCGAAGGCGATTCCAATTGACGCTTCATCTGCAACAGACATTATTTCAAAACATTGGCTGAAAAACCCAGAAGAAGCGATTCGTTTTTGGCAGATGGGCTGTGATTTACATGATTTACGTTTGGCATCTAGACACACCGTTGGCATCGTAAAATCGGTTAAACAACTTGGCAGAGTTGATATTGACACCGAAGAAGCGGTGGATATTAATGACTCCATTAACCATGCCTTATCGTTGTTACAAAGTGAGTTACGTAGAGTGTCTGTGCGATTGAGCCCTGCAGATTTGCCGACTTTTAAAGGCTCGAAAACAGAGCTCGTTCAGATTTGGGTCAACATTGTAAAGAATGCTTGTGATGCAATGTCGAATTCAGACGATGCTGCAATAGAAATTCAAACCAGATTAAGTAAGAAAAGAATATTAGTTACGATTGCGAATAACGGCCCTGAGATAGACGAGGGAACTCGTAGAAAGGTATTTCAGCCCAACTTCACCACTAAAAAAGGTGGTTTATCGTTTGGATTGGGCTTGGGTTTATCAATAGTTAAGCGGATTGTGGCGGGTTATGGCGGAAGTATTATTGTGAAAAGTGATGCTTCTAAAACTGTATTTAGAATCAAGTTACCAATAGAGGGTGAACATGGAGAAGCTTAATTTAATCTGTGTCGATGACCAGAGAGAAGTACTGAGCGCAGTGGTACAAGATTTAGAGCCGCTGGCGAGTTGGCTGAATATTGAAGATTGTGAATCAGCGCAAGAAGTGCTTGATCTCATTGATGAACTTGACGCAGAAGGCGAACACATTACCGTCATCGTGTCTGATCACGTGATGCCAGGGAAAACGGGTGTGGAGTTACTCACTGACGTGTTCCATGACAGCCGCTTTCCGAATACAAAGAAAATTCTTCTTACGGGGCAGGCCACTCATACCGATACCATCAATGCGATTAATGCAGCAGGCATCGACCGTTACTTTGAGAAGCCTTGGCAAGCAAGCACGTTAGTTGAATGCATTCGCACTCTTGTCACTGAGTACATATTTGATCAAGGGCTTGATTACACGGACTATCAGAATGAGCTTGACCAACAGGTTGTGTTAAGACGCTTACGCTAGTTTCTTACGTTAGTCTCTTGCGTTAGCCATTTACGTTAGTTTCTTGCGCTAGTCATTTATGTCAGTCGCTTGAAATTATATGTACCGAAGGAAGCTTTCTGAAGGAGTTTGTCTTTGAAAGACGTAATCATTCGGTGCATATATTGCTCCTCTCATTTTAGTCTTAAATGAGACCTCAACCTGCTTGGTTCTACGACTGATGCTGGTGTAATTTGGACAACTTAATGGAACATTGGTAAGTCTAAATTTCGAGTCGATAAATCCTTGCAGCGCTCTCAGTGGCATAGAAAAAACTCTCTTCGCCATGAACGCAATCGTGATAGCTAAATCACTGAACCGACGTGGCCTCCCGTGCTTATTATGTTTGCTTTGCGCCCACCCGCTTCTTCAGCTGATGGTTCTATGACTTCGGGTTCTTAGATTTAGGTTAATTCTCAACTTCTAGCGAATTATGTATTGCTCTATAATGGTCGCGCATTACATGAGAAGAAGATATTGATGGACAATAATAGAGAAATAATTGCATACCTTCGTGAGAGTATTCCAGCATTTGAATGCGTTAAAGGCTGCCATGATTGCTGTGGGCCTGTAACGACTTCATCTGAAGAAATGTCGCGACTACCAGTCAAATCTGACGCAGAGCATGAAGCTGCCTTAAATGAATATAATTGTGTGCATTTAGGGCCTAATGGTTGCGAAGTGTATGAAGAAAGGCCACTAATATGTCGATTGTTTGGCACAACACCTCGTATGGCATGTCCAAATGGGTGTCGTCCAGTAGAAATGGTCGATTTAAAAATTGAACGTCAGGTGCATTATTTCATCAGGAACACTCGCCAAGTTTTAGTGTAGTTGGCTCAATAGCCAACAGATCGAACTACAATCACATCAGCATCAAAGATAGCTCACTTATTCGTATTTTCAGTTTCGCAATCGCTCTTTTGAAATCTCGAATAATCATGTCTGTTTCGATGGTCACGCTTGCGATATCAAGTTACAGGGAAATATTCTTCCTTTGGTATCGGGTCTGTTATTAAGCTTTCATACACGAAAGGCGCGATGCAAAAACGCAATATTTACCTTCCTAAAGGGGCAATGAACCAAGATGAATGGAAGCGTGTATTAGCATGTCGTGCATAGTTCCACTTCTTTAGTTCGTGTTGTGCGCCAGTTTGTATTTCAGGTTCTGTTGGTGTGCTAGTATCCCTTTTTTTGCACCGAGCTAATTTATGACTAACGACCATTTCCAGGGTAAATACGAAGTAGAGCTTAAGTATCGTCTCGATTCTAAATCAGAGTTTTTGAAGACATTGAGTCTTATTCCCCATGAAATGATGCTCCAAGATAACTTTGAGTGCGATTGGTATTTCGATAGCCCAGACAGAAGCTTACAAGCTCAAAACAAGAGTTTGTGCATTCGTACTATGGAACCGTCGGGCATCAAACTATGGATTGTAAAAGGCCCAGAGTCTGACCGATGCGAAGCGACAAACATCACCGATGCGTCGAATGCTAAGAGTATGCTTGATAACTTGGGTTACGAAGTGATTCTTGAAGCGCAGAAAACTCGCAGTATTTACTTTGTTGGAGAGTTCCACATCACGGTCGATTCTCTTGCGGGTATTGGTGAGTTTGCCGAATTTGCGATCATGACGGACGATGAATCTAAGTTGTCTGTTTATAAAAGTGAGCTTGAGTTGTTAGCCAGTAAGTTCGGGCTGACTCAATCAGCACTGCAAACTCAATCTTACAAACAGATGTTCGAAGAAATGAACGAATAGCGCAGCGCTTAAGCGTCAGGGAGAGTTATGGACACCATTATCAAACAAGCAATCGAATTGCGAAAAGAAAAATGTATCAAGAGTCTCGTGACTTATTGGCAACGCTACTCACTGATGAAAACTATGCAGCGAAAGCACATTTGCAGATTGCGTGGTCTTAAGACAACCAAGGCAAGAGTAACAGGCGATATCGCTGTTACTTGAGCTTTTAGTTTCCACGACGAATAGCGAAGCAATCAAAGAGTGCCAACGAGCGATCTCTTTGTATGCTCAAGACCTAGATAAAACCTGGTAAACGGCCGAGTCTAAAGCTCGTTAACTCACATGACAAAAAACCTAAGCATCAATGTGATACTTAGGCTTAAAGGCATAGCTTATTTAGTTAAAAAGTCGTTACGCTGAAAGCTCTTTACGTACAATCTCTGCGCCGGCACTTAGCGCATTAAGCTTCGCTGAGGCAATTTCACGAGGTAGGGGAGCCATACCGCAGTTAGTGCAAGGGTAGAGCTTGTCTGCATCAACGTACTTAAGTGTTTCTCGTAGAGTGCTCGCTACTTCTTCTGGTGTTTCAATGGAATCGGTAGCCACATCAATCGCACCGACCATTACTTTCTTGCCTCGAACCAGCTCAAGTAGCTCAAGAGGCACATGAGAGTTGTGACACTCTAAAGAGATAATATCGATATTCGATTGCTGCAGCTTAGGAAATACCTCTTCGTATTGGCGCCACTCTGTGCCTAATGTCTTTTTCCAATCCGTATTTGCTTTAATGCCGTAGCCATAACAAATATGTACTGCTGTTTCGCACTTAAGCCCTTCAATAGCTCTTTCTAAACAAGCGATGCCCCAATCATTCACTTCATCAAAAAATACGTTAAACGCAGGTTCATCGAACTGAATAATATCAACGCCTGCAGCTTCTAGCTCTTTCGCTTCTTCGTTGAGGATCTTCGCAAATTCCCACGCGAGCTTTTCACGGCTTTTGTAATGCGCATCGTAAAGCGTATCTATCATCGTCATCGGCCCCGGCAGAGCCCATTTAATTGGTTGGTCCGTTTGCTGACGTAAAAATTTAGCATCCTCGACAAAAACGGACTTCTGACGAGAAACTGGGCCAACTACTGTAGGCACACTCGCATCATAACGGTTGCGGATTTTAACGGTTTCACGCTTTTCAAAATCAACGCCATTCAAGTGTTCGATGAAGGTCGTTACAAAGTGCTGACGTGTTTGTTCGCCGTCACTCACAATATCAATGCCTGCTTGCTGCTGCTCGTGCAGGGAGACACGCAGCGCATCTTGTTTGCCGTCTGTGAGTTCGTCGCCTTGAAGTTTCCATGGCGACCAAAGCGTCTCTGGTTGTGCAAGCCAAGACGGTTTCGGCAAACTGCCCGCTGTTGAAGTCGGTAATAGTGTTTTCATATTTAATACTGCCTAATTCAGGTGGGACTAAAGTGCGTAATTTGCAGACCAGTTCTCTAGAACTGATTGGTATGGCTTAATGAAATTTTCTTCAGCGAACTTACCTTGCTCTATTGCGAGTTTGCTGCGCTCTTCTCGGTCATACACGATTTGAGTTAGCGAGTGGTCCAAGTTTTTCAAGTTTGGTTGGTAACAGTTGCCCGCAACCGCGTTCGCGTTGTAAATCTCAGGACGGTAGATTTTCTGGAACGTACCCATAGTGCTGATGGTGCTGATAAGTTCTAGGTTCGAGTAATCGTTAAGTAGATCACCAAAGAAATAGAAAGCCAGAGGAGCAACATTATTTGGTGGCATGAAATAACGAACTTGTAAGCCCATCTTCTTGAAATATTGCTCAGTTAAAGAAGACTCATTCGGTTGGTATTCAAAACCTAATACTGGGTGTTGGTTTTCAGTGCGGTAATAGGTTTTATTATCTGATACGCTTAAGCATATAACAGGTGGTTTATTAAAGTTCTTTTTGTAAGCGTCAGAGTTAACGAAATATTTAAAAAGCTTGCCGTGTAAATCCCCAAAATCTTCTGGAATGCTGAATTTATCTTGGCCTTTATTATGATCCAATAGACGTACGCTAAAGTCATAATCTCGAACATACGAAGAGAAGTTATTTCCCACAATACCTTCTATTCTCTCGCCAGTTTTTTGATCAAGAATGTTTGTTTTCAGCACTTCAATTGAAGGAAACGCTTCGCCACTACTCTCAATATCCATATCAACAGAAACGATTTCAAGCTCTACAGAGTAGCGGTCGCCCTTTGGGTTGTCCCAATGTGCTAAGGCGTTGAAACTGTTGTCAATCATCTGTAGCGCGTTGCGTAAGTTAGATTGGCGGTTATCGCCTCTCGCTAAGTTCGCAAAGTTGGTGGTGATGCGCGTGCTATCTGCTGGTTGGTAATTTTCGTCGAGGCTAATGCTTTTAATCGTAAAATTAAATTCTTTATTCATGCTGATTTAGTATCCCAATTTTTTTCTGATTCTCTCGGTCTTTAGTATTAAAACGGCTTTTATTTTTTGCTTGTGACCGGATTAAGAATCGAAGGCTATGCTGTCTTAAATTAATGCTTATTAGAATTAATTTCATATAAAGTTAATCGCTTAAGGTTTTTATACGTTGTTCAATGGGTGATTAATAATGGTATTACTTCACATTCAACATGAGGAATATTCATGATCTATTATGTTTGAAAATTTGAGCTGGTGTCAGTTATATTAATTAGCATGATGGATATATAACCACATTAAAAGTATGTTATTTGAGACGATTAATTTAATTAAGAGATGGACGAAATGAGTGAGTTGCTGTTGTTGATTTTATACTGTGCATTATTAGGCAGTGGTGTTGGGTTTCTAGCTGGTTTGTTAGGGATTGGCGGAGGGCTGATCATTGTTCCGGTGTTAAGCAGCATTTTACTTTATTTAGAAGTTCTACCGTCCGATCAAGTTGTTGTCGCTGCGATTGCGACTTCCTTGGCCTCGATTCTATTTACTTCTACTTCTTCTGCGCTTGCTCACCATAAGAATGGAAACGTGCCTTGGGATCTCGCGCCTTGGATCATGTTAGGGGTTGCTCTTGGCGCATTGGTTAGTGGCTTTATGGCGGCTCTGTTGCCAGAAAAAGTTGTTCGTATTGTGTTTGCAGTGAGTGTGGTTCTTATCGCAATAAAGATGTTCTTAAGCAGCAAAAACGACGCGCCTAAAGAAAGAAAACTGCCAAATAAGGGCATCTTAACCGTCCTGACAACGATCACGGGCGGTTTGTCTGCGATGATTGGCATTGGTGGTGGTGCATTACTGGTTCCGCTGTTGACGTTTTTCTCTGTCGATATGAAAAAGGCCATCGGTTGTGCGTCTGCTTGTGGCATTGTTATCGCGTTATTTGGTTCAATCGGCTATATCAGTTCGGGCAGCAGCCACTTTGCTTTAACTGACGGTTTTGCTGGTTTTGTTTATCTGCCTGCGTTGCTGGGTATAATATGCACTTCTTGGTTTACGGCTCCGTTAGGTGCAAAAGCAACCAACCATTTACCGGTTCCAACGATTAAGAAAATCTTTTCAGTATTGTTGGTGGTTATCGCGGCAAGCATGGTTTCTCGTTAATAAAAGATCGCTCAAGTATGAATATATGGAGCAAAAACGAATAAGTTGATCAACTACCAATAATTAGAAAAGGGCAGTTTCATAACTGCTCTTTTTTATCTCTCGGTCTATGCTTATACAGCTATGTACATGAGTATATTGATAAAACTGTTTAGTTATGAACGATTCACTGCTATAGCTAAATGTATCTTGTTTGATTCAACGGAATGCTATCAATGAGTGGTTTATGGATCCTTTAACGCAGGGCGTATTAGGCGCTTCTTTGTCACAGTCGGCAAGCAGAAAACAGAACTTGGTTGTCGCTGGGGTATTAGGTCTACTCTCTGGATTGGCTCCAGATTTAGATGCACTGATTAAGTCTCAAAGTGACCCTTTGTTGGCTTTGGAATTTCATCGACAATTTACCCACTCACTTTTTTTCATCCCCATTGGCAGTTTGATCTGTGCTTTGGCTCTGCATCATCTCATTGCAAAAAGGCGCGGGCTTTCTTTCAAACAAAGCTGGCTGTTTTGTGCTCTGGGTTATGGCACTCATGCACTGTTAGACGCTTGTACCACTTATGGCACGCAGTTACTTTGGCCTTTGACCAACGCGCGTTTTGCTTGGAATACCATATCAATAATCGATCCTGTTTATACGCTTCCCATCTTAATTTTACTTGTGTTTGCAACGTTGAAACGATCGCCTTGGCTAGCGCGTGTCGCATTTGCTTGGGCTTTGGTTTACCCAACATTAGGGATGATTCAGCGAGATAGGGCAGAGGCGATTGGGTGGCAATTAGCGGAAGAAAGACAACACACGCCGATTCGATTAGAGGCAAAACCGAGCTTTGCTAACATTCTGGTTTGGAAAGTAGTGTACGAAACAGAGGCTCATTATCATGTAGACGCAGTGCGGGTTGGTACATCGGTAATCACGTATCCCGGAGAGTCGATCGCTAAGCTGAACGTTGGCAGGGATTTACCTTGGCTTGACCTTGATTCTCAACAAGCCAAAGACATTGAGCGCTTCCGCTGGTTTTCAAATGGTTATATTGCTCAGGACCCAGCAGATGAGCTGCGTATTATCGACGTCCGATATTCAATTGTACCGAATCAAATGAAAGCACTATGGAGCATCAAGCTATCAAAAACTGTTGATGTTAACACCCATGTAAAATACGAAACGCACAGAGATAACACTCCAGAATCGAGACAGATCTTTTTCGGTATGCTCACTGGCGATAAATGACCTAGTTCTAAACAGTAAAAAGGCTGAGTCAGATAATCTGCTCAGCCTTTGTTTTTCTGCTGTCTAATAGAAAACTATAGGTAACGACTTCTCAAATGATCTTTGAAGTATTGCGCATTTAAAGTCTCACCGGTTGCACCTTTCACTAAATCATCGGTGGTCAGCAAGCTGCCTTTGCTCCAAATATTTGATTCTAACCAAGTGAAGATAGGTGAAAGATCACCACTTTCAATCACAGAGTTCACATCAACAGTTTTCTTCATTGAAGCCATGAACTGAGCCGCGTACATCGCACCTAGTGTGTAAGATGGAAAATAGCCGAATGCGCCGTCTGTCCAGTGGATGTCTTGCATACAGCCATCAGTGAAGTTGCCTTGAGTGCTTAAACCAAGGTAAGACTGCATCTTAGTGTTCCAAAGTTCAGGGACATCGGTGTGTTTGATCTTACCGTTGATCAAATCACGCTCAATCTCGTAACGTAAAATGACGTGTGCTGGGTAGGTCAGCTCATCGGCATCAACACGGATGAAGTCTTTCTTCACGCGAGTATAGATCTTCTGGAAGTTATCTTTTTCAAATTCAGAGCCTGAGAACTGTTGACCAGCCATGTTTGCTAAATGTCCAATGAACGGGTCGCTGCGACCAACTTGCATCTCGAAGAACAAAGACTGAGATTCATGGATACCCATCGAGCGAGCTTCACCCGCAGGTTGACCTGCTAGGTGTTTTGGTAAGCCTTGTTCGTAACGTGCGTGTCCTGTTTCATGCACGATCCCCATTAAGCTTTGAACGAACTCAGCTTCGTCGTAGCGCGTTGTGATACGCACGTCAGAAGGCACACCGCCACAGAATGGGTGAACACTTTCATCTAATCGGCCGTGTTCGAAATCGAACTGAAGCAGCTTCATAACTTCTAAGCCCAGTGCTTTCTGTTTCTCGGTCGAATAGATACCAGATGGCGCGTTAAGTTGCTCGATTGATTGCTTTTCGATTACTTCGTCTATCAAACTTGGTAGCCAGGTTTTAACGTCTGCAAATAAGATATCCAGTGAAGCAGAGCTAGTGCCCGGTTCATAGATATCAAGCATGGCATCATATGGTGTTAGGTTAGCGGCATCTGCGCGGATTTGTGCTTCTTCACGAGATAATTCAACCACTTCACGCCAGTTCTTTTCGAATCCAACCCAGTCGTTGTTACCACGTTGGCTACGCCATGCATGTTCACACTTTGAACCTGCGAGAGATTTTGCTTCAACCAGTTTTTCTGGAAGTAGGTTAGCTTGTTGCCATTGGCGTTTTATTTCACGCAGAGATGATTGTTGTTCGTTATTCAAAGTTTCGTTTTCAGCGGCTGAAATCCAATCACCAAGCTGTGGCTGAGTCATTAGGCCGTGAATATGAACAGATAGCTCGGCCATCGCTTCACTACGAGCTTGGTTTCCCCCAGATGGCATCATGGAAGCTTGGTCCCAACCACAAATAGAGGCGAGATGTTGAAAGCGTGAACACTTTTGAGAGTGTTCGACTAGTTTTTTGAATGCGCTCATTTGACTACTCTTAATTTGGTTTCTTTAAATGATTTTAATGGCAGGGCCAAGGCATGAACTCTTTTCTAGTGTACTTGGATCATGGCTCTGCTTTTAATAATGTTGTATTTCACAGTAGAAGATATAGTTTTAAAAGTATGAAGCAGTACGATGCCATCAATTTACTATTTTTTAACAAATTAGACTGTACCATTGTGCACAAAATCAGTGAGTTGTATAGACAATGGCAATTGTTACTTGCGAATTATCCAGATACACGGTATTGATGATAACTCGCTGAACAAGAATGATAATGATATGGATATTTTGAACTTTGAGGCATTTCTGATTGCCATCACTATTTTAACGCTAACACCGGGTTTAGACACGGCATTAGTGATTCGTAATACTAGCCGCTCAGGCTTAGCCGATGGCTGTATGACGAGCTTTGGTATTTGTAGCGGCCTTTATGTGCATGCGTTTTTCTCTGCTGTGGGGATCTCTGCGATTCTTGCTCAATCAGCTGAACTTTTTCAAGCGGTTAAAATGGTAGGCGCGGTTTACCTAATTTGGCTTGGTTTAAGCAGTTTACGAGCTTTGATGAAAAACGGCGGTGGAATGAATGTTGGTGAGCAAGCTCAACAGGCATACAGTACAAAACGCTCGTTGCGAGAAGGCTTCTTGTCTAATGTTTTGAACCCGAAAACGGCGGTATTTTATTTGGCTTTTCTGCCTCAGTTTGTAAACCCAGAAGGTTCGCCTTTACTACAATCTATGTTGATGGCTTCCGTGCACTTTATGATTGCGATGGTATGGCAATGTAGCTTGGCTGGCGCACTTAACTCGGCTAAGAACTTGTTAAAGAATGCAAGCTTCATGAAATGGATGGAAGGGGTCACTGGTATGGTACTGGTAGGACTGGGTGTTAAGCTTTTGATGGAAGACCCTACCTAAGCTAATTTAGTTTCAATGAAAACCCGCATATCAATGCGGGTTTTTTGATCGTCCAATTTAAATTATGTTCTAACGGCTTCGCAATCATTTGAGGAAGCTAAAGGTTTGAAGAATAGCTTGGTTTCTTCAATGACGACGTTACGTAGCAAGATAAGTCCGATTAGGTTCGGAATTGCCATTAGGCCATTCACGATATCAGCCATTATCCAGATCATATCGAGCTTCAAGAATGCACCAGAAGCAACCAATGCGATGAAGATGATTTTGTAAGGTAACACTGCTTTGGTACCTAGTAAGAAAACAACGCAACGCTCACCGTAGTAGTTCCAACCTAGGATGGTTGTAAACGCGAAGAAGATCAGGCCAATAGAAACCAACATTGGACCTAAAGTATCGGCATTCAAACCCACAGCGAATGCATGAGTGGTCATTGCAGCACCAGATAGGTCTGTTTGCCAAGCACCCGTTAAAATAAGTGCTAACCCCGTCATCGTACAGATGATGATGGTATCAAAGAAGGTACCTGTCATCGAGATAAGGCCTTGCTTCACGCACGAGTCCGTTTTTGCCGCTGCTGCAGCCATAGGCGCACTACCTAGGCCTGACTCATTCGAGAACACACCACGAGCAATGCCAGATTGTATAGCAAGCATGATACTTGCTCCAAAGAAACCGCCCGTTGCTGCTGTGTTGGTAAATGCAGAGGTGATAACAAGGGTAATAGCATTCAGTAGTTGATCGGCGTTTGAAATCAGAACGCTTAAACACGCAACGATGTACATGATAGCCATAGTAGGTACTACTTTTCCTGCCACCTTAGCGATAGATTGAATGCCACCAAGGGTTACCACTGCCACCAATATCGTAAGAACGACAGCAGACATTTCACGCGAAGCACCAAAGGAAATTTCAGTCGCGTCTAAGATAGCGTTAACTTGTGGGAAGGTACCAATACCGAAGCAGGCAACACCCAAAGCGAAAACAGCGAACATCACCGCTAAGACTCTTGAGCCGACACCGTATTGCAAGTAGTACATTGGGCCGCCAACCATTTCGCCATTACTATCGGTTCTACGGTATTTAACAGCAAGTAGACATTCTGCGTATTTGGTCGCCATACCAAATACAGCAGCAAGCCACATCCAGAATAGGGCACCAGGGCCACCAATCTTGATTGCGGTCGCTACACCAACGATATTACCCGTACCAATAGTTGCTGAAAGCGCTGTACACAAAGCGGCGAAGCTAGATACGTCACCTGTACCAGATTTGTCTTTGCTAAATACCATTTTTAGCGCGGTTGGGAGGTGTCTAAACTGGAGTAGGCCTAAGCGAAAAGTAAAATAGATACCTGTACCCACTAGCAGAATAAGCAGTGGTGGTCCCCAAACGAATTGGTTGATGGTTTGTAGTGTAGCTTGTAGGTGGTTCATAGATTCCCCTTAATAAATTAAAAATTTAAGGAGAAGAGGGAAGGCAGTGCAGATCACAGGGATCGATAGCACCACTTAATACATACTGATTTCTAGATAGAATTCTTCTGGTAATTAAGGCTGTTGCTTTCCACTCCTCTGTCCTTTTGCCTGAGAGTTTCACTTAGCGAATCACTTATAGATAAGTAATGGGCACTAAGCTTGCTCCTTCGGCGACCGTTTTCTACAACAAAGTAGTACGATTCTCTCCAGAGGTTCCTCCAACAACAGTCCTCACTTTTCTGGATTTCTCCAGCACAAAGCGCCTGAAAGATTTACTTCTTCGGCGGGTTAATCTAACTAAATGTTAAAACTTAGTTAAAAACCACTCTCCTGCAGTCTTCATCGGAACAATTACCTAAATAATTAGGTAATCTGTAGGCGTATCCTAGATCATATAAAATGTGATGTCAGCTACAAAATGTCTGTTTGCACAAATGTTGTTCAACTAAATGATCAAACAACGAGACTCTGACGTAACTTGCTTATTTAAATGGTATAAAATAGAAAAACAAGGAGGAGTTATGACTCGACTAATAGCGATTGTTTTTTTATTGGCTTTGGCATTCGTGCTGTTTCGTTTCCGGACAAACGAAAAAGTACAAAAAGGGGTAGTTATCGTTATTGTTAGCAGCTTTCTTTTATATACCGCCAGTTTGATGATTTCGGAGCTAGCTCGTTAGACGCTGTTGCGTTCAAATGATAGCGAACGAGTGGATATGGAACCTAAGTGATGTATCGACAACTTAGGTGATAGGATCAGTATTGGTAATTAGTACCAGTGACCGCGTAACGTTAAACATATTTTTGGGAGTACCCGCTAGTGAACCAGCAATCTGGACAAAGCGAACAAGATGAAGTGGTTGTTATTGAAGAACGAGATAAGCGCAGTCAGCTTTACATAGGTATTGCCGCTGTTATTGGTCTGGCTTTAGGTGGCTTGATCGGTTCTACAATCACGGCGTCAAAGTGGGAGTCCACTTATCAAGTACTCGAAACACGTTACCAAGAACTGAATGAAAGTAAAAAGCAATTAATGACATCAGTAGAAACTAAGGTGGCAAAAGTTGACACGGAAATCGATGCGAAAGTAGAAACTGCGCTAAAGCAACAATCAGCAGAGCATCAAAAAGAACTCCAAGATTTAGCGAAACAGTCTGCAGTTTTGGAGAAGGCGAACTACTCGCTAGAACAGCAGATAAACGAACAGAAACAAGCGTTAGAGAAAACTCAACAAGACAATCAGAAACTCAATCGTCAGGCTGATATGCAGTCCACCTTGTTTGAACGCTCACGTGAACTTTTTCGCAAAGAACTACAGATATCTCAAGAACTTGAAAAACTCGAGAAAGAAAGAGATGACATCGAACAGAAACTTGGTTCTTTGAAACAAGCATGTGATGTTTTCTTAGACGGCACGTCATGGGATGCGAAATCTGACGCTTGTGAGAAACAAGATAATGCTAATTCTCGATTGAGTGATATCAGACAAATGATTGAAGTTCATACGATGGACCTCAAACAAATCAAAACACTAACCGAAGAGATGGGCTTATAAGCTTAGTGCTTAATCTCATCAGCAATTAACTTGTTTGACTGCTAGTATTCAAACGCCCACATCATGTTAAAGATGTGGGCGTTTTTGCGTTACTTAACGCGACAATCTGTGAATTGCCCCCTAAAATTTATTATCATATGCAATTAGTTGATTTTTTGGTGACTTTGCATACATATTTAGGTAACCAGAAAGCAGCATAATAGTCGCGCTCAAGGATAAGACCGCGGTTTACTATTACTTCGTGACTCAATAGATGTCTAAGGAAGGATGAAATAATGCATGAATACGAATGCGAAAACTGCCCAATAGTTTATTGCTTTGATGATTGCCATTCGCCACTTAAAGAGGCGAAAATCATAGATATTGAAGCGCTAGCGAAAAGAGTTGATGAAGAGACATCACAAAGCGCAAGAGTGAATAAAGTTCCTCAGGATCTCGATCATCAGCAATAGGTTATATGTGACGGCTATTACTTAACAGCACACAAGTAAACTATTCATTTGAGTCAAACATAAAAAATCCCCACCAACAAAGTTGGCAGGGATTCCAGATTAGTAGCATTATTGTTCTCGCTTTCTCAAGCAAAAGGGTAACTTCCTAGAAGTGACTGTTTTAGAACAATATCATTTTGCTACAAACTACTTCTCGTAAGTTTTGATTTCGCCTGATTTAACGCGAGCAACAAATGATTGCAGTTCTTTCTTCACAACTGGCATCAAGAAGTATAGGCCAAGGATGTTAAAGATAGACATCGCAAAGATAGCCGCATCAGAGAAGTCGATTACCGCGCCGAATTGAATCGTGGCACCAATAACAACAAACACACAAAACATCACTTTAAAAATTAGTTCTGTTGTTTTGCCTTCACCAAATAGGTAAGTCCACGCCTTAAGACCATAGTATGACCAAGAAATCATCGTCGAAAATGCAAACATGATAACAGCGAGTGCTAGTGTGTATTTAAACACTTCTGCAGTTTCAGTAAATGATGCAGCAGTCAGTGTTACACCTGTTAAACCTGTTCCATCGTATGGGCCAGTGTTCAAGCCGGCGATAGTGATAACCAATGCTGTCATTGTACAAATGATTACCGTATCAACGAATGGTTCTAATAATGATACAAGACCTTCTGTGATTGGCTCTTTCGTTTTTACTGCTGAGTGAGCGATTGCCGCTGAACCTACACCCGCTTCGTTTGAGAACGTAGCACGTTTCAGACCTTGGATTAACGCACCTATAAATCCGCCTACAACACCTTCACCAGTAAATGCACCTGAGAAGATAGCGCTAAATGCATTACCAACTTGATCAAGATTAGAACCGATAACAATGAGCGTCATACCAATGTAAAGAGCAGCCATCCAAGGAACAACTTTTTCCGTTACCGATGCAATCGAAGGCATACCACCAACAATCACAGAAAAAACTAAAGCGGCTAGTACAAGGCCAGTAATGACACCGTATTCGCTCGGTACATCAAATGCGTAAGTTAACATGGCATGTGCTTGGTTAGCTTGGAACATGTTACCGCCACCAAGTGCACCCAAAATACACATTAACGCAAAACCAATAGCAAGGGCTTTACCTAATCCACCTAATCCTCTTTCGCTTAGACCTTGGCTTAGGTAGTACATTGGACCACCTGAAACAACACCAGAAGGTAGGATAGTTCGGTATTTTACACCTAAGGTACACTCACAAAACTTAGAAGCCATACCTAGCAGGCCACACAAGATCATCCAGAATGTCGCACCCGGACCACCAATCGCAAGCGCAGCACCAACGCCGGCAATATTACCAAGCCCTACGGTTCCAGAAAGCGCTGTTGTTAACGCTTGAAAGTGGGATACTTCCCCGTCTTCTTTGGTGTTAGGGTCGGTATATTTACCTTTAATAATGTCTATGGCCATACCAACGCGTTTAAATTGAACAAAGCCAAAATATACAGTGAAGATAATAGCGGCGAGTAAGAGCCAGCCAACAATGACTGGGAAGTTTGCTTCTCCAACCGGTACACTTTTAAATATTAATCCAACAAACCACCCCGTGTAGTCGTTGAAAAAGCCATCAACACTTTGACTTAAATTGCTAATTGACTGCTTAAATGATCCAGCTTCTTCTGCAAAAGCGCTGGTACTAAATAATAAGATTAACCCCAAGAATAGTTCACGTATATTTTTCATGGTTTTCCCTGTCTTTATTTTATAAATTTCGATTGTCATACTGAATTTATTTTTTATTTTCAATTTGTCGTTAGTTCAATAACTTATCTATTTCTTTAGACAGCAACAAAAAGGGATGTAGCTAAGTCAAAATAAGAAATAGATATGAACATTGGTCACACTTTATATGAACATCCTTTCAATAGAGTTTATGTTATCAATACCTCTGGTGTTGGTTATACCAAAGTCTTATTGATAATCTTATACACAAACGCAATGGCGTTAAAGAATTTTTTACAATAATTTTACATTTGGTCATGTTTTGTAATTATTTGCTGATCTATGACCACTTTCTAGTCAACAGGACTGACTTTTAAAGCTATTGGCAGAGCATCTTAGTGGGCTATATACGTAAACTCTGATTAACCTGCCGCTGAGTGGACCTCGTAAGGTTTTGATAATTGGTGGTCATGTTTATGACCCAAATATGAAGCTCACAGCAATTTGGATGTTTAAAAGAGATAAAAAGTTGATAAGTTAGTGGCTTGAGACTTTCGAGCTTTCATCATGGGTGATGAAAGATGAAAGATGAAAGATGAAAGATGAAAGAAAATGAAGGGGAGGCTGAAACTGACTTATGAAAATGTTGCTATTGATTTTATCGCGTATGTTGATTTTGTTGTGTATAGCTCGCCGGACTACTTATTTAAATACTATCCCGATAGGAAGACAAAAAGCTCTTTATAAGAGCTTTTGTGTCACTGCTTTCTGATGATCAATAAACGTGTTGTTTAAACATTCCCATTAATCAAATCATCGATTTTCTGGACTTGTAACTGCATTGATTGACACATCTACGTGATGGGCGCCTCTGAACGACTTAGGCTTTTACTCGATTTATGAAAAAGCTTAAGTGCCAATAACGATCCCCATAGTAGAACCTGTCCCCATAACAGCGTCCATTGAGGTGCTATTTCTTGCCAAGATGCACCCATCTGATTAAGCGCTAAGAAACCTTGGATTGCAGGTGTGCTCGGGAATAACTGTGATAGTAGTACTAACCACTCAGGCATCATCTCAACTGGCCAAATAAAGCCTGAAGAGAAAATGAGTGGCATTGAGCTAATTAACACTACGACCGTGACTAATTCTCTTCTTGGAACCAACTCACCGATAAGAATCCCGACTAAACAACTGGCCAATAAGAAGGGCAGTAGTAAGGTCAAAATTTGTGTCATTGAGGCGAGCAAATTTATCCCATACATCGAAAAGCTTGCACCGAAGTAATACATCGATAACAAGTAATAGATGCCGATTAATGTACAACAACGAGCAAGTATCAGTTTCGCCGAAGAGATCTTACTCCAATAGCCAAACGTTGATTGCGCGTTTTGGGTTGCACCAACTAAACCTGAAGCCATGGCTAAGGTTTGTTGCAGGATCAACACAAAAACAGCAGGAACCACGTAATCAATGTATCCCATGCGACTATTGAAGGTTGGTTTTAGGTTTAAGCTAAATGCACTGTAGCCTTTGGCAGCGGATTCTAAAGGCACACCTTCGACTAACAAGTGACTAACCTTAACTTGCGCAGCTAACGTGCCTCCTGCCTTAGCTAGGCCTTCAACAATTGTCCCGTAGACCAAGAAGTAAGATGCGTCACCAGCATAAGAAAGCGTCGGGCTTTTACCGAGCAGCAAGTCTTTATAGAAGTCTTCTGGAATGACGAGAAATCCGCCAATCTCCTGATTAAGTACGGCTTGTTTAGCATCGGCGATAGAGGAATCTCGACGTACCAATTCGATCTGAGAGGTGGCATCTACCATACGTTCTAATTGGTAGCTGCTTTGGCTCTTATCCAGATTCACAACGGACGCTTTAAGCTGTTGAGGTACTTGGTTTGCGTAAGGCAATGGATATAAGAATGAATAAAATACCACGCCGCCGAATACGGTGAGCAATACAACAGGGTTGCGAAGTACCGCTAACAGTTCTTGTTTCAGCAGTTGAGTAAAGTTCATTGTTTTACTCCTCGTTGCTCTGCTTGTTTTGACGATATATATCGTGGTGATTGCGCCAAGTGTTTCTTAATCAACAACATCACCACGAAAGCAGGGACTGCGTACCACAACATTGAGGAGAGGCTGATTAAAGATTGTGCCGCGCTCACGCCATAACTAGACTGTGCCGTTTGTACTTCTATGTAATGGCTGACTGGCAGTAAGCTTCTCCAAATTTGAGCTGCCGTGTTCATGTCTGTCACTGGAAAGGTAATGCCCATGAACGCGAAACTCGGTGCAGTAAAGGCACCTACGAAACTCATCGCCCTTGCAGGATCAAGTGTTAAGAAGAAAAACAAACAACCCATGATGATACAACTGATCACTGTCAGTATTTGGGCAATGGTCAATGCTACAAAGCTGCCATTAAATGGCCAGTCTAAGAGAGCATAGAACCAAAAGCTAAACGCGATACCAAACATTAAAAATAAGACAGCATAAGGTATTAATGTTGAGGTTAGCGACTTCATAGGTGCGTTGGATAACCAAGCTTGAAGGCCACGTGCTCTAACGTTCGCCGTTAAAACTAATATCGTGCCGACCACAACCATGATCTGCCACAGTGCAGGAATAACTGCAGACACCAAGAACTGAGCATAACTGCTGTTCTTGTTAAACAGTGGCGTGATCTGGCTTTGCACTGTTACTGCTTGGCCTAATGCTGATTGGACTGTGGTATCACCGAGTGACAGTTGTTTAACCACTTCAAGTTGAGCGTTAAACGTACCTTGAGCTTGTAGCAGAGCCGAGTTCACTAATTTGCCGATCAAGATAAATTGGCTGTTGTAGAACACGGATACCTGCGGGTTTAAACCTAGGTAAATATCTCGGTCAAAGTGTTTAGGTATTACAACATAGCCGTAGATATCACGTTCGATCATCGCTTTTGCCGCTTCACTCGCTGAGCTGTATTTCTGAGTGACTTGCAGTGTTGGTGAAGCATCAACGAGGCGCGTGAACTGCTGTGAAATTTGGCTGTGTTCAAGATCAACAACAGCCACCGGTAAATCACGAGCGATACCTTGTGCAAATATAAGCCAAATGCTTGCAGCAAGAAGTAAAGGAATCCAAGTTAGGCAAGACAACAACCATTTATCTTTACGAACAATAGCCCATTGCCTTAGTAATGGGCTCGTCACTTTGTGATGCTCAGTTGATTGCGAGCCTGTAGATCGGAAGTTAGCAGACATAGGTCACCTAAAGCTCAACCACAAGGCTCATACCCATTCGTAGTGTCTCGCCGGTATCGACAGGCTGCGCTTCTACTTCAAAAGTTCGTAAGTCGAAACCTTGTGCTGCATCTGTTGAACGCCAAGTCGCGAAATCACCCATTACGGCGATGTGTGTGACTTGGAAAGTTAGTGACTTATCCAAAGCCGGTAGGTATGCCTCAAACTGGCTGCCTTTCTCGAAATGCTTAAGCATATCTTCACGCACATTGAGTACTGCCCATGCATCGTTGGTGTCGATAACAGTCACAACAGGGAAACCTTGTGGTGCTAGCTCACCGCTGCTCAATAGAACTTGAGATACTTCACCATTAAACCAACTGTGGATCTGTGTGTCTTTTGCGTACGCTTCAACTTCTGCTACTGCACCCGCCGCCATTAATGCTTTTTGAGCAGCAGCCACCTTAGTCTCGTCACGAACACCTTCTTGCGCTAATTGGTACATTTGGAATGCGGCACTTTCAGTGTATTTTGCGGCTTGCCATTGTGTTTTGGCTTCATCACGTTTTTGTTCTGCGACAACGCCATCGTTGTAAAGGTTGTTTACACGTTGGTACGTTTTGTCCATCAGATCAGCTGCAGCCTTGGCTTTCAGCCATTGATCTTTGGCTGCTTGGATCTGTTGAGTACGCGCGCCATTCTCTGCTTCTTGTGCTAATGCACCAGCGGCTTTCTGACCGGCTTTTGCTTGCTCTAGCTTCGCGTCAATCTCAGGGCTAAGAAGAGAAAAGATCAATTCGCCTTTTTCAACTGAGTCACCTTTACGCACGAATATTTCATCAATTCTGCCAGGTACTTTCGATGAGATACTGTATTGCTGCGCATCGATTTGGCCTTGAAGCTTAACAGGCTGAGGTTGATAAGCTTGGTAAAAACTGTATCCGACCCAGCCAATGACGCCGATACCAACTAAAGATAGAAGAAGGGGCTTAATAGGTTTCATGAATTATCCTTTTGACTGGCTATCGGTGTCTGTTCTTGAATCGAAATCAGACGAAACAGAAGAAGTTAAGTAACTTGAGTAAGCATTCATTTCGCTGGTTAGCGCCAACAGCTTATTAAGAGAGATGAGGTATTTGAATCTCGCAGCAGATTGCTGTGTTTTAATGCTGGCAAGGTATAACTCAGCATCAACCACTTCTAATGAGTTAGAAAGCCCTTGAGTGAACGCCTTTTTACGGAGCGATAGGTTTTCTTGCGCTAACGACAAGCTAGAGTTGAGGCCTTGAACCTCTTCAATTGCTTGGTTTGCTTCCAGATAGGTTTTTTGTACTAACACGGTTAAGTCTTGCTTAGCTTGTGATTTAAGGAATTGAACCTGAGAAACAGCACTGTGAGCTGCTGCGACTTTATCTGAACGGCCAGAGGTATCAATCAGCGGTACATTGACACCAATGCCAACTAACCAATCAGGTTTCATTTCACTCGCGAGAGAATCGTCTTCATAAAGGCTGTAATCACCGTAAAGATAAACTTCTGGGTAGTATTTACCTTTTTCTGCTTTGATTAAGCTGCTTGCTTGTTTCTCTTTTGCATCAAGGATCTTAAGGCCGGGGTAGGTCATGAGTGTTTGATCAATGAACACATCCATATGAGGGAGGTTCTTATTGATAAACAGTTGCTCTGAAGGTTCAACACTTTGGCTTTGGCCAAGTATTTGAGTTAACGCTAACTGAGCAATTTTAAGATCGTTTTGAGCTTTAGTCCGCTCGACAACCGCTTTGTCTAGTGAAGCATCCGCCTGCAAGCGTTCTACTCGTGCGATTTGTCCTTGTTGTTCAAGTTTGATGGCGAAATCACGATGTTGAGTTAGGCCCGCTTCAACCGCTTGACGCGTTTTCACGACGTCTTCCGCTAAGATCACCGAGAAGTAATACTTACTTAAATCTTCGTAGCGAGCTTGTTTCTCCATCAATAGTTGACTTTGCGCTTCTTCGCTTTTACCTTCTGCCGCATTTTGCGCAGCGGTAATTCGACCACCTGTAAAGATAGGCCACACCGCACGAATGGAAGAGCTGAAGATATCTTGTTCGGTAATGGTGGAGGTTACACCGCCAAGTAGGCCAGCAAATTCGGGTGGTATTGGAAATGGCAGTCCACTCAAGCTATCTGAAAACTGCTCACCATTGATGGTTACGTCACTATTAAGGTGCGTGTAGTTAGCCCCCAAGGTGATCGAAGGCAGATTAAGGCTACTTGTTGAGTTCTGAAGGTGTTGATAACGTTCAACGTTAGCTTGTTGAGCCGCAAGAGAGTTGTTGTTCTCTTGGAGTATTTGCCACGCTTCAGTAAAAGAGAGTGGGGCTGCGTAGCTTGGCGAACTGATAGTACCGATAAGAATACTGGCAATTGCAAGGCATCGGAATTTCGGTTTAGTCATCTGAACTCATTTACCAATTTAGAGTATTAACTCTAATGTTAACAGGGCGATCATCATTTGTCTTGAACAGATTGTCTCTATATACACGTTCTTTTTATAAACAGATTCTTTCTATAAACCGAAAACGCCGACTAAATCACGAGCTCTTAGAAATTAGAAGCGAATCATTATAGAGAGACAGCTACCGCTATAGAGAGACAAATATACACAGATAGTTTCACATTAGCACATCAGCAAAAATTAATACCATTCGTTAACTTGGTGTGGATAAGGTTAAGTGTATGGTCCCAAAGACAAATAATACGAAAAGAGCACGGCAAAGCGTGCTCTTTACATTCAGTATAGAGGTATTTGTTACAAAATGAAGCGGTCTATTTAAAGCTTGGACAATGGTGGTCGGCACGCCACACTAGTTGTCTTGAACCTTGCATAGTTTGCAGTAAATCTCTGCCTGACATTTGCGGGAAAGCTAACAACACTTTTAAGTCGAGTGGGGATGTCTCGTCTTTCTCATAGGCTCTGACATGAGTAAAAGTAGATTGTAAGTTATTAAACAGCATCGCCTTAGTCAGGCAAATTCCAAAATTATCGCGTTTCATTGTCTGGTTTCCTTTTCAACAATGTTTATACGTTATGTTTTTTATCCTATGCCTGTTGGACAGTGCTATTGGGCGACACACCCTGCTTACCAGTGCTTAATCGTGGTCAACTGATTTTTATCAGCTCCCTGTGTTGTCATGCCAGTCAGCTGTATGCTTAAGTCTCTATATGTTTAGATATCTATAGATGATCCAGTTCGTTCAGCATACGTCGAGGCGAGCAAGCAACTTATTATTATTTGCACGTCCAGTGAGTAAATAATTGTTGCTCTTTTGTTAACCGAATTTCGATTGAGATAGCAGTCTTTAAAAGGCGACGGATAGCTTGGCAACAATAAATTTCTTCATATGCAACTATTGTAATTGTATTTGTTTTGAACAACCTAAAAAACACCTAAAACCTTAGTGATCTAGCTCAATATTTATTCGTTTATTTGCCTTTTTAAGCTAATCAGTTCTAAAAATGAGCAGTTTTTTGAGCGGTATAACGTAAAGGAATATCAATTAATAATCGGGTCAATTATTTAGTTGAGTAACAGTCACAAATTCGTATAGGTGAAAAGGTCATTTGATTAACTTGGTGTTAACATTAATCGTTAGCATTAGGGACGATTTTATATGAAATGGAGTAGTATCAGCTTCAGAAAAAGGTTGCTGATTATCATGACGGTCACTGGCCTCGTTGAACTGTTGATACTTTCAGCTGCGGGTTTTTCGTATATCAAACAATCTCAAGAACAAGAGATGGGTTTGAAAGCACTCGGTGTTGCTGAATTTCTGTCTGAATCGCCACTTGTCTCCAGTATTCTCCAAGATAAACAGTCTTTAGGTCCTGATGGCGCTCCTTATTCTCTGTCTCAAGAAACCCAAGTTAAATTTCGAAACCTTACCCAACTTATTGGCGCGGCCTTTATTGTTGTAGGCGACGAAAAAGGCATTCGCTTGGTTCATCCTTATGACGACAGGCTCGGTAAACCAATGCGCGGTGGCGACAATCAAAGGGCGCTCGCACTAGGTGAATCTTATGTCTCGACGGCTAAAGGTTCGCTTGGTTTTTCTGTTCGTGGTAAGTCGGCGGTTAAGGATCAGCAAGGCGCGGTCATAGGTGTGGTTTCAGTTGGTTATCTATTGGATTCTTTGCAAGATCGAATTGAACCTTACTTGGCCTTTTTGATTGTAATGGCGTTGCTGGTGGTTGCAGTTAATGCTGTGATCTCAAGCTACGTATCTCGTCGTTTTCAACGTTCTATTTTGGGGTTTGAACCTGAAGAAATTGGTCGATTGTACGTTGAACTTGATGTGACCATGAGTACAGTGAAAGAGGGCATCTTAAGTATCGATAAGAACGGTATTTTACGTTCTATAAACAAAAGTGCCTGCGATATTTTGTCTATAGATAGGGACTCAGCACTCAATCAACAGCGCCTTTCTGATGTGTTGGCGGGCAGTGACTTAGAACACCTGTTATCAACCGGCGACACGGACCATGATGTCGAGCTGTACCTCAATAATAAGCGAATTATTGCAAACCGAAGTCCGATTGTTGTTGCTGGTGAAGTGGTTGGAGCGGTTTCTAGTTTCCGTTTAAGGGATGAAATTAATGACTTAACAGACCAATTGTCTCAAACCAAAGAGTACGCCGACCTATTGCGTTCTCAAACACACGAACATCAGAACAAGCTCAACACGATCAGTGGCTTGATTCAGATGGGAGAGTTGGAATCGGTTCAGCAATTGATTGGTCAAGAAACGGCGCACTATCAAAGCCTCATCGAGTTCTTAAGAGAAACGGTGAAGGATCCGCTGATTGCCGGCATGTTGTTAGGTAAAACTGAGCGAGCGCGTGAGATTGGCCTGGAGTTGAAAGTTGAAGAAGGCTCAAGATTAGAAGCGCTACCAAGTCGACTAAACGCCGATGACGTTGTCACTATTCTCGGTAACCTCATTGATAACGCTTTTGATGCCACCATGATGGCGATTAAACAAGAAGGGCAAATAACACCAGTTCGCCGGGTAATCGTTGTATCGATCAGTGATTTTGGTAATGAAATCATTGTTGAAGTAGAAGATAAAGGATGTGGTTTGCCAAAGCATTTGGCGACTGATGCACTAACCGAAAAAGGTGTATCAAGCAAAGCCAAGCAGAACCGAGGTGTCGGTTTGTATCTTATTAAGCAGCTTGCTGACCGCTATCAAGGGCAGCTAGAAATGATTGATAATCCCGATTTTGGGTCACGCATGACGGTGTATTTGCCGAAAGAAGAACAATAATAATTGAGTACGAAGCGATCGAGTGAAGAGCAACGTGACAGGAATACAATGGTTAAAGGAAGAACATAAATGAAGGCAATCACGAGAGTCATGGTCATTGAAGATGATATTGCGATTGCAGAGTTGCACCATCGTTATTTAGAACAGATGGGGGGCTTTGATGTGATCGGTATAGCGACCACACAATCTGAAGCGTTAATGCAATTGGATATTTTAAAGCCCGATCTAGTGCTTCTGGATGTGTATTTACCTGATGGGTGCGGGCTCGATATTCTAAATTACGTGCGTGGCAGCAACCAAGGTTGTGATGTGATCTTAATTACAGCCGCTCGTGACGTCGATACATTGCAACAAGCAATGCGCGGCGGAGTGGTTGACTATCTGCTTAAGCCAGTGATGTTTCCTCGCTTAGAAGCCGCGCTGAAAAAGTACCAATCACAACAGCAAGAGTTTGAAAGTGTATCGGATCTTAACCAAGGTTTGGTGGATAAGATGTTGCAAGCTAATGCCAAAGCGGACTCAGGAAAAGTATCAACCCTACCCAAGGGTATTGATGGTGTTACATTGGATAAGATTAGAGCAATTTTCCAACAAACTGATGCTGTTAACATCACTGCTGACGAGGCCGGTGAACGAATTGGTGCAAGCCGAACCACAGCCAGACGTTACTTAGAGTTTTTGATTACGACGGGTGAGTTAGTCGCTGACCTAAATTATGGGACAGTTGGTCGCCCAGAACGCTGCTACAACAAAGCTAGAAGATAGATTTAGCGACAACAAGTCACAAAGACAAACGCGATGCTGTCAAATAAATATAAAGCCAGTTGAATAGGCTGGTTTTGCCTTTCTCTCCATTTCCTATTATCCACTCCACAGACCAGATGCCATTCTTTCTTGACTACAATGTTTGAGAATGCCGATTTACGGCTATCTCAGGCTTTGTGAGCCCGGGTGTTGAATAGAATTCGTTCGAAATGAGTCAATATTTAATCGATTGCCTTCACAGTGGTTGATGTAAATCAAATACTCATAGACAATACTGACCCGAATAGAGGTGATAGCATTCACCCTCGTTTACCAAACGCATTCTCAAGTGTAATAGGCTCTCGCTATTGATGTAATAGTTAAGACCTATTATCAATTTTCGTATGTCGCTGATACCTTTGGCGAATACTAAAAACCTTGTTTTTATAGGAAAGATGATGGTAATACCTGAAAACAGCAGCATCGTTATTTTTGGTGCGTCGGGAGATCTGACTTACCGTAAGTTAATTCCTGCTTTGTACCACCTGTATGCTAGCAATCAACTACCAGAATCCTTTGCGATTCTTGGAGTGAGCCGTACTGAGTACAGCGATGAGTCTTACCGTGAGAAGCTGAAGAAGTCTCTTCAGGAAATGGAAAAAACTGAGCCAGAGACGCTGAATGCATTTATTGAACATCTGCATTACCAAGCGATCAACACTTCAGATGTAGACGACTACGCTCGTTTAGCACAACGTCTAGACAAGCTTGAGCAAGACTACCAATTCGAAAACCATAACACATTGTTCTACTTGGCAACCCCACCAAGCCTGTACGGTGTGATTCCAGCAAACCTTGCTGCGCATGGCCTGAACGATGAAAAGAACGGCTGGCGTCGCCTGATCATCGAGAAACCATTTGGTTACGACTTAGCATCAGCTCAAGCATTGGATGAAGAGATCCATCATCACTTCCAAGAACACCAGATCTACCGTATCGACCATTACCTTGGTAAAGAGACGGTACAAAACCTTCTAGTGCTTCGTTTCTCAAACGCGATGTTTGAACCACTGTGGAACCGTAACTTTATTGAATACGTTGAAATCACAGGTGCTGAGTTCCTTGGCGTTGAAGAGCGTGGCGGATACTACGACGGTTCTGGCGCAGTTCGTGACATGTTCCAAAACCACCTGCTACAAGTGCTAGCAATGGTTGGTATGGAGCCACCAGCTCAAATTAATGCTGATTCTATTCGTGACGAAGTGGTTAAAGTTCTTCAGTGTCTCAAACCGCTAGAAGAAGACGACCTGCGTAAAGATTTAGTGCTAGGTCAATACACAGCGTCAGACGTTCGCGGCCAGCAGTTGCTTGGTTACCGTGAAGAGCCGGGTGTTGCGGATGACTCTCGTACTGAGACGTACATTGGTCTTAAAGCACACATCAACAACTGGCGTTGGAATGGTGTTCCTTTCTACGTACGTACTGGTAAACGCTTGCCGACACGTGTGACTGAAATCGTGATTCACTTTAAGAACACACCACACCCAGTATTTGGTCAAGATGCACCAGAGAATAAGCTGATTATCCGTATTCAACCGGATGAAGGTATTCAAATGAGCTTTGGTTTGAAAGAGCCAGGTGCAGGCTTCAAAGCTAAAGAAGTGAAAATGAACTTCTCTTACTCTGACTTGCCTGAAACTCAGATGCTAACAGCTTATGAGCGTCTTCTTCTTGATGCACTGAACGGTGATGCGACTCTGTTCGCACGTACTGATGCAGTAGAAGCATGTTGGAAGTACGTTCAACCAATCTTAGACTTCAAGCAAGACCCTCAAGCACTGTTTGGCTATGCTTGTGGTACTTGGGGCCCACAAGAAGCCGATGAGCTTCTGCAACGTGATGGCCGCGCATGGCGCTTCCCATGCAAGAACTTAACAGACACGGATTACTGCGAACTATGATCAATCACAAGATCTTTGCAACGCCTGAACTGGTCGTTGAAAACCTAGCAAACGAAATGAAAGCTTACAGCGAGCTGGGTAAACCTGTTCACATTTCACTGTCGGGTGGTAGCACGCCAAAAATGCTTTTCAAGCTTTTAGCTGAAGCACCGTACGCAGAAGGCATTCAATGGAATAACCTTCATTTTTGGTGGGGCGATGAACGTTGCGTGGCACCAGATGACGCTGAAAGCAACTTCGGCGAAGCGAATGCGCTGCTTTTCTCAAACGTGAACGTTCCGGCAGAGAACATCCACCGCATCCGTGGTGAAGATGAGCCTAAAGCAGAAGCTGAGCGTTTCGCAAAAGAGATGGCAGACGTGATTCCAACTGAAAACGGCACGCCTGTATTCGATTGGATTCTGCTAGGTGTTGGCGCAGACGGCCACACAGCTTCATTATTCCCGGGTGTAACTGACTACCAAGATGAGAACCTATCTGTATTAGCTTCTCACCCAGAGTCGGGTCAGATCCGTATTTCTAAAACAGCGAAAGTTTTAGAAGCAGCAAAACGAATCAGCTACCTAGTGCTTGGCGCAGGTAAAGTCGAGATCGTTAAAGAAATTCATACAACTCCTGCTTCAGAACTGCCTTACCCGGCAGCGAAAATCCAGTCTAAAACTGGCGAAACAGAGTGGTTCCTAGATTCAAATGCAGCAAGTGCTATCGCATAAGTGCGAATAGCCGCAAGGAGATATAAATAATGAAAGGTGATATCGGTGTAATTGGCCTAGCAGTAATGGGTCAGAACCTTATCCTAAACATGAACGACCACGGCTTCAAAGTTGTGGCTCACAACCGTACTGCTGCGAAAGTAGACGAGTTCCTAGAAGGCCCAGCTAAAGGTACTAACATTGTTGGTGCATACTCTCTAGAAGAGCTAGTTGAGAAGCTAGAAGCGCCACGTAAAGTGATGCTTATGGTTCGTGCTGGTGACGTTGTAGACACGTTCATCGACAAGCTTGTACCACTTCTAGACAAAGGCGACATCATCATTGATGGTGGTAACACTAACTTCCCAGACACTAACCGTCGTGTTGCTGCTCTTCGCGAGAAAGGCATCCACTTCATCGGTACGGGTGTTTCTGGTGGTGAAGAAGGCGCTCGTTTCGGTCCTTCTATCATGCCAGGCGGTTCTCCTGAAGCTTGGGAAGCGGTTAAGCCTATCTTCCAAGGTATCTCTGCGAAAACTGACGCAGGTGAGCCTTGCTGTGATTGGGTTGGTAACGACGGTGCTGGTCACTTCGTTAAGATGGTTCACAATGGCATTGAATACGGTGACATGCAGCTTATCACTGAAGCATACCAGTTCATGAAAGATGGCCTAGGTATGAACCACGACGAAATGCAGGCTGTATTTGCTGACTGGAACAAAACTGAGCTAGATAGCTACCTAGTAGAAATCACTGCTGACATCCTTGGCTACAAAGATGAAGACGGTGAAGCACTAGTTGAGAAGATCCTAGACACTGCTGGCCAAAAAGGTACGGGCAAATGGACAGGCATCAATGCACTAGACATGGGTATCCCACTGACTCTAATCACTGAGTCTGTATTCTCTCGTTGCCTATCTGCACTTAAAGATCAACGTGTTGAAGCTGAGAAACTGTTCGGCAAGACAGTTGCTCCAGTTGAAGGCGATAAGCAAGAGTGGGTTGATGCAATCCGTCAGGCTCTACTGGCTTCTAAGATCATCTCTTACGCTCAAGGTTTCATGCTAATGCGTGAAGCGTCGAACGAAAACGGCTGGGATTTAAACTACGGTAACGTTGCACTTATGTGGCGTGGCGGTTGTATCATCCGTTCTGCATTCCTAGGCAACATTCGTGATGCTTATGAAGCGAACCCAGAGATCGCATTCCTAGGTTCAGATGCATACTTCAAAGGCATCCTAGACAACTGCATGGGCGCTTGGCGTAAAGTTGCAGCTAAGTCTATGGAATCAGGCATCCCAATGCCATGTATGACTTCTGCACTAACGTTCCTAGACGGCTACACAACAGCTCGTCTTCCAGCGAACCTTCTACAAGCTCAACGTGACTACTTCGGTGCTCACACTTACGAGCGTACTGACCGTCCACGTGGTGAATTCTTCCACACAAACTGGACTGGTACAGGCGGCGACACTGCTTCTACAACTTACGACGTATAATCGTTAGTTAGAATCAGTAGAGAACAAATTTGTTCTTTCAGCTGCAAACTAGAAAACAAAAGGATGCCTCAGTGGCATCCTTTTTTGTTGGTTTGCGTATTTTTAGATGGTCACTTCAAACACACAACTAATTATCGCTTAGGCGGTCATGATATGTGGTTGTACATCGTCGTTGTATTGATCTCGAATGGACATAAAGCTGTCTAGGTTTTGTTTAGGCGCTTCAACCCACTCTGGGTCAAACATTCAACCAGTGTTTGCTTCTATATAGGCCATCACCTCATTCAGTGACCAAGCGTGTTTATAGGCTCTTTTACTCATTAACGCATCGAATACGTCTGCCAGTTAATAGCGTATGCGCTATTGCTTAACTAAAGTGCTGTTAATGATGATCTGGACGTTAAATAACCATTTTGAAATTAAATGAAAAGATAAATAGGATAACGCACATGCTTTATGCCATCATAAAGACATAAACAAGGGCAATGGAAATAATGCCCAAATGATTGAGCTAGAAGCGGTCAGTGATGACGGTGTTCTAGAGTATATTCAAGGCCGTGAGCTGCCTTGAAAAAGGTAATGTTATGACTGAAGAAGAAAGAATCGAACTGCAACAAAACAACCCTCTACATGGCTTAAAGCTTGAAACCATGATTACTGAGTTAGTCGATCACTATGGTTGGGAAATTTTGGATGCAGCAATGCGCATGAACTGCTTTAATACTAAACCAACGGTAGCAAGTGCGGTTAAATACCTGAAGAAGACAGAATGGGCTCGTGAGAAGGTTGAAAACTTCTACCTTTACCGTTTTAAGCGTATGCCTAAAGCTTCAGATATTGAGTATCAGATGCCACCACGCTCACGCACGTTCCGTCACGGGTTAGAACCTCGTGAACCAATGGAGTTGACGGTTGAGTCTATCCACGCTTCTCAAGCTAAAGCTGCATCTGCATTTAAAGAACGCCGAGGCGGTAACGGTCGTAACTTTCGCCGTTAGCAAGAGCCGTCTTTAAAAAATGGCATTGTTAGCCGCCGTTAGATAAGGCGTAGATAATTAATGCGCCTAATTAGACAAGCGAAAAACACAAAAGGAGCCTAAGCGCTCCTTTTTAATACGTATAACTATTAAATCCGTCTAAAGCTTATTGTTCTTGAGCCTTAAGCTTCGCGGTGCTTTCTTTGATTCTTCCAAAGGTCAACGACATAGACAATGGCGCTGATCAGTAAGAATAGCGCTGACACAGAAAACAGAGCGGGCATCTTTAGGATCCACGCGAATGTGGCAGCAAGAAAAGCGACAAAGCAAATGAGTCGACTTGATGACATGACATGACCGAGTTTAATGTTCATAACGCCTCCTAATGAAGTCTCACTTTCGACAGGAGAATTATCCCATGTCTATTGGAATAAAGGCTAAAAAACAGTCTAAATTGTTATCAAATTTACTAATTGACAAACTCGCCTCACACATTTTAGCTTGGCTATTTTATAGGGCGTAAAATAACCAATTGAGGGGATTTGTCACTTCTTCATGCTTAACGATTTACGTTGTGTTTTGCTAACGAAAGGCGTGATTACTGTACGAAGTAATTTGAATAAAAGCTAGTTGATATAAAACCTAGTTAGCATAGAAGAAGTAAGCGGTGATCAAAAAGCTAGCGATGATCACAGTAGTACGGACATACTGTTGTGGGATACGACGAGAGATTTTAGCTGAATAGTAACCACCGACCAATGTCCCAAATAAGACAGCTATGCCTGATGGCCAATCAATCGAACCATTCACGATAAAGAACACGATTGCCGCGAGTGACGCGCATGCCGACACCAACAGTTTGATGCCATTCATCACATTGATATTGGTATATCCAGCCAGTGCCAAGTAACTCAATGTCACAATGCCTAATCCTGCATTAAAATAACCACCATAAACACACACGATAAGTAACATCAAAGCAGAAAATAATGCTCCAGCGCTGTTGGCGTGTTTGTGTTTAGCTGTGAGTTTCTTAAGCCATTGATTAAGTGTTCCACCGAAAGTAAAAAGAAGTGCTGCAAAAAGCAGTAACCAAGGAACGGATTGAGTAAACAATGCTTCTGGTGTGTGTAGCAATAAAAACGCACCGATACCCCCACCAACTACACACAAAGTGATGACGATCTTGAGCTGCTTAGTACCTGATTTAATCTCGTGTCTAAGTGCATATGCACCACTAATGTAGCCCGCACATGAGGCAAAGGTGTTGGTCGCATTAGCGGCTATCGGAGGGACACCAGCGAATAACAGAGCTGGAAATGTGATGAAACTGCCGCCACCAGCGATGGAGTTAAGTACACCACCGCTAACACCTGCTGTAAATAAGATGAGCCAATCCAAAAGCAAAGACCAATCGAGTTGCATTATAATTTCGTTCCTTCTAGTTATTTTGTAACGGAATTGTGACTAGACTATCACTAAGTATTTATTTTGTTTATTAAATATATGATCTTTCATAGAAGACGTTTCGTTTGATGAGAATGTAAATTGAACTAATTGTCACAGTCTATAATCATAAATCTGTGACTTTTTATTTTTGAACAAGGGAATGACAATGGAAAAACGAGTTAAAAACGCGAATTTAGGACAAGATCAAAGACCTATCCCTCAGGAAGCTTTTGATTGGTATGACGAATATGCTCATGGGGTAATCGACAGAAGAGAATTTATGCGTAGGCTTGGTGGCCTTGCTGTACTTGGTTTTACTATGTCCACATTAACCAGTGCTTTGATTCCTAATTACACACTCGCCGAGCAAGTTTCATTTAACGATCCTTCTATAACGGCGAGCTACGCTCAGTTTTCGTCTCCCAAGGGGCATGGAGAGTGCCAAGGTTATTTGGTTGTACCTAAAGATCTTCAAGGTACGGCTCCCGTTGTTCTTGTGGTGCATGAGAACAGAGGTCTAAACCCGTACATCAAAGATGTTGCGAGGCGCTTAGCTGCGCAAGGTTTCATTGCGTTTGCACCTGACGCTTTATTCCCTATCGGTGGTTACCCAGGAAACGATGATGAAGGGAGAAGCATGCAGAAAGGAATGGACAAGTCTAAGCTTGAAGAGGACTTCATAGCAGCTGCGCTGTTCTTGAAAGATCATGAACTCAGCAATGGGAAACTTGGTGCGGTTGGCTTCTGTTATGGTGGTTATGTGGTAAACATGCTTGCTGCTACGATACCTGAAAAGCTCAATGCTGGAGTGCCTTTCTATGGTACACCTGCGGCTGATGAAATTCGCGAAAGAGTGAAAGGCCCGCTGATGCTTCAGTTTGCTGAGTTAGACAAGAGAGTAAACAGTACATGGCCGGATTATGAGAAACGTCTAAAACTGAATGAAGTTGATTACACCGCTTACGTTTACGAAGGTGTGAACCATGGCTTTCATAACGATTCGACAGGGCGTTATGCCGAACAAGAGGCCGAACTGGCTTGGAGTCGTAGCTTAACATTCTTTAAGGAGCATCTAAGCGTTTAGAAGCATGTGAGCTTGATGAATTGAAGCGACATACAAATGATATAGATAACTCACGAGTTGTTAGTTAGAAGGTCGTGCATCAAAAAAGCCCTAACAGGACAAATGTCTGTTAGGGCTTTTTAGTAACGTGAGATTATGCTTCTACGGGTTTAGCTTTAAATTTTTGAAATAACTTGAGGAGTATAGGGCTGCTTAACACGAGCACCGCTAAAATAGTGAAAGTCATTGTAATTGGACGTTCCCACAAGAAGCTTAACTCGCCATCGCTGATCATCAACGCACGTCTTAAGTTCTCTTCCATCAAGCCTCCTAAAATAAACCCAAGCAGTAATGGTGCGAGAGGGAAGTTTGCTAACCTCAGTGCTATAGCAGCTATCGCGACGATTAACATCACAAACACATCCATCGTGTTGAACGACACCAAATAGACACCTGTGATAGAGAAGAACAGTATCATTGGTAATAGCACCGTTCTTGGTACAGCAAGCAGTTTAGATATGTAAGGGATAAGCGGTAGATTCAAAATAACCAGTACAATGTTGCCAAAGTACATTGAGATAATTACAGACCAAAATACATCTGGGTGCTCAACGAATAATCGAGGTCCCGGTTGAATACCGTAAGCGATTAGGGCACCAAGCATGATTGCGGTAGTACCAGAGCCGGGAATACCAAGCGTCAGTAGCGGAACGAATGAACCACTTGAAGCTGCGTTGTTTGCTGATTCAGGAGCAACAAGACCACGGATACTGCCTTTACCAAATTCTTTCTGTTTGTCTTTCGGTGCCAAGCTTCGCTCCATACCGTAACTCAAGAAAGCGGCAATGGTTGCGCCAGCACCGGGTAAAACACCAGTAAAGAAACCTAGGATCGAAGAGCGAATCGAAACGGGGGCGACTTCTTTAAACTCTTCTTTGGTCACTTTCATACTGCCAATATCGGCCATTTTCTGGCTTTCTTCGCCGCTAGTGTCTTTTTCTGGTTTTAAAATACCCATTAAAGTCTCACCTAGAGCAAACGTTGCCATTGCCAATAGTAAAAAGCTAAAGCCATCCATTAGATCGGTTAAGCCAAAAGTAAATCGCTCAACACCAACGCCTTTATCGATTCCAACGGTGGAAAGCATTAAGCCTAGGATAGTCATCATCCACGCCTTCACCACTTGACCAGGGCCTGCAAATGCGGCTACGGCTGATAAACCTAGTAGCATTAGTGCGAAGTAGTCAGAAGACTGAAAGCTCAATGACACGCTTGCGAGTGCTGGCGCTGCAATCAACAGCATAATGGCTGAGAGCGTGCCACCAGTGAAAGAAGAGTAAGCCGCGAGTGCGAGTGCTTTACCCGCTTGTCCTTTCTGCGCCATTGGGTAGCCATCGAACGCGGTGACGACCGTTGAAGAACAACCTGGAGCATTGATTAAGATTGATGACGTAGATCCACCAAAAACCGCGCCGTAATACACACCAGCCATTAAGATGAGGCCAGAAGAAGGGTCTAAGCCGTATGTAATAGGGATCATCAACGCAATGGCTGAAATTGGTCCTAATCCCGGAAGCATCCCGATAAAGGTACCGACGAAGCAACCCACGATGACCATCATGATGTTCATTGGCATCACAGCGGTCGAAAGCCCTTGTAAAATTCCATCTAACATAATGTTATCCCTACCAAAGAGTGAAGATTAAACCAGGCTCTAGGTAGATATCTAAGCCTTGAGTTAATAGAAGAAAGAACGCGATAACGAAAGGAAACGACGCGCCAAATAAAACAGCTTTACGGCGTTCACCCAATAAGTAAAAGCCAGCAAGCAAGAAGAAGCTCGTTGCCAGAACAAAGCCAAGGTAAGTAAGACCAACACCGTACAGTGCCATCAATACTAAAAAGCCAATCAGTAGTTTCCAATCAAAGTCAGAAATAGCTCCGCTGTCTTTGTCTACTTGTCCGGTGACAAGCAATACTAACGATAAACCAATACCTGCAATGGTTAGTAATGTTGGTAATGTGCGAGCCGTAAAGGGTTCGTACTCGTCGCCAGGGAAAAGGGGAATGAGTGTGGTTTGATAGCCGTAGCAAAGGCACACGAGTAAAAAAATCATTGCCCCGACGCGATCGCGACATAGCAAGTATTCTTTACTTAAAAATTTGGTTGGTAGGTCCGACATATCCAACTCCGTTTAGGGTGGTATAGAAAAGTAAAAAACCGTACATGAGCGAGTTAATGAATAATGTCTGGGATCACTAACCTAAGGTAAGCGGATTACAATGCTTAATGTTCAAGCCACTTGCGTCTACAACGATTCGACAAGTTTTAGTAATTCGATACGGATAAACAAAGGAGTTTGAAGTTAACTCATGTACGGCGAAACAAGAGAATAGTGAAGAGGGTATGGGTAAGATGCCCTCTCTAGTATTGGTTATTTCAAGAAACCAAGCTCACGCATGAGGTCGCCCATTTGCTTTTCTTGATCTTCTAGGAAGGCGTAGAAGTCTTTGTCAGCTTTGTAGTTGTCAATCCAACCATTACGGTCACGGACCACCTGCCATTCGTCGGTCTTGTACATCTTGCCAAGCGCTACATTCCATTCATCAATCTTTGCTTGGCTCGTGCCTGGAGCTGCAAAGAAACCACGCCAGTTAGCAAATACGGTTTCGTTGCCATATTCCGTGAGCGTCGGGATGTTTGGTGCAGCATCAAGTCGTTTTGGTGCCGTGACTGCAAGCACTTTAACTTGACCCGATTTAGACATCTCTAGCACTTCACCAAGGCCTGTCGAAAGCAGCTGTGTTTCGCCAGATAGTAGAGCAGCCATCGCTTTACCTCCTGCATCATAGGCGATGTAACGTACTTTCTTAGCGTCGAAACCTTCGCCTTTAAACGCTGCAGCGACTACTAGGTGGTCCATACTGCCACGAGCTGAGCCGCCTGCAATTTTTACTTTACGGGGATTGGCTTCAAATTCTTTAACCACGTCTTCCCAGGAGTTGTATTTAGAATCCGCAGACGCCACGATTGCACCGTAGTCGGCAATGGTTGCAGCAACTGGCGTTAGATCTCGGAAAGATTGAGGGAAAATCCCGGTCAACGAGCGTACAACGATAGGAGTCGAGTTAACCATCAGTGTATCTTCCTGACGCTTAGCGGTCTCGATTAGATGAGCAATAGCTTTACCACCACCACCACCAGACAAGTTTTGGAAAGAGACATTTTCTACGATGTCTGATTTGACCAATACATTACCCGTACCACGAGCTGTCATATCCCAACCGCCACCAGCGCCGCCAGGGATTAGGAAGTGGATTTTCTCTACGTCAGCAGCAAAAGTGTTGAAAGAAAAGGTAGCTGCGATAATAGAAGCCGCAAGAGTAGGTTTCAGTGCCTTGAACATGGTTCACGTTCCTTATGTAGGGGATCTCTTCAATGGAGAGAAACTTATGTTTTATATATAGCTGCTAAACACGACTAGGACATTGCTTAGCAGGTAAGGTTAAAGTTAACGATGTGTTAATGAATTGTCTTTAATGCGGCGATATTGAGAATAAAGAACATTGGGTGAATAAAGTTCATAAAGTTTACGGGAGGGATTAATGTCACTATTCGCTGTGAGACATAAAAAGAAGGGCACATCAGCCGTCTTCTTTGTCTTTGTATGCGAGCGAGCAGGTGCCTATGCGGAAAATGAGCTGCGTTTGACTAGTTCGGCTGTAAGTTGTCGACACATCGTTTTTTAAATCATTTTGGAATAGGCAAGGGGTTGAAGGGTTCTTTTCTGATTGGATTCATAAGAAACAAATGTTTAAGTTATTTATTGTTCGTTTTTAGCAAGTTTTATTGTTTATAAAAAATACTACCTTAGTCTAAATTGTCGACAATCTACTTGATTGTAGACAATTTGATCGTGTATTTTATGTTCATGTTATGAAATTGTTGACAGTTAGGGTCGGCAATCAGAAGTGAGCAGCGTGAATATGAATACTGCGATAAAAGATCTCACCTTAAGTGCAAACACGAAAACTCGTGTGAGCGATAAAGAAAACACTAAGTCAGAAAATCTGACGGAATACCTCGTTGAGGCGATTGTGAACGGTGAATTAGCACCGGGCAGTAAGATCTCGGAGCCTGAACTGGCTAAACGCTTCGAGGTAAGTCGAGGTCCTTTGCGTGAAGCGATAATGCGGGTCGAAGGGCTTGGCCTGATCGAACGTATTCCTCATGTCGGAGCTCGAGTTATTACCTTTTCTGCAGAGAAACTGCTAGAGCTGTACGCGGTGAGAGAAGCATTGGAAGGTATGGCTGCGCGATTAGCAGCGAGGCACATCACACAAGATGAGTTGATTGGGCTTGAAGGCTTATTGTCGACACATTCTAAACATATCGATGAAGTCGAAGGTTCATCATACTTCCATCAACATGGCGACTTCGATTTCCATTACCGCATTATCAAAGCGAGTCGTAACAGCAAACTGATTTCGCTGTTGTGTGACGAGCTTTATCACCTATTACGAATGTACCGCTATCAATCGCCTAGGGCTCAGTCTCGACCAAAAGAGGCGCTCGATGAACACAAATACATCCTACAAGCGATTCGTAATCGAGATGAAGAGCTAGCAGAAATGCTAATGCGACGACACATCTCGGGCAGTCGATTGCTGATAGAACAACAAATTCAATCCAAAGATCTTGATTAAGCGACCATTGGAATCTGTCAGCGGATCAGTGCTGGCGATAACCAAAAGCCGTAAGTCTTAAAGGTTAGCTAGAAATAAACAATTAACAGGGAGCGTCATTATGAAGTTATCAGCAGGAGCAAAGTTCCGACAAGCTGTGCAAGACAACGACCCATTGCAGATCGTCGGTACGGTGAATCCGTATTGCGCGATGATGGCAAAGAACTTGGGGCATCAAGCTATTTACCTATCTGGTGGAGGCATCGCCAATGCGTCTTATGGTTTGCCTGATTTAGGTATCACCACATTGAACGATGTGTTGGTGGATGTTGAACGTATTACCAATGCGTGTGATTTGCCTTTGCTGGTGGATATCGATACGGGTTTTGGTGGCGCATTTAATATTGCACGTACCATTCGCGCTATGGAGAAGGCAGGCGCAGCTGCAATTCATATGGAAGATCAAGTGGCCCAGAAACGCTGTGGTCATCGACCAAATAAAGCGATTGTTAGCCAGCAAGAGATGGTCGATAGAGTCAAAGCGGCAACCGATGCTAGAACCGATGAGAGCTTTGTGATTATGGCGCGTACGGATGCATTGGCGGTTGAAGGTATTGATAGTGCGATTGAACGAGCGATTGCGTGTGTTGAAGCGGGCGCTGACATGATTTTCCCTGAGGCGATGAATCAGCTAGACCAATACGTGAAGTTCTCGGCGGCGTTGAAATCAGCAACGGGTAAGCACGTGCCTATTCTTGCGAACATCACTGAGTTTGGCCAAACGCCACTCTACAACTGTAACGAGTTGGCCCAATCAAGTGTCGACATGGTGCTTTATCCATTGAGTGCGTTCCGTGCGATGAACAAAGCGGCGGAGAATGTTTACAAGCACTTGTTAGTTGAAGGCAATCAAGAAGCTCTGTTGGATTCAATGCAAACCCGTAAAGAGCTTTACGAACACCTGAATTACCACGACTACGAAAACAAGCTTGATCAGTTGTTTTCAAGTGAAGGGTAAATCCCGTTTCAATTAATCCAAAATCAACTTAATCCAATAACGTGAAATGGTTAGTCGCCATATCCAGTACCGATGATAAAGATCATCGGACATATAAACAGGCAGCACCAAAGAGTGCAGGCGGCTAATACAGAAAAGGAGTTCATCATGTCTGTATCTTTGAGTGATAAAGCAGCTGTCGAAAAGGCTTCAACAGAAAACCAACAACAAAGCGAAAAACCCGAAAGCAAACCAGCAAGCGCACCTGCAATCGGTGGTGCTGGTCTACGTGGTCAGAGTGCGGGAACTACGGCGCTATGTACGGTAGGAAAATCAGGAACCGGCTTAACCTACCGTGGTTATGATATTACCGATCTTGCTAATCACGCTCAGTTCGAAGAAGTGGCGCACCTGCTACTAAGAGGTCACTTACCCAATGCCAAAGAGCTAGACGATTACAAAACATTGTTGGTTGGTCTACGCGGCTTACCTCAACCTTTGAAAGCAGCACTAGAGCTTATTCCTGCAGACGCTCACCCAATGGATGTGATGAGAACGGGTTGTTCAATGTTAGGTAATCTAGAGCAAGAGTCTGACTTCTCTGAGCAACTGTTCGCGACCGAACGAATGCTTGCGCTTTTCCCTGCGATTATTTGTTATTGGTATCGCTTTAGCCACGATGGCGTGCGCATTGATACTGAAGATCAAAGCGAAGTCTGTCTGGGTGGCTACTTCTTGAAAATGCTAACAGATAAAGCGCCGAGTGAACTGCATAAGCAGGTAATGCACTGTTCGCTAACGCTTTACGCAGAGCATGAGTTTAACGCATCTACTTTTGCTGCCCGTGTCTGTGCATCAACACTGTCAGATATTCATTCGTGCGTTACAGCAGCAATTGGCACACTAAGAGGTTCTTTACATGGCGGTGCGAATGAAGCGGCAATGGAAATGATCCAAGATTGGAAAACCGCCGATGAAGCAGAAACTAACATCATGCAGATGCTTGCTAACAAAGACAAAATCATGGGCTTCGGTCATGCCATTTATCGTGAAAGCGACCCACGAAATGCTCTAATCAAGCGTTGGTCAAAAGAGCTAGCTCAAGAGGTCGGTGATAAACAGCTTTACGCCGTTTCAGAGCGTGTTGAAGCGGTTATGAAGCGCGAGAAAGGCTTGTTCTGTAATGCTGACTTCTTCCATGCATCTGCCTATCACTTCATGGATATCCCTACCAAATTATTTACGCCTATCTTTGTGATGAGTCGCCTTACCGGTTGGACGGCGCATGTGTTCGAGCAAAGAGAAAACAATCGCATCATTCGTCCAAGTGCAGACTACACCGGGCCAGAGCATCAAGACTGGCTACCTATTCATCTACGTTAGCCCTCCATAACGAGCCGACTTATGTCTGAGGTGACTTCCGTCTTCATACGACAAGGCCTCAAGAAACAACGAATAGAATTTAACAGATAATGGTGGATGTATGTCTGATGTAAAACTTGAACAAGCTCAGTACCTTGATAAAAATCAGTACCGGAAACTTTTACCCGGAACTCATTTAGAGTATTTCGATGCTTGCGAAGCGGTAGAAGCGATATCTCCGGGCAGTTATAAAACCTTGCCTTATACGTCGAGAGTATTGGCAGAGCAATTAGTAAGACGCTGTGATCCTGAAATCCTTGAAGACAGCTTAAAACAGATCATTGAACGCAAGAGTGACCTTGATTTCCCTTGGTATCCTGCGCGTGTGGTGTGTCATGACATTCTTGGTCAAACAGCCCTAGTAGATTTGGCTGGATTAAGAGACGCGATTGCCGACCAAGGCGGAGACCCTGCCAAGGTGAACCCAGTGGTCGAAACTCAACTGATTGTTGATCACTCTTTGGCTGTGGAACATGCCGGGTTTGATAACGAAGCATTTGATAAAAACCGCGCGATTGAAGAGCGCAGAAACGAAGACCGTTTTCATTTTATTGAATGGTGTAAAACCGCGTTTAAAAACGTGAGTGTGATTCCTGCGGGTAATGGAATTATGCACCAGATTAACTTAGAGAAAATGTCTCCAGTGATTCAATCTAAAGAAGGAATCGCGTTTCCTGATACCTGTGTCGGCACCGACAGTCATACTCCTCATGTTGATGCTCTGGGTGTTATTGCAATAGGTGTAGGTGGTTTGGAAGCCGAGACTGTGATGCTCGGTCGTCCATCGATGATGCGCTTGCCTGATATCGTGGGCGTTAAACTGACGGGTCAACGACAAGAAGGGATAACCGCAACGGATATTGTGCTTGCGATTACAGAGTTTCTTCGTAATCAGAGAGTGGTTTCCAGTTATCTAGAGTTCTTCGGTGAAGGGGCTCGTGCACTGACCATTGGTGACCGCGCAACTATATCGAATATGACGCCAGAATACGGCGCGACAGCAGGTATGTTCTATATCGATGAACAGACCATACAATACCTAAAGCTGACAGGACGCGAGCCTGAACAGGTTGAGTTAGTTGAGCTATACGCTAAGCAAACTGGCTTATGGGCCGATGATTTAGATTCCGCTCAATACGAGCGTGTGCTTGAGTTTGATTTGTCTAAAGTTGAGCGCAACCTTGCAGGGCCATCCAATCCCCATCGCCGTTTACCAACCAGTGAACTTGCCAAACAAGGCATTAGCCAATCATCGTGGAAAGAACAACATTCGGCGAAATATAGCGATGAACAAATGCCCGATGGTGCTGTGATTATTGCTGCAATTACTTCTTGTACAAACACCAGTAATCCAAGAAACGTAGTCGCCGCAGCATTGGTGGCTAAGAAGGCCAATCAGCTTGGGTTAGTTCGTAAGCCATGGGTGAAAACCTCTTTTGCTCCGGGTTCTAAAGTTGCCAAGCTCTATCTTGAATCTGCAGGTTTGCTTCCTGAGTTGGAACAGCTTGGTTTTGGTATCGTGGGCTATGCGTGCACTACCTGTAACGGAATGAGCGGGGCCTTAGATCCTAAAATCCAACAAGAAATCACCGACCGCGACCTGTATTCAACCGCTGTGTTATCTGGGAATCGAAATTTCGATGGTCGAATTCATCCTTATGCTAAACAAGCGTTTTTAGCCTCACCGCCATTGGTGGTTGCTTACGCTTTAGCGGGTACGATTCGCTTTGATATCGAAAAAGACAGCCTAGGTACAGACAACAATGGTAAACCAATCTATCTAAGTGATTTGTGGCCAAGTGACGCAGAAATTGATGCGGTTGTCGGTGAGCATGTTAAGCCTCAGCAATTCCAACAAATCTACGTGAAAATGTTCCAGCCAGACGAAGAGCAGGTAACGACTGAACCGCTTTATGACTGGCGACCTCAAAGTACCTATATTCGCAGACCACCTTATTGGGAAGGAGCGCTTGCGGGAGAACGAAGCCTTTCAGGTATGAGACCGTTAGCGATTCTTGGCGACAACATCACCACGGATCATCTATCACCTTCAAATGCGATTCTCGCTTCGAGTGCGGCAGGTGAGTACTTGGCGAAAATGGAAGTGCCAGAAGAAGACTTTAACTCTTATGCGACTCATCGAGGTGATCACTTAACCGCGCAACGAGCGACGTTCGCCAACCCTAAGCTGTTTAATGAAATGGTGAAAGACGCTGGAGAAGTCGTGCAAGGTTCATTGGCACGAGTAGAACCCGAAGGGCTGGTTACTCGAATGTGGGAAGCGATAGAAACCTACATGAATCGCAAGCAACCTTTGATTGTCGTTGCTGGCGCAGACTATGGGCAAGGCTCTTCACGGGACTGGGCAGCCAAAGGTGTGCGTTTAGCGGGTGTTGAAGTGATTGTGGCTGAAGGATTTGAAAGAATTCACAGAACCAACTTGGTTGGCATGGGTGTATTGCCTCTGCAGTTCAAAGTAGGAACGAATCGCAATACCTTAGAACTGAACGGCACCGAGCTTTACGACGTGTACGGCGACATTGAAGCAGGTTCTGATTTGGCTCTAGTCATCACTCGTAAAAACGGTGAAAAGCTTGATGTTCCTGTGACCTGCCGACTAGACACCGCAGACGAAGTGAATGTTTACAGCGCTGGTGGAGTGTTGCAACGTTTCGCCAAAGACTTTCTTGCACAGTAGGAGCTTTATATGACAAACAAACAGATAAAAGTACCTGCTACCTATATGCGGGGTGGAACAAGCAAAGGTGTCTTTTTCAACTTAAGTGACTTACCTGAAGCTGCGCAAGTTGCCGGAGAAGCTCGAGACGCATTACTTCTGCGCGTGATTGGTAGTCCAGATCCTTATGGCAAACAAACCGATGGCATGGGTGGTGCAACATCCAGTACCAGTAAAACCGTTATTGTTTCGAAAAGCAGTAAAGCCGATCACGATGTTGATTACCTATTCGGCCAAGTAGCAATAGACAAGCCGTTCGTTGATTGGAGCGGTAACTGCGGCAATCTGTCTGCTGCAGTGGGCCCATTTGCTATCCATAGTGGCCTAGTCGACTCGAATCGTATTCCAGAAAACGGCGTGGTCGAGGTGCGAGTATGGCAAGTGAACATAGAGAAAACCATTATTGTTCATGTGCCTATCGCTGGTGGTGAAGTCCAAGAACTGGGTGATTTTGAGCTTGATGGTGTCACTTTCCCCGCTGCTGAGATCCAAGTCGATTTCCTAGAACCAGCCGATGCGAATGGCTCTATGTTCCCAACAGGGAATGTTGTCGATTTTTTAGATGTTCCAGATCTGGGTTGCATCAAAGCGACATACATTAATGCTGGGATACCCACCATTTTTGTTGATGCTGAATCGGTTGGTTACCAAGGCACTGAACTTCAATCAGATATCAATAGTGATACCAAAGCCTTGGCTCTGTTTGAATCCATACGAGCACATGGTGCAGTAGCGATGGGTCTTATTGATTCTTTAGAACAAGCTGAATCACGTCAACATACACCTAAAGTCGCGTTTGTTGCTAAGCCTCAAGCGTACCAAGCCTCCAGTGGTAAATCGGTTGCTGTCGAAGATACTGCCCTTCTGGTGCGTGCTTTGTCTATGGGACAACTGCATCACGCCATGATGGGTACGGCAGCGGTCGCCATTGCTTCAGCGGCGAGTGTGCCAGGTACGTTAGTGAACTTGGCAGTCGGTGAGGGTTCCCGAGATTTTGTGACCTTTGGTCATCCATCAGGAACCTTAAAAGTGGGTGCTAAAGCTATTCAGACGGAAAGCGGTTGGAAAATAGAACGGGCAATTATGAGTCGTAGTGCTCGAGTGATCATGGAAGGTGCCATTCGAGTGCCTTTTCCTAAGTAAAGCGATTGTCGTGAACGGTTAAATGTTCACGAACACAACGCTGAGAAAAGAGTGCAATCAAGTGCTACAGCCAAAAGCTAGGCGCTTGGACTAATGGATAAATCATGGAGGAGGCACTATGTCTGCTACGAATCGAATGAACAGAAAAACAGACTATATCACCGAGTATCAATGGGCTAGGGAAGACCCCAATTCGTTCTGGGAAACACAAGCACAAGCGATCGATTGGTTTGAACCACCAAAAACGATATTACAAACTGACGATAACGGTATTGAACGTTGGTTTCCTGATGGGGTGATGAACACCTGCTGGTTGGCGCTTGATTACCATTGTGAAAATGGGCGAGGTGATAATACCGCACTGATTTACGACTCTCCTGTTACAGGACATCAATCTTCGTACACCTACGACCAACTGCGTAACCAAGTGGCTAAAGTCGCGGGGATGTTAGCAACGCAAGGTGTTACCAAAGGCGATCGTGTGGTGATTTATATGCCAATGATTCCTGAAGCAGCAATGGCAATGCTAGCCTGTGCACGACTAGGCGCGGTTCACTCCGTGGTGTTTGGCGGATTTGCTCCGCACGAGCTTGCAGTTCGAATTGAAGATGCTGAACCCAAGGTCTTGATTACCGCCTCATGTGGTATCGAAATTAACAAAGTTCTACCGTATAAACCGATGGTTGATCGAGCCATCATGGGCAGCCGCTGGAAGCCTGAAAAAGTCGTGGTATTCCAAAGAGAGCAATGCCTGGCTGAACTGAACCAAGATAGAGATGTACTCTGGCAGCAGGCCGTTGCGGATTCTCTGCCACATAGCTGCGTTCCCGTTTTGGCAACCGATCCTTTATATATCCTCTATACATCGGGAACCACCGGTAAGCCGAAAGGCGTAGTCCGTGATAATGGTGGTCACGCGGTCGCGATGAAGTACTCGATGAGCACTATCTACGATATGCCGCAAGATGGTGTTTTTTGGGCGGCATCTGACGTGGGTTGGGTGGTTGGGCATTCCTATATTGTGTATGCGCCACTGATTCACGGTTGCACCTCTATTCTGTTTGAAGGTAAGCCGGTGAGAACACCCGATCCAGGAGCGTTTTGGCGTGTGTGTGAAGAGTACAAAGTGGACGTGTTGTTTTCTGCACCTACAGCATTTAGAGCAATCAAGAAAGAAGATCCCGAAGGCGAGTTACTTACCAAATATGACTTATCATCGCTCAAGTCGATTTTTATGGCAGGAGAGCGTTTGGACCCGCCAACATTGGATTGGGTCGAGTCTCATACCAATAAACCGGTTATCGATCACTGGTGGCAAACCGAAACGGGTTGGGCTATTTCTGCAAATTCGACAGGGCTTGAATCTTTGCCTGTAAAAGCGGGTTCTTCAACCAAGCCAGTACCCGGTTACCAAGTAGAAATTCTTAATGAATTAGGTGAGCTTGCTCTGCCCAATCAACAAGGTTTTGTGGCGCTCAAACGCCCGTTGCCACCCGGGTGTCTACCCACGGTATGGCGTAATCATGATCGATTTGAATCCGGCTATCTGAGCCAATTCCCGGGTTACTATGTCTCCGGTGATGGCGGCTACCTCGATGATGAGGGATATTTGTTTATCATGGGGCGCATTGATGATGTGATCAACGTTGCAGGGCATCGCTTGTCTACTGGGGAAATGGAAGAGATCGTTGGTGGTCACCCCGCGATTGCAGAATGTGCCGTTGTCGGTATTCATGATGACTTGAAAGGGCAGCTACCGCTTGGCTTAGTTGTGTTAAAGGACGGAATAAAAGTAGATGGCATTGAGCTACAAGCCGAACTGGTTGGTAAGGTTCGTAACGAAATCGGCGCTGTTGCCTGTTTCAAACAAGCTTTAGTGGTAGAGAGATTACCGAAAACTCGTTCAGGTAAGATCTTGCGTAGAACTATTCGACAGATCGCAGAAGGTGAACAGTACGTGGTACCTTCGACGATTGACGACCCTACCAGCTTAACTGAAATTGCTGAAAAGCTCGGTAAATAGGCTTAGCTGTTTGGGCAATTTGATCTTCGGCTTGTTGATTTATGCATAACCCAGCGTGATGGTTTACCTAAACTCTACTTTCTTCATCCGCTTATCCATTGCGTCTACTATGACCTCATTATGAACCCCACATATTGAGGTCTTTTTTATGCGAGTTTACTTTTTATTGATTGCTTTACTGGTCAGTGGTGCTGCTAGTGACAGTATTTCAAAGGATGAAGCAAGTAGAGTGTTGTTAGAGCCATTGAGTCATCCCAAGATATTTAAATGTGTGTCCAAGACTGGCGTCGATCTCTATCAAGCGGTTTTTGATATGGGCGTGGGGTATGAAGCCGACCCTATTAACTCGAAGATGATCGTTAATTCAAGGAAAGGTCGCTACGAATATCAAATCCTAGGCGCTGTAAGATCTGAAAGATCGAGTGAAATTGTCGTGTTGACTCGGCATATTGGAGACGGTGTTAAAGTGGCTGCGATGATTGATGAACGAAATGGTAAAATACTGGGGATTGGTGATAAAAATCACTATCGAGATTGTGGTGTAAGACCGCCTCCAAGCGCAGAAAATATTCAGAAATTTTGGTCGAGGAGCTAACGCTTACCACCCAGTCACAAGAGTTATTGAGACGGCCCTACTGATCGTCTTTTTGTTTTTGCGGAGTGACTAATAAATCAAACGTTTCCCAATCCTGAAGTGTTGAGCGACTAATACATAATCAACCGTTATATATTATCTAAACTGGTCTTTATTTATGTTGTTAGGTGTTCTGTTTAAGATGACTTCATTCCAAACGAAACCAAAGCGAGACACCTATGACATTCACTAAACCTTTTCTTTTAGCGACACTGATTGTGACTCTTTCTGGCTGTGCATCTCCTGCCACTGATAACGAAAATGAAAATGCAGCGCGTAATCGTGGTGCTATTGGTGGTGCCTTACTAGGAGCAACGGCTGGAGCGTTGACAGGAGATGCAAGCTTAGCGGTTAAAGGTGCAGCACTAGGAGGTGTGACAGGTGGCGTAGCTGGTTCGATGAAAGATACGGATGACGCAAGAAATGCTCAAAGAACTCAAGTGACTGCTGATGGCTTAGCACAAGATAATCGCACCGATGCTGAAAAGCGAGTTGCTGAAGTTGAGGCTGAAATTAAACTTATCGAACTAGAACAACAGCTTGCTGAACTCAAAGAAGAGAAAGAAGATAACGGCGCATAAAGCTAAAGCCTAGATATTCGTTTAATTCTAAATTATTTAAACAGAATGGCCACGTAATGTGGCCGTTTTTGTATCTAAAATACGCACTTCAAACCATGAATTAATTCAATAACTTGTATAGATACTCGCGGCAAGTAAACTAGACTCAGTTTAAATATTAATTTGGTTTGAGAAGCACAATAGTCATGAATGTCACCTTAAGGGCCGCAAAGCACACGGATTTGGAACATCTTAACGAGTTAATGTTCGATCTCCACCATCACCATCACCTCGCTAGCCCAGAGCACTTTAAAACGGCAGAAGAGATTGAGCAGGAAAAAAGCATTGCACGTTACTTGGATGATCCTGAATGCTTAGTCTACGTGGCATTAAAAGGTGAGCTGATTGTTGGCTTTATCTCTGGGCATTTTTGTGAGCTTATCTCAACGGTAAGTAAACCAGTGCCGATGGGCAGTGTCGATGAACTGTTTGTCTTGCCTGATTATAGAAAAGAATCGATTGCTGAAAAGTTGTTTAGCAAAATTGAAGCGACTTTTGATGATTATGGGGTTGAACAAGTCTTTGTAGAGGTTTGGGACTTTAATTCACCTGCCAAGGACTTCTATCAAAAAATGGGGTTCACACCTCACATTCAATGGATGAGAAAGGCTTTGCACAAAACGTAGACAGCGATTTTGTGCGTGTTTGATTACACTAGAGCAGTCTTTAACTTTTCTCTTATTTTTAGGTAAACTCGTTGGCTATTCGATATTTATTAGTTTTCATATTATCTCTTTTGAGTACTACCTCCGCTTGGGCGAGCAACACTTTGCCCGATCATATCGCGGGCGCTTTGTGTGTAGTACGTGCCGATAACCAAATTGTGTTGGTTGATGAATTGATCACGGGGCAATTGTCTCTACCGGGAGGCACTGTGGTTTCTGGTGAGCCGCCATCGGTCGCGGCGCAACGTGAAACGTGGGAAGAGGCGGGTTTGTCCGTGACGGTCGGTGATGTGTTGGGATATACCGACAGTGCCGTTGTGTATGATTGTGTCTCTGACTCTGAAGTGATCAGTTACAAAGCTCGAAATGAGTTGGGTGGCTTTGAGCTGCCGATTTGGTTTGCGCCTCATTACGGCGTGGAAGTCAGCCGAGCGATGTTACTTCCTCCTGCTGAATTGCAAGATCATCAGTACCGCTATCCAGAACAGTGGTCTGAGATTAACGAGCTGTTTTTATCCGCGATGGACCAACCGGTGACGTATGTGACTGAGCTGGTGGGCGCGGCACCTAAAGTCCATCAACTAGAATTAGGTTGGATCGTTTCACTTCAAAATATATTCGACATCATACCGAGCGCGTTTTCTAGTACGGTGCTATTGACCGATTTGTTAGCGAAGCCATGGGTTTTCATTGTGATATTGCCACTAATTGCTTGGTACTTTGGCCGTAACTTCGCGTTGAAGTTTGGCTTCACTTTGATATCTGTAACGTTACTGACATTGATCGCCCACCAAGGTTTTGGCTTTCCTCGTCCTCATGCCTACCTTCCAACTTTAAAGTTAGTGATGAGCAGTGGGTATAGTTTCCCAAGTCTCTTAGCTGCGTTATGGGTAAGTTTAACCTTGTTAGTCTTTTGGAAACTAAATCGCCTCTTGGAGCAAAAAGCTATTCTGATAGTGCTCGCTGGCCTGCTGTGGATCATGCTATTTAAGTCTTATTCAGGCAGTGCGTTTTTTAGTGATGTATTAATGGGTGGAGTATTAGGTGCATTAGCGACGTGGCATATCGTGAGATTAGACGCGAAACCGGATGTAGATATCAGTGCCTTATTAAGTTCTAAAGGTGTTTGGTGGGCATTGTGCTTACTGTCGGTTGTTCTCACGGTGATATGGCCATTGCCAACATTCTCATTCTGGGTGGCGATTTTGATGACGATTGCATGCCTAGTGACGTTAACAGACTCGAAACCTTTGGTCGGTCAGTTCTCATTCAAGATCGTTCTTGGAGTGATGGCTATGTTGTTAGCGGGAAATCTGCTGATTAGCTGGGCAGGAAGCTTTGTCTCTTTCAGTGGTATTGCTTCATTTATTATTGAAACGTTACGTTTCCCAATCTTGATTTTGTTTGGTGTGGTGGCATTTCGTCTGCCTTGGGCTAGAAAATAATAAGTAGAACGATTCATGTAAAAAGAAGGCTGTGCAATGCACAGCCTTCTTTTTATCAATGTATTTTAGGTGAGTTAGATAAAGTAGAGGGCTCTATCTAGTGCTTACGAGTTGAAGATAAACTTCTCAATCGCGACAGCTACACCATGGTCGTCGTTGCTCGCTGTGATGTGATCCGCCAGTTTCTTGGTTTCTTCCATTGCGTTGTCCATTGCAATGCCAAGGCCTGCGTATTCAAGCATATGGTGATCGTTTTCAGCATCACCCATGCAGATTACTTCTTCCGATTTAATGCCTAAGTGTTTCGCTATCGCTTCAATACCGACACCCTTGTTTGATTTTGGGTTTAGGAACTCTAAGAAGAATGGTGCACTTTGTACGATAGTAAACTGAGTTTTAAGCTCTTGTGGTAACTTGCTGATGATTTCGGTGAGTTTGTTTGGCTCTGCAACAATCATGGTTTTGATGATTTCGTGGTCGTCTTCTAGTTGAGAAAAGTCGAACTCGGTAATTGCTAAACCATTAATACGCGCTTCAATAGCGGTGTACTCATTGTTTTCAGGGGTGATTAAACCATGAACCTTGCTGAATGCATGAACATAGCCACCAAGTTGCTTAGCAAGAGTTGCGATTTCTTTCGCTGCTTTACCGTTACTGATTTCGCTGTGGATGATCTCTTTAGTCGAAACGTTCTGTACCATAGAGCCGTTGTAAAAGAGTACAAAGTCATCTTCGCCGTTAATTGAAAGCTCGTCTAATTTGCTTTGCATACCTTCTAAAGGTCGACCAGAAGCGAGAACCACTTTTACTCCTGCAGCACGAGCTTTGGCTATCGCCTCTTTATTTTCTGGAGAAATCGTTTTTTCTCTGTTGAGTAGTGTGCCATCCATATCAAGAGCTATCAGTTTGTACATGTTTTTCCTTACCAAAAAATTAAAAGTTAACCAAATCTAATGGACGAAAGGATAAGGGAACTTGAAACTTCAGGCTAGGGCTTTGATCAACTCATTTATCAGTACTCATTTGTTTGACCAAAGGGGGTAAGTGCTTTAAGGTCTGCGGTTGATTTATTTGACCAAATGATTGAGCTGAGGAAAAGTTGTACAAGATTAATGAAATGTTTGAAACCATCCAGGGTGAGGGCGTGTTTACTGGCGTTCCGGCTGTTTTTGTTCGTCTACAAGTTTGCCCAGTAGGTTGTTCTTGGTGTGACACGAAACAGACTTGGGAAGCATTACCTGAAGATGAAACCAGCCTTGGCGATATCATGGTGAAGACAGAGGATTCACCAACTTGGTCAGCAATTGATGCTCAAGGAATTGTGAATGAATACATCAAGCAAGGTTACACTGCGAAGCACATTGTGATTACTGGTGGTGAGCCGTGTATTTATGATCTTGTCCCGCTTACTGAAGCATTTGAGCAGCATGGTTGTTGTTGTCAGATTGAGACTAGTGGAACATCAGAAGTTAAAGTGACACTTGACACTTGGGTTACGGTGTCACCAAAAGTGGCGATGAAAGCGAAACTGGATATTTTAGATAGCGCCTTACAACGTGCTAATGAAATTAAGCATCCAGTGGGTACCGGCAAAGACATCGAACAGCTTGACGGTTTATTGGAGCGAGCGGATGTTTCGAGTGAAACGGTCGTCGCTCTGCAACCGATTAGTCAAAAAGAACGCGCAACACAACTTTGTATTGATACCTGCATTGAGCGCAATTGGCGCTTATCAATCCAAACTCATAAGTATTTGAGTATCGCTTAGTTGGTCAGCAGTTTGCGTGTTTGCGGACAGTTTTCCCATTTATGATAGTTCGCCAGTTTTAGATAGGTATGGAAATGAAAAAAGCAGTTGTAGTATTCAGTGGTGGTCAAGACTCAACTACATGTCTTGTTCAGGCACTAACAGAGTATGATGAAGTTCATGCGATTACTTTTGATTATGGTCAGCGCCATAAGTTAGAGATCGAAGTCGCTCAGTCATTATCGAAAGAGCTTGGTGTGAAAGCGCATAAAGTGATGGATGTGACGCTGCTAAATGAGTTGGCTATTAGCTCTCTGACTCGTGACGATATCCCTGTATCACATGAGCTACAAGAGAATGGATTGCCGAACTCTTTTGTTCCTGGTCGTAATATTCTGTTCTTAACATTGGCGGGTATTTATGCATACCAGATCGGAGCTGAAACTGTGATTACTGGTGTGTGTGAAACAGATTTCTCTGGCTATCCTGATTGCCGTAATGATTTTGTAAAAGCGATGAATTCTGCGCTTGTGCAAGGCATGGATAAGAAGCTTGATATCAAAACACCACTGATGTGGCTGAACAAAGCTGAAACATGGGCGTTGGCAGATCAGTACTTAGCTCTCGAACTTGTTAGAAACAAAACACTAACCTGCTACAACGGTATTATAGGTGATGGCTGTGGTGATTGCCCAGCATGTGAACTACGAAAGGCCGGCCTTAACGATTACTTAGTTGACCGTCAAAGTATTATGACTGAGTTGGTTCGTAAACAGACTGAGTATAAATAGCTTCAGGTATGTCAATTGGTTCGTTATAAGCGTCAATGATACAGTTTCGACCATTACTCTTTGCTTGATACAATGCTTGGTCAAGAACAGAGTAGAGAGCATCAAAGTCACTTAGTGCGTTTGAGGTTGCTAGATAAGCAAAACTCGCGGTTACATTAAGTGGCTTTTTGCTTTCTGACAGGAAAATACTGTTTGATATAGCATAATGCAGTTCTTCAACGCGTTCACGGACCTCAGACGGCTTGGTATCGGTCAGCATAATAAGAAATTCTTCGCCGCCCAAACGTCCAAATAACTCACCTTTTACTAAATGCTTTCTTATTTGGTTACTGACATGAACAAGTGCTATGTCACCCGTTGGGTGGCCATGCTCATCATTAATCTCTTTAAATTTATCTAAATCCAGTAAAACGAGTACGTGTTGTTTTTTGTTTTTTTGGCAATGTCTAACTCGCTTGATCCTGCGTATTATTTCGGTCCTGTTGTAAGCTTTGGTCATTGCGTCAATCGCGGCTCTCGCTCGGATGGTCTTGTTTGCCAATACCGTAAAGCTGGCAGCGCAGAGTAATACAAACATGATGATGTTGTACATCCACCTTTGGTGCTCCATCTTTTCAATTCGAAGGCGATCGAGTTTTGTCTGGTGTGTTAGGAAAGAATTCTTCAGTTCTTGCTCATATTTGGCATGAGTAAGGTCAAGAGCCTCAAAAGCTAACCTGTTATCAATGTCTCTGGCCTTTAATTGTATTGCTGAGTGTCTCTGATAGTAATAAAAAGCCTGTTGGTAACCATTGAGTGACTGGTGAATATCAGAAAGCTGAAGAAGAGCTTGGGCGACGTATTTAAGTCTTGTGACCTGCTCAGCTAACTCCAACGCTTGCTGTGCGTAGTTTAGCGCTTCAGTTGTCAGCTGTTGTTCTTCGAACATGTCACTTAATGCCAAATAAGCGTTGATACGAATAACGTTATTGTTAAGTTCATTAGAGGCAGAAAGAGACTCAACCAAATAGGTTTTTGCTAACTCATAATCATGTGTTTGTGTGTAGGCTTTTCCCAAGCCTAAGTTTGTCAAAGCGATGCCATAGTTATGGGGAGATGCGCTTAGCATTGTCCTCGCTTTTTGAAAGTGCTTAATTGCTAGGTTACTTTGGCTTTGACTTAAATACAGTTCGGCTAAGCTATGGTGCACTTGAGCTTTCATTAGAGCATAAGTATCGGCTCTTAGTATGAGTGCTTCTTTGAGGTATTGTTCTGATTTTTCATATTGTTTTAGTTCTTTGAGCAGATTGCCAACATCGTTATAAATGCCCGATATATCATGCCCTTGTGGGAATACTTTGATCAAAGACAGGTAAGTATTTAACGCTGCTTGATAGTCACTACGAAAATGGTGGTTGTTGGCGATGACTCGATATGTCACGAATTTGGGTAATACTGGGTCAACGAGGTTTTGAAAATCGCTCTGAAGTGCAGAACAGTAATAGTTAGCTTGGTGATATTTGGCTTGTTCATTGAGAGAGCGACACAGTTGGTACTTCAACAGTGCACGCCCCGTTATATCATTGCGTGATTGCATCTTAGTGAGTAGCGTCAAAAAGCCCTGTTGAGCGTCTTCGTAGTGACCTTGTCTGTCTTTTACTAACGCTGAAATGAACGCTTTTTCTATTGCTTGATATTCACTGTTGTTTGAAGCAATACCATAAAATGGTTGTGAGCGATGACTCATGTATTCGTACAATAATGAAGAAAGGTATAGCTTATCTCCATAGTGATTTAAGCTCGTATAACGTGTTTGCAGCATGTTCAGTGCGCGGGAAGGGGAACGAGTTAAAGTGGATAAATAGAGAGCATTCCAGTCAGCGTTGGGAGTAGAATCAAGATTTATGTTTGAGTCACTGACGGGGAAGCTGTTATGGCGATCTAATGTAGGTACTTGGCCATAAGAATAGAAGCTGGTTAAAAGCAGAAAAGTAATAAAGACGGAGTGAATCACGAGGAACTATCAATCAGATAAAGAACGACATTCTATTATTAGTTTGAGGTTGCTTCAATTTTTGAATGATACTTACAGTGATTTATGCGAGTTGTATCTCTGATTTGTTGATGGTTATCAGGGTAATAGCGGTCGTACTTATTCGCACGACCGCTATTGGAAATTAAATGTACAATTTCGCTAGATCAGAAGGTTCAAGCTCTTTGCCTTCTAATGTTGCATTCCAGTTCGTACCAACAAGAACGCCGTCTTCAGCAAGAGTCAGTAGCCAGTCTTCTACAAAGATATCTAGTGGGATTTCTAATACTTCAAAATCAGCCCACTCTTCAACGTTGTGAGTCTGAGCATCTTCTTTTGAAGACCAAAATGGCATCACTTCGCTGCTTTCGAATTCACTTGAGTCACATGCTAGCCAACCTTCTTCGTTACGAAGGCCCCATACAAGTTTAGTTTCTTGTGTTTCAGAAACGAAAAGTTCTAGATTTGCTTGAGTATCAGCGGTTAGTTTGCTCATGGATTAATTCTCTATGTTGATAACGTGACAAGATTAACATTATAGACGGCTTAGGTATATGCTATTTAAGGAATTATAAGCGTACTGAAACGCTACCTAAAGATAACGTTTCAGATGAGGCATAACTAAGAGTGGTTACTTTCCAATTTTTGTAAAAATATGCCATTCTTCTTTGATGTTGCCTTTGAATCCGGCGACAGAAGCGACAACTTTTCTATTGAGCGCATGGTTGATTTTGGTTCCCTCTTCATTAGAAACGGTATCCCCGTAGCCAACGATTGTCACTCTAGATGGTTGTATACCATTACTTATTAGGGCTCGCCTTACATTTGATGCTCGTTCTTTCGATAAGTCTAAGTTGTGAGCCGCGTTTCCGACTTTACTCGCGTAGCCTTGTAGACGAATGGTTGTGCTTTCATACCGCTTTAAAAACGCGGCCATTTGACGAATTTGGCCAAGAAAAACAGGATTGATTTCTGTTGAATTGTTGGCAAATAAGATGTGAAGTTCTTTCTGTTCCGTTGACTCGAAATAAGAGCCGCAGCCGTCATTATCGATTTCAGCGCCAATCTGTGTATCAACACATAAATCACGGGCGTTGATAACACCATCATTGTCGTCGTCTTCTAGATCGTAACTTTGTACGCTCTCTGGGAGCGCTCGATACTCGAACTCTTCATCGTTTGTTTCAGCTAAAATGTTGGCAGAAGCAACCAATAGACAGAGTGGAAATACAGCTTTTAGCAGCTTCATTAATATTCTACCTTTTCATTCCATTCTTGGGGGATATCGACACGTAAACCTGTCAGTAAATTACCGGTTGCGTTCATGACCCGGTATTTAGCATATTGTTCATCGTACTTGGCATCTAAATAGCCTTTACGAGCTTCAAAGAGCTCATTTTCAGTGTTAAGTAAATCGAGAAGTGTTCGTTTACCGATGCGGTATTGCTTCTCGTAAGAGATAACCGTATCTGATGCTGAGTCTACGTGATCTGATAAGAACTCTTTCTGTTGTACGGTTAAATCAAGTGCGCTCCATGACAAGCGTAGGCTCTCTTCTACATTACGATATGTACTTTCACGCAGATCTTTGGCCTTATTTAATTGGTAAGCAGCACTTTCAGCGCGGTCTTGATCAGCGCCGCCGTTATACAAGTTATATCTCAAGCGGACCATTGCGGAAAATTCGTCACTACTCCCTTCGTTGCCACCTGCGTCATCACGCCAGGTTTGCGCGGCTTCGAAAGAAACAGTCGGATAATTTGAACTTTTAGACTGTTTATATTGGAATTTAGCGGAGTCCACATCGGCTTGTGCAATTTTAATAACAGGATGTTGGTTGAAAGCTTTCGCAAGAGCGCCATCTACGGTGTAAGGAATTGCTCCAGTGTCTGCTCGCGGAAACACTAACCCCAAAGGTGACTGTCCAACAATACGTTTAAATTGAGTATGCGTATCAAACAAATTATTTTGTGCTGCGAGCAAGTTACCATGAGCTTTCGCAATACGAGCTTCTACTTGGGACATATCTGCTGTAGAGCCAATGCCAGATTCGACACGTTTTCGAATATCTCTATAGATATCCTTGTGTGTTGCCAGGTTGTTTTCAGACAGGGTGAGGACTTCATAAGCTTTCACTGCATCAAGGTATACTTTGGTGACCTCGAGAGCGATATCTTGGGCGTTGGAGAGTAATTGGTAACGAACAGATTCTGCATCAGCCGCGGTACGATCAATATCGTTGGAAGTATTTGCTCCATCCCAAATTAACTGAGTCAAAGTAATCGTCGCTTCTTTACGCGTCAGATCTGTTGAATTTGTATTGGTCACTAGATCGGTATGCTCATAACCAATCCCACCATCTAGATCTATACTTGGACGATAAGCACCGCCAGAAGCATCGTTAACGTAACGTTTACTTACGTACTCATTATAAGCACTTTTAATTTCAGGATTGCTTTCCAACGTAAAAGCGACGGCTTGCTCAAGAGTTTGTGCCGCAGCTGGAAAGGTCATTGCTATAGCTAGCCCTAAGGTCGTCGTTTGAATCCTATTCAATTTGCATCTCTCCAAAATGAGTCACACCTGAGTCTTAATTTTGCACGATGATATACAAAATTCAGATGAACCGCCAAAAAAATTACGATCGCTACAACTGGCGCTCGCAAATGGTTGTAAATTTGTTAACCGATCACTGTGCGTATTGTGATGTTTTAATGCACTTAGAACACCTATTAATATGTCAATTATTTTTCGTTAGCACAATAACTTATATCAAATTTAAGAGCGCTTTAAGTATTGATGAGTGTGACCATTGTCATCATGGTGTATACGACCTTGTTAAAATGTGCATTCATAACTATGAATTATATGGTGTTAGGTGTTATATTTTACCTAATATTATAAATACAATGTCACTATTTTGACGTTTTGATTGAAAAATGAGTTTTAGGGGTTTATATGGACATGACAGTATTGAATGCGAGCGGTGCATTGGCACTTGGTCAACGCATTGTTGTTTCGGTAGATGGTACAATTAAAGTCCTAGAAGACGGCCAGCCATTACAAGCAGGGGATGTCATTCTTGAATCCCAGAGCGAAAACTCTGAATCTCCAATTTCAGTCAAGCGTTTTTCGCCTGAAGATGGCGGTGAAGTTGAACTAGACCAAGACATTGCAAATATCTTTACGGCTTTAGAAGAAGGTCAGGATCCGACGGAGCTAGGCGAAGAATTTGCAACGGCAGCTGGTGAAAGTGGTTCAAGCCTAGTAAGTAGCGGGACTATTGAGCGCGACGGTGAAGAAACCATTCCAGGTACTGAATTTGTAACGACGGGCTTTGAAGCGCTGGGAATGTCTCGTACTCAAAGCTTGAGTCTTCTTGATGCTTTCCGTTCGGTTGACCAACCTAACAATCCTCCTACCTTTGTTGATAACAACAATGACCCTGTTGGCGACACTCTCTCATTTACAACCGATGAAGATACCCCAGTAAACGGAACCCTTTCAGCTTCAGACGAAGACGGTGACTCTCTGTCTTTCACCAAAGCCACTGATCCCTCAAACGGAACTGTTGTTGTCGATGAAAACGGTGACTGGACCTACACACCTAATGAAAACTACAACGGTGATGATAGCTTTACGGTTGTTGTCTCCGACGGCCAAGGTGGCACAGACACTATAACCGTTAATATTGGTGTAGTGGCAAGCGACGACAAAGCGGTCGTGACCCCAAGCCAAGATGGCGACGACGCGGGCGCGGTGCAAGAAGACGTGACCGACCTAGCGACAGGCAAGTTGGACGTGGTTGACCCAGACGCAGGCGAAGCGGTGTTCGTTACGCAAACGAACGTAGCGGATGGCAACTGGGGTAGCTTCAGCATCGATGCGGCGGGCAACTGGACGTACGATCTGAACAACGACCACGCGGATGTACAGGCACTGGACAGCGATAGCGACCCAGTGACACGCGTCATCACGGTGGCAACGGCCGACGGCACGACACACGACGTGACCGTGACCATCACGGGCAGCGACGACAAAGCGGTCGTGACCCCAAGCCAAGATGGCGACGACGCGGGCGCGGTGCAAGAAGACGTGACCGACCTAGCGACAGGCAAGTTGGACGTGGTTGACCCAGACGCAGGCGAAGCGGTGTTCGTTACGCAAACGAACGTAGCGGATGGCAACTGGGGTAGCTTCAGCATCGATGCGGCGGGCAACTGGACGTACGATCTGAACAACGACCACGCGGATGTACAGGCACTGGACAGCGATAGCGACCCAGTGACACGCGTCATCACGGTGGCAACGGCCGACGGCACGACACACGACGTGACCGTGACCATCACGGGCAGCGACGACAAAGCGGTCGTGACCCCAAGCCAAGATGGCGACGACGCGGGCGCGGTGCAAGAAGACGTGACCGACCTAGCGACAGGCAAGTTGGACGTGGTTGACCCAGACGCAGGCGAAGCGGTGTTCGTTACGCAAACGAACGTAGCGGATGGCAACTGGGGTAGCTTCAGCATCGATGCGGCGGGCAACTGGACGTACGATCTGAACAACGACCACGCGGATGTACAGGCACTGGACAGCGATAGCGACCCAGTGACACGCGTCATCACGGTGGCAACGGCCGACGGCACGACACACGACGTGACCGTGACCATCACGGGCAGCGACGACAAAGCGGTCGTGACCCCAAGCCAAGATGGCGACGACGCGGGCGCGGTGCAAGAAGACGTGACCGACCTAGCGACAGGCAAGTTGGACGTGGTTGACCCAGACGCAGGCGAAGCGGTGTTCGTTACGCAAACGAACGTAGCGGATGGCAACTGGGGTAGCTTCAGCATCGATGCGGCGGGCAACTGGACGTACGATCTGAACAACGACCACGCGGATGTACAGGCACTGGACAGCGATAGCGACCCAGTGACACGCGTCATCACGGTGGCAACGGCCGACGGCACGACACACGACGTGACCGTGACCATCACGGGCAGCGACGACAAAGCGGTCGTGACCCCAAGCCAAGATGGCGACGACGCGGGCGCGGTGCAAGAAGACGTGACCGACCTAGCGACAGGCAAGTTGGACGTGGTTGACCCAGACGCAGGCGAAGCGGTGTTCGTTACGCAAACGAACGTAGCGGATGGCAACTGGGGTAGCTTCAGCATCGATGCGGCGGGCAACTGGACGTACGATCTGAACAACGACCACGCGGATGTACAGGCACTGGACAGCGATAGCGACCCAGTGACACGCGTCATCACGGTGGCAACGGCCGACGGCACGACACACGACGTGACCGTGACCATCACGGGCAGCGACGACAAAGCGGTCGTGACCCCAAGCCAAGATGGCGACGACGCGGGCGCGGTGCAAGAAGACGTGACCGACCTAGCGACAGGCAAGTTGGACGTGGTTGACCCAGACGCAGGCGAAGCGGTGTTCGTTACGCAAACGAACGTAGCGGATGGCAACTGGGGTAGCTTCAGCATCGATGCGGCGGGCAACTGGACGTACGATCTGAACAACGACCACGCGGATGTACAGGCACTGGACAGCGATAGCGACCCAGTGACACGCGTCATCACGGTGGCAACGGCCGACGGCACGACACACGACGTGACCGTGACCATCACGGGCAGCGACGACAAAGCGGTCGTGACCCCAAGCCAAGATGGCGACGACGCGGGCGCGGTGCAAGAAGACGTGACCGACCTAGCGACAGGCAAGTTGGACGTGGTTGACCCAGACGCAGGCGAAGCGGTGTTCGTTACGCAAACGAACGTAGCGGATGGCAACTGGGGTAGCTTCAGCATCGATGCGGCGGGCAACTGGACGTACGATCTGAACAACGACCACGCGGATGTACAGGCACTGGACAGCGATAGCGACCCAGTGACACGCGTCATCACGGTGGCAACGGCCGACGGCACGACACACGACGTGACCGTGACCATCACGGGCAGCGACGACAAAGCGGTCGTGACCCCAAGCCAAGATGGCGACGACGCGGGCGCGGTGCAAGAAGACGTGACCGACCTAGCGACAGGCAAGTTGGACGTGGTTGACCCAGACGCAGGCGAAGCGGTGTTCGTTACGCAAACGAACGTAGCGGATGGCAACTGGGGTAGCTTCAGCATCGATGCGGCGGGCAACTGGACGTACGATCTGAACAACGACCACGCGGATGTACAGGCACTGGACAGCGATAGCGACCCAGTGACACGCGTCATCACGGTGGCAACGGCCGACGGCACGACACACGACGTGACCGTGACCATCACGGGCAGCGACGACAAAGCGGTCGTGACCCCAAGCCAAGATGGCGACGACGCGGGCGCGGTGCAAGAAGACGTGACCGACCTAGCGACAGGCAAGTTGGACGTGGTTGACCCAGACGCAGGCGAAGCGGTGTTCGTTACGCAAACGAACGTAGCGGATGGCAACTGGGGTAGCTTCAGCATCGATGCGGCGGGCAACTGGACGTACGATCTGAACAACGACCACGCGGATGTACAGGCACTGGACAGCGATAGCGACCCAGTGACACGCGTCATCACGGTGGCAACGGCCGACGGCACGACACACGACGTGACCGTGACCATCACGGGCAGCGACGACAAAGCGGTCGTGACCCCAAGCCAAGATGGCGACGACGCGGGCGCGGTGCAAGAAGACGTGACCGACCTAGCGACAGGCAAGTTGGACGTGGTTGACCCAGACGCAGGCGAAGCGGTGTTCGTTACGCAAACGAACGTAGCGGATGGCAACTGGGGTAGCTTCAGCATCGATGCGGCGGGCAACTGGACGTACGATCTGAACAACGACCACGCGGATGTACAGGCACTGGACAGCGATAGCGACCCAGTGACACGCGTCATCACGGTGGCAACGGCCGACGGCACGACACACGACGTGACCGTGACCATCACGGGCAGCGACGACAAAGCGGTCGTGACCCCAAGCCAAGATGGCGACGACGCGGGCGCGGTGCAAGAAGACGTGACCGACCTAGCGACAGGCAAGTTGGACGTGGTTGACCCAGACGCAGGCGAAGCGGTGTTCGTTACGCAAACGAACGTAGCGGATGGCAACTGGGGTAGCTTCAGCATCGATGCGGCGGGCAACTGGACGTACGATCTGAACAACGACCACGCGGATGTACAGGCACTGGACAGCGATAGCGACCCAGTGACACGCGTCATCACGGTGGCAACGGCCGACGGCACGACACACGACGTGACCGTGACCATCACGGGCAGCGACGACAAAGCGGTCGTGACCCCAAGCCAAGATGGCGACGACGCGGGCGCGGTGCAAGAAGACGTGACCGACCTAGCGACAGGCAAGTTGGACGTGGTTGACCCAGACGCAGGCGAAGCGGTGTTCGTTACGCAAACGAACGTAGCGGATGGCAACTGGGGTAGCTTCAGCATCGATGCGGCGGGCAACTGGACGTACGATCTGAACAACGACCACGCGGATGTACAGGCACTGGACAGCGATAGCGACCCAGTGACACGCGTCATCACGGTGGCAACGGCCGACGGCACGACACACGACGTGACCGTGACCATCACGGGCAGCGACGACAAAGCGGTCGTGACCCCAAGCCAAGATGGCGACGACGCGGGCGCGGTGCAAGAAGACGTGACCGACCTAGCGACAGGCAAGTTGGACGTGGTTGACCCAGACGCAGGCGAAGCGGTGTTCGTTACGCAAACGAACGTAGCGGATGGCAACTGGGGTAGCTTCAGCATCGATGCGGCGGGCAACTGGACGTACGATCTGAACAACGACCACGCGGATGTACAGGCACTGGACAGCGATAGCGACCCAGTGACACGCGTCATCACGGTGGCAACGGCCGACGGCACGACACACGACGTGACCGTGACCATCACGGGCAGCGACGACAAAGCGGTCGTGACCCCAAGCCAAGATGGCGACGACGCGGGCGCGGTGCAAGAAGACGTGACCGACCTAGCGACAGGCAAGTTGGACGTGGTTGACCCAGACGCAGGCGAAGCGGTGTTCGTTACGCAAACGAACGTAGCGGATGGCAACTGGGGTAGCTTCAGCATCGATGCGGCGGGCAACTGGACGTACGATCTGAACAACGACCACGCGGATGTACAGGCACTGGACAGCGATAGCGACCCAGTGACACGCGTCATCACGGTGGCAACGGCCGACGGCACGACACACGACGTGACCGTGACCATCACGGGCAGCGACGACAAAGCGGTCGTGACCCCAAGCCAAGATGGCGACGACGCGGGCGCGGTGCAAGAAGACGTGACCGACCTAGCGACAGGCAAGTTGGACGTGGTTGACCCAGACGCAGGCGAAGCGGTGTTCGTTACGCAAACGAACGTAGCGGATGGCAACTGGGGTAGCTTCAGCATCGATGCGGCGGGCAACTGGACGTACGATCTGAACAACGACCACGCGGATGTACAGGCACTGGACAGCGATAGCGACCCAGTGACACGCGTCATCACGGTGGCAACGGCCGACGGCACGACACACGACGTGACCGTGACCATCACGGGCAGCGACGACAAAGCGGTCGTGACCCCAAGCCAAGATGGCGACGACGCGGGCGCGGTGCAAGAAGACGTGACCGACCTAGCGACAGGCAAGTTGGACGTGGTTGACCCAGACGCAGGCGAAGCGGTGTTCGTTACGCAAACGAACGTAGCGGATGGCAACTGGGGTAGCTTCAGCATCGATGCGGCGGGCAACTGGACGTACGATCTGAACAACGACCACGCGGATGTACAGGCACTGGACAGCGATAGCGACCCAGTGACACGCGTCATCACGGTGGCAACGGCCGACGGCACGACACACGACGTGACCGTGACCATCACGGGCAGCGACGACAAAGCGGTCGTGACCCCAAGCCAAGATGGCGACGACGCGGGCGCGGTGCAAGAAGACGTGACCGACCTAGCGACAGGCAAGTTGGACGTGGTTGACCCAGACGCAGGCGAAGCGGTGTTCGTTACGCAAACGAACGTAGCGGATGGCAACTGGGGTAGCTTCAGCATCGATGCGGCGGGCAACTGGACGTACGATCTGAACAACGACCACGCGGATGTACAGGCACTGGACAGCGATAGCGACCCAGTGACACGCGTCATCACGGTGGCAACGGCCGACGGCACGACACACGACGTGACCGTGACCATCACGGGCAGCGACGACAAAGCGGTCGTGACCCCAAGCCAAGATGGCGACGACGCGGGCGCGGTGCAAGAAGACGTGACCGACCTAGCGACAGGCAAGTTGGACGTGGTTGACCCAGACGCAGGCGAAGCGGTGTTCGTTACGCAAACGAACGTAGCGGATGGCAACTGGGGTAGCTTCAGCATCGATGCGGCGGGCAACTGGACGTACGATCTGAACAACGACCACGCGGATGTACAGGCACTGGACAGCGATAGCGACCCAGTGACACGCGTCATCACGGTGGCAACGGCCGACGGCACGACACACGACGTGACCGTGACCATCACGGGCAGCGACGACAAAGCGGTCGTGACCCCAAGCCAAGATGGCGACGACGCGGGCGCGGTGCAAGAAGACGTGACCGACCTAGCGACAGGCAAGTTGGACGTGGTTGACCCAGACGCAGGCGAAGCGGTGTTCGTTACGCAAACGAACGTAGCGGATGGCAACTGGGGTAGCTTCAGCATCGATGCGGCGGGCAACTGGACGTACGATCTGAACAACGACCACGCGGATGTACAGGCACTGGACAGCGATAGCGACCCAGTGACACGCGTCATCACGGTGGCAACGGCCGACGGCACGACACACGACGTGACCGTGACCATCACGGGCAGCGACGACAAAGCGGTCGTGACCCCAAGCCAAGATGGCGACGACGCGGGCGCGGTGCAAGAAGACGTGACCGACCTAGCGACAGGCAAGTTGGACGTGGTTGACCCAGACGCAGGCGAAGCGGTGTTCGTTACGCAAACGAACGTAGCGGATGGCAACTGGGGTAGCTTCAGCATCGATGCGGCGGGCAACTGGACGTACGATCTGAACAACGACCACGCGGATGTACAGGCACTGGACAGCGATAGCGACCCAGTGACACGCGTCATCACGGTGGCAACGGCCGACGGCACGACACACGACGTGACCGTGACCATCACGGGCAGCGACGACAAAGCGGTCGTGACCCCAAGCCAAGATGGCGACGACGCGGGCGCGGTGCAAGAAGACGTGACCGACCTAGCGACAGGCAAGTTGGACGTGGTTGACCCAGACGCAGGCGAAGCGGTGTTCGTTACGCAAACGAACGTAGCGGATGGCAACTGGGGTAGCTTCAGCATCGATGCGGCGGGCAACTGGACGTACGATCTGAACAACGACCACGCGGATGTACAGGCACTGGACAGCGATAGCGACCCAGTGACACGCGTCATCACGGTGGCAACGGCCGACGGCACGACACACGACGTGACCGTGACCATCACGGGCAGCGACGACAAAGCGGTCGTGACCCCAAGCCAAGATGGCGACGACGCGGGCGCGGTGCAAGAAGACGTGACCGACCTAGCGACAGGCAAGTTGGACGTGGTTGACCCAGACGCAGGCGAAGCGGTGTTCGTTACGCAAACGAACGTAGCGGATGGCAACTGGGGTAGCTTCAGCATCGATGCGGCGGGCAACTGGACGTACGATCTGAACAACGACCACGCGGATGTACAGGCACTGGACAGCGATAGCGACCCAGTGACACGCGTCATCACGGTGGCAACGGCCGACGGCACGACACACGACGTGACCGTGACCATCACGGGCAGCGACGACAAAGCGGTCGTGACCCCAAGCCAAGATGGCGACGACGCGGGCGCGGTGCAAGAAGACGTGACCGACCTAGCGACAGGCAAGTTGGACGTGGTTGACCCAGACGCAGGCGAAGCGGTGTTCGTTACGCAAACGAACGTAGCGGATGGCAACTGGGGTAGCTTCAGCATCGATGCGGCGGGCAACTGGACGTACGATCTGAACAACGACCACGCGGATGTACAGGCACTGGACAGCGATAGCGACCCAGTGACACGCGTCATCACGGTGGCAACGGCCGACGGCACGACACACGACGTGACCGTGACCATCACGGGCAGCGACGACAAAGCGGTCGTGACCCCAAGCCAAGATGGCGACGACGCGGGCGCGGTGCAAGAAGACGTGACCGACCTAGCGACAGGCAAGTTGGACGTGGTTGACCCAGACGCAGGCGAAGCGGTGTTCGTTACGCAAACGAACGTAGCGGATGGCAACTGGGGTAGCTTCAGCATCGATGCGGCGGGCAACTGGACGTACGATCTGAACAACGACCACGCGGATGTACAGGCACTGGACAGCGATAGCGACCCAGTGACACGCGTCATCACGGTGGCAACGGCCGACGGCACGACACACGACGTGACCGTGACCATCACGGGCAGCGACGACAAAGCGGTCGTGACCCCAAGCCAAGATGGCGACGACGCGGGCGCGGTGCAAGAAGACGTGACCGACCTAGCGACAGGCAAGTTGGACGTGGTTGACCCAGACGCAGGCGAAGCGGTGTTCGTTACGCAAACGAACGTAGCGGATGGCAACTGGGGTAGCTTCAGCATCGATGCGGCGGGCAACTGGACGTACGATCTGAACAACGACCACGCGGATGTACAGGCACTGGACAGCGATAGCGACCCAGTGACACGCGTCATCACGGTGGCAACGGCCGACGGCACGACACACGACGTGACCGTGACCATCACGGGCAGCGACGACAAAGCGGTCGTGACCCCAAGCCAAGATGGCGACGACGCGGGCGCGGTGCAAGAAGACGTGACCGACCTAGCGACAGGCAAGTTGGACGTGGTTGACCCAGACGCAGGCGAAGCGGTGTTCGTTACGCAAACGAACGTAGCGGATGGCAACTGGGGTAGCTTCAGCATCGATGCGGCGGGCAACTGGACGTACGATCTGAACAACGACCACGCGGATGTACAGGCACTGGACAGCGATAGCGACCCAGTGACACGCGTCATCACGGTGGCAACGGCCGACGGCACGACACACGACGTGACCGTGACCATCACGGGCAGCGACGACAAAGCGGTCGTGACCCCAAGCCAAGATGGCGACGACGCGGGCGCGGTGCAAGAAGACGTGACCGACCTAGCGACAGGCAAGTTGGACGTGGTTGACCCAGACGCAGGCGAAGCGGTGTTCGTTACGCAAACGAACGTAGCGGATGGCAACTGGGGTAGCTTCAGCATCGATGCGGCGGGCAACTGGACGTACGATCTGAACAACGACCACGCGGATGTACAGGCACTGGACAGCGATAGCGACCCAGTGACACGCGTCATCACGGTGGCAACGGCCGACGGCACGACACACGACGTGACCGTGACCATCACGGGCAGCGACGACAAAGCGGTCGTGACCCCAAGCCAAGATGGCGACGACGCGGGCGCGGTGCAAGAAGACGTGACCGACCTAGCGACAGGCAAGTTGGACGTGGTTGACCCAGACGCAGGCGAAGCGGTGTTCGTTACGCAAACGAACGTAGCGGATGGCAACTGGGGTAGCTTCAGCATCGATGCGGCGGGCAACTGGACGTACGATCTGAACAACGACCACGCGGATGTACAGGCACTGGACAGCGATAGCGACCCAGTGACACGCGTCATCACGGTGGCAACGGCCGACGGCACGACACACGACGTGACCGTGACCATCACGGGCAGCGACGACAAAGCGGTCGTGACCCCAAGCCAAGATGGCGACGACGCGGGCGCGGTGCAAGAAGACGTGACCGACCTAGCGACAGGCAAGTTGGACGTGGTTGACCCAGACGCAGGCGAAGCGGTGTTCGTTACGCAAACGAACGTAGCGGATGGCAACTGGGGTAGCTTCAGCATCGATGCGGCGGGCAACTGGACGTACGATCTGAACAACGACCACGCGGATGTACAGGCACTGGACAGCGATAGCGACCCAGTGACACGCGTCATCACGGTGGCAACGGCCGACGGCACGACACACGACGTGACCGTGACCATCACGGGCAGCGACGACAAAGCGGTCGTGACCCCAAGCCAAGATGGCGACGACGCGGGCGCGGTGCAAGAAGACGTGACCGACCTAGCGACAGGCAAGTTGGACGTGGTTGACCCAGACGCAGGCGAAGCGGTGTTCGTTACGCAAACGAACGTAGCGGATGGCAACTGGGGTAGCTTCAGCATCGATGCGGCGGGCAACTGGACGTACGATCTGAACAACGACCACGCGGATGTACAGGCACTGGACAGCGATAGCGACCCAGTGACACGCGTCATCACGGTGGCAACGGCCGACGGCACGACACACGACGTGACCGTGACCATCACGGGCAGCGACGACAAAGCGGTCGTGACCCCAAGCCAAGATGGCGACGACGCGGGCGCGGTGCAAGAAGACGTGACCGACCTAGCGACAGGCAAGTTGGACGTGGTTGACCCAGACGCAGGCGAAGCGGTGTTCGTTACGCAAACGAACGTAGCGGATGGCAACTGGGGTAGCTTCAGCATCGATGCGGCGGGCAACTGGACGTACGATCTGAACAACGACCACGCGGATGTACAGGCACTGGACAGCGATAGCGACCCAGTGACACGCGTCATCACGGTGGCAACGGCCGACGGCACGACACACGACGTGACCGTGACCATCACGGGCAGCGACGACAAAGCGGTCGTGACCCCAAGCCAAGATGGCGACGACGCGGGCGCGGTGCAAGAAGACGTGACCGACCTAGCGACAGGCAAGTTGGACGTGGTTGACCCAGACGCAGGCGAAGCGGTGTTCGTTACGCAAACGAACGTAGCGGATGGCAACTGGGGTAGCTTCAGCATCGATGCGGCGGGCAACTGGACGTACGATCTGAACAACGACCACGCGGATGTACAGGCACTGGACAGCGATAGCGACCCAGTGACACGCGTCATCACGGTGGCAACGGCCGACGGCACGACACACGACGTGACCGTGACCATCACGGGCAGCGACGACAAAGCGGTCGTGACCCCAAGCCAAGATGGCGACGACGCGGGCGCGGTGCAAGAAGACGTGACCGACCTAGCGACAGGCAAGTTGGACGTGGTTGACCCAGACGCAGGCGAAGCGGTGTTCGTTACGCAAACGAACGTAGCGGATGGCAACTGGGGTAGCTTCAGCATCGATGCGGCGGGCAACTGGACGTACGATCTGAACAACGACCACGCGGATGTACAGGCACTGGACAGCGATAGCGACCCAGTGACACGCGTCATCACGGTGGCAACGGCCGACGGCACGACACACGACGTGACCGTGACCATCACGGGCAGCGACGACAAAGCGGTCGTGACCCCAAGCCAAGATGGCGACGACGCGGGCGCGGTGCAAGAAGACGTGACCGACCTAGCGACAGGCAAGTTGGACGTGGTTGACCCAGACGCAGGCGAAGCGGTGTTCGTTACGCAAACGAACGTAGCGGATGGCAACTGGGGTAGCTTCAGCATCGATGCGGCGGGCAACTGGACGTACGATCTGAACAACGACCACGCGGATGTACAGGCACTGGACAGCGATAGCGACCCAGTGACACGCGTCATCACGGTGGCAACGGCCGACGGCACGACACACGACGTGACCGTGACCATCACGGGCAGCGACGACAAAGCGGTCGTGACCCCAAGCCAAGATGGCGACGACGCGGGCGCGGTGCAAGAAGACGTGACCGACCTAGCGACAGGCAAGTTGGACGTGGTTGACCCAGACGCAGGCGAAGCGGTGTTCGTTACGCAAACGAACGTAGCGGATGGCAACTGGGGTAGCTTCAGCATCGATGCGGCGGGCAACTGGACGTACGATCTGAACAACGACCACGCGGATGTACAGGCACTGGACAGCGATAGCGACCCAGTGACACGCGTCATCACGGTGGCAACGGCCGACGGCACGACACACGACGTGACCGTGACCATCACGGGCAGCGACGACAAAGCGGTCGTGACCCCAAGCCAAGATGGCGACGACGCGGGCGCGGTGCAAGAAGACGTGACCGACCTAGCGACAGGCAAGTTGGACGTGGTTGACCCAGACGCAGGCGAAGCGGTGTTCGTTACGCAAACGAACGTAGCGGATGGCAACTGGGGTAGCTTCAGCATCGATGCGGCGGGCAACTGGACGTACGATCTGAACAACGACCACGCGGATGTACAGGCACTGGACAGCGATAGCGACCCAGTGACACGCGTCATCACGGTGGCAACGGCCGACGGCACGACACACGACGTGACCGTGACCATCACGGGCAGCGACGACAAAGCGGTCGTGACCCCAAGCCAAGATGGCGACGACGCGGGCGCGGTGCAAGAAGACGTGACCGACCTAGCGACAGGCAAGTTGGACGTGGTTGACCCAGACGCAGGCGAAGCGGTGTTCGTTACGCAAACGAACGTAGCGGATGGCAACTGGGGTAGCTTCAGCATCGATGCGGCGGGCAACTGGACGTACGATCTGAACAACGACCACGCGGATGTACAGGCACTGGACAGCGATAGCGACCCAGTGACACGCGTCATCACGGTGGCAACGGCCGACGGCACGACACACGACGTGACCGTGACCATCACGGGCAGCGACGACAAAGCGGTCGTGACCCCAAGCCAAGATGGCGACGACGCGGGCGCGGTGCAAGAAGACGTGACCGACCTAGCGACAGGCAAGTTGGACGTGGTTGACCCAGACGCAGGCGAAGCGGTGTTCGTTACGCAAACGAACGTAGCGGATGGCAACTGGGGTAGCTTCAGCATCGATGCGGCGGGCAACTGGACGTACGATCTGAACAACGACCACGCGGATGTACAGGCACTGGACAGCGATAGCGACCCAGTGACACGCGTCATCACGGTGGCAACGGCCGACGGCACGACACACGACGTGACCGTGACCATCACGGGCAGCGACGACAAAGCGGTCGTGACCCCAAGCCAAGATGGCGACGACGCGGGCGCGGTGCAAGAAGACGTGACCGACCTAGCGACAGGCAAGTTGGACGTGGTTGACCCAGACGCAGGCGAAGCGGTGTTCGTTACGCAAACGAACGTAGCGGATGGCAACTGGGGTAGCTTCAGCATCGATGCGGCGGGCAACTGGACGTACGATCTGAACAACGACCACGCGGATGTACAGGCACTGGACAGCGATAGCGACCCAGTGACACGCGTCATCACGGTGGCAACGGCCGACGGCACGACACACGACGTGACCGTGACCATCACGGGCAGCGACGACAAAGCGGTCGTGACCCCAAGCCAAGATGGCGACGACGCGGGCGCGGTGCAAGAAGACGTGACCGACCTAGCGACAGGCAAGTTGGACGTGGTTGACCCAGACGCAGGCGAAGCGGTGTTCGTTACGCAAACGAACGTAGCGGATGGCAACTGGGGTAGCTTCAGCATCGATGCGGCGGGCAACTGGACGTACGATCTGAACAACGACCACGCGGATGTACAGGCACTGGACAGCGATAGCGACCCAGTGACACGCGTCATCACGGTGGCAACGGCCGACGGCACGACACACGACGTGACCGTGACCATCACGGGCAGCGACGACAAAGCGGTCGTGACCCCAAGCCAAGATGGCGACGACGCGGGCGCGGTGCAAGAAGACGTGACCGACCTAGCGACAGGCAAGTTGGACGTGGTTGACCCAGACGCAGGCGAAGCGGTGTTCGTTACGCAAACGAACGTAGCGGATGGCAACTGGGGTAGCTTCAGCATCGATGCGGCGGGCAACTGGACGTACGATCTGAACAACGACCACGCGGATGTACAGGCACTGGACAGCGATAGCGACCCAGTGACACGCGTCATCACGGTGGCAACGGCCGACGGCACGACACACGACGTGACCGTGACCATCACGGGCAGCGACGACAAAGCGGTCGTGACCCCAAGCCAAGATGGCGACGACGCGGGCGCGGTGCAAGAAGACGTGACCGACCTAGCGACAGGCAAGTTGGACGTGGTTGACCCAGACGCAGGCGAAGCGGTGTTCGTTACGCAAACGAACGTAGCGGATGGCAACTGGGGTAGCTTCAGCATCGATGCGGCGGGCAACTGGACGTACGATCTGAACAACGACCACGCGGATGTACAGGCACTGGACAGCGATAGCGACCCAGTGACACGCGTCATCACGGTGGCAACGGCCGACGGCACGACACACGACGTGACCGTGACCATCACGGGCAGCGACGACAAAGCGGTCGTGACCCCAAGCCAAGATGGCGACGACGCGGGCGCGGTGCAAGAAGACGTGACCGACCTAGCGACAGGCAAGTTGGACGTGGTTGACCCAGACGCAGGCGAAGCGGTGTTCGTTACGCAAACGAACGTAGCGGATGGCAACTGGGGTAGCTTCAGCATCGATGCGGCGGGCAACTGGACGTACGATCTGAACAACGACCACGCGGATGTACAGGCACTGGACAGCGATAGCGACCCAGTGACACGCGTCATCACGGTGGCAACGGCCGACGGCACGACACACGACGTGACCGTGACCATCACGGGCAGCGACGACAAAGCGGTCGTGACCCCAAGCCAAGATGGCGACGACGCGGGCGCGGTGCAAGAAGACGTGACCGACCTAGCGACAGGCAAGTTGGACGTGGTTGACCCAGACGCAGGCGAAGCGGTGTTCGTTACGCAAACGAACGTAGCGGATGGCAACTGGGGTAGCTTCAGCATCGATGCGGCGGGCAACTGGACGTACGATCTGAACAACGACCACGCGGATGTACAGGCACTGGACAGCGATAGCGACCCAGTGACACGCGTCATCACGGTGGCAACGGCCGACGGCACGACACACGACGTGACCGTGACCATCACGGGCAGCGACGACAAAGCGGTCGTGACCCCAAGCCAAGATGGCGACGACGCGGGCGCGGTGCAAGAAGACGTGACCGACCTAGCGACAGGCAAGTTGGACGTGGTTGACCCAGACGCAGGCGAAGCGGTGTTCGTTACGCAAACGAACGTAGCGGATGGCAACTGGGGTAGCTTCAGCATCGATGCGGCGGGCAACTGGACGTACGATCTGAACAACGACCACGCGGATGTACAGGCACTGGACAGCGATAGCGACCCAGTGACACGCGTCATCACGGTGGCAACGGCCGACGGCACGACACACGACGTGACCGTGACCATCACGGGCAGCGACGACAAAGCGGTCGTGACCCCAAGCCAAGATGGCGACGACGCGGGCGCGGTGCAAGAAGACGTGACCGACCTAGCGACAGGCAAGTTGGACGTGGTTGACCCAGACGCAGGCGAAGCGGTGTTCGTTACGCAAACGAACGTAGCGGATGGCAACTGGGGTAGCTTCAGCATCGATGCGGCGGGCAACTGGACGTACGATCTGAACAACGACCACGCGGATGTACAGGCACTGGACAGCGATAGCGACCCAGTGACACGCGTCATCACGGTGGCAACGGCCGACGGCACGACACACGACGTGACCGTGACCATCACGGGCAGCGACGACAAAGCGGTCGTGACCCCAAGCCAAGATGGCGACGACGCGGGCGCGGTGCAAGAAGACGTGACCGACCTAGCGACAGGCAAGTTGGACGTGGTTGACCCAGACGCAGGCGAAGCGGTGTTCGTTACGCAAACGAACGTAGCGGATGGCAACTGGGGTAGCTTCAGCATCGATGCGGCGGGCAACTGGACGTACGATCTGAACAACGACCACGCGGATGTACAGGCACTGGACAGCGATAGCGACCCAGTGACACGCGTCATCACGGTGGCAACGGCCGACGGCACGACACACGACGTGACCGTGACCATCACGGGCAGCGACGACAAAGCGGTCGTGACCCCAAGCCAAGATGGCGACGACGCGGGCGCGGTGCAAGAAGACGTGACCGACCTAGCGACAGGCAAGTTGGACGTGGTTGACCCAGACGCAGGCGAAGCGGTGTTCGTTACGCAAACGAACGTAGCGGATGGCAACTGGGGTAGCTTCAGCATCGATGCGGCGGGCAACTGGACGTACGATCTGAACAACGACCACGCGGATGTACAGGCACTGGACAGCGATAGCGACCCAGTGACACGCGTCATCACGGTGGCAACGGCCGACGGCACGACACACGACGTGACCGTGACCATCACGGGCAGCGACGACAAAGCGGTCGTGACCCCAAGCCAAGATGGCGACGACGCGGGCGCGGTGCAAGAAGACGTGACCGACCTAGCGACAGGCAAGTTGGACGTGGTTGACCCAGACGCAGGCGAAGCGGTGTTCGTTACGCAAACGAACGTAGCGGATGGCAACTGGGGTAGCTTCAGCATCGATGCGGCGGGCAACTGGACGTACGATCTGAACAACGACCACGCGGATGTACAGGCACTGGACAGCGATAGCGACCCAGTGACACGCGTCATCACGGTGGCAACGGCCGACGGCACGACACACGACGTGACCGTGACCATCACGGGCAGCGACGACAAAGCGGTCGTGACCCCAAGCCAAGATGGCGACGACGCGGGCGCGGTGCAAGAAGACGTGACCGACCTAGCGACAGGCAAGTTGGACGTGGTTGACCCAGACGCAGGCGAAGCGGTGTTCGTTACGCAAACGAACGTAGCGGATGGCAACTGGGGTAGCTTCAGCATCGATGCGGCGGGCAACTGGACGTACGATCTGAACAACGACCACGCGGATGTACAGGCACTGGACAGCGATAGCGACCCAGTGACACGCGTCATCACGGTGGCAACGGCCGACGGCACGACACACGACGTGACCGTGACCATCACGGGCAGCGACGACAAAGCGGTCGTGACCCCAAGCCAAGATGGCGACGACGCGGGCGCGGTGCAAGAAGACGTGACCGACCTAGCGACAGGCAAGTTGGACGTGGTTGACCCAGACGCAGGCGAAGCGGTGTTCGTTACGCAAACGAACGTAGCGGATGGCAACTGGGGTAGCTTCAGCATCGATGCGGCGGGCAACTGGACGTACGATCTGAACAACGACCACGCGGATGTACAGGCACTGGACAGCGATAGCGACCCAGTGACACGCGTCATCACGGTGGCAACGGCCGACGGCACGACACACGACGTGACCGTGACCATCACGGGCAGCGACGACAAAGCGGTCGTGACCCCAAGCCAAGATGGCGACGACGCGGGCGCGGTGCAAGAAGACGTGACCGACCTAGCGACAGGCAAGTTGGACGTGGTTGACCCAGACGCAGGCGAAGCGGTGTTCGTTACGCAAACGAACGTAGCGGATGGCAACTGGGGTAGCTTCAGCATCGATGCGGCGGGCAACTGGACGTACGATCTGAACAACGACCACGCGGATGTACAGGCACTGGACAGCGATAGCGACCCAGTGACACGCGTCATCACGGTGGCAACGGCCGACGGCACGACACACGACGTGACCGTGACCATCACGGGCAGCGACGACAAAGCGGTCGTGACCCCAAGCCAAGATGGCGACGACGCGGGCGCGGTGCAAGAAGACGTGACCGACCTAGCGACAGGCAAGTTGGACGTGGTTGACCCAGACGCAGGCGAAGCGGTGTTCGTTACGCAAACGAACGTAGCGGATGGCAACTGGGGTAGCTTCAGCATCGATGCGGCGGGCAACTGGACGTACGATCTGAACAACGACCACGCGGATGTACAGGCACTGGACAGCGATAGCGACCCAGTGACACGCGTCATCACGGTGGCAACGGCCGACGGCACGACACACGACGTGACCGTGACCATCACGGGCAGCGACGACAAAGCGGTCGTGACCCCAAGCCAAGATGGCGACGACGCGGGCGCGGTGCAAGAAGACGTGACCGACCTAGCGACAGGCAAGTTGGACGTGGTTGACCCAGACGCAGGCGAAGCGGTGTTCGTTACGCAAACGAACGTAGCGGATGGCAACTGGGGTAGCTTCAGCATCGATGCGGCGGGCAACTGGACGTACGATCTGAACAACGACCACGCGGATGTACAGGCACTGGACAGCGATAGCGACCCAGTGACACGCGTCATCACGGTGGCAACGGCCGACGGCACGACACACGACGTGACCGTGACCATCACGGGCAGCGACGACAAAGCGGTCGTGACCCCAAGCCAAGATGGCGACGACGCGGGCGCGGTGCAAGAAGACGTGACCGACCTAGCGACAGGCAAGTTGGACGTGGTTGACCCAGACGCAGGCGAAGCGGTGTTCGTTACGCAAACGAACGTAGCGGATGGCAACTGGGGTAGCTTCAGCATCGATGCGGCGGGCAACTGGACGTACGATCTGAACAACGACCACGCGGATGTACAGGCACTGGACAGCGATAGCGACCCAGTGACACGCGTCATCACGGTGGCAACGGCCGACGGCACGACACACGACGTGACCGTGACCATCACGGGCAGCGACGACAAAGCGGTCGTGACCCCAAGCCAAGATGGCGACGACGCGGGCGCGGTGCAAGAAGACGTGACCGACCTAGCGACAGGCAAGTTGGACGTGGTTGACCCAGACGCAGGCGAAGCGGTGTTCGTTACGCAAACGAACGTAGCGGATGGCAACTGGGGTAGCTTCAGCATCGATGCGGCGGGCAACTGGACGTACGATCTGAACAACGACCACGCGGATGTACAGGCACTGGACAGCGATAGCGACCCAGTGACACGCGTCATCACGGTGGCAACGGCCGACGGCACGACACACGACGTGACCGTGACCATCACGGGCAGCGACGACAAAGCGGTCGTGACCCCAAGCCAAGATGGCGACGACGCGGGCGCGGTGCAAGAAGACGTGACCGACCTAGCGACAGGCAAGTTGGACGTGGTTGACCCAGACGCAGGCGAAGCGGTGTTCGTTACGCAAACGAACGTAGCGGATGGCAACTGGGGTAGCTTCAGCATCGATGCGGCGGGCAACTGGACGTACGATCTGAACAACGACCACGCGGATGTACAGGCACTGGACAGCGATAGCGACCCAGTGACACGCGTCATCACGGTGGCAACGGCCGACGGCACGACACACGACGTGACCGTGACCATCACGGGCAGCGACGACAAAGCGGTCGTGACCCCAAGCCAAGATGGCGACGACGCGGGCGCGGTGCAAGAAGACGTGACCGACCTAGCGACAGGCAAGTTGGACGTGGTTGACCCAGACGCAGGCGAAGCGGTGTTCGTTACGCAAACGAACGTAGCGGATGGCAACTGGGGTAGCTTCAGCATCGATGCGGCGGGCAACTGGACGTACGATCTGAACAACGACCACGCGGATGTACAGGCACTGGACAGCGATAGCGACCCAGTGACACGCGTCATCACGGTGGCAACGGCCGACGGCACGACACACGACGTGACCGTGACCATCACGGGCAGCGACGACAAAGCGGTCGTGACCCCAAGCCAAGATGGCGACGACGCGGGCGCGGTGCAAGAAGACGTGACCGACCTAGCGACAGGCAAGTTGGACGTGGTTGACCCAGACGCAGGCGAAGCGGTGTTCGTTACGCAAACGAACGTAGCGGATGGCAACTGGGGTAGCTTCAGCATCGATGCGGCGGGCAACTGGACGTACGATCTGAACAACGACCACGCGGATGTACAGGCACTGGACAGCGATAGCGACCCAGTGACACGCGTCATCACGGTGGCAACGGCCGACGGCACGACACACGACGTGACCGTGACCATCACGGGCAGCGACGACAAAGCGGTCGTGACCCCAAGCCAAGATGGCGACGACGCGGGCGCGGTGCAAGAAGACGTGACCGACCTAGCGACAGGCAAGTTGGACGTGGTTGACCCAGACGCAGGCGAAGCGGTGTTCGTTACGCAAACGAACGTAGCGGATGGCAACTGGGGTAGCTTCAGCATCGATGCGGCGGGCAACTGGACGTACGATCTGAACAACGACCACGCGGATGTACAGGCACTGGACAGCGATAGCGACCCAGTGACACGCGTCATCACGGTGGCAACGGCCGACGGCACGACACACGACGTGACCGTGACCATCACGGGCAGCGACGACAAAGCGGTCGTGACCCCAAGCCAAGATGGCGACGACGCGGGCGCGGTGCAAGAAGACGTGACCGACCTAGCGACAGGCAAGTTGGACGTGGTTGACCCAGACGCAGGCGAAGCGGTGTTCGTTACGCAAACGAACGTAGCGGATGGCAACTGGGGTAGCTTCAGCATCGATGCGGCGGGCAACTGGACGTACGATCTGAACAACGACCACGCGGATGTACAGGCACTGGACAGCGATAGCGACCCAGTGACACGCGTCATCACGGTGGCAACGGCCGACGGCACGACACACGACGTGACCGTGACCATCACGGGCAGCGACGACAAAGCGGTCGTGACCCCAAGCCAAGATGGCGACGACGCGGGCGCGGTGCAAGAAGACGTGACCGACCTAGCGACAGGCAAGTTGGACGTGGTTGACCCAGACGCAGGCGAAGCGGTGTTCGTTACGCAAACGAACGTAGCGGATGGCAACTGGGGTAGCTTCAGCATCGATGCGGCGGGCAACTGGACGTACGATCTGAACAACGACCACGCGGATGTACAGGCACTGGACAGCGATAGCGACCCAGTGACACGCGTCATCACGGTGGCAACGGCCGACGGCACGACACACGACGTGACCGTGACCATCACGGGCAGCGACGACAAAGCGGTCGTGACCCCAAGCCAAGATGGCGACGACGCGGGCGCGGTGCAAGAAGACGTGACCGACCTAGCGACAGGCAAGTTGGACGTGGTTGACCCAGACGCAGGCGAAGCGGTGTTCGTTACGCAAACGAACGTAGCGGATGGCAACTGGGGTAGCTTCAGCATCGATGCGGCGGGCAACTGGACGTACGATCTGAACAACGACCACGCGGATGTACAGGCACTGGACAGCGATAGCGACCCAGTGACACGCGTCATCACGGTGGCAACGGCCGACGGCACGACACACGACGTGACCGTGACCATCACGGGCAGCGACGACAAAGCGGTCGTGACCCCAAGCCAAGATGGCGACGACGCGGGCGCGGTGCAAGAAGACGTGACCGACCTAGCGACAGGCAAGTTGGACGTGGTTGACCCAGACGCAGGCGAAGCGGTGTTCGTTACGCAAACGAACGTAGCGGATGGCAACTGGGGTAGCTTCAGCATCGATGCGGCGGGCAACTGGACGTACGATCTGAACAACGACCACGCGGATGTACAGGCACTGGACAGCGATAGCGACCCAGTGACACGCGTCATCACGGTGGCAACGGCCGACGGCACGACACACGACGTGACCGTGACCATCACGGGCAGCGACGACAAAGCGGTCGTGACCCCAAGCCAAGATGGCGACGACGCGGGCGCGGTGCAAGAAGACGTGACCGACCTAGCGACAGGCAAGTTGGACGTGGTTGACCCAGACGCAGGCGAAGCGGTGTTCGTTACGCAAACGAACGTAGCGGATGGCAACTGGGGTAGCTTCAGCATCGATGCGGCGGGCAACTGGACGTACGATCTGAACAACGACCACGCGGATGTACAGGCACTGGACAGCGATAGCGACCCAGTGACACGCGTCATCACGGTGGCAACGGCCGACGGCACGACACACGACGTGACCGTGACCATCACGGGCAGCGACGACAAAGCGGTCGTGACCCCAAGCCAAGATGGCGACGACGCGGGCGCGGTGCAAGAAGACGTGACCGACCTAGCGACAGGCAAGTTGGACGTGGTTGACCCAGACGCAGGCGAAGCGGTGTTCGTTACGCAAACGAACGTAGCGGATGGCAACTGGGGTAGCTTCAGCATCGATGCGGCGGGCAACTGGACGTACGATCTGAACAACGACCACGCGGATGTACAGGCACTGGACAGCGATAGCGACCCAGTGACACGCGTCATCACGGTGGCAACGGCCGACGGCACGACACACGACGTGACCGTGACCATCACGGGCAGCGACGACAAAGCGGTCGTGACCCCAAGCCAAGATGGCGACGACGCGGGCGCGGTGCAAGAAGACGTGACCGACCTAGCGACAGGCAAGTTGGACGTGGTTGACCCAGACGCAGGCGAAGCGGTGTTCGTTACGCAAACGAACGTAGCGGATGGCAACTGGGGTAGCTTCAGCATCGATGCGGCGGGCAACTGGACGTACGATCTGAACAACGACCACGCGGATGTACAGGCACTGGACAGCGATAGCGACCCAGTGACACGCGTCATCACGGTGGCAACGGCCGACGGCACGACACACGACGTGACCGTGACCATCACGGGCAGCGACGACAAAGCGGTCGTGACCCCAAGCCAAGATGGCGACGACGCGGGCGCGGTGCAAGAAGACGTGACCGACCTAGCGACAGGCAAGTTGGACGTGGTTGACCCAGACGCAGGCGAAGCGGTGTTCGTTACGCAAACGAACGTAGCGGATGGCAACTGGGGTAGCTTCAGCATCGATGCGGCGGGCAACTGGACGTACGATCTGAACAACGACCACGCGGATGTACAGGCACTGGACAGCGATAGCGACCCAGTGACACGCGTCATCACGGTGGCAACGGCCGACGGCACGACACACGACGTGACCGTGACCATCACGGGCAGCGACGACAAAGCGGTCGTGACCCCAAGCCAAGATGGCGACGACGCGGGCGCGGTGCAAGAAGACGTGACCGACCTAGCGACAGGCAAGTTGGACGTGGTTGACCCAGACGCAGGCGAAGCGGTGTTCGTTACGCAAACGAACGTAGCGGATGGCAACTGGGGTAGCTTCAGCATCGATGCGGCGGGCAACTGGACGTACGATCTGAACAACGACCACGCGGATGTACAGGCACTGGACAGCGATAGCGACCCAGTGACACGCGTCATCACGGTGGCAACGGCCGACGGCACGACACACGACGTGACCGTGACCATCACGGGCAGCGACGACAAAGCGGTCGTGACCCCAAGCCAAGATGGCGACGACGCGGGCGCGGTGCAAGAAGACGTGACCGACCTAGCGACAGGCAAGTTGGACGTGGTTGACCCAGACGCAGGCGAAGCGGTGTTCGTTACGCAAACGAACGTAGCGGATGGCAACTGGGGTAGCTTCAGCATCGATGCGGCGGGCAACTGGACGTACGATCTGAACAACGACCACGCGGATGTACAGGCACTGGACAGCGATAGCGACCCAGTGACACGCGTCATCACGGTGGCAACGGCCGACGGCACGACACACGACGTGACCGTGACCATCACGGGCAGCGACGACAAAGCGGTCGTGACCCCAAGCCAAGATGGCGACGACGCGGGCGCGGTGCAAGAAGACGTGACCGACCTAGCGACAGGCAAGTTGGACGTGGTTGACCCAGACGCAGGCGAAGCGGTGTTCGTTACGCAAACGAACGTAGCGGATGGCAACTGGGGTAGCTTCAGCATCGATGCGGCGGGCAACTGGACGTACGATCTGAACAACGACCACGCGGATGTACAGGCACTGGACAGCGATAGCGACCCAGTGACACGCGTCATCACGGTGGCAACGGCCGACGGCACGACACACGACGTGACCGTGACCATCACGGGCAGCGACGACAAAGCGGTCGTGACCCCAAGCCAAGATGGCGACGACGCGGGCGCGGTGCAAGAAGACGTGACCGACCTAGCGACAGGCAAGTTGGACGTGGTTGACCCAGACGCAGGCGAAGCGGTGTTCGTTACGCAAACGAACGTAGCGGATGGCAACTGGGGTAGCTTCAGCATCGATGCGGCGGGCAACTGGACGTACGATCTGAACAACGACCACGCGGATGTACAGGCACTGGACAGCGATAGCGACCCAGTGACACGCGTCATCACGGTGGCAACGGCCGACGGCACGACACACGACGTGACCGTGACCATCACGGGCAGCGACGACAAAGCGGTCGTGACCCCAAGCCAAGATGGCGACGACGCGGGCGCGGTGCAAGAAGACGTGACCGACCTAGCGACAGGCAAGTTGGACGTGGTTGACCCAGACGCAGGCGAAGCGGTGTTCGTTACGCAAACGAACGTAGCGGATGGCAACTGGGGTAGCTTCAGCATCGATGCGGCGGGCAACTGGACGTACGATCTGAACAACGACCACGCGGATGTACAGGCACTGGACAGCGATAGCGACCCAGTGACACGCGTCATCACGGTGGCAACGGCCGACGGCACGACACACGACGTGACCGTGACCATCACGGGCAGCGACGACAAAGCGGTCGTGACCCCAAGCCAAGATGGCGACGACGCGGGCGCGGTGCAAGAAGACGTGACCGACCTAGCGACAGGCAAGTTGGACGTGGTTGACCCAGACGCAGGCGAAGCGGTGTTCGTTACGCAAACGAACGTAGCGGATGGCAACTGGGGTAGCTTCAGCATCGATGCGGCGGGCAACTGGACGTACGATCTGAACAACGACCACGCGGATGTACAGGCACTGGACAGCGATAGCGACCCAGTGACACGCGTCATCACGGTGGCAACGGCCGACGGCACGACACACGACGTGACCGTGACCATCACGGGCAGCGACGACAAAGCGGTCGTGACCCCAAGCCAAGATGGCGACGACGCGGGCGCGGTGCAAGAAGACGTGACCGACCTAGCGACAGGCAAGTTGGACGTGGTTGACCCAGACGCAGGCGAAGCGGTGTTCGTTACGCAAACGAACGTAGCGGATGGCAACTGGGGTAGCTTCAGCATCGATGCGGCGGGCAACTGGACGTACGATCTGAACAACGACCACGCGGATGTACAGGCACTGGACAGCGATAGCGACCCAGTGACACGCGTCATCACGGTGGCAACGGCCGACGGCACGACACACGACGTGACCGTGACCATCACGGGCAGCGACGACAAAGCGGTCGTGACCCCAAGCCAAGATGGCGACGACGCGGGCGCGGTGCAAGAAGACGTGACCGACCTAGCGACAGGCAAGTTGGACGTGGTTGACCCAGACGCAGGCGAAGCGGTGTTCGTTACGCAAACGAACGTAGCGGATGGCAACTGGGGTAGCTTCAGCATCGATGCGGCGGGCAACTGGACGTACGATCTGAACAACGACCACGCGGATGTACAGGCACTGGACAGCGATAGCGACCCAGTGACACGCGTCATCACGGTGGCAACGGCCGACGGCACGACACACGACGTGACCGTGACCATCACGGGCAGCGACGACAAAGCGGTCGTGACCCCAAGCCAAGATGGCGACGACGCGGGCGCGGTGCAAGAAGACGTGACCGACCTAGCGACAGGCAAGTTGGACGTGGTTGACCCAGACGCAGGCGAAGCGGTGTTCGTTACGCAAACGAACGTAGCGGATGGCAACTGGGGTAGCTTCAGCATCGATGCGGCGGGCAACTGGACGTACGATCTGAACAACGACCACGCGGATGTACAGGCACTGGACAGCGATAGCGACCCAGTGACACGCGTCATCACGGTGGCAACGGCCGACGGCACGACACACGACGTGACCGTGACCATCACGGGCAGCGACGACAAAGCGGTCGTGACCCCAAGCCAAGATGGCGACGACGCGGGCGCGGTGCAAGAAGACGTGACCGACCTAGCGACAGGCAAGTTGGACGTGGTTGACCCAGACGCAGGCGAAGCGGTGTTCGTTACGCAAACGAACGTAGCGGATGGCAACTGGGGTAGCTTCAGCATCGATGCGGCGGGCAACTGGACGTACGATCTGAACAACGACCACGCGGATGTACAGGCACTGGACAGCGATAGCGACCCAGTGACACGCGTCATCACGGTGGCAACGGCCGACGGCACGACACACGACGTGACCGTGACCATCACGGGCAGCGACGACAAAGCGGTCGTGACCCCAAGCCAAGATGGCGACGACGCGGGCGCGGTGCAAGAAGACGTGACCGACCTAGCGACAGGCAAGTTGGACGTGGTTGACCCAGACGCAGGCGAAGCGGTGTTCGTTACGCAAACGAACGTAGCGGATGGCAACTGGGGTAGCTTCAGCATCGATGCGGCGGGCAACTGGACGTACGATCTGAACAACGACCACGCGGATGTACAGGCACTGGACAGCGATAGCGACCCAGTGACACGCGTCATCACGGTGGCAACGGCCGACGGCACGACACACGACGTGACCGTGACCATCACGGGCAGCGACGACAAAGCGGTCGTGACCCCAAGCCAAGATGGCGACGACGCGGGCGCGGTGCAAGAAGACGTGACCGACCTAGCGACAGGCAAGTTGGACGTGGTTGACCCAGACGCAGGCGAAGCGGTGTTCGTTACGCAAACGAACGTAGCGGATGGCAACTGGGGTAGCTTCAGCATCGATGCGGCGGGCAACTGGACGTACGATCTGAACAACGACCACGCGGATGTACAGGCACTGGACAGCGATAGCGACCCAGTGACACGCGTCATCACGGTGGCAACGGCCGACGGCACGACACACGACGTGACCGTGACCATCACGGGCAGCGACGACAAAGCGGTCGTGACCCCAAGCCAAGATGGCGACGACGCGGGCGCGGTGCAAGAAGACGTGACCGACCTAGCGACAGGCAAGTTGGACGTGGTTGACCCAGACGCAGGCGAAGCGGTGTTCGTTACGCAAACGAACGTAGCGGATGGCAACTGGGGTAGCTTCAGCATCGATGCGGCGGGCAACTGGACGTACGATCTGAACAACGACCACGCGGATGTACAGGCACTGGACAGCGATAGCGACCCAGTGACACGCGTCATCACGGTGGCAACGGCCGACGGCACGACACACGACGTGACCGTGACCATCACGGGCAGCGACGACAAAGCGGTCGTGACCCCAAGCCAAGATGGCGACGACGCGGGCGCGGTGCAAGAAGACGTGACCGACCTAGCGACAGGCAAGTTGGACGTGGTTGACCCAGACGCAGGCGAAGCGGTGTTCGTTACGCAAACGAACGTAGCGGATGGCAACTGGGGTAGCTTCAGCATCGATGCGGCGGGCAACTGGACGTACGATCTGAACAACGACCACGCGGATGTACAGGCACTGGACAGCGATAGCGACCCAGTGACACGCGTCATCACGGTGGCAACGGCCGACGGCACGACACACGACGTGACCGTGACCATCACGGGCAGCGACGACAAAGCGGTCGTGACCCCAAGCCAAGATGGCGACGACGCGGGCGCGGTGCAAGAAGACGTGACCGACCTAGCGACAGGCAAGTTGGACGTGGTTGACCCAGACGCAGGCGAAGCGGTGTTCGTTACGCAAACGAACGTAGCGGATGGCAACTGGGGTAGCTTCAGCATCGATGCGGCGGGCAACTGGACGTACGATCTGAACAACGACCACGCGGATGTACAGGCACTGGACAGCGATAGCGACCCAGTGACACGCGTCATCACGGTGGCAACGGCCGACGGCACGACACACGACGTGACCGTGACCATCACGGGCAGCGACGACAAAGCGGTCGTGACCCCAAGCCAAGATGGCGACGACGCGGGCGCGGTGCAAGAAGACGTGACCGACCTAGCGACAGGCAAGTTGGACGTGGTTGACCCAGACGCAGGCGAAGCGGTGTTCGTTACGCAAACGAACGTAGCGGATGGCAACTGGGGTAGCTTCAGCATCGATGCGGCGGGCAACTGGACGTACGATCTGAACAACGACCACGCGGATGTACAGGCACTGGACAGCGATAGCGACCCAGTGACACGCGTCATCACGGTGGCAACGGCCGACGGCACGACACACGACGTGACCGTGACCATCACGGGCAGCGACGACAAAGCGGTCGTGACCCCAAGCCAAGATGGCGACGACGCGGGCGCGGTGCAAGAAGACGTGACCGACCTAGCGACAGGCAAGTTGGACGTGGTTGACCCAGACGCAGGCGAAGCGGTGTTCGTTACGCAAACGAACGTAGCGGATGGCAACTGGGGTAGCTTCAGCATCGATGCGGCGGGCAACTGGACGTACGATCTGAACAACGACCACGCGGATGTACAGGCACTGGACAGCGATAGCGACCCAGTGACACGCGTCATCACGGTGGCAACGGCCGACGGCACGACACACGACGTGACCGTGACCATCACGGGCAGCGACGACAAAGCGGTCGTGACCCCAAGCCAAGATGGCGACGACGCGGGCGCGGTGCAAGAAGACGTGACCGACCTAGCGACAGGCAAGTTGGACGTGGTTGACCCAGACGCAGGCGAAGCGGTGTTCGTTACGCAAACGAACGTAGCGGATGGCAACTGGGGTAGCTTCAGCATCGATGCGGCGGGCAACTGGACGTACGATCTGAACAACGACCACGCGGATGTACAGGCACTGGACAGCGATAGCGACCCAGTGACACGCGTCATCACGGTGGCAACGGCCGACGGCACGACACACGACGTGACCGTGACCATCACGGGCAGCGACGACAAAGCGGTCGTGACCCCAAGCCAAGATGGCGACGACGCGGGCGCGGTGCAAGAAGACGTGACCGACCTAGCGACAGGCAAGTTGGACGTGGTTGACCCAGACGCAGGCGAAGCGGTGTTCGTTACGCAAACGAACGTAGCGGATGGCAACTGGGGTAGCTTCAGCATCGATGCGGCGGGCAACTGGACGTACGATCTGAACAACGACCACGCGGATGTACAGGCACTGGACAGCGATAGCGACCCAGTGACACGCGTCATCACGGTGGCAACGGCCGACGGCACGACACACGACGTGACCGTGACCATCACGGGCAGCGACGACAAAGCGGTCGTGACCCCAAGCCAAGATGGCGACGACGCGGGCGCGGTGCAAGAAGACGTGACCGACCTAGCGACAGGCAAGTTGGACGTGGTTGACCCAGACGCAGGCGAAGCGGTGTTCGTTACGCAAACGAACGTAGCGGATGGCAACTGGGGTAGCTTCAGCATCGATGCGGCGGGCAACTGGACGTACGATCTGAACAACGACCACGCGGATGTACAGGCACTGGACAGCGATAGCGACCCAGTGACACGCGTCATCACGGTGGCAACGGCCGACGGCACGACACACGACGTGACCGTGACCATCACGGGCAGCGACGACAAAGCGGTCGTGACCCCAAGCCAAGATGGCGACGACGCGGGCGCGGTGCAAGAAGACGTGACCGACCTAGCGACAGGCAAGTTGGACGTGGTTGACCCAGACGCAGGCGAAGCGGTGTTCGTTACGCAAACGAACGTAGCGGATGGCAACTGGGGTAGCTTCAGCATCGATGCGGCGGGCAACTGGACGTACGATCTGAACAACGACCACGCGGATGTACAGGCACTGGACAGCGATAGCGACCCAGTGACACGCGTCATCACGGTGGCAACGGCCGACGGCACGACACACGACGTGACCGTGACCATCACGGGCAGCGACGACAAAGCGGTCGTGACCCCAAGCCAAGATGGCGACGACGCGGGCGCGGTGCAAGAAGACGTGACCGACCTAGCGACAGGCAAGTTGGACGTGGTTGACCCAGACGCAGGCGAAGCGGTGTTCGTTACGCAAACGAACGTAGCGGATGGCAACTGGGGTAGCTTCAGCATCGATGCGGCGGGCAACTGGACGTACGATCTGAACAACGACCACGCGGATGTACAGGCACTGGACAGCGATAGCGACCCAGTGACACGCGTCATCACGGTGGCAACGGCCGACGGCACGACACACGACGTGACCGTGACCATCACGGGCACGAACGATGTGCCAACCATCGATGTGGTGGCAGAGCCTGAGTTCAATGAAAACGACGCGGCGGTAGATACCGTGGTGGCGACGTTCACGGCGTCGGATGAAGAAGACGGCACACCAAGTGTTGCCTTCACCCCGGGCACAAACACCGATGGTTACTACGCGATCAGCGGCACCGATGTGGTACTGACGCAAGCGGGTGTTGACGCGGTAAATGCAGGCGAGACACTGCCAGCGGTTAGCCTAACGGCGACCGATAGCGACAATGCGAAGGCGGTTGATAGCGATACACCAACTTATAACTCTGTTGACGCTATAGATGATGGTTCGTTAGGCCAGGAATACACTGCTTCTGCCGATTTCACTGATGGTATTACAATTCCAACTGGAAGTGATGGCCAACCTCTGTTCTCGATTGAAGCCATCACTTATGACTCCGATGGTAATGAGACATCAGGGACTATATCTGAATTAAGTGGCTTTGGAATTGGTGTCGCAGGCTCTATTAGGGATAGCGGACAAATTGCTGATCAGATTGAATATGATCCTGGATCTGACACCTCTGAAAAAATTAAATTTGAATTTAGTGAGTTAGCTAATAATGTCGATTTTAGCGTTTCACGACTTTTTGGTGGTGAAAATGAAGGAGAACAAGGTGCTTGGTCTGCATATTATAATGGAGAGCTTGTCGCTTCAGGAGTATTCAAAACGGATTCTGGCGCTTCTACGGGCGACTTTAGCATCGACACCGGTGATATTGTATTTGATACGTTAGTCTTCGAAGCAGATTCGAATGGTGTACGAGTTGGGGATTCTTCTGATTATGTCTTATCTTCAATTAGCGTTACCGGAATAGATCTAGGTGATGGTGCCATCATTGCTGATGAAGACGACGGCGTATCTGTGACCGACGCTAATGCAGGGCTTCTTGCAAACGATATCGATGACCAAAGTGATACCTTTTCATTGACCGCTGTAAATGGCCAGACGATTACTAATGGTTCAGTTGTTACTCTTCCAAGTGGCGCATTGCTTACTATTTATGCCGATGGGACTTACGACTATGACACCAACGACGTCTATGATTACTTGCAAGCTGGGGAACTAACGACTGAGAGCTTCACATATACAATTACAGATGAACATGGCGCAACAGATACGGCGACAGCAACTATTAATATTATTGGTAGTAATGACGCTCCTAGCGGAAATCCAGATACCGCAACTCTCGAAGAAGGTAGCACAGTCACCTTTACTCCTGATCAGTTGTTAGTTAACGATGTTGATAACGATGACACGAATTTGGCTGTTCTTTCGCTAGCAAGTGACTCGTCTGGTACAAATGAGGTTGATGTATCCTCTCCAGGTTCGACGTTCTCTACAAGTTTAGGTGGGACGGTAACTATAAATGATGATGGTTCATTTAGTTATCAAGCTCCTCAAGGCCAGGATCATACTCAAGGCGTAGCAATAACTGATTCCATTTATTATTTAGTTACTGATGGTAAAGGAAACTCCAATTGGACTGAGATCGAAATCGCGGTCACGGATAGTGGACCGACTGCAGTTGACGACTTTGATAGTGTAGGCTTTGGCGGTTTAGGCTTCGGTAACTTGATCTCTGGTGAAAACGATGGTTCAGGTAAGGATGACTTAGGTAGTGATATTACGAAAGTAACCAGTATTACTTTCGATGGCCAGAAATACAACGAATGGAACAATGACGGTGAGATCGTCATTGATACAGGTACCGCTATTGCTACGTTTAATCAAGACGGCAGCTATAGCTACCAATCAACCCAAGCTGAAGGCCAAGTAAAGTCGTTTTCAACAAACGACATGCTGAATAATAACGGTATTGAGCTTTATGCTTATAGCGATTATCGACAAGTTGATGTTACGAACCTAAACACTAACTCTGCCAGTGTAGTCAACATCAGCGAAAAAGTTGGCATCTACTACGACAACTCCGAAGGAAACGGCAGTCAAATACGTTACGACGAAGCATTGGTTACTAAGTTTAGCGGCGAGGTTTCTGTCGCTAACTTTACTTTGAATGGCGTTGTTAACAGTGAGGAAGTTTTCTGGAAGGCATATGACAATCAGGGCTCTCTAGTTGACAGTGGTACTATAAGTAGTAACGACTTAACTATTGTTTCTGATAGTGGTTTTGAAACTGTGGTGCTTTATACCGGTACTACCAATAACTTTATGGTAGAGAGTGTTGAGGTTCAATACAGCGTAGGCTCGGCTAATCAAGATACGTTCCAATACGAGTTGACTGATGCTGATGGTAGTGAGTCTTCAGCTCAATTGACAGTTACACAAGACTCATTACCAGTAGCTAAAGATAATAGCGAAGAGGTATATGAAGCTGGTCTTGAATCGGGTACTGATGCTAATAGTGACGCAAGTATTGTGACCGGCAATATCCTCGACAATGATAGTGGCGTTAGTAGTTCTACGTTAATTAGCGCAGTTAACGGTCAGGCACCAGTAAATGGAATCGTGGTTGTTACTACATCTTACGGTACGTTGACTGTATATACTGATGATTCTAATGGCTTCCGTTCAGGGGACTTTGAATATGAATTAATGAATACATCAATTGGTGATGATATTGTAGATAGTTTTAATTACGAGATATCAAATAGCGTTGGTGTTACGGACAGTGCGCAGCTTAATATTAATATCGTTGATGATGTGCCTATTGTCAGTGATGTTGAACGCAACTTAACGACCACATCAGACCCTATAACAACAAATTTGACTTTTGCTCTCGACTTGTCAGGTAGTATGGACGACTCAGCTGGTAATGGGAAAAGCTATCTAGAAACGGCAATTGAAGCCTTGACGGCTCTCGTTGGCGAAGTTGATGATACCGGTGATGTCAATGTTCAAATAGTTACTTTCTCAGGTAATAATATAGTCAATTCTGGTTGGCTATCAGACGATGTCGCTCAGGTGGTTACGTACCTTGAATCCTTGCAAGCTAACGGTGGAACACGATATAGCGATGCACTAGAAAAAGTTATGGACAGTGGGGATTTGCCAACTTCTGACCAGAGTTTTGTGTACTTTATTTCAGATGGTGAGCCTAATAATGGGTTTAGCGTGGGTTCAACTCTTCAAAACAGTTGGAATAGCTACTTAGATTCATCAAACTATGATATTTCTTTTGCTATAGGTATCGGCAACGCACCACTAGATGAGCTAACGCCTATCGCACATTCTCCTGATCCTGACGATGATGATAGCAATTATGCTGTTGTGGTTGATGATGCTGATGATTTGACCAATACAGTTTTAGAGTATTTTGATAACAACAGTATTAGTGGTGACGTTAAGTTGTTTGACACCGAAGGCGGTATTTTAGAAGGAGCTGACGGTGTATCAATAACATCGATTGTCATCGACGGCATCACTTATGAGTATGATGTGAGTTCACCTGAAATTACAGTTTCAACCGCGTTAGGCGGGGAGTTTAGGATTAATTTCGACTCCGGTGAATATTATTACAGTATCGTCGTCGACCGAAATGTATTAAACGAGAGTGAAGTTATTCAAGTGCAGGTTGAAGATGGGGATGGAGATCAGGACTCTCTAAAATTAACGCTTAATATCGATTACTACGCGACCGTCGATGCAAACGTAAATAATATTATTACTAATTTGAACAGTGACTCTTCATTGTCTATTGATACTGATTATCTTACGCACTCAGACGCAATAACTTCAGATACCATTGTTTCTAGTGTCGAAAGCTCTGAGGCTACAGTTACTCTAGATGGGGAAGCTGTTATTTTAGCAAACGCTGAAAGTGGTGATGAGTTCAGTTATGTGATTGATGGAAATGGCGTTTCAGATAGCGCTGGTGTTGAAGTGAATTTTGTCGACAGTTCTGTTTTATCAGGAACACAAGCTGATGATATTATTATAGGTAAGCCGCCGACTAATAGTATAGGAGAATTGGCAACAATTACTGCTACCGTTCGTTCCGGTAATACTTACAATACCCCTAATCAATACGGATTCGTATTGTCTAGCTTGGCTGCTAGTTTGTCAGTAATGCAAATTAGTATTGACTTGAGTAGTATCGACAACAATGCTAACTGGGATATCAGTGATAGCCGAAACCCTTTGTACCAAACAGAGTCAAAAGGCATCGAGCAAACTGATAATATTTGGGATGCAATGGACTCGGATTCTTCAGTACTGATTGCTAATTTTGTTGATGGTGATTTTACCAGCGATGATGAGTTTTGGTTCACATTCGATACTGACAATTTTGGTGTAGATCAAGGCAGTAGCTTTATAGGTGCATCTTTTGAAGTAATTTTGAATGATGGGTCAGTGATTATTGGTACTTATGAGTCAGATAATAACGGTGGCGCAATAGCGGTAGCCCAAAATTATGCTAGTGCACTTCAGGGTTTTGATGGTGATGATGTATTGGTTGCAGATAAAGGTAATGACCTTCTTGATGGTGGAGAGGGTGATGATCTATTAATTGGTGGGTTAGGTGATGACATCTTGACTGGTGGCAGCGGTGATGATTTGTTCCAGTGGGTTGACCAGCCGTTCCAAGGCGATATTGATACAATAACCGACTTTGCTTTAGGCCAAGATCACTTAGATATATCGCAGTTATTGCCAACGGAAAATTCAATGTCAGATTTACTTGATCATATCACGATTGAAAAAGTCGATAATGGTGGCGGGGATAAGGATTTAGTGATTACTATCTCTGAAGATGCGAGCAACAGCGGTCAAACACAAACAATTGTGCTCGACAATACGGGAAATCAATTTGACTCAGTGAATGCCCAAGGCGATGGCAGCGTGATTAGTAGCGACTTAAGTAACTTGGTTAATCAACTCTTCGTGAATTTACCAGAACAATAACAAAAAGGGCCGAAAGGCCCTTTTTTAATAGATCTTGTTTGCTATAAAAGCTAGATTCTAAAGCACTAAGATTAAAGCACCTTACAAGCAAAACCTTTTAGGTAGAAACCTTCTGGATAAGCTGTATCTGTTAAATGATCGGCTGCTTGCTCGAAGCGCTCGACAAATTTTACGGTTCTGCCTGCGTCTAGTGCCGCATCAGCAATGATTTTTTGGAATAAGTCAGCGCCCATTAAGCCTGAACAAGAATAGGTGAGTAGAGTGCCACCTGGTTTCAGTATTTGCATCGCAAGCATGTTAACGTCTTTATAGCCGTTCGCGCCAGATGTCAGGTTGTTCTTACTTGAAACGAATTTTGGTGGATCCATGATCACTACGTCGAACTTCGTGCCTTGGTCTCGGTATTCGCGAAGTAGTTTGAATACGTCTGCGTTTAGGAATACTGCACGCTTTTTCGAGATGTCGAACTCATTCAGCTCAGCGTTGAACTTAGCTGTATCAAGAGCTAATTGAGAAACGTCTGCATTGATTACACGCTTAGCATCACCTTTAAGGGCATACAGACCAAAACCACCTGTGTACGAGAAACAGTTAAGGACATCTTTGCCTTTAACGTATTTCATCGATTCTTTACGGCTATCACGTTGGTCCATATAGAAGCCCGTTTTATGGCCTTCGATAATGTTTACGCTGATTTTCACACCGTTTTCTTCAATGACCACTGATTTAGGTGGTTCTTCACCGTGAAGTACGCCAACAACTTGTTCTAAGCCTTCTTTTTTACGGACTGCTACGTCAGAACGCTCATAAATATTGCAGTCAGGGAAACATTCAATTAAAGCTTCAACAAGTATGTTCTTATTAAACTCAGCTCCGGCGCTAAGTAATTGGCATACGAGGAAATCTTGATATTTATCGATTGTGATACCGGGAAGGCCATCAGACTCTGCTGCAGTAAGGCGGTAGCCAGTTAGACCATCACGTTCAATGATATCTTCACGCAAAGATTGCGCGTCTTGAATTCGTTTTACGAAGAATGCTTTATTGATTTCTTCTTTTTCAAATGTCCAAACACGAGCTCGAATTTGAGATTCCGGTGAGTAAGCCGCTTTTGCAAGCCACTGACCATTTTGAGTGTATACGTCTACAGTTTCACCTGATTTTGGCTCGCCTTCGACTTTATCGATACCGCGTGAAAATACCCATGGGTGTTTACGGCGTAGTGATTTGTCACGGCCTTTAGCTAGATGAATTGAAGGAGTCATAATTTACTCTGTTTGTTGAATTTGAAGGAGGGGTATTGTCGAGGAAGTACAGTTGAAAAGCAAATAAGAAAGGGCTGCACAAGCAGCCCTAGTAATGATTAATCAGCACATACTGGCTAGATATAAGTATTAAGCTTTGAGACCTGTCAGCAAGCCTTCCATCGTATCACTTTGTTTACGAAGTTGGTCAACATTGGAATTGCTCTTACTGATCATTTCACAGATGCTATCTGACTGATGACGAATCTCCTCAACACTTTGAGCTATGTTATCTGCAACAACACCTTGCTCTTCCGCGGCTGTAGCAATCTGAGTACTACTGTCTGAGATAGATTGATTCTTTTCTGCTAAAGAGCCGATCTCGACATTCACTTCTGACATCAGTGTCTGGCCTTCACTAGCGTTGTTTACCGTTATTTCCATCAGTTTGGTTAGTGATTGGCTGTTACGTTGTAATGATTCAATCATGCTTTGGATTTCTACAGTTGCTTGTTGAGTACGACCTGCAAGGGCACGAACTTCATCGGCAACAACAGCGAATCCACGACCTTGCTCGCCGGCACGAGCGGCTTCGATAGCCGCGTTCAATGCGAGTAGATTGGTCTGCTCTGAAATGCCATTGATGGTTGCGACCACCTCATCGATCTGCGCCGCGTTGGTATCAAGCTCTTCTACTGCTTGTGAAGCGGATTGGATCTCTTGAGATAGGTTAGAGATAGACTCCAATGTGTTTGAAACTTTTACTTGACCGCTCTGGGCCACGCCGCGAGCGTCCATCGTTTGTGAGCTAGACTCATGAGCAAGGGTAGCGACTTCACGAATTGTCGCCGCCATTTGTTCCGTCGCACTTGCCAAACTATTCAGGTGTTCTTGTTGATTACCTGAAATATCTGAGCTTTGTTGTGTTGACTGATTCAAATCCGAACTGATCTGTTGCATGAGTGCGACAGACTCTTGGATTGATAGAACCATATTTTGCTCACGTTCGGCAACCTTATCAATAGTGATCGCAATTTCGCTGAACTCATCACGAACTAAGAAGTAGTTCATACGACAAGTTAAATCACCATTGGCGAGAGTGTTCAATGCTTTGTTCATGGAGAACATCGCTCCGCCAATGAAAGTCATGATGTAATAAACGCCAAGCGCAATTAAGGTCAGAGTAACCGCAATGATAGAAACTTGCTTTGTAGATAAAGCCGACCATAGGTTTTGATCATGGTTTGCGACTAAACTGAACGCGCCGTTCATCACTGAAACGGATCCCGTACCATAGCCTAGAGAAATGCTTTCAGAATGACTAACAAGCTGAGCGACTTGATCTTTAGTGAGTTGGCCTGCTTCGATAAGGCCTTTCATCAAGAGCATTTCTTCTTGATAAAGGTGGGCAAGTAAAGAGTCCGCTGCGCTATCTAAAACGAGAGTTAATATCACTAGGGCGAGAAGAGGCAATAAGAAGAGTAGATAGAACTTTTCTTGGATTTTTAGGTGAATGAGATATTTGTCAATCCAACGAAATGGGATTTCTTTCATAATCGTTATACTCGAAGTAAGTCCACCAATAAGCGGTGAATGAATAGAATGGCAGCTATATCATTCATATAATTTATGAGGCAACGTTATGAAAAATTCACAATGTATATTTGTCGTGTCGGGCGTCGTTCAATGTGTTGGTTTTCGCTATCACACCAGTAGACAAGCACAAGCTTTGGATATTTCAGGATACGCCATGAATTTGAATGATGGGCGAGTTGAAGTGTTAGCTGTCGGAGAGATGGAGCAGATTAATAAGTTGTACGCTTGGTTACAAATAGGACCTGCTAGTGCGACAGTCGACCATGTTGTCAAATATGATGTTACAGAAGCAGATCTTAGAGTGGTACGTGTTGGCGAATTCAAAATACTGTAGTTAACGCACTAAAGTATTGATATTGAGGGTTACCTTAAACAGCTAGTCTTTTACAGGCACTTTGCTGGTTTAGGTAAACCGGCAAGTTTGGTTGCTTGCTTCGCAGGACCTTTCTTGAATAACTTGAAAAGGTATTTGCTGTTACCTTTCTCTGGGCCGTGAGCTTTTTCCATCGCCTTCACAAGCATACGAACGGCTGGAGAAGTCTTGAATTCTTCGTAAAAGCTTCTTACAAAATGTACGACTTCCAAATGTGCATCAGTCAGTTCAATAGCTTCATCTTGAGCAAGAATTTCGATCATGCCTTCTTCCCATTGTGTGTAGTCCAATAGGTAGCCTTGAGCGTCGGTTTCGATTTGCTTACCGTTATATTCAAACATGTTTAGTCCAGAATCAAATTATACTATAAGAATAGGGTACATGACCCAGTTTACCTTACTCAATAGATATTGTAGTCATCTAGAAAAATATTGTACTTACAGGTATAAAAAAGCCCAAGAGATAGTCTCTTGGGCTTAAGTTTTCAACGCTAGGTAATTAGTCGTTGCTGTTCATAATACCTAAGATGCTTAATAGGCTGATGAAGATGTTGTAGATAGAAACATACAAGCTGATCGTTGCTGAGATGTAGTTCGTTTCGCCACCACGTATGATGCTTTGCGTTGTTAGCAAGATAACACCAGTAGAGAATAGGATGAACATACCGCTCATTGCCAAAGATAGTAGAGGCATTTGTAGGAAGATGTTTGCAACCATACCGACTAGCAGTACAACGAAACCGGCCATTAACATACCGTTAAGGAATGAAAGGTCGCGCTTTGTTGTAAGAGCGTAAGCTGACGCTCCCATGAATGCCAATGCCGTACCACCTAGTGCCGTAAGGATGATATCACCCATACCTGCACCAACATACATGTTTAAGATTGGACCGATGGTATAGCCTAAGAAACCTGTAAACAGGAATGTGAAGACTAGACCCATGCTGTTGTCACGGTTCTTTTCAGTCAAGAAAAGTAGGCCGTAGAAACCAACTAGCATGATAATGAGACCAGGACGAGGAAGGTTCATCGCCATAGATATGCCTGCTACAACAGCAGACCAAAGTAGTGTCATAGACAGTAGTGCGTAAGTATTACGCAATACTTTATTGGTTTGCAGAGCACTTTCTTGAGATGCTGTGCGTGAAAACATAGGGCTGTTCATAATCTTCCTCGTAAGGTGACTTCAATAGTTATTAGTACATTTATGGGGGTGAAAGTTCGAAAAATCAAGTCTTTCATTCCTCTTGTATACCTAAAATAATAATCAAAATAGTCGGTTAAGTGTTTCTGAAGATGTAACAAATTATTTCTTAATGGGGAATAAAACGTTGCATTGGATCGATATTCTAATTTTCAATGATATTGAATGCCGTTCTTTGTCTTGACCTTGAATCACAAAGAGGCGACCGAAGCCGCCTCTTTAGTTTATGCATCATAACACATTAATGGTGCAGAATTTGGCTCAAGAAGTTTTGTGTTCTATCTGATTGTGGGTTTTCAAAGAAATCGACAGGATTGTTTTCTTCAATAATCTCACCTGCATCCATGAAGATTACTCTATCGGCGACCTCTTTAGCAAAACCCATCTCGTGTGTTACACATAGCATGGTCATGCCTTCTTCAGCTAGCTCGACCATTACATCTAGCACTTCGCGAACCATTTCTGGATCGAGTGCCGAAGTTGGTTCATCAAAAAGCATAACTTGAGGATTCATACATAGAGAACGAGCGATCGCCACACGTTGCTGCTGACCACCTGAAAGCTGACCTGGGAATTTGTCTGCTTGCTCAGGGATTTTTACGCGCTCTAGGTATTTCATTGCAATCGCTTCAGCTTCTTCCTTAGGCATCTTTTTCACCCAAATAGGAGCGAGCGTGCAATTTTCCAAAACCGTTAGGTGAGGGAATAGGTTGAAGTGTTGGAAACACATGCCGACATCTCTGCGCACGGCTTCAATGTTTTTTAAGTCTTCAGTTAGCTCATTACCTGAAACGAAGATATCGCCTTTTTGGTGCTCTTCCAATCGGTTGATACAACGAATCATCGTTGATTTACCTGAGCCAGAAGGGCCACAGATAACGATTTTCTCACCTTTTTTTACTTCAAGGTTAATGTTCTTTAGTACGTGAAACTCACCGTACCACTTGTTCATGTCTTTCAACTCAATCATAAGACCTTGAGAGTTGTTTTCTGTTTGCTGCGTCATAATACGTCCTTGATCTTGTTAATTATCGTTTGTGACCGGTGTGAAGTTTGTTTTCTAGCCATATCGAATATCTCGACATGCCAAAACAAAATACCCAGAACACTAACGCGACAAATACATAGCTTTCTGTTGAATACCCTAGCCATTCAGGGTCGGTATTCGCGGCTTGGCCAATTCCCAAAACATCAAACATACCGATAATCAATACAAGACTGGTATCTTTGAATAAACCAATGAAGGTGTTCACAATTGAAGGAATCGTGATTTTTAAGGCTTGAGGTAGAATGATAAGCCCGGTCTTTTTCCAGTAGCTTAATCCCAGTGCATCTGCGGCTTCGTATTGGCCTTTTGGTATTGCTTGTAAACCACCTCGAATTACTTCTGCCATATAAGCGGCACTGAATAACACAACACCTACAAGTGCTCTGATCAGTTTGTCGGTTTCTGTTCCCTCAGATAAGAAGAGTGGAAGCATTACTGATGCCATGAACAGAACCGTAATAAGCGGAACGCCACGCCAGATCTCAATGTAAACGGTACACATACTGCGGATGATTGGCATCTCTGAACGACGACCCAGAGCCAACGCGACACCAATAGGCAGCGATACAACAATACCGACAAGAGCAATGATCAGTGTAACCAGTAATCCGCCCCATTTGTGTGTATCAACCACTTCCAATCCGAAGATACCGCCGTAAAGAAGACCAGCAATCAAGAAAGGGTAGATGTTTACAAAAAATAACCAAATCCACGTACGCTTAGGTGTTTTTTCGTAAGCTAATATCGCGACAAAAAAAGCTAACGTTGCGTAGAAAAGGCGAGGTCGCCACAGCTCGGCTTCAGGGTAGAAGCCATACATGAACTGATCCCAACGAACGCTAATGAAAACCCAACAAGCGCCGTCACTAGTACAGGCATCTCGTGTTGTTCCTATCCAATCTGCACTTAGGAATGCCCAGTCTGCTACAGCCCATAAAAGGGTAAAAGCGAAGTAGGCTAGAACCACAGTAACAACGCTGTTTACTGGACCATTAAATAGATTTTTTCGTAACCAACCGACAGGTCCAACGGTGTTCGCTGGAGGCGGAAGGTCCGGTTGAAATTGATGTGTACTCATCTTATCTCTCCACCAACGCTACTTTGCGGTTGTATATGTTCATTAGAGCGGATGTTAATAGGCTCAGGGTTAAGTAGACGCCCATTGTCATCGCAATTACTTCAATAGCTTGTCCAGTTTGATTCAACGTTGTTCCTGCAAAAACGGACACAAGATCAGGGTAACCAATGGCCATCGCAAGTGATGAGTTTTTAGTTAGGTTCAAATATTGACTGGTTAGAGGTGGGATAATGATTCTTAAGGCTTGTGGAATAATTACCAGCTTAAGTGTTCTTGAACGAGGGATGCCTAGAGACATTGCAGCCTCTGTTTGCCCATGGTTCACCGCGTTAATACCTGAACGCACGATCTCCGCGATGAATGCCGCTGTATAGATACTTAAAGCAAGCATTAATGCAGCAAGCTCTGGGATAATGCTAATACCACCTTTGAAGTTAAACCCTTTCAATACTGGGTAATCTGCCGAGATAGGCATACCCATAATGAAGTAAGTAACCAGTGGTAAACCAATAATTAACGCTGCCGCAATACGCAACATAGGTGTTTGTTGGCCAGTTAACTTCTGTTTGTTTTTAGCCCAAATATTGATGATAAAAGTAGCGATAACACCGGCAATTAATGAAGCGATGACAATGCTACTGCCTTGTTCTAATACTGGCGCAGGAAAATACAAACCACGCACGTTCAAGAAAATGGCTTCACCGAGGCTCATACTTTGACGAGCGGAAGGTAATGCTTGAAGAACGGCGAAATACCAGAAAAAGATTTGTAGAAGAAGAGGGATATTTCGGAATATCTCAATGTAGATAGCTGCAAATCGGCTAACTAACCAATTCGAAGAGAGTCTAGCGATACCCATACTAAAGCCTAGTACTGTGGCTAACATGATGCCTAGTACTGAAACTAAAGCGGTATTGAGAAGACCGATAAAGAAAGTACGACCGTATGAGAATGTTTCGTCGTATTCGATGAGTGTTAAGCCGATACCAAAACCAGCTTCTTGGGAGAGAAAATCAAAACCAGTGGCAATACCACGGGAATCTAAGTTAGTGAGTGCGTTGTTTACAATCGTGTAAAAGAAGGCACAAAGAGCTCCGACAGCGATAATTTGAAAAATGACTGAGCGAAAAGTGGGGTTGTATAACAGGTTGGCACTTTTGGGCTGTGGCTTTGTCTGAGCTGGAGAAATAGTTTCATTAGGTTTCATACTACTATAACCTCAAATCCATTTAATAAATAGGGCGGAAAACTCCGCCCTAGTTGATGCTTGAAAATTTATTAACGGATTGGTGGAGCGTACATAAAGCCGCCCGCATTCCATAATGCATTTACACCACGAGAAATTTGAAGTGGAGAACCTGTACCAACAGTACGTTCAAAACTCTCACCGTAGTTACCAACTTGTTTAATTACTTGGTAACCCCAATCATCACGAATACCAAGGCCTTTACCTTTAGGACCGTCTACACCAAGAATACGTTTGATGTTTGGATCTTTCGACTTCAGCATTTCGTCAGCGTTTTTAGAAGAGATACCGTACTCTTCCGCATTAATCATTGCTGAAAGTGTCCATTTAGCAACGTTAAACCATTTGTCATCATCTTGGCGAACCACAGGGCCTAGAGGCTCTTTAGAGATGATTTCAGGAAGTACTTGCGCAGATTTAGGATCAGCTAGGTTTAAGCGAAGTGCATACAAGCCAGATTGGTCTGTAGTAAGAACGTCACAACGACCCGCGTCGAAACCTTTAGATGTCTGCGCTGCTGTATCAAATACCACTGGCTTGTAAGACATGCCGCTGTTACGGAAGTAATCGGCTAGGTTAAGCTCAGTCGTTGTACCTGATTGAACACATACTGAAGCGCCATCAAGTTCTTGAGCACTTGTAAGACCAAGATCTTTCTTAACCATGAAGCCTTGACCATCGTAGTAGTTAACGCCAACGAAGTTCAGACCAAGAGCCGTGTCACGATGTAATGTCCATGTTGTGTTACGAGATAGTACGTCGATTTCGCCAGATTGAAGCGCAGTAAAACGTTCTTTAGCTGTTAGAGGTACATACTTAACTTTAGTCTTGTCACCGAGTACAGCCGCTGCAAGCGCTTGACAATACTCAACATCGATTCCTTCCCATTCACCTTTTGAGTTAGGGTTAGAGAACCCTGGAAGACCTGTACTTACACCACAAGTTAGAAAGCCTTGAGATGTGACTTTGTCCAGAGTGCTTTCTGCCGCTGATGCTGATGTTGCCATCATCGCAGTTGATGCAGCTACTACTGAAGCAAGAAGTGTTAGTTTATTTGTCATTTGTATCCTTCCTTGTTAACCAGGTGACACCTGATACTCGTGCTCGTTTGAGTTTTTCTATATGTGTTGCGTTTTCTATGACCTTGTTACTCAAATCAAACCTGTTGCATTTTGCAAATGAAACTGTGTGCGATTTAAGCAACTGTTTATAAGGTTAGGAAAGGATCCGTACTTTCACAAATGTATAATTTAAAAAGAATTTTGAATGAAATCACAAATCCGAACACAATTAGAATGACCAAATGTTAAGTGAATGTAAATAGTGCAACGGTTCACACTGTTGGTGCAACAAGATTTAGATTTTTATATTGATAATCGACTAGATAAATATTCTGAATCAACATCACAATGATGAAACATTAAACTTAAGAGATGTTGAAATTTGGTGAATAAATATTTTTATTACACTTGGATAGTTATTAATGTGCTCCAAATTTGGTAACATGGTTGAATAGTTATTGAAGTAGTCTCAAGGAAGAACATGCGTTATTTCCCAATGTTTTTGGATGTAGAGAATAAGCCAATTCTAGTGGTTGGTGGGGGTGAGGTTGCTTGCCGAAAAGTAGATAGCTTATTAAGAGCAGGGGCTAATGTGACTTTGGTGTCTCCCAAGGTTGCACCTTACTTAAAGCAGCTAGTTGACGAGAGTAAACTTCATTGGGTACAAAACTTTTACTCGTCACAAATTATCTCAAAAGATTATCTACAAGTTTGGGCGACTACAGACAATCCAAGTCTTAACCATCAAGTACATAATGATGCGAAAAAACTGGGTATTTTAGTCAATGTGGTCGATGATTTGCCTTATTGTGACTTCATTACTCCTTCGATGATAAATCGCGGAAGAATCCAAATTGCGATCTCTAGCGGCGGTGCATCACCTGTTTTAGTGAGAAATATTAGAGAAAAACTCGAAACGATACTTCCGCAAAACATAGGGTTAATCGCAGATTTTGGTGCATCAAAACGCAATTCGATCAAAGAGTCATTCCCAACTGTCGACGAGCGTCGTAAGTTTTGGGAACGGTTTCTGTCATCAAGTTTTATAGAGCAGGTGGCAGACAGAGAGCAATTAGAAGCGTATTACCAACAAGCGTTGACTGAAGGCATTGACAATGAAGGACAGGTCACTTGGATTGAGTTCGAGCAAGATATTGAGCTGTTACCAATGAAAGCTTTACGTTTGATGCAAGAAGCGGAGCTTGTTCTTGCTCCGAATGATTGTCCATTCGAGTTCGTCGATTTGTGTCGTCGAGACGCGGAAAGGGAGAGCTATGCTAACAGTGGTGAGCTTTCTACCAAGTTAGAGCAAGCAAGAGCGGAAAACTTAAGAGTGTGTGTCTTCATTCCACCAGCAAGCGTAGAGTTTAATTTACTGGCAGGTAAAGATCTGAAACTGTCTTCTGCGAGAGTATTAGATTGAGGAAAGAGCTTTTCGGAAAAATCTAAATAGACTGTCGATGTTCTGGAAAAATGCTCCGACAAATAAAAAGCCACTTCCCTAAAAGAAGTGGCTTTTTTCCAATTGCATCTTCGATAATTGTTTATGTATCGAAATCACCTTCTGCGGTGCTGCCTATTCGCGATCGGTGATTAAAGCCGTCGCTTTATTGTCAGTATAATTAATCGCGGAAGTTATCAAATTGGAAAGGTTGACCAAGCTCAGCACTACGAACTAAGGCCATAACCGCTTGCAGATCATCGCGCTTCTTGCCCGTTACTCGAACTTTGTCGCCTTGGATAGCGGCTTGAACTTTCACTTTATTGTCTTTGATTAGCTTGACGATTTTTTTAGCGACATCCGTTTCGATACCTTGCTTAAAAATAACCGTTTGGTGCCAAGTTCGACCTGTTTGATCAGCGGCTTTTGCTTCCATCGCGTTAGGATCAACATTACGCTTTGTCAGGTTGCTACGAAGAATATCGCGCATCTGCTTTAGCTGAAAATCGTCTTGAGCGCTCAGTTTTACTGATTCATCTTTGTAATCAAAGCTAGCCTCTACGCCACGGAAATCGAAACGAGTCGATAGTTCACGGTTAGCGTTGTCTACAGCGTTGCGTAGTTCTACTGATTCTACTTCAGAGATAATGTCAAATGATGGCATTGTGTTGTGTCCTTAAGCTAAATTTCTATCTTTAATTGCCGTTGCAAGCATGTCGAGCATTGTTGCAGTATCTTCCCAGCTAAGGCATGGGTCGGTAATAGATTTGCCGTATTCTAGGTTATTGATGTCTGTCATTGGCTGGTTGCCTTCAACAATGAAGCTTTCCGCCATGATGCCTGCAATTTGATTCTTGTTAGATTTTATCTGTTCACAAATATCTTGTGCAACGTCTAACTGCTTACGGTGTTGTTTCTGACAGTTAGCATGGCTAAAGTCTACAACCAAGCGTTGAGGAAGTTCGAATTCAGCTAATTGCTTACATGCGTTATCGACAGATTCAGCATCGAAGTTCGGGCCTTTGTCACCACCACGTAGAATTACGTGACCGTATGGGTTACCAGAAGTACGGTAAACTGTCATGCGGCCATTCTTATCTGGAGAATAGAAGTAGTGTGAAGCATGCGCAGCGCGAATAGCATCAATAGCAATCTTGATGTTGCCATTAGTTGCGTTCTTGAAACCAACAGGGCAAGACAGTGCAGAAGCCATTTCACGGTGAATTTGAGATTCTGTTGTACGAGCGCCAATCGCGCCCCAAGTGATCAGGTCTGCAATGTATTGGCCAGTGATCATATCAAGGAACTCAGTTGCAGTAGCAAGGCCAAGTTTATTGATGTCTAGCAAAAGCTTACGAGCCTTGTTTAAGCCCGTTTCAAGAGCATACGAGCCGTCAAGGTTAGGATCGGTGATCAAACCTTTCCATCCTACAACAGTACGAGGTTTCTCAAAGTAGGTTCTCATTACGACGAACAGTTCATCTTTATACTGTTCTTGAATTTGGCTTAGACGCTCTGCGTAATCAAGAGCTGCATCTGTGTCATGTACAGAGCAAGGGCCAACGATAACTAACAAGCGGTTATCACGACCCGTTAGGATATCTTCGATTTGGCGGCGAGAATTTTTAATGCGCTCAGCAACGTCGTCAGTAATAGGGTGTGCATTGCCTAATTCGGCAGGAGTTGGCATAGGACCCAGAGCTTGGGTTCTCAACTCATCAGTTTTTAATGGCATGTGATAGCTTTTTTTATTCTATTGCGAAGTGGTTAAGATAACGGAATTGAACAGAGGAATAAACTCTCTTAAGTCAAAGTTATCTCTGTTATTGCTAATATTCTTATTTTTATCAGCAGCGCGGCGGCAAATAGGGGATTTTCACTTGTATTAACAGGCAGCTATCGGTATTTTCGTTTGAACACAATATAAAAATGCTGGAGCAGCAATGACTCAAGAAAATCAAAGCACTTTGCACCCAGAACTTGTCTTAGGTGATGTGCTGCCTTCTTATAACGATAATAATAATTCCAACCATCTCTACGTTTCATTATCTGAATTGGTTATGGACCGTGTTTTCTATCACCCAAGTATTGAAAGTCATATAGAGACTCTTTCTGATATAGAGAAAACCTCGTTAAATGCCATTCTTGGTGATAAGACTGTCGATGAACATTTTGTATCTACACTTGTCGTGGCAATTCAAGCGGCAATTCAACCTAGTCACACTAAAGTTCGGATTGCTTTGAGCAGCGCAGATAGTTATGGCTTCCGTTCATTGCTAGGTGGTCATTGTGAAGTAGAAGAAGTTAACCCAGCGCTTGGGGTTCGTGGTGTGGCTCGCTACGCGACACAGGAATACAGCAAGGCATTCGCGCTAGAGTGTCAGGTGATCAAAACATTGCGAGATCAGGGTATCAACGTTGAAGTGGTTGTTCCTTACGTTCGCGCATTGAGTGATGCCGCGAAGATTATCGATTTGCTTGCCGAGCAAGGCTTACCACGTGGCCTCAACGGTTTGAAAGTTCTGTTCTCTTGCGATGTACCATCAGCGGTATTGTTGAGTGAACGATTACTGCATTATTTTGATGGTGTAGTGGTTAATGTTGATAGCTTGGCATCTTTTACATTAGGTGTAGATAAACAAAATGAAGCTCAACAACATGCTTTTGACCCTCAAAATGAGGCCGTTATTACCCTATTGGATATGATCGTTAAAGCAACGTTGCACGCGAAGAAACCTGTATTGCTGGTGACTCAAGGTTTGGTTGATTACCCTCGTTTACAAGGCTATATCGCAGATCTTGAAGGCGTTGAAACGGTGATTACCGCGTAATTCAATTCGCAACGTTTATAAGTTTGATTTGAAACACTAATGCTTTAAGAATGAAAGAGATATCATTGCCGATGATATCTCTTTTTTGTAACATTTTTTTGACATTTTGATCTTGAGTCTATTAACTGGTCAGAGGACTAATTATGCTAGGTGACTCGGATGCTAACCCCTCTACAAAAAGCAAATCTCTACTTAACTATGTTTGGTATGTTCAAAGTGCCATTAATTTGGTTATGCAGGCCGAAGTTACTCGCCCTTGATGACAAGCATGTCGAGCTTAAGATCCCCCTAAAAAGACGAACGAAGAATCACTTAAATAGTATGTATTTTGGTGTATTAGCTGTGGGCGCAGATGTTGCCGGGGGCTTTCTTGCGATGAGTAAATCCCAACAGCAAGGGGAAAAAATATCGTTAGCATTTAAAGAGGTGACGGGAAACTTCTTAAAGCGTCCTGAAGCTGATGTGCATTTTACATGTAATGACGGTGAACTCATCAATACTATGCTGGCTGAAACAATGTCGACTGGCGAACGTGTTAATCAAACCGTAACGATCATCGCGACTTGTCCTTCTTTACATGGTGATGAACCCATGGCGGAGTTTCAATTGACACTGTCTATTAAAAAAGTTCCTTCAAAGCGTTAAATTTCATATCGAACAATAACAAACCAAAATCGCAGTATGTGATTACCACATACTGCGGCGTTCTACGATTCTTGGCTAATCTCTTCAATATCAACAATTTTTGAACGGTTCATAACGATTTTCCAACGGTAATATGTTGGTTCGTTGTCGTGATTGTTCTCTTTGATGATCAAGTTGAGTAGATGGCGCTTTTCTACTGATTCACGACTCACTTGCCCCTCGTTCAAGCGATAAACCTTGTTCGACCCTTTATCCATTAGACGGGTTAGAGCTCTCAAGCTGATAGAAAGCGTTTCACGAGTCTCTTCGTAACCACTCATGAAGGTTGAGGTAGACATTTCTGTATGTGAACGATAGTGCAGAATTTGTTCTTCACGCTGTACCACGCGCTTCTTACGGATCGACTGAATACGATCAGCTAGCTTAGAAAAGCTTGCGTAGTCCAGCCATTCTAATTTGTGGCCAACTGATTTGTTGGTCGTCGGATCAAAGTAGCGACGTTTCCATTTTGGCTTGCCCTTACGAAGCCAGCGCCAAAGGATATCTCTTAAGTCATCTTTGAAGATCTCGCGCAACGCATAGATAAATGACATCGAAACGATAAAAGAAGCGGTAATCTCGCCCAAGAAATCACGAGCTAATATAACGGTTGTTGTCACGACCACCATCACCAAACCGGTAGCGATACCTTTAACTGCACGCTTTACGTTTTTTCCCATCGAGGTGGTCTTTTCTTTGAGCACGATAGGGTGTTCAATCAAGCGGCGCAATAAACGCATCTTGTTGCTCAAACGAGTGACGTCTTCTCGAACTCTCGTGGAGTTGTAGCGATTGAGCTTCCGGTGAGCCGTCTCTTTTTCGCATAGTATTAAAAGGCGTTCTTTGATGGTTGAATATTCACTGCCACGTGGCATATGTGAGACCAGTGACAAGAACTTTTGCTCTGTGTACCAAGAAAGGTAGTTATCAATGTTTGCGTAGTAGCGTTTGAGGTTTTCTTCATAAGGAATGCTTCGGCGGAGCTTTTTCAAGATATCTAACGCAAGCTCAATGACTTCGTCGACCTCATCAGCCGTTACGTCGTCACTATCTGTCTTGTTTAAGCTGCTCACGGCTTTATCTAAAGCAATAACGTATTGATATGCGAACAAACTCAAACTCACACGATATTGAGTCGTTGATAAGCGTCCACGTTTTGCCAAACGACTGTGTACGAGTGGTAACAGTGTTTTATCACTATAGTAGGCACGGTTTTGTGTAATCGAGCTATAAAAAAATGCACTTTCAGAAAGCACTTCAGGCGTCAGCCCGAGTTCACCGGGAATGAATAGATAAACGTCCATGTCGAGCTTTTTTGTTTTTGCCATCGCATGGTTAATTTTAAGTGTTATCGCATCTTGTTTATCAACGGTGATCAACGATGTCTCCTAGAATGTAAAAATATGAATGAAACTAGCGAAAGCATATCAGAGATCACGTATAATCACCGCCAAATTTAAAGTAGAGACAATCTTGATGATTAATATTGGTCAAATAAACAATTTAGAAGTAGTAAAACAAGCAGACTTCGGTGTATTCCTTGACGCTAGCGACTATGGAACTGTGTTGCTTCCGAAACGGTTTACTCCTGAAGGTGTTGAAATTGGTCAAAAGTTAGATGTTTTCTTATACATTGATTCTGACAACCAGATCGCAGCAACCACTGAAAAACCCATAGCTCAAGTAGGGCAGTTTGGCCTAATGACGGTTGAAGGTGTAAACAGTACCGGTGCATTTATGAGCTGGGGCGTGAAAGGGAAAGAGCTACTGGTTCCTTTCAGCGAGCAGCGCGGACGTTTAAACGAAGGTCAATCAATCTTAGTATATGTGTATATTGATAAAGCATCTAGCCGCATTGTTGGTACAACGAAGTTTAACAAGTGGTTAGACAACACGCCTGCGACTTATAAGCAAAATGAGCAAGTAGATCTTATCATCGCTGAGCGCAGCCAACTTGGTTACAAAGCGATCGTGAACGGTGAACACTGGGGCATGATCTTCCCATCAGATATCATCGGCAAGTTGTTCATTGGTAAAACGTTGAAAGGCTACATCAAGAACGTTCGTGAAGAAGACGGAAAAATCGATCTGTCTCTTCAAAAAATCGGTGTGGCCAAGATGGATGATCTAAGCACTAAGATTTTGGATTTGCTTGAGAAGAAAGGTGGCTTCTTGCCTTTGAATGACAAGTCTTCACCTGAAGCGATTTTCTCTGCATTCAGAACCAGTAAAGGCACATTCAAAAAGACGATCGGCGGTTTGTACAAGTCAGGCAAGATTGCTATCGATAAAGAAGGCATCCGTTTAGCTGAATAAGCGAAACTATTATAGGTAAAAAAAAGCCCAAACCTTCCTGTTTGGGCTTAGGGGAAAGGGCTCCGAAGAGCCTACGCTAATCGTTGTAGTTCTGTGTCTAATAGAGCAAAGTCTAGTTTAAATTCTCCATAATGCGATTTTTCATCACACAAATAGTGACTTGAATTGATGGTTATGTAATTAAACGTTGATTTGACAATGTTTTAATTTGCGCTAATCGCACTGTTGCTATAAAACAGTTAATAGTTTCTCAAGTGAAATAGAAAAAGCCCAAACAACTCACGTTGTTTGGGCTTTTTGTTTTTTGCGCATAAAAGACGGCGGTGCCTTTAATTGTAGGATTAGAAAAGATTTTTATCGCGTACCAGCTCTCGTGGTAAGCCATTTTTAACTCGGTTACCTACCCACTTACCAAGGCCGATGATTGCGCCGTTATACTTCACCAATACTTCTCCTTTGCCCGATAGGCCTTCAGGACGTACATCGCGACCCATAAACCATTCTCGAGCGTCTTCAATACATAGCTCTACAATATTAGTTTCGTTGCCTGTAGCCAGTGTTGTCGCCACCTGGTGTTGCCATCGGTAGCCTTTTTTATGAGTTTCAGCGATCTTGATGCCCATACGAGAGAAGCGGAACTCACCAATCATTGGCTCTAATGCTTCAGGGAACAACCAAACGTCTTTATCGCGAATCCATACTTGAGTATCAGTTGGTAATTCTATATCAAGCGTGCTCATCAGTTGTTCAGCGACTTCTTGTTGAACTTTCTTTGACGCTTTTTCAAATGGGAATTTACCCAGGCGTTTTTTAACTTCTGGTGGAGTAACAGATGCCAGTTTACGGATGCGTGCGACAAAGAAACCTTCAGAGTCATACACCTGTGGGAATATATGAAGAAAGCCTTCTTCCGTCGTGGTTGCTTTTGCGTTGTCGAATAGTGATTCAAGAGATTCAAATTCTACAGCGTCACCAAAAGTCTCTTTTAGGTGATGACATACTTGTTGGTTTTCTTCTGTGCTTAATGTGCAAGTCGAGTAAACTAATACGCCGTTAGGCTTTAGCGCGTGGAACGCACTTTCAATCAGGTCTTTCTGGGTATTAGCAATATCGACCACTGATTGATACGTCCAGTTTTTCATGGCATCCGCGTCTTTACGAATCGTACCTTCACCAGAGCAGGGGGCGTCTAGTAATACGGCATCAAACTGTTCTGGTAACCAGCCGCCGAATACACGTCCATCAAAATTGCTCAGCGCTGTATTGCGAACGCCACAACGCTCGATGTTAGCGTGAAGTACTTTCACTCGGCTTGCAGCGTACTCATTGGCAACCAGTACGCCGCGATTATTCATTAGCGCCGCGATTTGCGTTGTTTTAGAGCCGGGTGCAGCTGCTGTATCTAACACGGCTTGATAGTCTTCTTCGCCTTGAAACAATGCAGAAGGTGGCATCATAGAGCTGGCTTCTTGGATATAAAATAAGCCAGACATGTGTTCAGCTGTATTGCCTAAAGGCGCCTCGCTTTCATTAGCGGTGATCCAAAATCCCGTTTCACACCACGGCACAGGTTCCAGTTCCCAACCTTTATCTTTCGCACGTACGAGAAAGTCTTCGACACTGATTTTTAGTGTGTTTACTCGAATACTTTTACGAAGTGGCTTTTGACAAGATGCGATAAAAGAAGCCATGTCTAAGTGGCTTGGCATAATGCCTTTAATGTGAGTTAGGAATTCTTCTGGGATATATACGTTAGCGTGCAAAAGGGTATCTCGATTTATAGCGTTAATGCGGGCAGTTTAAAGCAAAATGAGATTGTCCTAAACCATATTTGTTTCAAACAATAAAAATGCAGCTCAATGGCTGCACTTTTAGTTAAATTTATATGTACCGTAACAGAGGTTCGGCTTATGGCTTTGGTATAGCCGTTCTCCATGATTTCCATTCATCTTCCGCTTGCGGATATAAGTAGAAAGACTGGTCTTCACTTGCCAAAGGTTGTAGTTCATTCGTTGGTGGCGTTGAGAAAGTTATCCCACCTCTGATTAGGCTATCAACGGTCCCAGCTTTGATGTTTGCACCTGTGAGGCCAATAGAAACATCTACACCAGAAACGTTCCAAAATACACTGTTTGCACGGATCAAGTATGCGAATTCAGGCTTAATTTGAATCGTTGAGATAATGCGGTCTGCAAATTCGCCGAGCTGGACATCTATAACGGTACCTATTTCTAACTCACGAAATAAGATAGGCGTTCCTTCCGATACAGACCCTCGTGTTTCACTTTGCAGTTGGAATATCTTTCCTTCTGGCTGGACAGGCCCTTTGCTCAGTTTGAACTTCGTTTTTCTTTCACCTTGGCCCGGTTCGACGTTGATATATTTGGATATTAATGCGGAAACGTTCTTAATACCATTCAACCCAATCTCTGGTTCTGCGAGCCAGAAATGACTGTTAGCGACCGCAATTTTGTCGACATACTCGGGTAAAATGCGAGCCGTAATCTCAATGCCACCTTTGTTAAAGTTAGGAATAACTAAGGTCACTTCACCAACTGTGACACCTTGATATTTGATGGTAGTACCTTTGCTGACTTCTTGATCGCCTGCAGAAGTAATCGTAATGGCACGACCAAATTTACGAGCTGACTTCGAATCGTTATATAATTTCCATACGTCGCCTAGTTTGTTGTCGATTCCAGGTAACGAATCAAAGGCGATACCACCTTGAATCAGTGTTTTTACCGGTGCAGCTTTAATACTGATCCCAGCCAAAGACGCATCTACTTCTACACCAGATCGGTTCCAGAAAACAGTATGCTTGTTGATTAGGTGCGTATAGCGGTTTTCAATCGTAACTTTAATTCTTACGCCGCCATCAGCGAGTTGGAAATCTGAGATACTGCCGACTTGAAGATTACGATAGAGCAGTGGGCTTCCTTTGGAAATTGAAGGTAACTCACTAGCAAACAATGACAATGTTTTTGAACCAGTCTGATTGAACTTTGCTATCTCTGCCAATGATTTACTTTGAAATAGTTGATAATGGGTGCGAGATTGGTTTTTACCTTCGCTCACAAAGCTGATGGAGCCTGACAGTAATTGTTTAGCAGGTGGTACTGTTACACTTAATCCAGATTCTGTTAGTTCTGCAGTCGCGCTGCCTGTAACAAAGAATCGATTGTGGCTTTTAATCAAGTGAGAGTATTCGTTGTCGATTAAAGCATCCATGAACACTTCGTGCTTGTCGCTTCCAGTACCGACACCTTCTACTAACCCTACGTTAATGATAGAGCCCACAGCGATTCCCTTGTATAACAACTGGGTTCCAACATCTAAACCAAATGAATTGTTCGACGTTAGACGAATCGAGACCGACTTCTCCTGTTCCTGACTGAACTCATTCTTACGAATAGCAGTAAACTTGCGAGCCTTGTCACCTTCACCGGGTACCAAGGTAAGGAAATTGCCGGTTACCAAATTCGCGATGTTTTTCATCCCTGTTAGCGACAGTTCCGCTTCTTCTAGAACGAATTTACTGCCGCTGTTTAAAAAGTCACTGAATGCAGGTTGGATAGCAGCAGAAGCAATCACGTGTTCGCGACCTTCGCTCAAAGATAAGTTGGTGATTTGTCCAATTTCAATGCCTCTATACATGATTGGAGCGCCAGTCGCACTGATCTTGTTGTCGTCCGGAACGGCGATTTGGATCGAAATACCACGACCCGCAGTTTTTAAATCAGGGTAGAGCTTGAATTTGGTGTTCATCTCGACCGGTTGACCTTCTCCCGGTGAATCAACCGCAATTGAGCCTCCTAATAGAGCACTCAAGCTTTCTAAGCGAACATCAACGCCAGAGAAACCAATACTCGCCCCCAAGCCACTTACATTCCAGAAACGGCTTTGATCAGTGATTATGTGGCTATATTCATCTTTAATTGCAGCTTGAATTGTCACTGATTTCGCGTTGTCGTTGAGCTGGTAATTGTAGACTTCACCAATTGGAATCTTGCGATAGACTATTTGAGAACCAATAGACACGCCGCCGAGATCTTTAGTTGTAAGAGAGATGTTAAGCCCCTCAGACGCCAAGAGATCGGAAGGGGATGACTCCAATGCATGAAATACGGTTTCAGGTTCTTCTTTGGTTTCACTTGGGTGAATCGCAATATAGTTACCGGACACCAGCGCATCTAACCCAGAGATACCGGATAAGCTCGCCGTTGGTTTCACTAACCAAAAGCGCGTGCCTTTCGACAGTAACTTTTTAGCTTCAGGGTAGATATCAGCATCAACGTAAATATTAGATAGGTCTTTAGATAATGTGATGTCACGAACCATACCGACCTCTAAGCCTTGGTATCGAATGGTTGTGCGTCCTGCGACTAACCCCGCAGCGTCTGAGAAGTAGATTTGCACACGTTGACCAGCATCGTGTATTGACTTCATTACCAGCCAACCGGCGAGCACGACAGTCAAAATAGGAAGAATCCACAAAGGCGAGATGCCCTTGTTTTTCCTGACTTCTGGTGAATATGACGTTTGTGATTGGTTATTGTTGTTCATTCACTGACTCATCTTTAGAGGTGTAGTTATCCCAAATTAGCCTAGGATCTAAGCTTTCAGCTGCCAACATCGTGAGAACAACCACGACGCCAAAAGCCACAGCACCATAACCTGGTGTAAAATTTAAAATTTGCCCACGGTCGACCAAGGTCATCATGATCGAAATAACGAACAGATCCATTACGGACCATTTCCCCACCCATTTAACAATAAAGTAGATGGTCATACGTTGTCTGTGGTAGACCGCGCGCTTCGTTTGAATACAAATTAGGATGTAAGCAAGGCCAAGAATTTTTGCCACAGGCACGACAATACTGGCAACAAAAATGATCACTGCAATGCCATACATATCGCTATTAATTAGTGAAGCAACGCCTGAGAGAATTGTATCTTCCAGTCTTTGTCCGTTGGTAATCAGGATCGATATTGGAATGACGTTTGCCGGTATGATGGCGACGGTCGCTGCAAACAACAACGCCCACGTCTTTTGTACAGAGTAGGGCTTACGGTGATACAACTCATGATGACAACGCACACAAGCATGTCCATCAGGTTGAGATAGGTGGCAGTTATGACAATGAACGTTCTTACTCTCGGCGAACGCGTAGTCTGACTCTTTGGCCCATGCTTCCCAATAACGTCTCACACTAATACGACTTACCAGTAACACGCTACACAACTGCAATAGAATTAAACCTATCAATCCTGGGCCGACAAAAATGTCAGAGTAATCTTGTAGTTTGAAACAGGAAATCGCGACGCTTACCAAGAATACGTCTAACATCATCCAGTGTTTAAGGGTTTGGATAATCGCTAGCGAATAGCGAAATGGCACAAAAATCTTAAAACGTAGTGATACATGGGTGATGAGTACAGAACTGCACACCAGTAACGGTGCTATTGAGCTACAGAATAATATTAGTAAACCAAGTAGTGGGAAGTCTTCTCCCATTAACGTAAATACACCGGATGGCAATGTAGCTGGAATCATCACCCCAATCAGACGGATACTAATGAATTCAAAAAAGTGAGAAGGGATAAACAGCAACAGACAAGTGATGGCGATTGCTAGATTTCCGGAAAGACTCGGTGTACCACCTCGATAAAGTTGGGTGCCACATCTAGGGCAATACGCGGATTTGCCGTGTGGGATGTCCATTTTATCAACCGGGAGTTCGCAACCCTGACAAAGACGTACGGAGCTGCTGTCGCACTGGTGCTCGGTTGTTAACGAAGATTCAGCTGTTAACGGAGATTTAGTTGACAACTGGTGTTGAGTTGATAAAGGGGTAGTTAATGATGGGGAGGTCACGCGACCTCCCAAGTTGAAACGTAAGCCAGGCTTTTTATCTCACTTAAACGCTCGGAACAACATACATCAGGCGTGCGATTGCACACTGCCATAGAGTGTTTGATATAGTCCTTGCTGTTCAACCAATTCACCATGTGTTCCCGTTTGTGTCACTTGCCCGTCTTCTAAAACATAGATTAGATCGGCCTGTTTCACCGCTGATAATCGATGAGCCACAATCAAAGTTGTGCGATCTTTCAAAAATTCGCTTAATGCTTTGTGTAGTGCCGCCTCTGTTGCAGTATCTAATGCCGATGTTGCTTCATCAAGAATAACAAACTTCGGATTACTCAACACCATGCGGGCAATGGCTAGGCGTTGTCTTTGACCGCCAGATAAGCGAACGCCATTTCGGCCTATTTGAGTATCAAGACCATTACTCAGTTGCTTGATCACGTCTTGCATTTGAGCAACTTCTAGAGATCGCCATAACGACATGTCATCGTATTCGGCTCCAAGGGTCAGATTATGCCTCAATGTATCGTTAAAGAGTATAGGTTGTTGTAAAACAACGGCAATTTGACTTCGAATTACGTCAAAGCTAATGTCATCGGTGGTTTCACCGTTAAAGCGTATACAACCTGAATCTGCTTGATAAACCCCAATGAGCAGCTGGATCAGTGTTGATTTTCCACCACCACTAGCGCCGACTAAAGCGACTTTTTTACCTGCTGGAATATGCAGCGATAGTTTATTTAAAACAGTGTTTTCTGATGTGTAAGAAAATGTAACGTTGTCTATGTCTACTGTCACTTCTTTATCTTCATTGAACGGATTGATCTTACTTATCGGTCGTTTTTCTTCTTCTAATTGAAGTAAGTCGTTGATACGTTGCAATGCGGCTTTGGCGCTATACCAAGAGAATTGAATTCCCAGCAATTCTTGGACGGGACCTAACATGAACCATAAGTAACCAAATACCGCGAATATTTGACCAATGGTTAAGTCACTAAATAATACCATTAGCATCGCAACCGCACGGAAAAGCTCGAAGCCTAGTAAAAACAGCAAAAATGAAACACGACCTGCAGCTTCAGACTGCCATGCGTACTTGTCGGCATCGATTCTTACTTGGTTCGCTTGGACCTTAAGTTCATCTAGGAAAATTCGTTCTTTATTGGCTGCTCGTAGCTGATAAATGCCATCTAAGGTTTCTACTAAGCGGTTTTGAAAATGTTCGAAAGACTGATTTTCATACTTCTTAAGGTGTTTTACCTTACTGCCTAGTTTACGAGAAAAATAAATAACAACAGGATTGACCAGTAAGATGAAGAGACCTAGTCGCCATTCTAACCACAGTAGAACGATCGCCGTTCCGAGCACAGTTAAAAAGCTGATGATAAATTTAGATAGGGTAGAACCAATGAACTTATCAATGGTCTCTATGTCTGTAATTAGGTGAGCATTAATACCTCCGCTGCCTTTGGTCTCGTATTGTCGAATACTGATTCGGCCAAGCTTATCTATCATCTTACTACGCATTTGGTAGGTGATTGTTTTGGATACAAGCGTAAACTGACGTCCCTGCAGAATATTCAATGCTTGACTGGTCGTTCGCATGAGGATGACTAACAGCAAAGTTAGCGCAATGTAACCTGTGGGTGTTTGTAACGATGATGGAAGCAGGTGATTCATCATTTCTAAGCCAGAGGCCGGCTTATCAAGTAAAACTTCATCAACCATTAGTGGCATCAGCAACGGGATAGGGACACTAATGAGAGTTGCAAAAATGGCAATAATGTTAGCAAACAGTAATTTGGACTTGTGTTTTTTTACTTGAGTTATTAACCAAGAACGGCTAATAGTGTCTTCTGAATTGTTCATTGTAATGAGAATAAGTCCTATTTAGTTTGATGGCCGCATTTTACTGCGTTCTCTTGATAATGGAAGTCTCAATTTAATTGGAAGCTAATATGAAAATAGAACATTACCAACGCTTAACCAAACAAGCTGTTGCATTAATTGAATCAGAAACCGATCTAACTGCTAATCTAGCTAATATAAGTTCACTGTTGTTTATGGAATTGGATGAATTGAACTGGGCGGGTTTCTATTTAATAAAGCAAGACCAAGCTAAGGAAAAAGACGAACTAGTACTTGGTCCTTTTCAAGGTCAACCTGCTTGTGTGCGAATTCCTGTAGGGCGTGGTGTGTGTGGAACTGCGGTTGCGACGAATACAGTTCAACGTATTCATGATGTTCATGAGTTTGAAGGTCACATCGCTTGTGATGCTGCGAGTAACTCAGAAATCGTTATTCCGTTCTCAATTGACGGAAAAGTAGCGGGCGTTCTTGATATAGATAGCCCAAATGTTGGTCGTTTTTCGCAAATAGACGAAGACGGATTGACATTTTTCATGGCAGAAGTGGAAAAGCTGCTTAATTCGCACGCGAACAAGGCATAAATTATTCTCTTACTGTGGTTTTTCCCAAGCATCTCTCTATAATACGTAAAAATATTTTCTTAATGCTCGCGGAAAACCGCAAAAACCAGGAACCCACATGGAAAACACTGAAAAGTTAAAAAACAGCAAAGAAGTTATCGCATATATTGCTGAATGTTTCCCTAAATGCTTTACTCTAGAAGGTGAAGCAAAACCACTTAAAATTGGTATTTTTCAAGATCTTGCTGAACGTCTAAATGAAGACGAAAAAGTCAGTAAGACTCAGCTTCGTGCAGCGTTAAGACAGTACACATCATCATGGCGTTACCTGCACGGCGTAAAAGCTGGCGCAGATCGTGTTGACCTAGACGGCAACTCGTGTGGCACATTAGAAGAAGAGCATGTAGAGCACGCTAAAGCTACACTTGCTGAAAGCAAAGCTAAAGTGCAAGCTCGTCGTAAAGAACAAGCACAGAAAGCTCGTGAAGAAGGCAAAGCGAAACCTAAGGCGAAGAAAGCTCAACAGCCTCGTCGTCAAGCGCCTAAAGCTCCAAAAGTAGAAAAGCCTGTTGAAACACGCGCTTTGAACGCTGACGAATTTGTCGCTGGCAACGAAGTAAATGTGAACATGGGTAAAGGAAACATGGCTGCGACCATTGTTGAAATCAATAAGGAAGATGTGCGTGTTCAGTTAGCAAACGGCCTACAAATGGTTGTTAAAGCGGAGCACTTGCGCGCTTAAAGGAGATACTCCTACGCATGAAATGCCGTTCAAAATTGACACTGATTGCTGCTAGCTTTTGGCTAGCAGCTTCAGCTCAGGCTCTCGAAGCCAAATTAGATCAGGACGATTTACCTCTACTCGCTCCTGAGGTCCAACACGAAACTGCTAGTAAACGTGTTACTTCTCGATTTACTCGTTCTCACTATAAACACTTCAATCTCAACGATGATTTCTCTCAAGCTATCTTTAATCGTTACTTAGAGATGCTGGATTATAATCGTAATATCTTCACTCAAGCTGATATTGACTCTTTCGCTGCTTCATCCATACAAATTGATGATCAGTTGAAAGCAGGCAATAACCAGATTGCATTTGATGTTTATAATTTGTCTATGCAGAAGCGTTTTGAACGTTTTCAATATGCATTGTCTTTGCTTGATACAGAGATTAAGTTTGATACCGATGAAAGTATTGAACTCAATCGTAGTGAAGCTGAATGGCCAAAAGATATCGCTGAAGTGAATGAGCTTTGGAGAAAACGCGTTAAATACGATGCGTTGAATCTAAAACTCACTGGTAAAGAGTGGCCAGAGATTCAAGAAGTTTTGGAAAAGCGTTACAACAATGCGATGAAGCGTATTACGCAATCGCATAATGAAGATGCTTTTCAAATCTACATGAACGCATTCGCGCGTGAAGTTGATCCGCACACCAGTTACCTTTCTCCAAGAAATGCAGAGCAATTCCAATCTGAGATGAACCTATCTTTAGAAGGTATTGGCGCTGTGCTTCAGATGACAGATGATTACACCATTATTCGCTCATTAGTTGCTGGTGGCCCAGCGTCAAATAGCAAACAACTAAGTGATGGCGATCGTATTGTTGGTGTTGGTCAAGATGGCGAAGAGATAGTAGATGTTATCGGCTGGCGTTTAGACGATGTAGTGCAATTGATTAAAGGCCCGAAAGGGACCAAAGTTAAGCTACAGATTTTGCCTGATGGTAAAGATGCAAAAAGTCACGTTGTCACAATTGTACGCGATAAGATTCGTTTAGAAGACCGAGCTGTTAAATCAGAAGTCATCGAGAAAGATGGCAAGAAGATTGGTGTACTCGAAGTACCAAGTTTCTATGTTGGTCTATCTAAAGATACCGATAAACTGATCACCGAACTTAAAGAGCAAGGTGTCGATGGTATCATTGTCGATCTTCGAAATAATGGTGGTGGTGCACTCACTGAAGCAACCGAACTTTCTGGGTTGTTTATCAAAGAGGGCCCCGTTGTCCAGGTTCGTGATAGCTACGGTCGTGTCAAAGTGAACAGCGATACTGATGGTCAAATCAGTTACCAAGGTCCGTTGACGGTATTGGTGAATCGCTATAGTGCTTCAGCATCTGAAATCTTTGCAGCCGCGATGCAAGATTACGGTCGTGCAATCATTTTGGGTGAAAACTCTTTCGGTAAAGGTACGGTGCAACAGCATCGCTCTTTGAATCATATTTATGATTTGTTCGATAAAGAGTTGGGTTACGTTCAATACACAATCCAGAAATTCTACCGAATCAATGGTGGCAGTACGCAAAACAAAGGTGTAGTGCCTGATATTGCTTACCCAACGCCAATTGACCCGGCAGATACTGGGGAAAGTGTTGAAGATAACGCTCTGCCTTGGGATAGTATCGATAAAGCGAATTACTCAGTGTTACAGCGTAACGATGAAAAAGTTGCAGCTTTAACCGCTCAACACCAAGCTCGTATCGCGACTGACATGGAGTTTGGCTTTATTGCACAAGATATTGAAAAGTATAAAGCAGATAAAGATGATAACGACCTTTCTCTTAATGAAAAGATTCGTCAGCAAGAAAGCGATGAAGCAGATGTACTCCGCTTAGAACGTATTAATCAACGTCAAAAGGCTGCTAAGCAAGAAGCTTTTAAAACGTTGGATGATATTCCTAAAGACTACGAAGCTCCCGATGCTTACCTTGATGAGTCTGTTGCTATCATGCTGGATATGATCAAAAAGTAGAGCAGTTACCTATCAAAGGTGATTGTTTAAAGATACATAATTTAAAAAGCGAGCTTAGGCTCGCTTTTTTTATGCCTAATATTTGACAGAAATATTTGACAGAAATATTTGACAGAAATATTTGACCGTATCGGTCGGGATCGACGCAAAACACATCCAATATTCAGGGTATCTAGCTCTATTTTGCGTTTAATAATGACATTTAAGTTACTTCGCATTTAAAATTTAGTGACTTGGATCGTATTTTTTCGCTTTCTATTCATTACGTGCCTAAGCTTAAAGAAAACGAGGGGACGTTTATGAAATGGATTCTACTATTTTTATCTTGCGTAAGTTTTGTTGCTTTTGGGAGCGAGGTTGCTTCAAGCACGCAACAATCAAAAAGCGACAGTAATCTATCCCATTTTGATCTTCCTTTATTGCTTGGTGATTGGTATTTAATGAATCCGGAACCAGATCAAGGCACTGAAAATTTCAGGGCGATCAAATTGACCCTTGATTCTAATTACTCGTTCACCATTGATATTCAGAAGAAAGACTACAGCGTTGACCATTGGGAAGGTTTGTACAACGCCAATGAAGATACGCTCATCCTTGGTTTGAATACTTCAGAACCTCAGGTTTACGCCTATAGCAGTAATCACAATATGCTGAACCTTAATGGTGTTATGTTTACCAAAGCGTTGCCAAACGCCTTGGCTGGGATTTGGTCAAGTGCCGAACTTTCAGGTAGTGACTTGCGGGCAAGTAACATTCAAAAAATGGATTTAGTACTTCAACCTGACTTTGTATTTATGTTCCGAGTATCCGATGAAGTGGGCAGTGAAGTGGTTCGTCGTGGTGTTTATTACACAGAGGGTGATCAGTTGGTGCTCTTATATGAAAATGGTGAACACGGTACGCGTTACACACTAAATAGCGATGTGTTGACCCTTCAAGGTGAAGAGGGAGATATGTTTGCGGTGCTCAATCGTATTCGATAAGTATTCGGTTTATTTGTAAAACGCCGTTCGTTGATAATATGGTGTGCAGGTCATTTCTTAGGCGTTCCTTTCTGATTTGATTGAAAAAATAGCAAAACATGGAGGCATTTTCCAACAATGCCTTCTTTTTTTAACTTTCCTCTTGTGTTCTTGGCGTTCAACCTTTAGATATATACAGTTAAGAAAAATTACGTATAACGATCAAAAGGAACCCGTCATGGCACATACACCTCAAGCCAAGTATCGTAAAGATTATCAATCACCATCTCACACTATTTCTCAAATCGACCTTACTTTCGATTTGTACGATTCAGCATCCATCATTACGGCGGTGTCTAGTGTTAAGCAAGAGAGAGATAGCTCGACCTTAGTACTTGATGGTGAAGGCTTGAAGCTGGTTTCTGTTGTAGTTGAAGGTAACGAGTGGACTCAGTACGAGCTATCTGAAACTCAGCTTATTCTGAACGCTTTACCGAAAGACTTTACGTTGACCATCGTGACTGAGGTGAACCCTGAGGGGAACAGTGCGCTTGAAGGCCTATACAAATCGGGTGGTGCTTTCTGCACTCAATGTGAAGCTGAAGGTTTCCGTCGTATTACTTACTACATGGATCGCCCAGATGTTCTGGCTAAGTTCACGACAACTGTCATTGCGGACAAAGCAGAGAATCCATTCTTACTCAGTAACGGTAACCGAGTAGATCAAGGCGAAGCTGAAAATGGTCGTCACTGGGTGAAATGGCAAGACCCACATCCAAAACCAGCGTACTTGTTTGCTTTAGTTGCGGGTGACTTCGATGTACTTCGTGACGCATACACCACAAAATCTGGTCGTAATGTTGATTTGGAAATCTTTGTCGACAAAGGCAATCTAGACCGCGCAAACCACGCGATGGTTTCTTTGATTAACTCCATGAAGTGGGACGAAGAGCGTTTCAATCTTGAGTATGACTTAGACATCTACATGATCGTAGCCGTTGATTTCTTCAATATGGGTGCGATGGAAAACAAAGGCTTGAACGTATTCAACTCTAAGTTCGTTTTAGCTAATGACCAAACAGCAACAGATACAGACTACCTAGGTATTGAAGCTGTAATCGGTCACGAATACTTCCATAACTGGACGGGTAACCGAGTTACTTGTCGTGATTGGTTCCAGTTAAGCTTGAAAGAAGGTTTAACGGTGTTCCGTGACCAGGAGTTCTCTTCTGATCTTGGCTCTCGCGCAGTAAATCGTATCAACAATGTTCGTATTATCCGCGGGCCACAATTCGCTGAAGATGCGAGTCCAATGTCTCACCCAATTCGCCCAGAAAAAGTGATAGAAATGAATAACTTCTACACATTAACGGTATACGAAAAGGGCAGTGAAGTGATCCGAATGATCCACACATTGTTGGGTGAGGAAGGTTTCCAAAAAGGCATGAAGTTGTACTTTGAACGTCACGATGGCACGGCAGCAACGTGTGAAGACTTCGTAGCGGCAATGGAAGATGCGTCGGGTGTTGATCTGTCTCAGTTCCGTTTATGGTATAGCCAATCAGGTACGCCGACACTTTCGGTTGAAAGCCATTACGATGCAGAGAAGAAACAGTACACGTTAACAACTCGCCAAGTAACGGCTCCAACTCATGAGCAAACGGAAAAGCAAGCTCTACATATTCCTTTTGATATAGAACTGTACACAGCTACGGGTAATGTGATTGAGTTACAACGTAACGGAAGGTCAGTTCACAATGTGCTAGATGTGAAAGAGGCGGAACAGACTTTCGTGTTTGAAAACGTTTCTGAGCAACCGATCCCATCATTACTTCGTGAATTCTCTGCACCAGTGAAACTTGAGTACGATTACTCAGATGAAGAGCTGATCTTCTTGATGGTTAATGCTCGCAACGAGTTTTCTCGTTGGGATGCGGGTCAAATGCTACTGGCTAAGTACATCCGCAGTAACGTTGAAAGAGTTCAACAAGGTGAAGAGTTTGAACTTTCAATTTCTGTTGTAGATGCGTTCCGTGGAGTACTGCTTAGTGACTCATTGGAGCCTGCATTTATTGCAGAGATGCTTTCATTGCCAAGTCACAACGAAGTTTCTGGTTGGTATGATCGCGTCGATATCGATGCAGTTGCGTCGGTATTAAATGCGATGAAAGTGACATTAGCGAAAGAGTTGGAAGATGAACTGTCTGCGGTTTATCACAGTCATGCATTAACTGAATACACAATTGATCATGATTCGATTGGTAAGCGTACTCTGCGTAAAGTTTGCCTAAGTTACTTAGCACATACTGAACAGGGTAATGATTTGGTTGTGACTATGTATCAACAGGCAAACAACATGACAGATACTATGGCTGCAATGGGGGCGGCCAACAGTGCACAGCTAGCATGTCGTGAAACCTTGATGGCAGATTACAGTGACAAGTGGAAACGCGATGGCCTTGTTATGGACAAATGGTTTGCCTTGCAAGGTACAAACCCAAGTGCAAGCGCGCTTGACGTGATCAAAGCGTCGATGTCGCACCAAGCGTTCAGTTTGAAGAACCCGAACCGTACCCGTAATTTGGTTGGCTCATTCCTAAATATGAACCCGGTTCAATTCCATGACAAGTCAGGCCAAGGTTATGCGTTTGCTGGTGAAATCTTACGCGAGCTTAACAGCAGCAACCCTCAAGTGGCGTCGCGTTTAATAGACCCACTGCTTAAGTTCCGTAAATACGACGATGAGCGTCAAGCTTTGATCATAAAAGAACTTGAGACGCTCAAGAACATGGATAACTTAGCTAAAGATCTGTTTGAAAAAGTGAATAAAGCACTAGAGGCTTAAGTTAAGCGATAAAACAGGTAAACTAAATCAGTGACAGAGGAATCTGTCACTGATTTTTTGCTTTCAATGCTACTCAGTTTGTTAGAAGCCTAAATGTCGTTTTAAATCTTAAACATAGTATATGGACCATAGACGTATACGAACATAGGCATGTGCGAACATAGCTATAAGCGCTAACACTTTGCTAATTTTAACCCATTTGTGCCAAAAAACACCGGCACTGTATATTTATACAGGTATCGTATGAATCACTATATTTTCCAACTTAACATTTCGTATCAGCAATTCTTGGTGAGTTATTCTGGGGCGGCTAGCAAAGTTCAAGTGATAACAACAACAGGTTTACGTTTACAGTTACCTGCAACTCGGTTCAGACCATTTCTTACACAAATAGGGGTTAGAGGGCAGTTTAGGCTGACAACTGACCAAAAAAATAAGTTTATTAAGTTAGAAGCTCTGTAAAGCTTGGCGTGCCTAGTGAGTTAAAAGGAATCTTAATCACATAATCAAACATTTCACCTCTTACCACCTCCAAAACAATTAACTATTTTTCAATAATGCTTTTACAATAAATGAATGCATTACCTTTGCTTAACTCGTTAGTAGAAAAGCGCTCAACGGCACGTTTCAAACACCCGATTAAGTGATCCCCCTAATAATAAAATATAATTCTAATTGTGGAGTGTGACTATGACCGCACGTGAAACTGTGGTTCCAGTTTTACTTGAAAAAGTTTACAAACTGATTCAAGACAAACTTGACCTTGCTCATCGACCTCTCGTAACTCAACTTGCTCAACACTTGTTTAGTAATGTTTCTCACGACGACTTGACTCAGAGAAACGAATCCGATTTATATGGTGCTGTAGTTAGCTTATGGCATCACATCAATGAAAAAAAAGCCGACGAAATCTCTGTTCGAGTATTTAACCCAACAGTAAGTCGTCAAGGTTGGCAGTCTACTCACACAATCGTAGAGATTGTAGTACCAGACAGCCCATTCCTGGTTGATTCAGTAAAAATGGCATTAACCCGTCTCGATCTTTCTTCTCACCTTATGCTTCACAACCCAACTCAAATATCTCGCTCTGATAAGGGCAGTGTTGTCGGCGTTAGCAATAACGAAGGTGCATTCCAATCGCTTTTCCATATCGAAGTTGACCGTCTTAGCAGCAAAGCTGAAATGACAGCGCTCAAAACGGAACTGCTGGATATTTTTACCGACACTGGGCTTGTTGTTAACGATTGGCTGAAAATGGTAGAAAGACTTGGAGAAGTTACTAACCAAGTTGAAGAGCAGAAAGATACCATTCCTGTCGACAGCCAGCGCTTTGATGAAACATTGGCATTTCTTCGTTGGTTAGGTGAGCACAACTTTACGTTTATGGGCTACAAGGAATATGACCTTGTTTCTGTGAATGGCGACACAGAATTGCAACCGACTAAAGAGCAAGGCCTTGGTTTGTTCGCAAATTCAGATCGCGTTCGCAATGTTAAGCTGTCTGAATTTTCTGACTCGGCACGTCTAGAAGCGAAAAAACCTTATGTACTTATCGTAACTAAAGGTAACACGGCTTCTCGCATTCATCGCCCAGCTTACAATGACTACATTGGCATTAAGAAATTCGACAAGAACGGTAAGGTCATTGGCGAGCACCGCTTTACAGGCCTTTACACTTCAGCCGTTTATAACCAAACCGTTGAAAGTATTCCTCTAGTTCGTGAAAAAGTAGAGCGTATCTTAGACGCGAGTGGTTACCGTGAGGGTTCATATTCTTACAAAGCACTACACAACATTCTTGAAAACTACCCACGAGATGAATTGCTTCAAGCTCGAGAAGAAGAGCTACTAGAAGTGGGCACTGGTGTCGTACAAATGCAAGATCGTGATCTTCTGCGCTTGTTTGTTCGCAAAGACCCGTTTGGCCGTTTCTTTAGTTGTATGGTTTACGTAACAAAAGATCGTTACAACACTGAGCTTCGCCGTCAAACACAACGCATCTTGAAGCAGTACTTTGGTTGTGAGCAGGAAGTGGAATTCACAACATACTTCTCTGAAAGCCCACTGGCGAGAACGCATTATATTGTTCGTGTTGATAACAACAACATGGATGTGGACGTGAAAACAATTGAGCAAAATTTAATGGAAGTATCGTCTACATGGGATGACCGTCTCTCTGAATCAATCATTGCAAACTTTGGTGAAAGCAAAGGCCTTCCATTGTCGAAAGAGTATATGCGTGCATTCCCACGTTCGTACAAAGAGGACATGATGCCAGGCTCAGCTGTTGCTGACATCGAACGTTTAGAAGCGTTAAGTGTAGACAACAAACTGGGTATGCTTTTCTACCGTCCTCAAGAAGAAGCGGCGGATTCAAAAGCTGTTCGTTTGAAGTTGTTCTATCACAGTGATGAGCCAATCCACCTTTCAGATGTAATGCCAATGCTTGAAAATTTTGGCCTGCGCGTTATCGGTGAATCTCCATATGAAGTCCGTAAAACCAATGGTGTGACATATTGGATCTTGGATTTCTCAATGCTGCATAAGAGTGACAAGACAATTGATCTTCGTGAAGCTCGTGATCTTTTCCAACAAGCGTTTGCGGCAATTTGGGCGGGCGAGTTAGACAGCGATGGTTTCAACCGCTTGGTGCTAGGCGCGGGTCTTTCTGGTCGTGAAATTTCAATTTTACGTGCTTATGCACGCTACATGCGCCAAGTTGGCTTCCCATTCAGTCAACAATATATTGAAGACACACTGTCTCATTACCCAGATTTAGCAAAAGGTCTAGTCAGTTTATTTGGCAAGCGTTTTGATCCTAAACTCAAGGGTAGCGCGAAGGGCCAACAAGATCTTATCAAGAAGATCACTGAGCAGTTGGATCACGTAGAAAGCTTGGATGATGATCGTATCATTCGTCGCTACATGGAAATGATCACTGCCACGCTGCGTACTAACTACTACCAAGTAGATGAAAATAAGCAATCTAAGCCTTGGTTGGCTCTGAAAATGAGACCAAGTGAGATTCCAGATATCCCGGCACCGGTTCCTGTATTTGAGATTTTCGTTTACGCACCGGACATTGAAGGTGTGCATCTACGTGGCGGCAAAGTTGCGCGTGGTGGTTTACGTTGGTCAGACCGTCAAGAGGATTTCCGTACGGAGATTCTAGGCCTAGTTAAAGCACAGCAAGTTAAGAATACGGTGATTGTGCCCGTTGGTGCAAAAGGTGGTTTCGTTTGTAAGCGTCAGCATATGATGTCTGGCCGTGATGAAATCTTCGCTGAAGGTCAACGTTGTTATAAGCGCTTCATCCGTGCATTACTCGACGTATCAGACAACATCATCGAGGGTGAGGTTATCCCACCTAAGAGCGTCGTTCGTCATGATGAAGACGACCCATATTTAGTTGTTGCTGCGGATAAAGGTACCGCGACATTCTCAGATCTGGCTAACTCAGTTGCTGCAGAGTACAACTTCTGGCTAGGAGACGCGTTTGCATCGGGTGGTTCTAATGGTTATGACCATAAAGCCATGGGGATTACAGCAAAAGGTGGTTGGGAATCGGTTAAGCGTCACTTCCGTGAGATGGGTATTAACTGTCAAACCACAGACTTCACTGCGATAGGTGTTGGTGATATGGCTGGTGACGTGTTTGGTAACGGCATGCTGTTATCTAAGCACATCCGTTTACAAGCTGCGTTTAACCACATGCACATCTTCATTGATCCTAACCCAGAATCAGCGTCAAGCTGGGTAGAGCGTGATCGTCTATTTAATCTACCTCGCTCAAGCTGGGAAGATTATAATAAAGACCTGATTTCTCAAGGTGGTGGCATCTTCTCTCGCCGAGCGAAGTCTATCTCTCTGACACCTGAAATACAGAAAATGCTGGGCACGAAGAAAGCATCAATGGCACCAAATGACTTGATCAAAGCGATCCTGTCTATGAACGTTGATCTACTTTGGAACGGTGGTATTGGTACTTATGTTAAGTCTTCAAGCGAGACTCATACTGATGTAGGTGACCGTGCAAATGACGTTCTACGTATCGATGGTCGCGACCTAAAGGCCAAGGTTGTTGGCGAAGGTGGGAACTTGGGTATGACTCAATTGGGTCGTATTGAATACGCTCTAACGGGCGGTCGAGTTAATACTGACTTCGTTGATAACGTTGGTGGTGTAGACTGCTCGGATAACGAAGTTAACATTAAGATCTTCTTGAATGGTTTGGTGTCTAATGGTGATCTAACCGTCAAACAACGTAACCAAGTTCTTGAGTCTATGGAAGACGAAGTAGGCGAAATCGTACTAGACGACGCATACTGCCAAGCCGAATCTATTTCGGTTACTGAGCACCAAGGTGTTGGCTTAGTCAAAGAGCAAATCCGCTTTATTCACACAATGGAAAAAGCAGGGTACTTGGATCGTGGTTTGGAATATATCCCAGATGACGAAACATTGCTTGAGCGCGAAAAGCAGGGTCAAGGCCTAACAAGACCAGAGCTTTCTGTACTTGTTGCTTACGGTAAAATGGTACTTAAAGAAGATCTTGTGAGTGATGATATTGCGAATGATGAGTTCCATGCTCGACAGTTGATGCAATACTTTCCAACTGCGTTACGTCGTAACTACTCTCAGCATATGGATAACCATCCATTGCGTGCAGAAATCATTGCGACTGCACTCGCTAACCAAATGGTTAACGAAATGGGATGCAATTTTGTGACTCGCTTGCAAGAAGAGACGGGCGCAAATATTGTAGATATCGCTAATGCTTACGCAGCATCTCGCGAAATCTACGGTTTAGGTCAGGTGCTTAAGAGTATTCGTGAACTCGATAACATCTCAAGCTCTGAAGCTCAATACGAGTTGCTTTATCATGTACGCCGTACTCTTCGTCGACTCGCTCGTTGGTTGCTAAGAAATCGTACAGGTAAGCAATCGGTGAATGCATTGATTGAGTTATACCAAGGTGATGTAGTTACGATAACTGAGAATCTGGATGAAAATCTTGTGGCTTTAGAAGTAGAAGAGCATCAAGCAATGGCTCAAGTGTGGATTGACCAGGGCGTGAATGCAGAACTGGCTAATTCAGTCGCACGTTTGTCTAGCTTATACTCAGCGCTGGATATATCCACAGTAGCTCGTGAAACCGGTAAAACAGTACAACAAGCGTCTAAGCTTTACTTCAACCTTGGCGACCGTTTGTCATTGCACTGGTTCTTGAAGCAAATCAATGGCCAAGCTGTAGACAACAATTGGCAAGCACTGGCGCGTGCAGCATTCAGAGAAGATCTGGATTGGCAACAACGTCAGTTAACTGGCCAAGTACTCAACTGTGGTTGTGCTTCGGACATCGATGTGATTAAAGCGCTTGATGATTGGATGGAAAATAACTCTGTTTCTCTACATCGCTGGGAAAGTATCTTGAACGAATTCAAAGTAGGTTCGGTTCACGAGTTTGCTAAGTTCTCAGTGGCATTGCGTGAATTGATGCTGTTAAATCTTAATTGTATGTCTAAAGATTAGCGATTAGATAAAGACAATAATACAAAGGCAGGCCATAAGGTCTGCCTTTTTTGTTTGGAAAAGTCGAACTACTCATTTGATTGAGTGATTATGCTTAGGTTAAGGGGAACAAAGTGAAGTAGTAGGGTGAAGGATACTCAAACTCAGCGAGTGTTTATAGAAACGGTATCGTTTGCTTAATAAAGAACCTCATTCGCTAACAAACTCGATTATCTTACCCCTACAGACAGTAATAGATTGAATAGTTGAGTAAATAAGTAAATAATATCGCCCCGTTTACACGGGGCTTTTTTCTATCGGAGGCACAATGCTTTACCGTCTAGCCAGAACTGGCTTTTTCCAACTTGATGCCGAAAAGGCACATGATCTTGCAATTCAAAATTTCAAACGCTTCACAGGCACACCTATTGATCTTTTGTATCGCCAACAGTTACCTCACCGACCTGTAGAATGCATGGGTCTTACTTTTAAAAACCCAGTTGGCCTTGCTGCTGGCCTAGATAAAAACGGCGAATGTATTGATGCATTTGGTGCAATGGGTTTTGGTTTCGTTGAAGTCGGGACTGTTACTCCTCGTCCACAAGCGGGTAACGACAAACCTCGTTTATTCCGTCTTGTTGAGGCTGAAGGTATCATCAACCGCATGGGCTTCAATAACCTAGGCGTCGACAATCTGATTGAGAACGTTAAGAAGTCAAACTACGACGGTATCTTAGGTATCAATATCGGCAAGAACAAAGACACACCAATTGAAAAGGGCGCAGAAGATTACCTGATTTGTATGGAGAAGGTATATCAATACGCGGGTTACATTGCTGTGAATATCTCTTCACCAAATACTCCTGGACTTCGTTCTCTGCAATACGGTGAAGCTCTAGACGATCTGTTGTCTGAACTTAAAGCGAAACAATCTGAACTGGAGGAGAAGCATGGCAAGTATGTTCCTCTTGCTCTTAAGATTGCTCCGGATCTAAGCGACGACGAGATTAAACAAATTTGTGAATCATTGGTCAAAAATGAGATTGATGGTGTGATCGCAACCAACACGACGTTGGATCGTTCAATTGTTGAAGGCATGAAGCATTGCGATGAAGCGGGTGGCCTTAGTGGGCGTCCAGTTCAATCTCGTAGTACAGAAGTGGTTCGTAAACTTCACGAAGAACTTGGTGACAAACTGCCGATCATTGGGGTAGGTGGCATTGACTCTTATGTCGCAGCAAAAGAGAAAATGATGGCAGGTGCTAAACTTGTCCAAGTTTATTCTGGCTTTATCTATAAAGGCCCAGGTCTTGTAGGCGATATTGTCAAAAATCTATAGTTCGTAAAATCGATCGTAGTCAAAGGCTATAATCCGGTATCGTCTTACTAAAAGAGACACTGTAACTCAATGAGTTGTAGAGAAAAGCGATAAGAAAGAGGAATTTATTTCCTCTTTTTTTTTGCCTATTGCTCAGTAAAATTACTGTAATTGAAGGTAATTTTGCGTTTTACCTAATGGAATGGTTCAACAGTGTGAGACGAAATGATGCTTAAACCTAGCGATACATGGAATTGGTATTACGATGAGCAGCAATGTTCATTAATGCTAAGCCTCGGAGAGGATATGATTTTCAAAACGAATCTGGTCCGCAATAAGCTGGTGGACTGCGCGTTTAGAGATAATGAATTCACCGTTGATGACGCATCCTCATACCAAACCTTCAAAGAACAAATTTCTGGCTTAGAACTGTCTGAGCCTCGTCAAGCTGAACTTGCACTTTATTGTGTGGCAGCAAAGCGCTTCCACAAGCCTGTGCAGCCTAAGAGTTGGTTTTTCGACTCACAAGGTACAGGCCATGAACACCCTCAAGAAGGGGACATAGTACAAATGAGTAACGAGCATAGCTTAGGTTACTTCATCGTACTAGAAGTGGGAGAGTGTGCGAGCCTATGTGCTTTTGTAGACCTAGAAGAGTTCTTACTTACCCCTTCAAAAGGACTTCGATTTGGTGACTCTATTAAGGTGATGCATGACAGAATGGTAAACGCGAACGCTATTCTTCATCACGGCCACATAGCGATGGTCGGTTAAGCTCCAATCTAGAGCATTATTTCTAGCACATATTACAGCGCACAATTCACAAAACCTTCCTCAGAATCGGCTTAATAGCCGATTTTTTTGTGCCTAAAAAACCTCATTCTGATAAATACATCACCTGTTATCCATTTAAATAGTGAACACTCGACTATTTTTTCGCCTTAATTCCTGCCTGTTTTTATCACCAAAAGTGTAAATAACTCGAATTTATTCCTTGTTTATTGTCATTTGTAGCTAACTTTCACTCATAAATTTAATCTGGTATATACCAATTTTGATGTGAATATAAATTCAAATCACCACTTTGGGCGATGTTAGGTCACAAATCATGTTGGTTTAGTAAGTCTTATGTCCTAAGGGAATGTGGGTAAGCGATCGCTTCGACACTGTGCACTTGCTAGCCAGTTAGTCGAAAGATTCAATGAAAAGACGAGTTTAGTGTGATGCTCTGGTAATAAATTCAGGTATAATCGAGCTCATTTTTATCAATAAAAGAACACTATGAATCAATATCTAGCGGTTACCTCAAATGGCCTTGAGAATTTATTAGTTGAAGAACTAACCCAACTAGGGATTACAAACGCAAAACCTGTTCAAGCAGGTGTTAAATTCAAAGCCACCAATGAGCAAATTTATCGTTGTTGTTTGTGGAGCCGTTTGGCTTCTCGATTTGTACGTGTCCTTTCTGAATTCACTTGTATGGACGACATGGATTTGTACCTATCAACCACAGCGGTTAACTGGGTAAATCAATTCCATAGCTCTAAGCGTTTTGTTGTTGACTTCAATGGTACGAACAACGAAATCCGTAATAGCCAATACGGTGCGATGAAAGTAAAAGATGCCGTTGTTGATTGCTTTGAGAAGAAGTCTTTACCTCGTCCTTCTATTAGCAAAGAGAACCCAGACATTCGTATCCACGTTCGTTTACACCGTGATAAAGCGATTCTTGGTGTTGATATGGTAGGTAGCGGTCTTCACCAACGTGGTTACCGTCCTGAATCAGGTCGAGCACCACTACGTGAAACTCTTGCTGCCGCGATTCTTCTTCGTAGTGGTTGGGACGCAACTAAGCCTTTCCTAGATCCAATGTGTGGTTCAGGTACGTTAGTGATTGAAGCGGCGATGATGGCTGCAAACATGGCTCCAGGTGTTAAACGTCAGAAGTGGTGTTTTGAATCACTAGAAGATTTCGAACCAGAGCTATGGGCTGAAGTGAAAGCTGAAGCGAACGTTCAAGGTCGTCGTGGTGTTAAGAAAGTGGAATGTAAGTTCTATGGCTACGACAATGATGAACGTATGATCAAAACTGCGCGTGACAATGCTCGTCGTGCCGGTGTTGAAGAGTTGATTGAATTCGAAGTAGGCGATGCTGCAAAGCTTAAGCGTCCTACAGAGTTTACTGATGGTGTGATTGTTTCTAACCCGCCTTACGGTGAACGTCTTGGTACCGAGCCGGGTCTTATTGCTCTTTACACAGCATTCGGCGCGCAGCTTAAAGCTGAATTTGGTGGTTGTAACGCGTCTATCTTTTCTAGTTCAGACGAACTACTTAGCTGTTTACGCATGCGTGCAGAAAAACAGTTCAAATTGAACAACGGTGCGTTACCGTGTCACCAAAAAAACTATTCAATTTCAGATCGTCCGATGTCAGAACGTTCAACGGGCGAGCAAGAACAGCTGATTGCGCCTGATTTCGCAAACCGTCTTAAAAAGAACATCGGTAAAATTGGCAAGTGGGCTAAGAAAGAGCAATTAGATTGCTACCGTATCTATGATGCTGACTTACCAGAATACAATGTAGCGATTGATGTATACCCAGGCCACCTTGTGATTCAAGAATACGCAGCGCCTAAAGATGTACCAGAAGATAAAGCAAAGCGCCGTCTAACCGACATTATCCGTGCTTCTATTCAAGTAACGGGCGTTGAAGCAAACAACGTGGTTCTTAAGGTTCGTCAGAAGCAGAAAGGCCGTTCTCAATATCAAAAAATGGCTCAAGATTCATCTAACCTAGAAGTGAACGAGTACGGCGTTAAACTCATTGTTAATCTTCATGATTACTTAGATACAGGCTTGTTCTTAGACCATAAGATCACTCGTCGTCGTATCGGTGAGATGGCTGCAGGTAAAGATTTCCTAAACCTGTTTGCTTACACTGGCAGTGCATCTGTTCATGCTGCAGTAGGTGGCGCACGCTCTACAACAACGGTTGACATGTCGAATACCTACCTTGAGTGGGCAAAGCAGAACATGGAGCTTAATGGTCGTGTTGGTCGTCAACATCAGTTTGTGCAAGCTGACTGCTTACAATGGTTGGTTAAAGAGCAGGGTTCTTACGATCTGATTTTTATTGATCCACCTACGTTCTCAAACTCTAAGCGTATGGATCAATCTTTCGATGTTCAACGTGATCACATTCAGTTGATGGAAAACCTTAAGCGTCTTCTTCGTGAAGAAGGTACGATTGTGTTTTCCAACAACAAGCGTCACTTTAAGATGGATCTAGAAGGTCTAGAAGCGTTAGGTCTTAAAGCTCAGAATATCTCAGCTAAGACGCTTCCATTAGATTTCTCTCGTAATAAGCATATTCATAACTGCTGGTTGATTACACACAAATAATCAAAGAGATTGTATAAGGATATAGAGTGCTGACTCTCTACAGTACAGAAGGGTGCCATCTATGTGAGATGGCATTCAAACTCACGGAACAGTTAAACATTAGCCATCACGTCAACGTTGTCGACATTGCATTTGATGATGAGCTCTTTTCCCGTTACGGGGTCACTATTCCGGTGCTCAAATTTGAAAGCTCTGACTTTTCTCAAAGCTCAGAGCTTAACTGGCCATTTGGCTTGTTAGAACTTAATGATTGGTTAAAAAAGAATGGCATTACTTACAATTCATAACGGGCAATTAGCGTTTGGCGATCACCCGTTATTAGATCGTGCGGACTTTGCACTGCAAGAAAATGAACGTGTGTGTTTAGTAGGGCGCAATGGCGCGGGTAAGTCTACGTTGATGAAGATCCTGTCAGGGAATATCATCATGGACGACGGTAAGATGCAAATCACACAAGATGTAGTTGTATCTCGCTTAGAGCAAGATCCCCCGCGTAATGAGCAAGGTACCGTCTATGACTACGTTGCTGGTGGCTTAGCTGAAATTGGCGAGCAACTGAAGATCTATCATGATCTTTTGGATCTCATTGGTACTGACCCAAGTGAAAAGAACCTAAACCGTCTTACTCGTGTTCAAGAGCAGTTAGATCACGCAAACGCATGGCGTTTCGAAGATCGTGTAAGTAACGTAATGGCGGCGCTTAAGCTGACTGCTGAAACCAAACTGACCGATTTGTCTGGTGGTTGGCAACGCAAAGCTGCGCTTGCGCGTGCATTAGTGTGTGATCCAGACGTTCTACTTCTAGACGAACCGACTAACCACTTGGATGTTGCAACTATTGAATGGTTAGAAGGCTTCCTGAAAGACTTCCGTGGTTCAATCATCTTTATCTCGCATGACCGTGCGTTCATTAAATCGATGGCAACACGTATCGTTGATCTTGATCGCGGCAAACTGAGCTCTTTCCCGGGGGATTACGAAAACTACCTATTAGAGAAAGAAGAAGCGTTGCGTGTTGAGGAAATGCAGAACGCTGAATTTGATAAAAAGCTTGCTCAAGAAGAAGTTTGGATTCGTCAGGGGATCAAAGCTCGTCGAACTCGTAACGAAGGCCGTGTGCGTGCTCTCAAGAAGCTGCGTGAAGAACGTATCAATCGTCGTGAAGTGCAGGGTAAAGCGGTTATCCAGATTGATGATGGTCAACGCTCAGGCAAGATTGTATTCGAAGCAGAAAATCTTAACTTTGGTTTTGAAGGCAAAGAGATTGTTAAAGACTTTAGCTTCAACATCATGCGTGGTGATCGTATTGCTCTGATCGGTCCTAATGGCTGTGGTAAGAGTACGGTGCTTAAACTACTTCTTGATCAACTTAAGCCAGATTCAGGTCGCCTGCATTGTGGTACTAAGCTGGAAGTGGCTTACTTCGACCAATATCGTGAAATCCTAGACCCTGAGAAGTCTGTAATTGATAATCTAGCGGATGGTAAGCAAGAAGTGACAGTAGGCGGCCGTGAGCGCCATGCACTGAGTTACCTGCAAGATTTCTTATTCTCTCCTAAACGTGCTCGTACTCCTGTAAAGGCACTATCTGGTGGTGAGAAAAACCGTCTGTTATTAGCTCGTATCTTCCTTAAGTCGAACAACTTATTGATTCTCGATGAGCCGACCAACGATCTAGATATAGAAACTTTGGAACTTTTAGAAGATTTGCTTGCCAACTATCAGGGTACACTTCTTTTAGTGAGCCACGATCGTCAGTTTGTTGATAATACGGTGATGACAAGTTGGATCTTTGAAGGTAATGGCGTTATTGAAGAATTTGTTGGTGGTTACCATGATGCCCAGCAGCAAAGAAAGCAGGCATTAGAGTACCGACAGGTTGAAAAGCCATCAAAGCCCGAGAAAGTAGTTGAGGAAACTCCCAAAACTGCGTCAGTTAAGGCTAAACCTAAGAAGTTATCGTATAAGCTACAACGAGAACTAGAAGCGCTACCAATGCGTTTAGAAGAATTGGAAACTCAAATTGAAACTCTTCAGGAAGAAGTCAACGATCCCAGCTTCTTTTCAAAATCTGTAGAGCAGACACAACCAGTTTTAGATAAGCTATCTGCAGCAGAGCAGGAGCTTGAAGTTGCTTTTGAGCGCTGGGAAGAGCTCGAGGCACTACAACAGGAAAGTTAAGAAGTAATAATGACTTGTACTAAATTTAAATTAACTACAGTTGCAGCCCTAGTTTTGGCGGCAACTCATGCTAACGCAGCGCTTTACAAGGTCGTTGAAGTCACTCCTTCAATTACAGGTGCCTCTGAAATCTATGGTGTGGCGATTCAACCTGGTGTTGCGACAGACGGGAAGAATGAGCTTGCGTTAGGTTGCTTCGATTCAGCTGCGACTAACTGTACCGATAGTGCATTTAAACTTGCTGGTGAGACTCGCGATACGCTTGAAGCGGTAAGTTATCGTGAAGAAGTACCATTCGCAATGGATGCACCATTTCAGTACATTCAAGAGCGTGATGATTTCGAAAACTATTGTTATCGAGAGCTGAGATATTCTACATGTGAAAGTTGGGCAGATAATCGCTGGTACGACACTTGGAATAAGGAAAGAAACGATCTTACTTATGTCAATGCGAAAGCCTTTGTTGAACATGACATAGTAGACGGAGAGCAAACGTTTGTAACATTTGAGAGCCGCAATACGGTTATTAACTCTCTAGATAATGACGCTAAACCACTAGGTGTTAAATCTGAAGGAAGTATACGTAATAATGCGCTGTTTACGACGGCTGTTGGGCCTGTTGGTACTTCTGAAACTCGTGCATGGAAAGCGATTACGGCAAGCAACGGTACTGTATATAATGTAGGTAGTGTATCTACGAAAGGCCCTGCTACTGACACTTCGGACACAACATTTAGCTCAAAAGCAGCAATTTGGGACGAAACGAATACAAAGCAAATCGATTGGGTTAGAGGTGGCAATGCTCAGCAAGGTGATTATTTTGCCCAAGGTAGCATGCGATCAATCACAATTGATGAGACAAACTCAATTTTTTATGGCGTAGGTTACAACACAGTAGATGGTAATAGTAATCTTCAAGACATGAACGCAAGTGTTTTTGTTAGTGATTCATTAGATCTTACTAGCGCAACATGGACGACTAAGCAGGTTAACGGCGCACAGGTTAATTCTGGCTCATCTAATGATGATGCTAGATACAGTAACTCTGTTGCAACGGATATAAACGATAACTTGTTTGCTGTAGGTTATTCTAAACGTAATGGCTATGTGCCAGAGAGCGGTAGTGCAGGCAACAAGATTTTTGTTGTGACTGATGCATCTGCAGTAACTCCAACTGCAACGTACTTATCTGGTGGTATTTTCTTTACTGGCGCAGGCGGTGAAGCAAAGGCCGTCAACAATTTCAACGAATTTGTTGGCCAGGTTGACGCTGAAACGATTCGTGAGGTTGATGGTAGCCAGCGTAGACATCGTGGTTTTATTTACCCGTATCAAGCCGCCGGCACTGATGCATCAAGAATTGCGCTGTTTGAGAGCAAAGCTTGGTGGATAGATGATCTAACAAACGGTGCAAACGCAGATGGGAAAAATTACTCTGACGCTAATAACTATTTCCGTATCATTGATGCAACAGATATTAATGATGCAGGTGTTATTTCGGGGACAGCCATTAAGTGTACTGTAGGCGGCGTGGCACAACCGTACGACACTACATCTCATAACTCATATTGCGGTGGCGCTGCGTCTAACGCGGTTGAAGAAGTCGTCGCGGTTAAGTTGGTTCCTATTAGCGGGGCTACTGAAAAGGATATTCAAACCCGTAGTACTGACACCGAGAAGGTCGATCGTCAAGGTGCCGGGCTAGGTTGGTTAACTTTGACTGTGCTTGGTCTGTTAGGGTTCCGTAGAAAATTTAAATAATTTTATCTCTTGAGCCCGAGTTCACATTTCTGAATTCGGGCTTTTTTTCGCCTTGAGAAAAGTAAAAAATTGTTCGATTCTTAAAGTTGGAGTCACAAAAACTCCGCTAAGTTGTAATCATTGTATGTTAGTAAATCAACACCCGTATGAGGACTGCACTATGAAGAGACAAAAGCGTGATCGACTAGAACGAGCACAATCTCAAGGCTACAAAGCTGGTTTAAATGGTAGGTCGCAAGAAGCTTGCCCATACAGCCAAATGGATTCTCGGTCTTATTGGTTAGGTGGTTGGCGTGATGCCAAAGATGATAGAAATGCAGGACTCTATAAATAGATAGGGCGCAAAGAATTCAAGGTCAAGGCTCCATTGTTGATTGAAACATTGGAGCCTTGTTAGTTTCAGACGAGTGCTAAGCTCCCCAGAGCTATAAAGTATTATAGTTTCGTTATCACAAGAGCGTTTTTCTGGTGGATTTAACTTATTTCATATTTAGGTCTAGGTACCCTGATGCACTATAACTGATTTTATTGGAGCAAAAATAAAGCAGCCTTTGGCTGCTTTATTAAAATACATCAAGCCGATTAGAACGCTGACGTATCTTGGAAAAGGCCAACTTTCAAGTCTTTAGCAACATAGATCTCTTTACCATCAACAAGTACGCGACCATCAGCAAGGCCCATAACTAGGCGACGGTTAACAACACGCTTCATGTGGATCTCGTAAGTTACTTTTTTCGCTGTAGGTAGAATTTGACCTGTGAATTTCACTTCGCCTACACCTAAAGCTCGGCCTTTACCTTTGCCGCCAACCCAACCAAGGTAGAAGCCAACAAGCTGCCACATTGCGTCAAGGCCTAGACAACCAGGCATTACTGGATCACCAGGGAAGTGACAGTCGAAGAACCATAGGTCAGGAGTAATATCCAGTTCAGCAAGAATCAAACCTTTACCGAAATCACCTTCAGTTTCAGACATTTTAGTGATGCGATCCATCATCAACATGTTCGGTGCTGGTAGTTGAGGACCTTCTGGCCATAGTTCGCCTTGGCTTGATGCTAGAAGATCTTCGCGAGTGTAAGAATCACGTTTGTTTTGCATTATCAATTACTCCGATTTTTGATAGGTGCATATTAGTGAACAGGTGTACGCTAAACAAGTCCGATCAGTACTAGACAAACCAGTTTTTGATGCGTCCAACAATTCCAATAGGGTGCTCATGTCTTTCAAAGTTTTCAATACGTTCCGCGATTTTACTCAGAACGCTTTCTTGTCCATCGTCTCTAAATGGTTTGTTCATAATCAGAGGAATCGCTTCATCTACATTAGAAACAGACCAAATATGGAATTCTTCATTTTTGATGCTTTCAATAAGGTCAGGTTTAAGAGCCAGATGCCTTAAGTTAGATTTTGGAAGGATCACGCCTTGCTCGCCGGTTAAGCCATTGTGCTTACACACATGATAGAATCCTTCGATTTTCTCGTTTAACCCACCAACCGCTTGTACACGACCAAACTGATCGACAGCCCCTGTTACCGCAATATGCTGATTGATAGGGTACTCAGAAAGCGCACTCACTAGAGAGCACAGTTCAGCAAGAGAAGCGCTATCGCCATCAACTTCACAATACGACTGTTCAAACACCACAGAAGCTGCGTACGGTAGGGGATCTTCAAGGTTGAGTGCACTGCTAACAAAAGCTTGCATGATCATCATCCCTTTAGCGTGCAGGTTACCACCAAGCTCAGCTTTACGTTCAACGTCAGCAATGTCGCCATCACCGAAGTGAATAACACAAGAAATACGAGCGGGTTCCCCATAAGAGACAGGGTGTCCAGGCACATCGATAACAGTTAATCCATTTACTTGACCAACTTGTTCACCTTCAGTTTCGATAATGACCTGTCCATCTCGAATATCATCAAGAGCGCGTTCAGGTAGATACGACTCTCGGTTATATTTGTGTTGTAATGCTTGTTGGATATGGTGAATATCAATCTCACCGTTGCTCGCTTCCACGAGTGCTTCGTTCAATAGCGCATTGTGCCAAATTGGGCACAGCGGGATATAACTTTGATCTTCAGTTTCTCTTGCTCCGGCGGTAAGAATCCCCGTCAACGCTTGCTGTGTGATGTTAGGTAATTCATAGCGTTGCTGAAGCCACTTTAGATATCCAAGATATTGCGTCAAAGTGTCTTGTGAAAGCTTGATGTCTTGCTCAATTTCACTGAACAGGCAAAACCCTGTTTGAATATCACTGTCGAGATAATCAAGGTCACCTAATTGGGCTCTGTCTCCAACAACAATGAGTTTAATGTTGTAGGCAAGGGGTAAAGTAGGTGATTGATTTAAGTGTTCAGGATTACTACTGACCGGCTCTACAGCTTCACCAAGCAGGGCTGATTTTAGCAACAACCAGCTTCCAGGATTCGCTAAGATCAAGTTAGCTGAAACGATCAAATAGCCGTTGTTTGCTCTTGCGAGTAAGCCGGGTTTTGTCACGATGACTTTACCGTCTTTTGATTGAACTTGATCAAACAAAGAAACAGCATTTAAAGATTCGGTTTTTATAACCGGCAGAGTGTGATCATCTAATGCAGTGACTAAAGATTCAACAATCATTTGACGATAGATTGAGTTGTCCTGGGCGTTTACAAGTAAAACACGCGAAAGGTTGGACAAGCGGACAAAGCGGGTTAGCGCATCGTTAAATCGATGTTGAATGTCTGAAAATGGGAAAGGCGAGATGTCAGGGAATTGCTCTAATTGAGCACTATATTCGTCATACTGAGGCGTTACATGTCGCCAATCTACTTGAGTCATTTAGGTTTCTGATTATGGTAATAAGATACGGAGTATATAGAAAAACCGATCTCGCTTGTAGCTCTATGTTGTAGTTACTAATCACTAAGCTAATATAAGTATGATCTTGGTCTATTCTTTCAAGACAATAATTGTTAATTAGCCCGCTTTGGGTTACGCTGTCACTAGGTTTTACACTCGAGATTAGACATGAAATATCAGCAACTTGAAAACTTGGAATGTGGTTGGAAATGGAACTATTTGGTCAAGAAATGGAAAGAAGGCGAATCGATCACTTGCCATATTGATTCAAGCGAAGCTGACGTTGCTGTACAAGCCTTATTGAAGCTTGAACACCAACCTACAGGCGTTCTCGAATGGATCTCTAACAACATGTCTCCTGAGCTCGATAACAAGCTTAAACAAGCGATCAGAGCGAAGCGAAAACGCCATTTCAATGCTGAACAAGTTCACACAAAAAAGAAATCAATCGACCTTGATTACCGCGTCTGGGAAAAGTTATCTCAACGCGCGAACGAATTGGGCTGCACGTTATCGGATGCCATTGAATACCTTGTGAGCGAAGCCTCTCGTAGTGAGCAGGCTAGTAAGACAGTAACAAGCCTTAAAGAAGACTTGAGTAAACTTCTTTCTGACGACAAGTAATCATCAATAAGTGGTGACATTATGATGTATGTAATCTTAATCGGTGCAGTCTTGGTTTTTTGGTTAGTGGCAATAGATAGACCCGTATTGAAAATCAAATTCAACGACGGCGTTATTGAACAGGTTAAAGGTCATTTTCCTCCGAGTTTTAAGCATAACCTTCAAGAAATTGGTAATAACAACGCCTTTAAAGGTGAACTAAAAGTGTACGCAAAACGCTCTGGCTATAATCTTAAGTTCACTAAAGAGGTACCTAAAAATGTTCAACAACGTATTCGTAACGTGTTTCCGCACAACGGCTTCAAGTCTAGAGGTTCAAAGAAAGCGTAATTGTCGAAAATTAAGCCTCGGTTGGTGAATAGCCATACTTAGTTAGTCCTCAATTTATCTCAATTACTTGCATACTGTTCTCCAACTTAATAATTGAGACCAGTATGAAATACCTAATATTCTTTTTTTATTTCTTATCCTTACACGTACTCAGCGATGATGCATTGACTAATCCAGTAGCAAAGAAGATTAAAGCGACTGTCATCAAAGGAGTCAGCAAGAGCAATGTTGACGTAGTGGGCTATTGCGACCTGATGATTGAGATGAAGCATTTCAAAGGCTATACAAGAATCAAAAGAGTAAGAACATCGGGCGATCCTCAAATCTGTAAACAGGCCAAAAAGCATTTACCAAAAAAGAAAAAGTACAAATACAGCTTTCCTGAGAAGTTTATCCGGTTACATATCACAGAATGATAGCTATAACGCACTATAACTAGATAACCTTAATTTAATTGAAACAATTTCGTGAACCAATCTCTGATTTCCATTAATATTAGTTTTATTATAAAGGCAGAATATGCAGACGAAAAACACTTAGGGCAAAGGAAAGTCACGGTTGTTGTTAGCAAATAAAAATTACACTCCGGAAGTCATTGAGATTTCTAGAAAGGTCTCAATTAATATTGAGGCTCGCTTTAATCGATGGTTAATCTCTCCAGAGTATAAGCTTGAGCAAGCCACAGTAGACACATTACTGAGTTTAGAAAATCGATACTGTGATAGCGTCATATTCGATGAGTGTGACCGAATATCTCACAATCAACGTGTTTTGCTGCGTTGTGAGCAGGACAGAGTTAATGCACATCGAGAGAAAGTCGTCGCGAAGCAACAAACATTGCGATACGTTATCGATGATGTGAGCAATGTCGCCTCAGCTCTGATGCTGGAAAAGCTTCAAAGCACCTTAATAAGTTCTTTGTTTTCTGATCTACCAGATTACAATCAATTCGCTAGTACTGCTTATTCGCCATCCTTAAATTTTTCTAAGCTCCATGAGATATCGGCCAAAAGTAGGTCATTGAGCTCAAGCTTAATAGAGTTTGTTTCTAACCGTGAATTCACAGACAAGTACGGTAAGAAAGCAAAGGTCATTCTTGACCCCAAAGTTGCAGCACGACAGATAGGAATTGAAAATTGCCGTTTATTGTTTCCTTTACTGATGAGCCAGCAGCTTATCAAGTGGAATGATGGCAATATTAAACATATCGTCCCTAAGGTCTGGCAACATCTAGTAGTAACGTCAAACGTGACGCGACTTCGACTTCAAGAAACCTCAGTAAAAGAGCCTAATGTTGGTATCCTTCTTGGTGTGTTGAGAGTGCTGCCTTTGTTCTTAATTTGTAACCACTTTTCTTCAACGTTTGAAGATGCACTAGTGAAAACTATGTTGGGTTACCGAGATGCAAGTGACAAGCATGATGAATATTACGCTTGCACTGAAGTACTACCAAACACACAGTTTCTTGAGGCTATGGTAGAGCAATTGGAACTCAAATTATTTAAAAATCTTGTTGATTTCATTGACTGGAGCCCAAGTAACCAATTTATAAAGCGTGCGCTTCTTGAGGAAGTTAATGATATTCCTGCTCTTGAACGAACGGTTTATGGCGCAGCACTGGCTCAAGGAAGGAAGTTTTCTATATATGAGGCGTTGGATAATAGTGATTTGTTCAACGCTAAACATCGCCCGTATTGGTTCTCTACAGTGCAAATGGCAGCGGCGACGATTAGCCAGGTACAAAGCAAAGTTCCAGGCAAGTTAACGACTCATATGTAGGTGTAGAAAACCAAAAGAGCCACAATTTATGTGGCGATTATTGTTGCGGTGTAACTTTTCATAATGCCATATTCCGTGACAGTAGAGCTTAGTTCATTGCTTGGAAAGTAAATGAATTCTGCTGAGCAATAGCATGCTTGACTGGAATGCCGAGGCTTTGGCATGTCATCAGAACTTTCAGTTTCCTATCAACAGGAGCGTGTTCCGAAAGAATCACAGATCTCAAGCATTCTCTATTCAGATACAATTTATGCCCGACAATCTCTTCATTAGGCAGTACCCATCGATATTCTTGTTCGTAACGCCAATTTGCATGCTTAATCTTAAACAGTTAGGCTCCCAGTTTAGCTGTTTTCAAATGAGTCTTGAAGTCGATGATAGGAGACGAATTAAAAATGGTTGGGTCATCTTCATACTGGACTTCAAAGCAGTTGAGTTTAGCTTTGCCACGATAAAAATTAAGATCATATTCGATACACATACCTTTAAAATTATCGCCATATTGTGACCACAATATAGGGTGGTCACTGGACTGAGAAAAGCACATGACTTTGAAATCGTTTTGAAGGTTTTCGTTGAACGCATGGTTAGATTCAAAAGGGTTATTAAAGGTTTTCGCGTAATCAAACCACAGCGAGCATTCAGATATCGATTGTATATTTCTATCATTAAGGGATCTGAACTTATAAAGCTTGGGTAACATATCAAACACCTATTTTACAAAATTGCCTGATGTTAACATTTTAAATTACAATGTAAGTGCGAATGCATTGCATTTGATTGCTTAAGTGCCTTGTTTGTTCTTATAACTGATTGATAGATCAAAGTTTAAACACAAAATAGCTTCTGTTGTTAGTAGTTTTTTTTGCATTGTTTATCGTTAGCGTTGATGTATTGTGGAGAAAGATACAACGTAACGGAATAGAGTGCACAGGTAGGGTTAAAAAGCATGGATAAACTCAATTTAACGATTAACTCAAAGCCGAACTAAATGAGTTCGGCTTAATTTGTATAGTTCTTCATATTGAAGGTGGTTTAAAAGTGGTACCTTGCGCCAAGGTAAGCAGTTTGAGGTGAGACATCTATAGATTCAATTTCGACCTGTGCAAAGCGATAGCCAACATGAATGTCAATATTGTCTGTAACTATGGCGCCAAACTCACCACCAACTTGGTAACCAACTTCTGATTTAGAGTCGGAGGTTCCAAAGGCACGCGCTTCCATGTCCATAGAGCCTATACCAGCTAGAAGGGATACGTATAAATCTAATACATCACCTTTAACAATGAATTTTGGTTTTACGTTTAAGAAGAAAGCTTGTCCTTCAATATCCATTACATCACTAAAGTTCACTTTACCTATTTTTCGGTATTCAGCTTCTACTCCTAGTTTTACAACATCGTGGGTATTGAATTCATAACCTCCAACTAAATTATAACTAAGGTCGGATAGGTCAGATGAATCTTCAATTGCACTCCCGCGATATTCTAATTCAGTTTCATTATAAAAACCGATATCAACTCCAGTATAAAAGCTACCAAGATCTTTAGAAGGTTTTTCATTGTCATTAGCAAGAGCCTGAGAGCTGATACCAAAAGCGGTGAAGAAGGATAGAGCGACCATGCGGATTTTCATATTAAGCCTTTAATATAATGAGTTATTTATCTGGGGAATATGTTATCAAATACAAGCTTTTTAAATCAATGAGAATGCCCGTTAACTATCTGATTTTTAATGCTTATCATTAATAAAAACATCAATACCGTAGTTTTTTAACGGGTGAGATCAGGCAATTTAATTATGTTACGATGTAACTTATTGTCGGATGGTCATTTAGCAAATATCGTCGAGTTCTTACTTTGACTCTCGAACCTGACGATGCATGTTTTTCAGGTATTGAGCGGGCTTAGCAAAGCGATGGATAAAATCGTCGATGAAGTAGGGAAGCCAGGCGTTGGCTTGTTCGATGGTGTCGATACTTTGTAAGCGCATCTCTTTAACCAGTCGGTCTTGCAGCGTGAGGTTGGCTCGCTCAACGCGGCCTTTAGCTTGAGAGCTCTTGGCACAGATGAGTTCTATGGCCAGTTTTTTCAACACACGGCCGTATTGAGTTTGGCCAACTTGTTTGTGTTTCTCCTGGTTCACTCGAAAAATAGAGTGCTTGTCACTGTAAAATGCGATGGGTTTACCGTGCTCATTAAGGTATTCATGCGTGGTCATCATGTAGTCAAACGCGGATTCTGTCTCGCTGAATCTTAGGTTCATCAGACGGCCAGTCGCATCATCAATGAACACCAATAGGCAGCATTTGTCACAGCGGCCTTCAAACCAGTCATGATGGGATCCGCCAATTTGGATAAGTTCACCCAAGCAATCACGACGGTAACGAGGCTGATAGACCCGAGGTTTGCGTTGTGAATGTGGAAGCCACAGTCCGTCGGCGATCATCCATTGACGTAAAGTTTCGTTTGATATGGGCAAGTTGTGCAGCTCAGATAACTTTTCTTGAGTGAGTGTTGGTGAGAAGTCGCTGTAGTTTTCACGGACAAGGCTTAGCACCGAGTTTCGATAACCACTTGAATAACGATGATTGCTAGGCTTACTGCGAGCGCGATGAGCCAATCCGCTCGCACCGTATTTACGAAGTCGGTTCATCAGGCGTTGGATGTGAAGGACATTCAAGCTGAGGATCTCGGCAGCATCGGCCCGACGTATCCGTCGCTGACACACATCTTCAATTACTTTAAAACGATTGATCTCTGAATCACTCATAGTCAGCAGCATGTGTTATGTCCATAGCGTTTACCAATATCAATTAAGCCTAGTGGTGATGATCTAAAGGGACATTTTAACTTTGCGCTTACAAGCTCAGTGCGTATTATGTATATTATGTTAAATTGAGTTTAACAAGCATAGTATTAGTCTCTTTCTATAACGCCCCATCATTCCATTAGGCTTCAAATTAGGAGTCTATTTAACAGTGAGGCTATTTACCATAAAATACCTAATAAACATATTTCCTAATCTTCGATTAAGAATACGTTTATTAGATCTCAAGCATCAGTCTATCAATTGCCTCGGTGATTTCTTTGGTTCTCACTGGTTTGGTAACGAAATCATTCATACCAGCATCTAAGCAGGAATATTTATCTTCTATTGATGTGTGTGCTGTTAGCGCGACGATTGGCGTTTGAATGTTTGCGTCTCTCATACATTTGGTTGTGGTCAAGCCATCCATTACTGGCATAGAAACATCCATTAAAATAATGTCTATCGAATCATTGCCTCTTTCAACAAAGCCAATCGCTTCCTCACCGTTGCTTGCAATAAATACTTCGTGACCTTGTCGCGTTAGGATCAGTTTGATTACCATCTGATTCGTTGGGTTGTCTTCGACAACTAATACTGAATAACGGCTTCTTAGTTCTTGTGCACATTCATTCTGTTCGTCGTTTACGAGATCGTTAATTACTCTGGTAAGTATCGGCAACTGTACTTCAAATTTCGAGCCTTTGTCCGGTTCACTTTCTACAGATATACGCCCACGCATGAGTTCAACAAGTCGTTTCGTGATGGCCAAACCCAAACCGGTGCCGCCAAATCTACGAGTTATTGTGCTATCGGCCTGAATGAACGGACTAAATAATGAAGAAAGTTTCTGTGAACTGATACCAATCCCGGTGTCTTCAACTGTTATGTAGAATGAACTCTGTCGGTATTCAATAGAAACATGAACATGTCCGCGGTTAGTGAACTTAATCGCATTGCCAATTAGGTTAAAGAGAATCTGTGCCAAGCGGCTCGGGTCAATATAATGAAGTTCACCTTCAGGGATATCGCTGGTCACGGTGAGTTGAAGCCCTTTTTCGTCTGCTGCTTTTATTTGTTCAGATAAAACAAAAGTTACAGTGTCTCTAACATTGGTCCATTGAGGTGCAAGTGAGAAACATCCCGATTCTATTTTGGAAAAGTCCAATACGTCACTAATGATCGCTAATAGAAGCTCAGATGATGTGCTCATATTAAGCAGTATAGATTGTTGTTCTTCATTTAACTGTGTGGATTTTAATGCGTCAATCAATCCTATAATAGCGTTTAAAGGCGTTCTCAGTTCATGGCTCATCATAGCTAAGAATTCAGACTTTGCCTTGTTCGCTCGTTCCGCGTCTTTTCTTGCTGTAACAAGCTCTGCAGTACGTTCTCGAACAGTGGCTTCAAGCTTTTCTTTGTTCTCAATATCGAAAACAGCACGCTCTATCAGTGGTCGAAAACGGTTTAGGGTTGCTTTGGTCTCAATACTAAAGTGCTTGGTGTTGGAATGGACGAAAATAATAACAGATTGTGTCAGCCCACTATCAATACCTGTAATGAGAACTGAATTAATTTGGTCGAGAACGATGGGATGCAAAGAGTTGAATTCACCCAATGATTTGGGTTCAAAAAGGATGGCACATTCTCCGTTGATGACACGCGATAGCTTGCCACAATCAGTCCACAACATCTGTTCGAAGACTTTGTTATTGGTCAGCAGGGTTTTGAAATCACCTTCCTTCCCTACCCTTGATACCACAATAAAGTCATCAAACTTAATGTATTTTTTGAGTACATATTCCAAGCTTGAGAATATCTCTGATATGTTACTTGCCTTGCTGATCGCAGAGATAGTAGACAAGATCACTCTATTCTCTTCAGCCAGTTTACGCTCACGGGATTTTAGCTTTTGCAGTTCAATACGAGCTTCTTGCAGTGCTTCTTGACCTTCAGAACTCATTACTTTTTTAACCTATAGAAAGTTGCAGATGACACCATTAAATTTCCGTGTGCATTTTCGCCACCAGAGAGTCTTCCTTGCTCGCCAAAAGTAAATGGGCATATGTATGGCAGCCCATTAAGTGCTTGATTTATTTGATCGCAAACCTCGTCCATGTCTTGTTTCAGATGTAGCATAGGTCCTGCACAAAATATGTTGATAGCGCCTAATTTTTCCTCGAGATCCATATCATTATAGTAAGAAGAATGGATTATGTTTGCAGCTCGGCTGATTAACTGTTGCTTAGAACCTTGCATCAAATAAATAGTATCGCCCTTATTGATGTCAGTGAACAGCTCGATTCCATTGCATTCTGTTTCTCTAATTGAATGTGATAATTTGAAATATGGATAATCGTATGAAGAGCCGACTTTTCTGCCCAGTGGATAGACAGAGGATTTTTCGAAAATATATCCATCATCGCTACCGCCTAAATGGAAGTTTGTCCATTCGTTGTAAACGGTTGTGGCCGGCCGGTGGTCTATTTCCAGCAAAATTCTGTTTCTTACTTTGGTCACTATACCTGAATAACCAGTGGGAGTATGACCAGCACTGAAGGATGAGTAGATAGACTGAGAGGCAAAAATGACGGTTAGTGACAAGCCATTGATAGAGATCGATTCTTCAGTAAATATGCTCCAATTTCCAGAAACCTGGTTGTCGGCAGCGCTTCCACCAATAATAGGCACCTCAGTACCGAATTTCTTATCGATCGCTGTCATCACTTTTTCTTCATTGCCAGGCGTCGAGTGAAGCAAGATGAGGTCGGGTATTTCACCTTCTCGATTGGCGTTCTGTAGTGCTTTATCGATGGCGTTGAAGGTACTGTGCTCTATGGTTTCACCAAAGTGCTCAATACCAGTACCATAAGCGTTGATCCCTGAGTCATAGATGATAAGTACACCAATCACAGGTCCAGAATGGAACCCAGTTTCGGTCATGATACCGTGGCAGGTGGTACATCCGTGTATCGGACTGTTTGGAAGAGCATCTACTAAATAGCGCTGTACAGCGAGCGTCGAGTACTCTTCTGTGCAGTAGCAAATAAGACAAGCAATTTCCTCGGCGTTTTCGACCCCGCTGAGCAACTCATCTATCGCGATATTTTCACTTAAGGCATAAGAGACTTTTGATAGAAATTTCATAGATTTCTGGAAACTTTATTAATGCACTCTTTATAACACTTAAATGCATTGTGTTTCACTGATTTGGTACATATTTCTATCAAAAGAACCGAGGAGTAACTCAGTTTTGGCCTTATTACTCTTTTGAAAGGTTTACAGAAAACGTACTTACCTGTTGTGGAAATGTAACTGTTATTGAGGAGGTCTTAGCACTAGTTTGTAAAAGCCAATTGGTTGGGCTTTTTTCTTCTAAAATTTCGCTTCCATTATTACTAATGATAAATTTGCCAGTTTCAGATGTTTCAATTGAATACCCTAGGCTATCACCCGAAATCAAAACATTATGTTTATCAATACCAAATTCACAAGGTTTTGAAATTATACAGTTCACCGTCTTGTCGTTGTTGTATGTTACTGTTCTCCAAGTAAATGCAGCTATTAAAATAACCAACATGACGATAATTTGAACAAGCCTGCCCTTTGTTAGCTTTTGTGCCGCCATTATAATCTTTACTCCTTGTTACAAAGTTCAAAGTTTTTAAATAAAAATCCAATTCCAGACCAAGCGTAAGGTTACTACTCTGTCATTGATTTGTTAATTCAAGTATAGTGTCGCGTTGAAAATGCCACTTTTTTTTAAAATCAGCAAGTGGAAATAAAGCCCTGAATAGGCTGAATTTCCTTTTCTAATTTGGGTGGCATTACGACGTGAGTCGTGTTGGAAGTAAAGTGTAGTAAATAAGAAATTGGAAGCATGCAAATGAGCCAAGAAAAGCAGCTTGAACAAAACTACAACTATACGGTCGTCCGTCAATTTACCCTCGTTACAATTTTGTGGGGTATTGTCGGTATGGGCGTTGGTGTTTTGATTGCCGCTCAATTAGTTTGGCCACAGCTAAACTTTGATACGCCGTGGCTGACGTACAGTCGTTTACGTCCCCTGCATACTAATGCGGTTATTTTTGCGTTCGGTACAAGTGCGCTGTTTGCAACATCATATTATGTTGTACAACGTACCTGTCAGACGCGTCTCTTTGGTGGTCCTCTCGTAGCCTTTACCTTTTGGGGTTGGCAAGCGATTATCCTGTCCGCTGCAATTACTTTACCGTTAGGTTTAACCTCTGGTAAAGAATACGCAGAACTTGAATGGCCAATCGATATTGCTATTACTCTTGTGTGGGTAGCTTATGCGGTCGTGTTCTTCGGAACCATGATTAAGCGTAAGACATCGCACATTTATGTAGCTAACTGGTTCTTCGGAGCCTTCATCATCACGGTTGCCGTGTTGCACATCGTTAACAGCCTGGCAGTTCCTGTATCTGCGTTTAAATCGTACTCGATTTACTCCGGTGCGATCGATGCAATGGTGCAATGGTGGTACGGACACAATGCGGTAGGCTTCCTATTGACAGCTGGTTTCCTAGGTATGATGTATTACTTCGTCCCTAAACAAGCTGGTCGCCCTGTTTACTCTTACCGTTTGTCGATTGTTCACTTCTGGGCTCTTGTGTCATTGTATATCTGGGCTGGTCCTCACCACCTACACTACACTGCACTTCCAGACTGGACTCAATCTCTAGGTATGGTTATGTCTTTGGTACTGTTTGCTCCATCTTGGGGTGGCATGATCAACGGTATCATGACTCTATCTGGTGCGTGGCATAAGCTACGTTACGATCCGATCCTACGTTTCCTAATCGTTTCTCTATCATTCTACGGCATGTCGACTTTCGAAGGCCCTATGATGGCAATTAAAACGGTTAACGCACTATCTCACTACACGGACTGGACTATCGGTCACGTTCACTCTGGTGCGTTAGGTTGGGTTGCTATGGTTTCTATCGGTTCGGTTTACCACTTAGTTCCTAAACTATTTGGTCAAGAGCGTATGTACTCTGTATCTCTAATTAATGTTCACTTCTGGTTAGCAACGATTGGTACGGTTTTCTACATTGTTGCAATGTGGATTTCTGGTGTGATGCAAGGTCTGATGTGGCGTGCAGTTAACTCTGACGGTACATTGACTTACAGCTTTGTAGAGTCTGTAGAAGCCTCTTACCCGTTCTACTTTGTACGTTTCTTAGGTGGTTTCATCTTCCTATCTGGTATGTTCTTATTGGCATACAACACGTACAAAACTGTTTCAGCACCTAAAGATAGCCTTAAAGCTATCCCTCAACCGGCTTAAGGAGATTTAGAATGAGCTCAAATTCAAATAATCGCCATGAGTTGGTCGAGAAAAACGTTGGCTTACTAGCGATCTTGATCGTTATTGCTATCAGCTTTGGTGCTTTAGTAGAAATCACCCCTCTTATTTTCCAAAAGCAGACAACAGAACCTGTAGAAAACCTACGCGTTTACTCTGCTCTGGAAATGGAAGGTCGTGATATCTATATCCGCGAAGGTTGTAACGTATGTCACAGTCAAATGATTCGCCCTTTCCGCTCTGAAACTGAACGTTATGGTCACTACTCTGTAGCTGGCGAAAGCGTTTGGGAACACCCATTCTTATGGGGTTCTAAGCGTACAGGTCCTGATCTGGCGCGTGTTGGTGATCGTTACTCTGATGAGTGGCACCGTGTTCACCTTCTAGACCCTCGAGAACTTGTTCCTGAATCAAACATGCCTGGTTTCCCATGGCTTGCTGAGAACGTACTTGATGGCAAATTGACTAAACAGAAGCTTGAACTCTTCCGTAATCAATTTGGTGTTCCTTACACAGACGAACAAATTGCTAACGCTAAACAAGATGTTGAAGGAAAAACAGAGATGGATGCAATCATCGCTTACCTTCAATCGCTTGGCCACGCAATGAAATAAGGAATAATTATGGATATTATTACATTTCAAAGTGTTTGGACTGTTACTGTTTTTGCTTGTTTCATTGGCATCGTTTGGTGGGCATATGGCAAGAATCGTAAATCACGTTTCGACGAAGACGCGAACCTTGTGTTCGCAGACGACGAGCCGGCAACAAGTTCTAAAAATCAAGGAGTGACAAAGTAATGAGTACATTCTGGAGTATCTGGGTTAGTGCGATTACGATTGGTACCCTAATTGGTTGTGCGGTCTTACTTCGTTGGTGTTTTAAAGATAGAACAGGCGTAGAAGAAGGTCATGATATGGGCCACGAATACGATGGTATTCGCGAGCTTAATAACCCACTACCAAAATGGTGGACATACCTTTTCATCAGTACAATTGTGTTTGCAGCGGTTTACCTTGCTCTATACCCTGGCCTTGGCAACTTTAAAGGCCTACTCGGTTGGACAAGTTCAAACCAAGAAGTTCGCAGTATCGAAGAGTCTCGCTCTTCAATCGCTGCGGCTCAAGCAAACAAACAATTAGACGAGTACGCGAAAGAGCTTGATGATGCTAACACCTACTTTGGTGAAGCGTTCAAAAAGCTAGCTCACGACGAAAATGGTTTACGTTCTGTCCCTGACATTGCATCAGACTCTGACGCAATCAAAGTAGGCCAACGTTTATTCTTGCAAAACTGTTCTCAGTGTCACGGCTCTGATGCTCGTGGTCAGAAAGGTTTTCCTAACCTAACTGATGACGCATGGCTATATGGTGGTGAACCACAAGCTATCGTTACGACGATCATGCACGGTCGTGTTGGTCAAATGCCAGCGTGGAAAGACGCTCTAGGCGAGCAAGGTGTTAAAGAAGTAGTTAGCTATACTCTTAGCCTTTCTGGTCGTAGTGTTAATGTACGTGAAGCTGAAGCAGGTAAAGCACGTTTCGTCGTGTGTGCTGCATGTCACGGTACTGATGGTAAGGGTAACCCTGCAGTAGGTGCACCTGACCTAACAGACCGCGATTGGTTGTTCGGCGATTCTCGTGCTGATGTAACTGAAACAGTAATGAACGGACGTTCTGGCGTAATGCCCGCTTGGAAAGATATTCTAGGCGAAGACAAAGTTCAGCTTGTTGCATCGTACGTTTGGAGCTTAAGCAACTCGGATAATAAGTAACATTTCAATAACAGCCTCTTTCTAAGGGGCTGTCTTTCCTTTATTTTATAACCCCTTCTTTTTATTCTTTTTTGAGATATTTTTTATGGTAAAGCCTTGGTATAAACAGTTTTGGCCGTGGTTCTTAATCGCGTTGCCGGCGACAGTTGTGATTTGGACGATTATGACGGTGATTGTGTTCACTCAAAACTCTGTCGATTTAGTGACTGAGGATTACTATAAAAAAGGAAAAGGCATTAACGTCGATATTTCAAAAGTAAATATTGCAAAGGAACTCGGCCTATCAGCTACCGTTAACGAGAAAGGTAACTCAGTTGTCATTACTCTCGACAAAGGTAAGCTTGACCACTTCCCTGCTATTAACGCTATGTTCGTGCACAGAACATTGCCTGACCGCGATTTCACGCAGCTTCTTACTGCTGATGCGAAGGGTAACTATACGCTGACTCTAGACCACGAAATGCAAGGTCCATGGTTTATTGAACTATCTCCGCATGACTCTGAATGGTTGGTGCAAGGCCGCATGAACTTTCCTATTGATACACCTACTCAACTAACGAATTAAAGCTTATGTGTGAATCCTGTTATCACTGCGGTGATGATGTACCAGCGGAAACGGATTTTGAAGTTGAGATTCTAGGATCGGCTCGTAAGATGTGTTGTCCGGGCTGCGAGACCGTAGCTCAGACCATCGTTGATAGCGGTTTGGTTTCTTATTATCAATACCGCACCGCTCCAGCTGAGAAAGCTGATCTCGTGCCAGAGCAACTTCTAGCACTCAGTCATTATGATAATGAAGATGTTCAATTAGAGTTCGTTCGTAACTCAGAAAACACCTCAGAAGTGACACTGTCACTTGATGGTGTGTCTTGTGCTGCCTGTGCATGGCTGATTGAGAAGCAAGTATCCTCAAAACATGGTGTTGGCAGTATTCGTGTAAATACAACCACTAATCGTGCTTTGCTTAGCTGGGATAATACGCAAGTGAAACTTAGCGAGTTGTTATCGGCAATACATACACTAGGTTACAAAGCTGCACCTTTTGAAGCCGATCAACAAGAAGCCGCCTATCATCGCTCGATGAAAAACTATCTCTATCGTCTTGGTGTTGCTGGTTTGGCGACCATGCAAGTCATGATGCTGGCTGTGGCACTTTATCTTGAAGTGTTTGGTAGCTTGGAACCTGAATTCAAAAGTTACTTCCGCTGGGTTAGTTTGATCTTTGCAACGCCTGTACTGCTCTATTCTGCGTTACCTTTCTATGTCAATGCTTGGCGCAGTATTAAAGGCCGAACACTGGGTATGGATGTTCCGGTGTCGATCGCTTTGCTATTTGCCTACATCGCGAGTTTAGTGGCAACGGTAACCGAGCAAGGTGAAGTATTCTTCGAATCGATTTCGATGTTCACCTTCTTTTTATTGCTTGGCCGTTTCCTTGAAATGCGAGCACGCCGAAAAGCTGCGGCTGCGAGCGGAAACCTACTAAAGCTAGTTCCTGCTATGGCGACAACGCTAGACGGTGAACAAGTTCCGGTTAAAACTTTGAAGGTTGGCGATCAAATTCGCGTTCTACCGGGTGAACATATTCCCGCAGATGGCAAAGTATTGTCTGGCAGAATTCATATCGATGAATCCATGCTGACAGGCGAATCTATCCATGTGTTTAAGAATGAGGGTGATACGGTCTTCGCTGGTACATTGAATGGCGATGAATCGTTTGAATTGGAAGTGATGACGTCAAAAGCGGACTCAGTGATTTCCAATATAGTTCGCCTTCAAGATGAAGCTCAACTTTCTAAACCTAGAATTGCTGAAATTGCCGATGTAGTGGCTAGATACTTTGTGGCGGTAATTTTAATTATCTCATTCGGTACCTGGTTTTACTGGCACCAAACACGTCCAGAAGATGCTTTCTGGATCATGCTTTCAGTTTTAGTAGCGACGTGCCCTTGTGCTCTCTCTCTTGCGACACCTACAGCGATTACGTGTTCAACTTCCCGCATGGGTAACTTCGGTATTTTGCTGCGCAAAGGCCACGTATTTGAAACGCTTTGCAAAGTGAATCACTTGATCATTGATAAGACGGGAACCTTAACTGAAGGTGATATTCGTATCAGCCAAGTTGAAACTTTTGCAAATCTCGATAAAGACACTTGTTTACAAATAGCAGCTAGTCTCGAACAACACGCTAACCACCCTATTGCCAAAGCGTTCAAAGCCTTCATTGCAGATGATGTTGAAGTTGAATCTGTTAACAACGTGATTGGCTCAGGCATCACTGGTGAATGGAACGGACAAAAAGTTGCGATTGGCAGTAGCGAGTTTATTCTAGGTGAATCTCAACCATCTAAAAGCAATGGTATTTATTTGTCGATGACAGGTCGTCATATCGCAACGTTTACTTATGAAGACCCAATTCGTAAAGAAAGTATTGAGTTTATAAAAAAGTTCAAAGAAGCAGGTATCAAAACTACGTTGCTTACTGGGGATTCTTTGATTAACGCGAAACCTGTTGCGGAAGAAATTGGTATTGCCGATATTGTTGCTAACGCGAAACCAGAAGATAAGCTTGCTTACCTCAACTCTAGAGACGCAAGCGACATCACAATGATGGTTGGCGATGGCATTAATGATGCGCCTATCCTTGCTGGCGCCCACCTATCCGTTGCGATGGGTGGCGGTACGGATGTAGCGAAAGCCTCGGCTGACATGGTGCTCTTAGGTGATAAACTCGATAGATTACTTAAGTCGCGTACATTGGCACTAAAAACGCGTAAGATAATCCGTGAAAACTTAGCGTGGTCATTGGGATACAACTTACTTATCCTTCCACTGGCTGTCGCAGGTTTGGTTGCTCCATACATTGCCGTTGTTGGCATGTCTGCTAGCTCTATTATTGTTGTGTCTAACTCGTTAAGGCTTTTAAAAGAGCAAGGTAAATAATGGAAAGTTTATATATCCTCATTCCAATCGCGATCGTGCTTGTTTGTATCGCTGTCGGAATCTTTCTATGGGCCGTTAAAAGTGAGCAGTTTGAAGACCTTGAACGCCAAGGCCACAATATTCTTTTTGATGAAGACAGCCATGCTCACAATAACTCCGACAGCAAACCTGTTGTGAAAAGAAAAGCCGAAGTGATTACTCTTACCTCTGAGGAAAATCACGTTGACTTAGAAATCCAAACAGACTTAGAAAAAAAGAATGATGACGCCTGATTGGATCGGAGCCTTTCTTGTTGGGTTGATCGGTGCAGGCCATTGCATGGGAATGTGTGGTGGTATTGCTTCGCTTCTATCGATTGGCAACGCTAAACCTTCTCCTTTCATTCCCCTACTTTACAACCTCGGCCGTTTATCAAGTTATGCCGTTATTGGCGGTCTGATTGGTGGTGCCATTTCTTCTATTGGACAGTTGAGCGATTTCAATACCTTGTTAGCTTGGCTTCGCCTGTTTGCTGCGGTGTTCATGATCATCTTGGGACTATATATTGGTAAGTGGTGGTTTGGTTTGCTGTTCTTTGAAAAAGTTGGGCAAAAACTATGGCGCTATATATCTCCTCTTGGGAAATCATTTTTGCCGCTAAAACACCCTAGTCATGCGTTGCCGTTTGGCTTCATTTGGGGTTGGTTACCATGTGGCCTTGTTTACTCAATGCTTACGTGGGCTGCGGTATCAGGAAGTTGGTATAACGGAGCGGGACTTATGCTCGCATTTGGCTTAGGCACTCTTCCTGCCATGTTAACGGTGGGAATGGGCGCTAGTTTTCTCAAGAAACTGCAACAAGCTGACTTATTTCGCCAACTAGGCGCAATTTTAATCCTCATTTATGGCATCTATAGCGGATATATGGCGCTACAGCTCATTATTTATACCGTATAGAGCTTCCTTTAATCCAGTTTTTTTACTACCCAACCGGGTGAAGGAATGCTAAAATATTGACGTATATCAAATAGTGAAAGATTGTTATGATTTCTGAAAAGCCTGTGACGAAACGAGTTCAGTCTGGTGGCTGTGCAATCCACTGCCAGGATTGTAGTATTAGCCAGCTCTGTATCCCATTTACTTTGAATGAATCTGAACTCGATCAACTTGATCAGATCATTGAGAGAAAGAAACCTATTCAAAAAGGCCAAGAGCTATTTAAAGCCGGCGACGAGCTTAAATCTCTATACGCTATTCGCTCTGGAACGATCAAGAGCTACACGATTACCGAACAAGGTGATGAGCAGATTACTGCATTCCACCTAGCGGGCGATCTTGTTGGCTTTGACGCGATTACGGGTGATGTACACCCTAGTTTCGCTCAAGCACTAGAAACTTCTATGGTATGTGAAATTCCATATGAGATTCTTGATGACTTGTCAGGGAAAATGCCTAAATTGCGTCAGCAAATTATGCGCTTGATGAGTAATGAAATTAAAGGTGACCAAGAAATGATTCTGCTTCTTTCTAAGAAGAACGCGGAAGAACGTCTTGCAGCATTCCTTTACAACCTTTCTACACGCTTCTCTCAACGTGGTTTCAGCCCTAGAGAGTTCCGCTTAACGATGACTCGTGGCGACATTGGTAACTACTTAGGTCTAACTGTCGAGACAATTAGCCGTCTTTTAGGTCGTTTCCAAAAAGCAGACATCTTGAGCGTTAAAGGCAAATACATCACTATCGAAGATCACGATGCGCTGATGGAACTTGCTGGCGTTTCAAAAGAATAGTCTAGATATCAATGATGTAGTTCAATAATGAGCTACATCATGTTTCTCTCTTAAAACCTCTTATATTTCTCTTAATCTCCCCATAACTACGCTACATTATTTATATGTTCGGTCTAAAAAGTAGGCTTAGTTATGAGTATCTATAACAAAATTCTAGTTGTCGCAGACATTAATCACGATGAGCAACCTGCTCTGGTTCGTGCTATCCAACTCGCCAAGAAAAGCACTTCAACGAGTCGTATCACTTTCTTTTTGTCTATCTATGATTTCTCATATGAGATGACATCGATGCTTTCTGTCGACGAAAGAGACGCAATGCGCAAAGGTGTCATTCATCAGCGTGAAATCTGGATGAATAAAGTCGCAGAACCTTACCTTGATGATGCTATCGAATTCAACGTTCAAGTGGTCTGGCATAATCGCCCTTATGAGGCCATCATTGCAGAAATCTACAGTGGTGAGCACGATATTTTGATCAAAGGCACGCGTAAGCACGATACCTTAGAATCCGTGATCTTCACTCCAACGGATTGGCATCTATTGCGAAAATGCCCTAGCCCAGTGCTACTGGTTAAGAATGAGTTCTGGCCAGAGCATGCGAAGATTTTTGCTTCCGTTCACGTAGGTTCTGAAACTGAAGCTCACTTAGAGCTTAATGATACAATGGTCGACCGATTACTTGAGATCACTGGTCGTTTGGATGCTGAACCGTTCTTGGTTAACGCCTACCCGGTCACACCAGCGAATATCACAATCGAATTGCCCGAGTTTGACCCAACCTCTTATACTGATGCAGTTCGTGGCCATCACTTAACCGCGATGAAAGCACTACGCCAGAAACACGGTATGTGTGAAGAGCAAACCGTGGTTGAGCAAGGCTTGCCTGAAGATGTTATCCCACGTGTTGCGTCTGAAAACAGCGCTGCGATGGTTATTCTTGGTACAACTGGCCGTACTGGCTTGTCTGCTGTGTTTATCGGTAACACCGCGGAACATGTTATCGACAAGATTAACTGTGACGTGTTGGCTCTTAAACCGTCAGGTTACGTGAGCCCACTAGACCCTAACCTTTCGAAAGGTTAAGTCAGCGGCAAATTTAACTTATAAAAAACGCCTCAAGCATTGCTTGAGGCGTTTTTGTTTATCTAGAGCTGTGCCATTCCAAATACGAATGGTTAACATCGTCTTTATCGACTCAAATGGCTAAACATTTGTTACGTCGATGAACATAGACTCATCAATGTTTGAAGATGAAATTTCAGCTTCTTCGAATTCGTACGCTTTACGGTCTTCACTACGGTCTAGTGGAAGATTCACGAAGTCAAACAACTCGCGGTCAGCTAGTTGGCTTGGGCTTACGTTTTGAATTGACTTGAAGATCTTCTCAACACGACCTGGCGTTTTAGTATCCCAATCAATTAGCATTGCTTTAATATTCTGACGCTGTAGGTTCTCTTGAGAGCCACACAGGTTACAAGGAATAATCGGAAACTCTTTGTGCTCAGCGTATTGGATTAGGTCCGTTTCACGGCAGTAAGTCAGTGGACGAATAACAACGTTACGTCCATCATCTGAACGAAGCTTTGGTGGCATAGCCTTTAAGCGTGCACCGTGGAACATATTCAGGAACATGGTCTCAACGATGTCGTCCAGGTGGTGACCTAGTGCGATCTTAGTTGCGCCAATCTTTTCTGCGAACGAGTACAAAGTACCACGACGAAGACGAGAACATAGGCCACACGTTGTTTTGCCTTCTGGCACTTTCTCTTTAACCACTGAATACGTATCTTTATCTACGATGTAGTAAGGAATGTTCAGCGTTTCAAAGTACTCAGGAAGAATGTGTTCAGGGAACCCAGGTTGTTTTTGATCTAGGTTTACTGCCACAACATCAAATTTGATAGGTGCTGCTTCACGTAAACGTAGCAAAATGTCTAGCATCGCAAATGAATCTTTACCACCACTAATACATGCCATTACCACGTCATTCTCTTCGATCATGTTGTAGTCGATGATGGCATTTCCAACATTTCTTCTCAGACGTTTCTGAAGTTTGTTGAATTCAAGTGTTTCTTTTCTATTATCGTTTTGGTTCATTGCGACTCTCACACCGTCGTATTACCGACTGTAGATTGCTAGTGGGACTGTTTTAGGGCGTGGATTATACGGATTTTTATTTCATGTTGAAATAGTAACGGTAGGATAAACAAGCTGAGTAATAGAAAGTTTCTGCTTTTATTATTCGATAAGCTCCCTAAACGGCTAGAGAAACGCGTCTAGGCCAGATTTAGGTTTGTATTGCTGATAAAGAAAAGCAGCCTGCTCTAATTCGACGGGGCTGCTTAAGGGTATGTCATGAAAGCTTAGGGGAAGGATTCTGCTAACGCTTACCCCATTAACAAAGATTCCGTTTAAAATTATTGCGCGGGAATGTACGGCAATACGCGAACCGTTGGCTCTGGCAACGTGATTCTGTCACTACCGTTCAGCTCTTCTAAAGTGAATTTAGCACGCCCTTGTGTGATTGGGATTTGCTTACCGTTAGACAGCGCGATGTTGCCTTCAAGCTTGTTATCAAATTCCAAGGTTAACCCTTCAACATCTGGCGTGAACCAACTAGAGAACATGCCGCTGACGTCTTCTAACATCGCTTGCATCTGTGGTAACAGGCTTTCCAGTAGTGCAACCTCAACTGTTCCAGCCAAAGGTTCTTGAGTCATTACAACCAAAGAATACGCACACTCTTGCTCTTGAGTTTGAACAAAGATAAGCGGGTTTGCTGAACGAAGGTTTTGATCTACAGGTAAAAGTAATTCATGTGTTGGAGATACTTTTAGCTCTTCGTAGTGCTCTTCTTTTTCCATCCACGCTTTGCTGATGTGGCAAATTGTTTGAGCTTGTTGATCAACAAAGAAGACCGCAACTTTGACGTCATCGTGCCCTTCTTTGGTATTGTTCTTAAGTTGTGTGTAGAGCTTAGAATACGTGAACATGTACTCTTGCGCTGCAGCGGGTAAAGAGACCCCAAGGCTTAATGAGGCTAATAAAGCGAGTGCTGTCTTTTTCATTATTATAATCTTGTTAAAGTTGAGCGTTTATAAATAGAAAGAGCAGCCATAAGCTGCTCTTTATGTAATGCCGATTGGTCATAACCTACTATGAAAGGCAACCAACTGATATCAAATCGAGTTACTTTTTCCAGTATACCGCGTTATGACGGATCATAGCTTGTAAATCAGTCACATAGTCTGAACCTCGCTCAGAATATTTTAACAAGCCATTGGTGAGCTCTGTCGCTGTCTCGGTTGTTAAAATATCATCACCTTGCGCAGCAAGTTTTGCACGAATCGCTCTTAGAGCTGCGTAAGCACGATTGCGATTAAGGTTCATGAAGTAACGGTGCACGGATTCTTGGCTTGAAGAGAATGTGGCGACTTCATGCGAGCTACCTTCGCTACGTTGTAGCGGAACAAGGCCACAACCCTTGGTATAACACCAGTGTCCGAAATAGTTGTTTGCTTTGGTGGCAAAACGCGATGTTCCCCAAGCCGATTCATTAGCAGCCTGTGTGAGCACAAGCGCTTCTGGCAGTACGTTTACGCGGTTCAGCATTTCAGTTAGCCAAGATTGATCTAAACCTGAAGATGGCACTGGTAAACTGTACAATTTCCCTAGCCTTTTTGCATACGACGTACCTTCAGCGTCAATATTGCTCAAACCTGACTCTGAAATCTTGGTCAAAAATACACGCTCTTTCGTAATACGTTTATTTTCAATATTGATGCTTGGACGTAAGAACGAAAAGAAAGTGTCTTTTTTCTCGTTTACATCTTCGATAGCAGCAAAATCAGGTGCGCTTGAAGAAACCGACAAGTCACCAAATTGATTGATTGAATTAGAACTTTGCTCTGTTGTGCGTCGACGCTCTTCTTCTTGGTAAATGTATGGGCCAACTAATGAGATAGAACCAACGATCGCCAGTGCGGTTACTTTCAACGCCAGAGATTTTCCAACGCCTGCTTGAGCATTATTACGCATCGAACACCTGTGGATTTTTGTTGTTATCGTCGCTGTTACTGTTGTTGCCATCATTGTTACTGTCGTCATCGTTACTTGGACGATCTGACGCAATAAGCTTCAACTTGATGCCAAACATTTCACGATAAAGAATACCTTTCACGTGGAAAAAGAATGGAAGTACGAAGATCAAACCAATGCCGTACATCATCGCTGCAACAATAAACATCAACATCACCATTAAATAAATAGACGCAACGGTGAAGATTTTCTTATTTACTGCTCGTAGAGAAAGCAATAAAGATTGCATAGGAGGCACTTTCTTATCACAAATCAACAGAATTGAATGGCTGAAAGCTAATGAGAAGTAGATAGAAAGAAACGGTAATAGCATACCTGCGATACCTTGCAACATTAGGCTGAACAAGGTCACTAAGATGACAGGCACAGTAAATTGCAAACCTTTACCAATATGACGCGTTTTGGTTCGCAAGCCTGCCGCATGGCTCATTGCCATTAGGCTGATGCCTGCGTAAATAGGTGCACTCACTACTTCATAGCTAAAGTTAGCAATGAAAATAGATTCAACAATCTGTGGTGTAAACGCTTCTGGGTCGATAACGGCATCTAGGATGATGGCAGGATCACCCAGTTGTAATTTCAATGCTATATAGAAAATAGCCAGTTGCACGAACATAAGAGCAACAATCGCAGGAGAAAACGAAAGAAAGTGACTAACGGTATGCTTCCAAGCTTCTTGGAATACAGCTGTTGCTTTAAGCTCATAATCCCCTGAAAGAGCACGGTTGATATTACCGCCTAAATTAAAATCTTTTTCGATGTCGTTGTTCATAATGATACCTAGGTGTGCTTACTTTATCGAAGCTACCTAACTTATTGATAAAAAATTGGCTTCATTATACTCATATGTCGAATACAAACTAAAATATGAATCTGTAACAAGCCTTGCTTTTATGCCTTAATGGTTAATAATTAGACACTTATTGGGATGTAAACCTTGTAAATTACAGTATGGTAAAGGATGTTTACTTTTACCTGCGAAATTTTTTGTCTTCTAATAACAAAAAAGGCTTTGAATTCACGTTTTTGGTGATTATGATGCGCGCCTTAAAAGTGTATAGCAACAGGTCTCAAAAAGAACCAAGGTGGAGAAAAACAGACGTTGAACGCTAAAAAATCAGTAGGAAAGCCAGTCGTACAGCTTACTGGCATTAGTAAAAGTTTCGATGGCAAAGAAGTCATCGGCAATCTTGATCTAAATGTAAATCATGGTGAGTTTCTCACGATCTTAGGCCCATCAGGTTGTGGTAAAACAACCGTACTAAGAATGATTGCGGGTTTTGAAACGGCAGATAGTGGTCAAATACTATTAGCTGATCAGAATGTAACACAAGTTCCTGCTGAACAAAGGCATGTTAACACTGTATTCCAAAGCTATGCCCTATTCCCACATATGACCGTTTTCGACAATGTGGCGTTTGGCTTACGCATGCAGAAAGTTCCAAGTACCGAGATTGAACCTCGCGTAATGGACGCTTTGAAAATGGTGCGCTTAGAACAAATGGCACAACGAAAGCCACACCAGTTATCTGGTGGTCAACAGCAACGTATCGCAATCGCTCGTGCTGTCGTTAATAAGCCTAAAGTTCTTTTACTGGACGAATCTCTTTCTGCTCTTGATTACAAACTTCGTAAACAAATGCAGATCGAACTTAAGCAACTGCAACGCCAACTTGGTATCACGTTTATTTTTGTAACACATGACCAAGAAGAAGCGTTGTCCATGTCAGACCGTATTATAGTTATGCGTGATGGTGTGATTGAACAAGATGGAACACCAAGAGAAATTTACGAAGAGCCTAAGAACTTATTTGTTGCTCGTTTCATTGGTGAAATTAACGTATTCGAAGCGACAGCGAAATCTCGTCAAGATGAAAAACGCATTGTTGCGACAATCGAAGGTGAAGAATCCATTATCTATCACGATAAAGACGTAACACCGGGCCAAAAACTGCAAGTATTGCTTCGCCCTGAAGATCTTCGTATCGAAGAAATCAAAGAGTCGGAGCAACGCGGTATTGTTGGCCACATTGTCGAGCGAACCTATAAAGGAATGACACTAGATTCAGTGGTAGAACTTGAATCTGGTATGCGTGTCATGGTTAGCGAATTCTTCAACGAAGATGACCCTGATGTTGATCACTCACTGGGCCAAAAAGTTGCAGTAACTTGGGTTGAGAGCTGGGAAGTGGTACTAGAAGATGAGCAAGAAGTTTAATTTACAAAGCGCGATTGTTGCTTTAATTACAGGGTGGCTGGTTTTGTTCGTGATGATTCCAAACATCATGATCATCGGGACGAGCTTTTTAACTCGTGATGAAGCAAACTTGATCGAGATGACTTTCACTCTCGATAACTACTTGCGTTTGGCTGACCCGCTGTATTTTAAAGTGTTAATGCACTCTTTCTATATGGCAATTGTCGCAACCCTACTTTGTTTAATTGTTGGTTACCCGTTCGCTTACATCGTGGCAAAAATGCCTGTGAAGTGGCGTCCGATCATGTTGTTCCTAGTGATAGTGCCATTCTGGACTAACTCTTTGATTCGTACATACGGATTGAAGATTGTACTGGGTACGCAAGGTGTCTTAAACAAAGGCTTGTTAGCGTTAGACATTATCGATAAGCCGCTACGTATCATGTACTCAGAAACAGCAGTAATGATCGGTTTGGTGTATATCCTACTTCCGTTTATGATTCTGCCGTTGTATTCAGCGATTGAAAAACTGGATGATACGTATTTAGAAGCCGCGAAAGATTTAGGCGCGAACAAACTGCAAACGCTATTGAAAGTGGTACTTCCTTTGACAATGCCAGGCATCATCGGTGGTTGTTTATTAGTACTTCTTCCTGCGTTAGGCATGTTCTACATCTCTGACCTATTAGGCGGAGCTAAAAACCTATTGATTGGTAATGTGATTAAGAGCCAGGTGCTCAACGCTCGAGACTGGCCGTTTGGCGCAGCGACGAGTATCGCACTGACCATGGCAATGGCTGTGATGCTGTATGCCTACTACCGAGCAGGTAAGCTATTGAACAAGAAAGTGGAGCTAGACTAATGGGTCGCACAGTTAAGTTCAGCTTTATGGCGCTGGTATACGCCTTTCTATACCTACCTATTGTCGTATTGATTGCTAACTCGTTTAATGCCAATAAGTTTGGTATGAAATGGGGTGGTTTCACGACTAAATGGTATGACGCGCTTATTAACAACGACAGCCTAATGCAGGCAGCATGGCACTCGATCAACGTAGCGGTATTCTCAGCAACAGCTGCCACAATTGTAGGGAGCCTAACTGCGGTTGCCCTATTCCGTTACCAGTTTAAAGGTAAAGGCATCGTCAATGGCATGTTGTTCATCGTGATGATGTCACCAGATATCGTAATGGCGATTTCGCTTCTTGCGCTATTCTTGGTAATGGGTGCACAACTTGGGTTCTTTACCCTGCTTGCAGCACATATTACTTTCTGTCTGCCGTTTGTTGTTGTAACGGTCTACAGTCGCTTGAATGGCTTTGATGTGAAGATGCTAGAAGCCGCAAAAGACTTAGGGGCAAGCGAGTGGACGATTCTAAAACAGATCATCCTTCCACTTGCTAAGCCAGCGGTTGCTGCGGGTTGGTTATTGAGCTTCACTCTGTCTTTGGACGATGTGATCATAAGCTCTTTCGTAACTGGCCCAACCTATGAAATATTACCACTGAAGATTTACTCAATGGTTAAAGTGGGTATCTCTCCTGAGGTCAACGCCCTAGCAACAGTGATGTTAGTGGTGTCGTTAGTACTGGTGATTATTTCCCAGTTGTTAGCAAGAGAGAAAATCAAGTAAGTCTCCTACTCTATACAAAGGCTGACTTGATAAGAAGTTAAGATACTTGAAGTTTAACAAAAGTGTTATTCATAAACAGAATGGTAAATTGCCATTCTGTTTTTCTATCTACTGCCTTCGGGCAACGTTTAGTTTGGAGCTAACGTCAATGAAAAAATGGGCTACTCTATTAGCTGGTAGTGCATGTGCGCTTTCAATGTTATCTGCACCATCGTTTGCAAAAGATAACAAAGAGTTGGTATTCATGAACTGGGGACCTTACATCAACAGTGAGATCTTAGAACAGTTCACTGATGAAACTGGCATCAAAGTGATTTACTCGACTTACGAATCGAATGAAACTTTGTACGCAAAATTGAAAACGCACAATAAAGGTTACGACCTTGTGGTTCCTTCAACTTACTTCGTGTCTAAAATGCGCGACGAAGGCATGCTTCAAAAGATCGACAAAACCAAGCTAAACAATTTTGCGAACCTAGATACAAATTACTTAGATAAGCCATATGACCCGAACAACGACTACTCTATTCCACATGTTGTCGCTATTACGGGCCTAGCTGTTAACACTGATATGTACGATCCAGAAGATTTCCAAAGCTGGGCTGATTTATGGAAGCCTGAGCTTGAAGGTCAACTGATGATGATGGACGACACTCGTGAAGTGTTCCACATTGCGCTACGTAAGTTAGGTTACTCTGGTAACACAACAAACGAGAAAGAGATCGACGAAGCCTACGCTGAGCTAAAAAAGCTAATGCCAAACGTTCTAGTATTTAACTCAGACAACCCAGGCTCGCCTTACATGTCTGGTGAAGTGGGTCTTGGTATGCTGTGGAACGGTTCTGCTGCTGCTGCGCAAAACGAAGGTCTACCAATTCAATTGGTTTTCCCTAAAGAAGGTGGCATCGGTTGGGTTGATAACTTTGCCATCAGTTCTGGCGCGGTAAACGTAGAAGCAGCTCATAAGATGATTGACTTCCTACTTCGCCCTGAAATTGCTGAGCAAATCTCTCGTGATACAGGCTACCTAACAGCCGTTAAAGCGTCTAATGAGAAGTTCAAAGACAGCCCGGCTCTGTTCCCATCGCAAGAAGACCTTGACCGCGTTGAATGGCAAGCTGCGGTTGGCGACAAGACTGTGAAGTACGAAGATTACTTCATGAAGCTTAAAGCCGGTCAGTAAATTAACTCGTTTGGCCGTTATCCAATTGGTTGTAAGCCACTGGTTTACATAACAACCCAACCTAGATAATTAATAAGTTAAAAAGAAGAATAACAATGAACAGGCAGCTTAGGCTGCCTATTTTGTTATATCACTGCTATAATATAGCGCGATTTTTAGAAATCCTTTTACTTTGGGTTCACTACCCAGCTCCAAATCAAACAAATGAACGGAACAGTAATGAAAAAAACACTGTATACCGGCGCATTGTGTGCTGCTACTTTACTTTCTACACCCTCTTTCGCAGCTGACCAAGAACTGTATTTTTACAACTGGTCTGAATATATTCCAAATGAAGTTTTAGAAGACTTCACAGAAGAGACTGGCATCAAAGTCTATTACTCAACTTATGAGTCTAACGAAAGCATGTACGCTAAGTTAAAAACTCAAGGTACGGGTTACGACTTAGTGGTTCCTTCTACTTACTTCGTTTCTAAGATGCGTAAAGAAGGCATGCTTCAAGAGCTTGATAAAACTAAGCTAAGCCACTTTGCTGATTTGGATCCAAATTACTTAGATAAGCCATTTGACCCAAACAACAACTACTCGATCCCATACATCTGGGGCGCAACGGGTATTGGTATCAACTCAGATATGCTAGACAAGTCTTCAGTTAAAAACTGGGGCGATCTGTGGGATACGCAGTGGGAAGGTCAATTGATGATGATGGATGACTCTCGTGAGGTTTTCCATATCGCTCTATCTAAACTGGGCTACTCTCCAAACACGACTAACCCTGAAGAAATCAAAGAAGCCTACGAAGAACTTCGTAAGCTAATGCCAAACGTATTGGTATTTAACTCAGATTTCCCAGCGAACCCTTACCTAGCTGGTGAAGTGTCTCTTGGTATGCTTTGGAATGGCTCTGCTTACATGGCACGCCAAGAAGGCGCAACGATTGACATTATCTGGCCAGAAAAAGGCGCTATCTTCTGGATGGACAGCCTGGCGATTCCGTCAGGCGCTAAGAACATCGAATCGGCACATAAGATGATCGACTTTCTTCTTCGCCCTGAGAATGCAGCGAAGATTGCTCTAGAGATCGGCTACCCAACGCCAGTTAAAACAGCTTACCCTCTTCTTCCGAAAGAATTTTCTGAAGATAAGAACGTTTTTCCACCACAGTCAATAATGGATAACGGTGTATGGCAAGATGAAGTTGGTGAAGCGAGCGTTATCTACGACGAGTATTTCCAAAAACTTAAAGTGAATAACTAAGTTTTTGTTAGGTAATCAGTTAAGTAAATAAAGCGGCGTAAGCCGCTTTATTTTTTCAGATTAAGAAACTGATGTGCTTTATTAAAGACAAGGCCTAGGCCGTTAAAGAACCCTTCTCTGTACATAATAACTCACCCACCAGTTTAGGCACTTCAATGCTTGCCTTACCGTAACGCTTCTCTTCAAACTCACTCTCTACTGCACTTGGTTCAAGGTTGATTTCTATTGTATGTGCACCATGCATTTTCGCATCATGTACAAATCCTGCCGCTGGGTAGACGACGCCAGATGTACCAATCGAGATAAAAAGGTCTGCTTCTTCTAATGCCGAGTAGATATCCCCCATTCTTAATGGCATTTCACCAAACCAAACAATATGTGGACGCATCTGTGCGGGAATCTGACAGCAGTGACAAAGCTCGCCTGTCTCGATGTTGTCTTTATGGTCGATAACCTGATTCGACTCACTGCAGCGCGCTTTAAGCAGTTCACCGTGCATGTGAATAATGTTGTTGCTACCGCCTCTCTCGTGCAGATTGTCGATATTCTGTGTGATGATTGTTACTTTTCCATCAAGTTTGTCTTCAAGCTCGCCTAGCGCCTTATGGGCCGAATTTGGTTGGATGTTTTCGCTTTGCAGGCCGTGACGACGCTTGTTATAGAACGCTTGTACCAAATCCGGATCTTTCTCGAACCCTTCAGGTGTCGCAACGTCTTCGATTTTATGGTTTTCCCATAATCCGTCTTGTGCTCGGAATGTTTGTATTCCTGATTCCGCAGAGATGCCGGCGCCAGTAAGAATTACGATATTTCGATATGGGAAATGCATATAACGTCCTTTTCAATATGTCACTTTGTAACAGCTTAGCACTGTTCAAATTCCAACAATAGTTTTAGGGATTAGACCATAGTCTTAGCCAACTGAATTCATTAGTTATTTGTGACAGAACTCGCTTGTCTATCATTTGGCTCTGTTATTAAAACTCTTAGTTGTTTTCACCAGACACAAAAAAAGCGACCGAAGCCGCTTAGTTTTTTCACTGATATTGATTCGAAGAGTCTATGAATCTTCGAAGTGACCAACGTTAGTCTTCGTTGATCGATGAGATCTTATGAATTGAAAGGTCAGCACCGTTGAATTCATCTTCTTCACTCAAGCGTAGACCTGTCACTTTGCTAAGTACGCCATAAACAATCAAAGCGCCAATCAGAGCAACAGCGATACCCGCTAATGTACCAACAACCTGAGACGCGAAACTCACACCCCCTAGCCCCCAGAATGCTTGCTGACCGAAGATACCTGCCGCAATGCCACCCCAAGCGCCACATACGCCGTGTAGAGGCCAAACACCCAGTACATCATCAATCTGAGTTTTGTTTTGCATGTAAGTAAATAAGTAAACAAACAGCGCGCCTGCCACGCCGCCAGTCACTAAAGCGCCAAGTGGGTGCATTAAGTCAGAACCGGCACAAATAGCGACTAAGCCAGCCAAAGGTCCATTATGGATGAAGCCTGGGTCATTTTTACCTGCGACTAGAGCCGCAAGAATACCGCCAACCATTGCCATTAATGAGTTCATCGCTACTAGGCCACTGATCCCATTAATAGCTTGAGCAGACATCACGTTAAAGCCAAACCAACCTACGCATAAAATCCAAGAACCTAACGCTAAGAATGGAATGTTCGATGGCGCGAAGTTGGTGTGCTTACCTGCACGGATTCGACCTCTGCGCATGCCAAGGAAGTAAACTGCGACCAATGCAATCCAACCGCCAACACCGTGAACCACAACAGAGCCTGCGAAGTCATGGAATCCATGACCAAACTGATTTTCTAGCCAAGCTTGGAAACCAAAATTGCCGTTCCAGATGATGCCTTCGAAGAATGGGTAAACGAAACCAACGGTAAACAAAGTTGCGATAAGGATTGGATAGAAACGAGCACGCTCTGCAATACCACCAGAAACAATGGCAGGAATGGCGGCTGCAAACGTCATTAAGAAAAAGAACTTAACCAACTCATACCCATTGCCTTGCGATAACGTCTCTGCGTCAGCAAAGAAATGCGCGCCGTAAGCGACCCAATAACCGATAAAGAAATAAGCTATAGCAGAGACGCCAAAATCAGAGAGGATTTTAACTAATGCATTAACTTGGTTTTTCTTTCTTACTGTACCAACTTCCAAAAATGCAAAGCCTGCGTGCATTAAGAAGACCATGATCGCGCCTAATAATAGAAATAGAGTGTCTGAACTCTGCGTCAAGCTTTCTACTGCGCTATTAACTTGGGTAACCGTTTGACTCATTAAAGCTTTCTCCCTTAGCTTTTGTCTCAATTGCACTAGATTCGTGCGAATTGATGCTGCAATTAATTAAAGACTCAACAGTAAACGCAAGATGCGTTCCAACTTGGTTACGCAAAAAACGTGCAACAGAGTTTGATTTTAAGTTATTGATTTTTCGTGGTTAATTTCTAAAGTGCACTTTATTGGTTCTCAGGTAGAGAAAATATTTGATAACTGATTGCACCAATTGAGGGATTTGCACCATATTGATGCGGTCATTGTAGGGCATTAGATCAGTTACCTAGCGACCAAATGACAAAAAGCCCAGAGAAATGAATCACTGGGCTTTTAATGTCTTTCGCTGATTAGAGTTAACTCATCGACAAAGGAGTTATTATCGAGTTTGGTAACCCAAACGACTTACATATAAACGCTTAAAGGTTTGGACCTGTTGTCGGGTTTTGCGGTAGGTTTTGACTTAAACGCTGCATGCCTTGATACATACGAATAAACCAAACCACAATCGCCACACCACCAAATAACATGCCTACATATGGAATGTAGTAAGCGATGTCATCGATAATATGGTTTTGATACCAGTAATCGTTCACACCGATCAATACGCCGTTAGAGGTCGCTACCGTGACGATAAGCACAACAAAAAACGTCAAGTTCAAGAAGAACGAGCGAATCAAGCCGTAGTAATGGGTATCCACGACTTCGCCGTCTTCGCCTTTATCTAAACGATAGCCCGCGTAGATAATGGCAATCACACCAGAGAGAAGACAAGTAAATGGTGTAAAGCAGCTTAGGATGTAAGCAACCCAAATACCCTTATGAGGTTTGTTCATTCTTATTCACCCCTTCCGTTTTCTCTGTTGCTACGTTAGCGCTTTGTTCAACGCCGTTTTTCTCTTGTTCCATCACTTCTTTGTACCAAAGGTCATGGTGCTCTTTAGCCCAGGTTTCATCAACTTCGCCTGTTACCATACCTTCTAATGCGCCTTCCATACCGAACAAACCGATATAAATGTGGAACACAAAGCCACAAATAAGGATAAGAGCGGCGATCATATGAACAAGGTTTGAAAGTTCCATATGGCGGCGTGTTTGACCGAATATTGGGAAATCCAACACCAAACCACTGATTGCCGCCACACTGCCCATCACAATTAACAGCCAAAACAGCGCTTTTTCACCCGCGTTCGAGAATTCTGCCGATGGATGAGAACCTTTATGTTTCCCGACCATACCACCCAGTTTGATGAACCACTGGACATCCACCATCTTAAATATCGACTTGCGCCACCACTTGATAAGAACAGCCATCAACAGCACATAGAAAATCGGGCCGATGTAGTTGTGGTATTGCTTCGCCAATAGAACGATAAAGCCCCAAAGGTCAGTCGGAATGTAGGGTTTCAAAAAGTGCTTGCCGTAAACCAACATCAAACCACTGAACGCGAGCGTTAAGAAAGTAAACGCCATGCTCCAGTGCAACGCACGATCCAGTCGAGACCAACGTTTGATCTTACGACCCGTTCTTGGCGCACTTAGCATTAATGGGCCAATCACAACGTACATTAAAGTAACGAAAGCAATACTGCCAAATATAGCAACAGCACCGGCTGGCGACATCCACTTCTCTTTCAATATGTACCACGTTTGACCTGGAGTACTGATCAACACACCGTGCTCAGCAGATTGAGAGGTGGTGTAACCTTCCTCACCGTTTCTTACTTGTCGCCAAAAATCAGCGCCAGCAAGTTGTGTGATTTCTCTTTCAGCAGAGCTCGATTGAGTTTGTGATGAGTTCGTCTCAGATGCATGACTCAAAGGAGACAGCATTGTTAGTGCTGCCAACATCGGCAGCACAACAAGGAAGAGACGCTTAAACATTGTAAGCATATGTCTCTCCTAACTAGCTCTTCATCGCATCGTAAGAAAGGTCGTTGCCGTCTGTCCAGCCAGCACCTTTCGCACCGCGTTCTACAACACGCTGACGGAAGATATCAGAGACTTGCTCAGCATCACCGGCAAGCAGCGCTTTTGTCGAACAAAGCGAAGCACACATTGGCAGTTTGCCTTCAGCAATACGGTTCGCACCGTACTTCTGACGCTCTTCCACAGAACCAGGCTCTGTTTCTGGGCCGCCAGCACAGAAGGTACATTTGTCCATCTTACCGCGCTCACCAAATGCTTCCTGTTTAGGGAATTGAGGTGCGCCAAACGGACAAGCAAACAAACAGTAACCACAACCGATACACAGATCTTTATTGTGAAGTACGATGCCGTCTTCTGTATGTTCAAAACAGTCTGCTGGGCACACAGCCATACAAGGTGCATCAGTACAGTGCATACATGCTACTGAGATAGAGTTTTCACCCGGTTCACCGTCGTTCAGTGTTACAACGCGGCGACGTTGAATACCCCATTCCAGAGCATCATCATTTTCATTCTTACATGCAGTGACACAACCGTTACATTCAATACAACGTTTGGTGTCACAAAGAAATTTCATTCTAGCCATTTTAAGACTCCTTACGCTTTACGAATATTACAAAGGGTTACTTTCGTTTCCTGCATCAACGTGACAGGGTCGTAACCATATGTGGTTGCGGTATTGGCTGATTCACCAATAACGTAAGGATCAGTGCCTTCAGGGTACTTAGAACGCAAATCTTCGCCTTCGAACTTACCACCGAAGTGGAACGGCAAGAACGCTAAACCCGGTTTAACACGACGAGTCACCATCGCTTTGACCTTGATACGGCCTTTCTCTGCACCTTCAACCCAAACATCATCGCCATCTTTGAAGCCAATGTCGTTTGCGTCTTTCGGGTTCACTTCAACAAACATCTCTTGTTGAAGTTCTGCTAGCCAAGGGTTAGAACGTGTTTCTTCACCACCACCTTCGTACTCAACCAGACGACCAGAAGTCAGAATGATTGGGTATTCACCAGACTTGTCTTGGTCTTGAATTGACTTGTACAACGTAGGAACACGGAAAATCGCTTCTTTGTCATCCCAAGTTGGGTAATCAGCAACAAGGTCACGACGTGGTGTGTAAAGTGGCTCACGGTGTAGAGGTACGCGATCTGGGAATGTCCAAACAATTGCACGTGCTTTCGCATTACCAAACGGGATACAACCATGCTTGATAGCCACACGTTGGATGCCACCAGAAACGTCGGTCTTCCAGTTCTTACCTTCCGCTGAAGCTTTCTCTTCTGCGGTTAGATCGTCCCACCAACCCAGTTGCTTCAGAAGTTTGTCACTGAATTCTGGGTAACCGTCTTTGATTTCGCTGCCTTTCGAGTAGCTGTCTTCCGCCAAGATACTTTGACCTTCGAACTCCACACCGAAACGAGTACGGAAGTTACCGCCGCCCTCTGCTACCGGTTTAGACGTATCGTAAAGGATGTGCGTACCTGGGTGTTTCATTTCTGGGTTGCCCCAACATGGCCACGGAAGACCGTAAGTCTCGCCATTTGCTGGACCGCCTTCTGCTGCAAGCGTGGTTTTGTGGAACGTGTGCCAGTTTTGTTGGTGCTCTTTCAAACGTTCTGGGCTTTGACCTGTGTAGCCGATTGTCCACATACCCTTGTTGAATTCACGAGTGATGTCTTCAATCAGTGGTTGGTTGTTCTCAACACGGATGTTTTTGAACAACTGATCAGAGAAACCAAGCTTCTTAGAAAGAAGGTACATAATTTCGTGGTCAGGTTTAGATTCGAACAGAGGATCAACAACCTTGTCACGCCACTGTAGAGAACGGTTTGACGCCGTTACACTGCCGTAGGTTTCAAATTGAGTGGTTGCTGGAAGCAAGTAAACGCCGTCGGAGCGATCGTTCATTACTGCCGCGACTGTTGGGTATGGGTCAACAATAACCATCATATCCAGCTTCTGCATCGCCTTCTTCATCTCTGGACCACGAGTCTGAGAGTTCACCGCGTGACCCCAGTAGAACATGGCGCGGATGTTTTCGCGTTGGCGAATCTTGTCTTTGTCTTCAAGCACACCATCAACCCAACGAGATACAGGAATACCTGCACTGTTCATTGGTTTTTGACCGCCGTATGCGTTGTCGTCAAAGCGTCCTTTGATCCAGTCAAAGTCAACTTCCCAGACTTTAGACCAGTGACGCCAAGAACCTTCAGACAAGCCGTAGTAGCCTGGAAGTGTGTCAGACAGTACGCCAAGGTCAGTTGCGCCTTGTACGTTATCGTGTCCACGGAAAATGTTTGCACCGCCGCCTGATTTACCGATGTTACCTAGCGCAAGCTCAAGGACACAGTAAGCACGTGTGTTGTTGTTACCAGTAGTATGTTGAGTACCACCCATACACCAAACAATACACCCCGGGCGGTTTTCAGAAAGTAGTTTCGCAGTTTGGTAAACGTCTTCTTCGCTTACGCCTGTCACACGTTCAACTTCTGCTGGGTTCCATTTCGCCACTTCTTCACGGATTTCTTCCATACCGAATACACGTTGGCGAATGAACTCTTTGTCTTCCCATTGGTTTCCAAATACATGCCATAAGATGCCCCAAATGAAGGCAACATCTGAACCCGGGCGAAGAGAAACATAGTGATCAGATTTCGCAGCAGTACGCGTACGGCGAGGATCCGCAACTACGATTTTACAGTTGTTCTTCTCTTTCGCGATCAGGATGTGTTGCATCGCAACCGGGTGAGCTTCTGCAGGGTTCGAGCCAATGAATAGCATTGATTTACAGTTGTGCATGTCATTGAACGAGTTTGTCATCGCACCGTAACCCCAAGTGTTCGCAACACCGGCTACTGTGGTTGAGTGACAAATACGAGCTTGATGGTCAACGTTGTTTGTTCCCCACAAAGACGCCATCTTACGGAATGCGTAAGCTTGCTCGTTACTGTGTTTTGCACTGCCGAGGAAGTAAACCGAATCAGGGCCAGATTCCTTACGCAGTTCTAGCGCCTTGTTGCCGATTTCTTCAATCGCTTGTTCCCAGGAAAGCTTCTTCCACTTACCGCCTTCCAATTTCATTGGGTACTTAAGACGACGTTCACCGTGGCCGTGCTCACGTAGTGCTGCACCTTTCGCACAGTGTCCACCAGCGTTAAATGGGTGATCGAAAGCAGGCTCTTGACCCGTCCATACACCATTTTGAACTTCAGCGTAGATACCACAACCTACGGAGCAGTGAGAACAGATAGTACGTTTTACTTCTGTTTTCGCTTCTGGGTCGACTGATTTAGCCTGTGCTTTCTTCATCATGCCCGGTGCGAATAGACTTGCGCCTACAACCGCGCCACCAGCAGCAAGTGAAGTGTTTTTCATGAAGGCGCGACGAGACACACCTAGCTGATTCGTTTCTTTGCTCACACTATCGGAGCGTTTGACAAGTTTCATCCGTTATCTCCTAAAGTGTGTCGTAGTAATCGCGAATATGTTGCGTTTCACGATAGCCCGTCTTCTTCACGTCTTTTTCAGGTATTTCAACCGTTTCTGAAGCGGTTGCCACTTTGGTTGTACCAGCGACAACGGCACCAGCAACGGCTGCAGTCGTTAAACCTTTGAGTAAGTCTCTACGGCTTGTATCTATTTCTTTATTATCTTTCATCATTGCTTCCTTACCTTGCGGTAGATCTTTTTGGAGGCTTCATGCCCCTCTATCGATATAATCGCGTACTGCTCGATTACTCGTAATCAGTGACGTTTTTCACATCAATCTTTAATTTGTGTTTACTACTTTTTGTATTCACGCTGAAACGAACCTGCTCCAACGTTAAGAATGCTTCACATAGCTGAGCTGCAGATTTGTAGAAGTTGGCACTCTCTGCTGCTTCAAGCTGACGTGTAAATGAGTTAAACCAAGGACCGATATGTTTATTGAAAACGGCTTGTTGTAACGCGTCTTCTTCATCGGTTAGCATCGCCATTACTTCACAAAGAGCCGCGATATGATCTTCAGGCTCTTTAACCTGCTCATCACGCTCAATGCCAAGCAATTCAAGATCGTGACGGATCTCAGCTAATGGTTTCTCCATCATCGATCCTGTTCTATGCCAAGACCCAAATGGAACAATCTCCCCACGACCAATGCCAATGAACAAGTCTTGATATTCGTCTTCAAGAGCTTCACGGTTTGATTCTGTTGCCGCTTGTTGAATGGTAATCCAAGCCTTTTGCATAGCGCTTTCAGACGCTTCAATATCTAGTGTTTTTAGAAAGTCGATCACCTCTTCAGAAGGTGCGCTACGAAACAGTGCAGATAGAACTAAATAGATCTCGGTTCTTAGTGTCTGTTCTTGTGCCTGATCTAAATTCGTTTCCAAGGCTAACTCCTAGTATTTCAATTGTTTCAATGGGTCTTGAGCCATTGAATCGAACATATCCACCACACGACAGTCTTCACACATCGCAATACGATTAATCGCTGCTTCATCTGAAAAGTGAGAGTGACCGCGTAACTTGTTCTGTAACATGTCAATCATAGATTGAGGTGCGAATGGTTTATGGCAACGCACACATTCCGCTGCTTTCTCTTCATGAATCACAACCGCTTTCTGACGTTCTTCTTTCACCCAATTCATACGAGGCGTTAGCGTCAGAACATTCTCAGGACATGCTTTTTCACACAGACCACATTGAATACAGTCTTGTTCGACAAACTTAAGCGATGGAGATGCGCCATCGGTATGCAGAGCACGTGTCGGACACACAGCCACACAACTCATACACAAAGTACAATCTTTGCTTTCACACGAAACCGTGCCGTATGGTGCATTCGAAGGAAGCTCAACAATGTTCTCAACTGGAATACGAGACGTAGACATAGCATCAAGTGCTGTGAACAAACGTTGACGCTTATTGCCTTGAAGATCGCCAAGTGCAAGGTCGAATGAATCAACACATAGTGTCGGAGGACCTTCGCGAAGCGATTCTAGGTAAAGGATATCGATGGTTTCTTTCGGAATACCAATCTGGTCAAGAAGCTCTTGAGCGATCCCTACTTCGTTATTAAGAACGCGAATGATGGTTTCTGGCATAAAACGAGAAGCTGCAAACAGAACCTGAGTCGCGCCATTTACTAGAGCTGCAAACCAAGTATCGATACCAATAGAAGGCAGTTCTTCGACAACAATCGGAATCACATTATCTGGTAGCGCTTTAAGAGCCATCACGTTGTAAGTTTCATGACGTGAGCTACAAATAAGCACGATTGGATCCAGACCGCCCGCTTGCTCGTAGTTAGCTAGTGTACGTTCAATGAATTTTTGAGTATCGTCGGGATTAGGCAATGCGTAAGAGATTGCTTCTGTCGGACAGCTTGTTGCACAAGTCCCCACGCCTTGGCATAGGTAAGGGTTAATCTCGATCTTATGACCCGTCTTATCCGAGCCCTCACTTGATAGTGCGCCAGCAGGACAAGCATCTACACAACGCTCACAGCCTTTTACGCCACGAGAACTGTGCGCACATAGGTCTGTGTCCAAACGGAAGAACTTAGGCTTATCAAATGTGCCCATTAGCGTTGGAATCTCTTCCAGTGCTTCAGCCAGTTTTGGATAACCGCGCCCTACTGGGTAATAACCCGGTACAGGTACTTCTTCTGTCATGCAACTATTCAGGCAAAGGTCTAAAACCACATCGAAACAATCGTGATTAATGGCCACTTTCGCTAGGTTGCTCGATGTGCCTTTACTTTCGATCACAACTTCAAACGTGCCAAGGAAACCGGATACTTGAACCGAATTCGCGAAATACAGTTCAGGGTTTGTGCCCTTTTCGCCGTCTGTTGACAATAAGGTTAGGCTCGTTAATTGAGGTAATTGAGCCGCAGCACTTTCAATGATCGCAGTTGGACCAATAATAAGAGTGTTACCGCCGCTTTCGTAGCTAACAGTAGGTGGAATCAGATTTGTTAACTCAACTGTATTTTCAAAGGCATACAGTCTTGCTTTAGCGTTATTTGAAGTTGCTTGTTCTAATAATTGTTTAAGCATTGCTCAGCTCCATCTTTGGACATGGATAATCTGTTCAACCTTCATTGTAGTTAGCGTTCGAGAACTTGCTGAGTAATCGCTTAACCGTTTGAGATTGCTCAACAAGTCAATCTTACTCAGGCTATCTACAAAAAAGTTGATAATAAACGTTATTTAGCAAATGCCATGCCAATTTAATATCCATTTTATTTCAATAGGTTAGAGTGAATTCTTGCGTAATTATCATTTGAATTAAGAATAAAAAAACCGCTTGGGACATTTTGTCGCAAGCGGTTCATTGAGTGTTTAGTCAAAATGTACCTATTCTTTGTGTGGTATATTTTGTCCCATTTTTTTCAGGTCAGCTTCGTCTGATATTGCAGCGCCAATATCGGGAACTGTGTTTTTATACAGTTCTTTTTCTTCTTCGGCTATTTCGGCACTTTCTGACGTTTCAAGTTCATTGTCAGAGACCTCAAGATCGCTTTCAGTACCTTCTAAAACGTCACCCTCATCTTTATTATCAATGACTTGCTCTTCTTCTAGCGTAGTTTCTTCTTCTGTTTTATCTTTAACCCAATCACGCAAGGTTTCTGCAACCCCTTCAGAAAGAGACTTCAAATTACTGTAATCATCGTCGTAATCATCTAAACCATCACGAACGTTGAACTCTTCTGAGAGGAATAATTTACGCAACGCCGCTTTTTTTACGCTTTCTGATGCTTCTGAAACCAATAATTGAGCAACAGAAACGTCTTCTTCTGGCGCTAAACCTTGAACATCAGTCGCCTCTTCAGCGCCTGCTGATGACAACGTCGTTTCAGTAGAAGCTTCAGTATCGACTTGTTCGATCTCAGAGGATGCATTTGACTGACCTGACGAAATCTCAGAAGAAGATTCAGTTATCTCAAGCGTTTGTTCTGTTTCCTGAGACTCGTCAGTAGATTCATCAAGCTTTCGTTGAGACCAACGACTAAAAAAGTTAGTTGCCATTTGATCGACCCGCGCCTTTGCGTTTTTTACGTCTTGCTTCTAATAACTCGCCATGACGACCGATAAACGCTTCCATCCAAGCTTGTACAGGCAACGGAATGTCGTATGAAAGTACTTGGTTGTCACCGTCCATGTATTGCCCTGCAACGGTTTGTGATGCCGTAAGTAACTGAATCACAGGCTTAACACCAGAATCGACGTTATCCATCACTAAGAATAGCTTAGGTTGCTGAGAGCTTAGGTTGAAACGGTAGTCTGTACGCTCGTCTTTATGTAATTGAAGCAAACAAACGTCTTGGGTATCGTATTCTGGCGACAGTTCAAATCCCGTCAATTCCCATTGCGTGGTTACCCAGATACCTGTTTTGATCTCTTTCTCTATTCTTTGGACACCGATTGGCCAAGCTGCTTCAGTTTTTTCATATTGTTCTTTGAATTCTTTTGTCTCAGACATACTTCACCCAATTGATTTTCTTTGGTCTGAATGCACTTTGGACATTTTGTACTGTGCGCAATCATATACACCCCATAAAGCAATAAACACGCCAATATGGATTAATTGCGAGAGCGTATCTATAGCGTCCGCCATCAAGTTGTCACTATAACGTTAGTTGATAGCGGTTGTTTCATACAACTCCACACGATGAACTCTCATATTTTGCGCTATTTTAATCTAATGCTTCATGTTTCCATCAATCCCCGTTATTTTGGAATGAGATTTGCTTAAGTATGAACTAAAGAATCAATTAACAGAGCGGTGCTAGACCTCCTTGTTACAAACCTATCTCATTAAGTAGGAAGTGATTGTGGTAAAACCAAACATAATAAAAACCAGCGAAAACCCACTTCAGACAATCGAAGTTGAAGTGTTCGACGAATATGGTGAGAAACTAACTAAACAGATCGCTTGCGAACGCCCTCTTACCGTGATGTTGAACTGGAAAGAGATCGTAACCCTGATGACACTCGGCTCTCGTCCTGAGTCATTAGTATTAGGTTATTTGAAAAACCAGAGCTTCCTTTCCGATCCCGAAGCGGTTGAATCTATCATCATCGATTGGGAAACCAGCTCTGCTGCGGTTATTACCAAAGAAGATACGAGCCAACTTGAGCAAGCGCTTAAGAAGAAAACAGTGACCTCTGGCTGTGGTCAAGGCACCATGTATGGCAACGTAATGAAGCAGTTGGAAGATTACCAGGTGCCTCAAAACAAGATTAAGCAATCTGAAATCTATACAGCGCTTGAAGCATTGACTCATTACAACGATACCTACAAGAAAGCCGGTGCGGTGCACGGTTGTGCGGTTTGCAAAGATGACAAGGTTCTATCGTTTGTTGAAGATGTTGGCCGACACAATGCCGTTGATACCTTAGCTGGTGAGATGTGGCTTAACAAAGAGTCAGGTGAAGACAAGATCTTCTATACCACAGGTCGTTTAACCTCTGAAATGGTCATCAAAGTAGCGCAGATGGGTATTCCTGTTCTGCTATCACGCTCTGGCGTAACGCAAATGGGCTTAGATTTGGCTCAAAAGTTCGGCATCACAACGATTGCTCGCGCTAAAGGCCTGCGTTTCCAAGTGTTCACGGGTGCAGACAAGATCGATTTTGATGTGAAAGGTGAACAATCAGCACCCGGACAAAAAGCGTGAGTTTGACTTGGTGATTCACTAACTGCTTTTAATGTGAAATTCTGATGTGAAGAGTTAGTGGCTCACAATATATAGATACAAAAACGCCGTCATGCTTTTCAGTATGACGGCGTTTTCTTAGTTAAAGCTTCAGTTTCCCACCTGCTGAGTAGGAAACTAAGGTCAGCTTAATGCTTAGCCACGAGCTTTCAAGAATTCAGCGTATGTACCGCGGAAGTCGTTGATCTTGCCATCTTTGATTTCAAGAACACGGGTCGCTAGCGAGTCTACAAATACACGGTCGTGAGATACGAAGAACAATGTGCCTTTGTAGTTCTCAAGAGCCAAGTTAAGCGCTTCGATAGACTCCATATCCATGTGGTTTGTTGGTTCATCCATTAGTAGGATGTTTGGCTTATGCATCATAATCTTACCAAGAAGCATACGACCTTGCTCACCACCAGAAATAACCTTTACAGATTTCTTAATGTCATCTTGACCAAACAACATACGACCTAGGAAACCACGAACAACCTGCTCGTCTTCACCTTCTTGGCGCCATTGACTCATCCAATCAAACAGGTTCATGTCTTCTTCGAAATCATGAGCATGATCTTGAGCGTAGTAACCGATGTTTGAGTTTTCAGACCACTTGTACTCACCAGTGCGAGGCTCAAGAGCGCCAGCTAGTGTGTTAAGTAGTGTTGTTTTACCTACACCGTTTTCACCGATGATAGCAACACGCTCACCAACTTCGAAAATTGCATCGAACTTGCTGTATAGGTCTTCTTCAAAACCTTGGGATAGGTTTTCAACCACAAGCGCGTTACGGAATAGCTCTTTTGACTGTTCGAAACGGATAAATGGGTTTTGACGGCTAGACGCTTTAACTTCGTCTAGTTGAATTTTATCGATTTGTTTAGCACGAGACGTCGCTTGTTTCGCTTTAGATGCGTTAGCAGAGAAACGAGAAACGAACGTTTGAAGTTCAGCGATTTGTGCTTTCTTCTTAGCATTGTCTGACAGTAGACGCTCACGAGCCTGAGTCGCAGCCGTCATGTACTCATCGTAGTTACCTGGGAATAGACGAAGTTCGCCGTAATCAAGGTCAGCCATGTGTGTACAAACAGAGTTTAGGAAGTGACGGTCGTGCGAAATGATGATCATTGTGCAGTTACGTTGGTTTAGCGTATCTTCCAACCACTTGATCGTGTCCATGTCCAAGTTGTTCGTTGGTTCGTCAAGAAGCATGATATGCGGGTCTGCAAACAGTACTTGAGACAATAGAACACGAAGTTTCCAACCCGGTGCTACTTCGCTCATCAGGCCGAAGTGCATTGATTCTTCAATACCTACCGCAAGAAGAAGCTCACCCGCTTTCGCTTCTGCCATATAGCCGTCCATTTCAGCGAACTGAACTTCAAGGTCAGCCACTTTCATGCCGTCTTCTTCGCTCATTTCTGGCAAAGAGTAAATGCGGTCACGCTCTTGTTTAATAGCCCAAAGCTCTTTGTGACCCATGATAACCGTGTCGATTACCGTGAATTCTTCGTAAGCGAATTGGTCTTGGTTTAGTTTTGCAACGCGCTCGTTTGGATCGTAGCTTACGTTACCGGCAGTCGGCTCAAGTTCACCTGATAGGATCTTCATGAATGTCGATTTACCACAGCCATTCGCGCCGATTAGACCGTAGCGGTTGCCTTCGCCGAACTTAACTGAAATATTTTCGAAAAGTGGCTTAGCGCCGAATTGTTGGGTGATATTTGCTGTGGAGATCAATGCCGTTACCTTTTTAATGTGAAAAACGCCGCAACGTTACTTGTTCAGGGCTTTAACTGCAAGTATTGATTGCAATTACTGACCATTAAGTGAGTGATAACCTTGCCAAATCATAGTTTGAGCTGACTCACACTTTTGATTTTCTATTTTGCAGAGAAAAAACGTCTTTCTTCAAGAGAAACAAAGTAGCGAACACCAGTCGTTATTGGGTTTTATATTACGACTGATGTAATGCTGATAATTGAATATATCGCATGGCGCATTGTTACAGTTGAACCTGCTTTCAGACTAGCAACCAGCGACATAGCTAACTGCTCAAATACTAGCCCAACCCCTGACAATTTCATGACAATGATGAAAGAAACAGGAATAAAGTACTCTCCCCCGAAAAGTGGTTAGATTTCACAAAGCAAGATTAACTAACTATAGTAATCCTAACCTCATAATTCTAAGAGATTTTTATGCGTTCACTATCGCGCTTCTTATTGCTTTTATTAGCCATGCTCTCTTGGCCCAGTCATGCCAACTTGGAATATGACTTACAATCACAACCTCAGGTATCGAACGCAGTCAAAGCTCTGGACAACCGTATCAATGCCCTACCCGATCCTTTGTTTATGGATGAATTGGATAAACGCAAAGTCAACACTCTATTGGCTGAAGTGCTTCGAGTTCAAAATCAGCAAATCACGACATTTGACCAGCAGTTGTTAGCCTACAAAGAAAACAACAATGTCGATTTGTGGTTTGCGGTTGAGTCAAGCTACGTGACATTGAATAGTTTGAACGTCAGTAAGCAGCACCTGCTTGAACAGACGACCACTGCAAACAAAGAACGCCTGACAGGTTTTGGCCCTTATGGGGTAACTCAGTTTAAACAAGAGTGGGATCTGACTAAGCTCAACGTTGAATATCTGGTCTATTTTCAGATCCGTAGCTTCAAGGCGTTAGTTAACGATATCTTTATTTCGCCCGTACCTGTGATTGGCGCGTCGTTAAAAGTGTTGTTCATCTACTTCGGTTTAGTGTGGTGGCTTGCCAACAGCACTCGCTTGATTGAGTTGTTTCGAATTAACTTTCTTGAAGCGAAAACGAACCCTCCTTTCCTAGTTCGCGTGATTTGGTATATCAGCCGCGCTGATCGAGCGATTGCTTGGCTAATTGCCATTACACTTTCATTGAGAGTACTTTCTAGCATCTCTAGCCTGCAACACCTGATTTTCCTTGAGATCTTCACATGGTGGATTCTTGGTGGCTCGATTGCGATTAGCTTTATCCTCGAATTTGCTTACCGTTTAGGCCGCACATCTAATCAAGAAGTGATTGCTCTGCGTCTATCAACAATTCGCCGTTATGTGTGGAGCTTCATTATTGCGGGTGTGATTCTGCAAATATCGAGCATAACCCTGGGCAAAGGCACGATCTACAGTTGGATATACAGCGTTCTGTTTTTCTGGTTTGTGTTGGTTACTATCTCAGTTCTTCGATTATGGCGAGCAAAAGTATTCGATACATTACAACACATCTCCGATCGACCAGTATGGGTCAATTGGGCGGTAAACCGTAAGGACACTTTTCTCCTTAATATTGTTGCAACAGCGCTGGGGATCGCTTGGTTGAGTGTTTATAACTTTCAGCATCGAATCATGGCTCTACTTTCTAACTACACTCTGTTTAGTCAAGCCTTAGCTTATTTGTTTCGAATTGAAGTGGCGAAACAGTCTGACCTTGATAAGAACCAACAGAATTTAGTGAGGATAAAAGGCGACCAAACCTTTGAATACATTTTACCGGGTTCAATAGACAGCACGCTTATTGATTATGCCGGCGACGAGGTGAAACAGCTTTCTCGCTACCTCATGTCAGATAGCCCTGCAATTTGTATCGTGTCTGGCGAGCGTGGTGTTGGCTCAACGACTCTGCTTTATACCCTGCTGCACAAGGTGTCAAATGCCGAGCCAGTCTACGTAAGCTGCCCATATGCGGGGTACCAAGAGTTCCTAGCCCATCTAGCAGTGAGTATTGGTTTGGATGAGGAAGCCACCGAGATTCAGATTTTGGCGCATCTACGTAAAAGCGAAACCACTTATCTTATTGCGATTGATAATGCACAGCGCTTAGTCAAGCCTATGGTGGGCGGATTATCTGATCTTATCCGCCTAACAAACTTGCTTCGTCGTTCTAAAAAAAATCACCGTGTAGTCATGTCGATTGCCAAATCAAGCTGGCGCTTTGTTGATCGAGCTCGTGGTGAGCGCTTGTTGTTTGACCTGGTTTGCTTCCTTCCTCGTTGGACAGAAAAACAAGTGAGTGAGCTTTTAACGAGTCGCATCAACAACGAGTTAGAAAAGCCGTTGTCATTTGATGGCTTGGTGGTTCCTAAGCAGTGGGATCAAGATGACATGACAGAAGAGGAACGCGCTCGTAAAGGGTTTTATCGAATTCTATGGCATTACTCCGATGGTAACCCTACCGTTGCCCTGCGCTTCTTCCGTTTATCTCTGAATCGAAATAAAGAGACAGATCAAGCCGTGGTACGCTTGTTCCACGTACCAGAAGCTCAAGAGCTAGAAAACATGCCTAAACCTATGCTGGCTGTGCTTCGTTCTATCGTGCAGTTGGAAATCGCGTCGCCAGAAGTGCTGTCTGAATGTACTCAGTTGAGTATTGCTGAGATTACCGGGATTCTGCGTTATTTCGAAAGTCGCGGTTACATTGGTTGGAATGAAGACAAGGCTAAGATATCGGATCACTGGTTCCGTCACATTACTAACGTTCTCGACCGTCAACATTTATTGGTGAAGTGAAATGAAGAAGTTATTTGTCCTATTACTTGTTGGCTTAGCGACTACCGTGAGTTTTCCGACCTATGCAACGGAAGAGTTAGCCAACGTAGAGAACATCTCTAAGATTGCAAGCTTGGTACGATGGAGCGGTGTGTTCTTCTCCATGATCGTTATTGCAGCAATGTGGCTGTTGCTTAAGTTCATCAATTCGTTGGTGACCAGCTTTGGTAGCCAGTTTGTGCAATATAGAATGTTGCTACAAAAACTGCAGTCGTTTACTCAGTTCTTTATCTACGTAAGCACGGGTCTTATCGTGTTCATGATGAGTTTTAGAATTAACGACCAAATACTGGCTTTGATTGGGGGTACTCTTGCTGTTTCAGTAGGCTTTGCGCTTAAAGACTTGGCAGCATCATTTATCGCGGGTATCACGGTGATGATCGATAGACCCTTTCAAGTTGGTGATCGCGTCACGTTTGAAGGTAATTACGGCGACATAATTACGATTGGTTTGCGTTCTGTGCGCATGAGAACTTTGAATGATGACATCATCACAATTCCAAACAACAAGTTCTTAAATGAAGTCACTACCAGTGGTAACTATGGTGCGTTGGATATGCAGGTGGTGATTCCGTTTTACGTCGGAATGAATGAAGACATCACTCTAGCCCGTGACTTAATCCAAGAAGCGGCTTCTTCAAGTCGCTATATTCATTTACCTAAGCCGGTCACGGTTTTAGTAAAACAGACGATTACGGATAACTACTTAGCGATACAACTAACTTGTAAAGCTTACGTAGTGGACACCGCATATGAGAAGTTGTTTGAAACCGACATTACTTTGCGTGTAATGAAGGAGTTCAGAAAGCACAATATCAACCCTCCGAAAATTTCAGTGGCTGCGCATTAATCGAAGTCGGTTTAACGCTTGGAGAGTGAATTAACCTTCTCGTTATCGATAAACAAAAACACCTCCTAACTTATCTCAAGTGCGGAGGTGTTTTTTTATGAGGTTTCTATGTGCGGAAAGACTAAGAGTAAGAGTTGTTGGGTTTATACCTTAAAGTATTTCAACTGTTCTGTTAGGTACTCTGTGGTGTTAGCCATTTTCTGACTGTCTTCTGCCAGTGATTGTGATGCTTGTAGAACTTCATTCGCGGCTAAATGAATGCCAGTGACACTTTCACTCATTTCTGTTGCTACCGCACTCTGCTGCTCCGAGGCTGCAGCAATCTGTGCCACCATGTCGTTCGCGTTATGTAATTCAGTAACAATCACATCAAGTTGTTGGCGCGTGTCATTGGAAGCGACGACACTATGATCGACCTTCTCATTACTGCTTTGCATCGCTTTGTAGGTTCGTTCTGCTTGCTGAGTGAGTTTCTCTATTGTGTGTTGGACTTCGTTGGTTGAATTTTGAGTACGACTCGCAAGGTTACGAACTTCATCTGCAACCACTGCAAACCCTCTTCCTTGTTCACCAGCACGTGCCGCTTCAATCGCAGCATTTAGCGCCAATAAGTTGGTTTGTTCGGATACATCACGTATCACACTCACCACTTGGCTTATCTCAGTCACACCGGATTGTAGGTCTCTCACAAGGTCATTCGCTGTCGAAATGTTTTCTGAAACTTGAGATATCGTTTTGGAGGTCACCTGCATGTTTTGGTCGTTTTGATTCGCATGATCCACCACTTTATTGGTGCTCTCTGCTGTGTTTTCGGCATTTACGGCAACATCAGAAATGGTCGCACTCATTTCTGTCATCGCGGTAGACAATAACTCAAGTTGTGCATGTTGAGAGTTAACACTGGTTGCGGCTTCTTCACTCGCTTGAGCTATGTGGCTCGCCATATTGCTGGATAAGTCGGCAGACTCATTCGCGGTTCGCAACGTACTTTGAAGTTTATCTAACATGGTATCGATCTGATGGCTCATATCGCCGAGTTCATCTTTTCGCATCATGTTCATGCGGACACGAAGATCGCCATCGGCAATTTTATGAGTGTTACCGATAAGCTTGTCGAGTGGTACAAGAATATTATTGGAAATCGCATAACCCATCGCAAACAAAAGGACTGAGAACACCACGGCAACCAGCCCTTCTTTGATTGCTAATGCGTAAAATGCCTCTTGTATGTCTGCGACTAATATTCCAGAGCCAACCACCCAGTTCCATTCAGGAAATAATTGTACATATGAAATCTTGTCTTTGAGTTCACCTTGAGGGCTCATCCATTGATAATCGAGAAAGCCTTTTTCCGCAGGAGAACGAGAAATGGTGACCATTTCGCGCCAGTGATGTTTACCCGCACCATCTTTTAAGTTGCCCGCATTCGTATCGTTCAGTTCGGGCTTTAATGGGTGGCTAATAATGTTGAGCTGCTGATTTAAGATCCAGAAATAGTTGGTGCTGTCATAGCGAAGTGTCTCGATTGCGCGTAGAGCCTGTTCTTTTGCGACTGCTTCGCCAAGCACGTTACGTTGGCTGTAATAGTAGCTCGCCAAACTGACTGCAGTTTCAACTTGAGCACTTAGCTTATTTTGCCGTTCCTCCATGGAGCTCGCGCGCTGCTGTATTAGATTAAAAGTAGACGTCATTACCAAGAGAACAACCGATAAGATGACAATGGATACGAGTTTTGATTTGATAGAAAGGTTACTTAATTTCATAGCTGACTGACTTTATTATTTGTTTTGATTATGAATTTTCGATCAAGGTATCAAAATTTCATACAGTTCAGATGATATGCATCAAGACTGAAGAATATACACTGTGTTACATAATCAAAAAGAGGCGCTCGTCAAACAGGCAGAGGTTGAGATTTGGCTTGTGATAGATTAGTAGGACGTGATTTGCGTGCCTGGGCAGAAAAAAGAGAGAAGCCCAGGAACGTTAGAGGTCTAATTAGGTAACCTCTAACGGAGGATCGAATCTAAGCGTAAGTAACGGTTCGATCAGGTATTTAGTTTAGAGGTTGGACACCAGCAATTGCGGTTTTGCTTTTTGTTGAAGGTAGATACTAAAGCAACTTCCCTTGCCTACCTCAGATTCAACTCGGATTTCACCACCAGTCTGACTCAAGATACTTTGAGAGACTGATAAGCCTAAGCCTGTACCGTCGCGTTTGGTGGTATAAAAAGGCGAGAAAATACGTTTTAGTTGTTCTTCTTTAATACCACAGCCTTCATCTTTAACATGAACGATAGCGCCATGAGACACACCATTTTCAACCCAATCTTCACTTGAAATCGTCAATGTACCTTGCCCATCCATGGCATGAATCGCGTTCATTTGTAAGTTCACGAGGATCTGTAGCAGTTGATTTCGATTAACTTCAACAGATGTTTTTGCACTAAGGTTAGAGACATAAACAATACCTTTCTTCTTAGCGCCCGTTTTCACTAATGTGATGCTCTCATCTACTATCGGGTTGATATGTTGCCATGTGACTTCGTCTTGAACACCGCCATGTCGGCTGTATTGAAGCAGGCTTCGTGTGATGTTTCGAATTCGATCGATTTGTTCCATGATAGCTTGGACTTCTTCGTTGACTCGACCAATGTCATCTCCTAGTTCAAACTTCATCAACTCTACGTTGCCTAAAATCACGGCTGTTGGGTTATTAATCTCGTGCGCAATTCCTGCGGTTAACTCGCCTAGTGCTGCCAACTTTTCATTGACCACCAGCTTATCTCTCGCTTGGTTGAGTAGTTGAATGTGAAGCTCAAGCTCTTCAGTTTTCTCTTTCAAACTCGCGGTACGAGAATGAACTTTGCATTCCAATTCTGACGCCGCTTGTTGAATCTCTTGATTACGCTCGTGTAGAAGATCCAACATCTTGTCAAACTGTTTAGCGAGCAGTGTCAGTTCGTGTTGATCATCCAATCCTAGCGTACCAATTCGCTTGTCTTGCCCCATTTGGACAAGCTTGACGACTTTATGAATGCGTTCAATTGGGTTGAAAAGATCACGCGCGCCACGATGGACGATCAAACCCGAAGCTAGCAATAGCAATACAATGGTAATGCTTATTTCACCAAGATTAGTTAAATAAGTTTGTATGAGAGGCCAAATTAGATAACCGGTGTAAAGCATGCCAATGACGTTGTCGAATTGGTCATGGATCGGCTGGTAAGCGGTGATGTACCACGCATCGTAAACATATGCACGGTCAAGCCACTCTTTGCCTTCATTGAGCACTTTTGTGTGAACTTCGTTGGAGACGCGAGTACCAATAGCGCGTCCTGCACTGTCCTCGCTACTTAGCGGAACGTTCGTGCTAACGCGAAGATCATCTAGAAATACAGTAACGGTACCAATACGTCGATTAAAACCATCGCGTTGTGGGTATATCAGATTGCTGATCTGATCAACTAATTGGGTACTATTATTGAGTAAAATACCGCCATCAAGAAAACCAATTACATGGTCATGTTTGTCTCTAATTGACACAACAGTGCGACTGACCAAACCTCGAGTTTCGACATCGTGCCCGTTGAGCATTGGTACTTCGGCTTGTTTCGCTAGATTGCGATCGAGTTCATTCAGTTCATCTTGAGTAAGCACATTAAAAAAGGACTCTTTGTGCGTAAGATCAAGGTATTCAAGCTTTTTGTCCATTTGCTCAACACTGCGCCAGCGTAGAAAATCGAGCTTATAGCGTTTCTTGTTCTCTGACACCCAGCGAGTGAAGTCTTCTTTCGAACCATTACTGGTGAGCTTTACTCGGAAATTGTAAGATTCAGCAAACGCTTGAACATTATAAGCTTGTTGGCTTTGAATCAAATGAATACTGTTGTCTGCGACATCCAAACGCTCATCGACATCAATTAACGCGCCCTGCCACGTATAATGAACCGACCAATACAAGGTAATGGCAACCAATGCGCAGAGCGTTAAGATAATCGGAGCGGATGTCAGGAACAATAAGCGATAACGTACCATTGTTTTGAAACGGAACGTCCACTTAGACCACCAAAGACGTCTAATCGGCATATTCAGAACCTTCTGTGTTCCAATCTTTGTACTTACGTTCTAACGTTTTTCGTGCAACACCGAGATCTCTCGCTGCAGCAGATTTGTTGCCATCGTGAAAACTCACTAGTTGCTCAATATGTGCTTTTTCCACTTCTTTGAGTGTCCAACTGTTTGGATACCCTTCTGCCGCGTCATAGTTTTCCAAGTTAGGCACTTCAGACCCATGTGACACCGTCACTGATATACTCGTTGGTGCTGGATCACCGTTAATCTCACGCCAATAGTGAGCTGGTGGCTTGTCTAATAGAATGCATCGTTCGACTAAGTTTTTAAGCTCACGGATATTCCCCGGCCATTCGTACGCGTTCATTGCCAAGATATCTTCATGCGCCCAATTAGGGACAGGCATACCAAGTTCACTTGATAATAAACGTGTAAAGTACGGAACAAGCTCAATCAAATCAGATGGACGTTCTCTAAGAGGAACAACATCTATCTTAAGTACATTGAGTCGATAGAAGAGATCACGGCGAAAATGTCCTTTGTCGACCTCATCCTGTAAGTTTCGGTTGGTCGCAGCGACAACTCGAACGTCGACGGCGATCTCTTTCTCGCTGCCGACAGGACGAATCGTACGTTGCTCTAAAACTCGTAATAAAGCTGCTTGCATTGGTAATGGCATCTCACCTATTTCGTCAAGGAACAGTGTGCCACCACTTGCGACTCTAAAGAGACCCTCTCTATTTTTTTTCGCGCCAGTAAATGCACCTGATGTATGACCAAACAACTCACTTTCTAAAAGCTCTGGTGCAATCGCGCCGCAGTTAATCGGTACAAATGGCCCCGTACGTTTGCTGGCTTCATGTACACCACGCGCGACCAGTTCCTTACCTGTTCCGGATTCACCTTCGATAAGCACTGAGGCTCTTGATGGCGCAAACTGACTAATAAGTTGTTTAAGCTGTTTGGTTTTGTCTGAATTACCGATCAATTCGGTTTTAATATGACGGCTAACATCTCGCTTTAGCGCATATTGCATTCGTTGGTCTAAGCGCTTATCCATGCAGCGAAGTACGGCTTGTATCATCTGCTCCAAATTGAACGGCTTTAGAATGAAATCAGAAGCGCCAAGCTTAAGCGCTGATATGGTCATCTCTAGATCGGCGTAACCAGTCATGAAAATGACATCTGCACGCTTATCTGCATCATTAAAGGCTTCTTCCCACTCAATACCAGAACGACCTGGAAGATTAATATCGAGAACGATCAGATCAAAATGCTCATTGCAACGGAGGACCTCAGCCTCTTCTACAGAACCCGCACTTGAGACCTTACCAAAGAACTTACCTAGTGCTTTTTTCAAAATGGCCTGCATGCCAATTTCATCGTCGACCACCAAGACAGAAAATGCTTGATATTGAGTCAATGTGTTTGGGTTGAGATTAGATGCAGTTGAACTAGGTAAAGACATATTGATAAGCCCACAGTGAAAGTTGGGACAGAGTGTACCAATTAACCTTTTGTGCTACAGGGGCAATATGCGACATTTTGTCCTAGCTCATGTTTTGGTTCAATTTTTCGCGTCAAATGGCGCAACTTAGTCCGAAATAACAGTAATTTAATGAAATCTGATGCATGATTTATTGGCATCAAGCTTGCTTGTAAGGTGATGATTTCTAATTACAACAATTAGCATCTTATGTACATGACCTTCTTTGAGCCCTTTATACTGAAGGCATGTCATTCATTTATAACAGAATGGACATAATAATAATGAAAGCAATTCCCTTAACCCTTGCAGCTCTATCTATCGTCAGTTACACGGCTAGCAGCGCAGAAGACACCACTCATATCAAACTTGCAACCACGACAAGTACTTATCATTCTGGTTTGCTCGATTACTTATTACCTGAATTTGAAAAGGATTCTGGTATCAAAGTCGACGTACTCGCTGCAGGTACAGGCAAATCACTTCGCATGGGCGAAAATGGTGATGTTGATCTTGTGATGACGCACGCTCCTAAGGCCGAAGCGAACTTCGTTGAAAAAGGCTACGGTGTTCTACCTCGCAAGCTGATGTACAACGATTTTGTTATCGTTGGCCCTCAAACGGATCCTGCTAAGGTTGCGTCTCAAGAAAACGTCGCTGAAGTATTCGAAGCCATTGCAGAAAACAACGTTACTTTTGTTTCTCGTGGCGACGATTCAGGTACTCACAAAAAAGAGATGGGTATTTGGGCTCAAACTAAAATGGAACCCAACTTCGGTGGTTATCGCAGCGTTGGTCAAGGTATGGGGCCTACCCTAAACATGGCATCAGAGATGCAAGGCTATACCATGACAGACCGCGGAACTTGGTTGGCTTATCAAAACAAACTTGATCTTAAAGTGTTGTTCCAAGGCGACAAAAACCTTTTCAACCCTTACCAAGTTATTTTGGTGAACCCAGAACGTTACCCAAGCATCAACTACCAAGCAGCGAAAGTTTTCAGTGATTGGTTGGTGAACCCGAAAGGTCAAAAGCTAATCAACGACTTTAAGCTTCACGGTAAGCAGTTGTTTGTTGCTAGCGCAGAGTAGTCAACAAAGCACTATCCTTTACCAAGTGACATTAATGAAGAAATAATGTTCATGAAAGTTACTTGGTAAAAGCTGTTAGCTTTTGTTAACAACGACTCTTGCAAAAGACCACTTTAAGATACGATAGCTGACCAATTAAGCCTCAAGCAAATTCAGTCAGCTATGATTAAATCAGTCATACCTACTAAGACTTATTGTCGATCGAAACGAGATACATCATGACCTTATGGCAAACAACGCTTGATGCATTAAATTTACTAGTGAGCTTTGACCACGAATTGTGGAAAATCGTCGCGGTATCTTTCAGCGTGTCTTTGTCCGCCATTTCACTGGTGATCGTACCTGCAATCATCATGGCTTTTTTATTAGCGTACACAGAGTTTCCGGGGAAGTGGGCGCTGCTTTCCGTGATTAACACCTTACAAGCTATTCCGACTGTCGTAATCGGCTTGCTGATGTACATGATGCTATCGCGCTCTGGCCCTTTGGGCGATTGGCAACTGCTGTTCACGCAACAGGCGATGATCTTAGGTCAGATGCTGATCTGTTTCCCGATCCTTGTCGCAATGATGCATGGTGCGCTGCAAGCCAGTGACCGTCGCGCGGTTGAAACTGCACGTACCCTGGGAGTATCAACCACTCGAGTGGCATGTACTTTAATTTGGGAAACTCGCTTTCCTTTAATGGCTGCCACCATCGCTGCATTTTCTCGCATCGTCACTGAAGTGGGCTGTTCGATGATGGTTGGTGGCAACATTATGGGGATGACAAGAAATATCCCAACGGCTATTGCCATGGAGAGTCATAAAGGCGCTTTCGCACAAGGTGTCGCGCTGGGTATGGTTTTACTTGCACTGGCATTAGCCCTTAACTTTTTTCTCTCTAGTGTGAGAGGAAAAGGCTATTTAAGAACTTAGGAACGCTGTCATGAGTATAAAAATAACAACGCAGCAAATCTCAATGCGCTACAAAGAGCGTGTTTTGTTCCATATTCCCGAATTGTCGATTGGCCCTAATGATGCCATTTATCTTAAAGGTGATAATGGCGTTGGTAAAACGACCCTACTTAAAATCTTGTCAGGACTTATCCAACCTAGCTCTGGACGCATTCAATCTCCTACCCAAAGTTGGCAGCAGATTTTATTCCCGAGACTGAAGTTCAAGGACATCATCTATTTACACCAAACCCCTTATCTTTTTGATGGTTCGGTGTACCAAAATGTCGCTTATGGTATTCGCTTTAATAAAGAGAGCCAAAAAGATAAGCGAGCTCAAATAATTAACGCGCTGAGAATGGTAGGTTTGGAAACCTTAGCAGACGAGCACATCTCTGTGCTGTCTGGTGGTGAACGTCAACGCGTTGCCATGGCGCGCGCTTGGATTCTAAAGCCCTCAATCTTGCTTATGGATGAACCAAGTGCCTCTTTAGATAAAGAATCTATTGAAAGATTGGTGATTATGGCTGAAGATCTTCTTCAGAGAGGCGCAAGTTTGGTTATTACTAGCCATCAAACCAACGCGTTAACCGATTTATGTAAGAAGCAATGGTGGATTAAAGACAACACTTTGACTGAATCACCGCTTCTGCAAATTATTCAAAAAAACAGAGCACAAGAGAATATTTATGCTGCTTCCCACGCAAACTAGTTGGGTTATTTTGGCTGGCGGACAGGCCAGTCGCATGGGCGGGAAAGATAAAGGACTCGTTGAGCTCAACGGGTCTCCGCTTATTCAATACGTAATTAACAAACTGTCACAGCAAGATGTCAGTATTACTATCAATGCCAATCGCAACCTAGACAGTTACCAGGCATTTGCTCCGGTTGTTTGCGATTCATTTCCTGACTATCCAGGACCTTTAGGTGGCATTCATGCTGGCCTTCAAAACGCGACCACAGATTGGGTCGGCTTTGTCCCTTGTGACAGCCCACAAATCAGTGACGACCTTGTTGAGCGTTTTTGTTCTGCAGTTAAAGAAGACAGTGACATTCTTGTCGCGCATGATGGCGAATTTAAGCAACCTGTATTCACCCTATTCCACAAACGTGTTCTGCCAAGGCTAGAAGCGTTTTTGGAACGTGGTGATCGTAAGATCATCTTGCTATACAAAGAGTGTGTCACGGAATATGTCGATTTTAGCGATTCACCTAACTGCTTTGTTAATCTGAACACGCCAGAAGAACTCACCCAATTCGGAACGCTTCAATAATGAAAGATTCAACACAACGCCCTAACCTTCCTTTATTGGGCTTTGCTGCTTATAGCGGTACAGGAAAAACAACGGTACTTGAAGCTCTGCTTCCGTTATTGACTGAATCGGGTTTAAAAGTTGGTGTGTTAAAACATGCTCACCACGATTTTGATGTCGATAAGCCGGGTAAAGACAGTTACCGCTTACGTAAGGCTGGAGCCAATCAAATGCTGATCGCTTCGCGTAACCGTCACGTGATGATGACAGAAACGCCAGAAGCCGAAGCTGACTTTGATTACCTGCTGACTCGCTTTGATACCAACACACTTGATCTGATTTTGGTTGAAGGCTGTAAGAACATCGCTTTTCCTAAAATTGAATTGCACCGAGATGAAGTAGGTAAACCATGGTTATATCCGAATGATGACAACATTATTGCCATTGCTGCAGACAGGCAAGTGGAATCCGAACTGCCACAAATGGCGATCAGCGACTTAGACGCGATTCGTGATTTCATCATCGAATATGCTCAGTCATTTGATTCTTCATCGACAACAAGCAAAACAGCGTCGTGTTTATCTTCAAAAGACGATACACCTGTTGTGTGCTGTGACTCATTCTCTCCTGCTGGCCTAAGCGTTACGCAAGGCCAACAAAAGATCGTCGATAGTATTGACGCGCTCGAACTCACAGAGAGTGTTGAATTACTACAAGGCTACGGTCGCGTATTGGCTGAAGATGTTATTTCACCAATCAATGTGCCTCAAAACATCAACTCTGCAATGGACGGCTACGCGATTCGCAGTGAAGACTTAGAATTGGATAGCTACCAACTGGTTGCTGAAGTTATGGCTGGCCATAGCTACGACAAAACCGTTAAACAGGGTGAAGCTGTTAAGATCATGACGGGCGCACCAATGCCAGAAGGCGTTGATGTGGTTGTTATGCGTGAGCAAGCCGTTCAAGATGACAACAAAGTTAGCTTCCCTGGTGCTAAAATCTCGGTTGGACAAAATGTCCGTATGGCGGGTGAAGATTTAGAAATCGGCCAACCCGTCTTTACACGTGGCACACGCATCGAAGCACCAGAAATGGGCATGATGGCGTCGTTAGGTTTTGGTACATGTCCTGTTCTACGTAAAGTAAAAGTGGGCGTGTTCTCGACGGGTGATGAAGTTCAAGCGCCCGGTAGCGAGCAAAAACCAAACTCTATCTACGATTCAAACCGTTTTACTATTATCGGCATGCTTCAAAAGCTTGGCTGTGACATTGTCGATTACGGCATCATCGAAGATGACGAACAAAAGATGATGGATGTGCTTCATGCTGCGTCGTTGGAAACTGATATGGTACTAACGTCTGGGGGTGTTTCAGTTGGTGATGCCGACTACATTAAACTCGCGCTAGACAAACTAGGTGAAATTAACTTCTGGCGTATCAATATGCGTCCAGGTCGCCCTCTTGCTTACGGTAAGATTGAAAACAAACCATTCTTCGGTTTACCTGGCAACCCTGTTGCGGTAATGGTGTCGTTTATTAATTTCGTTGAACCTGCAATCCGTAAACTGCAAGGACAAATCAACTGGACACCAGTGAAAGCAAACGCGGTAGCGACTGAGCAATTACGTTCACGCCAAGGTCGTACTGAGTTCAGCCGTGGTGTGTTCTCGATGAGTGAATTTGGTGTGCTTGAAGTGAAAACTACTGGCAAACAAGGTTCAGGCATTCTGCGCTCTATGAGCGAAGCGAACTGCTTAATCGAAATCTCGCCAGCGGTTGATACAGTGAAAGTTGGTGAGACAGTCACGATTATTCCACTGCAGGGTCGTGTTTAATTTAAAGCTCATTAGCTTAAATTTGAATTAGCAGACTTTACTAAAAGATAGACGAAGCCCCTATATTGATCGTTCGATACTAAGGGGCTTTCTGTTTATTCGTTTCGTGAAAGACAACCTGTTCGTTTCCTGACAGACAAAAAGCTTAGATCGCGATAAGCGATAATCTTAAGATTTCTTACCATTGCCTTGAGCCACGTACGGTTTTTATGTAGAGTGCGCGCAAAGTAATAATTCTATTGGAGAGCATCATGGCTCGTACCATTCTGTACACTTATAAAGACGAAGACAAAGAGTTACTGTTTTCTAAACAAGAACACCGCACGATTCAAGAAGCTGTAGCGGCAGCTGAAGGTATCGACATCACTGAGTATCTAAAAACTGAGCAACAGCTTGAGTTTATTTCTGATACTAAAGCTGTTCGTAACTACCAAGATAACTATTTCCGTAAGCTTGGCTTTACCAAGCTTACGTTGAAGCAAAAAGATAACCTTGGTGTTGGCAAAAAGAAGAAGTAAGTCCTCTTGGAGCTTGTTTCTTTGCTGCTTCTAGCTTCTAGCAACAAAAACACTAAATCATAAAAAATGCCGCAACCTCTTTCGAGATTGCGGCATTTTTATTTATAGTTTTTAATCGCTTAACGTTAAGTTGAGATTACTTAATGTTAAGGAATGCAGCACCACGAACGCCACCTGAATCACCGTGTTTTGCTTTGATGATTTTCGGACATTTCGCCACAGACAACAAGTATTTAGGAATACGTTTTGGCATCTCTTCGTAGATAAGCTCAAAGTTAGACAAGCCACCACCAAGCGCAACAACATGCGGGTCAAGCGCTGTGAATAGGTTTGCAAAACAGATAGCCAATAACTCCATGAAACGATCTACGTGCTCAACAGCTTTTGCTTCACCTTCGTTGTAAGCTTGAATGATTTCAACTGCTTTTTTCTTCTCACCAAAATAGTGATCATAAATCAGCTCAAAGCCACGACCTGACAAGTAACTGTCTAAACAGCCCTTTTTGCCGCAACCACAACCAAGTAACGGTGCGTTATCGCCAAGGTGAAGCCAAGCATCAAGAGGTAAGCGCATATGGCCTAGCTCACCTGCCACGTGGTTACGACCGGAGAATACCTTACCGTCGAAGACTAAACCGCCACCGAAACCAGTACCAAGAATCAGGCCGGCAACTGAAGGTTCATCTTTAAGTTCGTCATCCCATGCTTCTGAAAGCGCAAAACAGTTCGCATCATTTTCGATTTTCACACTACGACCGATAAGCGCTTCTAGATCTGTACGTAGCGGCTTACCTGTTGATGCAGGTACGTTAACAACAAGCATAGTGCCATCGTCTGCGTTTTCCATGCCAGGAAGGCCAAGGCCAATTTTGCCTTCGCAAGACAGTTCGTTATCGTACTTTTTTACTAAACCAGCAATCGTATCAAGTAATAATTGATAGTTATCGGTTGGCGTCGGTACACGCTCTGTTGCCACTCGCTCAAGTTTCTCGTTGAATGCACCAAACTCAATTTTTGTGCCGCCAACATCGAAGCCGTAATACATGAAATCTCTCCAATTCTTCCCTAAATTCGGGCAAATAAAATTTTGTAAATAAACAACTAAGGAGCATTATCCATAACACTCCCCCTACAAACCGTGATAGATAACAAACTTATCTTGTGTTCGAGTCTGTTTGAACAACAAGTCAGCACATAGCGGTTAAAGGTTAGAGTGACTTCTCATTTTTGCTGTGTTCTATGAAAGCATTCAAGCTAGGTTTAGTCGGATCTGACTTATAACGCGTCTTACTTAACATGTAGCTTTCACGAAATACTTCAAACCAAAGTTGTAAAGTCTTCGCGCCCTCTTCTTCTCCAGCTTGCTTTAAAACTAAGCTGGCGACTTCTGCCGTTGAGAGGTGTTGTTCGTTATCTGACTTTCTCATCATGTATTGAGAAACCGATTCAGGCTCAATCGACAACACAGGTAAATCTTGCAGATACTCTGAACGGCGGAAGATGCGTCTCGCTTCACGCCAACTACCATCGATGAAGATAAGAAGAAGTGTTTTATTAGGATCGCGCATTTGTGGTAAATCTTGAACCACTCGCGTTTTGTCATCGGTGTAGCCTTCAGGGAATACAACAATGGGTTGATATTTATCATCCTTTAGAACATCAAGCATCTCTTGATTCGGCTCAGTACGGTGCCAAAGGTAGGCATAGCTGTCTTTGACCGTATCAACAATCAATCGGCCTGTATTGCTTGGCTTCAAGATTTCGTTGTCTGACAAGATCAACATCGTAGCGACATTCGTATCTATATTCGGTTGATGCTCGCAGATGCAGCTGTCTTGTTTTATTTTGCAGTATTCGCATCGCACGACTTTGCACCCGCGCGCGTTAAACGGCTTAGTAGCAATAGACAAGCGGTGTTGATATAAACGGTGAAAAGCGTGGATTCTCATGGATAATAACGATAGATCTAGAAAAGTTGCACGATTGTACTTACAGTGACCGTAGAATGATAGAAGGAATTCCCATGCAAGACCCATCACTGCTTCGCCTTGTTTGTTTTATTGTCGTTTTTGGATTATGTGCGATTTGGGAGTACCGTTTTCCACGCAAAACGCTAACTCAAAATAAGTGGTTCCGTTGGGGGAACAACTTTGCGTTGGTTGCACTCAACAGTTTTCTGCTAGCCACACTTATTCCTATTGCTGCATTCCAAGCGGCTGTCATTGCACAAGACAATCAATGGGGTTTATTTAATACCCTGTCACTTCCTAAAGAACTCGTTGTACTGATCTGTGTATTGCTGTTGGATTGCGCCATTTACCTGCAACACTTGGTGTTTCATCGTGTGTCTTGGCTTTGGAGATTACATCGAGTGCATCATGCCGACCTAGATATTGATGTCACAACAGGTACACGATTTCATCCAATTGAGATGATGCTTTCTATGCTTATCAAAGTGAGTTTAGTGATCACCCTTGGGGTTCCAGTGATTGCCGTGGTGATATTTGAAATTGTGCTTAACGCGAGCGCGATGTTTAACCACAGTAATGCACGTCTACCACTTTGGATTGATAAGCGATTGAGAAAAGTGATTGTGACACCAGACATGCATCGTGTTCATCACTCGGTCATTGTGAAAGAAACCCATTCTAATTTTGGCTTCTTTTTATCGGTTTGGGATATCTGGTTTAAGACTTATCGTGCCCAGCCTATGCTTGGACACGATCACGTCCACATTGGCGTGCCTGAGATACAAGATGGCAAAGAACAGAGATTGGATTTCATGCTGCGTCAACCATTTGTCCATTACCCACATTCAAGAAAATCAAAGTAGCGGTTTGTTTTCTACATGCCATCTTTCAATATAAGGCCCAAAAAAAGCAGGCGCTCAAACCATTTATTAGTCATTCCGCGCTAATAATGAGTTTAAGCGCCTTGCTCTTGGTATCGAGACGCTGGCTTGTTATTCAGAGAAATCTTTTCTAACTGGTTATCTACTTAATACGTACTTATGAAGCATCGCTTGTTGATGCCCTGCAATGTCAGCAACTTGCTCTGAGCTTTCAATCATAGACTCTAGCTGTAGCTTAGTGTTTTCGCCCTGCTCTGACACGCGTGTAATGGAATGGGTTACATCAACAGTAGCGCGAGCTTGCTGTTCGGTTGCGACCATGATTTGCTCAACTCTACCTTTTATCTGGCTGACTGCTACGTCGATTTTCTCAAAAGCTTGTTTTACATCACCACTGGTTTTCAATGCATTAGCCATTTCGCTTCGAGACTCGCTGACTGACATACGAGATCGATCAGCTGCAGCCACCAGCTCATTCATCATGCTGCGAATATTGGTGGTTTGCTGGGATGTACCGCTCGCCAGTTTTCTTACTTCATCTGCAACCACTGCAAAGCCACGGCCCTGTTCTCCGGCACGTGCAGCTTCAATCGCAGCATTAAGGGCTAATAGGTTGGTGTTTTCAGCAATGCCACTGATCATATCAACCATTTCACGAATTTGTTTTACTCGCCCGTCTAGATCTGCCATCGATTCTTCGTTCAAGCTTAACGAGTGCTCTAATGCCTGAAGACGCTGTTGATTCAAGCCAACCACCTGACTTCCGGTGACCGATTCATCTTCCGCTAATTGAGCGTCATCGTTCGATGCATTCGAGATACGTGCAATTTCGCCTATAGAAGCTTCAAGTTGAGTAATCGTTGTGATCATGTTTTGCAGAGATTCATTCTGCTCGTTTAAGCTTGAATTCGTCTGCTCTGCAGCATCGTGACTAACTTCTGCTGTTTGATAAAGTGTTTCACAGTTTCGAGTGACCAAGCGAACTGAGTCGGCGGTGGAATCTACGACGGTATTTAACTGTGATGCGATAACCTGCAGCTCTAATGGCCCTACTAATTCGCTTTGTTTAGAAAAGTCATGTTCGGCGAGTAAATTCAGCTGCTGGGTAATATTTTTTAAGCCTTTGTTGACCCAATGACGTAGCACAAGCCACGAAATAATAATGATCACAGCGATCACTAAACCGCTAGTGAATAACACCCTGTCAATGTTAGTGATGGTTTGGTTTACAACCAACTCACTTGCATCAATCAAGTGTGAAGCCGTCGATGATAATTGATTCAGTGTGCCGATAACCTTGTTCGCTAAGGTAATGACTTCAGCTAAATTCTGTTTTTGTTTTTCAGCTAACTCTAATTTCCAGAGGATCTGTTTGATCACCCCTTCTTCTGTGAATCCTTCTTTCACCATGTCATAAGGTGCAGTCAGGCTGGCAAACTCAACAATATCTGGATGCCATTCTGAAAAATCGTCGTACGCTAAGTTTATTCCTGCAATGCGATTTCTTAACTCTCGAAATTCATCTTCCGCTTTGTCTAAGTCAGATTGCATCAACAGCATTAAGAATGTGTTCGCCATTGCCGAAGCACTTGCCGTGAATCGGTTAGCGGCATCATGTGCTTCGGGGTTATTCTGAACTAAAAAAGAGCTAATACGATTCATTTCAGGCCCAATAGAACTAACACCGTAGCGAAACCCTCCTATTTGGCTATCAATGAGGTTTTGTTTACCTTGAATATCAATCTGAGCCAATAACACGCTGTTGGTCATATGTTGTAGCTGAGCCATATCATCAATCAGGCTTTGCTTTTGCTCTAGAGAAATCGCATCGGGGAAGGATTGAGAAATAAAAAGAAGTTCGTCTAGCGTTTGATTGCTCTCTGCAGCTAATTGCTCAATTGCTGATCGTGTTGTGTTGAGTGTGTCTAAATCGGTTGATTGCGTGCTGTAGGTAAGGAGTTTTACTTGTTCTAATACGCTCTGCGTCAACTGAGCGTTGTTTAGTGCTAGGGGCAATGCTTGTTCAGACAACGTATCAAAATGCCCTCCAACCCGCTCTACACCTCGAATACTGACCATCGATAAAAAGGTGACGAGCAAAAGAATCGAAATAAATACAGCAGTGACGGTTTGAATGAGCGAGAATGTATAACGTGAAGGTTTTATTGATAAATTTGTGTCGGGCATGTGAAATCCAGTTTGACTACGAAAAGAGATATCCTTAAGTTGTTCCGTATACTAGAAGTCGTTGATGACGTTTTTATTTCAGTTTTTTGTCAGAAGAGTTACATATGAAAATCAGAAAAATGCTTGCAGTTACAATAACTTTAGTAACATTGACTGCTTGTAGCTCTACGCCACCGCCTTTTAGTTACAATAAAGTACCGTCAAAACCCTTATCGAAATCAGAGCAAGCTACCGCAAATGCGTATTTGAGCGTGTACGAGCAATGGAAAGGTGTCCCTTATCATTTTGGCGGCACTTCATTTCGAGGAATAGATTGTTCGGCTTTCGTTCAAATCGCTGTTCAGAATGCAACGCAACAGGCTTTGCCGCGCACGACCAAAGATCAGAGTAAACAAGGTGTAGAAATTGCGTATGAGCAAGCAATAAGTGGTGACTTAGTATTTTTCAAAACCTCACCAAAAGTACGACATGTAGGTGTTTATCTGGGAAACAAACAGTTCTTACATGCGTCGACATCTAAAGGTGTGATTATCTCAAGGTTGGATAACCCTTATTGGGCTTCGAAGTTTTGGCACTTTAGGCGCATATAACGCGTCAGTCTTTCGCCTCTTTGATAACGCTTACGACCCGGTGAATAGATGTACTTAAGAAGCACTAACGCTTAAAATATTAGTGCTTCAAATAGAGTCGTTCAAAATACTGGTGCTTAAAACTTCTAATGCTTAAAGAAATAAGCTCTGACGGTTAATCGTATTTAGCGACAGCAGTATCAAATAAGTTTTTAACTAAGGCGATGTATTCGTCTAGGAACACAATCTGCTCGTTAGTTGCTTTCTTTGCCCAAACGCCCGCAAGCACTTCACCTAAATCAGCGACTACGGCATCTGCTTCTTTCAACAATTGAAAGCGCACGCTAGAGTGCAGTTCAGGATTTTGTTCAAAGATAGCCATGATGTTGGTTGAAATCATGTCAGTAACAATGTCTTCTACACTTTCATTTCCTGTATCACCATTACTGTTGGTAAATACATCCAAATTGAACGATAAGTGCTCGATTAAAGCCAAATAGCCATCGGTTTCTACAACCACAATAAATCTCCGTTTTAAGCTCTAGAGCAGATTAATACGTATTAAGCTAATACTATGTAAATGAAGTCATTTGTCATCATTTTATTATCAAAAGTCGTATTTAAATGATCCCTGTTAGCATTTAAGCTCAAAATTGAATCAATGTACAAATAAAGCCAGAAAGTTCGACTTAGCAATAGCTTTCAACATTTTTAAATACGCAAGAACATAAGTTTTGCTATCCATGACTTACCCTAGCATGAGTACCTACTAAAATTTAAGCGTAAACAATAACAACCCATGCGCACTTTTCTAGTTAGTAGCCTAACATTGAACGTCAACTGTGAGGTTTATTCCAAAGTGCATGTGGCTACCATTTGTCATTTTTTATCGAGTTATCAATGGTATTGAATTAGCTTGAGTTCACAGATTAGCCAATTCATTCATCATAAGAAGGCTTAGAATTAAGAACATTGACTAGTGCGTCTATAAATCGCTCAGTTTTATCCTAAACTATTGTTAATCAACAAACCGTATTTCTAACCAACCGTTCTTTGAGGATTTCCTATGTGGCAGGCCATTTCTCAACAGCTTTCAGATACACTTTTATTCAACTTTCAGATCACTGAACGTACTAAGGTTTCTGGTGGTGACATTAACGATTGCTATATGATTAGCGACGGCAATGAGCGTTATTTTGTTAAGGTAAATCAACGAGAGTTTCTACCTAAATTTGAAATAGAAGCTGAGAACCTGCGCTTATTAAGAGATACCTCCACCGTTAATGTACCTGAGCTTGTGCTTATTGGTAAGACTAAGGAGTGCTCGTTCATTATCCTGAATTACTTGCCAACTAAGCCGCTTGAAACTGGCAATAACAGCTTTGATTTTGGTGTACAGCTTGCCCGACTTCATCAATGGGGAGAGCAAAAAGAGTTCGGTTGCGATCAAGACAATTACATAGGCATTACTCTTCAACCTAATCCGTGGCATAAAAAATGGGGACGTTTTTTCTCTGAACAACGTATTGGTTTCCAACTTCAGCTGTTGAAAGAAAAAGGCATCGAATTTGGCGACATTGACGATATAGTCGACGTGGTGAATATGCGACTAGCGAGCCGTAACCCACCCCCCTTCACTACTTCATGGCGATCTTTGGAATGGTAACGTGGCTAATTCAGCGTTTGGCCCTATCTGTTACGACCCTGCATGTTATTGGGGTGACCATGAATGTGATATTGCATTAACAGAATTGTTTCATGGGTTCCCTCAAGAGTTTTATGAAGGCTATCAAAGCGTCATGCCTTTGGACGTTGGCTATACTGATCGAAAAGACATTTATAACTTGTACCATCTTCTCAATCACTGCAATCAATTTGGCGGCGAATATTTAGCGCAAACCGAAGCATGTATTCAGAAGATTCAAGCCGTTTAGTACCAATCATGGTGGTTGGCCAAAACGATTCAAGCTATCACGATCGATATAAGCGACTTAGGTTAGTATCAGTTACAGTGAGGAGAACTTGCCATGCATAAATACACAGAAAAACACGTGTCCTGCCCTCATTGCGGGCATGCAATCAGCATAACGCTCGACGCCTCCAATGGCAGTCAGGATTTTTACGATGACTGCCCCGCTTGCTGCAACGCCATTCACTTGGACATGCAGGTCGACGAAGTTAGAGATAGGATAAACCTATCGATTGATGCCGATGACGAACAGGTTTTCTAAAAAAGGTTTGCTAACAAGTATGACTGTTGCCACATACCTAAAGTCATACTAGAAACAACAAAGCTAAAAAGAGCACATCAAGTGCTCTTTTTATTGTTTAAGCAATCGAATGATACAGCTTGTGATTTTCACTAGTTATTCAGCCGCCAGCTTCAACTTTTATTCGTTTAACCATCATAGTTAAACGTGCAAGCCAGCCTAAAGCTAACGGTTCAGGCTACTTTTTGTTCGCCATAACACGTTCAACGGTATCGACGATCGCTTGTGTTTGAGGGTCGAATTCAATATTGACCTCATCTCCGACTTCACGTCCTCCAAACAAAGTTCGATTCAATGTTTCTGGAATGAGATGCACAGAGAAACGGTTGTCTTCGACTTCACCAATAGTCAGTGAACATCCATCAACACCAATGTAGCCTTTACTTAGCACGTACTTCATCGACGCTTCTGGCATTTCAAACCATAGTGTACGGTTGTTTTCCGTTTTGATGACTTCAACTAGTTTTGCCATTAGCGTAATGTGTCCGGACATGCTGTGGCCACCAATTTCATCACCGAACTTAGCTGCACGCTCTACGTTTACTTCGTCCCCAATATTCAACTGACCGAGATTAGTTAATCTTAACGTTGCTTGCATTAAATCAAACGCAACACGGTTTCCTGAAATTTCAGTTACCGTTAAACAACAGCCATTATGAGCTACTGAAGCACCAATCGCTAAGCCCTCTACCATTTTGTCTGTCAACTCAATGGTATGGGTTTGAAACGACTCTTTTTTGTTTATCGCAACCAGTGTTGCCATGCCTTGAACGATACCTGTAAACATAAGATTCCTATTTAGCATTTTAGTAACAGTTTTTCATAGCAGTTATTGTGACATTTCTTTATGATTCGTCCAGTGGAAGCTTAATGATCAGCGTCTTTGATTTCTTCAGAGTGTCCATTCCCACATTTTCAATCTAATTTAACCTCTAATCTGGAGTAATTTGTGCATCGTTACAAAGAAGAAGCCTTGAATCTAATCAAACTTGCGACCCCAGTGTTGGTCGCATCTGTGGCACAAACCGGAATGGGTTTTGTCGATACTGTGATGGCAGGTGGCGTAAGTGCGATTGATATGGCCGCAGTATCTATTGCTGCGAGTATTTGGTTGCCTTCGATTTTGTTCGGTGTCGGCTTGCTGATGGCATTGGTCCCTGTTGTTGCTCAACTTAACGGTTCTGGTAGACAAGCAAAGATTCCATACGAAATTCAACAAGGCATAGTGCTTGCGTTAATTATCTCATTACCAATCATCGGTGTACTGTTCCAAACTCAAGCAATACTTGAGCTGATGGATATAGAAGTCTTAATGGCGAAAAAAACCATTGGCTACATGTATGCAGTCATGTTTGCGGTACCAGCCTTCTTACTTTTTCAAACTTTGAGAAGTTTTACTGACGGCATGTCTTTAACGAAACCCGCGATGGTCATTGGTTTTATCGGTTTGTTATTGAATATCCCGCTCAACTGGATGTTTGTATACGGTAAGCTTGGCGCACCGGCTCTTGGTGGTGTTGGCTGTGGCGTCGCAACCGCTATCGTATACTGGATAATGTTTGCTCTGTTGTTTGCGTATGTGCTGACTTCAAAACGACTAGCGAAGATCAACATCTTTGGTCAATTCCATAAACCAGAGTTAAAGGCACAAATTCGACTGTTCAAACTCGGCTTTCCTGTTGCTGCTGCTCTGTTCTTTGAAGTGACCTTGTTTGCTGTTGTTGCGCTTCTGGTCGCTCCATTAGGTTCATTGATTGTTGCTGCGCACCAAGTTGCGATCAACTTCTCGTCTTTGATATTCATGATTCCAATGAGTATAGGCGCTGCTGTCAGTATTCGTGTTGGTCATAAGTTAGGTGAAAACAATACCGAAGGCGCAAAGATTGCTACACATGTTGGCATAATCGTTGGTTTGGTGACTGCATTGATGACAGCGGCCCTGACAGTGTTGTTCAGAGAGCAAGTATCATTGCTTTACACAGAAAACACAGCAGTAATCACCATTGCAATGCAGCTGCTTATTTTCGCTGCGGTTTATCAATGTACTGATGCAATTCAAGTGATAGCTGCGGGCGCTCTTCGTGGATACAAAGACATGCGATCGATTTTTAACATTACTTTCGTCGCATACTGGTTACTTGGCCTACCGATCGGTTACATTTTAGGTATGACAGATTGGATTGTTGAACCAATGGGCGCTCACGGCTTTTGGATTGGTTTCATTATCGGTCTAACATCAGCCGCTATTATGCTAGGCATGCGTCTTCATTGGATGCATAAACAGGATGATGACGTGCAGCTCGAGTTTAGTTCTCGTTAATTTAGCTCTCAACAAACAGCAAGAATCGATACCGCATATAAAAAGAGCTCTGATCTTCAGGGCTCTTTTTATAAGGTAAGTGTAGACAGGCATTTATTTTTAAGTCGATATAGCATTTGTCGGGTCACTATATCGAGTATGTCTTAATATTCACTTTTCTCTCTGACAAAACGCGCAAATTTGGGCTTGCCATTTTGAGTGAATCCGTTGTATCGAAAGGTAATTCGACTACCAATCTCTGGCGGCGCCAATCTCAATTTATCGCTAAACCCGCTTCCTATGTAAAACTCAACACCCTCTTCGGTATGAACCAGTATCGAACCCATCATTCCTTTGTATTTACCCGTCCCACCTTTATAGCCAATCACCGTTGCTTCGGCATCGTGGTGCCTTTTCAATTTCAACAAATCATTACTTCGACCTGCTTGATAGCGGCTGGTGATTTTACGCAGCATCAAACCTTCACCATTACGTTCATCCACATTGTCTAATTGGTGAAACAAGGTCTCTTCGTTATGAATTGGATAATGCTCGACATAACCAACGTGGGACTCATTAATCACACTGACCCAATGAATAATATTGTAATAGCGTTTCTGATAATCACCTGCTGCGCCAGGCATATCAAACAACATAAGATCAATCTTTCTCCATGCGGTATCACTGGGTATATGATCCAAAACAGTTTGTTGAACGATATGAAAATTACCTCTTCCAGCCCACAACTCTCCTTCTAACTGAACTTTTGGCAGTTTTTCTATAAACCAATTAGGTGCATAAATTCGGTTGCCATTGCGAGTATAAAGATGTTCGCCATCCCACAAGGCTCGAATACCATCTAGCTTTTCACTGGTCCAGTATTGAGAAACATCGATGCCTTGCTGGTAGTTGTTCGCTAAAACCAAGTGTTCTGGTGGTAAGTAAGAAGAATGAGATGTGAATGAACAAGCCCAAAGGGTCGCAATCGCCAATTTCGTTAATCTCATTGTTTACTCTCTTTTTATCCCAAGTACGCTATATCCTAAATGGTCCTTAGCTTCAGTACGTGGTATTTAATTAAAGATGCGACTCAACCATCAACCTTATTCGGACTAGCGTTTCATTCGCAAAACTAATTGGTTATAACTCTCAAAAAGCCACTCATTTTTAGTTCTCAGAATGAGAATTCAACTTTCTCAATATGATAACCAATACAAACACCAATTTAAGCTATTGAAAATAAACAATATAAAAGTTGGCATATTACGTGCTCTTGTTAACTCATACATTCAAGGAGATAACGCTATGGAATTACGTAAGATTGACTTAAACACAACCACATTGACTCTTTCAATTTTTGGTGACCTAGACGCAGCGGGTAGCCGAGATGCTCAAACCGACATTGATGATGTTATTTCAAACGATGGTCACCAAGAAATCGAAGTTGATTTCAGCCAAGTTCAGTTTCTTGATTCATCAGGCGTGGGGGCTATTGTATACATGTTCAAACGTCTTACTGAGCGAGAAAGGAACATGCGCTTAGAAAATGTATCAGGCCAACCACTTGAAATCATGAATTTATTACGCATCGGTCACGCGATCCCAGTTAACTCAAAAAATCCTACTAATTCATGAAGATCCACTAAGCTAGAAGTAACAAAAAATAATAATAAAAAGAAAAAACAAGGACGTTGGCATGAAAATACTGAAAAACTACATAGCCCTTTCTCTGTCTGCTCTACTTCTGGGTTGCACAAGCTACCCAGAACATGGCACCGGAGGATTAGCTGAAAGTTACGATTCCACAAACTATCTAAATTCAGATTTCTCGCCTGTTATGCCAGACGAACCTCTAGGCCCAGAACACGGCCTGCGTTTCGATTGGCAACTAGCAAAACTCCATCTAGATGCCCTAATACAGGAAGGGGCACGTTGGTGCTTCCCTGCAGCTGTCGTTCAAGCTATCGAAAAACAAAACCGTATCGCTCGTGAACTGCAAGGCGGATTGCTGTTAGATGCAGCTAACGATTTGGTTATCCAAAGAAAGCGCTTGAATGAACTGGAAGTTCAACTTGATTACGTGACTTCTCAAGCGCGTTGCGAGCCACCTAAAAACGAAAACCAATTCCGTATGCAACTTTCTGTCATCCAGCAACTGTACGATTTACTCAACGTCGACAACCAATTCGCTGAAAACTCAACTGAAGTTAACCCAAAATACATGGGACGACTTGCTGAAGCGACCAACCTATTGAAAGAACACAAATCGCTGGACTTAGTTGTCACTGGTCATGCCGATGCTTCAGGTCCTGAAGAATACAACGACAAACTGGCACTTGGACGTGCTAAACAAGTAGAACGTTATCTAACTATATTTGGGTTAGATGCTCTTAGAATTAAAGCTGTTTCTGTTGGTGAAACCGTACCACTTTTCGAAGGTGAAACAGACGGGACACACCTGACCAATCGCCGAGTAAGTATTGAAATTATTTCGCCTGAAAATGCTGAGAAAATGGGAGGTGCGCTATGAAAATTATAATGACGCTGATTTTCAGTATCTCGCTTTGTTTTTCTACACTGACCACTGCTGAAGATGAGTTTACAGGTGCAGTACAAGTGGGCGATCTTATTCAAGTTAATGTACCCGGTGAAAGCACTTTGAACACAGGCTTCCAAGTCGACAAGCGCGGCCGAATTACCCTTCCTGAAGTCGGCACTGTGTTTGTTGCGGGTTACGATAATGACCAATTAAATAAAGTAGTGTTAGAGGCACTGGCAACCGCTTACAAAGATCTATCAAACGCTTCCGTTTATGTGAAAGAACAGCAAATTATTATCTCTGTCCAAGGTTACGTTGAGCAACCTGGTGAGTACACATTGTCACTGGGTTCTAGCATTCAGATGGCATTGTATGCTGCGGGTGGTTTACGTCCCGGTGCACAATTAGACAAACTCATCCTAAAGCGTGGCTCCGATAACACAGAATTTAACTACAAACGTTTCTTAGATTCAGGGGACGAATCAACTCTTCCAACCCTTCAATCGCTCGATTCGTTGTTTGTTCCAGCGTCTCCTTTAGTGGGCAACATTGAACAAGAGTTTGATGCCGCGAAGCTTGCTAACTCAGGTGATAGCGCTGATTCTCGTAACTCTATCAAGGTTTTTGGTGAAGTAAATGCTCCAGGCTCTTTTACCTATAAAGAAAACTCAGACTTAGTCGACGTATTGATGCGATCTGGTGGCGTAACGCGTTACGCAAGTGTCGAGCAAATCCGTGTTATCTCGAACAACACACCGACTCTGTTCAACTTAAAGCGCTATCTAGATTCTGGCGATGAAAGCATGCTTCCAATTCTCCGTCCGGGTTCAACGGTTTTTGTCCCTAAACAGGAAGAAGAGATTAAATCTGGTGCGAACACGGTTTATGTCATGGGTGAAGTTGCTGCGCCTGGTGCTTTTGAAGGAAAAAAAGGCGCGACCTTTATGGATATATTGGCTAACGCAGGAGGCCCTACTCGCTTTGCTGAATCGAGACAAATCCGTGTGATCAAATCCAACGGTCGCGTACTTAAGTTCGATCTAGCCGCTTATACAGAAGGTCTTGCAAATTCAGCTCCCCCTTCAATTCAAGCGGGTGATGCGATTTTTGTTCCTGAGAAAACAGACATGAACGAAAAATCATGGTTAAAAATCACACCAGACAGAGCCGTTAACGTGATTGGTGAAGTGAACCGACCTGGCCGTATCGAATGGTCAGATGAAATGAACTTCATGGGCTTGTTAGCACACGTTGGCGGTCCAACACTACGTGCAGACACCTCAAAGATTGAAGTTGTGACAGGTAGAAAGTTAGTTGTGTTTAATCTTGATGAGTTCATTAAAAATGGCGCACCGCGTGATCAAATGCCTTATATACGATCAGGTTCTATCGTAAGAGTGCACGACTTACCACAAGACCCATCCGACAATAAATCACAATGGGTACGTCAAAGCTCAGACGCTTCAATCTACATTTTTGGACAAGTGAATGCGCCAGGTCGTTACCGCTTTACAAAAGACATGCACTTCTTAGATATCTTGTCAGCAGCTGATGGTCCAACTAAGGACGCTGACATACATAATGTTCGTGTTACACACCGCGATAAAACTTATTCTAAGGTCAGTAAACTGAACCTGTCGCTGTATTTTGAAACAGGTGATGAATCGTTACTGCCAAACGTAACTACTGGGGATACAATCTACATCCCAGAAAAAGGCAAAAACTGGTTAGATACACCAAAAGAAGAGACGGTTCGTGTCCTTGGTGCCATTAACAACCCTGGTCGATATGTGTTTAATGACAACATGACCATTCTTGATATCTTGGCCGAAGCCGCAGGCCCTACAGACAGTGCTTACGTAGAAAAAATTACCATTGTGAACATGTCTTGCTGCCAAGGGCAAGCTCGCACCTTTGACCTTGTTGAATTTAGTAAAACTGCCAATATTTACAACCTACCGGTGCTGCGCGCAGGAGACACGATTTACATCCCTGACCGCCGTGAAAGCTTTATTGAAAAAGCACGTGTAGGTTTAGACGACATCTTACGCATCACGACCACTATCGTCCTAATAGGAGCTTTATAATGACTATTTCAGCAACACATGCCGAAGTTGAACAATTGTACCTAGCTTCAGAACTTAACGATCAACGTTCAATTTGTGTCACTGCTTGCCACTCTGGTGACGGCGTAACATCTGTTGCTACTGCACTTGCAGAGCGTTTCTTATTGGCGGGTCATTCGACTCTATATGTTGATCTTAACTTGTTTAATCCCGCTTTTAAGAATGTGAACGTGCTTGAAGAAGATCAATCGGGGCAACTTATTGAACACATCGAATCACAGCGCATGTTCATAGGTGTCCCAGCTCCGGACGTGGTATCGACTCAATTGGCATATAAAGACCCAGCAACGCTTCAAAAAGCAGTGACTCAATGGTTAGAAAAGTATGACCGTGTGATCGTTGACACCTCACCTTTACTCAATATTAATAAAGGAAATATTCCAGCTCAATCGGTTGCGAGTGCTTGTGATGGTGCGCTGCTGGTTGTTGCTTACGGAGAAACATCAATCCATCACCTTGCTCAAGCGAAGAAATTACTCGAAGCGAAGAGTATTTCTATGATGGGTTGTGTGATGAACATGAAACAACACCCTAGTTTTGCTCAAGAGCTTGTTAGACAGGTGAATCGGATGAAGTTTATCCCTCAAAAAGTTCGCGACAACTTGGCGAATAGACTTCATCGCAATGAATTCTTGAATTTACCAATGTGATGGCCTAATTCTTCAACAGAATTAGGTTTCGGTACCATTTGTATCAAATACTTTGAGCTCGTCAGATAATAAGATTTAAATAGCATTTACTCGCTGCCATTCTAAAGTGACAGAGACCTGTTTAGTCGTTTCCCTTTACTTTTCACTCAAATCAAAATTGATAATTTTTGCCGAAATTAACTGTTAAAATCAGATTTTAAAGCACATTCAACGCATTTCACACTCGCCAATCATGGTCTTAGCACCTTCAAATCCACTCTAAAATCAACACCTCTGTGCCTAATTTCGCTGGAATGTGACCCAGACTGTTAAAGTGCCACGTAGATCGCATCAAAGATGGAATTTGTACGATTATTCCCTAAGATTATAAATAGAGGTGGTTTTTGACGAATTTGTAATAGTTTGACAAAGTTATCCGATGGCTGTGAAACACAGTGGATGAATCAAGCGAATCACACTTATCTGCTTTGCGCGCTTATCTACTCTGTTTTATCCCATCCCTCCTTCTGCTCAAATGGTTCAATACACGGAAAGGATCACCATCGAGCAATTTAGTTAGTCAAGTGACCTTGATTAGCTTGGTTGTATTATTAAAGAGAAAGGAAACTCAATATGAAATACAAGTTAAGCTCCGTATTTTTGTTAGTAGCAGCAGCCAGCGGTAATGCTAACGCTGGAGAATGTGGCAGCGTAACAATCGCAGATATGAACTGGAACTCTGCAACACTGATCGCCAATATCGACCAATTCATCTTAGAACATGGTTATGGTTGTGACGCTGAACTTATCCCTGGTGACACCATGCCAACTGGCACTTCTATGATTGAAAAAGGCCAACCCGATGTCGCACCAGAACTTTGGAGTAACAGCCTTAAAGACGCACTTGATAAAGGTGTGAACGAGAAACGCCTCCGCTATGCAGGAAAAGCACTAGTAAACGGTGGTGAAGAAGGCTTTTGGGTTCCAGCTTACTTAGTTAAACAGTACCCGGAGATGGCGACCATCGAAGGTGTACGTAAAAACGCAAGCATGTTTAAACACCCTGAGGACCCAGATACATCTGCATTCTACAGTTGTCCAGCTGGTTGGAACTGCCAAATTAGTGCCGGAAACTTGTTTGAAGCGCTTAAGTTAGAAGATAGCGGCTTCACTATTGTTGACCCAGGATCGAGTGCCGGTTTATCTGGGTCGATCGCAAAAGCTTACGAACGCGAAGAAGCTTGGTTTGGTTATTACTGGGCACCGACTGCCGTTCTTGGTAAATACGACATGGTGAAAGTTGACTTTGGAAGTGGCGTTGACGAACAAGAGTTCCTTAACTGTACAACTAAAGAAGACTGTGACTCACCGAAAGCTACCATGTACCCGCCTTCGCCAGTCCATACTATTACGACAGAAAGTTTTGCGTCACGCGCACCCGAAGCGTACGACTACTTTACTAAGCGTGGTTTCACTAACGACAAAATGAACTCACTTCTTGCTTGGATGGAAGATAACCAAGCAGATGGTGAAGAAGCGAGTATCCATTTCTTGAGCGAGTTCCCAGAAGTGTGGCACCCATGGGTTTCGGAAGAAGTGGCTAAGAAAGTTGAAGCTGAGCTGTGATACTACGTTTGGCAATAGCCAAACTTACTAAGTTTGATCGCCGTTATTTTTGAACATCGCTAGATTCACTGATAGCTAGGAGTCAACGATAACTGCAGTTCAACAATCATTACGCTCAATAAAATGGAAATAACGTCGCTATACTTGATGTTATTCATGATTCGGAGCCTTGTTCGCTAACACTACTTTAATTACCCCTAACTTATAAAAATGGGGTTAGCTTAGCGAACAAGTGGCTCCGGACTATAAGGATATAAAAATGGCTGACAGCAATTGGTTATCAAGCTTTCCTGAGATGGAACGCTCTGATTTGCGAGCAATAAAAAAGGCGCTAGATGGCGCATACCGTGAATTTTCCCGTGAATACGGAGAAATGATCGAATCACTATTTGATCCCCTTCTTTCCTTCCTTGTTTGGTTTGAAAAACTCCTTATTTCGACCCCTTGGCTTATCGTACTTGGCGTTTGTACCGCTCTAGTTTACGCCGCGAGTCGTTCTTGGAAATTGGCTTTGGGTTGTGTCTGCTCCCTGCTTCTCATCGGTTACTTTGGTATGTGGGAAGATACGATGCGGACACTCAGTATTATAACAGTATGTACTTTAGTCTCCATTTTCTTAGGGATCCCAATTGGTATCGCGATGGCTCGTTCTAATCGCGTGCAATCAATCGTGACACCACTCCTCGACATCATGCAGACCATGCCTGCGTTCGTTTACCTAATCCCAGTAGTGATGCTTTTGGGTATTGGTAAAATCCCAGGTTTAATCGCCGTTGTGATTTACGCTATCCCACCAGTAATTCGTCTTACTAACCTTGGTATACGCTTAGTAGATAAAGAAGTGTTAGAAGCCGCGACAGCATTTGGGGCAAGTAAGAAACAACGTTTGTGGGGTGTTCAGTTACCGCTTGCGATGCCAACGATTATGGCCGGTATCAACCAAACCATCATGATGGCACTGTCTATGGTTGTTATCGCCTCAATGATTGGCGTTAAAGGCTTAGGGCAACCGGTTCTTAAATCAATCACTAACCAATATTTCACTTTAGGCCTAATGAATGGTTTCGCGATTGTGGCTTTGGCTATCTTATTTGACCGAGCTTCACAAGCTTATGCACGTAGAACCAACGCACACCTAGGAGGATTCAAACATGACTAAACCATTGATTGAAATTAGTGGTCTATACAAAGTGTTTGGACCAAAACCAATGTCAGTGATGAACCGAGTTACCAACGGTGAGCACAAAGATGCCATATTGGCAGACACTGGTCACACTGTTGGTTTAAAAGAGATTAACCTAGAAATTAACCGTGGCGAGATATTCGTTATCATGGGGCTTTCTGGTTCTGGTAAATCGACACTAATTCGTCACTTCAACCGCCTAATTGACCCGACTCAAGGTAAGATCACTGTCGAAGGTATTGATGTCATGAACCTTAATACCAAAGAACTAGAAGAGTTTCGACGCCATAAAATGTCGATGGTTTTTCAACGTTTTGGTTTAATGCCCCATCGAACGGTCATTGAAAACGTTGCGTACGGTCTCGAAGTCCAAGGGATCAAGAAACAGCAGCGGCTAGCAAAGGCGACTGAGTGGCTTGAAACCGTTGGGCTTAAGGGTTATGAGCAACAATACCCTGCTCAACTCTCTGGCGGTCAACAACAACGTGTCGGCTTATCGCGTGCTTTATGTACTGACGCTGAAATTCTACTGATGGATGAAGCCTTCTCGGCGCTCGATCCGTTGATTCGAAGTGAAATGCAAGATCAACTGATCGAGCTACAAGAGAAACTTCATAAAACGATTATCTTCATCACCCACGATCTCGACGAGGCACTACGTTTAGGTGACCGAATTGCAATTTTGAAAGATGGTGAGTTGGTCCAACAAGGTACGCCTCACGAAATTCTGCTTAACCCTGCGGATGATTATGTTGAAGCATTTGTAAAAGACGTGAACCGCGCGCGTGCATTAACGGTTGAGACGGTGATGCAGCCTCCTCTTTACCGCATCACTTCAGAAACGATTGAAGGTGCGCTTGCTCAAATGAAGATGCTGAAAAACGATTACGCTTACCACGTAACAGATGAGGGCTATCAAGGCTTAGTCACTCAAGAAAGCCTGCAAGACGCCGTGGAAGATGTGTCAGTACACGACTTCAGTGAAGAGATATATGAGGAAGTACCAGCGGTACTTCCTGATGCTGTTATCGAAGAAATATTGCCTGATACAATGTCATGTGATTACTCCCTACCTGTTGTTGATGAAGATGGTAATCTTAAAGGCGAACTAGAACGAAGTGCTGTTGCTGAAATATTCACTGAGAATAGCGAGGAAGAAGTAGAGCCAGCGCCAAAGCCGAAACCAAAGATTGATATTGATAAGGCTTCTTAGCTTAATTTGTTCGCTCTTAAGCTCTTAAGCTTTTAAGCTTCGGAGTTTATGTTAGTTGGCACTTAACTAACTGCAATAGCCTAGGCCACTGTATGAATAAATCCAGTGGCCTTTTTCTTTTCTTAGCTTTCAGCGTGCGTCTCTTTGCTTGTCATTCTGACTCAATCTAATGCAAATTCGTTTACTAATCATCTAAGTTCATATTTCTTGAGTAAATATTAGAAAAATCAGAGTATTACTTCTATAACTTTACTAGATACACACTTCCATATTAACTGATTCATGCCATGGTTTTTAAGCCAAGCAGTTGAAATTATTCTAGAAAATGACTAAAACTTAATAATACTCATGGATATTAGCCTCAAGCTAACGTATTTCCTCAACACACAATGAAAGGATTTAGTGTGAATAATTCGACTTTAGCTTCAGAGACATCTGCTGGTTTGAATGAACAAGCGAATGCACAACTGGCCGATACAGAGCTTGTAGATGAAAGTATCTTAGAACAAATGATTCGTGATACGAGTGCAGAGATTATTCCAATTTTAATCGATCATTACGTAGAAGAATCACAAATCCGTTTGGCCGCAGTAAGACAAGCAGCCAAAAATAACGATATTCAAGCTCTAGAGTTTGAAGTTCATACCGTCGGCAGCACTGCACTCGCGTTAGGTAACCGCCCTCTGTCTGTGCTCGCTCGAACGTTAGAAAAACAATGTTTAGAACAAAAGCATGATGAAGTATTTCTTAGAGTTGATGAACTGTTAGAGCTTGCAGAACGTTCGATTAAAGCCCTACTAAAAAGAAAAGACCAAGGCTTTGGTTAAACCTATTTGAATATCAATGTTGGCTAGTTGCCGCTATAACATCACTCTTGTAAAGACAAGCTTAAGCATAGTCAGTGTCAGCGATCGCTAAAGCCAATTGTTTATTAGAATATTGCATGCGGTAGGTAACAATTACACTAGTTTCGTATTGATGGTCACATATCACTATGTTATTGATTGGTTAGGATAAAGTTTCAAAAGGAATTATACAATGCGCCCTAAAGTATTGTTGGTTGAAGACTCCACCTCCCTTGCCGTACTTTATAAACAGTACGTTAAAGATGAGCCATACGACATATTTCATGTCGAAACTGGCGCTGAAGCCAAAACATTTATAAAGAGACATGCACCACAGCTCGTCATCCTCGATTTAAAACTACCGGATATGCCAGGCGAAGAGGTCTTAGATTGGATCAGTGAGAACGAGGTTCCGACTGCGGTTATCATTGCAACAGCGCACGGCTCTGTGAATATCGCCGTTGACCTCATTCAACGAGGTGCAGAAGATTTCTTGGAAAAACCCATTCAAGCAGATCGCTTAAAAACATCGGTTAATCTTCACTTGCGCAGAGCGAAGCTCGAAAACTTGGTCGACGATATTCAAACCAAATTCGATCGTGACCGATTCCATAATTTCATAGGCTCTTGCCTACCGATGCAAGCCGTTTACAAAATCATTGACTCAGTTGCGCCAACTACAGCCAGTGTTTTTATCAATGGTGAGAGTGGTACAGGTAAAGAAGTCTGTGCGGAAGCGATACACCAAGAAAGTCAACGTAGCGATAAACCGTTCGTTGCGATTAACTGTGGCGCTATACCTCGAGACCTAATGGAAAGTGAAATCTTCGGTCATATCAAAGGTGCTTTTACTGGTGCGACAACCGATCGAAAAGGTTCAGCCATGCAAGCTCATGGCGGCACCTTATTTCTCGATGAGCTTTGTGAAATGGAACTGGAGATGCAGAAAAAACTCCTCAGGTTCTTACAAACAGGTACTTTCACACCACTCGGTGGTAACCGCGAGATTAAAGTCGACGTTCGAATCATCTGCGCAACCAACCGCGATCCACTGGTTGAAGTGGAAGAAGGCCGGTTCCGTGAAGATCTATACTACCGTGTGCACGTTGTGCCTATCGAGATGCCACCACTAAGAGAACGCGGGAGTGACATTGTCACCTTGGCGAACCACTTCTTGAAGTTATATGCCAAGCAAGATAAGAAAAAATTCAGATCGATAGACAAAGAGACGCAAGCGTTGTTGAAGCGTTATCCTTGGCCAGGCAATGTTCGTCAATTGCAGAATGTCATTAGAAATATCGTGGTGTTGAACAATGAAACCAGTGTGACTAAAGATATGGTGCCGCCACCAATTAATAAAACGGACATCAGAACGTCCAAAAGTGTCAATCCGATACGAAATATGTCGCCAGTAGCAGTCCCCCAACATTCAGCGACCCCTGAAACCAAGTTACCACCCTTGACACCAGAGGAACTCGAACTCAACTCTGCAACTCAACATCATCAAATACCAGCGCAACAGGCACCAATGACACCGCCATTAATGACCACCGACGGTGCAATTCGTCCGATGTGGCAAATTGAACGCGAAGCCATTCAACACGCGATTAATCATTGTGATGGTAATGTACTAAATGCAGCAGTATTGCTAGAGCTAAGCCCTTCTACTGTTTATCGTAAGAAACAGGCTTGGGAATCGGAAGATGAGTACAATCAAGCCTAGTCATACGGTCCTAACACACCTTACATCGGATCAAGAACAATTGGCTCTTGATCCAAATAAAATTAAGTCAAACGAGATTTGGTTGTTGATCGACAGCCAAACCTTTGGAGGAATCGAAACTCATGTTATTGAATTAGCCCTCGGTTTAATTGAGCACCAAAAACAAGTAAGAGTCGTCCTTCTCACCAAGTTCACCCAAGAACCTCCAATCATTCAACGCTTAACTCAATTACAAATCCCCTTTTGTAACCTTTGCGATCTTGCACCGAATGGTTCGAATGTGTTGTCGCAGATCAGACAAGCTGTTGACCAACATAGACCATGTCTCATTCATGCTCACGGCTATAAAGCGAGTATCATGAGTAAGGTGACAAAGTTATCCTTGGTCAAGCCCAACAAGTTGTATCAGGTATCCACTTACCATGCCGGTGAAACGCCAACAGGAAAAGTGTGGTTGTACGATTTTTTAGATCGATACAGTGGTTTTATCTCAAATCACTCTTTAGTAGTGAGCGACAAAATAAAGGATAAGATCCCCTCTCAAACGACACTGCTCAATAATTTCATTTCAATTCCAGAAAGCCCATCGTCCCTTTTTGCTTCTGGTTTCGTTAAAGATGTTAAAGAAGATACGACAACTATCTATGATATAGGTTTTGTTGGGCGTTTGAGTCACGAAAAAGCAGCCGATAGGTTCGTGACGCTGGCCAACTCACACCCAAGTCATCGATTTCATATTTTCGGAGATGGCCCAGAAAGGCAAATATTAGAGAACAACCCGCCTACCAATCTTACTTTCCATGGACACCAATCATGTATGGATTATGCTTGGCAAATCATCGATGTGTTGGTGATACCTTCTCGATATGAAGGATTACCGATGGCGGCACTCGAAGCAATGGTACGTGGTATTCCAGTAATCGCGGCTGCGGTTGGTAATTTACCACAATTGATTGAACATCAAACCAGTGGTTACATTGCCAAAAATGAAACTGAACTCAACACTTGCTTAGAAAATTGGTTGCGACTTTCACTTAAAGGAAAAACAGCGATGAGTCATAAAGCAAGAAACACGATCGTCGAAAGGTACTCTCCACAAGCGGTTATTCCCCAAATATTGGATTGCTATGATTGCTAATTTTCATCGAATCAACGCTTTTCGTTGATAGATTCTGTCTAGTTAACCAATTCGATCTCTGTAACGCTTCTATTCAATCTGATTCTCAATTTGAAACAACCTCAAAACCCATCGAAACTTGCCAGGTAAATAATCATTAAATTCAATGATTTAATTACAATTCACATGTGGCACTCACCTTGCTATCTATTAATACGCGCAAAATTTTTCTATTGAGTTTAGAAGCCGATATTTCGTAAATTTTAATCATGATAGTTTTCAGAAAGTTCGACTACCTGAATCCGTTGATGTGCAAGCCGCAAGGAGATGCGATGAACTACCAAGCCAACAGAACACCACTCATTATTGGGCTTTCAACCATGAGTCTAATAATTGGTGCTGCTTGGTATTTAGTTCCTCATCCTGCGGTGGTTATCGTGCTTGCCTTTATACCGCTGGGCGCTTTATTCGTTATCAATAAAGCGTTTTGGTTTGTGCTTTTGTTCGTCGTATTTTCATTCTTCAGAATTCATGAGGCACTACCTCAACTTTACCCATTAAAGATACCTCTACTGTTATCTTTGGGAGCATTATCGGCACTGCTATGGCATTCGTTAATCAGTAGAGAGCTTAAGATATTCTGGCACCATTCACTGAGCTGGCTGGCCATCTTTTGGTTGCTGACCATTGTTGGCCTTGTGTTCGCATCTAGCCGTTCAATCGCATTTGCAGAATTTAAAAGCATTTATTGGAAGATCATCGTCATGACGCTCGCCATTACTTGGTTGGTTAATACGACGGAAAACCTCACAAAGACAGCGATGACTATTATCTATGCAGGGGCTTTGGTGAGTATCATCGCTGTTTATAATTCAGTAAACGGTATTGGTATTGTCGAAGGTTCTAGGGTGACTATTGGACGAGATTTAGGCTCGATGCTCGGTGACCCGAACGATCTCGCCTTGGTGTTGCTTTTCCCGCTCGCATTCGCCATTAGCCAAACCATTACACCCGGTATTTCCAATTTCAAGCGGATAATTAGTGCATTAGTTTGTGTCTTATTGTTAGTTGCGATTATCGCTACTCAAAGCCGAGGTGGATTACTTGGCTCGATTGCGGTTGTTGGTATCTTTGCTCTGAAACTCATTCGTTCAAAAGTGCTATTAATATCATTGGGGGCGGTCGGCGCGATAGTACTCTATTTTGTCGCAGGTATAGGCGATAGATCATCTGGAGGGGCAGCGGAACAAGGTATTGATGAATCTGCCATGGGGAGAATTTACGCTTGGGAGGCGGCCTTTAAAATGGCCGTAGAAAATCCATTGACAGGTGTTGGTTTAAATAACTTCTACTCAAACTACTTCTTCTATAGCTCCTATTGGGACGGCTTGAATCACGCAGTTCACAGCACATGGTTTGGCGTTCTGGCAGAAACAGGCTTTATTGGCTTAGTCATTTTTGTCACTTTGATTATCTCGTTAATCAGAACCTCAAGAGCCACGCTAGCACGGTTATCTCAAGCCGGTACGTCTGTCGCACCCGAACTTAATGCCGTCGCTTATGCCGTGTATGCCGGTTTAGTCGGTACCATAGTATCTGGCACCTTCCTCACACAAGGCTTCAACTGGCCAATTTACATTCTAGCTGCACTCACAGTTTGCGTATCAAACGTGTCTCATACTGCTTGTCAAAATGAGAAAACCTAAAAGAAAAACTCTAACTGACTGAAATAAATAAATAAATTTAGTGGCACGTAATGTGAAAGTACATCTATATAACAACATAGAAGGAACTTCATTATGACGTCAGCATCCATACATCAATTCAAACATTGGCTTAAATTTCATCCTAATTCTCGAATTAGAAATGTATTTTTCATTTTGAAAGACCTAAGAAGCGCCGAGCTACCTACCCCACAAATACTTAATCGCTGCCTATACCAAGCACACAAGTTGGTTGCAAATATGGTTTCTGGCTTTACCCGATTCTTCTACTGGACGCCCACATTCAAAGGCAGAATCGCTCAATGTGGAAAGCATTTGTATCTATACGGTGGCTTGCCATTTGTGAGCGGTCCACTACAGATTTCAATTGGCGATAACTGTCGTATCTCTGGCCACAGTACATTTTCAGGCTGTACTCAGCCATTAGAGGGCTTAGAGCACCCTCTTCTTTCCATTGGTAGTAATGTCGATATTGGTTGGCAGTCAACGATTGCCGTGGGAGGTAAAGTCATCATTTCAGACAATGTTCGCATCGCTGGCGGTGCATTCTTGTTTGGGTACTCTGGCCACCCGCTTGATGCAAAACGTCGAGCTGCAGGTGAAGGTGACGACCCTCAACAAATCGGCGACATTGTTCTTGAGCAAGACGTGTGGTTAGGTACTAACGTCACTATAAAAGGTGGCGTGACCATTGGCGAAGGCGCTGTTGTTGCAGCTGGTAGTGTGGTTACGAAAAACATCCCTTCGTTTTCAATCGCCGCAGGTAATCCTGCTCGAGTCGTTGGTCAAATTAAGTCCGAAGAAGTGACGAAATCTGATGCATTTGATTCATTTGAAACTCGTGGAGGTGATCATGCGTGATTTAATCGTATTCGGTGAAGACTTTGGCGATCTTCCGTCGTCGACTCAACATCTTGTTCGTCATCTTGCTAAAACACACAAAGTGCTTTGGGTAAATTCAATTGGTTTGAGACAGCCTAAACTTTCAGTAAAAGATGTCTCTCGTGCGTTCAACAAACTATTGGGTAAGACAAACGCAGTAACACAGAATATGCTCGACTCAAATGGGCAAAGCAACATTACAGTCGTCAATTTAAAGACGATACCGGCACCAGCGTCTAAATTATCAAGAAAGCTGGCGCAACGAATGATGTTGAAACAACTTAAGCCGATTATTGCAGAGCTCAACCTTTACGCTCCAATTCTTTGGACATCACTTCCCACGGCTGTTGACCTGTGTGGTCACCTTGGCGAATCTGCAGTGGTTTATTATTGTGGAGACGATTTCAGCGCCTTAGCCGGTGTTGACCATCAAACCATTACTGAGCATGAATCTGAACTCATCGAAAAGTCAGATCTAATCTTTGCAGCAAGCAAGAAGCTCATGACTAAATTTCCTGAAGATAAATCTCAACTATTGCCACACGGAGTCGATGTTGGTCTCTTCTCAACACCAACCGTTAGAGCGGACGATTTGCCGAGTAATCATCGACCAATCGCGGGCTTTTATGGCAGCTTATCTAAGTGGTTAGATTATGAAATGATTGGACATGTTGCTAGCGCAATGCCGGAATGGGATTTCGTCTTTATTGGCCCAAACGAATTAGATAACTTAGCGCTGCCGACACTTAATAACGTGCATTACCTTGGACCACGACCACATCATACGTTACCAAGTTATTCCCAGCACTGGGATGTGAGTCTGCTGCCTTTCGTTGATAACGAACAAATTCGCGCATGTAGTCCATTAAAACTCATGGAATACCTAGCAGCAGGAACGCCTATTGTTACAACGCCATTCCCTGCTCTCTTGCCTTATCAAGAACACGTTACAACCGTTAACAACGCACAACAAATGATAAAGGCACTCGATAGAGCTCGCCAACTTTCAAATTCACCGATATCAATCGTTGAAAAAGACAGCTGGCAGAACCGTGGTAACTTCGTACATTGGATGTTGGAGCTATTATGAATAATCTTAAATTGCGACTATTAGTTCTTTTGAACGCGGCGTGGCGCCAGCGTTACGTAATTATGGTACCGATTCTTATCCTTCCTTTCGTTGGTTTCGGCGTGAGTAAGCTAGCGCCGACAAAATATGATGCTCATACCAGTATGTTGATTCAAGAAACGGCGAAGATGAACCCTTTTTTAGAGGACATTGCCGTTTCAACTATGCTTAAAGATCGCATCAGTGCACTTAGAACACTGCTTCATAGCCGTCATGTCCTCTATTCGGTAGCAGAAGAGCCTGAACTGATTACTCCAGAGATGTCGAGTTTGGACCGTGAGGAAATTATATCTGATTTGTCTAAACGTTTATCCGTGACTCAGCTAGGCAAAGATTTTCTCAAAATCAGCCTAAGCTCAAACACATCGATTGGTATGGAAGCGACCCTTCAGTCTGTCAGCGAACACTTTATTGAGCAGTTGTTAGCCCCGGAACGTTCATCCATTCAAGATTCTAGTGACTTTTTGAAAATTCATATTGATGAACGCAGTGCCGAACTCGCTGATGCAGAAGAAGCATTAGCGCTCTATGTGAATGAAAACGTACACTCAACACCAGAAGTGCAAAGTCAGAGCTTGAATCGTTTAGCTTCACTCAAACAAACACTTGCAGAAAAAGAAGCGGAATTATCTGGTGTTAAAAAAAGTTTAGGTTCGATTGATCAACAATTATCAAAAACCAACCCCGTGATTGGGCGCTTAGAAGATCAGATTATTGATATTCGTAGTGAACTCACTTTGCTACAAGCCAAATACACCGACAGACACAGTGCCGTGCAAGCAAAAGTTCGTGAATTAGAGCGCCTTGAGAACGAAAGAAAAATGCTACTCGATCTAAAACAACCGAGTATGAACAGTGATCAGTTATGGGACATTGCCAGTAGCACCACATTGAACAAGTTATCAGATACTCAACCACTTCTTGTGACCCAATTACACAGCTTGCAATTAGTTCGAGCTCAATTTGAATCATTAACCGAAGAGACCAAGAGCCTGAAAACAATGATCTTTGAGTTAGAAAACAAGGCTAACAATTTCGGTGAAAACGCCAAAGAGATGTATCGACTTCAACGTGATGTGAATATCAAACGTCAACTGTACGATGAGTTGACGGAACGTTATGAAATGGCGCAGCTAACCGGGTCGTTAGGTGTATTCGAACAGAACAAACGAGTTAAAATCATCGATTTACCGTTCACTCCGAGCGTAAAGTCAAACATGCCAACCTTCGTGTTTGTCCTAGCAGGACTAGTAGCTGGAATTGGTTTAGGTATAGGTTTGGCAGTGTTATTCGAATTGTTCGACTCTTCCATTAAACGTAAGGAAGAAATCGAAGACATTTTAGGTGTGCCAGTGATCACTGTTATTCCGAGAATGAGCTAGTTCAAAAACCAGCTACGCCGATTTAATTTTTAACCAAGACACCAGCTCAGTGCTGGTGTTTCTCTTTCTAAACGTATTCACTCTTCGACTATTATTTATTCCTGATCTTTGAGCATCTGCCAGTTTAAGCATGTACTTTACCTTCGCTTTCACTCACTCATTCCATCATTGTGTTTTGATTCCTATATTGAGAATGACAAAGCAACAACATAAGTAAAAACATAAGGCCATGATAAATAAGGATTAATAAGTTGGCATAACTCGTGCAATTGTCTAATGAGAGAATAAAATCGAACAAACTTAGACCATTTTATTGCAGGGAGAAAATTATGGGAAACCAACTCGCTACACATGGAAAGAAGGTAATACATGTTGTTCAGCACCTTGCACCCGGAGGTCTAGAGACACTTACCTTAGATTTGCTTCGCTTTGCTAAACCGTATGACCAGGTGCTGATTGTAAGCTTAGAGGGAACAAAGCAAGAATCTATCGATAATTGGCCGAAACTAGAGTCTTACCACAACCAAATCGTATTTCTAGACAAAGAGCCAGGCGTTCAATTCAATGTCATTCTCAAGCTAATTAAAGCGTTCAAAGCTATCCGCCCAGATGTGGTTCACACTCATCACATTGGCCCATTGCTGTACGCCGGCTATGCTGCACGCATAACAGGAGTGCCAACACGAATTCACACCGAGCACGACGCATGGCACCTAAACAACACTAAACGTCGTCGCCTGCAAGCTCTTGCATTGAAAGCCGCTCAGCCCACTCTCGTTGCTGATGCTACTCGTGTTTACAAACAACTTTGCCGCGCCTTCTCTTACAAAAACATCATTACTATTAAAAATGGCGTCGATTGTGACAAATTTAGACCGCAGCTAATAACAGAGGCCAGAGCGAAACTCAATCTGCCACTCGACAAACATATTATTGGTTGCGCAGGTCGACTAGAACAAGTTAAGGGCCAAGACCAACTCATCAAAGCGCTTGCCCTACTACCAGCCAATACCATAGTGGCATTTGCTGGAGTCGGTTCTAAGCGTGAACAATTGGCAGCATTAACCAACAAACTGCAATTAAATGAGCGCGTAATATTTCTTGGTTTAGTTGAAGACATGGCAACCTTCTATGGTGCATTAAACGTATTCTGCCTTCCATCCCGATATGAAGGTTTACCGCTTTCAACGCTTGAAGCTCAAGCCTGCAACATCCCGACGGTCGCAATGAACGTTGGAGCAGTTGATGAAACTTTATGCCCAGTGAGTGGCACACTTGTTAAAAGTGGCAGCATTACTGGGCTCGCCAACGCATTGTTAGAAAACCAAAATGAATGCTTTTTATCCCCACGGAGTTACGTACTTGAACATTTCGACATTGTAAAAATGGTCGCCTCTTACAACGACATTTCTGAAGGAGCTTTCGCATGAACGATTGGATACTCGCTGGCTTATTTTTGTTTTCTAGCGCTTTGATTGTTTATCACCACGCAGCATATCCAATACTGTTACGTTGGTATGCACGACACCATCCAGCTCGTACTGTAAGCGAAAACTCTCGTTGCTATAAAGATGTAGAGCAAGACTGCACACTTCCAACTATCACTATCCTTGTGCCTGCATTTAATGAAGAACAATGGATAGCAGACAAGATTCGTAACCTATCCGCTCTTGATTACCCTAAAAAGAAATTGCAAGTGATTATTGCCTGCGACGGATGTACTGACAACACGGTCGAAATCGCGCAGATGACCATTCAAGAAGCGATGTGCAGCGATATTTACTTTGAAATACATGACCATGTACAAAACAGAGGAAAAGTTTCTGTTATCAACGAAGAAGTGACGAGCATAACAAGTGACATCACAGCATTGAGTGACGTTTCAGCGTTGATATCATTGGATGCACTGTTAATCGCAAGTGCGCATTTTGAAAGTGACAAGGTTGGTGTTGTTAATGCGACTTATCAACTATGCCCTACTGGAAACGAAGGTGAAAACACTTACTGGAAGTATCAAACCGTTGTTAAAGAGTGCGAAGCGTCGATGGGCTCTAGTTTAGGTTCTCACGGTGCTTTCTATTTAATTAGAACGAGCTTGTTTGAGCCACTGCCTCTAAATACCATCAATGATGACTTCATTTTACCTATGCAAATCGTAAAACAAGGCTTCATCGCGGTATACGAAGCACAGATGGTGGCATTAGAGCTTGAAGCATCCAACTTGAGAACTGACTTTAAACGTCGATTAAGGATTTCTGCAGGCAATATGCAGCAAGCAATTCGATTAGTTGGCCTATTCAACCCCAAATTTAAAGGTATCGCGTTTGCGTTCTTCTCCGGAAAAGGATTAAGACTGTTAACACCCTATTTAATGATTGTTTGCTTAGTGTGCTCAGTTCTTCTTAGAGATTATTTAGTATTCGAAGTCATGCTTTGGGCGCAAATTGCTGTTTATAGCATCGGTGTACTGGGTTACATCATGCCTAAGAATCTCACTAATAAACCGATTTCTTTAATTTCATATTTAATCGTTGGTCATTATGCCAACTTCATTGGTGGCATACGTTACCTACTAGGACTCGAAAACGCCGCTTGGACTCGAGCTAATCGTTAAGGACTGACCATGATGAACATTGACCAACTATCTAACCAAAACTTATACCAAAATAAAATTGCTCGCGCGAAACGTACTTTTGATTTTGTAAGCTCTTTATTCGCGTTAGTTATCTTATCTCCGGTGTTCCCATTTATAGCACTGGCTATTGTGCTAACCTCACGCGGGCCGATCTTCTATCGTCAATTGCGCGTTGGTAAATCAACACCTGAGAAGATGGAAATATTTGAAATCATGAAGTTTCGCAGCATGTACGAAGATGCAGAAACACGTTCTGGTGCGGTTTGGGCGACTCAGAACGATCCTCGCATCACCCCTGTTGGGCGGTTTCTGAGAAAGACGCGTCTTGATGAACTTCCACAACTATTTAATGTATTAAAAGGTGAGATGTCGCTGATCGGCCCTCGCCCTGAGCGTCCAACCTTTTACAACAAATTGGAAAATGAAATTCCATACTTCGCTGACCGCACATACGGCGTAATGCCTGGTATCACGGGGCTAGCTCAAGTTAATCAAGGTTATGACACGTGCATAGATGATGTTCGTCGTAAAGTCGGTTTTGATCACAGTTACGCTCTGAGTCTATGCTCTGTTAAATCTTGGATTGCAGCAGATCTAAGCATCATTACTAAAACAATTGTTGTTATGTTGGACGGACGCGGTCGCTAAACTTTGGATTTTGTTGCTTACCATTGCTCGATTCTAATTTAACTAAAACCGATGAGTACATAATTACTCATCGGTTTTTTCGATTTTATATACCATTTGATATACGATACCAACCAATTATCCCAAGTCAGCATTCGAACACGTCCATCATTATGAAAATCGAAGACCTTAAACTATTCACGACCGTTGTTGAACTTGGTAGCTTTACCGCTGCAGCTAACGCATTAGATCTACCACGTGCGAATGTCAGTCGACGGATCAACGATTTAGAGAAAACACTCAATATCCAATTGTTCTTTCGTACCACTCGAAGTTTATCGGTCACTAAGTCAGGTGAGCTTTATTATAACGAGTTATTGAAAGCATTAAGTGCACTTGAAAAAGCCAACCACATGGCATCTAACCTTTTAGAAGTTCCACACGGTCGTGTGAAAATTGGTTTGCTTCCAGAGACAGGCGATATCGTTCAATCTACGCTCTTTAAATTCCAAGATTTATACCCTGAGGTTGAGCTCGATATAAGAAGTATCAGTAACGGCTTTCTTGACATGTACCGCCAAGGACTAGATCTCGCCATGCATGGTGGCCGCTTAAGTGACTCCAACGTGGTGGCGCGTAAGGTGATGGATTTACAACGTATTTTTGTTGCTAGTCCAGAATACATTGAGAAATATGGCAAACCCTCAACGATTGAAGAACTCTCTCGTTTTCCGTGTGTTTGTTTTCGCTGGCCAAGCGGCGATATAGACAAAGAATGGGAGATATCAGGCCAAGTAGTTAAGGTCGAACCTTCTATCGTCAGCGACAGTATCGGTTTCGTAAAAGGCGCATCAACACGTCATCGAGGTATCGCTCTATTACCAGAACTCATGGTGAGGCAAGAGCTCAAAGACGGTTCACTGATTAACCTTTTCCCGACCGATACTATGCGAAAAGATGAGGCTTGGTTGTTGTATCCACAACGCAAGGCATTGAGTCATGCTAGCCAATTATTGATTGATTTCTTGTTACAAGAACTGCCAAATCTTTAGTTATTGTCATGATTAGCATGACAGTGTTATACCGTTAACACTGATTATCTCTGACTTACATCTAGATACAATTGCTCTATCAATATTTAGGAGCAATTCATGATGCCAATCTATCGCTATTCCCTACTTGCAGCGACTCTTCTGTCTCTTATCGGTTGTAACCAATCCGTTGTAACCACACCATCTGGCATGGGTCAGAAGAAAAAACAAGATCGCCCGATTCAAGTCGTTCAGCTAGAACCACTAGCAAATCAAACTCACAAATCGTTTACAGGTAAACTGCAATCTTCTGAAACCGCAGGCGTGGCATTTCGTGTTCCCGGCACCATCCAAAAGTTCCTAGTGTCGACCGGTGATACCGTAGTTAAAGGTCAACCTTTAGCAGAACTTGACCCGCACGACTACCAAGTTGCGTTAGAGGAGTTACAAGCTCGCGCATTAGAGGCGAAATCAGCACACAAACTTGCCAAGGCAGAACTCGCACGCGTAAAACAAGCGATTGATGACAACGCCATTGCTAACGTTAACCTAGACAGAGCAATTAGTGGTTACGAGCGTAGCGAAGCAGCCGTTAAAGTCGTTGAGCAAAACATTCGCCGTGCCAAAGACACCATTCGTTATACTCAACTGCTCGCGCCTTTCGATGGAATCGTTGCTTCTTCCAACTTCGATCAGTACGAGCAAGTTCTACCGGGCATCTCTGTGTTTACGATTCACAACCCGGACCAACTTGAAGTTAAAATTGATGTCCCTGAAAATCTCATTCATAAATTCAGCTCAGATCAACAATCGCAAATCAGTTGGTATGGGTCAAAACATCAACTAACGGCTTACGCCAGTGAGATCTCGACTCAGCCACATCCAATCAAGCAAACCTACTCAGTGACTTACCGTTTAGCGTTACTCACTGATGAACAAGTATCTGGACAACTCTTACCGGGCAAAGCAGTAACCTTGTCGACTCAGCTAGGTGAAATCTCTAACAACTTCTGTCTACCTTATTCAGCCATCGTGAATCAATCGGGTATCGAGCAAGTGTTCACGATCGAAAACGAACAAGCACAAGGTGTAATGGTTAATGTTGTATCGCTTAACAAAGACTCAGCATGTGTTGAATCGACATTGAAAGATGGCGACTACGTGATCGTTAGCGGCTCTCAGTACGTGATCGAAGGTCAGCATTTCTCAAATATCCAAGTCAAGAGCCTGTAGGTAGACCATGATGAATCTAGCTGATTTTGCGATCAAACAACGCACCTTCATCCTGTTTTTCACTGCATTGAGTGTGATCGCAGGCCTATTCTCTTATTTCGATTTAGGCAAGCTTGAAGATCCAAGCTTCACCATCAAAACCGCTGTGGTCGTCACTCTATACCCTGGCGCTTCAGCTGAAGAAGTTGAACAACAAGTCACTGACACCGTCGAAACTAAGCTTCAAGAAATGGCGACATTAAACCGACTTCGTTCGCTGTCTCGCCCTGGTATGTCGATGGTATTTGTAGACTTGAGGGAGTCACTACAATCAGACCAATTACCACAAGAGTGGGATCTATTGCGTCGTAAAGTGTCTGATATGAAGATACTTCTGCCCAGTACCGCCCAAATCAGCGTTGTACAAGACGAATTCTCTGAAGTGTATGGCATGCTTTTCTCAATACACAGTGAAGATGCATCACCTGTCGAATTGCGCCGTTACGCAGAAGAATTACAACGACGCATCAAAACCGTTGATGGCATTAAAAAAGTCGAGCTACACAGCGTTCAACCTCGCGTCGTGCATATTGATATCCCAGACGAACGGCTGGCTCAATACGGTCTATCGATGGCACAAGTTTGGAGTCAACTGAACACGCAAAACACAACATTTGAAGCGGGTAAGTTTTCCGCGGGTAGCGAAAGAATCCGGGTTCAACAATCCAGTGAGTTTTCGTCTCTGGAAGACATCAAAAACTTAATGCTTAAAGGCGGTGTAAGTGAATTTGGCACAGGCCTAATTCGCCTGGGTGATATTGCTGAAGTCACCATGGGTTACCAAGAACCAATGATGACTGAAAATCGCTATAACGGCTCACCCGCGGTGACCTTAGCGATGAGCCCTGTTACTGGCGTTAACGTTGTTTCGTTAGGCGATGACATCAACCGTATCGTGAATGATTTCCAAGCGACTCTTCCACTCGGTGTTGATATCGCAACCGTTGCCAATCAACCAGATGAAGTGCAAAAATCGATTGATAATTTCGTCAACAACTTAGTTGAAAGTGTCGCGATTGTATTTATCGTACTTGCCGTTTTCATGGGACTAAAGAGTGCCACGATCGTTGGTACTAGCTTGATCCTGACTATCCTACTGACCCTAATCTACATGAACTTAACTTCTATTGATTTGCATAGGGTTTCGTTAGGCACGTTCATCTTGGCGTTAGGTATGTTGGTCGATAACGCGATTGTTATAACCGATATGATGATTGTTAAAATCAACAAAGGGATTGACCGTACTAAAGCGGCAATAGATTCAGTAAAAGAAACGGCTACACCGCTGTTTGGTGCAACCGTCATCGCTATCATGGGTGCAAGCCCAGTTATCTTCTCAAAAACAGATGCCGCCGAGTTTTCTAGCTCAGTATTCCTAATCATCGCTTCATCTCTGTTGTTATCTTGGTTTGTCGCGATGACCTTCACTGCACTGATGTGTTGGATCTTCATCAAGCCAACGAAGCAAAAAGAAAATACTAAAATCAGCTTATACCGTAAGAGTGTTAATTGGACCGTAGATAACCCGCTAAAAGCATTGAGCGCTCTGGTTCCATTGATATTAGTAACGGCGCTCGCAATTCCAAGTATTGCTGTTAACTTTATTCCACAAGCCGACCGACCTATCCTGTTTTTGGATTATTGGCTACCGAATGGCGCAAAGGTGGAGCAAACATCGGAAGACATGAAGCGTATCGAAGCTTGGTTATTAGAACAACCGGAAGTGACCAGCATTTCAACCTATGTCGGTGCCGGTGCCCCACGTTTCTCCGTAACCATTGAACCAGAACCGTTTGACCCTGCGTACGGCCAAATTTTAATCAACGCGACTGACTTCCCTTCATTGAGTCCATTAATTGCTCGTGGTGACAAATGGTTAACTGAGGAATTTCCAAACGCCGACCCACGCTTTAGAAGCTTAAAACTCGCAACCTCAGATAAATTCAGCGTTGAAGCTCGTTTCTCAGGCCCTGATGTTAACGTTCTACACAACCTATCTGAACAAGCTCAAGCGATTCTAGCGGAGCACCCCGATACCAAGTACGTTCGTGATGACTGGCGCCAGAAAAGTAAAGTGCTTGAACCTATCATCAACCAAGACAAAATCCGCCTAGCGGGTATTAATAGAGCAGATATCGCCTTTGCAATGAAGCGTGCGTCTGAAGGCATGCCTCTTGGCCGCATGAACCTAAACGATGAGTTGGTGACGATCCAACTACGTGGAACTGAAAGCTCAATTGAATCACTAGAAACACTGCCTGTGCGTTCACTATTTGGTGTGCACAGCGTGCCTCTAGGTCAAGTTATTGATGGGTTCGAACTCACCAGTGAAGAAACTATGATTTGGCGTCGTGACCGTGTGAAAACTATCACAGCACAAGCAGGTGTGGGTCGTTACACCACGCCAGCGGCAGTCAGAAACTCCATCAAAGATCAAATCGAAGCGATTCACCTACCTCATGGTTACAGCCTTGAATGGGGTGGCGAATATTATGACGAACACAAAGCCGTAAGCGATATTCTCAAGCAACTTCCAAAAGCAATCTTGTTGATGGTGATTATCTTGGTCGCGATGTTCAATGGTTTCAAACAGCCCGTTATCATATTCACTACCTTGCCATTAGCTGCAACTGGCGCAACGTTCAGCTTATTGCTGTTAGATAAACCGTTCGGATTTATGGCATTGATTGGTGCAGTAACACTCACGGGGATGATCATCAAAAACGGCATCGTGTTGATGGATCAAATTGAGCTTGAGCGTACCAATGGTCGTTCATTATCAGACGCGATTAAAGAAGCTACCGTAAACCGAACCATGGCAATTTCAATGGGGGCGTTAACCACTGCTCTTGGCATGATTCCACTGTTAACCGACCTGCTATTTGATCAAATGGCCGCAACCATTATCGGTGGTCTTGCCGCTGCAACCGTATTGTCACTATTCGTAATGCCTGCGTTATATAAGCTCTTCTATCGTTCAGAAGAGAGTGCGACTACGGTCAACGAAGCCATTCAAGATGCAATTGTCACCCTTGAAGCAACACCCAATTGTACAGTCAGTGGAACTCCAAATGATAACCAACCAAACATTAACAAATAAGGAGCATAAACATGTATCTATTACCTCAGTTTAAAGTGGCTCCTATTGCCCTAGCACTACTGCTTACAGGTTGTGCGGTTGGACCTGATTACGAAGAACCACAAACAACAATGGCTGAAACTTTTCTCTACAGCCAGAATAGCGAGAACCACAGCGAGACAAACCAACAACACCGTCACTGGTGGACGCAATTTAATGATCCTACGCTAAACCAATTAGTGACCGACGTTCAAAACCAAAACATCCCTCTTAAATTGGCGGCAGAACGCATCAAGATCGCTAACTCGTACAAGAGTGTCGTTGAATCGTTCAAAGTACCCACAGTGAACGTTGGCGGCGGTTACTACAACTATCAACTGAGTGAGAACGACTCCCTACTCGGCCCAGTCTTTGGGGCGTCAGACGCAGTTGAATCTGCAACAGGCATGTCGTTATTGGAAGCGCAACACGATGGTAGTTTCTTAGGTGCGAGCATCGCATGGGAAATGGACTTGTTTGGTCGAATTGACAAACAATCCAACGCCGCAACGATTCGTATTGAACAAGCTGAAATATTCCAATCAGGTTTGAACACACTGATCACCGCAGATGTGATTCACAACTATCTGCAATACCGTGGCGCTCAAGAACGTAAAGCGATTGCCCTTGAGAACATTCAAGATCAAAAGCAAACACTGGAACTGGTCACCAAGGTTGTAAGAAGTGGTTATGGTTCTGAACTAGACCTTGCTCAAGCCAAAGCAATGCTTGCCGGAACAGAGTCTATCGTGCCGCAACTGGAGATAGCAGAGCAAGTTCACAAGCAGCGTATGGCAGTATTGTTAGGTCAATCACTCATAAGCGTGAATCAGCGTTTAGCTGTCGAATTTACCTTGCCAAGAATGACAGACATTATCCCTACGGGGTTACCTTCTGACTTGTTGGAACAACGCCCGGACATCCGAATCGCAGAACGTGAAATGGCGGCGATTAACGAAGAACTCGGCGCCAGCATTGCTAATCGCTATCCGAAGTTCTTCCTAACGGGCACACCAGGTATCACCGCAGGTAGCTTTGATGATCTGTTCAGTAGCGACTCGTTCGGTTGGGCTGCATCTGCAGGCATCAGTTGGAATGTATTCGATGGTGGCAGGGGTGAAGCCATGGTGGAAATGAACGAAGCTAGATTCCGTTCTGCTGCGCTTAACTACCAACACTCGGTAGACAGCGCGTTTGCAGAAGTAGACTCAACATTGTTCGCTTATGGCAGAAGCCAAGAAAACCAAAAGCGGATAGATGAAGCAACAGCCGCCGTGGACAACGCCGTAAGCAAAGCGAAGTCATTATACAAAGCGGGTCTAGTTGATTACTTGTCGGTACTCGACGCACAAAGACAAAAAAAAGCGATGCAAGATCGTCAAGTAGCCGCCAAGCTTCAAACGGCCAACACCACGATTGCGGTATATAAAGCGTTAGGTGGAGATTGGAAAGTTGCTAGTGAAACACAAAGTGTCGAATTAGCTTCTGCAAACTAGGAAATCTATACACACCCCTTCAAACCAATGATCTCAATAAAAATACCGCTGACTCGATCAGCGGTATTTTTGTCATTATATAAAACTCAACTATCTTTACCTGCTCAACATGAAGATGCAGGTTTCAATCTCTGAAAACTATCCGTAATTCCGGATGTCAACGGGCCTGTAACCTCAGGCAACACCAATCCGTACAAAAAAACCATGCTGTACTGAATGCATAATTAATAACTAGGCCTACCAAGTAGCTGATTGATATATCTTTCTCTTTAAGCGAAGTGCTTCTCCCAGCTTGGTGGTGTACCAATGATCTCTTGAACGATTTCAATAAAGGCCAACACCAGCGGCGACTGCTTTCGATGAGTGTACATAGCATAGATATCACCAAAAGACGGAATTTCGCGCTCTGGCAACAATTGCACCAAACCTTGCTCAGCCAAACCTTCATTCAGCATGAATTGGCCTATCTGACCAAAACCGAGCGAGGCTTTTATACTTTCGACAATTAACTCAGGCTCGTTCACTCGGTAGTTGCCTTTTAGGGCGTAAGTTTCAAGCTCCCCAGTGTTACTCTCTAGATAGAACTGAACTTTGTCCGCAACAAAACCTGCATGTGAGTAGATAATGCTTGGTAACATCGTCAGCTCTTCTGGGCTACGTGGCATACCGTGCTTATCAATAAATGCTTCTGAGGCAACTATGACCGTTTTGTTGTCGGCAAGCTTCTTGGCAATCATCGACGAATCTCTCATTGGGCCAATACGAAAGACAATATCAAACCCCTCGCCCACCAAATCAACACGGCTATCATCTAGTATCAATTCAATCGACGCTCTTGGGTAACGAGTTAGAAACTCCTCAACTGCTTTTTGCAGAAACCGACGACCGAACAGAGTCGTGCTCGATATACGGAGATTGCCGATAGGTTCTTTATAGAAACACGCGGCTATATTTTCCGTATCTTCAAGCAACTCACTCACCTTCACTGCTTGCTCTACGATCTGTTTTCCTACATGAGTGAACGAAAGTGAGCGGGTTGTGCGATTGATCAACCTTACACCCAAGTGCTCCTCTAGTTGTTTTACCTGCTTTGATAAAACAGAGCGATCAACGTTCAGCCTATCTGCAGCTTTGGCAAAAGATCCTGCTTTGGAAACTTCAAGAAGCAGTTCTAATCGTGTTGCTAAGTCCATTGTTTCGTCCAACTTTGACACTTTGTACAAGATATTACTGCACATGAAGTGTCACTTAAATTTATAAAATTATTAGACAGCGCCTAATACAGTAATAAGTACTATGTAGTTAATCTTCAAGCCCAAGCCATGAGGCGATCGGTCGTTTTTCATGTACCACAACAAAATGAGTTCATACGCAAGGAAAAAGCAATACAGTCTGCTAACCCCACACAAGACAACTAAAAAGATCACCAACAAGCAAAATTAGAAAGATATAAACAGAAAAACATCAATCAAGTCAGTGAGCTAACGCAGAAAACTATTAATGGTATGCTTTCCCGAGAAAGGTAACCCCTTTATTCGACAGACAACAGATATCAAAAACAAAGCCCCTTACGACAAACGTTAGAGGGCTTTTCAATTTAGGCCTAATCTTCAATTAGAATTAGATTCAATTCCGCTTTCTATTCACCAACATATAAAAGACTGGCGTTAACAATAACCCAAATACGGTTACGCCAAGCATGCCATAGAAAACCGCGGTTCCCATCGCTTGACGCATTTCTGCACCAGCACCAGTGGCAAGCATTAACGGAATAACACCCGCAGTGAAAGCAATGGAAGTCATTAAGATTGGACGTAAACGCAACCGACACGCGTCCACAATAGCATCTAGTGGGCTTTGTCCCTGATCTTTTAGCTCTTTTGCAAACTCAACCATTAAGATCGCGTTCTTACTTGCCAAGGCTACCAACACAATCAAGGCGATTTGAGTGAAAATGTTGTTATCTCCCCCAACATACCAAACCCCAGCCAACGCCGATAAGATGGTCATAGGCACAATCAAAATAATAGAGAATGGCAAAGTTAAACTCTCATACTGAGACGCCAGAACCATAAACACCAGTAGCACGACCAATGGGAAGATATAGACCATGGTATTACCCGCAATGATCTGTTGGTATGTCACCTCCGTCCATTCATAAGCCATACCTTCAGATAGGGTTTGCGCCAGTACCTCTTCAATAGCACTTTGAGCCTGGTCAGAGCTGTAACCAAATGCTGGGCTACCGTTAAGCTCTGCACTTGGGTATCCGTTGTAGTGCATCACTCGGTCTGGACCAATTGATGGAACGACTTCCAGCACAGCTCCTAAAGGCACCATGTCACCGCGAGCGTTTCTCACTTCATATTTCAAAATCTGTTTCGGATCGACCCTAAAATTCGCGTCCGCTTGTGCGTTCACTTGATAAGTGCGACCAAACAAATTGAAATCATTGACATATAAAGAGCCAAGGTAAACCTGTAATGCATCAAACACTTGCTCAAGCGGAATGCCTTGTAACATAGCCTGCTCGCGGTCAATGTTGATCTCCATTTGCGGAACTTGAACCCTAAAGGTCGAATACAAACCTATGAGCTCAGGGCGAGAGCGCGCTTCCAGAATCACTTGGTTTAACTGATTGAATAGCTCTTCGAATCCTTTATTCGAACGGTCTTCAATCTGCAATTTAAATCCACCTGTAGAGCCCAGGCCTTGAATTGGAGGGGGTGGGAAAATCCCAACAAACGCTTCATCAATAGCAGAAAAACGCTTATTGAGCTCAGCCACAATAGCATTAGCATAGAGATCCGGCGTCGTACGCTTATCAAAAGACTCCAAACTAACAAAAACAATGCCGCTATTTGGGCTGTTAGTGAAACCATTCACTGAAAGCCCAGGGAAAGAGATTGTCTGCGCCACCCCCGGAATTTCGAGCGCCATTTGCTCCATTTCACGGATTACTGCATCGGTTCTGTCTAAGCTCGCTGCATCAGGTAATTGAGCTATTGCAACCAAGTATTGTTTATCTTGCTGCGGGATGAAGCCTCCTGGCACTGCGTTAAACAAGGTCGCTGTGCTACCGAGTAAACCAAAGTAGATCACGACAACAATCGCACTCATTCGAATGAGCTTTTTAACCAAGCTTTGGTATTGATTTGAGCTTGCATCAAACAGTCTATTGAACGGTGCAAATAAAAAACGCCCAAAGATGGTATCCAATACACGTGTCAACCAATCTGGCTTGGCGTCCTTCTCTTTAAGCAGAAGAGCAGAAAGCGCAGGCGACAGCGTCAAAGAGTTGAACGCAGAGATGATGGTCGAGATCGTAATCGTCAATGCGAACTGTTTGTAGAACTGGCCAGATAAACCAGTAATAAAGGTCGTTGGTACAAATACCGCACACAAGACCAAAGCGATCGCGATGATTGGCCCTGTAACTTCCGACATTGCCTGTTTTGTCGCATCCAATGGAGAGAGACCGTTATGAATATTCCGCTCAACATTCTCAACCACCACAATCGCATCATCGACAACAATGCCTATTGCGAGCACTAAACCAAAAAGAGACAAGGTATTAATAGACACGCCTAACCACTGCATGACTGCAAATGTCCCGACCAAAGACACTGGGACTGCAATAATCGGTATGATTGATGCTCGCCATGTTTGCAGAAACAATATCACCACAATCACAACGAGAATGATCGCTTCCAACAACGTGTGAATGACTGCATCAATAGACTCTCGTACGAAGACGGTAGGGTCATACGCGATCTCATAAGAGACACCTTGTGGAAACTTCTCAGATAAATTCGCCATAACAGAACGTACATCATCAGACAATTGAATTGCATTAGAACCCGGTCGCTGGAAAATCGGCATCGCCACTGCAGGTTTGCCATTCAGCATTGCTCTCAACGCATATGTATTCTGACCTAACTCGACCTCAGCGACATCGCGAAGACGTGTTATTCCACCGTTTTTGCCAACTTTGACTACGATATCTCGAAATTCATCAAGGTCTGCCAAACGGCCTTTTACATTTAACAGAATCTGAAATTGGTTATCGATACTAGCAGGTTGCGCACCCAACGAGCCTGCTGCAACTTGCTGGTTTTGGGCACGTACAGCATTAACCACATCCATCGCGGTTAGGTTACGAGAAGCGAGTTCATCTGGGTTAAGCCAGAGGCGCATCGAGTATTCACCGCCGCCGAATAGCCGCACGTCACCCACACCACCTAATCTTGCGACTTCATCCTTGATGTAGAGATTTGTGTAGTTAGACAGGTAACTGATTTCTCGACTCTCATCTGGCGAGTAGATATGAACCACCATCGTTAAGTCGGGTGACGCTTTCTCTGCGATAACACCTAGGCGTTGAACCGCTTGCGGTAGACGCGGAAGCGCACTATTCACACGGTTTTGTACCTGTACTTGAGCCTTATCCAGATCAGTCCCTAGAGCAAAAGTAACCGTTAGTGTCATACGACCGTCACTCGTCGCTTGAGAAAACATGTACAGCATATTCTCGGTGCCGGTGATCTCCTGCTCTAATGGTGTAGCAACCGTTTCAGCAATCACTTTCGGGTTGGCACCTGGATAATTGGCTGTCACCACTACGGTTGGAGGAACTACTTCAGGATACTCACTGACCGGCAATTGAAACAGAGAAATACCACCGGCAATAAGAATGAGTAGTGAAAGCATAGATGCGAAAATGGGTCTCTGAATAAAGAAGTGCGCAAATTTCATAATTCTCTACTCCTATTGACCTTGCATCGAAGAGACACTTTGCTCTTGCGTTTCTAGCTTCGCCAATGTCAATCGCGTACTTGAAAGATCAAGATCCACAGGACGTGGAATAATCTCAGTATTTGGCCCAACCTTTGCTGGACCATTTACCGCAATGTAATCACTGCTCTCTAGGCCACTAATAACAGCTCGATACTTACCGTAGCGCTCGCCCAGCTCTATAGGTCGGTATTCTAAGACATTTGCTTCATTCATCGTTAAAACAAAACGGTTTTCTAGGTCTGTACCTATTGCTCGCTCTGGAACCAATAAAACATCTTGCTCATCACTGGTTGTGATTTGCACACGGCCAAACGAACCTACCAACAAAGGATGTTTGTTTGAATCGAAAACGGCGCGCACAGTCAACGTACCCGTATTAATGTCAATGGCGTTATCAACGAAGTCAACTCTCCCCGTGACCGATGTATCAGATAGCCCAGACAGAGTAAGACGAGCTGGTAATTCAGACTCTACAGTCGTTCTAGAAAAGTATCGGTTCCAAGTACGTTCATCCACATTAAAGTACGCATATACCTTTCCATTAGAGACGATGTCTGTAAGCACACTCTGGTTGGGATTAACGTTGTTACCTTCAGTGATAAAAGCATGAGAAATTGTGCCACTGATGGGCGCATAGATACGTGTAAAATCCAAGTCTAGTTGAGCTAATTTCAATTGAGCCACAATCGCTGACAGCTCCGCCGCACGTTGCTTCACCGCTGTAGAACGCGTTTCAGCCTGCTCTGCAGATATAGCTTTGCGTTTAATCAACTCGTCCGCACGCTTAAGTTCACTCTTGGCTTGAGAAAGTGCGGCTAGTGCACTCGACTTCTGAGCCTTAAGCTGTTCAACACGAGCAGCAAATGGACGAGCATCTAGTGTCACTAACAGATCGCCTTTTTCCACTCGTTGTCCATCCTGAAACTCAATCGTCTCGATCATTCCCGACACTCGGGGCATTAAAGACACTTCTTTAGGCGCTTCTATGCGTGTGGTGTAAGTAAACCACTGTTGTACTGGCTCTTGCGCCACTTGTGCAATATCGAGTTCAGGAAGAACCTTCGATGGTGCTAAGGCCTTTGCCTCTTCGCCACTGCACCCATTAAGCACTGCTAACAACACGCTAGCAGCAATCATTTTTTTATACATAAATAACCTCACCTATTTGCGGCGGCTATTCTAAGAAGGTGCGGTGATGCAGAAAAGCCCCCAATTCAAACATTTAGTAATGCCTAATTTGCACGATTGAAAACCCGACTTGATCGTTGAACCCGTGTTATCACGGGTTCAACGCACTTTTCAGCCTCTTTACCAGCAAGCTATTACCGTTATTGTATTTTCATCTACAAAATAACCATTACGTCTAACTAGAGGACATTTGCATACTCTTTGTACACTTTCATGGCCTAACGGAAGAGTTATCGAAGTATCTCGATATTGGTGCACAAAACACACTAGTAAAGTGCAAATAAAACCATAATTTTTGCGAATAGGTTTTGTAGAATGCGCACTTCATCACATCTAATTGCAAAAATATTACTAGGAGTTTGAGTATGGACTTAGCTACTCAACTGGAACTACTGCTCGACGTATCTGAATACGGCACCTTTGCAAAGGCGGCCGATAGGAACCACATTGACCGTTCCGCACTGTCTAAACAGATAAAAAAATTAGAAGACAGCCTAGGGCTAAGACTGCTCAACCGCTCGACCCGATCGCTATCACTCACCAATGCTGGCGAAGAGATGGTCCAACAGGCGAAGAAAATACGTGAGCTGCTGACTGAGACCAAAAAGCTTGCAGACACTTTTCACGCTGAGCCGCGGGGTCATTTAAAGATCTCGAGTTCGTCGTTCTTTGGTCGTACATACCTTAAAAAAGCCGTCAAAAGCTTCATGCACAAGTACCCCTACATTACGGTAGAAGTTTTACTCTCTGATCATAAAGTTGACGTGATCAGTGAAGGTTACGACGTTGTATTTCGCATCGGCCCAATTCGCGAGTCGAACATGATTGTGCGCAAACTTGCGACCAATAAATTAGCCATCATTGCTTCAGAAGGTTTCTTAGCAAGACACGGTAATCCGCAAACACTGGAAAAGTTGATAGAGCTACCAGCGGTGGTTTACTCAAGTGAATCTTTCATATCGGACAAGATTAGAATTGTCGATGACGAACAAGCTGGTGAAATCAAAACCTTCAATATGAATGCCAAGTACAAGGTAAACGAAACTGATCTCATCATGGACGCAGTGAAAGACGGCCTTGGCTATGCTGTTATTGGGCAATTCATGCTACAGGAAGAACTAGAAAAACAAGGACTTGTACAACTTCTACCTGAATACCAACTATCAACTCACAGCGATATATTTGCTATGTACTCACACCGTAATCAACAACCTCTCGCCAAGCTGTTTATCGACTCAATACAGAATGAAATTGGTACAACGCCGATTTGGGAAACCTACTTGTAACAAGGCTCCCGTTTTACTCTATCGTTTTACCACTTTCTGGATTCATATAATGCAATATATCAGCCCAATTTATGACGAATGACGCGGCAACCGCATTTTTGATACGTTCATTATTTTACATAGCTTCGTACTCACATTAGTCATTGCTTACATTAGTATTCACTTTGACTCTCATACCAAAGAGAGCTCTGTACTTGAGATCAGCCAGGTTGTTATCCTTCTAGGCACTGCACTAATCAGTTACTTCAAAGCGCGAGAGAGTCATGCCTTTTCATCGATATTAAAAATTCATTCTCTGATCATGTTACTGCTCGTTTCGAGAGAACTTGACCAAGTGTTTGAGTTGTTCTTTTTTCATGGCTTTTGGAAGGTCCCCGCTAGTGTCATATCAGCAATAATCTTCTTCTATAAACTGCTCTCCAATCAAAAAAGCATCATTGCTGGAGCAAACCGATTTTTCACTACAGATAGTTTTCTTATCTGGGTCATCGGTTTCTTTATGTTCTTTATATTTTCTCGCATTGCCGGCTACAAAGGCTTCTGGATGGATTTTTTAGGTGATGGCTACAACAGAGATATAAAAACACTAGTTGAAGAAGGACTAGAATTCTTCGGTTACTCTTTCCTTCTCTCTGGAATTATCTTAATAAGAGAAAAAAGATAACCAAGTTCCTATCATTTTTGATAAAAGATCGAAAAACAATAAGATAGAATATTTTATACCAAATACTTGTGCTTATTATTTACCATAGTTAATTGATAATTACTCACTTTTAAATAATCCATGTGTATAGATAATTACTTCGACTTAAAACACAATGTAGTGGTAATTAAAATATGGACAAGAAAATCATTTCGCTGGCAATTGGTGCCGCAATCTTTGGCTCTGCAGTTAATGCAGCACAAGTTTACTCTGATTCAGAAACTGAACTGAATATTCACGGTAGAGCTCAAGGTGCTTACTATTTTTCTAGTGATAAAAATATCGATGGAGACCAAAGCTACATCCGTGTTGGCTTAGACGGAAAATCTCAAATTAATGATGATTTATATGCATTCGGTTTGTACGAGCTGCAATTTAAATCTAATAGCGGCAACGAAAACGAAGACGAATTTGACGTACGTAAAGGTTACGTAGGTGTGGGTTCTGAGCTTTGGACGGTTAGCTACGGTCGCCAATTTGGTGCAGTAACACTAGTGTCTGATTACACAGATATCTTCCCAGAGTTTGGTAACGAAGCTGCAGGTGTAAGTGCTGATCTATTTGGTACTGGCCGTTCAGATTCTGTATTCAAAGCAACGGGTTCTTACGATGCTCTTAATGTACACGTAAGCTACCAAGGCGAGAATGACCAAGTTTCAACAGATGCCTCTTCATACGGCATTGCAGCAGACTATGCACTGCCGTTTGGCATGAAAGTAGCACTAGGTTACAACGAAGGTGAAGGTGCAGCTGCTGGCGCAGATTCTGAACTTCTAACGGCAGCAGTTTCATACACCTACGAAGATCTGTACGCTGCAGTAGTGTTCAGCGATGGCGAGAACTGGGAAAAAGATGGTACGGATAACGATATTGACTACGAAGGTATTGAAGCAGTCGTTACTTACCAGGTAACTAAAGAGCTTAACGCTCTAATCGGTTATAACAACCTAGAGAAAGACGGTGTAGATACAGTTGATTACTACTCACTAGGTGGTGAATACAACCTAACTCCTAACTTCAAAACACTTGCTGAATACAAGATCACCGACGTAGACGGTGAAGATGATATTTTAGCGTTAGCACTTCGCTACTCGTTCTAATATTAGTCAAGAATAAGCCCACTTATAGTGCAACACCTATCATTTAAGGTGTTTAGATCGCACAGTGTAGCGAGTCTTACTAAAACGAACGGTCCTACCTTTGGGCCGTTTTTGTTTTTCGGGCAAAATATAACGTTTCACTCGCTCTCTCATAGCTCGCAGCTTTTTGGGAATAGAACCTGGAGAAGCGATAGCACACCACATTAGCTCATCTTGAATATCTCGAAGTGCCATCGTAAAGCTTATCCTAAGTGGTGAGACTTCTGCCTCTTTTGCTATTCGGCTAATCTCCAGACGGATTAAGTTATACGCGATAAGGATACCCCATACCTCTTGCTTTACACCCTCTACAGATTGACTGCGGAGCAGAATTTCATCTTCAAGCATGTCATGCTTAATCTCGCCATAACTCTTCTCGATTTCCCACCTTTCGAAGTACACGTCTAATAATGATTTTAAACTGTATTTTCTATCTGTTAGAGAAGTCAGCAGCCCTTGTATATGATTGGGTTGTTGTTCACCATCATCGGGGTATAGAGCCAGCCTCGCTTTCCACGTTTCCGGGAGGCTCGGGTCTTGCTTTCTAGCTTGTGGAGAGACTTTCATCTCTACAATCAGATCTCGCCCATCATCATCGAGTTGCTCGATGGTTTCATACTTCACATTCGACTTTATGGGCGTCATCCAGTGACTTGTCCCATGCTCTCGTTGCCAGTTAAGCATAAGCTCTGCGCTCAGGTAGCAACGGTCAAAAATGGTCAATGAATTCGGGACAGCTGATGAAATTAAATCTTTTGCATAGCTAATTTCACCTTTAGAACTTTCCCCAAAAGCCACATCATGAATAAGTCGACTCCGTAGGGATGTGAGTGCGCACATTCGAACGATTGGATATTCAGTGTGCCTGTCTTTTCGGTAGTAAACATATTGATAATGCTCAGCTAAGCTTGGGTTATCGTGCGTTCTAAACTGTGTGCCATCAATTGAAAATAGGCTCAAACCATTCCATTTATCACCCGCATCTTCCGACTGTGTCCAGTGCTTTGCTGTGATTGAGAATAATGACTCTAAAGGTTTAGCGGTGAGGCGCTTTCTCGCCTGGGGAATCGCACTAGGTGCAATAGACTCACCCAATGAGTTAGACAATTTGAGGTCGAGTTTATCGAGTACATCGGTAATCGGTCTATCTCGATAGAGACCAATACCAACGACTAACCATACAACAAGTTCGGCAGGTAACTTTCTACGACGCATACTCGCTTTGTTCGTTTCAGATAAAGCTTGGTTTATCCAATCTAGCGGAAGGTCTTTTTGGAACAAAGAAAGAGATTCTGGATTAGCAAAATCGTCAACATCGATTAACCAGTGTGACAGCATAAAAAATACCCTTAAACAGAAGTGCTTAAGGGTATTGTCAACCATCTGCAGGATCGTTCAACTGATCAGGAAAATGCTTAAATGATCAGTGTTAACTTATAGTGGGCTTTTTTTATATCTAAAGATAGCTTGATGCAAGTATTACCACAATGTATGGTTATTTATTATCGAGACAAATCACTATATTTAAAATATTATTTACCTCGTTGACTTTCCCCACTGCCTTTGAAAGTTACTTATTAACTACGAAATATTCTAGCAGCAATTTATTGCTGCTTTTTTTACCTATCAAACACCCGCCACTTTCACGTTCACGTTCACGTTCACGTTCACGTTCAATAAAAACATAAACCTCTCAAAGAAAAAATCGAAAATATAAAATTATTACGTAGCTATACCTTTAGCAGCATTGTCACTAGATGATCTCTTCATTTAATAGTTTCTATAAGCTTCACAAACTGTATAAAAACACCTCCAACGTTAAAAATGTCACCACACCTGGGTCAAAAATGGAAAACCAAGCCTTTATTCGTGCATTTTTGACATCAGTGAAAAGAAGAATGTGATATTTATCACACTTAAATTCTGCATAATAATAGCGTTGTACCGAGGCAAAGCGCCTCAAGAAAATAAAATTATTTGAGGATTACATTATGAAACGCATTATTACTCTTGCAGCAACTATTGCATTTACTTCAGCTTCTTTCGCTTCATCTTCTTGGGTTCAAATTGATCGTGAAGCCGATCTAAATGTGGGTGTTTTTGCCACTCAGAAACAGGCACAAAACGCTGCTGAAGAGTTTGCTTCTTCACTAAATACAATGAGCCATCAAGAGCTAAAAGCAACGTTACCAACGAATCAACATCACTTTGTACGTAACGTACACCTAGGTGAATCAAATGTATCAGTTGAACAAATCGAAAGTGGTAAATATCAAGCAAACCTACAGCAAGACTACGCATTCACTGCGTTTGACCGTGACTAATCTAGAAACCCAAACGCATAGATGAAGCAACAGACGCCGTGGATAACGCCGTAAGCAAAGCGAAGTCATTATATAAAGCGGGCCTAGTCGATTATTTGCCTTTGTTCGACGCACAAAGCAACAAAAGTGATACGAGAGCGCCAAGTGGCCGAAAAGCTTCAAATAATCAACACCACGATTGCGGTATATAAAGCGTTAGGTGGAGATTGGCAAGTTGCTAGTGAAATACAAAGTGTCGAATTAGCTTCTGCAAACTAGAGAAGCTATACGCGACTCTTCAAACCAATGCTCTCAATAAAAAATACCGCTGACTCGATCAGCGGTATTTTTGTCATTATATAAAACTCAACTGTCTGGATGTCGCTTAGCCCATTCTTTCAAGGCATCACCCATTGTCAACCCAGTCGCACTTTTCATCCAAAGTATAAAATCACGGTTGAATTTAAACTGCTCACCAAATTGGGATTTGAAATATCGGCGAACATTCTGAGTCGTTTTGTAGCTATCTGTAATAACGGTACTGTCGTCAATTTTATTCTTATGCCAATCAACCTTTTCCATGGCTTTAACCTCTTCTATTCGCTCAATACATGAATCACGCGTTTCGAGGACCAAACATGATAATCGCCATACCAAGTAGAGCGATTGAACCACCTACCATATCCCACGTTGTCGGTTTTTCACCATCAACCAACCACAGCCATATCAATGCAACCGAGATATACACACCGCCATATGCCGCATAAACCCGACCTGTCGCTGTCGGATGTAGAGTGAGTAACCAAGCAAACGCAGCAAGACTAATTGCAGCCGGAATTAAAAGCAGAATACTCTTATCTTGCCTAAGCCAAAGGTAAGGTAAATAACAGCCGACGATTTCCGCTATCGCAGTTAATACAAAAAGACCTACTGTTTTAAATTCAATCACAAAATACCTTATCGGCTAACCAATCAAGCTAGCAGAAATATAGAGCCACCTTAGGATCGAGGCTCAAAATAAAAACTAGATATTGAAAGCTAGAGAACAGTTACGCCTTCAACTTCAATCACTGAGTTAACATTAGCGCGTTCGATTACCTTGAGTAAGGTTGTTTGAATGAGCTCATTATCTCTAATTTCAGTTTCACAAGAAAAACGCTCTTCTTGAACACTGTCTCCCTCGCCCATTACAAATTGGACGGCTACTTGAGTTGCAACCTCTTTTGTTGGGCCAAAGTACGCTAACGTAATTTTAGGGTAGCCGTTGTCGCCTTTCTTAACCTGTTTAGCGATCCGTTTCTTCGCTTTATCTAAATTCATACCACTTCCTTTTTAAGCTGAAACTCAAGATGACACTAACGTCTTGTTATGTCGATGCTTCACTATAAAGTATTACCACAATCGCCACATGATTTTGTGGCCGAGAATCCGCTTTTTCTTGTGTTAGCTTTTCCACATGAACTACAAAATTTTACAGAGTGGACATTGTAAATAGAAACTAAAGTGACCAATGGAACCCAGACCAACAATTTTGCTCCTCCACCGCCCGATAAATAAATATATCCAATTAAGAAAATACCAAAAGTAACATTCTGGAAAGTCCACAACGCTTGTTTGAACTTAGCGTTTTTGATGACAAAAAATGTAAAAAATCCAATAACGCTACTGATAAGCCCATAAGCAATAAACCCTATAAAGATTTCTTGTTGACTCATAAACTGTCCTTGTTCATATACCACTTTACGGTCCGAGCAACGCCACTAACCTAAACCATAAGACGTTAAACACTAACCTAGCATTAAACGAGAAGTGCCAAGCCTTGTAAATCAGTTGCAAGCGTACTTTTCAAATTCGAATCACATTCAGTTAAGCACATGACAGCGCGTGAGAATTATGCGCCAAGAAGCGGTAGATGTTTACGTTGCTGATAAGTTAAGGCGAGCTCTAAGCACTGCTTAATAGGCGCCTTTGGAAGTGGTTCAGTTAGGTTCAAGATGATTGACCGATTACCTTGAAATGCCAACGTACCATCGTGTAACTCTCTGAATGTGTCGACTAGCTTTGTTTGACAGTTAAAAAACAAGAAATAGTTGTTTGGCGATTTCAATTTCCAGTCGATTCGAATTGGGCTGCCTGTCTTAACGCTGTAACTCGGCTCACCCCATTTCAGAGACTCTTCGACGTCACCTAAACCCAAATCAGAGGAAAGCTCAAAGATTAATGAACGTAACTCTTCAAGCCGGCCCCGAACATCATCAGGATACTCGTCGAAATGTGTTTTGATTGCTTTGTCCATTGAACCTCCGATTCACTTGTTGCGATATAAAGGCGCTGCTAACTCAAACGATGCTTGGCTATATAGCTGCTAAGTGTCCTGTTGAACCCAAACCACATTTTCAAGAAGCAGCGCTCCTATATACTCGAAGAAATACTCTAGATCAGACCGACTTGCTTCCACTATTCTCACGCAGTCTCCTTTTTGCGCATGATTATTTCTTTTAGAACGGTACCAATACTGCTAACTACAAACGTAAAAGCAGACACCACAATTGGCCCATAAAAATCAAACGCACCGTCTGTCATAAAAAAGTACTGATAGATCGCAAAACCAGATCCAATACTTACAGCTAACTGCATATTTCTGAATATTCGTTGTTTCATGTTGATCCCTTGGTTTCTTTGTCGTGACCATCGTTCAACTGTTGTACTTAGACCTGGTGCATCAATGGCTCTATGCTTATTCAAGAGACAGTTCTACTTAAGTGTTTGTTACGCTTGCAGCTCCATCAAGTATTCATCATCCGCTTTTTTCACAATCACAAAACCCATCTGCAAATACAACTGTTGAGCTGGATTGGTTTTAATGACACTTAAGCCTATTTTAGAGCTCGTTATTGCAGCTTTCTCGATCAATCCATTAATCAACGTCCTACCAATCTTTAAACCTTGGTATTCGGGATCAATTTGAATTTGCACCAAATGCCAGTAGTTAAGATCTTTATTGTAGGTAGCCTTGAATAATCCAATGGGTTCATTGTCCAACTCAACGATTTTCGCATGCGCAAATTCATAGCGTATTCGCTTTTCATGCTCTTCGTTAGTTGTTGATATACCAACATCTTCCAAATATTGGTTCATCGTTTTATCGCGCAGTGAAAGTAAAAAAGGAATATCTTTTTCACTTGCCTGTCTGAGGGAAATATCCATTCCTACTCCGTAAGCCTAATAGCTGCATAACACGTTCTCTGCTATGCGATTAAGTCCAAACTTACCACTCAACGCGGTAAACCAAAAGTAGCCTAGAGTGGCGAAGGTCGCAAATTGGGTGGGTGTGCTATCTCGAGAATGTTAAGTGACTATTTTCTTTGACATATTGTAGCCAGAAATAGCAAAGCCAATTTTTTGATACAGCTTTAACGCTCTCTGATTTTGGTAAGCGACTCTCAGCTTTATCTGTTCAATACCAACCGATTTCAATTGCGATTCAAGAACAGAGATTGCCAATTTTCCGTAACCATTATTACGGAAGTTTGGAAAAATAAAGAAGTCATAAATAAACGTGGATTTGTCAGCTGCATTAATTGAATGCCACAAATAACCAACCAATTCTGAACCCGATTCAACGCACAACAACGCATGATCGTTAGTTTCTAAACCATTTGGAAAACTACGAAGAAGATCCTGATTAGCCAATTCAATCGCCCTATCCAATGAATGACCATAGTTTTCAACAATTTCACGACTGTAATCATCAATAAAATAATCACAATAAGCTGGATATTCACTTGAGGTCATTGGTCTGAGCTTAATCATGTCTAATCCTTTAAAACGATGAACTTAGAAAACGATATAACGCCTTGTTTTGAAATTCAATGTGAGTTCTGAACAAATTTGGAATTTAAAATACCACGTGTTGGCTGTCTGCTTGGATTGATCAAATGGCTTGTTAGCATCGCGTTTTAGCATAAATCATCGTGCTATCGATCTCACCTGACGGCAGTCGCCTAGAGTTAATTAGTGTTGCTTCAGCCTCATAACCACAACGCTTTGCAACAGCCTGACTCTTAAGGTTTGACGCTGCCATTCTAATTTCTAATCGTAGTGCTAATAAGTCATGAAAAGCGTATTGTTCAACCAAACCAACAGCTTCAGTTATGTAGCCAAAACCAGTTTTTGAAGTTTGTAACCAATAGCCAATTTCAAAATATGGTACGGATTTATCTCTGACAATAAAACCTACAACGCCGATAAACAACCCTGTTTTCTTTTCAATGATATTAAACCAAAATTCACCAGTACAGCTGGCAAAATTCACCATTGCTCCTTTAGTGTTATCTTCTAAAGTTTGTTTAGATAATAAGCCTGAAACCCAAGGCAAAAACTGGGAGAGATCTTGCTTACATTCCTCAATGACTTCATACATAGCATCGATATAATTTAAGGAAGGAGGTTCCAATTTTAATCTTTCACTTTCCATCTAAACTCCGATGTTAACAAGTGCTTATAAACCGTTTGTCAGTACTAAAATTCATCACATGTAGCACGCTCTTCATATTCAGGGAAATCAATTTCAATGGAACCGTTATCATTGAGGACAAACAGTACCCTTCCATGCTCGATACCAGCGTCATTCATGTCAGAGCAACCACGATAGACTTCCCAATCGTATGAATAGTCGAGTTGATATTGATTGGAACTCACGTAAGAAATCTTTACAACTTCAATACCATTAACATTGTGAGCCATATGATCTATGTGAGACAGATCTGGAACTAGTTTCTGTTCAAAGTTACTTTTGTTTTTGGATAAAAACCTAGCCAACTCTTCACACAAATGAGTGCCATTAACTAAGGGTTGATATGAACTAGAAAAAAACATTTTCAATACTCCTAAACCTACCATTGTAAACACAAAACCCAACGTATCGTAAAATACCAAGCATTGACGTTCTGCTTTACTACTTGTTATGTGAATTCTCGGTTGAAACGCCGAACTTTAGTACGTATGTTTTTCATAGGTGATGACGTATTAAACTGAATCATGCGCCCCAAAGTCCATTGTTCATACCACGCAACACCATACAAATCATGGTCACTTAAGCTTGAAATGAGTAAAAGTATCTCGTTAACCGTCGACTCAAGTTCAATGAGTAAATCATCGTATTTCCAATCACGATACTCCTCGTGGAAGCTTTCGGCGAGTGGGCCTAATTGGTTCCATTTGTAACCAGTTTCCGGGAAATCTACCTGTTGATGCTGAGATCTTTGGTGATGCCATTTAAGAACGAGCTTACCCCAACCAATCAAGTAAGCCACTGTATCACTAACGCTAATGGTTGTACCTTTGACGTTCCCCTCTACTCCAAATGTACGAACTTTCCTTTCTGGAGTTGAACGATAATCAGCCATGAGTTTAGAAAATATCGAGTTTATAGTTAGCTCTAATTCATCCTTATTTCTTGGTACAGAAGACATTTTAACCTCCATTCACATAACGAATGACATGGATTCGCCCTACAGGAGTGGATCTGCCACACTTATGTGGTACTTAAATGCATCGGAGGCACCATGTCTGATTATTCTTATTTCTGCGGTATCGACCTAGCCAAAAACCACTTTAGTCTTCATGCCGTAGACCAAAATGGTAAGGTCATATTTCATAAGTCAGTAACCCGCTCTAAACTACTGACTACAATAGCAAATATGCCACTCATGCGTATAGGCGTTGAAGCGTGTGGTGGTGCACATTATTGGGCAAGAACACTCAATAAACTGGGTCATGACGCCCGCATTATGGCCGTTAAATACGTGGTTCCTTATCGAACTAAAGGGAAGAACGACCTTAATGATGCAGTAGCTATCTGCGAAGCTGTTCAGCGACCATCCACTCGCTTTGTGCCCGTAAAATCACCAGAGCAACAAGCCATCCTATCGGTACATAGAATGAGAGAGCATTGGGTTCGTGAACGCACCGCGCTTATGAATCGCATGCGCGCCCTACTTTCTGAGTTCGGGTTGATCATTCCCGTTGGTCGCTCTTCATTGATGAAACAGATTCCCTTAATGCTCGAAGATGCAGAAAATGAACGGCCACATCTCGCTAGAACAGTAATAGCCGATGCTTATCACCACCTTGGTGAATTGAATCAACGTATCGCCGATACTGAACAAGTCTTTGATTCTTTTGCTAAGGTCAGCACTAATGTTCAACGAGTGATGAAGGTTCGAGGCATTGGTCCTCAAACCGCTACTGCGATACTCGCTTCGATAGGCAATGGCTCTCAATTTGATAAAAGCCGTGATTTCTCTGCTTGGCTAGGACTCGTACCAAAGCAATATTCCACAGGAGGAAAACCTCGCTTAGGCCGAATAACCAAACACGGTGATAAATACTTACGAACACTATTAGTTCATGGCGCAAGGACCGTGATTGCCAACCTTGGCGACAAGCAAGATAAATTAAGTCAGTGGTGTCGCGGCGTTCTAGAACGAAGAGGAATGAACCGAGCAATAGTGGCACTGGCCGCGAAGAACGCACGAATTATATGGTCACTTTTACACAATCAAACAGAATATGAAAACTATGCTGCTTAAGTAAAAATCGAAGCAGCATAAAGAGTTAAACCCACCGGGTCATTGCAGACGCTAATGATGGAGATAGGTTAAGACCACTTGCGGAGAGCCTGTTAATGCGGCGGACACACTAGATGTCATCTAACGAATAAGGCACCGCAGTCGCGTAAAGTCATCAGGGCCACGACGTATGCGAATCGTCGATAAGTAGGCCGAATGTAGAGCGGCAGTCCAAAACCCATCAACATAAGTTTAGCGGATGTTTGACAACCGGGGGAATCCATGTAGCCGCATTAAGGTGTGAGCGGCGCTTGGCTATACTTGAGCGAAGCGAAACTGCCAAGCGTTGCGAATCACTCTTAAATACTTTGTATGGATAATAAGCGCTCCAATCGGGTAAGGTGAGACCCAGACTTTAGCTGCAACTAAAGTTCTTCTATCTGGTAGTTCGATTAAATGCTGGTTCCTCTATCGAGAGACCGATAACAAGTACGAACGCCAGATAGAGCTCCAAGCACCACACTCGAATAGTCTTCTGGGTCTCGAGCCCGCATTTGCAAGCAAGAGTTAGCTTATTATGAATACAAACACACTTCAAAACATTAATGTCGGCGTTGATACCGGCAAATCACAATTAGACATTTACATCCGTCCTCTCAATATTTACTTCACTGTCCCCAACAATGAAAAAGGCATCAACGAAGCGGTAAAAACTATCGCTAAGCACCGCCCTAGCCGCGTGGTTATCGAAGCGACTGGTCGATTGGAAATGCCTTTCATATTTGCCTGCGACAAAGCAAAACTTCCATACGTCATTGCTAACCCTTTGCACGTAAAAAAATTTGCTGGAGCCATTGGACGAAGAGCTAAAAATGACCGCCTAGATGCAGCTCTTATTGCTCACTTTGGGGAAGCTATCCAACCTAAATTGACCAAGCTAAAGAGCGAAAACATAAGGCTAATGAGTGACTTAGTCACAAGGCGTAACCAGTTACTGTCCATGCAAACAATGGAAAAAAACCGACAACAAATTTTACCTCAGAGCTTAGCATCCTCAATCAAACCGATCTTAACTGCTCTGAAAAATCAGATCGTCAAGGTAGAAGAAAAGATATCAAAACTCATTGATACCTGCCCTGAATACCAAGCTAAAAATGAGATACTACAAAGCATGCCAGGAATAGGAAAAATAGCATCAGCTTCTATCATCAGTAATGTTCCTGAACTCGGTTTCATCACCAATAAGCAAGCGTCTTCTCTTATCGGTGTCGCCCCAATAACAAGAGAAAGTGGACGCCTCAAAGGTAAGCGGATGATCCAGGGGGGACGTGCCCAAGTTCGCACAGTCTTATACATGGCAATGATGTCCGCCATACAATGCAACCCAGTATTTAAGGCCACTTATGAACGATTACTTGCGGCAGGAAAACCAAAAAAAGTAGCGATAGTTGCCTGTATGAGAAAGATGGTTGTAATACTAAATTCGATGCTAAGAGACGGTGTTATGTGGGATAACAATAGCGCCAAAAATTAGCTATTGACGCCATAGTCTCTTGTTATAAGCCCTTTTTATATGACTTGGCTAACTCTTCGAAAATTACCTTTCTCTTGTTTAACAACTCTTCTCTCACGTCGTCCATGTCACTCTCTTTAAGAGACTGCTTACCGTCATAGTATTTTCTACGCAACTCTTTTAAGAATTCGCCATAGTCACGAACTTGCGAAGAAATGTTGGTTAACCCCAATAGCATTAACTTAGATTCCGCTACGGTTAAGTTCTTAAACTGATCGAAAAGTTCCGACTTGGTGCGCTCTAACTCTTCATAGCGCTTTTCAGTTAAATCCATGTCTTGAGCATTATTTCGAACCCATTCAATTATCAATGCCCAATATCGTAGTGAAACGTGCGTGACTTCTTCAATATTCGAGCTCACTGATTCCAGTGAATCATAGAATCTTTTTCGACTTTCTTTTTTGCGTTCATTTCGGTGATTTAACCATGTAACTAAAAACGTACCAACTAATGTAATGAGACTGCCTAACCCAATTTTGATGGCTGTATCGATTACTTGTAACTCTGTGATTTCCATAGTACTCCTAGGGCTTATAACGCCTTGCTAAGGTGTGAGTAACGCAATACAAAAGCTACCGCACAGCGCCTTAATCACATAAGCCACCGCAAAGTAAAAATACCACGCGTTACGAATCACTCTTAAGCAATTTGTTAGGGCTTACTTTCCCGCAAGTCAAGATATATAAGCGAAGACTTTATCTTTAGCATATATCGTTTGGCTCCAGAGTCTGGTGCATGATTTTCGAGCAAATCGAGTAAATCTTTTTTGTTGTTTTCCTTGTTTTCCATCTGCTCATTCGTAAAGTTCACAATTAAGAATGGCGGAAGATTACCCCCAAACCGAAAAACACAGTACCCTCCCTCACCAAACGTATAATGAGTAACACTTGAGCTGTTTGATGAGTCCGAATCAATTTTTTTTACATAATCTTGAATTTTATTCGCAACCTTGGACCATTTTAAATATAGAGTCTCAGACCACACTTCTTTGTTGATTTTATTTGCCTGTTGATAGTACGACTCTGTATCTATTGGGGTTACTGGATAACGGGCTTCATCTAGCATCATAGCTTTCATTCTTTCTAAGACTTTGAACTCACACTTTGTCAACGGAATGGATAAGAGTTGAGCGGATTCAGATAAGTTATGACGGTATTTTGATTTAAGTAGCCGATTGAAATCTTGCCTTGCAGTGTATTGATGTAAGCAAACTAAAGCAGATTTAATTAACACCTCGACTGAATAGCTCAGTAACAATAAACTTGACTTTGAACTTGCATCGAACTGAGTGATTGACTCAACTACCTTGCTCGATTGGCATCGGTTCCCAGAAGCATTAGCTTCCGCTGTTATTGCTTGTAGTTCCTGCCTAACTTTCTGAGCATGCTCATTAAGGACACTGGACGAATACATGTGTTTTTGGGCTTCCTTCAGCCACTCATGCTTATTGAATATACCCTTTTCGGTCAAACCTCTAATTGCTTGAACCTTGTAACCTTTCCTCATTACACTCTCCGTGAGCCCTAACGACTAGCTAAATGGCTAACAAACCAGTCACTTCACCCAATTTAACACCTTAAACACGCAACTAAACCGAACTGAAAATGCCAAACGCTTGTTAGTGATCTTCACCCGATAAAATGGACACCCTATCTTCTTTAACCCGTCATGACTTCATATTCATGCGGGCTTCGATATCCAAGACTTGAGTGCAGTCTATAACGGTTATAAAAATGCTGGATATAACCGACAAGTTTATCTCTAAGCTGCTTCTCACTTTTAAAGCTATTTTTCCTAATTATGTCGCCTTTGAGCGTATGGAAGAACGACTCCACCTCTGCATTATCAGTACAATGACCTGGGCGATTCATGCTTGGGACAATTCCATTTTTTGATAGTAAAGCTTGAACTTCATGGGCTCGATATTCAGAGCCTCTGTCAGTATGAAATAACAGGCGCTCTTGTGGCTTTCGATTTCTAATGGCCATTCTCAGCGAACTCATCGTTAGTTGTGTACTCTTCTTACTACCAAGCGACCAACCGACGACTTTACGCGAGTAAAGATCAATAACGACCGCTAGATACATCCAACGTTTGCCTTGCCTGATATACGTTAGATCTCCAGACCACTGTTGATTAACTGCCGTTGGTTTTGGTGTGTCTTTTTTAATATTCTTAATCGATTGATAGAACCGATGTAGCTTGGCCATTTTCATGTAAATGCGATAACTTCGTGCTCTTAGCCCTTGCTCTCTCATGATCCGAGCCACACGCTTGCGGCTAACCAAAACTCCTTGGCGCCTCAGTTCTGCATGAACTCGTGGGCTACCGTAGGTCTCTCGACTCTGGGTAAACACTTTAATTATACGCTTCTTCAAAGCCTGCTCTTCTTGATCGTAGCGGCTTGGTTCTCTATCAAGCCATGCGTAGTAACCCGACTTCGAAACAGATAGAAAACGGCACATCAATACAATGGAATAACGCGTTTTGTAATGGGCTATGAATCGGAATTTTGTCGATTTTCTTGGGCAACGAATCGTTGCCACTTTTTTAGCAAGTCATTCTCGAGCTTAAGTTGTTCGTTCTGACGTTCGAGCTCTGCAATCCGACTAGACTCAGTTTTCTGGCTCGGGATCTGAGTCCTTTTCTTACGTTTATCTTCCATAATAACCCCTTCTCTATAGTCCTTTCGCCATTTAGAAAGCATATAAGGGTGGATATCTAATGATAGCGCCACGCTTTTAACTGTAGCTCCTTCTCGAAGCGAAAGTCGGACAGCAGTTACCTTAAATTCCGTAAGATATTGTTGAGTTTTTTTACCTGATTTATAAGCTGGCATAATCACCTCCAATTACAATTGAAGGTGTCCATTAGATCGGGTCAACTACATATGTAGTGGTACGGTGAATTTGGTCACTTAGTTAGAGGTGATATCATCACCTCATAAGTTAACAGGTGACACTATGACAAAACGTACAAGACGACTATTTAGCGCAGAATTTAAGTTAGAAGCAGCTCAGTTAGTCCTAGACCAAAATTACTCAGTGACTGAAGCAGCCCAAGCCATGAATGTGGGCAAGTCCACGATGGATAAGTGGGTTCGCCAGCTTAGAGAAGAGCGCCAAGGAAAAACACCGAAAGCTTCACCGATGACCCCTGAACAAATAGAAATTCGGGAATTAAAAAAGAAGTTGGCTCGCCTTGAAGAGCATAATGAAATATTAAAAAAAGCCACGGCTCTGTTGATGTCGGACTCACTGAACAATTCTTGATAATCAAGAAACTCAAGCAGAGCTACAGCGTAAAAACATTATGCGAAGTCTTCAATGTTCATCGAAGTAGTTATCACTATTGGCTTAAACGCCCAACGGTAATTAACGCTGAAACAGTAAAATTGCGCAGCTTGGTCAGTGAGGCTCACGCTGCAAGCAATGGCTCTGCGGGAGCGAGAACCATTGCAGATATAGTCACAAATCAGGGGGGAAAGCTGAGCCGATACCGAGCAACAAAACTTATGAGAACGCTTGGTTTAGTGAGTTGCCAAGTGCCAAAACATCGTTACCGAAAGGCTTCACAAGAACATATTGACGTTCCAAATCACTTAGGTCGTCAGTTTGCGGTTACCGCCCCAAATGAGGTATGGGCTGGTGATGTGACGTATATTTGGACAGGTAATCGGTGGATGTATTTAGCCGTTGTTATCGATCTTTTTGCCCGAAAAGTGATTGGTTGGTCGATGTCTCTATCACCTGATTCTAGACTAACAGGCAAAGCTCTTTCGATGGCTTATGAGTCACGTGGTAAGCCTAAAGGTGTTATGTTCCATAGCGATCAAGGCAGTCATTATACTAGCCGTAAATACCGTCAATTGCTGTGGCGTTTTCAAATAAAACAGAGTTTATCTCGCCGAGGAAATTGTTGGGATAATGCGCCGATGGAGCGTTTCTTTAGAAGTCTGAAAACGGAATGTGTGCCAACTGTGGGTTATCGTAGCTTCGCTGAGGCTCAACAAGAGATTACCCGTTACATTATCGGATACTACTGCCAACTCAGACCACATCAGTATAACGGTGGTCTAACTCCCAATGAATCAGAACGATTATATTGGGAAAACTCTAAAACCGTGGCCAATTTTAGTTGACCACTACAATAGTCCATCTTAAGCGCCTTGTTATACATTTCTTTTGGTGTGCTCAAACAGAGCTTTTCGCCAGTCAATTAGATATGGTAAACAACCAATGAGGGTTAAATCTGAGCTACCATTCAAATCTGCCAGCAAATCAGAGAGCGGATACTGGGCTGAGTCCCTATGATGTAAAACCTTATCAACAGTTTCTTGCGATTGTTTACTCAGCTTTTCTAACCAAATATGCCACTCCGGTTCATGTTTCCAGTAGTTCGCTGCTGTATGAATTAACTCCGCAACAGGTTCACCAAAAGAACTGCAAGGTCCTAACTTTCGAGCTTCAACGGGTTTAAGAGCAACTCTTCTAGTAGACATGCTCTACTCACAATAATTTCTGCGTATCATTTATACGAATGGGTACACAGAGAAAAATTTACTGAGAGCAAGTTTAAGGCTAAATACCCTGATTATGTTGAGTTAGCCAGTGAGTTTGATGTGGCTAGGCACATTACAAATGGAACCAAGCATTGCTTAACTAGGAGTATTACAACCTCCACACAAAGTGGATTTTCTTCTGCATTTAGTGATGGTTTTGCAAGGCCATTGAATATTACATATGACAATGGTGTTAGTGTTTCTGCAGACAGATTCTTGAGACCACTAATTGATTTCTGGCAAAAACAAAAAGAGAATAATGCGTTGTAGCGCGCGTATAACTAATAAGGATTAAGCGTTGCGCAGCCAACGTTAAATCCCGAGTGTTGAACAAGCCCGAAGTCTCTTTATTAAGTAAATTGTACGATTGGATTTGAAGGGCACATCGCCTTGATACTTTTCTCAAGGCGAGCGAGGTCAAGATAAGGTTGCGATAGCAACCTTATCAACCAGTTAGCTATTTTTATGGTGTCTGCCGTTACTCCTCCTCTTATTTACTTTTGCCATTATCCTTATTATCAAATGCCTTTCGGCTACGTGGGTCGGCTCACTCCAACACACGCCATCTGATGCTGACAGCAAGGGCATACTCGTATTGCTTTAGTCCTTATTGGCGCTGTTAACGGCGGCATGAGATAGAGTAAGTTCAATAGCAGCAACTGAATGCGAACCCGTAAGGCGTGTGCCTGACCACGTAGAAAACCGTAGTCTCGTACTCGTTGTAACCCTTTGGGCAGCACGTGCTGCAAAATGAGCAGCAAGAACTTGAGGGTGGGTAAGGTGCGCATTCGCCATGCGTTGGTCTTGCTCTCTTTATAGCGGAAGGTGACCGTGTCATCGGTGACTTTGATGATATCTTCATCAGGCAGTACACCGCGATAGAGATAACGCGACAAATAGCTCAGGGCAGACTGGCCGTATCCTACTTGTCTGCAATCGACCACCCATTGCTTGGGTATGCCATTGGGCAGCCACAACCTCGGGTGTTGCTTGATGGTTTCTAGCATTCTTGCCCGCCATACTTTGGCTAAAGCAAACGCGTTAAAAAGGTAATGCTTGTTACCTTTATGCCACTCTTGCCTTGAGGCATCGTATTGGCCTGCCGCCACAATAATGTGCAGATGTGGGTGCAAGTTTCGTTGTCGACTATGAGTATGAAGCACGGCAGTGAACCCAATGTCACCTTGCTGCTGCCTGTTGGCAAAATCCTTTAAAACCCCCGATGCCACCTTAAACATACCGTTATATATCGCTTTCGGTTGATGTCTCGCTAACACTCTTAATTGATACGGTAACGTGAACGTCACCATGAAGTAGTGAACAGGTAACCGTTTTTGTTGCTGACGCTGAAGCCAATCAGTGGTGGTGCGTTGTTGGCATTGAGGGCAATGACGATGACCACAAGAAAGGGGCAATCGGTCATCATGATGGCAGTGGTGACAAAACCATTGTGACCGACCTTGTTGCTCCGTTTTACAGCGCAGCATAGCTCCAATGGCACGGTGCATATCGCCATTCATCTGCGCATGATGGTGACGTTTAAGTGCATGATGGTTTTGGCGGAGCAGTTCAATAAAAGTGCTCATTTTATGTTCCACTTTAAATCCAATGCATTGGTCAATTGGTTGATGGCAATTGCCGCATCACGTTGCTTTATCTGAGTCATTCGGGTGTAACGCGCCGTGGTATTCAGGCTTGCGTGACCCAATAGCGTTTGCAGTGAGCGCAGGTCGAGCCCTTGCTCAAGTAAATGCGTTGCAAAGCAGTGTCTCAGTGAATGAGGGCTCGCGTGCTTTTGGATGCCACACTCTTTGAGCACAAGCTTCATGGTTTTTTGAATACCGCCTCTATCCATGGGCGCATCGCAACCTTGCCCAAGGCCAGGGAACAGTAATTGAGGGTGCTTATGAGTGAGCCAATGTGCGCGAAGGGCACTGAGTGTTCGCATTGGAAGCGGCACCATTCGGTCTTTCCCGCCTTTTCCTTCCCGTATATGAACGCGCATCGTTTGGCTGTCGATATCGTGAACCATAAGATTCAGCCCTTCACCAAGGCGCAACCCCATACTATAAAGTGTTAAGAAGAAGACTTGGTAGCGGGCTTGTCGTGTGTGAGTGATGAGCGAACTGACTTGCTGCGGTGTGAGTATGTCAGGCAGTCGTTTGACTTGTGGCGGTTTGACAATATTGAGCCATTCCCATTGTTTACCCAGCGTGTATCGGTAGAAAAATTGCAAGCCATTACGATCGAGTTTAATGGTGCTCCACGAGTGGGTTTGGATGAGAGAGGCGAAAAACTGTTTAAGGTCATTGGTGGTTAACGTATCAGGAACTCGATCAAAATGGGCAGTGATCCGACGAACAGCACGAGAATAGGCATCAATGGTCGCGGGTCGTTTACCTTGCAGCTTTAGATTGGTAAGGTGTTGTTCATAAAGGGCGTTGTAGCGTTTTAAGTCGGCGGGTTTCATGGGGTAACTCCTGTGAATGACCATCAGGGTGATGGTGTTACAAGAGTATGGCTTGCGCTCACTTTACTCTGCCGCGCAGCGGCTTCGTTCAACAAGCGCTTTAAACGGACAACAACAGTTGGTTAGGTTCCGCTTAAGCGGGCGTTATACATTTTAAGGGGCATCGATGTTCGTAGTTTCTAAAAAAGGAAATGAGGTAGAGTTTGCAGATGTAGAATTTTCTTATGTCGCAGAGGTGTTAAAGCCCATCGACACTTCACTTTCTGAACTCAACCATGAGATTTCCAAATCCGATGTATGGGATGTTAGCTGTTTGTGTGACAAAGGTGAGTACTTGATAGGACTAGGTTTTTGTATAATGCAGCGATATATGTTCGACGTACTGAGGGAAGTTATTTTCAATAAAGTCTTCATATTGAGGCTTAACGATCAAATCGAAGAATTGAGTAGATGATTGAACCTCAAATGTTGGTGGATTTGGCATAACTCTCCTGAGCGTATAACGAATGATATGGACTCCCTCTACCTGACACTCTGCGTGCCATACTTACTAAGTACACACTGAAGAACTGGAGGTTACTATGTCCACCATTCAAACTATTGGCGTTGACCTCGCCAAGAATGTGTTCAGTATTCACGGCGTTGATGCATATGGCAAGTGCGTCCTACGCAAAACTGTCAAAAGAAACAAACTCTTAGAAACATTCGCGAAGTTACCGCCCTGCCTCATCGGTATGGAGGCGTGCTCTGGCGCACACCACTGGGCGAGAGAGCTACTGAAACTCGGTCATAACCCAAAAATTATGGCGTCCAAATTCGTTATTCCATATAGACAAAATGAGAAGAATGATGCCAATGACGCAGAGGCTATCTGTGAAGCGGTATCTAGACCCAAAACACGATTTGTCTCTATCAAAAGTGAAGAGCAACAAGCTATGCTTTGCCTGCATCGTATTCGGCAGGGGCTAATTAAAACAAGAACAGCGACCATTAACCAACTCAGAGGTTTGCTTTCCGAATTTGGCATTGTGATGCCGCAGGGTCGCTACTCGGCTCAAAACACCATTGGTAGCGTTCTTGAAGATGCAGAAAATGGTTTGCCTATACTCGCTCGAGAGCTACTTCAAGATCTATCGAACAAGATTCAAAACCTTAACCTAGAAGTATTGCACTATGATCGCAGAGTCTCTGCTTTAGTTCGTGAGATGGCTTCAGCCAAAGCCCTCATGGATATTCCAGGTGTCGGTGAACACAGTGCAAGTGCCATTGTCGCGACCGTCAATGACGCAAAACAATTTGGCTCTAGCCGCCAATTTGCCGCTTGGATAGGGTTGGTGCCAAGACAATACTCAACAGGTGGTCATGTTCATCTTGGTCGCATCAGCAAAAGAGGCGAAAAACATATTCGCACTCTACTTATTCATGGCGCAAGAGCCGTTATTGCACGATGTAAAGAGAAAACCGATCGCAACAGTATTTGGTTAAATCAACTCGTTGAACGACGAGGTTATAAACGAGCAGCTGTCGCCCTAGCAGCAAAAAACGCTCGTATAATATGGGCATTATTAACAACAGGAAAAGAGTACAAGATTAACTATGTAAACGGTTAACACTCACCGAGTCAAAGCAATAGCAAATGATGACAATACGACCAGACCGAGATGCCTAAACCTGTTTAATTGGGAAGTAATAAATACTGTTTAACGAATGAGGCAGGCATCAAGCGAATATCATCAAGGTGACGGAACGAATCCGATTAAACACCGAATGTAGAGCTGCTGTCCGATCCACTGTTGTCAGCGGGAGTTATTGTTGACAAAAGAGGGAGTCCATGTAGCCCAATTAAGTTGCAGACCAACGCAAACCTGAACCTAAAGTAACGCACCGATTACACCCAAATCAATTGGAACTGAAAATGCCGCGCGTTGGCTGTCAGCTTGAATTACTTGTTATAGCTTTGTTCCACGCACCGCATTGTAAGAATGACATTTGCCACACTTAAAGACTAATGACTTAACCTGACCTTGTGAAATCTGAGAGGCTAGCACTACTCTGCACCCACCACACAAATAATCTGTATCTCCACCTCCAGAAATCACCAAGTACGGCTCCATTTCGGCGTAATTTGGCTGTCTTATTAATACCGACGCTGTATTAGTTTTAGGTTCAGGTATAATTGAAAGTTGAATTTTAGGCATTAGAACTTCTCCAAGTTTGAGTGACTAACTGCAAAGATCTTTTTAGTAAATCAAATTCAGGAACTGAAATTAAGATTTTTTCGCCAGATGATACTGTTTGAGCTTTACCATGACGATCCATAATCTCCATTGAAGATGAACCTAACAGCTTAAACATATCAGAATATGCAACACCGCTATGGTGCTGAACTGCATTTCGTATGAGCACATGCTTTCTTATTATATTTAACTCGCCTGTATTGCTAGACTTTTTCCCTAAAATTTCCACGATAAGTTTGATTTTTTCATTATAATTTTTGAATGCAAAATCTCGCTTAAGTGCATCCTTAATTTGAGAATCCAAACTAACCTCCGATGCAAAGTCTATTTTTACATTTTGTTTTTTTAAAGCTGAAAAAGAAAAATTCCCACTAAAATACAACTCCAGATAATAATTAAATAAATCATCTAGTAAGTCACTCCAAGCTGCTACCATCATGTTTTGGTATAGAGAGACTGTATTTGATATAAAATCAGTGGAAATATCGAGTAATTCCGTAAACTGAACAGGTTCAGTGTGGAGATCATCACCGAGATACAAACTTACCGTCGAGTCACTCCTACTTTGAGAAATCAAATTTAAGCCAGCTTCAGCACATGATGTAGCAAGAGTAAATTCAGAAAAATTATTGTTTATTTTATTTTGAAATGTATCAATTATTGTCTTCATATTTCCCCAAAGCTATAACAGCTATTAGACAGAAAAATTCTGCACTTAAATACAGATTCATTCTATCTAGTTTCATATGGTCAGAACTCTACCATGATTAATCACCGCATTTCAGTGACTTAAAACATAGATAAACTCATTGAATGATAAAATGCAGAATATTTCTATATAGTATGATTTTAGCGAAAACCGCACTAAACTGTATATAATCGCAGTACCCCTACACCTACCCCAAACACAAAAAAGCCTGCCATCTATGTGAACATAAATGGCAGGCTTTATACGTTAGTTAAGCTTGTGAGTAGTTAGCTTATACCGCTTCGAATGCGAGGGCTTTCTTCTCTACTTGGCGAAAGATCAGCGTTAATACACCGTTCACGGCTAAGTAGAATGCGCCAGCAATACCGAACACGGTGAGCGTGTCGTAGGTTTGGCCGTTGATACGCTGAGCGTAGCCCATCAAATCCATGATGGTGATGGTGCTTGCCAGTGAGGTGCCTTTGAAGACTAAAATCACTTCGTTTGAATAAGCAGGAACCGCGCGGCGCAGTGCGTATGGCAGTAACACTTTAAGCGTTGCGATTTTGTCCATACCTAGCGCACGACATGCTTCCCATTGCCCAGCAGGAATCGCGTTGAATGCGCCTCTGAATAGTAGCGTGCTGTACGCTGCGGTGTTCAAAGCTAATGCTAACATCGCGCAGAACCAAGGTTGGCTTAACCATGTCCACAGGAAGCTTTCACGAATCCAATCGAATTGACCCGGGCCGTAATACACCAAGAAGATTTGAACCAATAATGGTGTGCCGGTGAACAGCGTAATGATGCCACGAGTTAACCAGTGAATCGCAGGTATTCTTAAGATTAACGTTACTGTCATCAGCAATGACAAAATACAACCAACAAGCAATGAAGCACCTGTCAGTTGAAGACTGGTCGCCAAGCCTTCAAGCATTTGAGAGAGGTATTGTTGATTCATGCCATTGCCCCTTTGCTACCCAAACCTTGAATAGAGAACTTACCATCAATCACTTTTACTAATCTTTGTGTGATTAAAGTGATGACCAAGTAGATTGCTGCTGCTGTCGCGTACCAAGTGAATGCTTCGTGCGTTGCTGCAGATGTTAATTGTGCTTGTTTCAATAGATCGGTTACGCCAATCAGTGAAACCAATGCGGTGTCTTTTAATAGAACCAACCATTGGTTCGTTAAACCTGGTAGTGCGTGTCTTACTGCTTGTGGCAATACAACTCTGAAGAAGGCGCGAGATTGAGGAATACCCAATGCACTCGCCGCTTCTCTCTGCCCTTTACTTACTGCTTTCAATGCACCACGAATGGTTTGTGAAGCGTAAGAAGCGAAGATAAGTGACAGTGCAACAACTCCAGATAAGAACGGGCTAACTTCAACAAAGTCACCAGTGATCATAAAAAGCACTTGTGTTGAGCCAAAGTAGATAAACAGAACCACCAAAATTTCTGGTAGACCACGTACGATAGTCACGAACGCGGTTGTCGGCCATTTGATTGCAATACGACGAGACATTTCACCGCCAGCAAACAGTACCGCTAAAACTAATCCGACCAATAGACTTACGAACGCAAGCTGAACTGTCATCCAGCTTGCTTCGACGAGCCCTAAAGAGTAACCCGTTAACTGCATATTACTTACCGAAGTACTTGTTGAAGATCTTGTCGTATTCGCCGTTCGCTTTCACGGCTGCAAGTGCTGTGTTCAGCTGGTCTACAAGTTCTTGATTGCTCTTGTTTACTGCGATACCAAAGCCGTTACCGAAGTACTCTTGGTTTGTTACTTGGTCGCCAACGTACGTTAGGTTGTCTTGCTTCTTGAACCATTCTGCTACAACGGCTGTGTCACCGAATACAGAATCGATACGACCATTTTTCATGTCGATGAATGCATCTTGGTAGCTTGAGTAAGGTACCGCTGTTACACCCGTCATTTGCTCAAGTAGGAAGCTCTGGTGAGTAGAACCGTTTTGAACACCAACACGCTTACCTTCTAATGCCGCTTGGTCTGCTACTTTGCCTTCGATAGAGATGAACGCTGCAGAGTTGTCGTAGTACGCATCAGAGAAGTTCACTTGTTGAAGACGCGCTTCAGTGATGTCCATTGCTGAGATAGCTGCATCGTAACGTTTGAACTTAAGAGCCGGGATCAAGCTATCGAATGCTTGGTTGTGGAAAGTACAGGTTGCTTTCAATTCTTCACAAAGTGCGTTTGCTAGGTCTACGTCAAAACCTTGAATTTGGTTGTTCTCATCCATGTACTCGAATGGTGCGTAAGTTGCTTCCATTGCGAATTTGATTTCTTCTTGCGCCGCTGCGTTGAAAGAAGCAAGGCCGATAAGTGAAGCTAGTAGAATCTTTTTCATTTTGTTACTCCGAATACTGTTAGATAGTGGCCTGTGGCCATTCTTATAATTTGATTGTTTTTTCTAAATGTTATTTTTGAACGAAATCATCTTGTTTTAGCTGAATCTAATGAGTTAAATACTCGGCAAACTCAGGTGTCTGCGGATTAACGAATGAATCGCTGGTGCCGTGTTCGACGATGTACCCTTTCTCTAGGTACAGAACGTGGCTAGCAATCTTCTTCGCGAAATCGACTTCATGCGTCACGACAACTTGGGTAATGCCCGTTCCACTCAATTCTTTAATAATGCTCACGACTTGGTTAGTAATCTCAGGATCAAGCGCTGCCGTTGGTTCATCAAACAGCAGCACGTCTGGCTTCATCATCAATGCACGTGCAATCGCGACACGCTGTTGTTGGCCGCCAGAGAGTTGAAGTGGCCAAGCGTCTGCTTTGTCTGCAAGCTGTAACGTGGTTAATACCGTTTTCGCTTGTTTAATGGCTTCTTGTTTGTCTAAGCCTGCAACCTTGGTCGGGGCTTCAATTAAGTTCTCCATTACCGTCATGTGTGGCCATAAGTTGTATTGCTGGAACACCATGCCGACTTTACGACGTAATTTTAGACCCTGTTTTTCTTGGATCTGACCTGCAAAATCGAATTGCTCGTTCGCAATGTCTAATTCGCCGTTGTCCGCGATTTCCAGTAGGTTCAAAACACGCAGTAATGAACTCTTGCCTGCACCACTTGGGCCAAGCAGTACCAAGGTTTCGCCGCTTTCACAGTTAAAACTGATGTCGTGAAGAACTTGGGTATCACCGTATGATTTGTTGATGCTCTTTACTTGAATACTCATGCCACAATACTGCATTAATTGTCATTTGTTGGTTATTCTATTCAAACTGAAGTTTTATGCAAGATAAATGTATAAAAAACTACTTTGTTGAATTTATGTAACAAATATTGCGCAAAAAACAGTCTCAATGACTGGTCATACATCTATAAATCGCAACTCGTTGATTAAGGTGAAGAACGGGACAAATAGCAAACGTTTTACTCATGTTCTATAAATCACAGTTCAGTATCAACTCTATGAATACACTCTTGTATTCGCGTCAATTTGCCTGCATAAAAATCAGGGATAAATAACCAGTTGGGATGCCTAACCTAAGTACTAGGTAATGCTTAATTTTTCTTTTAGTTTCCTCGCTCCTATTCACTTCACGTATATGAAATATTGGAAATTGAGTTTCCTAGGGAGCGTCACGCGGCAATAAATGCTTTAATGGCTCGTACTTACCAACAACGAATCGTTATCTACAAAAGATATTTGCCCAGAACAAGTACTAACGAATAACGAGTATTTGTTAGCAACAGATAAGCACCAGCGACAAGTCATCATTCTTAAAGCGACAACACACTAAGGCCGTCATATGCAAAACGATGTCTCTTCTACGTTCGACTCAAACCAACAACAGACTCAGCGATCGACTCAACAAGCACCAGAACCCAAACCTGAGAAGAAAAGCCTCAGCATTTTGTTTGAGCTAAGTAAGTTCATTCAACCCTATAAAGGGAGAGTGATCACCGCTCTGCTCGCGTTGATCTTTACGGCAAGCTTAACGCTGTCTGTTGGCCACGGTATTCGTCTGCTTATCGATCAGGGGTTTAGCCAACGTTCATTAGAAGATTTAGGCAGTGCGATTCAATTCATCATGGTGGTCGTGGTATTAATCTCGATTGGTACCTTTTTCCGCTTTTATTTGGTCTCTTCTGTTGGGGAGCGTGTGAGTGCGGATATTCGCCTATCGGTTTTCAACCACGTTGTGACGCTGCACCCGAGTTACTTCGAAACCAATGGCAGTGGCGACATCATGTCGCGTATCACAACCGACACAACTCTGCTTCAAAGCATCATTGGTTCGTCATTTTCTATGGCGATGCGAAGCGCGCTAATGTGTATTGGCGCAATCATCATGTTGTTTGCGACCAACATTAAGCTAACGCTGATCGTGTTGGCCTCTGTTCCGTTTATCTTGATCCCGATTTTGGTATACGGACGACGTGTGAGAGCTCTCTCTCGCCAAAGCCAGGATTCGATGTCTGATGTAGGCTCTTATGCTGGCGAAGCGATTGAACACATCAAAACAGTGCAAAGCTACAGCCGAGAAGCACAGGAGAAAGCATCATTCGCAATTGAAGTAGAAAAGGCTTACGAAATTGGTCGCCAACGCGTAAAGCAGCGTGCGATTCTTATCTCTGGTGTGATTGTTATCGTGTTCAGTGCGATTGCAGGCATGCTTTGGGTTGGCGGCAGTGACGTTATCAACGGCACTATGTCGGCGGGTGATCTGGCTGCATTTGTCTTCTATGCGATCATGGTTGCTTCATCGCTAGGTACGATTTCTGAAGTGATGGGTGAATTGCAACGTGCGGCAGGCGCAACAGAGCGTTTGATCGAGATTCTACAAGTTGAAAGCCACATTGTTGCGCCTGTAGAAAACCCAACGTCACTGGATAACGTGACACCAGAAGTCGCTTTTGATGATGTGACCTTCTGTTACCCATCAAGGCCGGACCAGCCCGCAACAAGCAACCTCACGCTTACTGCCCATGAAGGCAGAGTATTGGCATTGGTTGGCCCGTCTGGCGCAGGTAAAACCACCCTATTCGAACTGTTGCAACGTTTCTACGACCCACAAGTAGGTAAAGTGACGTTAGGCGGTATTGAACTGAATCAGTTTGATCCGAACGAATTAAGAAAGCAGATGGCGTTAGTTCCTCAGCAACCCGCCCTGTTCAGTAACGATGTGTTCCATAACATCCGATACGGAAACCCAGAAGCAACGGACGAGCAAGTTATCGAGGCGGCGAAAAAAGCGCATGCGCACGAGTTCATTCAGAACTTACCTGAAGGCTATCACAGCTTTCTTGGTGAACGTGGCGTGAGATTGTCTGGCGGTCAGCGTCAGCGTATTGCCATCGCACGAGCCATCTTAAAAGATCCGAATATTCTATTATTGGATGAAGCAACCAGTGCGCTAGACAGCGAAAGTGAACATCATGTTCAACAAGCTTTGGAAGAATTAATGCGTGGCAGAACGACCATCATTATCGCGCACCGTTTATCAACAATTAAACACGCCGACCAAATTGCAGTACTCGATAAAGGACAGCTAGTAGACATCGGCGACCACCAGTCGCTCATCAATAGCTGCGAATTGTACCAACGCTTGGTTGAGCTGCAATTCAAACACCTTAGTCGATAAGTTATAGATCAAAGACGCTTAAATCATTAAGTAAACTAGGGGCTAGTCATTAAGTCATGGAAGACTAAGTCCCTGACATTATGTGGTTTCAAGCTTCAAAAACTTAAATCACACGTGTTGCAGTTTTGTTAATTTAACGGTAGGGTTTTTATTCCAATAACAACTTACCCCGATGAAGGGTAAGTAAATAACAATAAGAGAGTTCGCATGGAAGCACTATTATCTGACTACCCGGTAGTAACAGAAATCCCTGTCGCTTGGGGAGAAATGGACGCACTCAATCACGTTAATAACGCCGTATACTTTCGCTATTTCGAAACCGCTCGCTTAGACTTTTTCAAGCACGTCGAGCTGATGGAAGAGATGGCGATTACCAAAGTTGGCCCTGTTCTTGGCGACACTTATTGTAAATATTTCCGCCCGGTCACTTATCCAGACACGCTGATGATTGGTTCTCGTGTTACAGACATTCAAGACGACCGATTCACCATGGAATACGCGATTGTCAGTAAGGCTCAACAGAAACTGACGACAGTTGGTACTGCGACCATCGTGATGTTTGATTTTGCTTCAAACCAAAAAGCCCTGCTCTCGTTGCGCTTAACCAATGAAATCGAGAAGATGAACACATTAAAGAGTCCATGCTTTAAACAGGAAACGGTGACGGAATAACGCATTCGCCGATTAAGAATACTCAGATACAAAAAAGCCACTCGATTGAGTGACTTTTTGTTTGGTCTTCTGGACTTATAAGCTTTTAGCTATAAACGTTGGAGCTTATAGACCTTTAACCATATAGACCTTCGACCGTATAGACCTTCGACCGTATAGACCTTGAACGCTATAGACCTTGAATGTATTGAGCGTTAGTACGAATTTCGACTAGCTGCTCTAGGTTCTGTTGTGAACCATCAACGCCATCAATCAAACCTTGGAAGTGTTTAATCAGCTCTACTTTGTCTTGTACTTCTTTAGAACCTGCACCGATGTTGGTTAGGTCGATGAAGAACTCGTCGAACAGGCCCGAGAAATCCGTTACAGCGTCATGGTTTAAGAACTGCTCGTGGTTGTAAATGCTTGGGTAGCCACCCTTCTGCTTATCAACCGCGAAAGAGATGCCTTTAACGTTAGTAATCGTGGTCGCTTTCTCACATTTCAACATGCAACCCGCTTCGATGCTTGGCTTGTTACAACCGACGGTTCTTTGGAAGAAACACTGACGGCTAGTCATCATCAAGATTGGGTGGTAGATGCTGTAGAACAGTTTGAAGTTCTCTGGGCGGCGAATATGACGAATCTGACCTTTGTTGATCTCGTTCGAAATGAATGCGCCTGCACAGTTAAGCTCTTCTTTCAGAGTAACCAGTGCGTGAGAGTTGGTTGTGTTCATGAACGGGCCGGCAACCCACTCAATACCCATCTCGTAAGCTTTGTAAGCAATACCCGTGTTGTTGGTCACGATGCGAGCTGGCTTGATCTCTTCAAGAATACGAACAGCTTCGTCGTAGTCTTTACCGATCAATACTGCAGGGAACCAAGGGATCAAACGTGGGTTTTCGGCCAAGATATCGATGTACTTGTTGCAACGCTTCTTGAAGCTTTCCGGCAGTTTGAAGTAAACATCTGCGTCAGTCACATCACATAGGTGCAAGTCTTCCACATCCGCGATAAGCATCGACATAGTCGGCTTCTCATTCACTTTAGGGTGCTGAGGCAGTGCTGGCACTTCAACGTGCTTAATTACTTCTACAGAACCGTTCAGAATAAAGTCGATTTCATCTTTAAGATTGGACACTTCTTTCAAAGGAACAATCAGGCCAGCATCAAGGTTATCGAAGTTGTAGCTTTCTAGTGTATGAACCGCACTCTTCACAGTTTTAAAACGCTTCTCAAGTAGCTCTTGATCGATCGCCTTCTCACTTGCCGCTATCAATAACGATTTAGATTGAACCGTAAAGTTCTCTTTTGATGTGTTCACTGTCACCGTGAATGGTTGACCAAGCTTCGCGCTAAACGACAATGACACGGGTGTTTTACGAATATCAAGGAACTCGATCTTGTCGCGCATTTCGCTGCCTAGCGCATTCTTAGCTTCGTAAAGATCGCTGGTCACTTCTTGAATTTGCACAACAGAGATTTCATTGTTCTCTTTCGTCGCTTTATCAACGGCGTAGTTCATGCTGTTGTCACGCGGGTTATCGATGAACATGTCTTTCGTTAGGTTCCCCTTAAGGAAAGAGTTGGTGAAATCACGGTTGAATACTTTGTGCAGGTTCGAATCATCTTCGATCAACAAACCACTTTCTACAAAGCTATCAATCTGTTTGCGCCACGTATCTACTACTGTGTATACGTAGTGTGCGCCTTTAATACGGCCTTCTACTTTCAACGAGTCAACTTTTGCGTCAACCAGTTCAGGTAGGTCGTAGTAAGCGGAGTTATCTTTCAAGTTAAGTGGGAACTTGTTGCCCGCATTGGTGATTTCGTATTCATCACGACACGCTTGGCTACAACGGCCACGGTTACCTGAGTTACCCACACTTACAGAGCTTGAGTAACATTGACCAGAGAATGCGATACACAAAGCACCGTGTACGAACACTTCGGTTAGTACATCGTGATCATGTGCTACTTCTGTCAGCATCTTGATTTCAGGTAGGTTCAACTCTCGAGACAAGTTAACGCGTGTTGCGCCAATTTTAGACAAGAACTTAATCTGGCCTTCGTTGTGCGTTGTTAACTGAGTCGACGCGTGAACATCTAATGATGGGAAATGCTTTTTCACCAAATCGAACAAACCAAGATCTTGAACGATGATGCCGTCTAGTTTGGTGTTCACTAATTGATTTAGCAGTTTAGTGATGCTCTTAATTTCATGTTCCAGCAGCACAACGTTAAGAGTCAGAAACACTTCACAGCCATATTCATGAGCAAGGCGAATCACACCATTCAACTCATCTAACGACAGGTTAGAGGCTCTGTTACGAGCGTTGAAGGTGTCTAAACCGCAATAAACTGCATTGGCACCGGCCACGATAGCTGCTTTAATCGCCTCTACATCGCCACCAGGGGCTAATAACTCAATCTTTCTGCTCATTTTTGAAGTCGCTCACTTACTTATAATTTTTAAGCCGCGTATTCTACCTACATCACGATCTCTTTACCACCTAACAACACTTTTCAAACTAAATGACCTCAATAATGCCAAACGAATCCGATTTACCTATCCTTTATTCTTTACGTCGCTGCCCTTACGCAATGCGCGGACGAATGGGCATCGCACTATCACAGCAAAAAGTGTTACTCAGGGAAATCATTACCAAAGACAAGCCTAGCGAACTATTAACCAGTTCGCCAAAAGGTACCGTTCCGGTCTTGGTGTTGCCAAATGGACACATCATTGAACAAAGCATAGATGTCATGAACTGGGCTCTTCAACAAAACGATCCTCAAGATCTTCTTCGTTCAAGTAATCCAACACTGAGCGAACAAGTCCACCAGCTCATCAAAACCAACGATGAAGATTTTATTGGCCACTTAGAAAAGTATCGCGCGTCGGTTCGTTATCGAAACATCGATGTTGAACAACGTCGACAAGCCTGCGAAGCGTTCATTAATCAATTAGAAGTGCTACTTACCGATCGGCCCTACTTTTTTGGAGTAACCCCAAGCTTGGCCGATTTTGCGGTAATGCCTTTTGTCAGCCAGTTTGTGCGGGTCGAAAAGAAGTGGTTTGTACAATCTGAATACAAAAACGTAGGACGTTGGTTAAGAGCGCACTTGGAAAGTAAGCTCTACACCCAAGTCATGAAGCAATACCCTTTGTGGAATGAAACCAAGCAAGATTGTGTTTTTGGGTGACTTAAGGGGATTTGGGGTGCTCTAGGGGAATTCAGGGTTAGATAAAGCGTAAGTATTAAGATAATTACGTGACACTGTACCTTCTTTGTAATGAACAGATATTCAAAGGCTTAGCTGTCTCTTTACCGGTAACTACTGTCTCTTAACTGGATACTGCAGTCCTTTAACCGGATGTTAGAGTCTAAGTTAAGCCTTTTGTTTATTTTAAACTGATCACTGAATCGCTATCGAAATCTCGACTTCAGTTTCGCCTTTGTAACATTCAAAATCTGTCGTGTAAGTTCGAACATGTGAACAATCAGGTGAATTGAAATACGTCCACACTTCTCCCCATAGATCGATGACCGCTTGAGGAAGTTCACCTTCAGCAGAAAACGTCAGATATTTGCCTGCTTCAATCTTGGTTTCAATAAGATTATTTAAGTCTTGATCCGTTAACGCATTAGCACACGCGATAACATCAAACTCACCCGTAAAATCAGACTCGTAATTAGTGTAGACACCGTATACTTTTGAATCCGGCGTCAGTTTGGGAAAAGCCTGATCAAAAAAGTCCTGCCACAATTGACCTATCTTCGCTTTAGTTGGGTCAACCTCATCCTGATTAGTGGTTCTTACTGAAAACCCATACGCCTTTACGGCTTCAATCGTTTCTACTTTCATTCGTTTTATTCCTAAGCCAACGATGGTTTGAGCATATTGAATCGATACCTAATCTTCAATCTCTTTGTGACCACACTTCTCACACACTATATGACGAGAAAATTCGTCCATAGATGCGATAAATGGGCCAAGAAACCAACCTTTTATCATGCCTGCCCAAAACTCGCTTCGCTTTTGGTTAGGTTTCTCTGCAAACGCACTCGTCTTTCTGACCAACACCACAACGTGCTGTGTATCTTCTCGGCATGCGGTGCAATAGCATTGTTCTATGGTGTTATTCATTTGAAAGCCTATGACGTTTTGAATGAAATCTGCTGAAAATGAGGGTTGTCGACACAAACTTCTAGTGTGGAAAGGTCTGTGAGTATGACAAGTTGTTCTACACCTTGAATACTGACCTTAATGCACTCTTCACGGCTATCATTGCGTTGAGTATCTAATCCGACACATTCAATCTGCTCGCCAGATTTCAGCGTTAATTTGATTGGGTATCGGTGCATACACACAATCTCAATATAATCGTAATCGTTGCAACTAATCATAATACCCTTCCAATTCATCCACCACGCTAATGCGACATGCCATACTATTCAATATCTTTACAATCAATAAGTTACTCGTATCACAATCGCATTGCCATCATCAGATTATTGAGTAATTTGTTAAATTTAATCTCGTTCTCACCATTCACATTTCATCTGTGAACGACAATTTAAGGCTTCAAGAATCCTTTCCAATAATGGTACAAACCACCAATGTCTGAAGAACACATTAGCGACATTGCGCCTTTGATTTGTTCTTCGCTCCATTCCCACCATTTCATTTCTAACAACTGAGCCATTTCAGTCTCATTGAAACGATAGCGAATATGACGTGCTGGGTTTGAACCGACAATGGAATAAGGTGCGACGTCTTTCGTAACAACAGCTCTACTTGCGATAATGGCACCGTCACCGACTTTAATGCCACTCATGATCATAGCTTCTGTGCCAATCCAAACGTCATTACCTATCACGGTGTCGCCAGAACGTTCAAAACCATCAACCGCACGTTCGAACTTTTCATCGTCTTGATAGAAGAATGGGAAGGTACTCACCCATTGATTTTGGTGGCCTTGGTTGCCCGCCATCATAAATACAGCACCAGAGCCAATTGAACAGTAACGACCAATAATTAGCTTGTCGATATCAGTTCTATCAGGCAACAAGTAACGTGCACAGTCATCAAAACTGTGATTATGGTAATAGCCTGAATAGTAACTGTGCTCACCGACGATGATATTCGGGTTGGTCACTTGCTCTTTCAGTGATTTACCAACAAACGGACTTTCAAAATAGTTTTTCATGTTTGTACTCTTAGTTTCATTCTTTTAGTTTGGTACTTTTAATGGCCTATTGATGGTTAACTGAGTTCTCTGAATGTTATGGACGCTGGCCTCTATCGCCCACCTGCAATATCTATAAACGAACCTGTCACATAGGAAGCTTCGTCTGATAATAACCACGCTATTGAGTTCGCAACTTCTTCTGGCGTACCACCACGTTGTAATGGCAATTGTGCCGCTAATCGGTCAACGCGATCAGGTTCTCCACCGTCTGCATGCATTTCGGTATAAATACACCCCGGCCTTACACCATTAACTCGGATATTACGGGACGCTAGCTCAAGCGACAGACCTTTGGTCAATGAATCCATCGCACCTTTCGAAGCAGCATAATCGACATATTCAAATGGTGCACCGGTTCGAGATGCTGCAGAGGATACATTCACAATCGAACCTGCGTCTCCAGCTTGTTTGATAAAGGCTTTACTACATAAAAAGCAGCTCGATACATTCGACTTCATGACCTTTTCAAAGCGGTCTAATTCGATATCAACCAATGCTGATTGGGTAAATAAAATCCCGGCGTTATTAACCAAATGAGTTACAGGGCCTAGTTTATTACGAGCGATCTCAAACAAGGATTTGACGTCTGATTCAACAGACACATCCGCACGTACGCTGATAGCAGTTCCACCCTGTTCACGAATTTCATTAACCAGATCTTCGGCTCTTGTTTCGTTGTGAATAAAGTTAACACATACCGCATAGCCTTTACTGGCCAACAGTTTCGACGTCGCTGCGCCAATGCCTCGGCTCCCGCCCGTTACTATTACTACCTTGTTCAATGAAATCTCCTAATGCTTACTTATTCGACGCGCCTTTATTATTCAACGCAACTTTATTATTCGATGCAAGCTGATTGTTCGATATAGCCTGATTGTTCGTCACAATCTGAACCCACTGTGATCGCCACGCTGGCGCTTCAAATGGATCTGGCCAAAACTCCGTTTGCTTTTGAATCAAGCCATCGACAACCGTGTGAAAAGTAATCACGCGATCTTTCAATACGCTGTCAGTGACCGAGACATCCGTCACCACCGTATCACCTTCACAGACAATCGAGTTGAGCTCGAACTCCCAAACTCCGTTAGCTGGGTATTCAGAATTGATTGCTGTAAAGTTGCTTCGACCAGTCGTCAACTCAGACGACTGAGGCCAATGTCCTTGAAAATCGTCTGCCAACCATTCACTCGCCTTTGCAAAATCATTGGTCCTCATTGCGTCCCAAAAACCAAGTACCACTTGCTTTGGTTTCATTGCTCTTCCTTAATTAGCTCAATGTAGCGAAGTATCTCAATATGATGATTACACGCACTTCCGCTCTGACCGCTAAAAGAACATTCACATCACTGCTTTATCAATTTCAATATATCAGTATAATCCCCCGCTCTATAACGCTCTCCCGTTGGAATAGCGTCATCCCAATTTGTAATGAGTACCCAATGTCGAAACTATTTTTCAAAGGCCGTATCGAGACAAGACAAAATCACGTTCTTGCTGGCTACAACGTAAACCGCGATGTTAAAGCGGGTACTGAAGAGTCACCAATCGCAGTAATGGTTCAAACTGAAGCTCGTAAAGCAGAAGTTGAAGCTCTTGCAGCAAACAGCGCTATCTTTGTAAACATTACAGTAGATGCAAACAAAGAAGAAAACACGCTTGAACTAGATACGCTATTAAACAAGCCAAAAACGATGACGTTTGAAAAAACACCTAATCGTAACGATCCATGTTCATGTGGTAGCGGCAAGAAATACAAGAAGTGCTGTGCTTAAGCGTTCTGAATTTCAATAACCAAGACTATGATTGAGATTAGCGATTAAAAGACGGGTAGATCACAAGATCTGCCTGTTTTTTTATGTCCTTTTTATAATAAACACTTTGTTTATTGTTCGACTTTGGCACAACATTTGTCTAGAACTCTAAACTGAGTAACCAAGAAACTAGCCATCAAAAGACGTTAATCAAGGTTATCGGGAGTACGTAAATTAGTACCACACTTTGTGCATTTGTAGTCACCAGTTCCACCACTTGAGGCTAACGACGATAAAATCAGTCCAAGCAATCCAGGTTTCTTTGCTTCTTGAGGTGCTTTTTGAACTTGGTTACTAAACATGGTGTATTTATGACGAGTCAGTACTTTGCAATTACAGCAAAATGCTCTGGTTTCTTCACTCCCGTACATGTCGGAGTATTCCTTTAATCGTTTACTTATGTTGTTTTAATCGCATTGTGAATGTTGGCCGAAGATCTATGCCAAAGGCATCAATTCAATGGCGGTCCTGACAAAATCGAAATAAGTAGCCATCTGGCGTTTGAACAATGAATTGCTTTTGAATCGCGACACGGTCATCGCATGAGTACGATTTAGACTCTAATGTTAAGTAAATAGACGCTTTAGACTGGTCACTAACTTGTTGATACAAGGTATCGATGTCCGACACATCCCATTGAAAGTTTACCCCTCGCCCAAACGGTACTTCTAGCTTATCTGTAATCCACTTACGACTATCGCCATTAAGCCCTTCGAGCATGACATCGACACCATCCAGAGTCAGATAAGCAAAGGCTTCTTCTGGACGTTCGTATTTAACCGAAAAACCCAACACTTCCACAAAGAATGACTTACTCACCTCTATATCTAAACAATAAAGTTCAGGTACTACTCGTAATGTCATGATGTCCCTATTTCGTTATTCCTGATGACGTGCAAAGTAAAACCTACACTCTATAAGAAACCCACCATATTGGGTGGGCTTCATCGTTCACTTCTTGTCTAAGCAGTTTAACTGAATGGCGTTAAACAAGGTTTCAGGCTCGAAATCATCATTACTTAGCGATTGTCGCTTCCGATAATTTACTCAGCACACCTGATATTTTCTTAATCACCTCATCACAGCCGTTAATAGCATGACGTTCCATCAAGTAATTAGGATCGTTGTAAGACAACCAGACTTTCTTATTCGAATCTTCGGTTACAAGCACTTTCTGTGGTAAATCAATCGCCACATCTTGCTGGCACTGCATCAATGGCGTACCAACCTTAGGGTTTCCAAAAATAATAACTTCGGTTGGTCTCAATTCAAGATCAACACTGCTCGCGTTTTTCTGATGGTCGATTCTTGCGAACAACGTTAAGCCTTTGCTTTTAGCGATACTTTCAAAACGGTCAGCGGTTTCTTTTACCGAGTAATTACTTTGGTACTTAATCAAACCGTCAGAAGCGGCGACTGAAAATGATGCCGCAAGTAAAACGGCGCCTAGTGATAGTAATTTTTTCATTGTTACCTCTGAGAGTTAGCCTAGTTAAACACATCATTTCTAACGCCACTTTAAGGTAAGTAGCACAACCAATACCAGTATAGACACGTTTCAATACTCAATTTGCCCAGAGGCTCACCTTTCTTGTTCATCACTCAGCCCCGTCTAAACCCTTCAATCATAAAAACCACAAGCCTCATCGACACATTAATGCCACGATGTTGTGTTGCAATTTTCACATTCGTATTGTTGCTCTTCTTCAACAAAGAAACTGCTAGAATGAGAGTCTGATTTAAACAGTGTCGTCATCAAGAACTCGATCAACATACCAAACTTAAATTGCTTCATTTCTGATGCAGAATCGTCAGGTTTGGTTATTGGGAAGTGAGGCGTCAAAGCGTTGCACTTCTCGCAGTTGTACGAGTGTTTAATGTATTTGTTATCAAGCATTTATATAAGTCAATCAACAATATAGTGTAGATTTTATATTATCAACTTATGAATCCTACCCCTAACATCTTATAAATAATTAAGAACGAATAGTGATGCATAGCAAAAATGTGCTAATTCGGACTCAAAACCGATAATTACTTAGTTGACCTCGTTTTTAATCCTTTCATAAGCTTCCCATAAGGCGATGCGATTAGAATCATACTCTAAGAGCTGGCAAACCTCTTGGTAGCAGAACCAACGAAGTTCTGTATGCTCATTCGATGGCCGAGGTTCATTAGATACTTGAAACGGCACTCTCATCGATGTTCCTTAATCATGCACTTCAATACAAAATCATTTAACTCCGCAACAGTTTTGATTACATGAACTTCTTTCTCAGGCGACTTTTCAAGTAGCTTTAACATAAAGTCATCGTTCCAAAATTTTGGACACAATTTTAGTATTTTGTAGCTTTGTAATGTGCCTTTAAAAATAGAGCTTCCATCAGGCCAACCTTCTGGTTTGACGAATAACCCTTTTAGCAAACGCTTGGCGACGAACCAATAACTGACTGAATACGGAAGGTCGATATACACAAGCGTGTCGGCTTCTTCTAAACGTTGATAGAACAAACTGATCGGCCCTAACCCATCCATGATCCAAGTTTCTGAATTGATTATCTTATCGTGAATGTCTTTAAATACTTCTTTATCGACTAATTCACCACTTGGTTTGTATACCAAGGAATCTAATTGATGAAGTGGCAAATTGGTAGCAGAAGCAAGTGCTTTGCTTACTGTCGATTTTCCACTGCCTGGCTTACCAAAAACGGCTACTTTTTTCATGTAAACTTCTCCAAGAGTCTATTTCCCCGAAAGATAGATACACAAAACCCACCTTTACGGGTGGGTTGATTGGTCTAGAGCGTATCGAATCCCACCATTCTATGGAATGATGATAATTCGGTAATTAACGTGCTTTTGACTAGTTTTCATACAGCCACTTTCATATATTGGAAGTAACATGTCAATTGGATTCATTTAAAAAATACAGAATGAGCCTAGCGATATTATTAGCTCAACTCCCGTTAATAGGCAGCGGAACAATAAAGTTATGCAAACACACAAAAAACCAGAGGTACTAAGCTGGCGATCAAGAAACGGCTTCCTAAGTTCGTGTTTTCCAACTTATTCACCACCGTCGTTTTGGCTGAATCATTATCGATCAGACTACTCGCAGTCACTCCTGCCACATTACTTGGATCACTATATCCAACGGTATGTCCAGTAAATGAAAACAACGTTCCTAACCCAAGGAGAACCAGCATCGTATAAAATGCGTAGTCACTTAAAAAGTGAATAGAGAGATAACCAAACTGCCACTCAAGCACATAAATCGATCCAAACGTGACTAGATTGGAACAGGCAATAAACGCTATTAACTTCTTCAAAATTTTATACCTCAGTGTATTGTTAGTTCTCTGTGAGTTTATTCTGTTCAAGCCACCGTTCTAGTATGCTGAGCCCAAACTTCCGTCGTGCTCTAGCCACCTCAAGAGCAGAGCATAACCCGGTAAATAAACCGAAGAACAAAGAGCAATACACTTGGAATGTTGTGAAACCTTCAAACTGCCAAAATAACAACCACATAAATCCACCCCAAAAAACAGAGCCAAATATAGCTTGAAGAAAAAACAACTTAAACGGGCTTTCAAATACCCGAGGCTTCGCTTCAATACGAAGTAACTTCCACCATAGGTAAAAGTATGGATTCGTTAATTGAGGTTTCACGCCCTTTTCTACCAGTAGGACTCTTACAAACTCCATTTTCTGCATAAATAATCCTTACCTTGAAACCAATAAACCAGGACGCCTTTTAATGACAACGGTATTGAACCGCACAAACAACTTCCCTGGTACATTTGATCTCCTTAACTGAAAGTCCCTAATTCACCCGTGTAATATATGGGTAACGTTGTGACCTAGCCTAACTCATTAGGCCATGAACGAACACTGAATTGGGCCAAAAATGCCACGCATATTGAATCAGTTAAATATATTCATAATGTTAAACGTTGCTGTTACTAGAACTATTAAATGAATACATTCGAACTTAGTCACGTGGAAACCAGCCCAGCTTTTCGTAAAACTGTTGAGCGTTGATACTGTCGTTATAAACAAATAAATGGGACACTACTTGGGTCAGTGATACAAAACTCAAGCATTCCCCAAGGCTGCTCAACAACCTCGGAAACGGTAACTTCAAATTCCGACACTACATTAGAGTTTTGGATGTGTTGAGACCAACTTTTTACGTCTTCAACCAGCAAGTGCATCATGTAATTGTGACAATGCGCAGGTTCATAAAAGTTTTGCAGAAGGAAGGCACAACTGCCGTGTCGTAGATATGAAATATCGTGAAATTCAGACATAACTTAAAAGCCGATTGACTGGTAAAAACGCTTAGATAAATTGAAGTCTTTCACGGGTACGAAAGACTTAATTTCTGAGACTTTGAGGTTTTCCATCCTACATCCTACATCCTACATCCTACATCCTACATCCTTATAGTATTGATATTCTGATGCTAACTCGCTTTAAGAGATTAAAACATTTATTCCGAGCCCTGCTGAAATGAGCCGACTTCGGCTTTGGTTAGATAACGCCACTGACCGACTTCAACATCTAAACGAACATCACCAATCTGTTCACGGTGAAGACCAACAACTCGATTCCCTACCGCAGAAAACATTCGTTTTACTTGATGAAACTTACCTTCTGTAATAGTCAACAGCACTTCTTTACTGGTAATCACTTCAAGCTCTGCCGGACGCGTCGGTTTTTGTTCGCCCTGCAATTTAATGCCCGCTTTGAACTTATCAGCGACATCACCTTTGATATCTCGTGACAATGTCACGCGGTATACCTTCTTACATGACTTGGTTGGCAGCGTAATATTGAATGACCATCGCCCATCATCGGTAATCAAAACTAAGCCTGTGGTGTCAGCATCTAAGCGCCCTGCTATGTGCAATTCTGATACTTTGCCTATCTCGATGTAGTTGAACAGCGAGGGATAGACTTCGTCGATATTGGAGCAAATAGTACCCGCAGGCTTGTGCATTAAGAGGTAACGAAATTCACGTAAATGAAGCGGCGTGCTGTTTAACAAGATGGTGTTGCTTTCGTGAACCTGAGTCGATTCATCGGTGACAGTCTCACTGTTTACATTCACCTCGCTATTACGGATGCGTTCAATCGCTTCAGGCTTGGTTAGGTCAGTGCTTTTACATAGGTATTTATCAAGGCGCATTAATCGTCGGCACCACATTTAGCACAAGGCTTATAAGTTCGTTCACCTTGCTCGATAACCACATAATCACCTATGCACTTGTCACATAAAGCGAGCTTTGGGTAAGCGTCTTTTTGTTTCTTTGCGTTGATGTTGCCTTCGGTAGTGTATACCGTTCTCATTTTGATGCCTTTGCTTGAATAACGTGAGAGGCACAAATTGTATCACTGTTTACAGCTTTGATTGGAGTGGTCGTGCATAGATAAATTAATTTTAAGTGTCGCTATTCCAAGTTCGCGCCCCTTAACGGTATAAGCATGAACAACTAAGGCAACGTGCCACGCCTATCAGTGGTAAAATGACAAAAGCTCACCAACCAATGAAGTCACTAATGAAAAATTGTAATCAATGCGGGAAATGCTGTATCAAATACGGAGATGGCGACCTTGCCGCAACGCAAGAAGAGATTGATTTGTGGGAGTTGTTCAATCCAGACATCTTTGAATATGTTCGTGGAAGCGAGATCTGGTTCGACCCTGAATCTGGTGAACGTTTAAGCCGTTGCCCTTTTCTGGAACTGGTTCCGACGAAAGATACCAAGGCTCAAGCCAAGTACACCTGTAGCATCTATTTAGACCGACCAGAAGATTGCAGACATTATCCAAGCCTGATTAATGAGATGGTGCGAGATGAGTGTGAAATGATTGAGGTAGTGGATTTACAAGACACGAAGAAAGCTCAAAGGAAACTCGATCTATTGATGAAAGACAGCCGCCCTTCAAGCTATTCTTAAGTGATGATCTTTTAAAGATCAGTCTGCAACATTAGCTAATATGCACTAATACAGCTGATAGATGCTAAAACCTTAAGCCAAATACTGGTTAGCTTCTAACCAATCAAGCGCAACCAGTGCTGCCAATGAGCATACCGCTCTGTCGTTACCATCAACAAACTTAAGCTCTTCGATTTCAGCATCTGGAGACAGTTCGCCAGTATAATCAGCAAGATAACAAGTCAATTGCACCGATACGCCTTCCGCTTTGCCATCAGCTTGGCCTGTAAAGGTCTCAACGTATTTAATGGAGTCTGACACTAAATCGACAGAGATCTCTTCTTTGATTTCGCGAACTAGTGCTTGCTCATCACTTTCGCCAGCTTCACGCTTACCACCCGGTAGATAGAATAGTTCTTTGCCTTTTGATCTCACCATCAACAACTTGCCGTCTTTGATGAATATCCAAGCCAGCTTATCAATTACCTTATGCATGTCGTTAGACCTTATTTTTGTTTTAGTTATCGTTTTACTGAATCTGGTCACACTATTACTCTCGACCAAACAAAGCCTGGGTATGTTACACGCTGGAATGAATATACTCTATGGAGTCGAATAGGAATTATCATAGCCAAAATGAAAAATGACAGCTTTCGAGACAATGAGCGTCAACTGTCATTAGTGTTGTTTACAGATTGATCTATAACTGTCTGCGAATAGGATCAATCGACTAGCCACTTAAGTGCAGAGTCGTGATCTTCAAATGACTTAATCTCACCCGACACAAACCAACTGCCGACTTTTGATGCCATTTCTTGCCAACTTTTATCGCCGTAAATAGCAATTTTGTCTATCTTCGAATTGAGCTCTAATCCCAATTTGAAATCGTCCCAAGCAGCCCGCAACTCCCAACCTGTTAAAGATGATATATCGACCAGCATCTTAAGTTCAGATGAATCGAGTTCTTCTAATGTTGTATTTAGAATTGGTATCATTGCTTGGTAATCATTGTGTGTGAGTTTTCCTTTCGCTTTAAACACAACAATGGTTTCACCGTTAACACGTTCAATTCCAACCGATATTCCGTGACGTTCGATACTCATAATCTAGCCCTCATAGTGGAAACTAGAGTTAGCTTAAAGGATTAAACAACAAAGAGATGGGAGATTGACGTCAAAACAGACAAGTGCTTTATCTAGGCTGAATTTCAGAGAGTTAATCGCGCTTCTCCAACAGTTCGCTTAAGTTTTTAATTTGCACGATACGGGGGGGCTCTGACTTAAAATCAACTCGACTAGTGTTCAACCACACCGCTTGCAAACCCGCTTCAAGTGCTGGGTAAATGTCTTTCTCTAATGTATCACCTACCATGGTGATATCTTGAGGCTCAACACCAAGCTTAGAAATGATGGCGGGATAAAAATCCGAGTCGTATTTAGATAAGCCAAGGGTAGCTTTGCAAAAATAACCCGATAAATACCGAGTGAGCCCTACTCGTTCAAAAGCTTTGATGATGTCTTGCTCGCTTGAGTCTAATGCGTTAGTCGCAACATAAAGCTGGTGGGTTTTAGATAGTTCACAAAGTATTTCCCGAGCACACTCGACCACTTTAACTCTCTCCCAGTCACACATCTTCCCTTGTGCATCTGGGAAATCGACCATCAGCGTATTGCCCCAGTCGAATAACACGATTTTTGTTAGATCGATTTGCTTTGTAATATTGTTCATCTTGCCTCCTGCATGCGATGAATTATCTAGCCCTCAAGCGAGCTTATAAGAACTTCTCGAACAGTTAGGCTCATTGTGGTCAACCTTGTTGCTGTTTATTGAGCACGATCTCCTAAACACAAAATTTCACGTATTGTGAATCAACAAAATACCCTTTATTGATAAACCACTTTGAAGCGCTCTAATACGAGTAACATGTCTTCAGCTGGCGATATTTTGAGCTCTTCACATTCACGCGAGAAGAAGTTCCAGTGCGCTTCTTTCCACCATTCGAGTGTTTTATCACCCTCACCTTCCGCGGCAGCAAATTCAGCAGTGACTTCGTTGTATTTGCACTGTGAGACTGAAGTAATCTCTACAATACAAACTGGCTTGCCATCCCAATCAGTGACGACTTGCAAATGCCCTACGACAGGCATCGCTTCCCCTTCATGGCTGTACCAATATTCAAGGCTGCAAGACGCCTGTTTTTCGCCTTTGAGAATCAACTGAGCGCAGAGATTGGCGTTGTATTCATCAGCGCAGTAATAGTCGGAACTAAAAGACGTATATTGAGAAGCCACTTCGGTTGGCAACGTATTGAGGTAACTATCGAGATAATCTTTGCTTCTTTCTTCCATGATTTTTCCAGTTTGAATATAAGGTTCAGTCAGTGAGAAATAACAGACTGTAGTGAGAAATAACAGACTGTAATGTTGGTAAGCTATCAAGGGGAGAGATTGGTGTAAACCTAGGAATTTCAAAATGGTAATTACAGTGAGAACGAGGCTCACAAGGAAGAACTAAAAGCATTTTTAAGTTTTACTTTTAGCTCTTCGTATCTCGTTATTAGTGCTTCGTAACTGGAAGGGAATTAACGGTTAAGGAACTCTACCGCTTTGTCTGGGAAGTCGGTAAACACGCCATCGACTTTAACTTGGTTGTAAAAGACATCCAACATACCATCAAAGTTATCAGCATAGGCTGGGATTCTTCCTGGATCGGCACGGAACGTATACGGGTGAACGTCTAAGCCCGCGTCTTTTGCTGACTTCATCAATGGTTTAATAATGATGTTATCTTCGGTCGATGCATCGTCTACCAACATAGGTTTCCAAGGACCAATGCCGTCAGCATAGCTAGCGACTTTTGCCATGCCGCCTTTCTCAAACATCCAGTCGTAGCTGTACGGCGTCGCTTTCTCACCTTTATAAGTCATGGTTTCGTTCCAATCGGTATAAGCCATCAACTGAACGAGCTTGAGATCCATTTCCATGGCCGGCATAAGTTCATCATTGATACGCTGAAGTTCATTGGCATCAAAACACTGTAAATACACTTTGTCGCCTTTCGATAGGTAACCATATTGATGTAAAGTCGCAAGCACTGCTTTAGAAATATCTTTGCCTTCGTGACGATGGAACCAAGGTGCTTTAATCTCAGGATAGATACCTACGTCATAACCTAAGGTCTTGTTTAGGCCTTGGATCAGCTCGATTTCTTCTGCAAAAGTAGCGACCCGGAAATCAGACTGCCACATAGGGAAACGTGTTGGGTACCCTGCCACTCTGTTGCCTTGTTCATCGAGGTTAAAGCCTTCAGTCACTTTTAATGATTTGATCTCGGCAAGCGTAAAATCAATGGCATAGTAGCGGCCATCAGCGCGTGCTCGTGTTGGAAAGCGGTCAGCAACATCGGTGACTCTATCTAAATAGTGATCATGTAACACCACCAATTGATCGTCTTTGGTCATCACCACGTCTTGTTCGATATAGTCAGGTTTCATTGCATAGGCAAGTGCTTTGGCAGGCAACGTATGTTCAGGTAAATAACCTGATGCACCGCGATGCGCAATCACTAAAGGTTCAGCAAATGCGTTTGCTGATAAGCTCAATGCCAAAAGAGTCATACACATTGACGTTGTTTTCATTATTTCCATTCCTTTGATAGAAAAGAGGCAGGAATATCCTGCCTCTTTGATTTATTGACGTTGTTTTATTAGGTTAAAGAGCCGTTAAGCTAACGCTTCTTTCTCTTTTTCAAGATTTTTTTGTTTATGATGTGCTCGCTCACCCATGAAGGCATAAAGCAAACAAATTAATGATGCAATACAAGCGCCCACCAAAATAATGAAACCACCATCCCAACCGTAGTGGTCAACCATAAACCCAAGCACTGCGTTTGCAGCAACCGCACCACCTAAGTAACCAAACAGACCTGTTAAGCCTGCCGCTGTACCTGCAGCTTTTTTAGGAGCAAGCTCTAGTGCGTATAAGCCGATGAGCATTACCGGACCATAGATAAGGAAACCAATTGCAATCAGCGCCAACATGTCAATTGTTGGGTTACCTGCTGGGTTTAGCCAATAAACTAATACAGCGATAGTAACCAAAACCATGAACAAGATACCTGCAGGTGCGCGTCGGCCTTTAAACAATTTATCTGAAATCCAACCACACAGTAGCGTGCCAGGTATACCCGCCCACTCATACAAGAAGTAAGCCCAAGAAGATTTATCTACTGAGAAGTCTTTTGCTTCTTTCAAGTAGACCGGAGCCCAATCAAGTACACCATAACGAATAAGGTAAACAAACGCATTAGCAATCGCGATTGACCACAACAACTTGTTAGAGAAAACGTACTTAAAGAAAATCTCTTTCGCCGTCATTTCTTTCTCATGGGATTTATCGTAGTCGTCTGGGTAATCGTCTTTGTGTTCTTCAATTGGTGGTAAGCCACAAGACTGAGGTGTATCTCTTACAGTGAACCAAACAAAAATAGCAACGAGAGTGGCAAAAAATGCAGGAACATAAAAAGCGGTTCGCCAGTCGTCATTAAAAGCCCAAAGCCCCAATAGGAACATTGGGCCGATCAAGCCGCCACCGACATTGTGTGCCACGTTCCATACGGAGACTATCTCGCCGCGTTCTTTTCGTGACCACCAGTGAACCATGGTTCGCCCACAGGCCGGCCAACCCATACCTTGAAACCAACCATTTAGAAACAACAGGATAAACATCGCAGTAATACTACCTGTCGCCCATGGCATAAAACCAAAGCAGAACATCACCAATGCCGACATCAACAAGCCGCCACTGAGGAAATAACGAGGGTTAGAGCGGTCCGACACGCTCCCCATTAAAAACTTAGATAAACCGTAAGCGATGGATACTGCGGCTAAAGCAACCCCTAGTTCGCCTCGGCTATACCCTTGTTCAATAAGGTATGGCATCGCCAAACTGAAGTTTTTGCGTACTAAGTAGTACCCTGCATAACCAACAAAGATGCCGAGAAAAAGCTGCCATCGTAAACGTGTGTAGGTGCTATCAATCTTATCTGACGATAAACGATCGATATGCGCCATAGGTTTGAATATTCCAAACATAGGAACCTCATAATTATTGGGCGATAGAAATTTAAAATGCTCGAACGAAAAAATTAAACGCTCATTCGAAATCAAGGGAATTGTATGTGCTTCAGGATTATTTTCTGTGATATAGCTATCTATTAACAATAAATAACTTTAAATACAGCATATTAGTTTCATTTAATTAGACTGCGCTTCATATTTTCGTTTTTGTATATCTAACTTCAGGAAACATTAAGTGGGTACATTTTGTTCGAATGAGCAAATATCGAACAGGTTATTCATTAAAAACAAATCAAGGTGTAGAAACTCCACCAACCCACCAACCCACCAACCTACAATCGCACTTATATTCTATGACTTTCTTTTGAATCTTAAATACATAACCAATCGTGATGTCAAACCTATGCTTCCGTTTATTTATTGAACGCTGGTGATTGCGTATCGTACAACCTCAAGTGATGCAGCAATGCCCAAAACAACTTTATTTGTTCGCCCAATATTTTGGGTATGGTGTGCAGTCATCAGCTTCTTACTAATTAATTAAACGATAGGAAATATCATGAACAAATCACTTATCGCTCTTGTACTTGCTACTGTTTTAGCTGGCTGTTCATCAGGTGGTACATCTGAACCGACACAACCTGAATTTGATGGTGACTACGGTTTTGAAAATATCGATCCCGGTTTCGGGCAAGATGATATCGATAACGATGGCGGTTATGAGAACGTAGACCCTGAATATGGTGTTGATGCACCCGGTCTAAAAGACAAGATTGCACAAGCTGATTTGGGTTTCGTACATATCCCTGAGTTGGGTGATCTTCCATTTTTTAATAAGGATACTGATGAAGCGCACATCGGGGCAGTAAAAGAGCGCTCTAGTGAAGAAGAAACCCTCTATAGCATCTATGTGGATGACAAGCGTGTTGGTGAAATCATCATTCGTGATAACTATGTCACGATTAGCTCTGGAGACAAGATGATCTCAGGCAGAAAAGATTCCATCACTTATGCCGACAATGATTACACCTTCTGGACTGTGCGAGATACAAGTGGAAATGTAGTTGGTGACTTTAAACGTCTCGATGACGGTGTTTGGGTATTCCGTGAGGAGATGAGCAGAGAAACATTTGTGGTGAAGTATCACAACGGCCAATGGAACTTCATCCCAGTAGCAGAGATAAAGAGCAAGGTAAAAGATAACTTACCTTCGCAAGCAGCCGTTACCAAAGTTCGAGCAAAGATACAGGCAAACAAGCTTCGTACGCTGAAGTAATCATTCTTAATAAAACAGAACTGCCGGGCATTCAAACAGTACGTTTGGTGCCCTTCTTTTCCTACCAATATTTCTACGTAGCTCTTTCAGTAAAATGCTTCAATCTTTCAAGGATGATTCGAATTACGTGACCAATTTAATGGTTGTCTAGGTTTATACCGAGATCGCCAATATTCTGTAAACATAAGCGAGTGATCAAATGACCATCAAAAACCTTCCTCTATTGGCTCTAACCGCTTTATTGTTGTTATCTATTACCAATGTTCACGCTTATGAGCAAAATCAAGATGAAACCGCGATTACATTTGGTCTATCTGCTGAACGTGGTTGGCGTGATTGGTCTGCTTCTTACATCAAATACCGTGGTGTTGGTTCTCTGGGGTATGGCTTTGAATTTACACGCTCTGCATACAATGATGACACCTCTTCTTATGAATACAAACAACGCGACAATGAATACCAGTTTCACGTCCCTATTGGTATAACCGAAAACCTTTACATAACACCGGGCTACGGCATTAAACGCACCCATACTGATGTCACATTTGATAGGAACAAGTTCTCAGACAGTTCAACCAAACAAGTTGGCGGCTTAGATGCAACCTACATTATGGACAGTGGTTTTGTGGTAACGGCCGGTTTCGACAAAGCAGAAGGTGAAGACTTGGAGTTTTCAATTGGTGCAGGTATCGCATGGTAAGCGAAGTTTTTGGAATAATGGTCAACACAGAAAAACAAAAAAGGCCTAGATTTTTCTAGGCCTTTTCTAGTAATAACGCTTGGTAACTCAGTATTGGCAAGTGACACCAAGGATTAGCGAGTTACTCCAACAATTATTCTTCGATGTAAAAAGCTTCTACAGTGCCTTTTAGAGTAATAAGCATTGGTTGACCAAAGCGATCTAGCGCTTTAGGTGAAGGGATCTTAACCCAACCTTCGCTGATGCAGTATTCTTCAACATCAGTACGCTCTTTACCATTTAGACGAATGCCGATTGGGTATTCGAAACACTCAGCAACGTGGTGTGGGCTGCGTGGGTTACCTGCAAGATGATCTGGTAAAGCTGGTCTTGAATTAGTATCGCTCATGTTCATTACCTGTATGTACGTAAATAAAAAAAGTGCGTCATTCTAGTCAATATAGGCTTTGTGCTCAACAACTGCTGCAATAAATCGTAGTGATCGTTTTAATCAACAGCTAGTTGTTTGATTTAAAGGCGATATCAACACAAATTTCATCGATACATTAACAAATTTGCGGCAAGCCATAATTCTCTAACCTAGGCAGCTAGGCCGATAAATGGGATAGCACACAACTGGCGACTCTATGGATTGAATTAATATTTAAGAACAAAAACGCCAATATAATATTGGCGTTTGCGTTTTGGCTATATGTGCTTCGAAACACGTGATAAACAAATATGCTGCGAACAAATACCACAACATTGTTCACATACAGAATCTAAGCTTTTTCTAGCTCGTTCTGTGAGTTTTCGAGAAGCGCATCTACGATCTCTTGAGAACGAACAGCCAACACAGAAAGAAGCGTATCACTCAGGCCATGAGAAGATTCACAACACCCCTGCAGGAAGATCTTAACTTCACAACTTGGCTTCATGTCTAATTGGTATGAACGCGCTACCGATTTACTATCAATCAAGGGTTCAATCGAGCTGAGCATTTGGTTGAACTCATCGTAACGATAGCCCGTAGCAAGAATGATCGCATCGTATTCCTTCCATAACTGTGTTTTGTTTATCGTGTCATTCAGACGCAACGCTACTTTGTCATCTTTCATAGCAACTTCTTGGATGTCATGACAACGTAGATGTTGATGGTTACCCTCACCAGTTACTTTTTGCAAATAAAGCAGCTCGTAAATGGCGTTAAGTTCTTCTGTATCCACAACTGAATAGTTAGTCGCGCTAAATCGAGAAAGGATGTGGTCACGCTGCTCTTGCGTGCTTTCATACATGTGATCGGTAAACTCAGGATCAAACACCTCGTTTACAAACGGACTGTCATCAGCCGGGTGCAATGCAAAGCGGCGGTTAACCATGTGAACTTCACCATCAGCATAACGATTGGTGAGATCAACGAATATTTCAGCAGCACTTTGCCCAGCACCCACGATCGCGATTTTTGGCTCTGAGTTTGGCTTAAAGGTTTCACGCCACGCTTTGTACTTCGAGGAGTGGATGATTTGTTCGTTATCATGGCCTTCAAACAGTTTTGGAAGTTTCGGCATCCCGCCCATACCGACAATAAGGTTCTTAGCGATTCGAACCGTCTGGTTGCCGTGTATATCGGTAGAGGTAACTTTTACTTTTGAGCTTTGACCATTTTCATCAATCGCTTCAATATCAATGACTCGCTGGCCGTAATTTACACGTTCTGAAAATTGATTAGCAACCCAAGTCAGATAGTCGTTAAACTCAACACGAGAAGGGTTCATACTACCTAAGTTAATAAACGCATTAAGCCTATCTTTGGTGTGCAAATAATTAACGAATGAATAAGGACTGGTTGGATTTCGTAGTGTCACCAGATCTTTCAAACAAGATATTTGCATTCTTGTTCCATCTAACAACATACCACCGTGCCATTCAAAATGAGGCTTTTGCTCCAAGAAGCAATAACTTAAGCCTTTATCTTTAGCTTGCTCTTCCAAAGCAATAGCTATCGATAAATTAGCAGGACCAAAGCCCACTCCGAGAACATCATATTCCTTAATTTGTTTCGTCATGTATAACCTCATGAAAATTTTGCAGGCGCAAACAAGCGCCCTATTCCGACTCCTTGTTTCAGTACAAACTGCTCTCGATTAGAACTCGTTACTGAAAAAGCTGTCTTTTAACTGACACATTAAAGCCGCACGCTTATGCGGAAATTCAAATTCTTTAACTTTGGCAAAGCCGTATTTTTGTAGATACCCAATCATTTTGTTGTTATCGGCTCTTGGCTCGCTAACAATCTTTTCTGTGCGAGGATCCGATAGATAGATGAAGTGACAAACAGAAGGCAACCAAGCAGCAACTTTATGTGCTCCGCGGTGAGACTCTTCGCCTACCAACATATGTATCCCACGATCGTAGTCGCCAGCTGCATAGTAAGGCGCGATACGATCTTCTTTTGTCCAATACACTTCGATATAAGCAAAAGGCTGGTTGTCTAAACATACAATTAGCAGTTGATTTTTATGGTTTTTGCAGGATTCTTCTAAATAAAACTTGTGCTCTTCTAACGAACCAGTCTGTTCCCAGAAATTGGCAACACGCTTTGTGTTCTGCCATTTATTGAACAACGTTAGATGTTTATCAACGTCTAACCCTTCTAATGTAAGTACAGCGTTTAGCTCTGGAATGTAGCGACGATATAGCTCCCCATACAAAGGCTTTGGCCTTGCCGGATGATACCCTGCAGCGTCAAGAACTTGCTTATGTGGGTAAAGGGCGTGATTTCGATTCTTAAGCCATAACTCCGGAGTTTGCATAACGGCTTCACGCCATAGCACTTTTAAGCCTTCGGCAGTTTCAAAGGACAAAGAATCCAACACTTCGCTTTTAAATTGTCCGAGTTCAATAGTTCGAATATCTGAGTTAGCGGAAAACAAAAGCGCAAACGCTGAGAGAGCTTCTTGTTCGGTAGCCGTCATCTCTGTAAGTCGCCAAAAATGATCCGTTTCTCGTACTACTTCGAGAGAACCGCTACTCACTTCAACACTATATCTATCTAGCCCTTCAGTTAAAGAAACACTCTGCCCATCGGGCAGAGTGTTCGCAGGCTGGTGGCTACCAGTCATAGGTTACGCTCGCAATCACGTTACGACGGTCACCGTAGAAACAGTAGTAATCACATGTAGCAACGTACTCTTTATCTGCTAGGTTTTTCGCTGCAACTTGGAACTTATAATCTTCAATACGGTAGCTTAACGTAGCGTCAAACAATGTATATGAAGGAACAACGTTTGTTTCGGTATTATCGGCATATGAATCACCAACGTAACGAGCACCCGCACCAATCGTTAAGCCATCTAATGGACCATTTAGGAAGCGGTAATTTGCCCAAGCTGAAGCGAGTTGGTCAGCAATTTGTGATGGCGTGTTGCCTACATTACTGCTTGTCGAATCTGCTATTATTTCAGAATCAATGAATGAAACGTTACCAATCAAGGTTAATGCTTCAGTCACGTTTGCAACAGCTTCTAGCTCTAAACCACGGTTACGAACCTCACCAATTTGCGTTAGTTGGCCAGCGACCTGACGCGCTAAGTTTTCTTTCGATACTTCAAACGCAGCAATGTTGAAGTAACCGTCAAAGCTACGCGGTTGGTATTTCAAGCCAAGTTCGTACTGTTCGCCACGTTCTGGCTTCGCAGGGTCACCATTGGCGTCAAGTTGAATTATTGGGTCAAACGACTGAGCGTAGCTCGCATAAGGTGTAAAGCCGCTATCCATCAAATAAGCAACACCGAAGTTAGTTGTCCACTCTTCGTTGTCGACCTTAGTTTTTGCGCCCGTTGTCGTGTTATGTGTCTTATTTTGGGAATCGTCGTAACGAACACCTATTTGCACTGCCCACTTGTCCGCAATCATCATTTGGTCTTGTAAATACAGGCCTAGTTGATTGTTTTTAGTTTTAGTGGTTTGGCGGTCAGATTCATCAACAACACTAAAGTTAGAATCCAGCAAAGTGACATTGTTACTATAGGACGGGTTGAAAACATCAAACAATGGGTTTGCGATCGAAACGAAAGTCCCTCCAGCTGGAACAATAATCGAGCTATTACCATCGGCAACAAATGGGTCTGAAGCATAATCTTTACTGTCAATATCGATACTTTGATAATCGATACCAGCTAGCAAAGTATGTTCTACAACGCCAGTTTTAAAGGTGTGTACAACGCGGTTGTCTATATTAAACGCGTCAGACGTGCCTTCCTCTGTGGAAGCCCCGCGTAGAACCTTGCTGTTTGTTGGGTCATAAACACCTAAACCATAATCTGTCGCATAGCCAAGCGAATACATTTGACGGAGGTTAATGTCCATCTTGCTGTAACGCGTATTCTGCATGAAGTAAGTACTGTCATTGAAATGATGTTCAAATTCATAGCCTACTGACAGTTGTTCACGCTCGAACGTTTCCCAATCGGTATTGCCTACCGCAGTGCTATCACTGATTTTCCCGTTTGGATTCGATGTTAACGTTCCTTCCATTGGCAAAAATTGCAGATACGGGTCGGAATCATCTTTTTGGTAACTGGTTAACAATGTTAATTTGGTGTCGTCTGTGAATTTATAAGCCAGAGAAGGGGCGATGAAAATACGTTCAGCTTCTACTCCATCAACACGGCTGCCATTTTTGCGACCAAGCGCTTGTAGGCGGAATGCCATTTTTTCGTTAACTTCAGAGTTCACATCTAAGCTAATTTGCTTACGATCGTCAGTGCCGTATTCAATAGCAAACTGACCAGAACCACCGTCAAATTGAGGGCGCTTGCTCACGACATTTATGACGCCACCTGGAGGAGTTTGGCCGTACAATGCAGAACCAGGACCACGTAAAATTTCTACTCGCTCCAACCCAAATGGGTCGATTTGCCAGCTGTAAAAGCCTGATGAGTACAAACGCGTTCCGTCTTGATACAAGCCGCTGTTTGCTTGCTTAAAGCCACGAATCACAAACCAATCTTGCTTGTTATCTTCACCGAAGTAATTTGCTTGGATACTCGGTGTGTATTGCAATGCATCGGCAATACTGATCGACGCTCTGTCGTCCATTTGCTCACGCGTCACAATGGAAATAGCACGAGGTGTTTCACCTATCGCAACGTCGGTTTTTGTTGCCGTGCGACTACTTAATCCTACGTAGCTAAAATCTGGACCTACTGAGCTGTCTTCAAGCTGCTGCCCAAGAACAACAACGGTTTCATCTTCGTTGGCCTGAACCATTCCTGACGATATAACTAAAGCGACCGCAAGTGCTGTTGGGGTGCGCATAAAGTGCCGATTCATATATTTCTCCTTCAATACGGCTATGAACCAATTGCAATAAAAACACAAACAATAACGATAATAGTTATCATTGCGATTAATTATAAGGCGAAGTGTACCACGTAATTTTCAAAATAAAACATCTTAGTAATGGATATTTATAAAATTATTCACAATACAAATGTCTGTATAAGTCTTTGATTACTGTGTTGTTCTGAACAATACCTAAATGATCCGTGTCCACAGTGACGGAATATCTCTGCGCGTTGAGCTTATTCAACCCTTTGGATAACAGGTCGGAGCGACCATTTGGTTGCCCTGCCCACCAACAATGCAACTTGGTTTTTATGCTTGGTAATTGATATCCACGGCATAAAGAACGCATATGTTGTTCTACAGACCAGCTGTAGAGCATTTGTTTCGCGTTATCTGCCATATGTGGATCAAAGTGATTTTCCGCTAGCCATGTATTAAATACCTCTGGCCACATTGGTGGAGATACTGAATCGAGTAAGTCTATACATCGTGCCCCTTGCTGTACGGTAACCGTCCCTAGCAACAAGGAAATATGCTCTAATAATTTCGCTTTTGATGATGAGGAATCCCACTGATCACTCGCTATTTCTGTACCTGGGACATAACAATCTAGCAAGCCGGCAAACCTAATTTCGTCTCCATTTTTCTCGAGGCGGCTCGCGATTTCTTGAGTAAGTGCACCACCGAGTGACCAACCAACTAAGCGATATGGACCACGTGGTTGTAACTGCTTGATTGTTTGAAAATAGGTGTCTGCCATATCGGTTAGTGAGGTATCAAAAGCATTATCTAAAACAAAGCTCTTCGACTTTATCCCATAAACTGATCGCTTCCCTTCCAATGATTGCGCCAAGCGTTGATAACCAGTAACACGCCCAGTAACCGGATGAATACAAAAAACGGGCTCATGCTCATTAGATGTAGTGTTAAGTTTTTCGATAAGTCGTTTGTCCGGCTTGACCGTTGGTTTCTCTTTAACGATTCGCATCACAGACACAAACTCAGTTAAACACTCTACATATCGTGTAGCGATTTCTTCTATCTTTTGGTGCGAGTAATGCGTAGTCGCATACTCCCACGCAAGGCTCAACTTGCCTGATACAATTTGGGCGTTGACAACAAGTGGGGTCAACATCTGGTTTAATTCGGATTGAGGTGAGCTACCTTCTTCTATCGGTGAACACCACTGCGCGAATCCGTGACTAGAATACTGACCAAGATAGTTAAAGGTAGCGACCATGCTTTGCTCCTCCAGTGTTCCTTGTTCTCGTTGTTCTAGGTACCTCAGTCCGTAACCAATACCACCATCTTCCTTAATACGTTCGAGAGCATCATGTGTTTTATCAACCATACTAATAATGTCTGGATGATATTGCCCAATAATTGGATACAAGCTAGTCGTCCACCCAACCATTCGCGATAGGTCGGTATTTGCAAAAACAGATGGTTCGCGTCCATGCCCCTCAAGATAGATAGGTACATTCGGATGCTCTTCACTTGCTAAGGCTGATACAAGCGCAGTTATCAAAGCGCTTTGGATATTAGCACCCAACTCCGAGCCTGAGATTCGCAATAATGCTTGAGTGAGATCATTAGATAACTCGGTTTTTTGACTTTGCTTATCTCGGTAAAGAGGCAACTTGAGGCCTAGTTCAGTACTCCCCAAGTCGTCGGTTATTTCCGACAAAAAATGCCAAGCCTCCCGCATCAATTTACCTTTTTCGCTCGATGACCACCTCTCAACAGCATTGACCGCTTCATCTAACGAACTTGAGTTCGGCATCAAATCTATATCTTGGCCCGCGACTAACTGCTGATAAGCTTTCCATAGATCATCTAATAGAATTCTCCAAGACACACCATCTACAGCCAGGTGGTGGATTGCGATCATCAAGCGGTTAGGCGCGTCGGAAAATTTGGCAATGCCCGCTTGAATCAAGCGTCCAGAACTAATATCCATGCTTTGTTGGATTTCTTGCGTGAACGCTGAAAAAGCCTGTTCAGAATCGACGTTACTGACCCAAAGATATTGACGTTTTTGGTAAAGTTGAAATTGCTGCTTCCATTTACCTGATTCCTGGCTGAATGACAGCCTGAGGCTTGGATGCTGTTTCACCAAGGCTTGAATAGCCGACTCTAAGTAACCAATTTCCATATCTTGTTTAAGCTCAACGCAAATATGTTGGTTCCAATGATTTGGCTCTGGAAACTCTTGGGCAAAGAAATGCGCCTGTATCGGCATTAATTCAAAAGGTAAATCACTAAGCTCACGCTCTTTGGCTGTTTTATGAATGCTAAGCACACTCGCCAAATCACGTAATGTCTTGGCTTCAAACACTTGTTGTGGTGTTAAGTTGTAACCCGTAACACGGACTTTGCTGACCATTTGCAAACAAAGGATGGAATCACCGCCCAATGCGAAAAAGTTATCGGAGCAACTCACCTGCTCAGCACCAAGAAGTTGCTGCCATGTGTCCACCAACAAGGCTTCTTGTTCCGTTTCAGGTGTAACAAACGTTGCTTCAGATTCGAATTTACTTCCAAGAAAAGGGAGAGACGCTCTATCAACTTTTCCTGCAGGGGTGAGCGGAAGCTTTTCCAATACTAATAATTGGCTTGGTACCATGTAATCTGGCAGCACTGTGGATAATTGGTCGAGAATGTCATCAAGATCGAATCGTTCAGGCTCACTGCTTTGGAGGTAACCAAACAATTGCTTCTGTGCCCCAACCTCTTGAAGGGCGACGACACAGTGTTCAACTTTTGATATAGATTGAAGTCGACTTTCTATTTCTCCCAACTCGACACGAAAGCCTCGAATCTTGATCTGCTGATCTACCCGACCTATGTATTCCATCACTCCATCATCGTTCCACCGCACCAAGTCCCCTGTACGATACATTCGCTCACCTACATGTTCGCGAAACGGGTCTGGTAGAAAACGTTCGGACGTTAGGTCTGGTTGATCGAGATAGCCTCTAGCCAACCCGACCTCGGCGCCAATGTACAATTCGCCGACTTTGCCAAACGCGACTTTATTCAATTGAGCATCTAAGACGTACAAGCGACGCTCACCGACAGGTTGCCCAATCGGAGCGTACGCACTGGTTAATTTATCTTGTGGATATGCTCGCCAAATCATTGGGGTAACAACGGTTTCTGTCGGTCCATAACCATTAATTATGCGTGGCGGGTTAACAAACTTTTGCAAACGCTGATAGGTTTCTGCGGTAAATGCTTCACCTCCTAGTGTCCAAGATCTGACACTGAGGGGAGGCTTTTGATAATCAATCCAATCCAATAATGGGCCAACATAGCTCGGCGGGAAGCACGCAATCGTGACTTTTTCTTTGCTGAGCACATCGCAAGTTTGTTCAGCGCTCCATAATTCCTGATCTCGAATAACCAACTTACTGCCAAATGCCAAAGGTACCGCCCAACGTTCAACGGCGCCATCAAAGCTAATCGAAGCGAAATGCAGCTCTATGTCCTCTGGCGTCATGCCATACTGATGACCAATGGTTTGAACATGCATCGATAATCCAACATGATTAACCGCGACTCCTTTTGGTTTCCCTGTCGAACCCGATGTATAGATAATATAGGCCAATTGTTCAGGATGAAGTTTTGCTGCTGTTGTTTGTTCCTCTTCACGTTGTTGCTTTTTTGATCTCACAAGCAACAACTCTCCGTTTGAAGATCGTAGCTCACACTCATCAACACTCTCCCCTACCCCATAAAACAGAGGATTCGGTTGTGATAATGAAGCCTTAAATGTTGATTGAATGCTATGCCAACGAGATCCCAACCTATGCTGTGTAACCACAAAGCGAGCTTGAGAGTCCTGTATCATGTAAGCCAAGCGCTCGGTTGGATAATCAGGATCTAACGGCAAGAACGCCCCACCCGCTTTCATGACCGCTACCATTGCGACGATCATCTGTACCCCTCTCTCAAAGAGCACACCAACCGCTTGGTCACGTCTTACACCTTGAGCTTTGAGTTTGGATGCAAGATCGGATGATGAATGCGCTAACCCTGCAAAAGTAAGCTGTTGATCATGATGCTTTAAGGCAATCGCATCGGGCCTTACTCGTGCTTGATTTTCCAGTAACTCGATAATTGACTGAAAATGCCAATTGCCTTCTGGTTGCGATAGATTTTCAAGGACAGCTTCATCATGCGGTGATAAATGCTTCATCTGAGCCAGGCTACAACCTAAATTAACGTCTAAGTCTCGTATTAGGTTTTCAAGAACTGCATTCAATTCGGCCATCTTGTCTTCGTCTATTCGGTCTTTCGAATAAGTTAATACGACACGTGTTTTGCTCTGGCTTTCACGTACATCTAATGCAACGTCGAATAGTGCGAACTCTCCCTTTTGGTCTTGAGCAGACAAAATCAGTTCGTTATCTAAGTGGATATCCCCAGACAAAGTGTTTTGATGATTAAACAACACTTGAAACAACGGCGTCTGCCCAGCCTTTCTTTCTATCAACTTATGCTCATCGGACAATGCCGTGACAAGCTGATCAAATGGCAGCAGTTGATGTTCTTGTGCTTCGAGTACTTTGTCATGAGCACCTGCAATTGCTTTCGCGATCGAACATTTAGGTGAAATAGTTTGTTGAATCACCATGGTATTAACAAAGAAGCCAATCAGGTTCGACACTTCGTGTCGGGTTCTATTTGCCATAGGGACGCCGACTGATATGTCAGAGCGATGTGTCACCGTGGCTAAAGCCGCTTGCCAAACGCCTAACCACAAACTCGAATTCGTTACCGATAATTGGCGAGCCACTTGGTTGATCTTGTTAGATTGAGTTTTACTCAGCTCATAGCTGATCGAATCGGCAGCACGCCTTTGATTTGGTGCGATTTCGCAACACCAAGGGAATAATAGCTCCGAGTTAGAATCTTTTAGTTCTCGCTTCCAATAATCAATGTGGTGAGCACCTTTACCAGCGTCAAGCAAAGCCGTTTGCCACTGGGAGTAATCACGATACTGAATCGGTAATTTCGGCAAATCACCTTGCTGATAGAGTGAAACAAGCTCACTCACGAACACGCCAATCGACCATCCATCTGATACGATATGATGCATTACGAGCTGCAACTTCCATGAACCATTGTTGAGCTTCAAGCATAGCATCCGAATCGGCAGTTCAGTTTCGAGATCAAATGCGTTTCCTATAAAATCTCGCTGTGTATCTTGAATTTGCTGTTGACTCCAACCTTGAGCATCTACAATCACCGGAAACATGACTGCCGATCGGTCGACAAACTGAACTACGGCACTGTCGGACTCATGAACAAAACGCGTTCTTAATACCTCATGCCGATCCAATACTTTATTTACTAGGTTACCTAGCTGTGTTGTGTCTAACTTGCCTTTAACATCGAACGTACCTGACATATGGTAGGCACTGTTTCCTTTATCTAAACAATAAATATCCCACAGTCGCTGCTGCGCTGGAGAGAGCCCCACTTTCTGTTCAGCACCGACGGACACAATCGGTAGCTTTTCAAAATCTAATCCTTTATTACTCAGTAGCTCGATGAACTTGACCTGCTCCGGCTTACCTAATTGAAGAAACCGTTTTGCTAACGCATGCTTATCAATTTTTCCTGCACTGTTCGCACTTTGTTTCTCGGTATCGTTCTTCTTGCTAACAACATTCGATTTCGCAGTCGCCTCTGCTTGGACTGCAGATGTTGGTTGGTTTAACTCGTTTAAATCACTCATAGCAGCTCCAATTCGTCCATCAATGCTGCCATGGCATCGAATTCGTCTTGTTCATGTTGGTTTTGTGTTTGATATTGAGCTTGTAAGCTGTCTGATAAAGCTTGTAGGCTCTTGGCTTCGAAAAAATCTTTTAGAGCCACTTCTAGCCCCAACTCTTGGTGCGCTTTTGCGACTACGCGAGTCGCCAATAAAGAGTGGCCACCTAAGGCAAAGAAGTTGTCGTCCAAGCCTACTTGGGATATTTCTAAAACTTCGGCCCAATTTGCAGCGAACCAACGTTCCAACTCCGTTTCCGGAGCGCGATACTCAATTGATTGCCACTCAGGCGCAGGCAGTGCCTTTCTGTCTCGTTTACCGTTTGGAGAAAGCGGCATTTCACTCAAACCTAGCAATATAGTTGGCACCATATAATCGGGCAGTTGTTCCGACAGATGTTGTTTTACTATTTCTAACTTGAGTTCGTTGTCTTGCTTGAGCTCATTCCACATAGGGTCGACGACATAACCAATGAGTTGGTCACCCATTTGATGTTTAAACGCAACAACCGCCGACTCTTCAACCCAATCGAGCTGGTTAATCACATTCTCAATTTCTTCTAGTTCAATCCTCAAGCCACGGATTTTCACTTGGTTATCCAAGCGACCGAGATACTCTAAACGTCCGTCTGCATATTGAACGACTTGGTCGCCCGTCCGATACATGCGAGAGCCCGGACCTCCGAACGGGTTAGGCACGAAACGGTCTGCAGTCAGGTCAGGTCGTGACAAATACTCACGCGCTAAACCGACACCAGCTAAATACAACTCGCCAGGCACACCAACAGGCACTGGGTTCCAGTTATCATCCAGAACATGTAGTTGCGTATTGCTGATTGCATAGCCGATAGGGATTCGCTTCGATACAGGTAATTCACAAGGCCAGTACGTTACGTCGATCGCAGCCTCTGTTGGCCCGTAAAGGTTATGTAGCTCAACAGGCGCATGACTCAGTACTTGTTCTACAAGATCCGCAGGAAGCGCCTCACCACTACAGATAATGCGTCTTAGCGAAGTACATTCAGATATCGTCGTTTCTATTGAAAAGGCATTCAGCATCGAAGGAACAAAGTGAATGGTTGTCACTTTCTCTTTTTGGAGAACCTCAGAAAGTAGACGAGGCTGGCGGTGTGCTTCAGGAGGAGCAATAGCAAGGCGAGCTCCTGTCATTAATGGCCAGAAGAACTCCCATACCGAGACATCAAAACTAAAAGGCGTTTTCTGGAGTACACAATCGGACTCGTTCAGCGCATATTCTTGTTGCATCCAATTCAAACGGTTTTGCAACGCAACTTGAGTATTCACCACGCCTTTCGGCAAACCTGTAGATCCAGAAGTAAATATCACATACAACGCCTGATCAGGCTGCCAATCGACGTGAGGTGCTTGGAATGGTTGGTTGGACACATCAAGCTTAGTCAAATCAATATACTCACAACCCTCAGTCTCTGGCCACAAGTGCATTGAATTGGAGTCAGTCAATAACAAGTCGATATTAGCTGATCGCAAAATATACTGCAGTCGATCCTCTGGATAACTCGGATCTAATGGCACGTATGCGCCACCAGCACGAGTGATAGCATGCAATCCAATCACTAAATCGAATGAACGTTCAAGACCTAAACCGACACGTGTTTCAGAGTTCACTCCTTTTCCACGTAGCCAATTCGCCATTTGATTTACACGCAGGTCAAACTCTTGATAAGTCAGGGCCTGATCTTGCATTGATAGCGCTATCGAGTCAGGTGCAGTCTGAGCTTGTTGTTGAATTCTTTGTGACGGCGTCACTAAACTGCCCCACTCAAGTTCAGTGTTGTTAAACGCAATGCATTGTTGCTTCGCGGTGTTGTCTGTTAAGTGAAGCTGGTTGATTGAGCAACGATTATCTCGCGAAACCTTCTCGAGAAGAAGTTGCCAATGATCAAGAAGTGCCTGAGCAAAGTCTGTGGTAAATATAGGTGAGGCATAGCTTATGAATCCAAGCCATTTATGTTCCGACATTTGCTGAATATCTAACCCAATTTCGAGCTGAGCATTCACTACGCCGGGGTCAAAGGGCTCGACATCAATATCATTCCAATCGAAAATCGCGTTCTCATCAAAACGTTGGAAGTTGAAACTGGTTTGGAACACGGGGTGATACTGTAAATTACCTTTGATACCCAATGACTCGACCAACATTTCAAATGGGAAGTCTTGTCTTTCCAATGCTTTTTCGCTGAAGGACTTCACTTGCATTAGCAAATCAGAAAACGTTTGTGATTCGCTAAATTGTGCGGGGATCACCAAGCTATTGATAAAACAACCCTGCATCACTTGTGTTTCTGCTTGAGTCCGCCCTGCGACTGGCACACCGACGCGTATTTGCTCTTGGCCAGAATACTTGTGCATCAACAAATGCCACAATGTCAGCATCACATTGAATGGCGTAGTGCTGTGCGATTTTGCCAGTTGGCTGATACTCGCAATCTGCTCGCAAGACAGTTCAAAATGAAGACGGTTGCCGCTCGTTTCGGTTTGCTCTCTTGGTACATCGCTGTGTAGCACTAATGGTTCAATATCGTATTTCAACGCATCTAACCACCAGCCTTTTTGCCTACTTGCATCTTCTGATTCAAGCCACTGTTTTTGCCACTGTGCGTAATCGATATATTGGAGCTCGCTTGGCGTTTCGCTTCCTTTATAAGTTGGATCAACTAGCGATTGATAACAGCCCGACAACTCCTTTAGGAGCAACTGCATAGAGATACCATCAGAGATAATATGGTGCACTACAATAAGCAATTCAGCCTTCTCGTCTTGCTCGCCTAGCTTACAAAACTCATCGAGGTCAGAAGTTTGCGGCATCCAATCAAATCGAATAAGCGCCCCATCAGCGAAGTTGAACGGTTTGGCTATTAAATCTTTGTAATGAGACAAGCGATCTTGATCATTAACAGCAGCTTCATGGATGCCAAGTTCAATGTAACGCTCAGGACGCACCTGTTGCATCAATTCTCCGTCGACCTGCGCAAAATTGGTTCTCAATATTTCGTGGCGAGAAACCAAGGTATTAATAGCTTGTTTAAGTACCGCAACGTTAACACGCCCAGTAAACTTCAAGCCCAGTGGCATGTGATAAGCAGCACTGGTTGGTAGTAGTTGTTGAACAAACCATAGCCGCTGCTGTACCGCTGACGTAGGCATATTCGGTAATCGAGGAGCTCGAGCGAAAACAGCGAGGTCTTGCGTTCCATGAGCCGACGACGAAGAAAGTTCAGAGATACATTGAGACGCAAGATCTTTGAGTACAGGCGTATCGAACACCGCTTGTAGCGATAACCTGATGCTGTCTTGCTGCTTTAATCTGCCAACTAACTGAGTCGCTAATAGTGATTGACCACCTAAAGCAAAGAAATCGTCCTCTCTGCCTATTTGGTCTTTTTCAAACAGCGCACACCATTGCTTAGCTAACGCTTGCTCTATCTTGCCAACTGGTTCGATGTAGTCACTTTTATTAGTTGCTAACCAATCCGGAGCGGGTAAACGTTTCTTATCAACTTTACTCGCAGGCGTAAGTGGTATTTTATCTAACTTTATGAATTGGCTTGGGACCATGTATTCTGGAAGATCTTTTGCTAGATCACTTCGCATATCTGACATTGATAGTGAACTATCACTCTGTAGATACGCGACAAGCTGTTTGCCACTCGGGCTATCACAAGCGACAACCGCACACAGTTCTGAGTTAGTTAACTTCTGAAGTCTAGATTCAATTTCACCAAGCTCTACACGGAAGCCACGAATCTTAACTTGTTCATCACTACGCCCGAGGTACTCCATCACACCATCTGAGCGCCATTTCACAACATCGCCAGTTCGATACATTCGCTCCCCGTTACTCGCGAATGGATCTGGTAAGAAACGCTCTGAAGTTAGGTCAGGTCGCTCAAAGTAACCTCTCGCTAACCCTACCTCTTCGCCAACATAGAGTTCACCCGCAACGCCTGCTGGTAACCTATTCAGCGCGCTATCCAATACATACAAGGTTCTACAGCCGACAGTTTTACCTATCGGGGCATACGCACTGTCTAAGCCGGTATCGAGATACGCTTCCCAAATCATTGGCGTTACAACGGTTTCGGTCGGGCCGTAACCATTGATTATTCTTTGCGGTTTCAATACTTGTTGCAGTTTGAAATAAGTATCTCGAGTAAAGGCTTCACCTCCTAATGTCCATGAACGAACCGATAACTCTGGTTGAGTTCCTTCAATCCACTCTAGCAATGGGAGCACGTAACTCGGAGGGAAACATGCGATGGTCACTCGCTCCCGTGCCAATACATCACACGTTTGTTGAGCACTCCATAGCGATTGGTCTCGAATCACGAGGCGAGAACCAAATGCCAACGGCACAGTCCAGCGCTCTATCGCACCATCAAAGCTGATCGAAGCAAAATGAAGCTCGACGTCGTCAGGCGTCATTCCGTAACGTTGACCAATAGTCTGAACATGCATGCTCAAACCTTGCTGTGATACACACACGCCTTTGGGCTTACCTGTAGAACCAGATGTGTAAATCATATACGCCAGCTGATCAGATAAAATCGCAGGCTTATCGATTAACTTGGCGTTGAGATCCAACGCGTTGAAGCTTACAGCCTTGGCTTGATTACAAATCTCATTTGCTAGGACCCCGCTAAGTGCATCGTGCACCAGTATCCGTGCTCGACTATCTTTAACCATGAACTCAAGACGCTCTTGCGGATAAGCCGGATCCAAAGGTAAGAATGCCCCTCCTGCTTTCATTACCCCCATCATCGTAACCAACATGTTGCAATCACGTTCAAATAACACGCCGACGATATCGTCACGTGTTATACCTTCGCTAATCAATCGAGCAGCGACGGCATCACTTTGTTCAACCAACTGCTTAAACGTTAGCGACGCTTTATGAACACCAAGTTCATGCTCAACATTAGAAACCAATGCCACATTATCAGGACGCAATAACATCTGCTTAGAAACTAAATCGGTAAAAGGTTCAAACGTCCAAGGTTCTGATACACGGTCGAACTTCGCCAATTCATTAAGCTGACCTTTCGCTAACACAGGGATAGAACCTAACTCTTTCGATAGGTGCTCAACCAACTTATTTAAGTAATGTCGATTTGTCGCACACAGCGTTTCAATTTGCTGTTGAGAGAATTTGCTTTCATCGTAGGCAAAAACGATACGAAGTGATTCGCTCGGCAGAATCGCCAACGTCAGTGGGTAGTGGGTAAACTCGTAGCTTTCAGGTTCCCCGATGCTCAGTTCCCCTTCGCGATTACTTTTAAGAAGCGCCTCGTCCAGTGGGTAATTTTCAAATACGACCAAGGTGTCAAATAAGTTATCGCCAGTCCAACCTGTTTGCGCTTGGATATCAGACAGAGATGAATAGCTGAACTCACGCTGTTCACTTGATGAGTTTTGAATATCCAACAGCCATTGCGAAACTGATTTGGAAAGGTCGACTTGGTGTGCGATTGGCAGCGTATTAATAAATAGACCAACCATAGAATCACTGTGTGCTAGATCCGTTGGTCGCCCCGCTACGGTATTACCAAACACAGGTGTCTGTTGCCCCGTGAATCGGTGTAATGTCAGCAACCACGCCGCTTGCGTCAAGGTATTCAACGTCACACCCGCTGCGCTGAGTTTTGGCAACCATTCACCGACAGTCTCTTGTGAGTAATCATCATTGAATCGATTATATTTAGACTCCAGAGAATCCGAACTGCCGAAAGACTCCACCAAACGCGTTGGAGATTCCATATTTTGCAAGTAACGTTGCCAGTATGCGTTCGACTGCTGGTGATCTTGTTGACACGCCCAAGCGAGGTAATCTGAAAACTGACCTTTAACCGGTGTAATCGTGCGTCTTTGATAAATAGCAAACAGGTCACTGAGCAGCACCCCAGTGCTCCATCCATCCATTAAGATATGATGAATCGTAAATACGCATTGAATTTGATGATCTTCCGTTTGCACGAAGTCAACACGCCATAAGGGGTTGACCTGCGAGCGTTCTAAACGCTGCTCAAGCTGGAAGCCTTGTTCAATGATTTGTTGTTTATATTCAGCCATATCGAATTGGCTGCGTAGACGCACATCTAACACAGCGTAACTCAGATCCAGTTGTTGCCATTCAGCTAAATACGCGTTGCCATCCAACGAGAACAATGTCGAACGCAACATTTGATGTCGTTGCATTACACCTTGCCAAGCTTCAATCATTCTCGGCAGTTCAACGTGATTTAACGGCAACGTAATTTGGTTTACATAGGTACTGTCACTATCTGAGAGTTTTGCGTGGAAATACAGCCCCTGCTGCAAGGTAGATAATGGTAGGATCGTATTTGGTAGCGACTCTGGTTGCTTTATCCCTTGACACAATTGATTCAACTGAGATTGGGTCAATTCCACCAAAGGCGCATCGGTTTTCGTTAAGATAGGATCCACTTCAATAAACAGATCGTGTAAGCGTTCAATAGAGTTGTTAAGTGCCGCGTGTAACACCTCAATTTCAGTTTCATTGAAGCAACCACTGTCGAACTCGACATCCCACTGCAAATGATCATTAACAACGGAAGCATTGATAACAACAGCAGCGTCTGCAACGTTGGATTTATCTCGCCATAGCCCCGAGCCCGTTATATCGACTTTTCCATTTGTTTGCTGTGTAGCATTGCCAAGGTAGTTGAACAATACATCCATATTGCCAACATTTGGCCATAAGTTTTGCGCCACTCCCGCGTGGAAAGTGATACCGCCTACGTGGTCGCTATCGAAGCTATCTTTTAGAGACTTGACCCACTCCATTAACGTTCCGAGTTCTGGTATAGCTTGTGGATAAAGAGAGGTGTACCAACCGATGGTACGACTTAGATCTAAGCCCATATTGTCAGTAAAACGACCATGAGACTCACGATGAATGGTTAGCGCCTGACCTTGGTTCTGCGTGCTGACTGTTAACGCACAGACAATAAAGACCACTTGTTCTTGTGTGAGTCGGGCAAAGCTCTGCCCAGCTTTGGTCAACGACTCTATTTTAGACAGTGGCGTCAACCACTGTGTCGAGATCGGCAGAGCACGCTCTGTAGAATAGATAGGTGCTTGCATTTGATCGAGCCAATAAGCTTGTCGTTGCTCGGTTATTAGCAGAGTATTTAAGTTATTTACCCAATTCCCTTGATTGTGGGTCTTTGGTGAAAGCGTATTGGTAGCTTCATCGTTTTCTGGTAACGCTTCATAAAGCTTACTAAGGTCTTCAATAATCATTGGCCATGACAACGCATCAACCACCAAGTGATGAATCGCTATAAGAACTTCACTGCCTTCTGTTGAGCCTTTCAAATTGCGTATACCAACCGCGCCGGTAATAGCCTTTTCAAGGTCGATGCTTGATTGCACCTGCTCGATGTTTATTTCGTCATCGAATGGGTGAATCGCAAACCGAGCCTCTTCTTGATACTCAGCAGTGACTCCAAACGAAGCGTTATGGCTCAACGAGTTTGAGAAATTAAGTCTAAGCGCATCATGATGATCAGCAAGTTGGTTTAACGCATGACTTAAACGCTCAATATTAAGAGCGTGACGCCATGTAAACTGAATATATTGATTACATCGACTCAACTCAAATTGTTCAATAAACCGTTGCTGGATAGGTAACAATGCAACACGACCTTGTAGCTTACTTTGATCGGCTAGAACCCGTTGACTCTCTTCTAAGAGCTCCGCCATGTCTTGAAGCTTTGGAAAATCGAAAACTTGTTTAGGCGATAGCATGAAACCTTGTTGGCGAAGCTTCCCTACAAGTTGAAGAGCCATAATCGAATCGCCACCTAGAGCGAAAAAGTGACTATCAGCCCCAACGCCCTCTAACTTCAACAATTCACACCATACCGTGGCAAGTATTTGCTGACGTTTGGTTTCAAGCGTTCCTTGGTTACTCAGATTTTCTGACCAGTCAGGGGCAAGCAACTGCTTTCTATCTACTTTCCCGGCTGGCGTCAGTGGCATTTCATCTTGCACAATAATGCAAACAGGTACCATGTAATCTGGAAGCGCCTTTGCTAACTCATCTAGCCAACGCGTTTCTTGAATATTTTTATTATCGAGTGATGATGTGTCCCTTAACTGCACATAACCAACAAGTTTTTTACCTGTTTGCGATTCGTGAGCGACCACAGAACAGAATTCAGCGCCGGACAGGGTTTGTAACTGAGATTCAATTTCTCCTAGCTCAACGCGGAAACCACGGATCTTAACCTGTTGATCGACACGACCTAGATACTCCATAACGCCATCATCACGCCACCGAACTAAGTCACCCGTTCGGTACATTCTTTCGCCGTTAGCTAAGAATGGATCAGGCAGAAAACGCTCTGCGGTTAGATTAGGTTGTCTCAAATAGCCTTGCGCTAAACCGACTTCAGAACCTATATATAACTCACCGCTGCTACCCAGAGGTACTGGACTTAACTCAGAATCCAATACGTACAATTTCCTATCACCAACTCGAGTTCCAATTGGTGCATAAGCACTATTCATAGTGTCATTGGTATACGCTTCCCAGATCATCGGTGTAATCACCGTTTCTGTTGGCCCGTAACCATTAATGATTCTAGGGGGGGCCAACACTGCCTGAATACGGTCAAAAGTCTCGCGAGTAAAGGCTTCACCGCCTAAGGTGATAGAACGTAGAGAGAGTGATGGTTTGGTTTGTTCGACCCAATCAAGCAATGGGCCAATGTAGCTAGGTGGAAAACAAGCAATGGTGATTTTTTCTTTCTGTAACGCTTCGCATGTCTGTTCTGCGGTCCACAACTCTTGGTCGCGAATAACTAAGCGTGAACCGAATGCCAATGGAACAGCCCAGCGCTCAACGGCACCATCAAAGCTGATTGAAGCGAAATGTAATTCAATATCTTGTGCCGTCATTCCATATCGCTGGCCAATGGTTTGAACATGCATACTCAAACCTTCATGCGAAATGGTGACCCCTTTGGGTTTTCCCGTTGAACCAGAGGTATAGATTATGTAGGCCAGTTCTTCAGCCAACGGTTGTGTAAAAGAGTTATCAGATGGAAAGTCTGCAAGCGCTGCCCTCTCAACACAGAACGGAGTGACACCGTCACTAGATTCAAGAATGTCAGAACATCGGTCTTGAGATTTAGGATGCGTTAATAACAGTTCAGCCCCACTATCTTCAAGCATGAAGCTCAATCTTTCTGTTGGATAATCAGGGTCTAGTGGTAAGAATGGCGAACCTGATTTGAGCACGGCAATCATCGACACGATCATATCGACACCACGTTCCATCATCACACCAATAGGTGATTGTGACGTTACGCGCTTAGACAAAATGGAGTGAGCCAACTGATTAGAGCGAGTTTCCAACTCTAAATAGCTCATCGATTCGTCTTGGTGTTTCAACGCGATGCTGTCTGGACTACTCTTCGCCTGTTCAGTAACCAAATCTGTAAACGGTCGGTAATGCCATTCATGCTCGCCCGAACCATACTGGTCGATTAAACGCATATCCTTGCTAGAAATCGCATTCACTGACGCCACAGCTGTATATGGTGACTGCACGATAGCCTCAAGATTCACCTTAAAGCTCTCGATAAATTTAGTAATAAAAGGGCGAGTGAACTTCTCTTTCCCGTAAACAAACCTAAGTGGCGCACTGCTCTTGTTGATCACATCCAACACTAACTCAAACGGGGTTTCCAATACTGGAAACTCTTCAAATTGTGCAGACACTCCATTGGTGTTAATTGATAGTTTGTCACCGTGGTTTCTAAAATTCAGAGCCGTTGTGGGTAACGGTAAATCGCCGACGAGCGCTTCTAACGGTGTACTTTCAAACGCGAGAGATGCTTTCATTGAGTCACGTGTTTGGCTGACTAACTGAGACAGCGTCATTTCTGCATCAATTCGATAACCCATCACCGTACTATTCACATAAAACCCGACAGTTCTACGGTTTTTTGCATTACGGTTTAACGCAGGGACACAAATCGATGGATGCACATTAGACGAGTACTGGCGCAACGTGAGCATCATCGCAGACGCAAAGATCTCAAACTTGGTTACACCTAATTCTTTACCTAACTGCTTTATTGATTCGTCTATGTCACTTGGCAATTCAACAAGCTCATGTCTAGCCCCATAGGTATCTTGCGATTGCGCGTTTAGGTTTGATATCGAAACGGATTCTTCATTAAGGAACTGAAGCTGTTGCCAGAATGACTTTTGTTTTGAATAGCGTTCTGACTTTTCTTCACTGACTTGCTCTGTGGCATAATCGACGTAACTTTGAGCCTCTCTAGTTTGATACGCTTTGCCTGCCACCGAGTTAACTAGCATCTTAATCGTGAGCTGGAATGACCAAGCATCAGTCACAATATGGTGAGTCGAAAGTAGCACGCCAAAACGATGTTCAGTGACTTGATAAATACAGCATCGTGCTAACTGACCTTCCATTAAATTGAAAGGCTGCTGCCAACGTCTACGAGCATCTTGATTGATGATATTAATCGAGTTGGTGTCATTGCGCAGATCGACTGTATCAAATTCAATACGACGAAGCGGCAGGACACGCTGAACGGCCTTACCTTCGACTTCTGCAAACTGGCTGCGTAATGAAGGAAACGCCGATACCATTTCGTTAAGTGAGTGCTGAAGCTTATCGAGGGTAACCTCTTCACCTTCAAACCAAAGTAAGCCCCCCAGGTTGTAAGCCAAACTCATTGGTTGCAATTGTTGAAATAACCACAAACGTTGTTGAGAGTATGAGAGCGGGCTCCAAGGGCTTACGGAGTCCAAAATTTGTTCATCATCCACTGACATTTTATTACCTAAACATGAAATTTGGTTGCAGAAATCCACAATTCGCTCGCTACAGGCGAAAAGTACAGGTACTGACTAAAGGTTAAACGGGTTTAGTTTTCTAGAGCATCTATCGCGTCACGCAGACTTTTCGGACGCATATCGGTCCAGACTTCGCGGATATGTTCAAGGCAGTGTTCTTTATTGCCCTTTACGCCTACTTCAGTCCAACCATTTGGTACTAAGTGGTACGTCGGCCAAATGCTGTATTGTTCTTGCGCGTTAATAACAACGGTGAATTCTGTATTTGGGCTATCAATACTCATGTTTTCCTCAACTAACTTTATTTATTGTGTTTTCTGAACCTAAACCGGTTCTTAAATACTCAAGCCACAACACTTTCTAGTGCTTGGTGTGCTTGAGCCAAATTCCCTTTACTCAACTCAATAAGAATGCCGCTATCCATTTTGAAAATACGGTCTGCGGCATCAAAATAAGCATCATCATGAGTAATGGCGATAACCGTTACGCCACGTTCTTTTAATAGAGGCAGCAACTGGCGATAAAAGAGCTTTCTAAAACGTGGGTCCTGATCAGCGGCCCACTCATCAAGCAAAATACAGCCGCGTTTCTCTAGAACAGACATCATGAGTGCTAGGCGCTTTCGTTGCCCTTGTGAGTAACGAACATCACTCAAGGTGCCCTGCTTGTGGTCGACTTTATGAGCCATTTCTAACCTAACCATCCACTCGTCTATGTCCTTGCTATCAATGTCTTGACCTTCTCCATCGACAATTTGATGAAACAGATGAAAATCACTGAACACAGCAGAGAATTGCTGTCTGTAATCCTGCCAATGCTGCTGTGTTACCTCATTGCCATCAACATACACTTGCCCGGCATGGGGTCGGTAAAGACCGGTCAGCAAGCGAGCAAAAGTTGATTTACCACTACCATTGCCACCAATAACGAAGATGTGTTCGCCACGTTCGATTTTGAAGTTAATTGGACCGACTCCGAATGAGTCACCATCTGAATCTGAACGGTATCGATAGCTCGCTTCGACCAACGACAACGACTTAAAGACTTTCGTTTGTGCAGATTTAGGATTGAGCGTTCGATTAGGACTCAAATCCAAAGACGACAGCTTTCGCATTGAAATATTTGCGGTGATTAGCGTTGGAATTGAACCGACCGCCGACATTAATGGAGTTCTCATAAACAGCACGACTAAAGCGAAGGTCGACGCGACTTCGACTGTCGCCCAACCTAGCCCAATTGCGAGGTAAAAATTTAAGCCAATCAAAGCTAGCACTACCGTGTTCGCCATGTTTGCCGCAAAACCATTTAAGATATCGGCCTGCGTCACTTCCTTTCGATAGCCTTCAGCATTAATCGAAAAGGTTTCGTCGAAATAACGTTTGGCTCTGAACGGGTTCAACGACAGCTCTTTTCGACCATCAATCAAAGACTGATAGTCGTGATACAAGTTATCGTCGTACTCACGGACCTGTTTAACGTGTTTGGTGATACGCGTAACGAGCATGTAACCTATGACACCGGTTAAAGAGAGCATTAAAACGCTGATACCAAACAAGGGCATAGATAAGAAAGCTAAATAAGCTAGAGCAACAAAGGTAAGCACCAAGCCATAAATCAATTCAGGCAAATGGACAAATGCGATCGTGATATTTCGAATATCGGTGTTAAGCGAAGCTAGGACGCCGGCACTCCCTACCTTCTCCACTTGCTCAATATCGGTATTTAACAGTTGAGAAACCAACTCACACCGCTTGTTGTACACGAATTGGTGTCCAAGCTTATGGAGTGCCACTTGTGCGACGGTCGCCGTAACTAAAAGGCCAATCAGCAACAACGAAAACTGAATCAAGGTATCAGAAAGCACACCACTGTTTTCCAGTAGTTTGTGTTGGATAAACGCGATAACGCCCACGCTCAGAAATGCACTCGCGATACTCAACAAGATCACCAGACACAGTGATTTTTTCTGTTTTTCCGCTAGCAGTAGGATCAATCCCATTTCATACACACCAGTTAATTAATTATTATTGTGATTATCATTATCAACAACATTGAAAGATAACCTCGTTTACGTTGAATCATGCAAACACTGAACCATAGAGCCTATTGCGACACGGCTCTAATGGCGCTGCTAAAGCCTTCTTAAGCCCCACATCAGGTACATGCCACCGATGATAGAAGCCACCAGCCCTACTGGGATTTCTTGCGGATAAAGCCATTGTCTACCGAGCCAATCAGAAAACAACATCAGTGCCATACCGATCAACGATGAACAAATGAGGTGCTCTTTAGCACGGCTATAACCAAACAATCTCGCCATGTGCGGTGCCATTAAACCAACGAAGCTCAACGGGCCAACCACCAATGTCGCACTCACGGTTAAACATGCCACCAGCACCAACAATAGGATTCGAGATCGAGACACGTTCACGCCAAGTGACTGCGCACTAGCCTGCCCTAGTGGTAAAACATCTAACCAACGAGCGCACACAAAACCGAGCGAAATAAATACAACCGAAGACAAAAGCAATGGCATTAACGTTACTTCAGTCACGTAATAAGTAGAGCCAGCTAACCACGCCAACACTTGATAGCTTCTCGGATCGCCCCCTGCCAACACGAAGCTTTGTACTGCATTCATCAGAGCCGTTATCGCGACGCCGGTAAGCAACACTCTTTCAGGTTGAAAGCCCGACTTTTGATTGAGTACAACTATGATGCCTAACGTACAGGCCGCACCAATAAAACCACCGGTGTAAAGACCAACAACGCTACTTCCTAGACCGGAAAAAATGGCAATGATCAAACCAAGAGCTGTACCAGAGCTTATACCAATCACTTCTGGGCTCGCCATTGGGTTGCCACTCAAACGCTGAACAATAGTTCCTGCGACCGCTAACATTCCTCCAGCTAGTGCACCCGCCATTAATCGAGGTAAACGCCACTCAAGCAATGCCCAATCGCGCGTTTGAAACAACCAACGCCAACCTTCACTCTGGACTGAAAACAGACTGAACACGATGAGCGAAAGAACAATCAACACTGTCGCCAACAACACAGAGCTTTTATTCAGGCGAGAAGCAATTTCATTATGACGCGTCAATACTGTTTGTGTTTGTGACTGGCTTTTCATCGACAGTTTCGGCAGTAACCACAACAGAAGCGGCGCGCCCAAAGCCGCTGTCGCTGCCCCTGTCGGAATAAACATCGACATAATGCCTGGCAGTTGTTGAATCAGGAGATCGGTTAGGCTCAATAGCAAACCGCCTAACATCATCGACACCAGCAACTTAGGTACTAAGCGGTGAATGCCCATTAAACGTGTCAAAGCCGGAGCCGCCAAGCCAACAAAACCAATCACACCAACTGCGCTCACAACCCAAGCAGTCAGCAATACTGCCAGCCCTAAGCAGACGACTCTCAACTTCGCCAGTGACACACCTAAGCTTTTAGCACCCTGCTCTGATAACTGGAGCAAACTTAAAGGCTTTACGAACAGAAACGCTATAAGTGTTGCGATAACCAAACGCGGTGCAAGATATTGAACATCCTCCCACCCAGTTTGGACCAAGGAACCTGCGCCCCAGATCATCAAACCATTGAGTTTGTCCTGGTTGATCATCAGAAGGACTGTGCTTACTGCGCCAAAATAGAGATTTACAACTAAACCAGAAACAATCACCACAGTTGGAGACAAGGCACGTCGCCACGATAGCGCAAACACCAAGCCAATGGTCGCAACGCCACCGATAAGTGCCACGAAGGAGTATGACCACTCTAAAAGCCAAGGGGCATAAAGTGTTGCGAGCATCAACGCAAAGCTTGAACCGCTTGCAACACCTAAGGTCGATGGCGAAGCTAATGGGTTTCTGAGCACTTGTTGCATCAACACACCAGCAACTGCCAGAGCTGCTCCTGACAATAAAGTGGTAAATAACCTAGGCCACCAAGCCAAATGCAGCTTAACCGACTCAGGTGAAGCAAAATCGGCCACCCACAGGCTCGATATTCGATCTAACCCGAACTGAGGTACGGATAAATGCAACCCAATGAGCATCAATGTAGAAACCATCAACAGAGTCAAGACTCCGAACGAGAGAACTCTCATAACACCTTCCCGTCATTCAGCTCAGAAACAATGAACCTTGCAAAGCGAGTGGCTGAAGGGATAGACCCAAAGCTCCATACCGCAGGAATCTGCAGTGCCGGATAACCCGACTCTTTCACTATATATTGCCAAAACTGATTCTTTTTAAGGTGCGCTTTTGTGCCCGCTGGCATAGGAGAAATAATTACAATCTGCCCTTCAACACCAATCAGTTGATCGACACCAACTAAGCTATAGCCCCACCCATTAGTCTGCCCTTTCCAAGCCGCTTGAAGGCCAATCTTATTTATCGACGCTTTATACAAACTGTTGTCACCAAAAACGCGAACGTGGTTGGTATCCATGAACTGAACCATTAATAACGCAGGTACGTCTTGTGGCAATGAGGAAGCCAAGCGGTCCATTTCGCGATTGGCTTTTTCGATTAGGATCTCAGCTTGTTGACTGACCTCAGTGACCTGGGCCAATAGACGAGTCACTCGCTCTAGCGCTGACCAATCCACATCTCCACTTCGGTACAAACCAATAGTGGTAACAGGTGCGATTTTGCTTAGTTGGGGCTCCAATGTTGAAAACATCGGAGAGAGTAATATTTTGTCTGGCTTGAGCTCATGAATACGCTCAAGATTTGGTTGGGTTCTTAGCCCAACATCAGCAACAGCATGAGGGATTTCTGGCGATTTAACCCAAGAGTTATAGTCTGGAATTTGCGCGACAGCAACAGGCGTAACACCAAGCGCTAATAGCGTTTCAGTATGGGTCCAATCAATCGAAACCATCCGCGGTGCATGGTGATTATTGGCATTAAGCGATTCTTGCTCGGCCATTGAAAAGGGAGATAACGTCATCAAGATAGATAAAAGTGTCACCGTCTTAATGCGGCTTGATCTCCGCAGACCGACGTAACTTAATAAGCAGTGATTGTTGAATGTACGAGAGCTAAACGGACACATCATGCTGGCTCCAAATCACCTGGCATCGCGACAGGGTAGCCTGCTGCATGCTGGGTAATGTGCATCGGAACGCCGTAGATATCTTGTAATACCGGCTCTCTAAATACCTCGTCAACCTCACCTTCAATCAGTAACTCCCCACTATGTAAGGCAATGATATGGTTGCAGAAACGTGCTGCCATGTTGATGTCGTGTATTACGATGATCACGCCAATATTCAAAGTGCTACTCAGGCGTTTAATCAAGGTCAGCATCTCAATCTGGTGGCCGATATCGAGTGCAGACAATGGCTCATCAAGTAATAGATACTTGGTTCGCTGTGCTAACAACATAGCTAGCCAAACACGCTGGCGTTCACCACCAGATAAAGTGTCAACCAAACGATCGGCGTACTTAGCCGTATCAGTTAGTTGCATCGCCTCTTGAACGTACTGTTTGTCTTTACTCGAAAGGCGCCCTAATAAGCCATGCCATGGATAACGACCAAAGCTGACTAAGTCTTGTCCAGACAAGCTGTCAGTGGCTGGTAAATGTTGTGGTAAGTATGCGATCTGCTTGGCGAAATCTTTATCCGACCACTTAGCGATCGATTTGTCTTTTAGAATGATGTCGCCAGATGTGGCGTTCTGTTGCTTTGCCAACAACTTCAATAACGTCGATTTCCCCGAACCATTGTGCCCAACCAAAGCGTAAATTTTTCCTTGCTCAAACGATACATTGAACGCCTTGAGTAGCTGTTTATCCCCGACGCTAAAACCGAGCCCTTTTGCTTCGAGCATATCTTCAACCTTAAAACACACCATTCACTAAAAAATTAATGAAATATGAACATATTCATAAAATCATTAACAGACACGCTTTTATACACTTGCAAAAATTCAAATGCAAACGATTTTCATTTAGATTAAACTATATACCATACTAGCTTTTCCCCTATAATTTAAAGGGTTAGAAGCTTAGCTTTAGAATATAAAGCTTAGAGTCAATTATTCACCGTGTTGCAAAATGGTAAACTCAATGATGAACAACCCCTTTCGTCCGCTTCCTGGAAATTTTGGCTTTATGAGCAATGAACTAGCCCTTGATACTGAAACAGCGCTATGGCCTTTTGGATACGCCAACACAGGGGTGAACAATACAACGGCGCGAAGCGACGGTGTCGACATCCAGCTAACACAGTTCGACTACACGCGCTTTTGCGACAGTATGTTTGAACAAACCAATATTTATTGCCCTGAAGCTATCATCCGCTCCATTAACAAGAGAAAAGCTGAGTATTTTGTTGGTCGCTATTTAGTGGCGAGCAAGCTAGAGGAATTAGGCTTCGAACATTGCACTCTTGAGCCGAACATCGACCGTAGCCCTCAATTCCCTGTTGGCACTATTGGATCCATTTCGCACTGCGAAAGCTTGGCATGCGTTGCAGTTACCCCCTCCTATCATTCAGATCGAGAGAATCTTGGTATCGATGTGCAAAAGATCATTTCGAGTGATGTTTGCAACGAAATTGGAAGCATGATTGTAGAGGGACAAGAAGTCGATTTAGCAATGAGTGCAGGGTTAACCAAAGAGCAAGCCATCACACTGCTCTTTTCAGCTAAAGAGTCGATATACAAAGCACTCGTTAAGTTCTCTACGCGAGATTTGAATTTTAAAGATGCGAAATTGAAGCAAATAACCCAAAATGCAATGGAGTTTGGGATAAGTGAAAGCGTTAATCTGAGAAATAGCGCATTGAAGGAAATAAGCTGCGAATACTGGTACTTAGAATCGCACAAAGCCTTTTTAACCTTTTGCTACTACTCACATGACAAGTAGCTGCTGTGCTATAAAGATTCTAAAATAAGACGCTTACTACATGGTGCGCGGGGTCGGATTCTATATCAACAATTGACCAGTCGAGTGAAAGATATAACGGTGCAGTATTAGTGTAGGCGTACAACTTAGAAGTTGAGTCAGTCTCGGGTTGAGATTGATAATAGTCTGGCATTTGTGCGAGTGCTCGCTTAATCAATTCACTGGCAATACCTTGACCACGCCATTTCTCATCAACATAAACCGCATTAATCCAAACCACATCATTCACTTGATGAGGTTCCTGAAAGTGGGAGTACGCCAAGCCACCAATGACCACATTATCGCGAAGTGCTGTTATAACAGGAGGGAGTTGTATGTTTTCTTTATAGGTGTCTTTAAAATTAAAATCAGACCATTCACTTTGAAATAAGCCTTCTAACACACTCCAATAAGGTGAGCTTTCATCACAATTTCTAAATATTACTTTCTGCATTTTTTCCGTCCTTTGAAAGGGAGTAATTTGGCCATCCTAGCCTTGTTTAATCTAAGTGTAGGTAAAGCTACTCTTCTTCGTCGTATTCGTCTGCTGGGTCTTGATTTATCTCTTCCCCACACCCTAGGCATTCGCCTTGTAGATCCGTAGGCATCACAATAATCAAACCACAATGTGGGCATAGATCGCCTTGTTGATACATATAAGCGGTCCCTTTACTTCATGTACTTGTGTTTACTTTCTTCTAACCAGTCGTGAATCACTTGCCGTGCGGATTTCGATGGTTGTACATTTCTTTTTCCGCAGATTTGGTCAATTTCAAACGGAAATGCTTTGCTCGGAACACGGCGCAAACCTATAGTTAGTCTTTGGGGTTTAAGCATGCGGAATACCACATAACGATCGCTCATGATTCGGTTGTGATAGACACCAATACAGTGCTTCTGCTCAATGCCTTCGCGTTCCAAATCGTAATAATCAGTGAGGGGATGAATATTGTCGTTCCCTAGCAAAGGAACGGGATAAGGAATGTCTTTATCCATTGGTCGGTTACCTTCTAAGCGACGTAATTGACGCTGTTCCGTCCAACGGTCGTGAAGTTGTTCAAACATCGCAAAAGAGTTCTGACTGGTAATGGCACGAAGCGGATCTCCTATCTCCAAATCTTGCCCTAGCAATATCGCATCTTGGAACATCGCCATTTTCGATGGTGCATTAAGTCTGCCTTCTTTAACCATAGCAATACCTAATCGGCTGCCAGTTAAAAACGGATGAACCTGATCCAAACGCAACGCTGTGTAGCCTACTTTGGAATAATGCTTAAACTTCAATACGCGTCTTTGCAGAGGTTCAAGAATACGCATTATATGGTCAAGCTCATCACCCACATTGTAGTGAAGCTCTAATTTATCGATGAATTTGAGGGTGGCCTTACTGCTATCTAAGCCCAATTTCTCAAGGATCTTCTTTTGCCCTAAACGGCTAAGCGCCAACGCCTTTTGGTTATCAACGCTGTATTTCATGCAAATCAACGCCAAGATGACCGGACGCAACTCCAATAATTGCCCAGCCTCATAGGTATTCGCAGCCAACCACAGCATTTGATATTGGTACTCTGGGAAATCGTCTGTGATCTCACGATAGCGAACCGGCAATGAGTTTAACCAACGACCGTCAACATCAAATTGCTCGACAAGATTTAAGCTTAAACCAATGCCACCATCAAGTGGCCGCCTACCACCTTCAAACACATGAAAGCCGGCCAGCTTTTGAGACCAGTCACTGATTTCAATGTCATAATCAAAGCCTAATGTTCGAGTAGGAATGGTAAGTAATGCTGTCATTAGTGCCTCTTAGTTATTAGCGCATTAGTTTGTTGAATCGCGTAGAACATCGAGCGCGCTTCACTATAACAACCTTTTGTAAATTTCTTATCAATCAAAGCGATATAAATATCACAATGCTTAGAAGATCTTTGAATGACGTTTTTGCGCAATATGGGACCTCTTCGATATAATTTACGCCAACAAAAACTATGCTTGTAAAAGAAATCACAATAAGAGGCTTTAATTATGGAATACCGACATATTCTGGTCGCACTTGAACTGTCTGAAGACACTAAAATTCTCATTGATAGAGCGACCTTCTTTGCGAACAAACTAGAGGCTAGTATTTCGTTTGTTTATATCGATGGTACACACGGAGAAATTTATCCAGAACTCGTTGATATTCAGGGAAATAGCAGTGATCTACCTTTCAATGAAGATACCTTAGCAAAATTGAAAGAGTTCGAGACTTACGCCAAACATCCAATCAACCATATCTTTGTGGGTACTGGTGATTTGAACAACAAGCTCAAAAATACCATCGAGGCAAACAAAGTCGACCTGTTGCTATGTGGTCACCACCATGATTTTTGGCATAAGATCATCTCCCATTCGAAACAAATTATCGACACCTCTCCAGTCGATATCTTAGTCGTCCCAATGGAGTAGGCTGATTTTAAAATATACGATGCCTAAGAGAAAGGACGTTGAAGCCAAACACGATTAGCCAACCTCTCTCCGTGTTATTGGTTGGCTTGTGCGCTCTTTCGCTTCTATCTTCTTTCGGTTATGTACTCTTTAACCTCGTTCTCGTGTCCACTTTAAATCGCCCACTACTATCATCGACGTCCAGCATTCATTTGTGATCTTAGCGCCCGATCAACTCGTAAGCGTCTAATAATTAACAAAACAGAGTGTAAACAATGAAGAAGATTGGCCTCTATCTTTTCACCAACGATTTAAGAGCCGACGATAACGAGTTGCTTGGTAAAGCGTCTCGGCTCGTTGATGAACTGATATGTGTAGTGATCGAGCCGAATTTGTCCGTATTCTCTCGCAAGTTTGCGAAAGAGCAACAATATGGGGCAGAGCGAGCAAAATTCATTTCTCAGTCTATTACTGATTTAGAAAGCCGCCTAGCTAACCTAGGGCAAGAGCTCATCGTTCTGCGATCTTCAACATTAACTGATGAGGAAATGAGTAGAGACTTCGCACTGAGTGAAATTATCAAATCACAGCAAGCCACACACTTGTTTGTGAGTCATCATTGTGGCTTTGACGAGCGACATCTTGTGCAATCGATACAGTTTAACTTTCCAAAATTAATTTTAATGCAGCAGCATCATTCAACTCTGTTAGAGCTGGAGCAGCTTCCCTTTGAGTTATCTAAGTTACCTCGCTCGTTCACCAAGTTTAGAAAATTAGTCGAGCACTTACCTATTGATACACAAAGCCTAAGCATCACCACACTACCACCAATGCCTAAAGCTTTGTCACACTGTCACTCGAAACAGGCCTCTAATTCAAAGTTCGATGAACACTGCCTAAACATCAGCAACACAAACGTAAACGGTTTACACAACAGCAGCTTCTTTGGCGGAGAGCAAGCCGGCCTAGCGCATTTGCACGACTATTTTTCACATCCCTATGCTCACCAATATAAACAGACCAGAAACGCGTTCGATGGCAAAGAAAATTCAACCAAGTTCTCACCATGGTTAGCGCTCGGCTGTGTCTCACCAAAGACGATCTACCGCAACCTTGTCCAATTTGAAGCGAAACATGGCTCAAACGATTCAACCTATTGGATTTTCTTTGAGCTACTTTGGCGTGAGTATTTTTATTGGAAGTGCTTATCTTTAGGGTCATCCCTGTTTCAAAACGGCACAGACAACCCAAGCATCGATTCGGTCCTGGCAACCAACACGACTCAACAAAACTTCGCTAATTGGAAATGCGGCAATACGGGCTATCCGATTGTCGACGCCTGCATGCGCCAACTTAATACTACGGGGTACGTGTCTAATCGTGGCCGACAATTGGCCGCAAGTTGTTTGATTTATGAATTAGGAGTGGATTGGCGAAACGGCGCCGCTTATTTCGAAAGCCAACTCGTTGACTATGACGTGGCATCGAACTGGGGAAATTGGGCGTATATCGCTGGGGATCTTAATCAACCAGTCCACAACACTCAATCAAGCCATAACAACCAATCAATCCATAACAACCAATCAATCCATAACAACCAATCAATCCACAAGGATCAAAGTATAAACCAATCACAGCCTAAATCACGCCACTTTGATCTAGCAAAACAGACAGAGATGTACGATCCAGACCACGTCTTTATTAATCAATGGAAAGAGACGGGCCAGCATACAACCTCCGCCTCTAAGCAGGACAAGCTATGAAATTCAAAACTGTACGCCTTATTTTTGGTGATCAACTCAACATTGAACACTCTTGGTTTCAGCAAGTCGACGACAGTGTGATTTATATGATCGCTGAGCTCAAACAAGAAACGGATTATGTCGCGTCTCACATTCAGAAAGTCGCTGCATTTTTCTCTGCCATGTCCTATTTCGCCAACGAACTCACTCAACAAGGTCATCAGGTACTGCATTTAACATTGGATGACACAGCGCAATTCGAAAACCTGGATGCCCTGCTTCAACATTATGTAAGCGAGTTCGACGCCGAAAAATTTGAATACCAAAGACCGGATGAATATCGCTTACTTCAGCAAATGGCAAAACTCAAACTAACCAATGTTACCAAAGGATGTTGTGATACTGAGCACTTCTTATTTCCGTTTGAGGAAATTGAAACGCAGTTTCCGAAAGACAAACACATTATGATGGAACACTTCTATCGTCGGATGAGAAAACGTTTCGACATTTTGTTGGAGGATGACAAACCGGTTGGTGGTAAGTGGAACTACGATGCCAACAATCGTAAAAAGCTTAAGAAGCAAGACATCGCCAACTTACCGCAGCCTTTGATGTTCTCTAACGATATCTCGGACCTTTTGAAGCGCATCGAGCGTCATCATGTACAAACCATTGGCGAAGTTGGTGAGCAACTCTTATGGCCAGTAAACCGAGCTCAAAGCTTGTCTCTACTCGCTCATTTTTGCCAAGTTTGCTTGCCACTGTTTGGTCAATTTCAAGATGCAATGACTACAGAACACGATTCAAAGTGGAGCTTGTATCATTGTCGTCTCTCTTTTTCTTTGAACAGCAAGTTGCTTAGCCCTCGCGAAGTCATTGATGCGGCACTCTCGGCTTTTGAAGCGTCAAAGGCTCAAGATAAACCAAGCATCGATATCGCTCAGGTCGAAGGTTTCGTACGCCAAATACTTGGTTGGCGTGAGTACATTCGAGGCGTGTATTGGGCCAACATGCCCGCTTATGCCAATAAAAACTATTATTCAGCCGACCGACAATTACCTCATTACTTTTGGGATGGTCAAACCAAAATGAATTGCATGAAGCACGCGATTGGTCAATCCCTTGAGTTTGCTTATGCACATCACATTCAGAGGCTGATGATCACTGGCAACTTCTGCTTGATAACTGCCATAGCACCTGACCAAGTCGACAGTTGGTACCTTGGCATTTACGTAGATGCGATTGAATGGGTCGAAATGCCAAATACGCGAGGTATGGCACTGTTTGCGGATGGCGGCATCGTAGGAACCAAACCATACTCTGCCAGCGGTTCGTACATCAACCGTATGAGTGATTACTGTAAAGGATGCCACTATCAGATAAAAGAGCGCAGCGGTGAATCCTCTTGCCCATTCAATAGCTTGTACTGGCGCTTCATGAATCAACATCGCGATGCGTTAAACCGTAACCCGCGCATGGGCATGTTATATCGATCTTGGGACAATATGGATCAGCAAGACCAACAAGCAATTCTCGATACTGCAGAACAACGACTGACTAACTTGGAGAACTTATAATGGTGGAACAACTCAGATTACAAATATTAGTCATTGGTGGCAGCGGCGGAATTGGTTTCGCAGTGGTTCAACACCTACTGTCTGAGCTGTCTCATTTTGATTTTCTCGATGTTCAGGTTGATGCAACTTACCACTCGCAATGCCCCACTCTTGAAGACACGCGACTTCACTGGCATCAACTCGATGCAACCAACGAAACAGAAGTCGCACAACTAAGCGCGAGGTTCAATAAACTTGATTGGTTAATCAACTGCGTAGGGATGCTTCACACACCAAACCTTGGGCCGGAAAAGAACTTATCGTCTATCGACCCTGAATTTTTTCTGAAAAACATCTCTGTTAATACACTACCAAGCTTACTGTTGGCTAAACATTTCACACCTGTTCTAAGATTCAGTGACAATCCAAAATTCGCGGTCGTCTCAGCTAAGGTAGGCAGTATTTCAGATAACAGATTAGGCGGTTGGTACAGCTATCGCTCATCAAAAGCAGCGTTAAACATGTTTATCAAAACCATGTCGATTGAATGGCAACGAACGGTTAAGAAAGGAACCGTGTTAGTACTGCATCCAGGTACAACCGATACCGCGTTGTCAAAGCCATTTCAAGCGAATGTGCCTGAAGGAAAGCTGTTTGAATCGAGCTACGTCGCCCACCAACTGGTCGACATAATCAGCAGTGCAATACCGGAAAACAGTGGCAACTTTTACGCGTATGATGGTGAGCAATTGACTTGGTGATAAGGACTACCGATCGTGGTAAATAATTCTGACCATAGATCGTTAAAAAATCCGATAACCTCGTCTGAACTTTTGATTCTAGAATCATTACTTATCGAAAAACACGGCTTCGTTCTCTACCGTTTCTAAGCTATCGTTGTTAAATCACTTACTGTGATTGGTATAAAAACAGAAAACCCAACAGAGTTTTGGCTCTATTGGGTTTAGTCGTCTGGAAGAAGCAGTTCGTTACAGTTAACGTTGTCTTATCAAAAGAGGCATAGCTTAGGTTCAGCTTTGATTTAATTGGTCTTTACTAAGACTCAGACCAATTAAATTTGCTGTCGTCGACACCTTCTTTTTCTTCTTTAACACGTTCACGACGGTGTTGTTCTTCAACTCTTGCCGCATCTATCTCTTGCATGATAGCTTCGATATCCGCTAATTCATCGGTTTCTGTAAACTCACCGGTTAGCTTAGTATCTGGCTTAAGGTCGCCCTTCTCGTACAGAGCCCATATTTCCTTAGCATACTCTGTCGTTGATAACTCTGGTGCAAACTGAGCGTAATAATCACGAATATTATTTACGTCGCGAGTCAACATCCACTCTGCATTATTATTGGCAGATGCATCAACCGCTTGTGGTAAATCAATGATCACTGGACCATATTCATCCACAAGCACGTTGAACTCAGACAAGTCGCCATGAATCAAACCAACACACAGCATTTTGACCACGTAGGTCATCATAACTTGGTGATCTTCAATCGCTTGTTCAGCTGGCATCACGACATCGTTTAGTCTTGGCGCGACATAACCGTCATCATCAGTGACTAGCTCCATAAGAAGCACGCCGTCGAAACAGCCATAAGGAATGGGTACACGAACGCCTGCCTCTGCCAATTTATATAAAGCATCAACTTCAGCGCTTTGCCATACTTTTTCTTGTTGCTCACGACCGAAACCCGAGCCCTTTTCCATGGCTCTAGCTCGACGGCTATTACGGACTTTGCGCCCTTCTCGATATGCTGTCGCTTTCTTGAAGCTACGTTGGCTTATTTCTTTATAAACCTTGGCACAACGGATCGTATCGCCGCAGCGTACTATATACACTGACGCTTCTTTGCCACTCATCAGTTGGCTTGTTACCTCGTCGACTAAACCATCGTCAACTAAAGGCTGTATTCTTTTTGGTATCTTCATGCCGCCTTTATACAGCAGTTATCTTACAGATAGAAATATTAACTTAAGAAATGAAGAAGTGATTATCAATTGGTTCTTAAAACCATTAAGAATTGGGGTGATTGTTTTTTTAAACAGCGATTTGGTGTTGATGTCACTTGATTGGAGTAATGGCTGTGTTTGTAGATCGGTAGGCTTTTAAGTCTAACACTTTAAGTGTCACTGGTTGGATCATATCGATCTAAATTAGGATTTGTTGCGACGACAGCGTTCTGAACAATAGATGACATTTTCCCAGCAACGCTCCCACTTCTTGCGCCATGCAAATGGTTTTTGGCAAACCGGACATATCTTCGTGGGTAGATATGGTTTCTTGTGCATTGATGCTTCCTTATCGCTGAATGAACTTTCTTCGTTTACTAGAGATTCCCCATTACGCTCGCCCCTCGCTTCGATGAATGACGGCGGTGAAAGATAACAGCCCAACGCCGTCAACCTCCAGAAGGGAGAGCGACAGAGCCGATGAGCTGTTTTATCTTTATCTATGCCTGCATGTATTTGTACACACAGAGAAAAGTTTAACTAAACAACAACCTTGTATTGTTCTTCCATTTCACTGAAGCCAAGGCCTGAGTGTTTGGTCACCTTGAGCTGCACAGGCACGCGCTCTTTCAATGCTTCTACGTGGCTTATCACACCAATCATCTTGCCTGAAGCGTTCAAGTTATCTAATGCGTTAAGCGCTATATCCAAGGTATCACTGTCTAGCGTTCCGAAACCCTCATCGAGGAACAACGAATCAATACTGGTTTTGTGGCTTACAAGATCAGATAGCGCTAACGCTAGTGCCAAACTCACCAAGAAGCTTTCACCACCCGAGAGCGTTTTGGTATCTCGCATCACATCGCCCTGCCAAGTATCTAGCACTTGCAACTCTAAAGCATCATCAACCTTACGTTTCAATTCATAGCGCCCATGCAAACGTTGTAGCTGTTTATTGGCTAAGTACACCAAGTTCTCAAGTGTTAAGCCCTGAGCGAACTTACGGAACTTGTCACCATTTCTTGAGCCAATCAAAGAATTCAAACGTGATATGTCATCAAACTCCAATTGCTGTTCTTCTATCTGTTTGAACAAGTCTTGTTGGTTGCTGCGATTCTGACGGTCGGTCTCTAGATTCGCAGAAATTGCACCTATTTGAGTAGCATGTTGTTGCTGTTCATTTTGACATTGAGCCGTCGCTAGCTCTACTTCATTTTGCGGTAAGGCGCTCCATGTTTCGGCTTTCTCGTGAGCTTGCAGTTCAACTCTATTCGCTTTAGCACTGTTCAATCTCGCCTGTGCGCTTACGATTGCTTCTTCAAGTGTCTTCTTCAAGCTTTGAAGTTGAGTTCTAACCTCTTCGTCTAGCAACGCAGCTTCAAAATCAGCCTCACTTTCAAATGGGCTAGCTTTCATTGCTTCTAACCAAGCACGCTGCGCTTGCGTATGAGCTGATTGCTTGCTCATCAACTCTTCAGAGAAGCTTGTGTGTTTGGTTTGTTCGGTTCGATGTTCAAGTTCGCAACGGTTAAGCACCAACTGAGCGGCATCAAATGTACTCACCGCTTCAGTGACTTTTTGCTTCATCGCATTGCTGGTGGTTTGAATGTCTTTATCACCAAATAACTCTGTCCTTTCAGCAGTTACACGAGTGAGCTCTGACACTAAAGACTCACTCTCTTGCGTCAATGTCGCAAGCTCTTTCTCAAGGCTGCTCAACTTGTCATCTAGCGTTTTCAATTCAGCATTTTGAGTGAGTAGCTGCTTCTCAATATCGGCCTGTTGCTGTTTAGTTTGCTGCCATGTGTTTGATGCTTGCGATTTTGCAGTAAACCAATCATCAATATGCTCAAGTTCAGGTGCTTCAATAGAAGTTTGAACAATACTCTCTTTCAAAGAGTTCCATTGCTGCTCTTTCGTTTGAGCGATCTGAGCCACTTGTTTAATTGTGCTGTGGTTTTGCTTATTCAAGTCAGCTAAGCGTTGCTCGGCCAACTCAAGGTTAGATTGCGCCTTGTCAGCCATAACACTTACAGATAAGCGTTGTTTCTCAGCTTCGGCATAGTGAGCTTTAGCATCACCTAGCTCTTTGAGTTGCTGCGAGATCTGACTTAGTAGAAGTTCACACTGCTGAGCGAAAGTCGCAACTGAAGCTTCATTGCCTAAATCGCTTACCGTCAACAATGCTAATTCTGGAGCCGTGCCAACGAAATCCGATAAGCTCTGCTGAAGCTTACCAACAATGCCTTGCCAGTTAAGTTGAGCTTGCTGAATATCCTCTTGCGCACGTTGAATGTCATCGTTAAGCCCCGTAATCATTGGTGCTAGAGAATCTAACTGTTGACGGTGCTCTTGGCCGTCCTTTTTAATAACCGCTAGCTCATGCTTTTCACGTTCTTGTTGAGCAACTAAGTTGGCAATATCTTGTGACTGCTCAATATAATGGTCTGTTGAACCACACAGTGGGCATTCAGATCCAGATTCTAATGCTGCACGATATTTTGCCAGTTCGCCTTCTTGATCAATCAAGCGCGTTAATCGCTCAAGTGAAGTCTCTTTTTCTTTGTATCGCTCCACCAGCACTGCACGCTCTTTCGAAAGCTTGTCGACCAACTGAGTGTTAGTTCGATGACCCTGAGTTTTAGCGTGCAGCTGTTGCTGGGCATTTAAGAAGCCACGATTAACCTCAAGCAATGAGTGCGTATTGCGATTCCAAAACTCCAACAGGTTTTTTTGTGCATTCAACACTTGTTCACTGGTGTTGCCTTGCAATGCTTCCCATTGTTGCTCTGCATTGCTTTCCTTTACAACCAGTTCAGCTAATGCTTTGTCTTGCGATGCTTTTTCTTCTTGAGCTGACTTGATCACTGATTGCTGAGCATCAACCGCAGACAAGGCTTGCTTCGCTAAGTTCAACTGCTCTGAATGCTGACGCTCAAGGGTGCGAACTTGCTCTACTTTGGCTTGCCACTGACCTAAGTATTTTTCTAGATGTTGGTCAGCTTGATGAGTATTTAGGTAATCAGTGCTGAGTTGCTCTTGTTGTTTCAGCTCATCAGTTTTTTGAACTAAAACGAGCTGTTGATTACGCTGTTGCATTTGTTGGTCGTTTAGCGTGTTCGCTGCGTTAACGGCCACTGTCTGTTTATCTTTGAGCACTGCAATTTGGTTATCGAGTGGGCGAACTTGCTCAATGATCTTCTCCTGATCTTGCTGCTCGGATTTGACTTGTTCGACAATCACACTGCTTTGAGTCAGTTTAGTCTGTGCGTCTTGTTTTTCTGCATCACGGACAGCAAGTAACTTGGTACTATTGCCTAAGTTAGCTTGAGTGGTGTTGACCTCTTGCTCGCAACGCTTTAGATCTTTGTGCATTGGACGCAGTTTTTCAGCAGGTTCACTGTTTGCTAAACGAACTAATGATGTTTGGTTGCGATCTAGTTCATCTTGAGCCGTTTTAAGATCGTGCTCACTGGTCGTGATAGTTTGCTCAGCTTTGGTCACTTCTTTCCACCAACTGAGATGTGCTTGCCACTCTTTCAGCTGATCGGCTAAACGCTTCTGTTCAGCTTCGAGAGCCTCTCGCTCGCCAGTCAGTTCTTGGATTTGCTCTTCAGACAGTAAACTCACGCCTTCTGCTTTCGCTTTAAGGTGATTAAGTGACTCTTCGCTCGATTTGAAGTGATCATAAATACGCTCTGAAATCAGGCTGTAGACTTCTGTACCAGTCAGCTCTTCAAGGAGTTCTGCTCGATCATTTGCATTGGCATTTAGGAACGCTGCAAACTCACCTTGTGAAAGCATGATCGATTTAGTGAAGCGAGAAAAGTCCAAACCCGTTACGGTTTCAACCATCTTAATTTTCTTAGTCAGCTGCGTTTCTAAAACCACATCGCTGTCTGCATCTGCAAACTCACAAGTTGGCGTTTGCAGCGCGCCATCGTGCTTACCACGAGCTCTTTTATGATGAAAGTTCGAACGGTAAGTTTTTCCTTTTACTTCAAATTCAATCTCAGCAAAACATTCGCCAGTGCCGCGCGTCATCAGCTCATTAGTGCCTTTGGCGATACTTCTTAACCGTGGTGTACGATGAAACAATGCCAAACAAATCGCATCAAGAATCGTCGTCTTACCGGCCCCGGTAGGGCCGGTGATCGCAAACAAGCCGTTTTCGGCAAAAGGCGACTGTGTGAAATCGAGCTTCCAACGCCCTTTCAAAGAGTTTAAGTTTTCAAATTCTAAGCTTAAGATTTTCATTCTTGATTACTCTTCTGTACCGTTTAAATCATCAGTTCCATGAGACACTTCGACAATTACTTGCTTGAACTTCACCGTCATTCTTTCTAAGCGCGCTTTCTCTGTATCGCTTTCAAACTCCTCGAGTGCGATACGTTTCTCAAACACATCTATTGGCGTGAGTTCCGCTAATGTCTCTGCTGATTCTTGCTCTAACGATTGGTTTCGGCGCTCTCTTGCTCTTCTTAACTGAAGTACTTCAACGTTTAAGTCTTCGGTTAAGGCACGCATGCGTTCTTGTAAATCCGATAGATAGTCTTGTGCTCGAACTTCAATCGACAACCACACGCTTTGGCCTTCTTCCAAACCAATATATTGATTCAGTTGAGATTCAATCTCGCTCAAATCACCTTTGATTTCGGCCAACAGTTGGAATGTCGGGACAGACAATTGAGAAATGGTGCGTTCGCCTTCAACAAACTCAACCACACACACTTGCTTTTGAGATTTCAATTCATCAAAACTGAGCGGGATTGGTGAGCCGCAGTAACGAATGTGTTCTCGCTTAGCAACAACTTGAGGTCGGTGAATATGTCCAAGCGCGATGTAATCGGCATTTGGAAAACCGTCGGCAGCAAAACCATCCAAATTACCAACGTATATATCACGCACCGAGTCAGATTGCTTCACACCCATTGCGGTTAAGTGCCCTGTCGCAATGATCGGCATTGTGTCGCGGTTAGCAAAAGTATCGCGTTTTTCGACTGCTGCATCGTAGACATCTTTATAATGCTGCTTAATCGCGTCGCCCAACTGTTTCTGACGCTCAACACCCGACACGCCTGCTTGGCTGGTTAAAACATCACGAGGGCGGATGAAAGGGATCGCACAAACTAGCGCTTCAACCTCGCCGCCCTTACCTTTCAGCTCGACAACCTGAGTCGCATGATCTTCATTGGTATTTGGAATCACGTCCGCGCCCATATACTTCAACAATTGCTGTGTTTCTTTAAGTACCGACACAGAATCATGGTTACCGCCCAATAGCACTAACTGGCAACCAATTTTATTCGAGTCGACAACAAACTTGTTGTACATCTCACGGGCATAACTTGGCGGTGTGCTGGTATCGAAGATGTCACCAGCCACGATAATTGCGTCGATATCGTGATCAGTAACTTGCTCTAGCAACCATTGTAAAAACCGTTCATGTTCGTTTTTGCGGCTTTTATTGTAGAAGTTTTGGCCAAGATGCCAATCTGACGTGTGAAGAATTTTCATTGCGGCTCACTGGATGTCTATAATAGCTTTAATTTATCAAAATACCGATCAACTACCAAATGGGTTAGCATTATTTTCCTTTTATAAGCTTGTGAAAAACAATAAAATTCAGGCTTTATAGGCTTTGTTTTCAACGTACCATCAATCGATACTTTTCATATGAAAAAACCGCTCAAAGTTAGAGCGGTTTTGATGTGTAAATCGAGTTAACTTAGAACTTAATGGTTGGGACGATTCAACTGTAGCAAGTCCCACTTAGTACCATACAGATCTTGGAAAACCACGACCGTTCCGTACGCTTCTTCTCGTGGCTCTTCATTAAACACAACACCTTTCGCTTTCATTAGCTCATAATCACGCCAAAAATCATTGGTCTGCAAAAACAAGAATACACGGCCGCCAGTTTGGTTGCCGATCGCTTTTTTCTGTTCCTCATTGCTCGCCTGAGCTATTAGCAAGTTAGTACCGTTCGAGTTGGGTGGCGACACCTGAACCCAACGCTTACCACCACCTAAATCAGTGTCTTCAACCAAAGTAAACTGAAGTTTCTTAGTATAAAATTCGATTGCATCGTCATAGTTTTCGACGACTAGTGCGATATTTCCAATTTGTTGTTGGATTAGTTCAGACATCTAGCATTCTCGGTTTTGTCAAAGATAAGATTCTACACATTATACCTTCTTTATGAATCTACTGAGCTACAAAAAAGCCCACGGTATCGCTTGATAACGTGGGCTCAAAACTAACGGGTCACTTTGTAAACCAATTAGTTAGTCACTCATTCAATTCACTTAACTAATCATTAAATTATCTGATGATTGAATCAACTGACGACTAAAATTTAAGCTATTTTATGACCCAAAATATGAAGCTGTTAGAAGTTGTACGAAGCACCTAAAGTAACGCTGCTGAACGCCACATCTCTGCTCGCGATTCTATTGCCATTGTTATTAAAGAGTTCGATGTTTACGGCATCTGCCTGTGAAATTAGACGCAGTGTAAGGTTCTCAACCGGGGTATATTCAACACCAACACCGAAGTGAAAACCAGCACCAGAATCGTCATCAATGTAGCTCGAACCATGAGCGTTTAGGTCAACATAGCTCAGGCCAGCCAACACGAAAGGTCGGATTGAGTTATCAAATGTGTAACCTACATTTGCAGCAACAGAAAAAGAGGTCGGCGACAACACTTTAGTACCAAATTTTTCGTAGTCAGCGTAATCCGTGTAACCAAGTTCGATACCTACAATACGGTTAAATTGGTAACCGCCGTAAAGGTTATAACCCATGCTTTCAGCATCTAAACTACCAGCCCCGTCAGTGTCTGAATCTTGGTAGACACCAAGGCCTGCACCAATGTATGGACCGCCTTCGATACCAGCAGCGTAAGTAGGAAGTGAAACCAAGCCAACTAGGCCTAATAGAAATGTTGATTTAAGCATGTAAATACCCTTTTTAGTCTGTCCTACAATAGCGCTGTCACTGTCTTTGGATGTATTCCGACACCAATCCAACTGTTGCGCTACTGTTTAAAAAAATGAAAAATAAAGCCTCCCATGAATAATAAAACAGTGTTCATTTATAAAGCGAATGGGAAACTAGCACAACATTTTAGTGCTATCAAGCGAACCTGTAGCCATATTTTATCAGTCTCAAAAGTGAGACTTCGCCCTCACCATGGTTAATATTCAGAGCGTCACTGTTCAAATAACACTCGAAAAAGGCAAAAATAAACAAATTAGAAATAAGTTAAACAGGCATGAAATGTCATGTGGAACAGAAAGTTAGAAGACGGGATGTTTAAAGACAGAAAGTTAGACAACAAAAATTAGAAGGCCGTAAACTAAACGGCCTCACAGTTCGATACGCAAGAACTAAATAACTAAAGAAACCGCAATCGACGCCATGATCATACCAATCACAAACTCCAACACTTTCCACGCTCTTGGATTCTTAAACAGCGGAGCTAAAAAGCGAGCGCCATAGCCAAGAGAGAAAAAGAACACAAATGATCCGGTGATCGCGCCCGCACCAAATAGCATGTGGTTAGGTTGATATTGTGTAGAGATCGACCCTAGCAAGACTACAGTATCCAAATAAACGTGCGGGTTCAGCCATGTAAACGCTAAACACATCGCCATCGCCTTTATTAGTGATTCCTTGGTATCTCCAACTCCCTCAAGCGCATGAGTCTCGGTGAAAGACGAACGTAAACTCAAGAACGCATACACGCCTAAAAATACTGCCCCACCGTAACGAGCAAATTGCTCGATTTGTGGAAACTGCTTCACAATCGCGCCGAAGCCTGTCACACCGAAGCTAATCAAAAGGGCATCTGAAATAGCGCAGACCAAACAAATGGCAAACACATGTTGATTCTTCAGACCTTGTTTAAGAACAAAAGCATTTTGAGAGCCGATCGCGAGGATCAACGAAAGCCCGAGAGTGAAACCAGCAAAGTAAGTCGACATTAAACTAAATCTTTAAGTTTGAATGAGTTGAAAGTAACAACGGTTTTAGCACTAATTGTTGTCTTGAAAGATCAGTTGGCATTAATTGAGCTCAATAGTCATAAATTGGCTGTGAGGATCAAGCGAATAATCCGAAAAGGGTTGGCAGTAATCAAAGCCAAACTTCTCATACAAACTACGAGCAGGTTGAAAGTACACTTCTGAACCGGTTTCTAGGCTAATACGTTGATACTGGCGGGCCGTTGCGGTTTCCAAAACGTGTTGCAATAGTTTGCTTGCGACACCGGATTTCCTTGCAAACTGACTCGTTCTCATCGATTTAAGTTCGGCGTGTTGGGTATCAAGTTCTTTGATTGCCACACAACCAAGTAACTGGTTCTCTTTCCAAGCACTGAAAAAGGTAACATCTGGCGACTTTAAACCCTTAATATCCAGTGCGTGTACACTTTCTGGTGGAGATGTCGCATACATATCCGCCAAATGCTCTTCAAGCAATGCAATCACTTCTCCACCCGACAAGTCGTCAATTTTTATTTCCATAACTGATTCATTTTCCTTAATAAATTATTAATCAACTTTCGATACCGTAAAATTACTCTATCCTAATACCTAGCGAATAACACACTGTAACGATGGAGTGTCGCTGTATTTCTCGTGTACCCTTTTTGACACATACATGACAACAAGACAAGTCTTAGCACGAGCACGACATTAGCTTTTGCTTAAAGCACCTGTTTTCAATGAAAAATAAGCAGTCAGGTCGATATGGGTATCTAACTAGATTTAACCGCCGTAATACCTTGTCGGAATTTCGATTCTTCACAAGGGCGTATGACACTTCAAAATCACCGAAGAATCGATGTCGACAATCAGAACGCTCATATCTTCGGTTACCAAGACCGAGTAAAAAGCGTTATCTAGACGCTATCAGGGTAGGCTTACAAAAGGAAAGTTGTACACTGACATCCCAACTAGTAAATGTTAGATATTGACGATTTTTAAGTTGACTAACGATACCGATGCTCACACTGTTGGTGGCATGGTCATTAAGTGCTTGGCTAGTCATCAAGAACAGTACTGAATGCACATGAATTTATCGAAGATTTGCTTGTTATTTTTAGGTTCTAGTTTACTATGCGCCACCCCAATTATTTCAGCAAATGCTGTAGGCCACTATGTCCGCCAACGCACTCTACACCGACCTATCGGGTTATTATGATTTAATGTGTGTCGATATTGACTACCAAGCGCAAAGTAACTGCGTTCGTAGGCTACATCAAATTTTCGGAAATGATGGAAAAACTCACCTAGACCTTGGTTGTGGCACCGGCCCACACGTTCGTCACTTCATTAACTATGGCTACCAAAGTAGTGGGCTTGATCTGAACAAACCAATGTTAGACATCGCTCAAGCTCGCTGCCCAGAAGCCAGCTTTTCAGTGCAGAACATGAGTAATTTTGAAGTATCTGAGCCACTAGATCTGATCACTTGTTTCTTATACTCCATCCATTACAACGATGGCATCGAGAATTTGAAAGCGTGCATTACAAGCGTTCATAAAGCGCTTAAACCTGGCGGTGTATTCTGCTTTAACGTGGTAGATAAAGATAAGATCAGCAACGATCTGTTTGTTCGACATACCACAAACCAAGCGCAAGACGATTTTACGTTCCGTTCAGGTTGGTATTACTCTGGCGAAGGTGATAAGCAAGCGCTGAAACTCAGCATTGAAAAAACGACCGCAGGTGAAACGCAAATATGGAATGATGAACACCCAATGGTGGCGTTCAACTTCAAAGCGCTGTTCGAAATATTGAAGCCCTATTTTGAGGTTCATACTTTCGAACACGATTACGACAAACTTTTGCCTTGGGATCTAATTTCAGGCAACGCGCTGATAACTTGTGTCAAAGCCTAATGGATTCCTAGCTATATAGCTTATTAGCTTACATTACCGACATTATTTAACTAAGTAATGTATGAGCATTAGATCTAAAGAACCCACACGATGTTAAGTCGTGTGGGTTCGTTATTTTATCAGGCTCTATTTATCGAGTTACAAACAGACGGATTAGAAATCAGCGGTCATACCAACATAGTAAGTACGTGGCTGTTCAACATAACCTAAGTATTCTAGTTCGTTTGATACTGATTCGTCAGTTAAATTCGAGATACCCGCACGCAGACGTACTGAATCGTTCACATTATAAACGGTACCAATATTTAGCGTCGTGTAAGCATCTTGAATTAGATCGGCTTCGATTTGGCGCTCGCCACGGTACCGCGCACTCACGAATGTGTTGAGGTCATACGTAGGATTCCAGCTCAATTTAACTAAACCTGAATGCTTGTAACGCTCAAGAAGTTCATCACCCGTAGATTTATCTTCCGTATCTAGATATGTGTAGTTACCCGATACGCCCCACTCGTCTGAAATTTGGTACTGACCCGCAATTTCAACACCTTGAATGATCGCTTCGGCTACGTTCTCGTATGTTTTTGCGCCGAGTTCACCCGTTGATGAACCATCAGGATTTTCACACTGACGAGCGCTTTCGTTCCAATCACCACCTTGTGGGCAATAACCTTCTGTTCTGTCGATCAGATCATTGATTTCGTTACGGAATAACGCAGCTTCTACATTCCAACGTGGTTGCGTGTACACGGCTGCCAACTCGTAGTTCAAACTTGTCTCAGGTTTTAGATCTTCATTACCAACCAGAGCACAGCCTCCCTTGCAACTTGATACTTGATAATCAGGTTGGTTTTGAGTCAATGATGGTGCTTTAAACGCTTTACCGACACCACCCTTAATGATTAAGTCATTGGTAGTTTGGTGAACAAGGTACACACGCGGGCTAAACTCTTCGCCGTAAAGTTCATGTTTATCTAAGCGACCACCGATCGTTGCTGTCAGTTGCTCTGTCATTAGCCATTGGTCTTGAATAAATAATGCACCTTGATACGCTTCGGACGTGCCGCTCACTAGGTTTTCTTTATTGGTCAACTCACTCAGTTGGTAATCCATACCAAACGTTAGTGTGTGACTATCGCCAAGATAAGTCGTTGCAGACGCTTCAACAATTTGAGTCAGTTCTTCGATATCGCTGCTGAAGTTGTTTCCTAAATCGGCTGCATTGTTATCCGTTACGTTCTCGCGAGAATAACGTACTTGAGTATCGCCCCAACTCCAGTAACCGCTGTGTGTAATAGCTTGGCTATGACGAACCACGTGAGTATTGGACTCAATCACTGAGCTAGAACTTTCAGCGGCAGATTCACGCTCGTCATCACTGTAACCAAAGTCGAAATCGAGAGTTTGGTTGTCTGTTGCATGCCATGTCAGGCTTGCTAACATGCTCAGCGTATCTCGGCCTTCTAATGCTGTTACATCTTCACGATCGTAACCTGAATTATGCGTACCTGAGTATGGTTGCCATGCATTACGGCTCGTTTGGTTAACAGACACTCGAGCAAATAACTCATCTTCAATCAGCGCACCTGAAGTGGTTAAGCCAACTGAGTATTCTTGTCCCCCGTTGCCATCTATAGGGGATGAGTTATCCATGCTTACTGTAGAGCTCCAGTCATTTTCTGGTGCTTTAGTAATGATGTTGATTGTACCGCCCATACCATCAGAGCCGTAAAGCGCCGACATTGGGCCACGAATAATCTCAACACGTTCAATTGAGTCAGCTGGAATAGTAGATAAGTCAAAATCGTTACCGCGGATAATCGCGCTTGCTGAACTTAGACGACGGCCATTAACCATGATAAGCGTATAATCAGAATCCATACCACGAATCGAGATCATCTGACGACCAGCACGAGTGCTGTCAAAATCAGACTCCACACTGGTTGACTCAGCAACGATGTCAGCCAAAGTAATACCGGGGCTGTCTTCTATGTCTTGGGCAGTGATAACCGACATTGAGGCTGGTGCTTTTTTCAAAGCCATTTCAGTACGAGTCGCCGTAACAACCATCTGTTCATCCGTGTCAGTCACTTTTGCTTCCGCTAACACGTTAGCCGAAAGTGACGAACAAAGAACAGCAATTGCGATCGATAAAGGTGTGCGAGTTAAAAGAGATCTCTCAGACATGATATGCATTCTTATATGTGATTGGTAATGATAATGGTTTGCATTAGACATTCACTTACCATTGTTATCAATGAAAGTTTCATACCAAAAATTGATTTTCGCTATTCAATATTCACATACATAAAAATAAGCATATTCAATATCTTTCAATAACCAAGCTCACATTTTACATACCTATTAATATCAGATTTAAAGCCATAGTAAGGTTAATAACTTGCGCTGAAAGCCGCTCGCTAAGCATAAACCTCTTTAAAGAGGTCCCTTACCCAGCGACACATTGGGTCGTTGTGAAAACGTTTATGCCAGTATAAATACACATCTTCAGATGGGTGGCGAAGTGCTTTAGGAACGCGTTTACAAATGAGGTTCCTCTGCTTTGCAGCTTGCAGTGCAAAAGGCGTAGGCAAGTGGAAGATGATGTCGGTCGCTTCCGCCATGTCAGGCGCTACGTTAAAATTCGACAACTGGATGGGAATCGAGAGCTGACGTTGCTTATCAATCAAACCGAGATCTTTAAATCGACTCTCAATTGAGAGCTTCTTGTCTCCTTGCAAAGAAATTTGACCAAGATGACTGTTGAGCAAATCATCGACCGTAATTTCTTTATCAGCCAAGGGATGGTCTTTATTCATCAATAAGCGGTAATCGCGACTGATCACGAACATTCGATACAGGTTCTGTTCTGAACTCAATGGTTCATGAGTCGACAATACAAAGTGTGCATCCCCAGACAACAAAGGGTCGAAGTGTCTTTTAGGAATAGAATCAATATCGACAATCATGTTCGGTGCTTGCTTACGTATCTCCGCGACCACTTTAGGAAGCAAGTGTGCCACTTGAGGAACAAGGCCGAAAAATCGAACCGTTGTGTCACTGTTGTGAGGTTCGAACACATCGCCATGCACCAACTTTTCTAACCGAGTCAGTACCGAATTCAAATCTTGCTTAATCGCTTCTGCTTTTGGCGTCAATTCATAGCCATATGCCGCTCTCACCAACAAGTCATCGTTAAATACCGTTCGCAGTTTTTGCAGTGAACGACTCACTGTTGGTTGGCTCATATCAAGAGCTAATGCCGTGTTAGAAACATGCTTCTCTTCTAACAGGTGTTTGAGGATGACTAATAAATTGAGGTCGACTTGTGCAAGATTCATTTTTTAAATAATTAGATCAAATAAAATTCAGTGTACGCATAGTGCATTTTCTCAATAAATAATACAATTGATAATCACTCTTATTTTGATCTAAAGCAAACATGATTTACTTGATTTGAGCTTAAAAACGACTTTAGCAATGTCTAGTCTCATTAACTTTCGGCCTTCCACATCTACCAACTGTATTAAGAACTACAGATAAAAAAAGAGAGGCAAAATGCCTCTCTTCTATCGTTGTTTGTTATCTTATCACTAACTTCTAACGAGCTTACAGCTTTGTCCAAGCATCTTGCCAGTATTGGCTGACTGCAGGGGCGTAAGCTGGGCTTGCACACCATGCAGTGTATGGCCAAGGCTTACATTCGTATAAGGCATTGTCGCTACCCATTACAATGTCACCCGCTGCGTAACTTGTACCCGCAACATATGGAGGATAATTGCCTGGAGGTGGTGTTGTGCCGCCGTTTGCCTTTACAGAGAATAAATTGTTTACCATCACTATTTCACCGTCGGCTGCCTTACCAACCGCTTCAAATGAGTATTGGCCCTCGGCTACATCATAGAGATCCATTGTAATAGTACGGCTATCAACCATGTTCACTTTCTCCTGTTCAACAACAGTACCTGCGCTATTTATCACCATTGTTGTAACATCAAGTGCTTCGCTTGAAGTCAGTGTCACCTCTAAATGTACATGGCCGTTGTCCGGTGCGTATTCAGATTGTAGGCCCGCTACTTGAAGTTCTAAGTCACCGCCTGGATCTGGATTTTCACCACCACATGAACTTTCTGAAACCTTTTTCCAAACGCCCCACTCACCTGTCGTCCCTGGCTCTTCGCCACGAGTATACCAACCCGCAGCCCACGTTGAGCCGTCATGCGAAACTTGGTCACCTTCAACATAAACGGTGTCAGTATCCCATGCCGTAGCACAGTTAGACCCATCAGTCACAGACACTTTACGTTCAGCAGTGACGGTTTGGTGAGCACTGTCTGTCACACTATATACAAGCGAGTAGCTGCCTATTTCATTCACATCGACACTGCCAGAATGTGAGATGGTACTTGTTAGATCGCCATCTTCAGCATCATTCGCCGTCACTCCTGCCATAGCATCAAACGATACGCCTAGCATGACCGTGGTATCAGATACGCCGCCAAACGTAGGCTTTTGGCTGTACACTTCAACCATTCTTGCATTAGCCGTTTCGTTATTGTCGCTGTCTTTTACACGGTAAGTCAGAACATAAGTGCCAATAACTGCTGTTTCAACATAGCCCTCTACGTCGATTGATGGCGTTAGATCACCGTCTTCTTTATCTGTTGCAGTCACACCTTCCATTGGTTCAAAGACAACACCGTGCAGAACTCGTGCATTCTCGATACCTTTCAGTACTGGTTCGCCTTCAACGGGTGGTGGCGTCACTTGACCATGAACAAACGGGCCATAATCTTTAATAAACTGTTCGCTATACTCGTGACCGTTCTTGTTGGTGCCCATGTCCCAGTTGATAGACCAGGTCATCACGCCTCGCAAAGGTTGACCTTGAGCTGTTAAGGTTTCGAACGCGGCGTATAAATCTTGAGGGTCTTTTACAAAACCCGTCGCTGCTGCGTCAATGCTTGAAGGAATACCAAACACAAGTTTGTCGTGTGGAATCTTGTCGAAACCGCGTGTTCCGTTGATAAGAGAGTCAGATATGTAGTAGATAAACTCTTCTTTTAACGCATCGTTGTTCTGAGCAATCCAACCTACACCTTCAACCCAGATACCATCGCCACCTTGATTGTAAAACTGCGGGTTAATCCAGTCGTAGTAACCTTCTAGATTATCGATGTAAGGGACATATTTGCCACCTGACGTTAAATAGGGAAACTCTGGAGCCATCGTAATTAGGAAGTTTTTATCTTCAGTGCGGTAGTGGTCTTTCACAAGCTTAAGCGCGTCTGGAATCACGGTTTGGTTGTTGGCTGCCGTCACTGCCGCTTGTTCTAAGTCGATGTCTAGGCCATCAAAACCGTAGTGTTCAGTTAGACGAATAATCTCGTCAGCAAACGCTCTTTCATCACCTGTTTTTAATTCTATGTGTGCATCCGCACCACCCAGAGCTAACAGTACAGAGCGGCCTTGTTTGTTAAGTTCAGAAATTTGATCGATAAATTGTTGTTCTGAAACCCCAATAATTGGGTCCAGTTTGAAAGTAGGAATTCGACCATCAGCCACATCGTACACTTTCATGAATGACACATTCACAATGTTGTACATTGGGTTCACTTCATCCAATGTTACGCAAGGCGCATTACCACCTTGGTAACCCGCACCATCACACCAATTGTGCCAGTAACCAACCACAACGCCCGAATCTGGATTTGTCATGTCCGATCCATTCGCATAAACAGCGCCAGACATTGCGGCCATGCCGACCGATACTGCTAATTGCAGAGCTTTACGTTTCAACATTTATCCCACTTCCTAACCAACAGTTGTGCCAATCACAACCAAACCAATTCATTTTAGTCATGAATATTTATGGATCAGTAATGGAATTTTTATAAAAATTGAGGCTTTGATTTAACTTGTGATTTTAAGTCACAGATTGAATAACAAAATCAATTTGATTTTGACTTTTCATTGGAAATATAACGCTAAAATGCTGAATTTCATGCATTTAATATTGATAGAAGAAATGGTTAAATGGACTTAATTCACATCGATAATTATTCAAAAGTTAGAATCATGGGTCAATTCAAAGTTGCATATAGACTTTTAAACATGCCGTTGTTAAGGCTTCCAAATGGCCAATGACAAGTCTCTGTCAAACATTAGTTAACCATCATACCTATCCATCAGTTTTAATAACTGTTGTGTTAACCTTTCGTCTCAAATTTCTGGAGATATGTATGGGACGAATCACCAAAAACCAACGCGAGGACAATTTCGCTTCTTACAACGCTCTTATTCTCGATATTTTCCTCAACGAGGGTTGGGATCACGTCACTTATGACCGACTAAGCAAAGAAACCGGCCTTAGAAAAAGTACCTTGCAAGGCTACTACCCAAGTAATGCCGATTTCGAAGTTGCAATCAAAGGAAAGGTATTCCCTATTATTTTGCAGCACCTTGATTTCACGTCAAAGACCCTCCTTCTTGAGTCTTGGAAGAAAGCCATGAAAGTTAATCAATTTAAAATGATCATGCGCATGTTTGTAATGCAGGCTCACAAAAAAGGTTCTGAAGGTTCAGGTCGATTAGGGGTACTTGGCCTAGCAAAATATATCTCAGATAGGTTCCCGACCGAAGACCCACTCGAAATTATCCAATTACTGTTTGGCCTTACCGTAACCGAGCTGTTAAATATAGATCGTTCTCATATGCCAACATAGAAGCTCAATTAAAGTTCCATTCGTCACACAGCACGCGTTAAAAGTTTTACCCCTTCGGTATGAAATGGAAATAAACTGGGCGTTATAAAGCCCTAATTTATTTCACCACTAGGGTTTATTTGAATAGTAACTGGTTAGAGTGTTGATAAAACGTTGCTTATCCGTTTCTGGCAGTTGATTTATTCCCGCAGCTGCTTTTCTACCACCCCCCGTATCAAAGCTCGCGCAAATTTCATCTGCACCTGTTCGATTTGATAATGGAGCACGTAAGCTTACGGTGTAAGATTTATCATCTTGATTCTTCGTTAAAACGGCTTGTGCTCGACTTGGATCTTGATTCACGATTTCATTGCCAAAGACACCACTAATGCGACGCGCCCAAGTCTCACCGGGTAGCTCAAACACTCGAGCAAATTCACTCTCATGGACAGGTGTAATGCTCATGAGTTTTTGGTGGTCATTTTTATAAGCATTGCGTAATTGGTAAAACACAGAATCTTGATCTGCTAGAAGATCAAATGGGTTGGGGTACTGGTAAAGAGCTTGGTAAAGTTCAATTGGCGTGAAATGTAAATCACTCAACGAACTGCCATATCCGTTGTAGTTAACTAAAGTCCCTAACTCCTCTAAGAAATCAATTTCAGCTTGATCCAATCCATTCTCAACAGCTAACTGAACAGCGACAGCTTTTAGGTTATCACCAAAGGCGGCAGCAATTGCCCATGCCACATGCTCACCCTTTAACTTTCGATTTATCAACAAACTAGTGCAGCATTCAGGTGCAGTATCAATCAAAGTTTCAAGATATCTAGATTTCGGCACTTCTCCCGTACGATGGTGATCGCAATAGAAAACGTCGATACTTGCGTCTAGTAGTGAATGGAGTGCGGATAGATTTTTCTCCATAGATACATCTAAGACCGTAACAGATGAACTATCACCTTGTTTACCTTGCCCCATCATCTGATTAACGACTTGAGATACCAACTTGATATCGCGCTTCACACCAGTAACGAGTACACTCTCTTTAGGCTGACTTAGGCGAAGTTGTAACAACGCGATGATGCCGTCTGCGTCTCCATTAAATACGTCGTAGTGCATTTTGTTCCTCTTCCTTTAAGCTCTAAACGTCAGTCAAATAAGCTAATAAAATCGATAATGTAGCTGCCTTTTACAGTCTGTCATCATTTTAGGTTTATTTCACAGATAGTTAAGTCTATTTTGGAATGCCTTATTCTCATCAGGTTCAAGAGATACATCTACAAACATTAGATTTTCCAAAAGCAAATATCATTTGCACTATTGTAGGACATATATCACAGCAAGCTAGGGTCAAAAGATTATAAAATAAGCGCCTCCCACTTGACGATATAGAGACGAATGAACACTACAACCACTCTTGTTTATGACACTTTGAAAAGCCTTGCTGCTCACGCTCCTGAGCAGCACGCCGAGATTCGCCAGCGTTTATATGAGCAGTTGAGCCTGCCATTTAACAAGCAGCTCTCGTTATACGCTAACGTACTTGGGCCAATTAGCTCAGGTAAATTAGCGGGATGCGACAACATTGATAAGGCGGTTGAACTAGCACTAGACGTGCTAGAAGGTCGAAATAAGTAACCCCACGACTTCCCGCTTCAATCAATCAATTACTACGATTAAACGACCCTGCTCCTCCCCCCCTATAGGGTCGTTTTTTTCTTATCTAACAACGTTCTTCCCTTTCCATTCATTTTTCGCTTTAATTTGTTTGTAATTATCTAATTATTTCAGACACATCGAGTAGGGTGAGGCGTTACCGCCTCATCCCTCTCACAGAACCGTACGTACGGACCTCGTATACGGCTCATGCACACTTCCATTCAGCATATTGGCTGAACACATACCCTGTCCTTATTGTCCCAAGATTTACCAATCCTTGGTCATTAAACCATTGATTTGGCATCGCATAGCTTGATAGTGGACTCGCTGCACTGACCCAACTTGTCATTGAGATATGCTGGAACGGCGGCTTATACCCTAACTGTTTTAACTTTCGATGTAAGCGTTGAGGCTTCTTCCAAAGTTTCAACTGGATACTACGCAGTCTTCTTCGTAGCCATCCTGCTAGTCTTGAGAACTCCCTGCTGCTATTGGTGATCCTGAAGTATTGGCTGAACCCTCTTAACACTGGGTTTAGATCTTTTATGACTTGCTCAAGTGGCTTACCGCACCCTCGCTTCGTCATTCGCTTTAACTTGCTTTTGAACACTTTCAGTTTTTTAGTTTGAATGCGGGTAAATTGACTCCCGATTTCTACACCTAAAAACTTCACGCCATCACTGCTGTGCGCTATATGTGATTTCGTCTGGTTCACTGTGAGTTTAAGCTCTCCTTCTAAGATCTTCGTCGCTTGTGCAAGGGCATTCTCTGCCCCTGCCTTGCTACGACAGAAGATGAGTATGTCATCCGCATAACGAACGATCCTATGGCCGCGCTTTCGCATTTCCTGATCGAACGCATCAAGGTAGATATTGGCTATCAAAGGACTGATAACACCACCTTGTGGACTTCCTAGCTCTGTCTCCTGCCAACTACCGTCTATCATCACCCCACTTTTTAGAAACTGTTTTATCAGCTCTAATACACTGCTATCTGTGACTCGTTTTCTGATGCTTTTGATAATCAACTCGTGGTCGAGTTTGTCAAAGCACTTCGACAAGTCCATATCTACAACGTGTTGTAACCCGTAACGCCGGATGAACATCGTGGATTTGTTGATTGCATCGTGACAGCTTCGATTCGGCCTATACCCAAAACTTGATGGGTGAAATTGCTCTTCGAAGATGGGGGTGAGGATATCGTTGAGCGCTTGTTGGACAACTCTATCCCTAACTGTTGGGATCCCGAGCAATCGCACCCCTCCGTCTTCTTTGGGTATCTCTACCCGTTTGACTGGCTGAGGTTTGTATTGCTTGGTTTTAAGTTCAGAGAGGAGTTGATCGAGGTTATCACTCAGATTTTCGGCGTAGTTGCTCAGGCTCTGCTCATCTATTCCAGCCGCGCCTTTCGCTTTCTTTACCTTTTTAAACCCTTTATACAGCCTCTCTTTGTTGAGTAGATGACCATATAAGCTGTAATAAACTCGCACTTTCTCTCCTTGGATTGTGTGCTGTGTGGGGACAGGTGTTTCATCTTCAGCGTGGGTGTTATTTCTCTCTGCTGTTCAGCCTTCTAGCTCAGTGGCAATTTACTGAAGTGAGTCAGAGTTACTCCCCTATACGGTTTCTTAGCGCAGTATCTTGCTTCCACAATCAACCAAACTAGGAATACCCCGATAGCGATTCGGTTTGGGTATCACTGAAAAAAAAAACATCTGTTCATCACAGACTTAAAGTGTACTTCCTCCCTTCGCAACACTGAGTGCTTTTGGCATTTCAGTGCTCCATCAGACTTGATGCTGCTGGTCAGCTAAGTTTTCTCCTCCACACCATTACTGGGCTTCTCTGGCTTAGCCTTACTCACTACTACGGATTCATCTGCCACCTCGCACCAACACACCTCTTAGCTTTCGCTTCGAGTTTGTGCTTCCAGACTGTCTGGATGTGGTGTCAGGCTTCCCCAGTTACTGCACTGGCTCCCTGTTAACAATGCCACCCTCAAGCACAGCATAGGTCTGACTGAGTATAGGGCTTCGCGCTATTTCGGACGCTTACCCACCTATACTGCCGAAGCAGGTTTACTTGCGTTGTGTACTGCTAACTTCCTATCGCTTCCTTCAGACCCTGCCGTTAGCCAACAACGCCCTTGCGATTCGGATTATCTTCCCCTCAGTCGGGATGATTCAGGTTTCTTTCAACCTGACGGGTTTGCCAGCTTCGCTGGGCAAACAAAAAAGCGCAGATTAACTGCGCCCTCAGATTACTAAGTCTGATTAATACCTCGCGGCGATTTTTTCTTACCTACCGAATGAAATCAAACCCACTATGACGTTTTAAACTGCGCTACCGCTCTATCCATATCATGAGCTTGTTCTGCCACTTTATCTACCTCCATTAAGCAGTGTTGAGCCGATGCGTTGTTGTCGTTCGAAATGGTGTTAAGCTCCGTGATTGAATCACTCACTTGCGCCATCACTGCGCCCTGCTCTTCAATCGCAGATGCAATACGTTCAGAGTTGCCTTGAATACTTTCCATGTCGCTCAAGATAAGCTGCAAACTTGCATCCAGTTCTTCTGAATCTTTGAGTGTTAGTTGCCCTTGTTGATTACATTCGCCAATCTCGGTCATCGAAGCGTTCATTTGACTTTGGATTGCGGTGACTACACTGGTGATTTCAGTGGTTGACTGGTGCGTTCTACTCGCCAGCGCTCGTACTTCATCCGCAACCACAGCGAAGCCACGGCCTTGTTCACCTGCTCGCGCGGCTTCAATGGCTGCATTCAATGCTAGCAGATTGGTTTGCTCTGCAATCCCTTGAATGATATTGACCGCGTCGCCAATTTGATCAACATGATGGTTCAATGAACTGATCGAGTCTTGGCTGCTTGAAAGACGTTCAGACAGCTGGGTAATATTGTTTATAGTGTCTACAACCACTTCACGACCTTTATCAGCATTCACTTTGGCTTGCTGGACACCCTCCGCAGCCACAGATGTACTTTCTGAGATTTCACCGATGGTGAGCACCATTTCTTGCACTGAAGTGGTCATGGTTGAAGTATGGTCAGCTTGCACTTCAAACTGTTTGATGACCGATTCAAGCTCATCATGCATGTTCGACGTGCTTTGCGTCAGTTGCAGTGACTTAGATTGAGATGCCGCGATTAAGCCTTCCAACTGATCAAGCAATTGATTGAAATATTGGCCTAGCGTGCTGAGTTCATCTTTGCCATCAATGTGTGAACGAATGGACACATCGTTAGAATCGACAATGTTACGAATCACCGAAAGTAGAGATTCAATTTTACCGATGATAGAGCGGACAATTAACCAGCTGAACAGAATGATCGACACAAGCAATGTGACGCAAAGGATATTGTTAATCAGCGATAGCTTGTCCATCTCTTGTTGCGTTTGTTGCTCTAACACCGCTGAGAACTCTTTAAACTGAGTTTCTATAGCATGAGAACCGGAGCGTGCTTGTCCTAACAGACCTTCGTTGTGCTTCAAGCCAATGACTTGCTTCTGTGCGACCACTTGTTTAGCGGTATCTAACAACTTGCTTGAACTAACTGAAAGACCACTTGGATCGAATATGCCCTTTTCAATCAGATCATTAAACAAGTACAGTTCGACTTGTTGCTCTGCTTTGACTGTTGCACCGATGCTGTCTAGTTCTTCATGAAATCGACCGAGTAAGCCTTTATCTCGTGCTAATCCGTAGACTTCATAAGCTTTCGCCAATTCAACGAAGCTTACCTGGTAGGCTTCAATGTCATCACGTAACCGTGCTCTGTTGGCCAAACCCAAATCGCTAAGTACCGTATTGAGCTGAGATTCAGATTCTAAAAATTGGTTGTAGTTAACATCGAATTTATCGAGATATTTTAAATCGCTACGTAACAAAAAATCTTTTTCGTTGCGGCGAAGGTTAAGCAATCGTACTTCAAGTTCCTTGGTGATTTGTTTAGCTTGGCTCATTTGAGCCGTGGTATCTGCAAATTGTGAAGTGGTAAACAACAATGCAATCATGCCGAAAATGGAAAATATTCCCAATGAATAGAGCTTGTTCTTTATGTTCATGTATGTGACTCGTCTTTACTAATCTAATAATAGGTATCTAAGTTTTTGTGTAACTTTTGTTATCTTATTTTTATGTTTATCTAGCTTCAATTATCTATCTAGCTCTAGTCGTTTGCATAACCTAGGTTATTTATATAGTGATTAACTCGTACTGTTCTCAATTGGATTTGAGCTACCAATGAGAGCGCACCTAAAGTTAGAAATATCAATAACACAAATTTCTAACATGTACATTAGTTGAATTATAGATTTGGGAGGCAGCTATTTGACGGGTCGAACAAGGCTTAAACAGCAGGCTACGTAAGGCTTTGAATCAAATAACTTTCATACTGCATTGACCTCGGTTGCTATAATGACATTATTTGGGCTCATCAGAGGAACCAAAATTATGCTCAATTTCTTCGATTCATAAAAAAGTGGACCGCCCCTACTCGGGTACGATCCACTTATCTATGTTCTTGCTAGCGGTTAGTTGTCGCTATTCGTTCTCAGCTTTATACTCACTCGAACTAAAATGCTTTTACCATTTTTGTCAGACATTTCAGCAATACGACTTTTTCGTCTTCTTCGAATTCTTGTGTGAGTTCATTGACCAAATTCAAGTGAAGCTGATTGTGATGAAGGTGGATCTTCTGCCCTTCATCGGTCAACGCTACGACTATCGCACGTCGGTCGGTTGGGTGTTCATGGCGCTCTATCAATTCGGCTTTCACTAGCTTTTCGATTTGAACAGTGAGTGTGCCTGTAGTGATGCCGAGCTTTTCTGCGAGTTCTTTCATTCTCAACGCGCCATGCATACCAAGCACTTCGATGGTATGAACTTGCGCTAAGGAGTAACCCGTTTTTTTGACAACAGATTGCTCCCACGAAGACATTTTATCGTAGAACTCGGTTAGTATTTGATTAAGCTGTTCTATATTTCGCATGGCCGTTTGAGTGCACTTCAAGAGTAAGATGGTTAATCTTATCAAACTTGGCGAGCATTTGTTTATATTCAGAGATGGTTTTATCACTGTTTGATTCAAGAGTAATCGCCGCTGAGTAGTGATGCCCGCTCACCTTCCACATGTGCAAATCTGTTACAATGGCGTAAGAAGCCAAAGCTTCAGTGATGCTTTGACGGTAGTCGTCACCAATATTCTCATCCAGTAGGATTGGACTGGTCTGCTTCATCAGGTTCATCGTCCACTTTGCAATTACTAGTGCGCCAATCATACCCATTGCGGCATCCAACCAGTTCCAACCGTAGAACTTACCAAATAACAGTGCAACAATCGCAAGCAGAGACGTCAGAGTATCCGCCAACACATGCATGTAGGCTGCGCGTAGGTTATGGTCATGATGGTGCTCACCATGCTTATGACTATGGTCGCTGTCGTGATCATGGCTATGTGAATGATCATGATTCTTACTATGATTGTGGCCATGCTCGTGTCCGTGGTCATGATGGTGATCGCCGAGTAAAAACATACTCACCACATTCACGGTTAAGCCAATACAGGCAACGATGATCGCTTCATTGAACTGAATTACTTGTGGGTTAAACAAACGATGCACCGATTCCACCAGCATCAATAGTGCCACTATCCCCAATGCAATCGCACTGGTGTAGCCCCCTAACACGCTAACTTTACCTGTACCAAAAGAGAAACGTTCGCTCTCGGCATGTTTCTTCGCATAACGGTATGCAAATAAGGTGATGCCAAACGCTGCAGCATGCGTCCCCATGTGCCAACCATCGGCGAGTAATGCCATAGAGCCGTAAATGGTACCCGCAATAATTTCGACAATCATAGTAACGACGGTCAATAACAAGACATAGAATGTGCGTTTCTCACCTTGGCTGTTATGTGAAGAAAAGTTGTGTTGGTGACGTGTTGGAAAACTCAAAATAGCGTCCTTAGTTGGTATTGTGGTTAGGGCTATCTGTCATTAGGGCATGGTGCTGACAAATTCCCTTTGACTCACAAGTAATTTGATTATCAAATCAATTGATTGAAATTTAGTTTGATTGCCAAACTTTGTCAACGACGAATTTCAAAGCTCTGGTTTGCGAAAGTAATAATTGATGTGCGCTCCAATTAGCCCTATAGCCCATTGGTTGCAAAAGAACTGCGCTTGTTAAACACAAAAAAGCCCACACTAGGCAGGCTTAGGTAAGTCAAAGTCAATGATGGCGCTTATTTGTTTTGCAGCAGACTAATCTCATCATTCACCCAACCTAACAATTGCTTGGTCGCTTTCGACAATACTTGGTTCTGGCGAACAATATAGCCAAGGCTCGTACTAGAAAAGTTCGTTAATGGTGTCACTTTCGAATGCAGATGCTGCTTGGTGGATACCGCGAATTCTGGAACAATCGCCACACCAAACCCCGATTCCGCCCAATCGATTTGAGCATCGACACTCCCTACTTCCATCACCCTGTAATTTGGTAGATTCAGGTTTGGTAAACCTTCATCAATGAAATCACGCGTTCTCGTATCGTGGCCAAGTAGAATTAAGGTGAGCTCAGAATCTTCTTCTGCGCCTTTAACCTCATTCTCTATATTTCTTTCAGCCCCTTGAATATCAAACCCATCGCCTAGCGCACACCAAGAAAGATCCTGCAGCTTAGTGAAATATAACGACTCATTGTGTTGTTCTTTAGCGATAACAAAACCAAGATCCGCTTGAGCGTTTTTGATTAGGCTCGATGCTTGAGATGATGTGGTATTCAACAATGTTAGGTCTATACCCGGATACTGCGCTTTGAACTTCTGGAAAGGACGAATCAACAAGAATCGAGAAATGATGTCGCTGACAGCAATAGTCAAAGTGCCAATTTTGAGATCGTTAATAGCATTGAGATCTGCCTGGCAAATCTGTAGTTCGAGTAACGTTCTTTGGCTCGTTTCCAATAGCCGTTCACCCGCTTGAGTCAATTGAAATGGGCTTCTGTCTATCAACTTTATGCGTGTTTGTTGTTCTAGTTGTTTTAGGTGCAAACTCACATTGGGTTGTGTCATGTGTAGTGCATTGGCTGCTTTCCCAAAATGCTTGTACTCCGCAAGCGTTACAAACGTCTTTAACAAATTAATATCGAGCATTATACCTGTCCTGTATTCCTTACATCACCCCCTATAATGAGAGACGAACGCAATAGGAAATCTCGCTTGTGGTTTGAGATTCCTGATACCTCGTTCCTCGATTCAGGAATGACGGTTATTTTGAAGTTTCTCTACTAAGTATCGTCATTCCCTACAGTGAGGAACGAACGTGATAGGGAATCTCGTTTGTAGCTTAAGACTTTAAGGATATATGAAATCCTTATCAAGATAATAAAGATAATTAATTTCTCTTATCCACTTTGTAGGCCTAACATGATTTCTCAATCAGTTAGGAGAAAAATTATGCCATCTATCGTTGTTGTGGGCGCAAACTGGGGTGATGAAGGCAAAGGCCGCATCGTCGATTTTTTAGCAGACCAAGCTTCTGCTAGCATTCGTTTTCAAGGCGGAAACAATGCAGGTCATACTGTGGTAAATGACTTCGGTACATTCAAACTGCACCAACTACCTAGTGGTATTTTTAATCCTGATTGTACAGCGGTTCTTGGCCCAGGCATGGTGATCAGCCCTGCTGCGCTGACTCAAGAGATTGCAGAAGTTCAAGAGGCTGGCATCAAAGTGAAAATGGCGATCTCAGATCGTGCGACACTGTGCCTGCCTTTACACGCCCTTGAAGATACGCTTGAAGAAGAGCGTTTGGGCGACGGCGCTTACGGTTCAACACGTCAAGGTATTGCACCAGCGTACGGCGATCGTGTAATGAAAAAAGGCATTCTTGTGGGCTGGTTGAATCAACCTGAGATTTTAGAGCAACGCATTCAATTCCTGCTTGATTGGAAGATGCCTCAACTTAAAGCGCTATACCCTCAATGTGATTTCACTCAGACAGCTTCTGAAATGACAGAATGGCTACTTGAAGTGACTAAGGCTTGGCGCCCATTCATCTGCAACGTGACTGAGCCTCTTAAAGCACTGCAATCACAAGACGCAAACCTACTTTTTGAAGCTCAACTTGGTGCAGGCCGTGACCTTGTCTACGGTGAATACCCTTGGACGACGTCTTCTAATGTAACCGCAGCTTACGCGGGTATCGGTAGTGGCTTACCTGCCCTTCGCCCTGAGCGTGTTATTGCTGTTGCTAAATCGTTCAGCTCGTCTGTTGGTACTGGTACGCTAGTAACTGCAATGGAAGAGCAAGACAGCTTCCGCGAAAGCTCCAACGAATATGGTGCAACTACGGGTCGCCCACGTGATATGGGGTACTTTGATGCAGTAGCTACTCGCAACGGTGTTGACCTACAAGCCGCGACTGAAATCGCACTAACTAAGATTGATTGCCTATCTGGTTTATCCGAACTTAAGATCTGTACTGCTTACTCAGGTGAGCACACTGAGAATCCAATTTGGCCACAGACAGCTGAGCTAAAGCCCGTGTATGAAGACATGGCAGGCTGGGATGAAGACATCACTGGCTGCCGCACGTTTGAAAGCCTTCCTCAAGCGGCACAAGATTACGTAACTCGCATCGAAGAGTTGATGGGCGTACCAATCGTGATGGTATCGGTAGGTCCTGAGCGCGAGCAAATGATCATTCGAGGCTAAATCCCTCTAGGTATTTAGCTATGACGGCTAGTTCTAGCTAAATACGACAGGCACAAAAAAGCCCACGCTAGGTGGGCTCTTTCGTGTCGCTACTGGACTCTACTATCGACACTATCTAATTGATTATAATATTCATTATAAAAGTAGAATTTAAGGGTGTTACCTCTGGTGTTACTTCAGAAAAACTAACCTAAGTTACTCCTGCCATCAAGTTGACCACTACACACTTACCCTATGATTTTCCAGTTCGAGATACCTGATATTTCATTGAGCTTAAACATGGTACGAGTGAGACATCAAGCTTAAACAGTTAAACACATCAAGTTCGATAAGGTATTATTGTGGGTTTTACTTAGAGAAATCCATTGAATTTAAAGCCGATGTAACAAAACAGACGGGTTTCATGTTGCTGGGGCAAAGCAGTTGAAGGTTGTTTAAAGAGGTTGGACTAAAACAGCCTCAGCCTGCTGCCCTAAGTAAAATCGAGTCGCACTAAAAAACGATGGCCAGTCCCCTGATCTATTTTTCCTAAGTACAGATGCGGCTAACGAACTACGAGCTTGCTCTATCGTTAGCCCACGTCCCACCCTTTCTGTGATTCGACTATTGATGTCTTCAAGAATCATTTTTCGAGCTCGCATTAGTCGTGGAGAGTTCAGATTTAACTCTTCAATAGTTTGACGTGCCATTTCGATGTCTACTCCCTGAGTTTCACAGACATTTGTACTTACATCCATTTGGCCTGTAGAGCGATAAAACCTCCAAATGTTAGGGTAAGGTAAATCTAGTGGATTGAAGATAATCGCATCAAGGATTTTGTCATCTTTTGGTACATCACAAGAATAGCTTTTTTTTCAGTATTAAATCTATGTTCAGGTTCAACCACTTTACTTTGATTTCCACCACAGCAAACTGCTAGTAAGTTAGACCATTCCAATCCCCAATTTGGCTCCCCCAGTTCGCGTTTAGATTTTGGGTGAAAATGCTCAATGCGACAGTCATCCAATGCTCCATTTGTTCCAGACAATAAATCCTGTTCACAATATGCGCATACATTGCCTTGATCTGTCCGTAATTGTTGCTGTGTCTCCTGATATCTTGCACCACAACAACGGAAAGTTTCTCCAATTATTTCTTTATTTTTCTTATCCTTTTCCCATAAAGCATCGGGGTTTGCAGATCTGAATACACCTAGTCGGTTTGGCACTGCTCCTTTATTGATTGTTTTCATTATCTCGCTCGAACTCACGAATACGAATATCTGTTTCCAATTTTTGAAGCTCTGCTTCTGTTTGTCCGCCCCATTTATATAGCACCTCTTTTAGCTTTAACGCTTCTTCAATGTCCCATTGGTCAGATTCCACTAATTCGGTATAGCGATTTAGCTTCTGGACAATTTCAAGATGCTGAGGTCGAGCTGTTCCGCCCTACACATCTTCTAACATTCGTGAACTTTCAGAACCATAAGTGCTAGTACCTGTTAATAGCTTTGCTTTTAGGGCGTCTGCGGCCACTATGCGAATAGAATCAACATTAACGGTTGTTAGTATTTGGGGGCTATGCGTCGTAACAATAAATTGGACGTTCTCAAATAAACTTATAAGATCGCTTAGAACTCTCTGCTGCCATCTCGGATGCAGGTGAAGCTCAATTTCATCGATTAGAACGATCCCATTCACTGTCAGTGGGTTATTGCTAGTAGGATTAAGCAAATAGGCACGGCGTACTAAGTCAATTGTTAGCGCCACCATATTCCTATACCCTTCACTAAGTTGCTCCAAGGTAAGTTTTACGCACTCATTCTTTTCGTTTTTCCAATACACCACAACATCATTGCTATTTTTATCAAACTCTAGGCTAGTTGCTCGATCCACTATCTGATAGACAGCTTCAGAAACAAGCCTCTTAGCCGGATGGATAAATTTGTGGTCTTTTAGTTCATCACGCTTTCGAAGTTCATCTACTTCAATTTTCGAAAACCAGTTTTTTATAATGCCGTAGTTCACCTTAGCATCTAGAGCGGAGTCGTAACCTTCACCACGTATTTCTTTTTCGAATGGGTTTATTGCTACCTTAGAACTTGTTGGAGTGAGTGCGCGGCTTGTTCCATAGTAGGCAATTAATGGAAACTCAGACTGACTATCAACCAGTTGACTGGCATAGCCAGTTAACGCTGCCGTACCGATCTTAGGAGGTTCTGATGTTCCCGCCCCTTTTGCTACAAGATCCCAACTTAAGCTTGATGTTGTTTCAATCGCTATACGTGCGTAACGTGCAACCCCGTTAGAACTAACATGTATATCCGACTTTTTTATCAGTTTTCCCTTTGCATCAGGCATAGCTGTAAGAAAAGGCCCAAGTCCGCAGGCCACCGCTTCTAAAATTGAAGTTTTCCCTGCACCATTTTCTCCAACCAATACGTTCAGAGAAGAATGCATTGGCACTTTAAAATCCGTGTATCCCCTAAAGTTGCTGACAGTGACTTCGCTAACTTTGAGGTCTTTTCGTACGTAAAGAGAAGGGTCTAGGTTAAATTGTCTTTCTGCTATCTGCCGAGGGGGCAAGCTAACACTAAATCGGCCGTCATTGTCACAAGCCTCAACAATCGCATTTATATTGTCGGCTGAGAGAACATTTCGGCCTCGAGCCGGTTCATAAAACAACGAAGCATCGACAAACTTGACGCTTCTGTTGTTACGATTTTCTAACCCTGAATTGAGAACAAGAAGCACTGTCGGAATTGAAGTCGAGTAATGGATATTTTTAGGTAATAAAATAACCTGTTCGATAACTCCTTGAGACACTAAATACTCGCGAACTTTGGCTTCAGAGCCTGTTCTCGTTAAGGCACCTAGAGACATTCCGACTAACAGCTTACCTCTCTCAGTGAGAGCAGATAGCATCGATAGCGTTATAAACCAATCACTTCTACTTTCTGGCAAAATTCTGGCTACGTTTAGCCACTCATTACGCATTAAATAGTAGATATTTTCTCGAGATGATTTAGGGATTTTCATTCCAAAAGGTGGAAAAGAAACAATTAGATCGTATTCATTTTCCTGATAGGAAGGCTGCGATAAGGAGTCTCCAAAAAAATCTCTACCTTCTATCCCCCTGATTACTCGGCTGATTATTAGTTGAAAATAAGCGTCCTTATCGACTTCTTGAGTATCAATATAAACTCTTTCTTTACTTACATTGAAAAAAGAAAACGCTGTGTTTCCAGCCCCTGCAAATGGGTCGCACACTGACTTTGGTTGATAACGCAATCCGAGCGCAGTGACCAAGTGGTTAACATCATTGGGAGTGTAAAACTCACTTCCTGATTTCCCTTCATTCTCAGCAAAGAGTGAATCTAGTTCAGCTAGAGAAAGTGACGCTATGGAAGAGCATCTATTTAATAGCCCGCCTTTGATAGCATGACGAACAAAAGACTCATTAATGTTGTCGAAAGAACGTAATGTGTTTTCTAAGTAATCACAAAGGAAATTAGATACATCACGATGAATTAACCCTAAACGAATAGCATGATCAACCAATTCATGAGAGTAACGAGCAATGACATTAAAAGAATCGAACCTCGGTGCCTCAAAATGCTTGCCAGTATTCGATTGGAGATAACGTATGAAGAAGATTGAATACGCTAATGAACGATAGTTTGATATAGGAGATGCTCCTCGAACATAATCAAGTATCTTCCATATTTCTTTTGACTGGGCTTTCGCCAACCTTAGGTCGTCATCATATGCCATTTAAAATCTCATTTTTTGGACGTAAAAAGCCTGTAACTAAAACACTATTTATACATGAGTGTTTTTATTTTTTTTTATCATGTCAAAAATCAATTCGACATAACTAGCCATCACTTGTTGGTCTTTCAGAAGTGTTCTGGCTATATCACCTTCTTTCATAAGAGCTTGGATCACAGCACGTTTCACTGCTTGAGGTAAATCTCCCTTCAGCGCAATTGACTTCTCATGCTTCTCAATTTGCTCAACAACTATTGGATCTTGCAAGACTCGAGCTATTGTACCGTTTGCGAAATTTCTACGTCCAGGTTCGTCTCCCACATCGCCAAATAATTCGTTAAGACGACGGATGAGGTCAATTAGGAAAGCTTTCTCCCTATCGTTAGGATCCGTTGGGTTAGGTTTAATTGGCTCCAATGGCGTAGCAACACCTCCAGGGGTTTCATCTTTGGACGGTTTTATCTTGAATTTTTCTAACACTAGAGCGCTCAGGTCTATATTTTCAGGAGTAACACCTTTTAGACGTCGAGATAACAAATGGGCAAACGCGGCAAAATTCTCGAATTCAGGGTCACCAAATTCAATAAGCTGAGCCATATAGCTATAGTGTTTTACAAGTCTCGATAAATCAGACTTAAACCTCATTAAGGCTTCACGTTGCTTTGTAAAATTACTGCGCTGCGATTCAGCGTAGTTCGCCGTTTTTTCATCTCCCGCTTTGTGCGCTTTATCGTATTGTCGATCCCAATGATTAGCAGCATCAATCAACTCTCTCAACTTGACGTTGAAGACATCGGTTGGTCGTTGAGTTGCTGCCAGTAATTTTTTATGTGTCTGTGATTTTTTATCTGGTGTTTGACCAAGAATCGCTTTACCACGAACCTGTTTGAAATGTTCTAAGTCTTGGTTGTTGTATATGCCATGCTCATCGAGCAATTCTTTCATGTCATAGATGACGTTGATGTCTTGAACTTCATTGAGCTGCGCACCTTTGTCATACTTTTTAAAGGCATCAAGAATAGTTTTGGGCTCATTAGCGAAATCAATTACGTAAGTTGTGTCTTTACCTGGATGGGTGCGATTGAGGCGAGATAGCGTTTGTACAGCTTCCACATCTGAGATTTTCTTGTCCAGATACATAGCAACCAACTTTGGCTGGTTAAAGCCTGTTTGGAATTTATTCGCTACTAGCATTACTCTGTATACAGTTCTCTCAAACTCGTGACGTAGATCCGTCCCGCGAGTATCTGGGTTTAAATTGTATTCGGTGTACTCTTTTTCGAAATCAATACCTAAAGGTGCTTCTAAAGTATCATCACCTAAGTCTTTACCAGGAACCTTACCTGAAAAAGCAACCAAAGCCTGAATACCATCAATGCCGTGTGTTTGAATATACTTATCGAAAGCCAATTTATACTTCACTGCTTGTGCACGGCCCGATGTTACCAACATCGCTTTTGCGTCCCCTTCCAAGAGGTGTGCAACATTGGCTTTGAAGTGTTCAATAATAAACTCAACTTTTTGACTAACCGTGGTCGGATGCAAAGACATCCAACGCGCTAATGCCCGTCGCGCTTGTTTACTATCAACGCGCTTTTCATCAAGATTATTTTCACCAATTTTATAAGCCGTGTCGTAATGAGTGTAGTTCTCTAGCACATCGAGAATAAACCCTTCATCGATTGCCTGACGCTGTGTGTATAGATGGAACGACTCTGGTTTATTCTCATCTGAGACCGGTTGACTTGAGTCATTAGGGCGACCAAAGAGCATTTTAGTACTGTGCTTAGGTGTGGCTGTAAAAGCGAAATGAGAGACATTTTTGGGCATGGCACGAGCATCCTGTACTTTGGTCAGAATCTCTTCGATAGTCATTTTCTCAAGCTCTTGGGCGCTGAGGTTGAGTGTTAACGCTGCTCTTAACCCTTTGGCAGTAGAACCTGTTTGGGAGGTGTGCGCCTCATCAATAATCACCGCAAAATTACTTTGTGCTAAAGATTTATTAGTAAGAATAGTTTCAAGGGCGTACGGAAAGGTTTGAATTGTCACTACAATAATCGGTGTACCGTTAAGTAGTGCTGCCGCTAACTGTTTTGATTTAGAATCATTGCTGTTATTTCGGTCAATTGTTTCTATTACACCGTATTGATGATCGAGTTGAACAACAGCCTCTGCAAGTGAAGCGTCAAGAGCTGTTCGATCAGTAACAATGATTACTGATTTAAATACTCCTTTTCCTTCGGGACTTCGAAGACGAATCAAGTCATGAGCAGTCCAAGCAATGGTCGAGGTTTTACCCGACCCCGCACTGTGTTCACAAAGATATTGCATCCCAGCACCGTTCTTACGCGCATCGTCAATCATCTTATTTACCGCAGCTAACTGATGATAACGTGGGAAAATTTGTGTTTCCTTGCTTTGAGCTTTGCCATTAACGTCGACGACTTCTTTGGTTTCGACATACACAAAGCTGTAGAAGATGCGCAACCAGTTATCTTTGATCCGCACCAGCAGTTTTGGACACTGAGTTAAGTGAGTACAATCACTAATGAGGTGAACCATGACAAGCAAGAAGAAACGTATTATCCATTCTCCTGAATTTAAAGCAGAAACCCTGAAGCTGGCGGAGAAAGTGGGAGTCGCTGCAGCCGCAAGACAGCTCTCATTACATGAATCTCAGATCTACGGTTGGCGAAAAGCCACAAAGAAGAATTCTAATATTAGCCAACGAGAACAAGAATTGGCCGTTGAAGTCGCTAAGCTAAAGAGGCAGTTGGCAGAGCAAGCAGAAGAGCTAGAAATCGTAAAAAAGGCCGCCACCTACTTCGCGAAAAATCTAAAGTAAATTGCTATGAATTTATGCTCGAACACCTGCTGAGTTTCAGTATTTCCCGTATGGCTAAGGTGTTCAGAGTTTCTCGAAGTGGGTTTTATTATTGGGTTGAGAATCGCCACAAGGCGATTCAACGTGAGACAGAGCGCCAAAAGCTTGATATCAAAGTAAAAGAAGCCTTTGACGTTAGCAAAGAACGAGATGGCTCAAGACGTATTCAGAAAGAACTGGCAGAGAGCGGTGATAACCATAATGTTAAGACCATTGCCGCCAGTATGAAACGTCAGGATTTAGTAGCGAAAGCTGCACGCAAGTTTAAGTGTACAACAGACAGTAAACATAAAATGCCCGTTGCTCCGAACTTGCTCGCTCAAGATTTTAACGCAACGGCTCCAAATCAAAAATGGGCAGGAGATATCACCTATGTTGCCACAAGCGAAGGCTGGCTGTACTTAGCTGTCATTATTGACCTCTATTCAAGACAAGTCATTGGTTGGTCAATGAATACGAGAATGACGGCCTCACTGGTCTGCGATGCCTTATCAATGGCTTTATTTCGCCGAGGTTTCCCTGAGCAGGTTATTACTCATAGCGATCGAGGTAGTCAGTACTGTTCGAAAGACTATCGAGACCTCATAAGTAATTATAATCTAAGGTAAAGTATGAGTAGGAAAGGAAATTGCTGGGATAATGCTTGTGTTGAGAGCTTCTTTCATTCTATGAAAGTAGAAGCAATCCAATATGAACCGATCATGACGAGAGAGCAGATGCGTCAAACGATCTTCGAGTACATTGAGGTTGATTATAATCGAACGAGAAGGCACAGTGCTCTTGGGTACCTAAGCCCAATGAACTATGAAAAACAAAATGTCGCTTAGTTAAGTGTCCAGTCTGACTGGAGCAGATCAGCATATCGTGCTGATGGTTTTCAACTAAACATATAGCTAATTTATCTTCTTGCTGGCTAATGTATTCAGCCAGAAGAGGACGCTCATTAGGCTCTAACTTACGGTAGTCATGAAATATATAGGGGATAGTGACAAAGTACTTAGCGCGGGTTTGGATAGTAGAAAAACCCGGAAAAAGCTGATCGGCAAAAGCATCCCTGATTTGTCCTATACCCAACTCATCAAGTGTACCTTTCTCTTGTAACATTGAGAGTACTTGAGATACGCGTTCTCGTTCTGTAGATGAAAAATCTATCCAACCAATTAGACTTTTTTGTCGGCTCACTCTTACCCCACTCTCGTCTTAAAAAGTCAAAACCCAGCTTGGTCATTAAGAATGGCAATGACATTCAGACTACAAACTAAGCAAACCATTGAATAATAATATGAATAATCCAATTAAAAGCTGTTCAGCATCATGAAACATATCTTTTAAAAAATAATTTCTTTCGCTCAAAACGAGATTTCGCCCCCAGTCATCCTAGGCTATGTAGTTATTCTAAATAGCATTTGAATGATGTAAATTAGATCATGTGCATTCCACAGTTTTTTAAGTATTCGAAAGTTTCACCATCATCGCACTTAATCACTAGCCCACTACGACCTCGACTAAGTAGTACTCGATAACTCCCTTCTGTGTAATGGTCATATTGGCGACGATGACGATTGTCCTCGGACAGAACGAGTAGACCATCTCGATATAGCAAGTCATTCCCCCAATTAAACAACGCCAAAGACAACTCTAAACCCTGGCAACTAAACTCAGTACACGCAGCCTCAAATCGACAACATGAGTTCTTAGAACTTGGAGGCTCTACGTACCACGGACCAATGTTCTTTCCTGCCTTAAATTTGACTTTTTGTACTTCATCGATGAACTTGCCACCACGGCTCGACATCAACCAGCCACTTCTAAAAGCGTCAGGTTTACAATTTCCCTCATGCAAAGTGTTTTGTAACTCAGATGCGTAACTTTCGGCCGAATCTTTGCTTTGTGTGACACACAGTGGATAGTGAGCTTGAATGGTTAAACAAACTTCACGTGCACGCTCTGGGTTATTAGAGAGAACTGCTTCAATCCATTTATCTAAGTCTTCGGTATATGACTGGCGAATCGGTGTCTTTAGATTAAAGACGTCCTTCTTGATTGGACTTATAAGCTTCATCTTATCGGCATGTAATGAAGGCATTACTGGCGTCACTCTTCGATCTTGCGCACTAACGGCAACATCGAGATCCGCTAGCATTTGATCTAACTGCATTTCATTACGATGAATAGCCTGCCCATCACCAACCAGAAGAACCAATACACCAAAAGGTTGTTGAGATAGCCAATTGCAAAATAGCATTAGTTCCGAGGGTGACTTTGAATCTCTAGGGCTTGCCTTCTCCCAAGCTCTCTGCGCCTCATCAAACACAACAAAGGTTTCTTGACGCAATCCAAATGAACTCTTGATGTGCTTTTTGAAAATATGTAGGTCTTCGATCATGACCCGTCCGTCGATAGTCCGACCTAGTACATCATTGCCTTTTCGCTTACCGTAAAAATCTAACGTGTGTTGAAGTACTTGCACTAACGGGGCATTACCAGATAGAAAGATAGGCTCGCTCTGTTTAACACTGTCATTGCGAGCTACTGAAGCCACAGTGCTAATCCCCAAGAGTGTTTTCCCCGCTCCAGGACGTCCATGAACGACTACAACGTAACGTTTTAGCTTGGCCTTAGCTTGCTGATAGAGCGTTAGAAGAGCATCTCTTGCTTCCTCGATGTTTTCACTTGCCGACGTTTTTAATGTGGGAATTTTGGCATCAAAAAATACCTGTGCAGTTCCGTGCAGTATGCTTGGCTGGCGATAAAACTCGCCCTTAGACCAACGAAGGACATCATAACTGCTTGTCTGACTCAGCGATGTGACCAATTGATCCGTCAATAAAGGAGCATCACCTTTGTCTGCTATCTCACAAACAACGTCTGAATGTTTGAACCCCTTTGCACCTGGCTTTGTTAATACTAAGAATCCATGCCCTACCAAACCTATCGATTCATTGTGGTAACGAAGCATGGTTTGCAAATCTGAATTCGCACGGAGGATCTCATGCTCTGAGGCTTCTGTTTTATGTTTGAACTCAACGACAAACAAGTCTCCTGTAGGTAGAACCAAGTTGACGTCGGCTGCTCTCTTTCCACCCTCACCTATCAGCTCTTGCTCAAAGGCGACCCAGCAAGTTTCAGGGTTAACGTTAGACTCCCTGACGACATGACCAAGCATCGATTTCATTAAGTCATATTCGGTTTCCCATGCAAAACGTTGAGCTGGTTCTAGCTCTTGGGTCCAGTCGAGACTTGTGTGAAAAGAAATAAGTTCATTGATAAAAACTGTCTTATCAACTTGCAGAAACTCTTGCCAGGTTCCATCCCAACCCGCCTTTAAATCCATTTACTTATTCCTTAGAAGGTTGTTTGAAGTTTTTCGACAACAGGAAGGTCAGCTGCAGCCCAATCCACCTCTAAAAGCTGATCTTTAGAGAGCCAGAGAGAGTCAATGTGTTCGGAAAGCTCAATGTCACGAGTAGGAATTTCAATAACGAAGCAATGCATGGTTATATCAAAATCAGGGTAACTATGATCGATAGTTAATAAAACCTGAGGTTTGGTCACGGTTATTCTTAACTCTTCCTCTAACTCCCTAGTAATAGCGGCTGTTAGAGTTTCACCTGCTTCTACCTTTCCGCCAGGAAACTCCCATTTCTGGCTGATATAATCAAGCTGAGACGGCCCTCTTTGGACCGCCAAAAACTGACCACCGTTCATCAGTACGCCAGCGACCACTTCGATATGTTTCTTACTCATTTTCATGCTCTTTTATTAATTGCTTACAACGAGACTTCAAAGCCTTTACATCGTTTGTGTCATCAACGATGTGCATCTTCTTATGGCAATTAGGGCATAACGCCACTGTATTGTCTGGCGTGTCATCGCCATCTTTGGACAACCAGACGATATGATGCGTCTCAAGGTAAGGGTCACCTTTAGCATTGTTAAACGGAGCTGGTTTCAAACAAAGCTGACATTGACCTTTAGCCAATCGCTTAGCAAATTCAGCTACCCAAATATTTCTCTCATAGCTTGTCGATTTCTGTTGATAGGGTGTTGCTGTTTTTCGACCTTTTGCTGCTAAAGCTTGTAGCTCTTCAACTGTTAGCTTTCTTGCTTTACGAACTCGGACGCTTTCTACGCTCTCTCTGTCTTGTTTTTGAACATGACGTTCACCAGAAGCCAATTTTACCGGGAAGACATATACCTTTCTTGGCTCCCCTTTCTCATCTGGTTGAGTTTCAGAGTAAGGAGTACTATTGAGTTTAACTTCACCAACATACGTGTATTCCTGATCTTTAAATACTTCAAAAAGGTGCACCGATACTCCGTTAGTATCAGATTCCGCTAGAGTTTTGTTTTGTTGGAATGTCAGGCTTTGGTCACCCTTGCTTCCCATTCCCGTATAATGAAGGACATCACCGAACCATCGGTCATCATAGATTGACTTTATGTGATTAGAGACAATAACCAGCGTATTAGTCTTGTGCGCTCGACGCATGCCACCTTGGGGGCTACAGCCAAATGCTTCACATAGATCGGTATTGTTTAGTTTGGTGCCTATTTGAGGCAATGAAAGATTATACATGTTCCAATTTTTATCCTTTCTTATTCATTTCTAAGCCAAACAGCCTCTTGCTCAAGAGCTAAACCATGTTTCTTCATTTCCATCACAAGTTCTCGTAACGAAGGGGAGTACTCCAAAAGTCTCTGACTATTTTGCTCAAATGAATCAAATTCTCGAGCAGTATCATTCCAAAGCTGGTTTTGCCCATAACGCACCAATAACTCTTTCCAATTAGGCATCAACCAAAACTCTGCTCTTTCTTCTAGTTTTGAGCTTAAGCGACGATAGTTATTTAACCCTACGCCATCATAGTCCGAAAAAAAACAGACCCTCTGTGCCCTATCAGGCGCCGATAACCATTCAATCAGTTTGTTGTGTAGCTGCCCTCTGTACCATATAACAGTCGTGGGTTCGTTATTGGGTAACCAATCTAAGCGGTCAAACAATGCTTGGTTTTCCACCAGCCAAATAGAATGGTGAGTGTGAAGATTTCTGTTTCGCTCTCCACCTACTTCAAGCGAAAAAACACCGAATTCTTCTGTCGCGATTTTTAAGTGCTCAGTTAGCACTTCTGATACCCTCCATAAAGGGTTAGCAACCGTTTTGGCCAGCATGTAACTTACATCGTGACTTGCACGCCCTTGTTTGCTGCTCCGTGTAGATGCTATGTTTACAGCTCTTTGCGGGGCTGATGAAGACACGTTTTGATTTGGTGCCAACTGCTCCAGTGTGACTTTAACGACATCCATATCTAGAATGCGGTAGACCACACCACGCCCTTTAGGAGTAGCTTGTACACTCTGAGTTTTGCGGCTGAACTCATCAAGCTGTTTCTTCTGAGATGTCGTCAGTGTACTTCCGGCAATGGAATCAGGGTACACCTCGATTAGCCGCGTTAGTGCTTTAGCCAATGCCTGACTCATAATGATGGCTTCACTTGTGACTGCGGCAGTGATTGGCTCTCAATTTGTTCGAAAATCTGCCAGCTATTACGGCTAATGTGGTTCTTGCCATTTGCTTGGTGGATTGGCACACAATAACGCGCCGTGGTTAATGGTGCTGGTGAAGCAAAAATCAAGGCAAAGCCAAATTGTTCGGCAATCTCTATCAAGTTAGCTTGGTTCTTAGTGTCCAGAGCTAATGCTTCATCCAAATAGCATATCGCTTTCATTTGATGACGTTTATCTTGCATTAGATGCAACATCGCCAGACCAGTCACAAGCTTGGCCATCAACACTGTTCCGTTGGAAGCCGCACTATCAATATCTTCAAATGACTCTTGTTGTTGTCCTTGCTTGGCAACGACAAACTCAAGTCTAAACAAGTCTGCGACCCTCAGGCCTTGGCGAGCATTACCTTCTTCAATCAACAGACTCTTCGCTCTTTCTAGCTCCGCATCATCAAGAATACTAGCTTGGTCAAACAGTTCGAAACTCTGACCACTTTCAGTTTGCTCTGCTTGCTGTATCAGTACATTCATTGCATCAACAAGCTGACTTTCTTCAACTGGTTCGATTTTGAAAGTTTTGAGATCCGATAACTGCCTGTGACTGATTAAGCGGTTAAACTCCTTCATCTTACTTTGCAGTGCATAGAGTCCACTGCGCAGCTCTCTTAGACTCGCTGTGACGTTTACCACTGCCGAGCGGGCGCGTCTTTCTAGTGCTTTCTTCTCATCATCTAAACAATGACTGAATTTAATTATGCCTTTTAACTCGTCATCTTGAGTTTGCGCCATCTGGAACTTTGTAAGCCCCTTCTGAGCTAACTCGTTTTTTACTTGGCGCAACTCTTTGGACAGTTTATCGAGATCTTTGCAATCATCGATGTACTGTTCGAAACGAACAGGCAGATACTCAAGAGACCAATCATCCATTACTATCCAAGGGGTATGAGGTTGCTCTGAAAGCATGCTAAACAGCGCTTGATCATCAATTCTCTGTCTTTTTAGCTTTTCGACGCTGCTATCGTCCGAAGACAGGTGACTTAATTTGTCCGCAATAGCACCAATTTGCTGTGCCAATTCATTGTGCTTCTTGTCTGCATTCTCAAGAGCTGTATTGATCGCTACTAACTGGTTATCAAATGTCTGTCTTTGCTCGTTTCTTTGTTCCTGACCGTTTGTTAATTGTTGCAGCTGCTCGTAGTCCCTCAAGTCCTGTTCACACTGTTTTACTGCTAGATTTAATTCGTTCTTTTTCCTCTCCGCGGCTTCACTTTCTTTACTTACTTCAAGCAGTTGTTTTAGTTCCGTTATTTGTTTATTAACATCGCCTATTTCCTCTACCAGCTCCTGCCCTGTTTTTTGAACATGCTGTGGAATAAGCTCCTCAATAGACAGTTTTAAACCTGAAAGCGAGAGTTGCTCAGAAGATTCACAATTGAGCATGTGTCGAAGCTGATTGATGTCAAACGAATACTGCGAAGGTGGCAGTTGCATTACTCGCTGGCTAAGTACTTTGTTCAGCTTTTCTAACTCATCTACATTAAGCACTTTAGAAAGGTGAAGGTATAAATTATCACCCAACGTTTGATGTTGAGACTGCAAGCTCTGCAGCTGATCTTCTTTCTCTTTCAACTGTTTGCCAATCACGGCAGAAGAGGACCGCTGTGATTGAATACACAGAGCCGCCTGTGCATCATATTCTTGCTCCGCAGTTTTCAATTGAATCTCTAAAAACAATTGATTCGGGATCAAGGTAAACCGCTGTTCCAGCTCTTGTTGCTGCTTCTCGGTACGGTTTAATTCTTCCAGTTTATTGGTTAATTCAGTACGCTCTCCTGCATGGGCGATATCTTGGCTTCGAAACTCACGTTGTGTTTGCTCAAGCTTAGTTTTTTGCGTTGCTAGATTATCAGTCAGCGTTTGAACATGACCATGCCAATCCTGCAGCAGTTCATTCACCTTAGGCTGACATGCGGCGATCTTTCCTCGTAGCGACAAAGTACGCTCAAACTTTTGTTCGAGCTCTTGAATCGTTTCCAGATTATTAACGGCTGCTAGGTACTGCTCGCGTTCTAGATTGATGTCTTGAAATGCTTTCTCCCACTCTTGTTTAAAGTCAATGCTGGAATTGGGTAATTCTCGACTAAATATCTTCAACAAGTAGTCTTTCACATCACTGGAATTGAGCTTGTCGAGTCTTAGCGTCTTGGTGAGTACCTGCTGAAACGAACGAGCGTCGCTTACGTGTTCCAATTTGAATACCGTAAAATCGATCTCGCTGTTTTTCTTAGTTTTTGTCCCCCCATAAATCGAGTGTCGAAACTCTTTATCATTGTACTTATAGACTCGATGTTTCTTTGTCGCTAAGTGATTGACCAACTTTGGTTGGGTGACGATGTTGCCATCATTCAAGCGAAAATCATCTAAGTTCAATTCACCTTTATAAGCGAAGTACTCATAGTCATGACCTACCCCTTTACCCACACACCCAAACACGACAGTGCCAGTTTGCGGTAGGGTGACTTCGAGCAAGATATAAGCGCTGTTGTTCGGAAAGTAAAAACGACGTGCCTTCTCTAATGTGTGAGAGCCGAAATCCATTCTTCTTTGATCTATGATGAGCAGAAATTGGAGGGCATTGATTAAGCTAGTTTTGCCATGGTTATTTGGCGCAATTAGTGACACAGAGTCATCAAGAGGAAGTTCTGCTCGCTGGTACCCAGCACTGCCAATTAAAGCTAAACGTTGAAAACCGTAACTTAACATTATTCATCTTCCTCATACGCTGCCACATCACTTTCGGATGTTTGTTCAGTGATAGCTTCAAAATGGTCTAGGTAGCGATATACCGAAGGCAGCATACGCCAATGATTATTCTCTTGAGCGACAAAGCCTTTTCGCACTGCGTTGTCGAGTATCTTCGCTATTGCATTTTGGTCGATCTCTTCTGCATCCAAAAGCTCTTGATTCTTTTCGTAGACCTCATCTAGAAAGGCATTATCAATCGTCCATTGGTAAAACTGACCAAGGGAGCGGCCGCTATCAGCTTGATGGTCAAATATCACCATCAGCAATAGTGCTAACTGGCGTGATTGTTTATTAATGTTCTGGTTTCCCTCTTCATCATGGAACCAAGCAAAACCGCGAGCATCAATGCGCAATTCAAAACCTAAGTTAGCAAATAGGTGTTGGTATTGTTCTGCTTGTTGTTCTAGCTCATGCCATAGAGCTGCATCCGTCGAGCGGTTAAGATGTCGCCCTGAGTTGAAAAGGCTAAATAACTCAGTCAGATGAGCCAGCTCATTTAAATCGATTTTACTCGTTTGCATTATCAACATCCTTTGCATTTGTTGAGCCAGTCAACGTCTTTATTTCATGAGGGTGGTAGGTTACGGCTACTGTGTTCAACGCTGTAGTACTAGATTTCGTCCCTAATGTGCTTTGCCATTGAGGGTCACGGACAAGCTCGTGATAGAGTCGCAACAGCTCGGCATCTGGTAGATGTTGATAGTTTTCTCTGAGCCAACTCATTAGATTCGCCAACGGTAGTGAGTCAGCAAGCTGCTCCCTCAGAAGCTCTTCATCAACCCAGTTGATCATTGAACTGGTTGGCGCTTCCTCTTCTTCTGGGAATGGCATAGAGCTAGGTTCAAAGTTCAAAAATTCTGCCATCAGCTCACGCACCTCGTTACCCAACTGAATTTTAGTCACGCGACTACTTTTCCACATAGGCAAACCTTCAGTGTTCAGTCCTCGCGCTAAACCCTTTTTACGAACTTGGCTTAGCTGCTTGCTGATCAGCGCTGATAACTGGTTATGTTGCCTAGCTTCCTCTCTCAATGGCAATAAGGTATCGGCACATTGCTGAGCAATCACTCGCCCCTGGTATCGAAGATCTTTAACTTGATAAGCTATTTGGCGCATTGCCAGCCTTTGTTGATACAAAGATCCACGTATGGAAAGCATGTCAACGGCAGTATCGAGTGCTTCTTCCGCCTTCTCTAATAAGGGGTAGAAACTACCTCCAAGACCGCTATCCATCATTTCGTTCATGGGTTCAACGTATTGATCGTATACTTCTAGCACTTCACGGTAACGACGTTCAATTGGGACACTGGTGTCCGCGGACTTCGCCTGCTCTGCTATCTCAAAAATGGCTTGTTTGTCTTGAGTTAATTGCTGGGTAATCTTTCTAACCAGTTCCGACAGCCTGTTCGCGCCTGTGCGAAGCAAATCATTGTCCGCTACATCGAGCCCTTCTATCACTTGGCTGGTGGCATTTTTGACCGCATCCACTCGCGCTTTAAGCACAGCTGATAGACCTAATTCATGCTCTTGAGTTAAGCCTCTGACAAAGTCCACAACTAGCGTATTTAGCTGATAGTCGCTACTTCGATTAATAGGCTGCAGTATGTCTGCATTGATAAGGCTAGTAAGAACTGTATTGCTATCCGCGTTTTTATTTTTGTACTGATTGATCACCTGCTCAAGCAGTCTGAGTTCAAATGCCGGAAACTCGCGCGAAAGCCGAGTTAGCTGCTCAACCACCTCCCAATGTTGGTGTAGCTGAAAGGCGAGACTTTTAGGTGCAACCATCTGTGATTACCTTATGTGTTAAGTTCAAACTCCAATATACCTTGCTATGCGTTGACTCTATGATGCCCCCGCAATAATATGACTTCATTAGCTACAGGTAAATGCTGATTACATATACACGTCGCATAACTAGACAGGAATCAAACTATGAGCAAATGGCCAATACGCTGGGATCTGCTGTTCCGCTACCGAATGATAGAAATCATTACATTATGGGAAGGGCGACTAACTACCAACCATTTGATTCAGAGCTTTGGTATTGGCAGACAGCAAGCTTCGAAAGACATCAACACCTATCTAACCGATGTAGCGCCAGGCAACCTTGTCTACGATAAGCAGTTAAAAGGCTACAAGCCCAGTGATAGCTTTATTCCAAAGCTAACGAGCGGTCATGCTGATGAATACTTACACATCCTATCTCGAAGTGAAGATATGACTGTGACTTTCAATGAGCTTGATATGGGCTTTGAAAATACGACGATGGTTCGCCCAGTGACACGCAACATTACACCCGAAATTTTACGACCATTAGTCCAAGCAATCAGAGAGAAGAAACGTGTCGATTTAAGCTACACATCATTGAAGAATGGTGAAGAAGTAGAACGAATCATCTCTCCACATACGCTCGTTTGTACACCACTACGCTGGCATGTTCGAGCTTATTGCGAGCACTCAGAAGGCTATCGAGATTTCGTGCTGAGCAGAATTCGAGGTGTTCCAACTCTTGAGACAAAAAAAATAAAAGGGAAAGAACAAGATGAGCTTTGGAACACTCATCTCTCTATCAAGTTAATCCCCGACTCAAGATTGACCGAAGCCCAGGCCAAAGTGATTGCACACGACTACGGTATGGAAAAAGGCACCCTAGCAATACCGACGAACGCGGCACTGGTTCGCTATGTTCTGGATGCTTATAACATCGATATTAATGTGTTGAATTCGAACCCCAAAGGACAACAGATCATCTTAGGGAATTTTGAGGAGCTGAGGCCGTATTTGGTTTTTTAGGTGCGCGTGAATACTTTAAAAAGCATACAACGCACCTTTGTAGTCCAGCATAAAACTAAATCGACTCATCTGCACTCTTGATTTGTTGCTGAGAAATTCCCCGATAATCACTGTACCATTCCACGAAAGCTGTAACGCCTTCGTGGAATGGTACTTGTGGCCTAAACCCAATCTCATCAAAAATCTCTTTTACATCAGAGTATGTTGTATTCACTTCCCCTACCTGCATTGGCTTCAATTGCCTTATCGCAGATACTCCCAGTTGACATTCCAACAAATCAATCATTTTTGTGAGTTTAACTGGAGCCCCGCTACCAACATTAAAAATCTGATATGGCGCCGAGCTTTGCGCAATAGTCTCGTGAGCTTTTAACCATTCTTGGTTTTTCTTGGGAATATTCTTTGTGACTCGAACTACTGCTTCTACAACGTCATCGATGTAAGTAAAGTCCCGATAAAGTTCCCCGTTATTGAAAACATCGATCGGCCTTTTTTCAATCATTGCCTCTGTAAACTTATAGAACGCCATATCAGGTCGACTCCAGGGACCGTAAACGCTGAAAAAACGCAGTCCTGTCGTTGGTAACCCATACATTTGAGAGTAGCTATGAGCCATTAACTCATTTGCCTTTTTAGTTGCAGCATAAAGAGAAACTGGGTGATCCACATTGTCATTCGCTGAAAATGGAATTTTATCGTTCAATCCATACACTGAGCTCGATGACGCATACACCAGGTGTTTAATTTTAAAACCTCGACAAGCCTCTAGGACTGAAAGAAAACCCATTAAGTTGCTCTGTCCATAGACCATAGGATCTTCCGAAGAGTAACGTACGCCAGCCTGCCCAGCTAAGTGAATCACGCACTCAAATTGCTCTTCATCAAATAAACGAGTTAATTCATCTGAGTTTTCGACACTCATGCAGTGAAATTCGAACCCTACATCTCCAATCCATTCCAACCTCGCTTTTTTAAGGCCAACATCGTAATAGTCATTGAGGTTATCAATGCCGACCACATCGTATCCATCAGCACAAAGCCTGCGACAAATATGGCTACCGATAAAACCGGCGGCACCCGTTACAAGTGTTTTCATAGCCTTCCTGTAATTGAAAAAAACGCATAGATAATGCAAATGTTGATCAAATGCTCATAAATGTCAGTCAGTTACATCACATACTCATCAATTTGCTTATTATAATCAAATCAATCATCAATCAAAGTCTCAATAATGAATAATGTCATTGTGCTGATCGCTACAACGCCCAGGCTTTCACTACTTTCTGAGCATGCGCTTCCTTCAGTCATCAATCAAACATGCCAACCTAAAGCCGTTGTGCTCGTATCAGATACACGCTCACTAGATCGGAATGAAGTAGAGAACCTGCGTTCTGAACTCAAAAGTATTCCGCTGCGTGTATTAGTCAATTCACGTGCATCCGGCGCCGCTGGCAGTTGGAATACCGGTATCAACTATATCTCTTATAACTTTCCAAATAGCTATATCGCTATCATCGATGATGATGATGTTTGGCAGCCTGAGCATCTATCTTCTTGCCTGCTTAGCAGCGATGACGGAAAAGCAGATATCGTTCTGTCTGGTATCAATGTGAAGATTGATCACAAAACAGTCGCTACCAATATTCCCATAGATCTTGAGGTTAAAGACTTTCTAGTTGGTAACCCAGGATGGCAAGGCTCAAATACCTTTATTAAGACCGAACTTGCTACCAAAGTTGGTGGTTTCACTGACGGCTTAACTAGTGGAAATGATAAAGATTTTGCAATTCGAATTTTGGAGTCCGGATTAGTCACCATTCGCTATACCAATATGGCGACCGTAGATTGGATTTGCAATCAAACACCCGATGCCCTTTCTGCCCCTGGCTCAAAACAGAAACTGCGCGGGTGCGCGCAGTTTCTAAAACTTCACGGAGAGAAAATGTCACAAAGTGAAATAGATATCTATTTCGAACGCGCCGCTGCGCTATTTGCACTTTCCAAGAACGATATATTAGACGAAATAAAACTTCTGGAGAGTTTCAATGGCTAACTTTCATCCACGCGCTCCTATTAAATACACTAAGATCTTGTGCGACCGAAACTTACGAGTTGCGCACACTTCGGCATCAGAATTTGACACTGCTGAAGTGGTAGTCGCGATTACCCACAAAAACCAACCGCAAGGCCTCATCCGCGCTCTTGACAGCGCACTTAAACAGTCTCTTACTCAAAAGCAGATTGCACGCATCGTTGTACTGGATGATAGCTCTGACATAAGTTGGGCATCGGAAGCAAGTGCTTTACTTCACCACCCAGCTGTTACCCTCTTGCAAGCAGAGTGCGGTTCGCCAGCTAGGGCACGCAACCTTCTCTTAGACTGGGCAGATACACAGCCATGTATACAATGGGTTGCGAGATTAGACGCTGACGATGAACTGTTTGCTAAAGATAGCCTGCATGGGCTTTGGAAGGCTGTTCGCGATACAGATAAAGTAGCGGCTCTGGGAAGCAACAAGCTGAGAAAAGGAGGGGTGATTCTCCAAAATGACAATATCGCAAATCCAAACGAGCTCTGTAATCATCTAAGTTTAGCGGGATTTATCGATAATTTTGCTTCTGCCAAGCAACAACGAGAGCTTCCTTCATGCAACCTATTACTGAAGAATAATCTAGGTATCAGGTACCCAAACATCAGAAGCGCAGAAGACCACTGGTTGGTCACTAAACTATTAATGCTAAATCCTTCCAAGGTAGCCGTTTGTTCTTATCCTATTTATGCCATCTACTCTCTTGATGGAGAAGATACAAAGACAAATAAGTCTAACGAAATTTGGCAAGATCAGAGAAATAGGCTTGCCTATGTTGCAAGAACATGGAGCACTCTATTGTCTACCAATCGCCATCTGTTAGGTGTTGGTATGGAGGGGGCGGTTTGGCTACAGCATAATCAAGTGGTTAAGGAGTTCTACCCTTGGGCTATTTCAGATACCGAAGTCCGAAGCCTGCGAACCTTACTCGCCGAAAAAGACCTTCCTATTTCTACGGTAACTTGGAGAAAGTGTGATGGTCTTTGGCAGTACAGCACCTCCTTCCAAAATAATGCATTAACTAATGAGAAGCTTTCCGAAAAATCCATTGTAGATTACCTCAAAAAACTCTATCACGCTGGAGTTTGCACTCTCAACATCAAGCGGGATAACTTAATTGTCACTCCACAAGGAGACCTGGAATACATTGATGTCGGAAAGGACCTACAGCCTCTCACGTCCTCACGCTTTCGGGATATGTGTGCCCGCCTTTATTCTATTGGAATATTGGAGAATACTGACGAAGAAGTCGTACGTAGGCTAAGCTGGCGAAGACAAGATGATGCGTTGATGAGCCTTCCTGGATTCGAGCAGTTCTACCGCAAGTTAATCACTGAGCTTCATCCACAATGCGTCGAACCTTGCCGTAACCTAACACCGACGGTCTCGTGTAAGAGTGAATCTGTAACTCTAATGATCAAAGCCTGTGCGCAAGATGCTAAAGTACTTAGTGACCAAGTACTGCATATCGTTACGCAGCTTCGCTACCCAATTGATTTCGCACAAACAGTTCTTCTGATTGATCCTCATGAGGGGCAATTTTTACGCCAGTATTCGAATCCAAACCTAGCCTCCGTTATTGAACAAGCCGAGAGGCTGAGAGACAATGGACTAATTGACTCCGTGCTAGTTTCCCCTTCAAGCGCAACAACCATAAATACAACGTATGAAAAATGGTTTGCACAGTCTAAGTGCGGAGAAACACATACCTGTCAAAATGCTCCCTTGTTCCCTCAGATCTGGGGATTTGACCAAGTTACGACTCGATATGTACTGCAGTGCGATTTAGACGTGCTTATTGGTCGCCGCAATTGGCACCATGATTATATCGCCGACATGATTTACGCTTGTGAGCCTGAGGATGTACTTGCTGTTGGCTTTAATATTCCCAAAAGCAGCTCTAATTTTAATCCTTATAAAGGAGCTCCGGGTGAATTTGCTCCTGAGGTCCGGTTCGGACTCTTGGATCTCGGTAGGATTCGCCTTCAACTGCCAATTGAGAATCCCTTGGACAGAGGCAGATTCACTTTAACCTGGCATCGTGCACTACAACAAGCAATGAAATGTAAAGGGCTTCGCGCTGTACGTGGTGGGGATCCACAAAGTTACTACGTCCATCCTCGAAATGAACACAAACACCTTCCTGAACTTTCATTGGCAAGGGACTTGATCTCTCAGGGAATCGAACCGACGAAGCAGCATGAGGAATTTGATTGGGTACCCGGCAATCATTGGCAATATGAACAAAGGCATGAAGCAATCGTTTTTTTATTAAAAGGTAGGTATACCGGCCACGCTCTACTAAAACGTTGCCTAGACTCATTGCGTAACCAGACAAATCAAAGCTTTGGTATTATCGTGATTGACGACGCAAGTGGCTCCGCTCATAACTGGTGTTATCCAATGTTGTTGGATGAGCTTCAGGCTAAAACCACACTGGTAAGGCGCAGTTCTAACACTGGGAGAATGCCAAACTTCATATTGGCAATAAAAGAGATCTGCCAAGATCCTAACTCTTTGGTTGTAGTGTTAGACCAAGATGACTGCTTAATGCAACCCAGCGTTGTTGATGCTTTGTATGCAGCCAGAAAACAGGGTGCGGACTTAGTTCAGATGCCTATGTTTCGTCCTAATAAACCACTGCATTTATACCAGCCTGATTACCGCAATCCTCGACTTGCTGCCGGTGCAAATGTATGGAGCCACATAAGGGGATTCACCAAAGCGTTGTTTGAACAAGTCCCCGAGAAATATTACAAACACAAAGACAGCTCTGAGTGGTTCGATTCGGCTACAGATTATTTAACCATGTTACCTATGGCGGAACTCGCAAAAGCTCCTATTTACCTAGACACAGGCTACACCTATTGGCACATGCGTAAAAAGCTAGGCCGAGATGAAAAAGAGCACAATAACCAAATGGTTCAAGAAATTATGTCTATGCCTTCACTTTCTCGGAGAGAAGTAGAGCTTGTTGAGCCAAAGCCAGATTTTTTTGAAGACGGTTTACCTCACTAGACAATTCGTTGTCGTAGAGCCACCAGTTTGGGGAGATGATACACCTCCCCCTTAAAACAAAAAATAGTGATTCTAAGGTCTTTAAGATCGAAGAATCAATGTGCTCCAACCATGCCATAGGCTTAACCTGGGATAGCCCTTTCAGTAATTGAGTCGCTTCTTCTTTTGGTAAACTTCGCAACGACTGAAGCTTGGAGCAATGTCGAGTGATTGTTACGTCATCTACTTTGTCATGACGCGCTAGCTTCACTTCATAGCCAGGCCAATTTAATTTATCCATCCAACCAGAGGCGAGACGACGCTCTCCCAGCCAGTTATGATATGCCGCTGGCAGCGCTTTCCGTTTATTATAATCTAGGGGTCTCTCTAGTGAAGGCAGCAAATTCATCCTACTAACATTTATTGTGACACCAAGTTCAAGCATTGTTTTGAGAGTGAGCAGACCAATTGAAGGTTTACATCCCAATAGGTCCTCCAATTCCTTCCCATATACTTCTAGCTTTTCACAAAACAATTTGCTCGGTACTTCGCCTTGAACAAGAACGCCTGCCGTGATGCCTGCCAACTTACTATTAGTCACCACCAAATCAGCGCTTGAAGCAGTGGTCAATGGTTGATTAAATCGGATAACTTTCTCATGTTTTTTGATGACTAAGTCCCCTAGACCATTGCCAACAATATGCCATTCATCCACTTTCTATACCTTTTGCAATCAAGCCAGAACTAACGCTTTTTGTTGCTTTCCCACTCTTGATAAATCTTCTTCCATGTTGCTGAAGTGCGCTGCTCAAATATTCTAGGACGTAGTTTTGGTGGAACATAATGCCCATCTCGAAATCGTCCACATAAGCCACAATTACGCCTCATTAGATCACGCATTTCATCATCACTGAATGGTAAACGCTGCCGCCCACCTATTATGTTTAATACTCGGTCAATACCACCAGCAACCGCACAAGGGTAATAACCCTGAGGCGTAAGACCTAAACCGCAAGTCTTTGCGATATCACAGCCGTTCGAGAAATCACTAAACTTGTGGTACCAACTATCAACAGGAGCTAAGTTAAATGGGCCAAAGTCTGGTTGAACAGAATCCGTTTTCGCTGAGTTTTCAATACACAACCATTCTGGAAGCATTGATATCACTTTATTGACGCGACGACCATAGCCGTTAGTCACAAGCTGAATAGTCAGAGCAGGATGAGCTAGCTTTAGGCGATACAACTCCGAAAGGATCTCGCTGAACTGAGGATGTAGCGTTGGCTCTCCACCTAACACACGTATTTTTCGCCAGTGCTTATTATGGCTCAGAGTATCATCAACAAACTTGGTTATTTCATCGAGTCCAATATGTGTTTTCGATGGGGCTTGGGCTGAAGAGCGATTACAGTTATTGCACTTCAAGTTACACTGGTAGGTGATATCTATTTCAATCAAGTCATCAGCAACCTGGTATTGGTAACCCATCAATCTAGTGACTGGCTTCTGCACGCGGAACCATCGCCAAAAAGCTTTTAGCTTAAATCCAAACCTGACAATATGAAACCATTTCTTTGGATATTCATATGAGTACTTAAATGGTTCTTCGTTACGACTCTTTGTCACAGCATCTCCTTGTCAAAAAAGATCCAGACCTTGTTATTAGCCTAAGAATAAGATTACTCGGATGATATACAGCACCTTTGCATATTACGAGTACTCGATGAGTCAATGTAAACAAGTGTGATATACAACTAGATAAATATATTCTCCATAGTAGATAAAAATAGGTAACGGATTCTATTCAATTATCGTCCTCCAATTATGTCCGCCATCCACTCATCCACTTCCTTTTCTACCCAAGCAACCGCTCGCTCTCCCAAGTTAATCGACTTCGGAAACTCATCATCATTCATTTTACGGTAAATCGCTGAGCGGCTTAGAGCGGTCTTTTCCATCACTTCTTTTAGCTTTAGAAATCTCATGGGACGTCCTCCTATGTTATTGGTTCCCATGTGATTACCTGGCACGTAGAAAAATACCGTTTTGTACCTTGTGGTGTTCCATGCCACCTTCAAGGTAACTATTCACCCGCGAGCTATTGACGTCGGTTTATGCTAAGAATACTGGCGTCTGATAGTCCTCTTTAAGCATATGGTGCTCGACGATTTTACGTAGCCACTTATAAGCTGAGATTTTCTGAAGCTTGGCGGTTTCTATCAGTGAGAACATTCGCTCACGGAACAGATCTCCTCGATATGAGCGAGTCACGTAACAGCACTTTCTCATCAATATATAATTACGCAGGACTCGCTCTGCAGCGTTGTTTGTTAACGGGCACTCGGAGTCATCCATAAAACGCCAGACCATAGTGTCATCAGCGATGAGGTTTCGACATCTACCTCGATATCGTTTTGAGCATTGATAACTGCCCAATTTGAGCCAATGAAGCCAACTCTTTCGTAACCGCCGGAGTCGGCGGTAATACTGGCTTTCGGTAACTTTTCCTTCGATATACCGGTGGTGACACCTGAATACGCTATGAGCGATTAAAGCGAGTTTTTCTCCGATTTTTTGGTTTTCAGGACAAACGCTCTCCTCGATTGCAATGACGTTCCTTAATATGTGAGCCCAGCATAATTGCCGCTTAGATTCGTCGATATATTTGTAGGCAGAATATTGGTCCGTCACTAAAAGGTGTAAAACCGCTTCACCAAGTAGTCGTTTGGCTGCATGTTGGCTTCTTCCGCTGTTAATTTGGAAAAAGGCGACATCATTGCTTAGTGCGGCCCACATCCAGCTTTTATCCTTATTGCGCTGATGCGAAGTCTCATCAGCCATAATCAGTTTAGATGCTTTGACTGTTTCATGGATTTGAGCATGCGTATCGGCTAAGTATTCCGTGACTCGCCCTTGTGCCGCTGATATTGCACCAGTTGAGAAGTTAAGTTGGAAGACGTCTTTCAACATAGATTGTATTTTACCTATGCTTTGGTGGTGCTGGGTTGCTTGGATTCCGATAAAGCTATGTAGATTTGGCCCCATTTGAACATCAGGCACATACTCTGGAAGCTCCGCTTGATGCTTATCACCACACCATGAGCACTCGCCTTTAAAGACTTGATGCTCAATAAGTGTGTACGAAATATCAGGCAAATCGAAGATTTGATGTCGTTTGTAGGGATGTCGATTTGGAACAACACAGCCACCGCAATGGCATGTCTTGTTTGGTAAGTATTGCTCAACCGAGGCACTGTCTTCAACGGGGTGAAGCAGTCGGCGATGGCCTTTATGACCTGGTTGAGCTCCTTGCTTTTTTCCTGATTTCTTCCGATTAGGTGAAGTATTCTTAGCTTTATTATGCAAAGGCTGCTGTGATGATGGCACAGAAGAGTTTCGACTATTTTGATTTAGTCGGTCTTCAAGTTCAGCCAACTTATTCCATAAAAAATGGATGATATCTTTCGCTTCTTCAGGCGAATCGAAATCTGGCGGAGGTGGTAATGTTTTCTTATTCATACCTCCAGGTTGCCACCGAAAAAAGATCACTCAAGTTGAATGTGGGATCAAGTTAACCCGGTCACATAACTTTAGTGTCAAGGCCTCGCGGGTGAATAGTTACGTCCAAACTACCACTAACCGATAAACAATGACGCTGGCACACCAAAGCGCGCCGATAGTGCCTTAATGTGGTTGAGCGTTAGAGCGCGCTTCCCACTCAAGATCATTGATACCGTCGATTTTGCACCAATCTCTTCTTTGAAGTCACTTAATGTCAATTGATGCTGATCGATGATAACTCTTAGCATGGCGATGCCAGGCTCAAGCTTATCAATAGCTTGATTAAATTCACTAAACTGCTCCGCTTCTTCTTCATACCTTTCAATCACCGGAAACATCAAGTCAATCACTGGCTGATGAGCATCATAATCTTCGATAAGTACTTCCATCGTGGCAATCAGCTCTTGATATTGCTCAGGCGAAGAGATACCACTCACCCAAGGCATAACTTGGTTCAGTTGATTAGCGGCTTTGTCTAACACAGCGATATCTAACATAGTGTTACCTCCTCAGTTTCTTTTCACGGTATTGCTTTGTAATACGGTCGTACTCGGCATGGCTGACAATGTTCTTAATGAAGCATCGACCTCCTACAAATTCGATAAATGCAATAAGCCTTAAGTTGTTACCGCCAATATCAATCACCCACCACTTATCAACGTATTTAAAATTGTCTAGTGACGGAAAGACCTTTCGTAGCTCATCTGGGCTTTTTGCTTTACTCTCTTTTAACACCTTGTACGTTGCATCTAGTGCATCGGAATCGTTTGGATAGAGTTTTTTCGCATTTTCAAAAGGTTGCTTACTTATAACGTGCATGTACTATCCAGTTTGTTCACTATATGTGAACACTATACCTAAACCAAGTTTAGTTCACAATATGTGAACATCAAGAAATAAGAAAAATGGGTAGCTGGATAATCAATGGTGGTCAAATCGGTGGTTAAGAATATAAATTAAAGAAAGTAACAATCTTAACCGATTGATTTAAAATAAGTTAATTATTTAAATCGACATTCAGATCCAAAATGGAGAGTTATTCACTCTCCATCACATCACGAATCAACGACTAACTATCCTATCAAGAATCCAGTCTTGAACCTCACTTTCGACCCAAGCGACAGCTCTGTCACCAATAGGCACCTGTGATGGAAACTGCTGTTTGTCTATAGAGCGATACATTCCCGACCTTGATAAGCCAGTCATTACTAGTACTTCATTGAGACGAATTAAGCGAGCGGTTACGTTTGACATATTGACACCTTACAAGTGAGTGGATTTCACTTAAATGACATATGTCTGAAATTATTTAGGTTATATGCACCATAGAAAAGCCGTACCCTATGCCTATGCCCAGCCTTTAAATTCAGTAAAGGCCCTTTGTGACGCCGTAACATGGATTTGCTGAGATCAAATTACATACATCCTACTAACCCACAACCTTAAGACTCTTTTTACCACTCATCGACAAGCTTCCCTTTGCAGCTTCTTCAATGTGATCACTCCACCACACCATGAGAACTTTACGACGTTCAAGGTAATCTGTGCGATTGTATGCGCTTCTTACCTTATCTCTATCCACATGAGAAAGTGCAGCTTCGATAATGTCTGAGTCAAAGTTCTGTTCATTTAGGGTCGTACTGGCCAATGCGCGCAAACCGTGAGACGTTTGCCTGCCCTTCATACCCATTCGTACCAATGCTTTATTTGCTGTCTCTTTGTTGATGTGATTGTTGTTACTTTTGTCTGCTGGGAAAAGAAATTCACTATCCCCCGTGATGAAATCAATCGTCTCTAATAGGTCTAAAGTTTGTTTTGTTAAAGGAATGGTGTGCATTCTTCCTTTTTTCATTCGTTCAGCAGGAATGACCCAAAGCCTCTTTTCTCTGTCAATTTCATCCCAACGTGCTCCAGCCGTTTCAGAGGGCCTTGTCATGGTGTGAAGTTGCCATTCTAGCAAGCAGCGAGTGATGGGTTTAATGGATGCGTAGTTGATTGTCTTGAGGAGCTCTGGAAGTTCATCGGGTGCTAACGACGCTTGGTTGGTTACCTTGGCAGTTTCAAAAGCTTTACCAATACCTGCGAGCTTGTTGTGCTCAATCACACCTGTGTTTACTGCAAAGGTCATTATCTCATTGAGGTTGCGACACAAGCGCCCTACTGTTTCTAATTTACCTTGGTTCGCAATAGGTTTAATTGTTTTGATCGCTTGTGGTGCCGTAATGTCACCAAGGGGAAACTTACCAAGATCGGGCAAGAGGTATTTCTCAATCCGTTGCTTTAGCTTCTTAGCCGTTTGCTCTTTGACGCTTGTTTTCTTCACTTCAATCCAGTCATCAAATACCGACTGTAACGTATTCGCCAATTCTAACTGTTTTTCTCTAAGAGTAGTGTCACGGTGCTCTTTAGGGTCGATACCATCAGCAAGTAGTTCTCTAGCTTCAATAGCTTTGGTTCGAGCTTTAGCAAGCGATACAGATGGGTATTTACCAATACTGAGGTTTGCTCGTTTACGAGTAATTGGACGGTAATAGTTAAAGAGCCACAATTTGGAACCATTGGGCTTTATTCTCAATGCAAGACCATCACCATCGAGCAGGCTATATTCCTTTTCTTTTGGTTTTGCTTGTAAGATCTGAGTCGCTGTTAATGGGGTTGTTTTCCTAGCCATAGTAACATCACCAATCCGTATTTCTTGTAGTGTTACTAACAGTGTTACTTTAAACGGTGGATTTTACAACACATCATGGGATCTCTTGGGACCAAGAAATGGCTAAGAGTCTGATAAGACAAGGAATTACAGGCACAAAAAAGCCCACACTAGGTGGGCTCTTTCGTATAATGTGGTGCCCGCTACTGGACTCGAACCAGTGACACCTTGCATGTCATGCAAGTACTCTAACCAACTGAGCTAAGCGGGCAATGCTGTGAAACTTAACTAACCGCTTTACTAAGTGGCTAACGCTTCAGAACGAGATGGATAATAACGAGTGAATGGGTAGCGTGCAAGGATAAATTTGCACAAAACTGTTCGTTTGCTTTTAAAAACAACAATCAGAATAAATTTTAAACACAAAGCAGATCAATGGGTTGAGATAGATCACATTTCAAGTCAACTTTACTGGCTAGCTACATAGACATGCTTTGTGTCTTTTAAACCTCCAACGGAACTTTTAGCTTGAGATATTAGTTTGACTCTTCTTCGCTATCGAACACCACGTTGTAGTTCTCAGTATAAGTACAGTTAGGCTGGCGACTACAAGTAAAAAAGCGTCGTCCTTTATAGTCGCCTTGGCTAGCCAATTTTATGATCATCGGGCTACCACACTTTTTACAGAAGCGAACTTCCTTTGATGGTTCGATAAGATCGATATGTGCCGCCAACAATCTCTTTAAGCGACTCACTTGATAACTGTGTTTCACCGATGCACCGATCAACGGCAGGCCTGCTGACTTGCAAACGTGAATGAGCAGCTTTTCTCGGTCAACTTTGCCTTTGTTCAACTCTTTCCCATTATCGAGTTCAATGATGACACGTGGCTCTAATGTTCTTGGGTCGCACACTACAAAATCAAAATAGCTACGAGATATCTTGTTATTGGCAATAAACCAGTTTTTCTTAGTATTGCTTTTTGCAGGAGCAAGCACGTTCGCCATGTTCACTTTTGCAAACACCACGCCATGATTACCCACTGCTGAGATCAAGGCCGTATAAAAAGTGGCTTGCTGTACGTTGAGCAATGCCCCTTTTTTTTGATAAGCGTGGTCTTTTGTGTCGTCATGTTTAAATACGTACTTCTGAATGAAGTAAAAGAAGACGACAAGCACCACTACAACGATAAAAATATTAGTCATGTTCCACGCAAGTAGGGAGATTAAAGTGATTGTAGCGTAAGTAGAAAAGCATCATGTGGCAAGAAAAAGAGAATCAGTTGTTAACTCGAATCACGACCTTTCTCTTAGAGTTGTTCGCTAACTGCTTGATTTGAGATTTTAGATAACCGACACAGCTCTCTTATTTGAGTATTCGGTTATTATTTAGCCTCAAAATTGATATAGATCAATTAGTGCCAGTTTGTGATCAATTAGCCTGAAAAACGTTAGGCAAATGTTAATAAGGAAATTGATATGGAACTTAAACAAGACCCAAGATGTTATACCGACGTGTGTGTAAGTGGTAAATGGTTCCACTATGATCACTGCGGAACGCAAGCTTATATGTTAAAAGGCGGTTCTTCAGCAGTCATTGAACTGTCTAAAGAACCGACTACAGAAGGTGAGCTGGTCGAAATGCTGCAAGGTATCGCCAAATAAGCCGAATTGAACAAGACTGATATAGACAAATTCAAGATATCGCTAAGTAAAACCCATATTTAACTCAAACTTTGATATTAGCGTTCTGAAAGTATTCCAAAAGCCATTCTTGTCTCACGAAGATCAGAATGGCTTTATGTTTTCTAATCAGTAATTAACTTTCAGCGATGATGACTTGATTCCTACCCGACTCTTTCGCTTAATATAATGCATCATCCGCGGCTTTAAGGTACTTTTTGTAAGTATCTTGGTTGAGTTGGTTTTGAGAAATACCAATCGATGCCCCTATCGATGTAGTAAGGTTTAGAGAGCCGGAGTGCCTATCAATGGAACCAGACAACAACAGAACAAATTCTTCCACCCCCAGCGAGCCACTACGTCATTTGGGTATAAGTGTTACTTTACACTCCTTCCAACTTCCACTAATACCTCATCACCAACATCATGTCCAAAGGTGTCATTAACACGCTTAAAGTGGTCGAGATCTAGAATGACTATACAGATTCCAAACTGCGAAGTATCAAATGGCATTGGCTGAGTCAATAATTGCTCTAGATAACGTCGGTTGTATAACCCCATTAACTCACACGTTGTCGATTAAGTGATAAGAGCCTTATTTTTGCTTAGAATACTGCGAAGCCTAATCGCCAGCAATATAGCACTAATGCTGACCATTATAATTAATGCGATCACGATTCTGTTTCTAAGTTGTTCCTTTTGAAGTAATAATTCGTTGAGGTCTTTTTCAGTATTGAGTAGCTCATTTTCTTTGGCGAGTGTCGCGGTTGCATAATCTTGTTCTAATAAGAAAATGTCGCTCTGCCTTTTATCAAACAGCAGCGCTTTGTTGCCATGATAATATTGTTTGTAGTATTTCGGGGCAGTATCAAGGTCACCCTGGGATTCGTAATATTCAGCCAGTGTTTTTAAGCTTAGCACTTTCCAACTTCTGCTCCCAACCACTTCAAAAAATGCAAATACTCGTTCAAGATCACTCAATATCATGTATTAAGACCGTTACAAATTGAGTGATCATATCACTGCTGTTTACTTATATTAGAAACTTATTATACCGATCGCCATGCAGATTAAAATATCGCTATTTAGCAGAATGACGACGTGTATTTCTCACTAATTAGAATAATCAGGCGACTTTCTTGATTTAACTCAGGCAATCATCTACCTCATTGGCGTTATAGTGATTTTCCTGTTCCTACCTCCGCGGATTTTTTAGAACAAGCGGAAGCATAATGAGAATTAACAATGACCCAAATTAATGAACAACGCCTTGTCAACCATTTCTGCGATCTTGTGAAAATCGATAGTGAATCACGTAACGAAAAAGCCATTGCTGAAGCGCTGGCTGAGCAGCTAGGCGAATTAGGCTTTGACGTACATAAACTGGCTGTTCCAGAAGAAGTGTCGAACGGTTTCAATATTTATGCACGTTTAGATGGCACTCTTTCAGGCAGCACTGTATTCAGCTGCCACATGGATACAGTAACGCCAGGTATCGGCATTGAGCCAATCATAGAAGACGGCATCATCCGTTCAAAAGGCAACACTATTCTGGGTGGCGACGATAAGTCTGGTATCGCAGCTATCATGGAAGCGGTTCGCGTAATTAAAGCGGAAGGCAAAGAACACAAAACTATTGAGATTGCATTTACTGTATTCGAAGAGGGCGGTCTATTCGGCTCTTTGAACTTCGATATGTCTTACATCAAATCTGAGCACGCTATCGTGCTTGATACAGGCGGCCCGATTGGTACCATCGTAAACGCAGCGCCTGGACAGCAAAAAATTGTTGCGAAGATCAAAGGTCGCCCTGCTCACGCTGGTTTAGCGCCAGAAGAAGGCATCAGCGCAATTCAAGTGGCTGCAGACGCAATCACTAAGATGAACCTGCTTCGTATCGATGAAGAAACAACAGCAAATGTTGGTATTGTTGAAGGCGGTCAAGCGACTAACATCGTAATGCCAGAGCTTAAAGTCGTGGCTGAAGCTCGTTCTCTAAGCGGCGAAAAGCTAACAGCTCAAGTTGAGCACATGATCTCTACATTCCAAGAGAGTGCGAAGCAGTTCGGCGCTGAAGTAGAAATCGACTCTACTCGAGCTTACGATGCATTCGTTATTGCAGACGATCACCCGCATATTCTTTCTATCAAATCAGCGTTTGAGAAGCTTGGCGTAACCGCAAACACCAAACGCACTGGTGGTGGTAGCGATGCAAACAACTTCAACGCGAAAGGCCTAACAACGGTTAACCTTTCTACTGGTATGGCGAAAGTTCACACCACTGAAGAATACATTGCAGTGAAAGACATGGTCGCAATCACTGAGTTTGTAGTGGCTTACGTAACACAATAATCTTACTTGTTAGCGAGGTGGTGAAAGCCATTTAGCCAATATCAAAAAGCCGAGTTCACATGTGACTCGGCTTTTTTGTATCTGAATTTAGCCAGAAGTTCTAGCCTAAAAACCTCTACGCTTCCAAAACTGGCTTTCGTCTTTTGCTACTAGGTCGAATGTCTTGTCGGCGATGATGTTGCCTTTTAGCTCAACCGTCATGCGCCATTTGCCCAGCTTGTTCGAGACAGGCGCCCAGATAGTGTCACCTAAGTAGAAATCCCAATCATTGTTACCGACATACTCTTCGCCATCGAACGGTTCGAGCACTTCACCTTTGTCTGTAGTGATATTGGGGTGATAAATGCAGTAACGGATCTTCTCACCTTTGGCTTTTTTGATATTCAGAATATAACCAAATTCGACATCGATTTCAGCGTCGACAATGGTGGTGAACTCTTGGATTTTTGGAAGATCTTTTGATTTGGAATCCCAAGTGGAATAGATACCATAAGAAGTCATGTCGACCATGACAGAGCGCTTTGCCATTTCAATCGTTACCTTGATGTTGTTCTATATAATTGATGTTGTTTGTCATTCACTATGAGTACAGACATTAAACCCCGAACACGGCTATTCTTGCCAGTCTTTCGCCATACGTTTAATCACTGAAGGTTCAATATCGTGAATACTGCCATATTGCTCTCGGCACACTTCGATAAACAATTCTGCTTTATATTTGAGTGCAAGTTGGCGGTAGGCCTTCATTTCCCAATGCTTAACAAAGGTATTCGAAACAACCACATCTAGCCCTTGTTTCAAGCCATTTTCTACAGTGTTCTGACACCACTTATGTGCCTGCTGTAACTGCTTAGGGTCAAAACGGTACTCACCTTTCTCATTCACGTAATACATATCGGCTTCGACGTGGAGTGCATCGTAGGTTTTTGCTTTTGTTGACTTGCCAGAACCGGGCAACCCTCGAATGAGTATTAACTTCATCAGATACTTTATGGTCTGTTTAAAAGCGTGAGTTTATCTTAAATGCCAACGAGTTGCTTTGATAACTGACATTTGGCAATCTGCCAGTTTTCAAACCGACGCACTGAGCTATAACGCCAAGTTTACGTTTGAAAGACCAGACTTCAGTTCTCCAAGAAACTCGGTATCTCAACTGGTATAAAACACAAAATATTTACATCTATCCACTTTGCATGTCGACAAGCGTATCAAACTACTATAGATTTAGAAGTATAGACGTCTACATATCTAGCTTAGGGAGAAAGCTGTGCCTATTCGCATTCCAGACCAATTGCCAGCATCCGATGTTCTTCGTGAAGAAAACATCTTTATTATGCCGTTATCAAGAGCATCGACACAGGAAATTCGTCCACTTCGAGTCTTGATCCTCAACCTAATGCCGAAGAAGATTGAAACTGAAACTCAATTCTTACGCCTACTGTCAAACAGCCCATTGCAAGTCGATGTAGAACTGTTGCGCATTGATGACCGACCAAGTAAAAACACGCCAACTGAACACCTTGATAACTTTTATCGTCAATTTGAGATGGTAAAAAACCGCAACTTTGATGGACTGATCATCACTGGAGCACCACTTGGTTTGGTTCAATTTGAAGATGTTATCTATTGGGACCATCTAAAAACAATCATGGAATGGGCAAACAAACATGTCACTTCTACTTTGTATGTATGTTGGGCCGCTCAAGCAGGCTTAAAGCTCTTATATGATCTGCCAAAGCGCACTCGTAAAGAGAAGCTGTCTGGTGTTTATAACCACGAGATACACAATCCATTCCATCCTATATTACGTGGCTTCGACGATACATTCTTAGCTCCGCACTCTCGCTATGCTGATTTCTCTCAGGAATACTTAGCAGAGCATACTGATCTCGATGTTCTCGCGACTTCAGATGTTGCAGGCGTATATTTAGCCGCAACCAAAGACAAACGAAATGTCTTCGTAACGGGTCACCCTGAGTATGATGCTCATACGCTTCACAATGAGTACATCCGCGACTTAGGCGAAGGGATGGAGCCTGTGATTCCAATCAACTACTATCCGAACAACAATCCAGACAATAAGCCCGTCGCAAGTTGGCGTAGTCATGGTCACTTATTATTCTCAAACTGGTTGAACTACTGCGTTTACCAACAAACGCCTTACGATTTGGATCACTTCAGCGAAGACAACTTTACCAAAGACGATTAAGTTTTTTCTTCCGATTCACAAACATATAAAGCCGCGTTCATTAGGTTGTTGATAAAACACCGAATTGGGCGCGGTTTTTTTATGGTGTGTGGGTCGCATTCCATAATAGATTTACCACTTCAATGGGTTTGATTTCATATGATGGGTTGGTGTTCATAAGGAGCTTCACATGCCTGCCAAGCCATTATTACCTAAACCCTTTTCGTTATCCCGCCCCCTTTCATTATCAAGTATGGTACTCCTCGCCTCGCTTTCATTAGTCGGTTGCGTCTCTGTCACTGAAGGTCCACCAAAGATTGAAAGTGATCCTATCGCTATGTCGGAATCTCGAATCGAATTGGGCTTGGGCTACATGGGACAAGGCAATATGGTGAGAGCGCGTGAAAACCTAGAACTCGCAGTCAAGCATGCTCCAAGCTATTACCGCGCACGACTTTCGATGGCACATTATTATGAAAAAGTTGGTGAAGTGGACGCAGCGAGAATGACTTACCGAAAAGCTCTGAGACTAGACTCCAAAAACGGTAATGTGTTGAACAACTATGGTACGTTTTTGTGCAAGCAAGGTAAATTTGAACAAGCAGACAAGTTCTTCAATCGTGCCATTGATCAACCCTACTATTACTTGGTATCTGCAAGTTATGAAAATGCCGCGTTTTGTGCTTTTAAAGCCGGCAATACAGAGCAAGCAAAGCACTATTTCACCCGAGCCATAGACCACGATCCAAACCGCGTAAAATCAATTCTTCAGCTCTCTAAGATAGAAGTCAGTACTAAGGATTATAACGATGCTCGGCTGCGTCTGTTTAAATTCCACCAGCGTTATGGTTATCAAGTACCCTCACTTCAAATCTTAATCGAACTAGAAATGAAAGCCGGTAACAGCGCATTACAGCAGAAGTATCAAAATGAATTAGACGAGCTGCTTTCTGTTTAAAACGGCTTAGGTTTTAGATGATTGAATAATTAGATCGAAAACGGGCTTGCTGAAAATATCAGCAAGCCCGTTGTAAGTTTTAGAGGTCGGTTTTGAACTGGTTACCTCAATTCTGGATTGGTTATTTCAATTCGATCCATTGTTGACGCTGTTCGTCGTCCATAAATGTCCAAGCAACGAAGCGACTGACTTTTTGGCCTTGTGACATTTCAACCACCTTCACTTGTTTTGCTCTGAGCTTGCCAAGTTCTGAACGGATCATATCTACATTGTCTTTCTTAGAAATTAGCGTTGTAAACCACAATACCTGAGTCGAAAAAAGTTGACTCTCTTTGGCCATTTTCAAGATAAATGCGGCTTCACCACCTGGACACCATAATTCCGTTTTTTGTCCACCGAAGTTCAATGTTGGCTTATCTTGCTTAGTAGGCGCTTTTCTCGCTTCAGGCTTGAATGATTGCCCTGCTTTCTTTGCACGGTTCGCCGCTAAATTATCTAACTTACGCTGCGACCCTTGATCGGCTTCTTCTTGTGAACCATGGAAAGGAGGATTACAGATAGTTACATCGTAACGCTCATTATCCTTAATTACACCTTTAAAGATAGATTCAGAGTCAGCTTGTAAGCGAGTACGGATCTTACCTTTTAGGTTCGCATTACTCTCCGCAATGAAGTTTGCTGTTTTTACTGAGACAGGATCTACATCCGTCCCCGTACAGCGCCACTTATACTCTGTCGCGCCAATGATTGGGTAAATACAGTTCGCGCCAACACCAATATCCAACGCTTTAACAGAAGCATGGTTATAAGGTTCACCTTGGCCATCGCTATTCAGGAGATCTGCCACTCTGTGGATGTAATCAGCACGGCCAGGAATTGGCGGGCACAAGTAACCCGCAGGAATATCCCAATGCTTCACACCGTAGTGATGGGCAAGTAAGGCTTTGTTCAAAAGCTTGACCGCCAGAGGATCAGAAAAGTTAACCGTATCTTCCCCTACTGGATTCTTAATCAGGTGTTCTTTCAATTCAGGCAGTGCTGCGACCAACAGGTCAAAATCGTATCGGCCTGTATGTTGATTTCTTGGGTGCAATCCGCCTTGAGGTTTTTCAACGGAACGTCTTTTCTGCGCTGCGTTTTTGTTAAAAGCCGTTTTATTGAAAGAACCCTTATTCAATGAACCTTTATTCGCACCCTGCTTCCCTTTGTTATCTTTAGCAAAAGGTCGCTTTGCTTTGTTATTACCAGCGCCTTTAGATACGCTGTTCTTGCGACTTTTATCAGATGTGTTCTTTGTAGAAATACGCTTGTCGCTATCTTCTTTATTTTGATTGTCTTTTGTTTTTACTGATGAAGTGCTGTTTTTCGACAGGCTTAGCGTAGTTCTATTTTGTGATTGGCTCATTGGGCTACTTCTTTAAATCTAAATACATCATGAATAAACGGGCATCCAACTCAAGTTGATGATATTCCGGTTCCATGTGACAGCATAGTTGGTAAAAGGCTTTGTCGTGCTCTTTCTCTTTGATATGCGCCAGTTCGTGTACCACAAGCATTCTCAGCAAAGGTTCTGGTGCATTTTTAAAAACACTGGCGATACGAATCTCGTTCTTCGATTTGATCTTTCCACCGTGATTCTTAGCAACGTAAGTGTGAAGACCTAGTGCATTATTGATTAGGTGGATCTTACCGTCGTAAACCACTTTGCTAATCGGCGGTGTTTTTTTCATATAGCGATTTTTTATCTCAATCGCATAGTCAAACAGGGCTTTCTCGCTTTTTATTCCATGATTCTTTGGGTAGCGAGCTTCAAACCACGTCACCAATTTACCCGACTCAACAAGTTGAGTCACAGGATCAATAATGTGCTTAGGATAGCCTTGAATATAGCGTAAAGAAGGATGCATGCTGAAAGACCGTACAAGTTACACCACGACAATACGTTGTGGTCTTGAAAATTGAGCCGCATAGTGTAACTGATCACACTTTTCTAATCACCTAGGATTCGTTACACTTTAGTGAGATTCACCAAGAGCTAGACTCAAAAAGAGATTGTAAAAATGAAACGTGTTGTATTGTACGTCGCAGACAAATGCCCGCACTGTAAAGATGCGCAACGCTATTTGGACTCCAAGAAAATTGAATATCGTCTAACGAATGCAAAAATGCAGCGTGGTCGTAAAGAGTTACAGGCAATGGGTGCTCGCTCTATCCCTGTGCTGAAAATCGGTAACCAAGTGATGGTCGGCTGGAATCAGAAAAACTTCGATAAGATGTATAACTCAAAGAACACCTAACGTGTTTTGAGCCAGTCATACATCTATACAACAAAGCCCGAATATCCAATCGAGGATGTTCGGGCTTTGTTTATTTAAATCTTACTAAATCACACATACCGCTTAACGAAATCAATAAAGGTTCTGTCGGCTTTCGACAAATACCCTTCCTTTCTCCAGGCCAAAGACAGATTCAGTTTTACAGGGTCTTTAAATGGCACACCTACCACATCTTTCTCGTATTCCGTCACTAAGCTCAAAAGTGCGGTGATCGCAAACTCTTGTTTAACGATAGAAAGAATCATAGGAAGCAAGTTGGTCTCGAACGCGATAGTCATATCGAGGTTGTATTTCTTGCAGGTCGCATCAATAAAGTCACGATGGAAATAGCCTGATTTGAACATGATTAGCTCTTGAGCAAAGAACTCTTCAAAGGTCATCGAAAGCTGTTGTGCTAGCGGATGCTCCTTACCGACAACGGCGACCATCTCAGAACTTAACAGATGATCCGTTTCCAAATCATCAGGGACGTTCTCATGATTAATTACACCAATATCGAGTTCGCCGTTTAACAGCATTTCACGAATCGATGCGGTGCCAGCATCAATCAACGTCAACTTTAGATTTGGGTATTGGCTCTTAAATGCCATCACGACTTGCGGGAAAAAGTAGCTCCCCATCATACTCGGAGCGCCTAATCGAACCTCGCCTTTTTCTAGTCCCTTTAGCTCATTCATCGCAAGTTGAGCATCACCGAACTGCTGGGATATCCGCTTCGCATGTTCAAACAACACCTTTCCCTCTTCCGTTAAGGTGACGGATTTATCTCCGCGACGAAACAGAATTAACTCGAGTGTCTGTTCTAGTTTTTTAATGGAGATACTCAATGCAGGCTGTGCGATATGCAGCGCTTTGGCGGCTTGAGTGAAGTTACCAAACTGCGCAACAGCTAAGAAATGACGAAGTGGTTTTGATTCAAGCATGGCGATATATTAAATATATAGAGGTGATATTTTTAATATATTTCTTTAATCACGCTTGTGCTGATAACTTGTTCACAAATAGCTTACTAACTCGCGCAGGCTCAACGTAAATGTTTGATAAAGGCAGTCCTCAATACAAACGCATCACCCAATCATTGGCAATTGGCTCGTTTATCATTTTCTGTAACCTTTACCTCTTCCAGCCAATCTTGCCGCACATGGCGGAGCACTTCCAAGTATCGGAAACTCAGATCAACTGGCTGTTTGCCGCGACAACACTTGGACTTTCCATCAGCTTGGTGCCTTGGGCAATCGCTTCTGAAACCTTTGGCCGAAAACCTATCATCTTGTTCAGTCTATTTGCGATTCCTCTAATTGGGCTAACCATGGTATTCACAACAACTCTGTTGCAACTTGTAATTGCAAGGGCGTTTATGGGCATTGCTGTCGCTGCGTTTGCTGGAGTAGCTGTTGCTTATATGGTTGAAGAGCTATCTCCTAAGGCATTTGCGGTGGCAATTGGTGGTTATATTGCAGCGAACTCACTGGGGGGGATTTTCGGACGTGTATTGGGAGGCTTGATTACGGATTATTTTGACTGGCACTCAACGGTTTTGTTTTTCGTTGTCGGCTCTTTGCTTGGTGCACTCTATATTGCGTATAGCCTGCCTGACCAACAAAACTTCAAACCGCAGAAAGGGCTGTTCTTTCACCATAACCGCTCGGTAGTTATGCATTTAAAAAACCGTACTTTAAGGCTCGCGATGTTGATTGGTGGCGCTAACTTCGCCCTGTTCGTTAACCTGTATTCGGTTATGGGCTTTAGGTTGGTCTCTGATCCTCACTCAGTACCTGTGGGTTTAGCATCGCTGATATTCCTATGTTACTTGGCCGGAACGGTCAGTTCTAAGCTCTCCAACAGATGGACGTTTCGCTTTGATCCGCTAAACGGTATCTTGATGGGCGTGTGCATTAGCTTAATCGGAATGCTCATTTCTGCGGTCGATAAAGTCCCATTCATGTTAGCTGGTTTGTTATTGATTAGCGGCGGCGCGTTCTTCGCCCATACCCTTGCCTACTCTTGGGTAAGTCAAAAAGCGCCGAGCGCTAAGGCCACAGCAACCGCACTTTACTTAGTCCACTATTACATAGGCGGGAGCCTGGGTGGTTTCTTACTCTTGTATTGTTGGCAACTATTCGGTTGGAATGGCGTAATTGCGGGCGGCTCTATCTTCTATGTTGCGATTTTTGCATGGGTCTATCAGTTGAAACAGTTACAAGTATCGGCTTCCAAACTCGCACAAGCATAGGTATGACTGAGTTTGTAACTCAATTATTGCTTTTGATTAACGTCCGTTCTGATATCCTACGCAAAATTTCATTTCGGAACCTGTTATGTCGAACACTCAAAGCACTGATCTTCAAACCATCCACGACCAAGTAAAACAGTGGTTAGACGATGTCGTTATTGGCCTAAACCTGTGTCCATTCGCAGCTAAGCCACAACGGAATAAGCAAATAAAGATCTTTGTGAGCGAAGCAGAAACCGAAGAAGTGTTACTAGAAGACATCATGACGCATTTTGTTGAGTTAGATAACACACCGGTTGCCGAGTTAGAGACGACTTTGGTGGTTGTTCCTAACATGCTACAAGATTTTTTCGACTACAACATGTTCATTGATTGGATTGAAGCCCTGATCAAACAAGAAGATTGGGAAGGTACTTATCAAGTGGCCACCTTCCATCCAGACTACTGTTTTGGTGGCGCAGACCCAGAAGACGATGAGAACCTAACGAATCGTTCTCCTTATCCGGTTTACCACTTAATTCGCGAAGCAAGCATGGAAAAAGTGCTGAAGCACTACCCTAACCCTGAAGCGATCCCTGATACCAACATCGCGAGAGTTGAATCTTTAACGCAGGAAGAACGTCGTAAGCTGTTCCCATATCTGTTCAATTAATCTCTAAGGCTTAAAGGCAGTATACCGTAATAAATCGCCAAACTTTAACTTACGAACCTAAGCGCTCTTGATAAAATGGACGAGCAACAAACTGATCTCGTCCATTTTCTTTTGCCATGTACAAACAATCGTCAGCCACTTTGATCAAAGAATCCAATGCCGACATTCTTTCAGATTTGCTCTCGCCCGCACTCATTTCAAAATGACACGCACCTACGGAGATGGTGACCGGCTTTCTATCGAGCGTAATCGCCTTCACCTTCTCAAGCAAAATCCTGATCTTATCTTCCACATGAGCAGGGGTAGCATGAGGATACCAAATAACAAACTCTTCGCCTCCAAAGCGAGCGGCGAACTCCCCAGCTTTAACGTTATTGCGCAGTATATCAGCGACTTTTTTCAACACGTTATCACCCATTTGGTGGCCATAAGTATCATTGACTTGCTTAAATAAATCGATGTCCACTACCGCAAGCGTTCCACTTCCAGTAGAGCCTTTCAGTTTTTCTACTTCAATATTAAGAGTCCGGAATAAGCAACGTCTATTGGGTAAACGAGTCAGGGGATCATAAAAAGCTTGGTATTCTAGCTTTTCGTTCAACTCTTGCAGTTTGCGTTCCTGTTTCCTTCTCACTAGCTCCACTTCTATCCATGAAGCCATTAATCTCATTACGTCTATATCGAACTCTTTGAATTCTCTGTAGTAAGGTCTAGGACTTGAAAAGTTTAGGGTGCCGTAAAGCTCTTCGTTAACGAAAATAGGAATGCCTATATAGGATTCTAATCCAAAAGACTGATAAGCAGGATGAGTCGCATACTTATCATGTTTACCACAATGTTCTATACCGATAGGGCCGATAGATTTACACGTAATTTCGCAGTAGGTCGACCGATAATCAAAAGTATCACCACTTTGCAGTTCCACGCCGTCAGGGGCAATGCAGTGTTCAACTCGGTAGTGATTGCCTTCTACTTTTGACAGAATACCAATATCTAGATCAAAGCGTTCGAGTCCCATCATAAGCAGCTGAGCGATCTGGGTATCAAAACCTTTTCGGTACTCATTAGTAATTTGATATAAGCGTCGTATAACAATTTCGCTTTCACTAGCTTTATACATAACTGGATCTCATTGCTGTCGAATTTAATGACAACATTAACATTTGGTATATAAAGGAGAGTAAAAGGTAAAAAAACATAATAATCAATTGGTTTTTATGCAAAATACCTCATTGGTCAAACGAATATAGGTCGACTTCTTCTACTTTGCGTTAGCACCCTATTCCTAGCTTTGGTAAAATAATTCATTAACGAAACAAAATGGATAGGAAAATGAACCTTTCTCAACTAAACCAAGAAATCTACGATCACCTTTACCGCGATATTGAAGAGTTCCGCAGCACTTTTGATCTGCCGGTTGCTGATCCTGAAACAATGGACGAAAAAGGCGATACGCTACATACATCTCTAGCGATAGAAGAACTAACAGAACTAGCTGAAGCTGACTCTAAAATTGAGCAAGCTGACGCTATCGTAGACAGCGTTTATGTTTTGATGGGGCGTTTAGTTCACCTTGGTCAAGCTAAGGTTGAAGATAACCTAGCGATCAGCTATTTGATCGACTTGCTATTGAATGTTTGTAATAACCGTTCGATCGACTTTTTACCTTGCTGGGACGAAGTACATTCAAGCAACATGAGCAAAGTATGTCGTAACGAAACAGAATACGCAGAAACAGAAGCTTTCTATGCTGAACAAAACATCAAACTGATGGCGGTTCAAAAAGGCGAATACATCATCGCTAAATGTGCAGAAGATTTTATATCTGAAGGTAAGACGATTCGCCAAGGTAAAGTACTTAAATCAGTACACTACCGACCGGCAAATCTTGAACCACTAACGGCTTAAGCGAATCTTTTAGATTTATAAATTATTCACTTTTTGGTTAGCTAAACAACAAACGCCACGTTTAAATAACGTGGCGTTTTATTATCTGTCAGTTAATTTTAGCTGTTTGAGTTGTAGCCGAATGTTATACCAGTCGCGCCATATGATAAACCGCTACATATTCGCCGTTTCTAAAGGCAAACCCTGCCGATTCCCCTTCAATAACAAAGCCGAATTTCTTGTAGAGATTAATCGCTCTCTCATTGTCGGTATAGACCGTTAATTCCATTCGCTTGATGTTAATCCAGTTATCACACAGATCGATTGCTGTTGCGAGCAGTTGACTACCAACGCCTCTGCCTAACACATAGTCTTTAACACCCATGCCAAATGAAGCGACATGTCGCCTTCTCGGATTTACACATACTTCCATGCCCAAATTTCCAACAATCTCGCCTTCCAGTAATGCGACGTAAGAGTAGACATTATCAGGCATATTGGAGATTCGCTTCTGCCAGCTTTCCAGAGATGGGTTTGGGAGTTGCAACGTACCGGTATAAGCATTAGTGCATTCGTAAACTTCTTTGATTCCCTTTGCATCTGACGGCTCAGACCGTCTCACGATAATACTCATCGCAACTCCTACTATTGTCTCGCTAAATATGAAACACATCCTTAATGTGCACCTAGACACATTATCAAATAGTAAATATTTAACAATAGGTTAGGAAAGATTGTTTTGATTAAATCTGATATAGAGTTGAGATACTGGTGTTCTGAAAAGAATGAAGTTCAATCGATTCGAATTTTACCATTTTGTTCTACGAATAAAGAACTAAACCTTACGCAATTTAGGAAGGATAATAAAGCAAGCCACTGATTTTAAAGGGATGCGACTTGAGTGACCACCAATACTAAGCACAGCACGACCGTTGAATAGAAGGTTAATGCAAAACCAAAAGCCCTTGCCGGTGCTCCATGACTGTAGCCTTTGAAAAAGAAGATTCGCCCCATAAAAAACAACACTGAACACACGAGTCCCGCCGATAACCAAGCGGAGGGCATCAACAAACACCACGCCGTATACACACCGACTGCAATAACTACTTGCTCTAAGGTATTTTGAAGCATGCTTTGCAAAATGATGGCTCGCTTTGTTCCAGACGTTAACCCACTGCCATCGATATCTTCTGGGCTGAAGAACCGATACTTGGCTAAGCACCCAATAGAGACGATTAACATCAAGGTCGGCAGTATCAGAGAAAGCCCTAAAACTGTCACCCTATCTTCTAGCATACTGGCTTGGGCGTAATTAAAGGGGTCTAAAACGATGGCTGCCCAGATTGCAACAATGGCGGTTAACATAGCCAACGCCATTCCTTTAAAGACTCCAACTTGCTTACTGGTTAGTTCCATAAAACCCTCGCCACCCATTGAACAGATTTACAATTATTACTTATCGACCAGTTGATGTTTGTGACGCTCTTTTACTATATGGAAGGATAAAACCAACAGAAATCAAACCTATTTCGTTTATTAAGCCTTTCCAATAAAAAAAGACACCACACTCGTAAAAAAGTGTGGTGTCTTGATTATTACTTTAAAGCTAATTAACTAACGATAGCTAAGACTAGTTAGCTGGACGCCAAACGCCCCATTTGTCGCTTTCGTATGTTGCTTGAGGGTTTGTACCACCCTGAACCCACCACTGCGCTTTCCATGACTGGTTCGAGTAAGTCACTACTTCACCGCCTAGGTAAGTCGCTGATGAATCCCATGTGCCTGGGTCAGGAGTCGGATCTGGATCCGGCGTTGGATCTGGGTCTGGTGTTACGCCACCGTCATCAGCAATTACTTCAAAAGTGAAGGTTTCAACACTCTCGCTTTCAATCGAGCTAGCCATAAACGATAGAGTTTCGTTTGCAGTGATGCCAGTGGTATCAACTACGATAGAAGCCGTGCCGTTATTTTGAATGCTTACTGAAGAGCCTTGTGTCTGAATTAGATTTGCCGCTTCGCTTGTTGCAATCACAACTTTGTCGCCAGCATTCACTACATTATCACTCTTCACTAGCTCGTAGATGTCGCCTTTCAATGGCTCAACACCACCGTCACCACCATCAATCAATGTTAGTTTCCCTGACGCACGGCTATCTTTTGAGTTGAAGAAGTTACGTGAAGGATCGTTTTGAAAGTACATGTAGTGCTGCATTTCAGCATGCCAATCACCAATGAAAATCGCACCATCTTTAAACTCTTCATGCCAGCCGTTAATTTCTGAAGCCAACAAGCGAGCCCAATCGTTAACGTTTGAAGCGTCGATAGCGATGTCGAAGCTACGCGCTACTTCACCATACTTGTTGATGATGTCGTACTTAACGGTGTCGCCAACTTGTGGGGTACCAAAAATTTCTGAAATGAATAGGTCGCCACGTACCAGATCAGGTTCAGGACCCGGCTCTGGCGGAGGGGTTGTGCCACCCGCGATAGTGATGTCTGAACAGTTGTAGAAACCTTCGCCCGCCGAATCATCACGTTGCCAGCGCACATACAAGATTGCGTCGCCAGAGCGGTCCGAAGGAATCGTTACGTTGATACGATATTTGCCACCGCTTACAGGAACATTCCCCACTTCTTGGATAAGATCTAAGTCACCCCACGCTAGGCCTTTGCTTAGATCTGCGTTTGGTTTCGTTAGGTAGAACTCCCAAAATGACGGATTGTGTGGCGCAGTCGCATTGAATACATATTCAAATGTACCAGTATTAAGCTCAGTGCGAGTCCAGCCTGTATGAGGTGCACCCATGCCGCGTTTTTGCGAATCATTGGCGTAACATAAAGTGCCGTCAGGAATCGCCGCTTTTACAGCATTGATGTTGTTGAAATCTTGGATATTTTTCGCGTACTCGTTACGTTGAACGAACGGGTATGAACCCGAAATATCTTTTGCTTGAGCACATGCAGCATTGGGTGGTGTACCTGACCAAACCCCGCCTTGCTCGTAACACGTGTTCTGACGTGCGCTTGGAAATTCAGACCAGCCATGAGCGTTTGCCACTGACGGCACACTCGATAGTATAGCCATACCCACTGCTATTTTTAGAATATTATTATTTATTGTTGTCACTTTCCCACTCTCTATTATTTTACCCTAAACACAAAACTAATTGGTTACTAACCAACCAGCACTGTAATTCGAGGGTTTATAGTTTCTGACTTAAAGAACAACGAAAAATATATACGTCAATTATATCAATGACAGCGGGTTTTATACTGATAGGAATCAGAGTCACACAACTCAAACAAAAGCGTTGTAGATAGATGATGTTGCTTCGAATTATGAAATTTCAGTATTCCGTGTTGATAGAGGAAAAACCATCCGAGATGCATAAAAAAGCGACTTAATGATTAAGGAGCTTTGGAGATAGACACTAAGTACACTGCACGAGTTGTACACTAGTTCAGTAATAAGAAGAGAGTTAGTAGCGGCTGTTCATACCAAAGCGATGTGACATGTCATCGTCCATACGACCGCCCTTCCAGCCGCCTCCACCCAAGAGATTGAGCACATCACGCGCGGTGTAATTCTCGCCACCGAAGAAGTCATTAGACACATCATTACGTAACAGCTGGATAGTGGGAACTAATTCAACATCTAAATCTTGTGAATCAGCAAACAAAGCCAATGCGATTTGTTGTTGACGCTTACTCAACTCGCGAGAACTCGTTTCAACTTGTCCAATAGAGAAGAAGTCACGGCTTCCATAGCTCTTTACCAACCTTACAGACAGTAGCTTAATGACCTTTTTGATTCGTCGTCTTTGGATGTATCTAAACATATTTGATCCTTTACTCACTCGTCTTTAACCCAATGACCTTTAGCAAACGCCCTCTCTAACCAAATAGCAGATAGGTTTGATAATCTACAGAGATGCTTTTGACTTGCGTATTGAACACCGACTCTAGCTGCTCAGGGGTAAGCACTTGATCAGCTGCGCCAGACGCTTGAAGTACGCCTTTGTCGAGCAGCAACACTTGGTCTGCGTGTCTTAGGGCCCGGTTCAGGTCGTGGTTTGCCATGATCACCGCTATGCCCTTGTCTGCCACTCGGTCGATCAGCTTGTATAACAAGCCTTCTTGAGCAATATCCAACGGAGCTGCGGGTTCATCGAGGATCAGCAGCTTTGCGTAAGGATTAAGCGTCGGCCAGATTTGCAGACACATGCCCGCCAAGCGAACGCGTTGCCATTCACCACCAGACAGTGTCTGAATAGAGCGATGAAGCTTGTCTGCAATGTCGAGCATCTGGCTGATTTCTTCCAAAGCAGCGTTAATTTCAGTATCAAATCCTTGTGAAGAGCTTGGCAGAGACAACGCAAGGTATTGGAACACTTCTAAGTTGAAAGCCGGTCTCGCGCTTTGACACAAGTAAGCACGATTGAGTGACAAGTCTTGCAGCGACAATTCTGATAAGTCTTGCTCATCGAGCTTGATATCGCCTTTATAACCATCACCAATACCCGAGATGGCCTCAAGTAAGGTACTTTTGCCACTGCCATTGGGGCCGATAACGTGAGTCACCTGCCCTTGTTTGAGCTCAAATGAGAGTGGTAATAAACGAGCGCCGACGCTCAGGCTCTTAATTTGAATCATGATTTTTAATTAACATCCAAATGAAGATAGGCGCACCGATACTTGTGGTCATCACACCCAAAGGTAATTCTGCAGAATCGAGTAATGTACGCGCACAAATATCAGCAAACACCAGCAGTGCCGCACCAGCAACCGCGGACAAAGGAAGCAGGTATTTATTATCAGTACCAATCGCTAAGCGCAACAAGTGTGGCACAACCAAACCAACAAAACTGATCACGCCACCTAAAGCTACTGCGCAGCCGACTAAAATAGAGACAGCGAAGATCAAGCGCCAGCGTAATCTCGGAACGTTAACACCCAATTGCGCAGCATGAGTCTCGCCAATCATCAGCTTATCGAGCTTGCTACCTTGCAGACACAACCAAATAATCACGGGAATCATCACTAAGGTAAGCGAGTGTTGATACCAAGTCACACCACCCAAACTGCCCATTAACCAATACATCAGCAAGCGAAGGCTTAGGTCATCACTAAAATAGAATGCCCATGTCACCATCGCGCCTGAAAGAATGCCTAACGCCACACCCACCAGCAATAATTTGGCCGTGGTCAGTCGCATCGTTTTGACCATGCTCACCAGAATCACGGTGAAACAGAGCGAGCCTAAAACGGCAGCAATCATGAACAGTTCTGGAGTTGGAGCAAACGGTAAGAAGAACAGCACTATCACCATGGCCAAGCTCGCGCCACCGGAAATACCAAGCACGCCGGGTTCGGCTAATACGTTACCGAGTAAGACTTGCAAACTTGCGCCTGAAACGGCTAATCCAGCCCCGATAGCAATAGCAGCCAATAGTCGAGGTAAGCGTAAATCAATCAGTAGTTTTTGTTCTAACGTGGACAAGGTGCCCAGAGGGGAAATGAAGAGATCGCCAACCATTAGGTAAATTGCACTCAGCGCGACAAGCAATGCTGCCATCAAATAAATGGCTCGCGTCCATTTGTGCTGTTTTTGGTGAAGAAGTTGTTGGAAATCCATATCAAGCTACTTTGAAAATGTTCGCGTAACCTTACCTGTATACCCAAATAAACTCAAGGCTCACACCGTAATGTGAACCTTGATATTTCAACCAGTTGAGTAGTTGTTTTAGTCGATTAAATCCGACTGGATATTAATCGTACACAAGCTGACCGTGGTCGAATCGTGTTTCAACTTCGCACACCATTAAGGCCGCTCGTTGACCAATAGCCACGTTGCGATTTGGGAATACCACGGCTTCGTTTTCATTCTTCGCCATCAATGGTTTATCACCATCATGACCGAACACTTCACCGTGCTTAAACGCGGTAAAATTCTCAACGTCATCAGAGAACATGAAATCAAAGTCATCGTGCAAACGAACAATCGTTCGGCTTACACGATAGGTAATGGTTTTCTTTGGTAAATGCTCGGGTTCTATTTCAGCAATCAGGTTACGCATCGCCAAGTCAAAAGCAGTGAGCTTATCAAGCTGGTTCTCACCAATTCGCGCGACCTGCCCTAGCTCCATTGTTAACGCTTGAGCAGCGAAGTTTTCGGCACTGTACCAGCTAAATGTACTGGTTGGTGCGTTCGACAACAACACCGCTTCAACGTGCGCACTATTAATGAAATCAAACAGCTCTTTATTGCGAACTTCGTGTCGAACCTTAGGGCTCACCGCGAACGAATAATGCTTAGACAAGCGGATCGCACAATGCAGATCTAGATGCCAGCGAGTGGCAGGTTCCGTTTGTTTATAAAACTCAGTCACTAAGAACTTTAAGTTCTTCGCAATATCCACTTCTCGATTGCTCTCGTGCTGCTTTTCATCAAACAGACGATTCATGTTCACGTCAAGAAAACGAGTATGCGCGTTGGTTGCTTCAGGGTGAGCGATGATAAACAAGCATCTCGCGTTCACTTCCTGAAAGCCTGTTTCTATATCCTCAATGAGCTTATCGATAAGCTCCATTGGAGAAGTTTCGTCGCCATGAACACCTGTTGAAAAGATGATGTTCTTAGTTTCAGAATTATATTCCGCGGGAATCACTTCCAACACACCACGTTGATGAAGCTTAATTTGAACACCGTTGCTTAGCACGGTCTGTTCTGCAAACACTTCTTGCTCAAGATCTAGGCTGTCAAAAAGAAATGATTGGCGAAAGAGGGTCTTCGTCATGCGCTACTCCTTAATTGCACGGCCGTATGTTAATAAATTGTTCATAGAAATTGTGTTGCTAGGATCGCACTTATCAACAGAAACTCCGTTATCACTCACAAATACTGCCCATATATTTTAGATTTCTTGCTTATCAACAAACCGACGTCTGTTCCAAATAATGATTTTTTAATTCTGTTCTAGATGACCATTTTAAATTTAGTCATTTCAGCAAGATAAGAGCCACGTAAGCTAACACAGCTCTTACCCACGATGAACAGATTGAGATCAATTAATCTTTCTGATTCAGTAATCTTTCAAATTCATCAATTTGAACTTTGACCATATCGATGCTTTGTTGCCAAAAATCGGCTTCAGTCAGATCCATTCCAAGGTGTTTTTGTACCACTTCTTCTGCCATCATGCTGCCAGTATCACGAAGCAATGAGACATAATCACCGTAGAATTGTTCGCCCTTAGAATCACGTTGTGCGTAAACGCCTTTACTGAATAAGTAACCGAACAGGTATGGGTAGTTGTAGAAGCTCACTTGAGAGATGCTGAAGTGCAGCTTACTCGCCCAGAAGTAAGGGTCGGCTTCTGTCATTGCATCGCCGTACCAATCTTTCCAAGTCGTTTCCATTAAGTCACACAGCTGTTTAGCTGTCAGTTCGCCTTTTTCACGCTGCTCGTAAAACGCTTTTTCAAATTCGAAACGAACGGGAATGTTCACCATTAATGCCAAAGAAGAAGAAAGCTCTTCCCACAGCATTTCCAATTTTTCATTTCGTGTTTGTGCTTGCTTCAACAAGTGGTCACGAACAATATTCTCAGCAAAGATCGAAGCGGTTTCTGCTAGCGTCATTGGGTAGCGAGTTTGACACAGTGGCATGTCTTTCATCACCCAGTTGTGGAAAGCGTGGCCCAATTCATGAGCTAATGTCATTAGATCTGAGCGACTACTATTCCAAGTCATGAAAACTAATGGCGTGCGAGTGGCTGCAAACTTAGTACAGTACGCACCTAGGCGTTTGTTCGCAGCAGGCGCGGCATCAATCCAACCGTTCTCAACCATTAATGTGACAAAATCAGACATCTCTGGATTGACTTCAGCGAAGGCGGTTTTAATCACTTCGATCGCTTCATCAAATGGATAAACTTTAGATTCGCTGTCACCGAGTGGTGGCATAGCCGCTAAATGGTTCCAAGGCTTCATTTCATCCAAGCCGTGAACTCTTGCCATCAATAGACCCGCTTTCTGGCCTACTGCGCGATTGGCTTTTGCAACCGACATCATAGTATTTAGCGTTTCTGGCACAATGCGGCTACCGTGTAGGCTTGGATCAAGGAAATGCACGTCGCTTATTTTCGATCGCTTTTTGTTTTCAGTCAGTCGCCAACCTGCCAATGCATTTAGAATCGAAGCAAACGACTCTTGATGCGTTTTCATTGCACCTTGAACCGCGCGCCATGCCGGTTCTTGTTTGTCGAATTCGCTGCCATACAACAAACTCGCGGCTTGTGAAAAACCTAGAGCTTCGTCTTCACCGTCCAGCTTTAGTGACAGTTTTAAAGAACCCGTCAGGTTATCGTATAAACGCCCCCATGCATCGCGGCCATCGACTTTCATTGCGGCTAGCAACTGCTCTTCAGCTACACTCAGTCTACTACTTGCAAGTTTACGAGAGCTTTCAATCGCAAACCCTTGCCCTGCTACATCAGCACTATCATGCTCTAAAACGGCATTGATAAATTCCGGCTCAGCATGAATTAACGTATCTTCATAAGGGCTGAACGCTTGAGACATCTCAGAGTTCAGTTTCGCGACACGACCAAGCAATGCTTTCGCTTCAGTATGTGTTGCGTCTACCGATGCGTGACAGTTAGCAAACGTGTTGATGGTGCTAAGTAACGTACCTGCCGCTTCTGAAGTTTGAATCGCGTTTTGCATCGCTAGAATGATGTGGCGCTTTTCAACATGCACATACAAAAGTTCAATACACTGCTGAATGAGTTCAATATCTTGTTCTATCTTCGCATCATCCAGATCGCGATAAGCGATGCTTAGATCCCAACTAGGTGTTGTCATGACAAAATTCCTTTCACGTAAATAGCGATTGTAAGCATCGCTTTATACTTCTAATATTTTTAATAAATTGTTAATTATTAAACTATGTTTCTGAACACTTAGAGAACTGGTAGCCCTATCGACTTTACGCTGACAAAGCTCTGTGCAAACTGAGTGATTTGAATATGGGTTATCGAGGCATTCTCAATCGATAGCTTCGAATACAAACTCGGGTTTTTCCAATCAATATCGAGACAATGTGCCAAGATCATTCGGATCACACCACCATGGGTAACGAGTAATAGATTGTCACTTTCATTGGTCAGAAGTTGCGACCAACCTTGGGTAACCCTGTCATGGAAGTTCTGTAAACTTTCAGCGCCAGACAGCTGATGGTTTGCGGGATCTTGCCAGAAAGTTTCTAACTTTGCCCATTTATCATCAAGCTCATCGAACGCAACACCATCGACTTCACCAAAGTTCATTTCCTGAAATTCAGGCTCAATCGACAGAGGCAAAGCCATACGTTTCGCATATAAGTTGGCTAAGTCGCTGCATCGTCTCAATGGCGAAGTGACAACGCAATCCAGAAAGAGGTTTTGCTCAATCAGCGACTCACAAATACGTTGTTGTATTTCAGTCTGAACCAACACGTCAGAGAAACCATTGAGCGCGGCTTTGCCTTCGACCTTGCCGTGTCTGAGCAAATAGATATTTTTGATGGCTCCGTTTTCCATGAACTCGACCTAACCTTCGGAATGTATAGAGTGGATTGACGGTTTTAAGTTCAACGGCAACCCTGCTGCAATCAATGTAACTCGCTCAACAACACGAGCCAGTGATTGATTCATGCGCCCTGCGTTGTCCACAAATAAACGCGACACTTTGCCCAACGGCACGACACCAAGCCCCACTTCGTTTGAAACCATGATAATTTGCGCCGGGCTTTGCTCTACGCTTTTGACCAATACTTCAACCACAGCTTCAACCTGTTCATTAGTTGCGTCATCACCCAATTCAAATATGACGTTGTTCAACCACAATGTTAGGCAATCAATCAACACCACATCATCTTGGTCAAAAGACTGCAGTTTTTCGGCTAGCTCAACGGGTACTTCATGCTCAGCCCACAGTTCATCACGACGTTGTTGATGGTGCGCGATTCGTTCTCGCATTTCATCGTCTAAATAAGTGGCTGTCGCAATATAATGTAGGCGTCCATTTGAACATGCTTCCAACGCACATAATGCTTGTTGCTCTGCAAAACTCGACTTGCCAGAACGAGCTCCCCCCAATACCAGGAGGCTGCTTCTCTGACTTGCTTGATTAATTTGACTAGCTTGATTCGTGTTTGTCATAAGAAGCCATTAAAGAAAACCATTGTAAAAAGCAGCAGTGAACACAAGGTAAATCAGTAACTCCATCAACTGTTGAGCTGCACCCAAGCAATCTCCAGTGAAGCCACCAATTCGAGCCATCAACCACTTTTTGAAACCTGTTCTGAACAGATAGGCAACGACAGATAAAATCAAAGCGAATTCAAGACCAAACCACAGGCTAGGTAATACGCCTACAAGCAAGAGAAAAACGAGCTCGCCCTTAGTTTGCTTGTTGGCCAATGGCTTGCTTTTACTGGTATCCAAATCGCTAACATAAGGCATGTCGTAAATCAGCGATGCAGCAATCGCACGGCTAAAGGTATAACTGGTCACGATAACCATAAATAAGGCTGCCATGTTCACCAGTTCACTCAATAACAACCATTTGCCAAGCAACGCCATGATTAAGGCCGAGGCACCATAAGTACCAATGCGACTGTCTTTCATTATGGTTAATCGGCGTTCAAGCGTCATGCCACCACCAATGCCATCCGCCATGTCGGTCAAGCCGTCCTCATGGAAAGCGCCAGTGAGCATCAAGCTAAAACTCATCATCAAAAAGATGGCCACTGCACTCGGCAGTACCGTATCGAGTAACAAGAATACACCGCCACACAGAACACCAAGTAACAAACCAACCGTTGAAAAGTAGCGTCCAGAACGGTTCATTCGCTCTGATGAATAGGGAGTATTCTTCGGCATTGGCAAACGAGAAAAGAAGCCCATCGCCAATGTAAAAAGCTCCCACTGATAAGTAGCTCGATCTTTTAATGATCTTTCTGGTGCATCACTCATTAAACCGTGACTCCAGCACTTTCGAAGCTCGCCATGTTGTTATAGAACTCAGCTGCCGCACGAATAATTGGCATAGCCAGTGCAGCGCCTGTGCCCTCGCCCAATCTCAATCCAAGATCGAGCAGTGGCTCAGCGTCTAGCAGCTCTAACAAAATTTTGTGCCCCGATTCTTCAGAGCGATGCGCAAAGATCATGTAATCACGACAATTCGGGTCAATTAGGGTCGCGACATACGCAGCGACTGATACGATAAAGCCATCGACCAACACAGGGGTTTTGTTTTGGTACGCGCCAAGGAAAGCACCGACCATTTGAACTATCTCAAAGCCGCCTACTTGAGCAAGTACTTCTTTAGGATCTAAACCTTTGCAACGAGCAACACCTTGTTTCACAACCACTTTCTTGTGTTCCAGTTGTTCACAGCTAATCCCTGTACCTAAACCAACGCACTCCTGCGTGGGGCGATTAGCTAATGCACTCAAAATCGCTGACGCACTGCTGGTATTGCCAATGCCCATTTCACCAAACATGATGATATTAGTGCCATTCGAAATGGTTCTAGAAGCAAGGTCTGCGCCCAGTTCAATCCCACGTTCCATCGTTTCTAAACTCATTGCCGCTTCGTTGGCAAAGTTATTGGTTCCCGTACCCAAGCGCTGTGAAATTAACATGTCGCTATCGGATTCGACTGGTAACAAAATCCCAGTATCCACCACCGTAATATCGATGTTGTTCACCGCGCAAAAGCAATTAATCGCTGCGCCGCCGTTTAAGAAATTCAACACCATCTGTTGTGTGACAGCACTTGGGGCAATACTCACGCCTTCGTCAGCAATGCCATGGTCGCCAGCAAATATGATGATACTTGGCTTGTTCAATTCGATGTGTTCAACCGCAGCTTCTTTGCCTTGGCTCTGAATCAATGCCAGTTGATGTGCAACCTTTTCTAGTAGGCCAAGCGCACCGAGTGGCTTGGTTTTTTGGTCAATGCGATGTTGGATGTAGTGCGAGTGTTTGGTATCTAACATAAATTGAGGAGTACTTAAATTTAAGAAAACGAGTTTGAGAGCGCTTATTCTGCTTGAGCTAAATGGGCAAACTATTTAGGGCGAGCGACAGAGAACACATTGGAAAGCGTGGCGTATTCACCCCCGCCCAATCGAGATAAAGGATCCAGTGCTAACGCATCGATCTTAAGACGCTCACTGTCTTTGTCGATGACATCCTCCGATATATACACGGCCTCAACTTGAGCAAAGATAAGGCTTTGTGGCACCTCTCCAACTTCTTTTACTTCGTACAAGGTGCAGCCAAAAGCGACCGCGCACTCTTTTACTCTCGGTAAAGAAAAGCCATCAAATTCAACCAACTCGATATTATTCGCAGTCACTTCTGATTCACCATGATCAAGTGTGGCCGCTGTTGCTGTTATTGCTTCTGCAGAGCTTGCTGATGCTATATGAATGACAAGCTTACCTGTTTCGAGCGAATTGCGAGTCGTATCCTTAATCTCACCACTTGGCTTCTTACCAACGGACAGCATTAATAAAGGCGGGTTGCTCGATACTGGAGTGAAATAAGAGAAAGGCGCTAAGTTGAACTCTTGTTCTGAAGATTCCGTCAATGCCCACGCAATAGGGCGAGGAACAACGGTTTGTGTCATCAGGTGATAAATCTGAGTGGGAGCAAGAGTATCAAGCTTGAGGTTCATAGCACGTCCTTGTCTATGTGAAATTCAAATCAGTTTACGTGTTAAAAAGAGTCGTATCTATGGCTATCTGGCAGAAAATGCAGAGAGTGTTCTTTATTTGAACAAATACACCTCATTATTTCTCAAATTGAGAATCAAAAAGACATAAAAGTAACACTAAGCAACCACTTAAAAGAAAAATCAATAACTTACGTTTTGGCACCGATTATGCTTTAAATAAAGTAACTTATTAACCTCTCTCCGTTGGTAAGTTAACAACAAAGTAAGTTAAGCAATAAGGTAACAAGTATCAAAAGTGATTGCCCTCACTAAGAAACAAAAATCGACTGCTAAACAACAGACACAAAGAAAGAGATAAAGATTTAGGAGGTGTAATGTTCGTAAACCAAAGCAAAAAAAAACCAATTAAATCAAAGAAGAAAAACAGTAAAAAGGTGAAGAAACTCCCACTAGCCTTCACCTAGAAAGTGAAAAGCCCGTTGCCCAGCGGGCTTTTCGCTGTTTGGTGCTTTATTTCCAAACATCCAGTGACCAACACCTGTCACTCTTCACCATCACTGGATTACTTTGCCGCCATCATTGTTTTGTGTAAGTTTTGTTCGCTTAAAATTCAAACACTGTTTATATTAAACAAGCACTTGCAAAGCGTTAAGGATAGCTATGAGTATTTCTGGAGACAAAACATCGGTCGTAGTGGCTGGAGCAACTGGGCTAATTGGACATCATGTCATGACGTTACTTATCGACGAGCCCGCGGTCGAAAAAATCTATGCCTTATCCCGAAGAGCATTAGATTCGCAGTTCAGTTCCCAAAAACTCCGTACTCTTATTCACAGTGACTTGCAGATAACGAGCTGGGACGACGCAAAAACAACTCCAACACTTGGCGTTATCTGTTTAGGCACCACCAAGAAAAAGGCCGGGTCAAAAGAAGCGCTACGTAAAGTAGATGTTGAATTAGTCAGCCAGGTTGCTCAATCGATGAAATTTCTCGGCGTTCAAAGAGTCGCAGTAGTCTCCAGCTACGGCGCTTCAATTGATTCCTATTCACACTACCTTCGTTGCAAAGGGCAAATGGAACAGAACTTAAAACGAATTGGTTTTAAACAACTATTTATTGCTCGTCCAGGGCCACTTGTTGGTGAAAGAGATGAACCCAGAGCTGACGAAAAGCTTCTGCAACGTGTTTTCCCTCTCCTCTCTCCCTTTATGTTTTGTAAGTTCAAAAACCTGCGCCCTATTCAATCGAAAGATGTTGCTCAAGCCATGTTGTTCAGATTATTCGAAAATAACTTCCAAAATGTAGAAATTTACTCGTCAAGTAACATGCTCAATTTATTGGCAAAATATCGCTAAAAAGCTCACCTATTCACCACAATGTTGAATATCCACTCATCTTATTAGGTGGATATTACTAATTGTTCTATTAAATTACTTTTCCTTATTTTACGTTTTATAACAGAACGTTATTTTAGCGGCAGTACTTGCACCTATACATCCAGGTGCCTAATTGATTTAGAGCTATTCATAAGGAAAGCAAATGTCATTTTCAGCTATCGCTGCATTAGCGGTATTCACGGGTATCCTCTTTTTTCTCTACGGACAGCAAAGAAAAGAAAACACGTTATCGCGTTTAGTTCTATTCGGTTTAGTCTTCGGTAGTGCTTTTGGTCTTGGCCTTCAGCTTCTATTTGGCGAAGGTAATCCGGTAATCAAAGAAACTTTAGACTGGGTAAACATTGTTGGTCGCGGTTACGTTGGCCTACTGAAAATGGTGATCATGCCATTGGTATTGGTTTCAATGATTGCGGCAGTCGTGAAACTTGAAAAAGGCGGTTCGCTAGGCAAGATATCTGGTATCACGATCTCTGTATTGTTAGCAACAACAGCGATTTCTGCGATTGTGGGTATTGCGGTCGCTCAAGCATTCGGCCTTTCGGCTGAAGGCTTAACAGAAGGTGCTCGTGAGACAGCTCGTATTGCAACACTAGAAAGCCGCATGGGAAGTGTTTCAGACCTAACTATTCCACAAATGCTGGTTAGTTTCATTCCGACTAACCCGTTTGCAGATCTAACGGGCGCTCGCTCTACGTCTATCATTGCGGTTGTTATCTTCGGCGTTCTAACAGGTATTGCTGCTCGTAAAGTAATGGCTGAGAAAGAAGAGCTAGAATCACCGATCCGTACTTTCGTTGACGCTGCGCAATCTATCGTTATGCGCTTAGTTAAGATGATTATGGCACTCACGCCATACGGCATCGCTGCGTTAATGGCGAAAGTTGTAGCAACATCAAGCGCTTCTGACATCCTAAGCTTACTGGGCTTCATCGTTGCTTCTTACGTCGCAATCATCCTGATGTTTGTTGTCCACGGTGTGTTGGTTTCTTTTGTTGGCGTAAACCCGAAGGAGTACTTCCAAAAAATCTGGCCAGTACTAACGTTCGCTTTCACATCACGTAGTTCTGCTGCAACGATTCCACTGAACGTTGATGCTCAAATCACTAAGCTAAATGTGCCACCAGCGATTGCTAACCTGTCTGCAACGTTCGGCGCGACGATTGGACAGAATGGTTGTGCGGGTATTTACCCTGCAATGCTAGCAGTAATGGTTGCGCCAACAGTCGGAATCGACCCAATGGACATCAACTTCATTCTGTCTCTGATTGCGATTATTACGGTGAGCTCATTCGGTATCGCGGGTGTGGGTGGCGGTGCAACGTTCGCGGCGCTTATCGTACTACCAGCGATGGGCCTTCCTGTAACTATCGCGGCACTGCTTATCTCTATCGAGCCACTTATCGATATGGCACGTACAGCGCTTAACGTATCTGGTGCAATGACAGCCGGTACAATCACCAGCCGCCTATTAGGTAAGAAGGACAAGCAACAAGATCTGGAACAAGCGAACGCTTAATAGGTTCGATTGATTCATTAACTTGAGTCTCGTTAAACAAAAAACCGATGCCCACGCATCGGTTTTTTATTATCTGTCTTTTATCAGAGTCACTTTGTAAACGGCAGAACTTAAAGCAACAACTGAATCACTTTCTCAGCCAGTGCTTCATCGTCATCTTCACTCAATCCACTGATACCAATAGCGCCAATCACCTGCCCCTTTATCTCAATGGGAACACCACCTTTAAAGCCAGTGATCTTTGGGTCGGTCCAGTAACTTAAGTCTTTACCAGTTTCTCTCGCCCAAGCGCCTAAATTACCGCTTGGCTGCCTGTCTCTTGCAGACGTGTAAGCTTTGTTCTGTGCTAACAATCCGGCTTGTACACTCACATTATCCGTGCGAATAAACGCCAGTAACTCACCATGCGTATCACACACGCTCACCGCGATTGCTTGTTGATTATGCTCTGCAATGTTGAGAGCGCTAGACACAAGTTGCTTTACGAGCTTTTGATTCAACATACTCATTCCTTAAGGCAGTGCTTGACCACGCGAATACACGTATACGTTGTACCACTCTTCACGAGACAGATTTATCTGAGTCGCTACTGCCGAAGCTTTGATTCGCTCTAAATTAGTCGTGCCAATAACAGGCTGAATACTTGAGGGATGACGAAGCAAAAATGCCAACACAATCGCTTCACTTTCTACGCCATATTGGTTCGCTAACTGAGCTACGTAATGCGCGGTCTTTTTCACGTTGTCATGTTCTGAATACAAACCTTGCTCAGAAAATCGACCTTGCGCCAAGCAGCCCCACGCTTGTAATTGAATCCCCTTCATTTGGCAATGCTCAAGTGTACCTGCAGCAAAATCAGATTGATGGTGACCTTGCGAGTTGATCATCACACCATCATTCAACCAATCCAATTTAGCTAAACTCATCTCAATTTGGTTTGCGACAATGGGTTGCCCAAGCGCAGATTGCAGGTACTGAATTTGGTGGCTGTTCATGTTAGAGACACCGAAGAAATCGACCTTTCCCTGAGCTTTCAGGTTCTCAAGCATTCTTGCCAACTCATCGAGTTCCATGAGCGGATCAGGGCGATGCAAAAGCAACACTTCGAGCTTTTCTGTATTCAATCGGTTGAGAATACCGTCTACCGATTGGCTTACCCAATCTGCCGAGAAATCATAACGGCCAACATTGCCCTCGCCTTCAAAACGAATACCACATTTAGATTGAATGAACATCTGATCACGTAATTCAGGGGCTTGTTGCAGTGCTTGACCAAAAGCTTGCTCTGCTTTACTGAAGGTATAAATGTCTGCATGGTCGAACAGATTGATTCCTGACTCTAATGCTGTGTCGATTACGCTGCGTGTTTGCGCTGCATCAGCCGCCGTTACTGGATTATTATTCCAGCCACCACCTAATCCCATGCAGCCGTAGGCAACCTGCCCGACATTCGGTAGATAGTTTGATAACGGAATGCTCTTTTTATCATTCGTTTTGTTTGTAGATTCAATGCTGTTCGTCATATCTGATCTCGCTTTGAAGATTTGATGCCAATAAATATGCCTTTATCATATTGTTCTTTTTAGAAAACAGAATATGCTAGTTACGAAATGATTGTTTGATATAACGAACAATAGAGCTGACCAATTTTGAAGACATACGCACATGAACGAGCACAAGAGAATAGAACGACTGATCCTATTTGTGGAACTTGCTCAGCAACTTAACTTTACCAAAGCAGCAGAAAAGCTCGGTATCTCTAAGAGCTACCTTTCTGAGCAGATCAAACGTTTAGAGAATGATTTACAGTGCCCTCTTTTGGTCAGAACCACGCGCAGTGTTCGTTTAACTCAAGAAGGCGAACGCGCGTTACAACAAGGTTTAACGATTCGTTCTCAAGTGTTGCAGCTCGAGCGTAGTGTTTCAGAGCAGCATGACATCGTAAAAGGTCTATTGCGTCTCACCGCGCCAAAGATGTTTACTGAGGTATATCTATTCGATATCTGCCAACAGTTTAGGCAGCAATATCCAGAGATCCGTTTTGAGATAAATAGCAGCTACACCAACTTTAATCTCAACCAAGATGATATCGATATCGCGTTTCGCGCCACCAATACCCCACCAGACAACATGGTGGCGAAACATTTGATTAGCTATCAGCATGATTTAGTCGCAACGCCCGGTTATCTTGATCAATTTGGTCGTCCAACCAATGTGAGTGACTTAAGTGATCATCAATGCTTAGCAACGCTCCATCAAACCGAGTGGCCTTTAAAATCAGCAAACATTGATGTGTCCGGCTGGCTTTCAAGTAATGACAATCACTTGCTTAAGCAACAAGCCATGGTAGGAAGCGGTATTATTCGTATCGCGAGTTACTACGTTGCGAAAGAGGTTGAGCTTGGAGAGTTAGAGCGCGTGCTGCCTAATGAATGTCTGCCACAAGGCAATAGTATTTACCTGTTCTATCCGCAAGTTATTTATCCGGCAAAGAAACACCAAGTGTTCGTTAAATTTGTTCAGAATTACTTTGAAAGCTTAAGTCGATAAAATGATGCACAGCTCACTAGGGCTTGTTGGTTTCATCTGGCCAACATATTCGTCGTAGCGAGCTCTACTTCAACCTCTTCGGCTGAATGTTATACCAGTGAAAGTCGACTATATGGCCGATCTACTTTCAAGCCTACTCGTCCTAGTTCTTTTATTTTTTCTTGCTCTTACATTTACATTAATATCTAAACATTCACTCTACGAATCGTTTTTTATTGACTTAAAAATGAAATCATAACGACACACTAATTTGCGTAACTTAGGGTGCAAATAGGCAATCATATTACAGTGCCTATCAGGAGGATGTATGAAACCAAATCGATCTACGGTACTCACTGGACATGTAAAGCACTGCCCATGCTGTTCTACCGAACTGGTCATTAAAGACCACATTCATGTTTGCCCGCGCAATGAAATTGGCGACTGTTACTTCGATGGCTATGACCAACACGAGCAACGTGCTAACACCGATTTCATCGATCATGCAAGTACCAATGATAGCCTTGTTTACGGCATGTCAGAGCATTAAGTGTTAGTCCACATTTGCTTAAGTCATTTCGCGCCAAAAAAAATGCAGCGACAATCGAGTGATTGTTCGCTGCATTCTTAGATCCTGTAAACTTAGCTAGCCATTAGAATGGAGCTAGGTAAAACGGATTACCACATTAGATCATCTGGGATCACAAAGTCTTTGTACGGGTCGTCTTCGTCTACTTCATCTGTGCTGCCTGCCTGCGTATCAACGATAGATTCTTCGTCGCGCATAGCAATCTTGTTCGCTACTGCTGTTGGAATAACAACATAGCTCTCGCCTTGACGAGCAATACTTAGAATACCTTTACTTAGTTGCTTTTGAGTCAGCTCTTCTACGTAAAGGTATTTAACTAGCGTACCGTCGGTGAAGTTGTATTTGATCTCACCGTTCTTCTGTTCGATCTTGTTCATCTCAATCAGTTGCTTCACTTGAGCTTTAATTTCTTTGCTCAACTGCTGTTCTTTCAACTGTTGGTTTAGCTCTTTGTCTTTCGCTTGCTGCGCCAGTTTAGTTTCTTCTGCTGCCGCTTTTGCTTCACGAGACTGAACGCGAGACTTTTTAGAGCCTTTTTTCGCCTTCTTTAATTTTTTCTCATTTACCAAGCCAGCTTTAAGCATTTGCTCTTGGAGTGTTAACTTTGCCATGACTTTCCCAGTTCAGGATTAAAAACGACACTATCATACCTGTTTTTGAGGAATCTGTTTACTGAACAATGGCAAAATTTTTGCTGGTAGAGCAAGGCGGTTAGCGTTATTCCTTATCGTGATTCACAGCATCCATTTCTGGTTATTTACCGACCTATGATTTCCACAAAAACACCCACTAGTGACTTACCCTCATACCCAATCCTTCCTTTATTTTTTAGCGTGCGCGCGTATCACTTATCATTCAGGCAAAGCAATATGTTAATTTTCAATGAGTAATATAATTTATAAAACCATGGCATATATCTAATATTTGGGTAATTCCCATAGAGTTATAACTCCAATGTCACAACTCTTTACTACGTTATTCTTTGAACCAATCAGTAAGGATAACGTAAAAATGAAAACTCAATGGGCTTGCCTTAGTGCAATACTTGCATCTGCTTCATTCATTTCAACCTCGGCTATTGCAGATACCGATGTGTACCTGACCAATAACACTAGCCAAGCAATGACGATTCAAACCAATCACACAGGTACCGACCAGCTTCAATTCGGTGATGAGTGGCAACAGCATGTTGAACAGATTGGCCCTTGGGAGACGAAGAAGCTGATCAGTTTCAATCGCTGGACTGGTGTGAAATCTGGGAAGACCTACGAGTTTGACACTGTAGTATCGAACGCTGTGGGAGAAAGTGTCACGCTCAACCAAACCATGAAAGGTCATTGGTACAACTCGACACTGCAACATGGTTTAAGTGCCGCAGACGTCAACCTAACGCTGCATGACGATCGTAATATTCATCGCAGCACAACCGATGCATTCGGGGTCAATGCAGAGCTTGCACTTAAAGCCGATTCTACGGCGCGCTACGATGATATTTATTACACCATCACCCCACCCAAAGTAGATGAGCAACCAGAGCCGGATGCCAAGACACTCAAAGTCATGACCTATAACATCTGGGCGCTGCCTGCCATCGCTTCGCATATTGGTGACCGCTACGATCTTCTCCCTCAATATGTAAAAGGCTACGACGTATTGGCGCTACAAGAGGTGTTTGCTAACGGCAGAGATGAATTCTTGCGTGAACTTGCAAAAGAGTACCCGTACCAAACCAAAATGCTCGATAAAGATGGGATTAACATCTATGACGGTGGCGTGGTCATTGTCAGCCGCTACCCTATTGTCAACGAAGCGCAATACGTGTTCCCTGATTGTACAGGCACAGATTGTTTCGCTGATAAGGGCGTGAATTACGCTGAGGTCATCAAGAATGGTCAGGCTTACCATGTATTCGGCACCCACACGGCATCATTCGATACGGACACCGCTCGCGACTACCGACAACGTCAATTCAAGCAGATGCGTGCACTGGCGCAGTCTCTGAATATCCCTGCATCAGAAACTGTGGTGTACAGCGGTGACTTCAACGTGAACAAGCTGAAGTTCCCAGGCGACTACCAACAAATGTTCGCTAACCTGCAGGCTGATGAACCACAATATTCAGGTTACACCGCGTCTACCTTTGACCCACGCATCAACAACTTTGCGGGCGAACCTATGTCTGGCGGGGAAAACGTCGAATACTTGGATTACGTAGTGGTGAGTTCGGAGTACGCACAAAAAACTCACAACAATAACCGCGTTGATGTTCCTCGTTCAACAAGCAGTGAGTTATGGAAGCACTACAACCTTTCAGACCACTTCCCTGTTAGCGCTGTCATCAAGTAACTCGGTGAACCCATAATGCATCGAGTTATATTAATCATAATGCTCGTCTTAACGGCGAGCATTATTGGCTATTCGTGGTCATCAAAAACGAACGAAACGCCGCTATCTTCTGCTCAACACACAGAAGCTAAGCCGCGTGTTCCTACGACAACTGTTGACGATAATTCCACACCAACTGCAATCGCCAGTTCGGAAAATACAGCATCGCAGAACAAACAAGCCGAAGCAGAATCATCGGGCGGAGAAACGCATGTTGAAAACTTAAGCGAACTTGAAGGTAAAGCTCTATTCGATGAACTCGATGGGTTCTGGGCGCTTTGCAAACAACGCGATGACTGCACTGAGCAACTCGCACGAATGAAATCAGAGTTGCCGAGTATATGGTTTGAGTTACTGAGCGACTATCCGCAGCTATCAGTCGACTGGCAATTAACCCAAAGCACTATCCCACTAGAATCCATAGAAACTCTTGAAGAGCGTGTTGCCCTATTCAAACAATCTGCACAGCAAGTATGGGGAGAGTTGGCCCACCAGCTATTCGCAGACCAGTTTGCGCATCTAGATTTTACGCTCGACGCAAACAGCCTTAAAGAAAACGAAGCGAGCCAGTTTTTGGCCAACTATCAAGATTTACTTAGTGAATGGCAAAACAATACGGGCACATTAAACGCCGAGACAGCGCTTCAAAAATATGAACTGGCAGTCTCTTTGATACCCAGCAGCTATAGCCCTGCTGAAATAGTTTCACTCAAAGCCGACCTTCAAGAGACCTACTTAGATGAAATGCAAGCCAGCAACATTACCGCAAGAGAACACCAAGTCGCGAAACAGCAACAAACAGTGATGACTTACCACGAGCAACTGGATCAGCTCAAAGCGACCTTAGACTCTCAGCGTTCCTCAAGTTATGCCACTTGGACTCAACAAGATTGGGACAGTTACTATCAGCAGCAAGTATCCGATTTCAGGGAGCAATTTTTTAGCAAGTAACGCTTTAACTTAAACCGTCACGAAACTGCGCAGGTGTTTTATTGAGCCAACCTTTAAACGCCCTTCTGAAGTTTGCAGGGTCGCTATAACCGAGCCTTTCACCGATGTCATCAATGCTCATGGTTGTACCGAGCAATAGTTCTTTAGCGAGTTCCACTCGAACTTCGGTAAGCAATATTTGATAACTGGAATCATGGGTCACTAGCTCTCGCCTGAGCGTGCGAGAGCTACACCCAAATTCGTCAGCGAGTTGTTCAATATTCGGGAAACTGCCTGCAGTTTGATAAAAAATCGTTTTGATCTGGTTAGTCAGCAGATGCTCAGAGTCCAGCGTTTCCACTATCGACTGGCAAGACGCGAGATAGCGCTTCAGTGTCGCAGCATCATGAGTCAATAAGGTTTGTGATAAAACCGAGACATCAAAACGCAGTTCACAATAGTTTTGCTCAAAAATCACCGGGCACTGGAAGCGGTTGTCATAAAGCTTGGTGTAATTGGGACGAGCGTAAGGCAAAGCCAAAGTATGAATATCCAACTCATGACCAGTCAGTTCTTTGAACAAAGAGACGATTGAACTTAAGAAGTACTCACTACAGAAAGGAAGGAGATCACCCACTTCCAAGGTGTTCTCGATCTGAATCACAGCTTGCTCGGAATCTAGAAACAATTTAACCGAGAAGATAGGCCCATTCAGGCGCAAATACTTGAAACCCGACTTGATGGCCTCCCCGACATTTTGACTGGTTGATAGCGCATAACCCAACACACCAAAGTGACTTAGACTTGCATGCTCTCCCAACCAAAGACCTAGACCATCGTGAGGAAAACTCTGATTAGCCGCGCTAAACAACGCAAGTTTATCAGCGTAAGTCAGCTTTCCATTCGGGTCTCGCCAATCCATGGCTTCCAAACCCACATCCATGAGTAGCTTTTCAATATCGATAACTCGTTGCTCTAAGGTATTCAACAGTAGCGCGATATCTAATGTGCCTAACTGATGTCGATGTCCGGTTGGCTTATACTCCGCGATAATCTCCAATCGTCTCTCCTTATATCTAACCCATTCCCATAAGCATGACTACTCAGCTTCAACAACACTGCTGACAAAATCGTGATTGGTAACGTGCTCTTGTCCGAATATGACCTCCCAATTCTACGCTACTCATCGCACAATGGCTTTAATTGTTAAAATAATGTGAATCATCGCAATGATAAAAACAAATCCAGCCCCACACAGTTTGATTGATTCTAATGGTCAGCCGTTCATTGGGCATTTCGATGGCATCCCAAAGCACCTGAACATCGAGAACTTTGACTACCGAAACTCGATGGATTCAAAAGCAGCTCCTTGGCAGAAGCACTTCCACTACAAGCAATTCCAGTTTGTCAGTATCGTCACCGACACACACATTATTGGTGTTGCTATCGCAGATATTCGCTACTTAGGCTCGGCATTTTGTTACCTGTACGATATCGAGAGTAACAAACTAGAAGAGTGTTCATGGTTACGACCGCTGGGGTTTGATAAACAAGTAACGCCTTCACCATTTGAAGGAAAGACAAGCATTGCCGGCCAAAGCATTGCTTTCGATATCAAAGGCAAACAATGGCGAGTTCGCTTGAATACCAAACTCATCAAGGCCGATGTCACTTTAGACCCTAAAATCGACAGCTTACCTATGGCGATGTGCAGCCCAACGGGTTATTCAGGTTGGACTTACACCCAAAAGCACAATGCTGTGCGAATAATCGGCGACATCCAAATCAAGGGCACATCATTAAACCTCACGCAAGCTCTTGCTGGGTATGACTTTTCAGCAGGCTACATGAGGCGTGAAACCAGTTGGCGCTGGGCAAGCATCAACACTCAATCCAATGGCACTGATATTGGCCTGAACCTCGCAGCGGGCGTCAATGAAACTGGAGGCTGCGAAAACGTATTGTGGGTAAATGGAACCAGACACTTACTTAACCCGGTACAGTTTACGTTTAGTCGCCAAGATACAAACTTTCCTTGGCAGATAACATCACAAGATGGACGTATAAACCTGATCTTTACGCCCTTAAATAACCGCAGCGAAAAGCTCAATTTATGGCTGTTAAAGAGTAACTTTCGTCAGTTCATTGGTCACTTTTCTGGCTCAATTCAAGACAACGACGGCATAACTCATCAACTCGATGGCGTTCTTGGCCTAACGGAAGATCACTTTGCTCGCTGGTAAGCCTCTACCTAAAAAATAATACGCTAAACCAATTCATCAACTCAGTCAGACATTACACAACTATCGCGCCACAAGGATTAGCGAATGGACATCGACTCATTGATCAATCACCCAGAATGGCTGCTGTTAGTATTGGCGCCCTTGTTCGTAATCTGTATGTTGGCCGAATATTTCATTGGTCAGAAACAAGGCCGATTACCGAGCAATTCTCAATACAAACTGCCAGAAGTGATGTGTAATTTCGTGTTAGCAGGCATGCATCAACTCTCCGACTTATTAACTGGTTTATTCGTGGTTCAGCTGTATCTTTGGCTATTCGGCTGGCGCTTAATGGACATTGAGATGGGCGTGCTGAGTTTTGTTGTATTGATGGTGTTACAAGATTTTTTCTATTACTGGTTCCATAGATCAAGTCATCGTATTCGCTGGATGTGGGCCGCGCACGTCGCACACCACAGTTCAGAAAAAATGAACTTTAGCACAGCTTTTCGTCAGAGTTTGATGTACCCATTCGCAGGCATGTGGCTATTTTGGGTACCGCTCGTCATCATAGGTTTCGACCCTAGATGGGTGATCTTTGTGGTGCTTCTGAATTTAGGTTTGCAGTTCTTCGTCCATACACAATGGATACGAAGCTTGGGGCCACTTGAATACATCTTTAACACCCCTTCGCATCATCGAGTACATCACGGCAAAAACCCGCAATACATCGATAAGAACTACGCTGGCGTTTTGATCATTTGGGATAAGTTGTTTAGTACGTTCGAACCTGAAGTTGAAACTGTACGTTACGGCGTCACTAAATCAGTAAACAGTTTTAACCCGATAGTGGTTACCTTTCAAGAATGCAAGGTTATATTCAAAGATTTGAGGAGCCGAAAGTTGACCATGAAACAAAAAATCCAATTGATACTCTCACCTCCTTCAGATTAATCAAAGCGATCGGATTTAGTACACCTTATGAAAATCAATTAGGTTGAATGTGAGGTCACTTACCCAGAAATCTCCGTTCAAGTCGGCGCCTTGCACGTATCGCTTGTCTCCCATTTCTAAAGTCACAATGTATTTGCCCGCGATGAGCCCCTCTACCATGTAAAAGCCATCACTCTCAATTTCGCTCGAATACTCAGTGCCTTTCTGAATGTGTTTAAAGTGCAGATAAGCATTGTTTTCTATGTCGCCTTCTACTGTGCCATCGACACCAAATGACACCACCATTTCAATGTGTGCATGAGTCAGGCCTACCTGTTTGGTATTCACAAATACAGGGTTTTGTATTGGCGTTAGGTTCAAGTCAAGCGCTCCCTCATCTACGTAGATAGGTAGACTATCTCTGGCTGGGACGCTGGTGAATTCAAATCGGCCTTTTGCGTCACTGACTGCTCGTTGATCCAAGATTTGTAGGCTTACCCCTTGTATGGGCTGTTTGTGGTGATCGTAAACAATCCCAGTTAGCTTTGAATGATTGTACTTATTCCACTCAACAAACTCTCCGATGTTCTCATCAAAATAGGTTTTCGCGCCAAATTCAGTGGTCATTTCTACGCCGTATCTGTCTTCATTTCCTTCTAACTTGAACACGAAATAAGGATTCACACGTGCTTCTACCGAAGCCGTAAACGAGATATCCTGCTTTTGATACCGGGCTGATACGTTAGTGGTGAGTTCTTGGAAAACATTAAGCGGAACCAATACACATTCTTTGCAGGCATTCCTTAGAGAGAGTTCCGTGCGTTCATGGTGACCAGACCCATTGACCGTTCCTGACACATTCCACGACGTGTCTGAAAAACCACTTTTGGCCAAACCAATGGTGTGTAAATAGTCATCTTGATGAGAAGCCTTGGTGTAGCGATAATCACCTGAATATGACAGAAACAGATTGCGCGAGACCTTGGAATTCAGTTTCGGCTCAACACTCAATTCATCTTCGTCGTTTCTCACTGTTAGAAATGCCGTAATGTTGGCAAGAGACAGATTATATTTGAACACATCGTATTCCATCGACTCCAAGTCCAACTCGTCAGTTTTATTGAGTTCAATAGAGGCAGACTGGTCGCTGCCCAGCAAAACATCAAACTCCATTGGAAAACGATTAAAGTCCGGCAGCCAACCAATATGGGCCGCAAACCAATGTGTTGGTAAGTATCGCCCCTGCAAGCCGATAAGATCTTTTCCATCTTGCCTAATAAAAGCACTGCCCACCGTGAAGTAATCAGCCAAACCATATTCCAGTGACACTGCACCCGCTCGGTCGGCCCCTTCGTTACCAACCACTTCAACGCCCCACTCATTACTAGGCAAGAATGCATCTTCTAAACCCGCGACCGTAATCTCTTCTTCTCTCCACACACCTTTGGACAAGTAATAGCGGAACTTAATAGTGTCGCCAGGGGAAATATTGTCTTCTTCGACAACAAAACGTCCAAATTCATCAGAGCGATAGGTGTTTTGATAAATTCCGTTTACCAGTACATCGATACTGATATTCGGTTCAGTCGTACGCTCTAATTGCAGGTTACCAAACTCCAACTGACGCTTTCTATTGGTGTAGTAAATACCATCTTCTAGGGTTTGATTAACGGTAAAAACACTGCCATCTAACAGCACATGCCCTACTTCTAATGACCCTTCGCCGTCATGCGCTTCTACCGCGATATTGTAATAAACGACAGGGTTATCTTCGCGAGTATCGATTGATAACCGCGACAAGGAATGTTCAGTCGTTAATAGAGTGTCAGAGATAGCGTAAACGTCGGTGCCTGTCTCACTGTCCTGATAAACAGAGGTAGCAAATCGAGCCGCTAACCCCACACTAGCCAGTGGTTCAATAGCAGGGATATTACCAACCTGTTTTAAGGCTTCTGCTTTTTGTCGAGACTCGCTCTTTATCTTAGAGATGACAGCTTCGAGCTCAGTCAGTGAACTGAATTCAGGAGTAACAGTAAGGCGATAATCATCAATGTCCCAACGGACTTTAGCAGGGATACAGGCTTGTAAACTGTACCAATGTATATAGGTTTTCGAGTCAATCACTTCGTATTTGATCGTCTGGATATTATTGTCATCTCGATAACAGATGGCTTGTTGGGTATCCACGATATACGGCGGTGATTCTCTTCCTACATCTTGCGGTAAGTAGATTTCACAGTACCCGCTTTCATCACACTGGCCATTCATTTCTAACAAATAAAAGGCCGCATTGGAGATCGAGATAAACGGCTCTTCGTAGTCATCCATCATTACGCGATAAAAACTGTCACCCACTCTCCCGACTCGAACTTCAATGTACGCGGGGTAAAGTTCGCTTGCATCATCACTAGGTGATGACTGTGCACCGAAAGGTAACAAAGACAAGAATAAAGAGAGCGACAAGAGAACTTGCCAGACCATGTGTTTGAACATTCTGTTTTACACGATTCGCTATTACGACACAGGATCTGGTTGGAACGATATCAACCGCACAAATGCCAAAAACACAAATGTCACAAACACAGACGTTAACAGCATACGCGGCACCAAGAATGCAAACATTACAAAATGCATTCGTGCAGCGACTGATCGTCTTGAAGCAAAGACACCTTGGATCCTATAGGGAAAGATTTCGATAGCTCAGCATTACGCAGCAACACCAATTTTTCGCTGTGATCATCGACATTCAACTTAGCATTGAACTGAAAGTTACCATCGTTGCGAATGGTAAGGCTCTGGTTTTCACAAGTAAACTTTACGTCTTGTACCTGCTTACCTTTCTGCACATAAACAGGCACGTAGCTGTTTATGTGAAAGTTAAGCTGGAATGCTGACCCATTATTGGATTGGCCCTTAGCCGACAAATCCAATTCAGATAACTCTTTCGCCTTTGCGATAGGAGAAAACCACAAGTAAGCACGGTACTCGCCGTCAGGCATATCATCAGGAAGCGCGTTCATACGCAGACGAACTGTACGTCTTTGATTAGGTTTTAGCTCTCGAATAATAGGTGGTGACACCTTGATCCAATTGGCGATATTTTCAGACTCCGTCACGTTTGCATCGGTTCGTACCAAGCCAGTGGCCTTAATTGGACGATAGATCGGTTTAATCTCAAGACGAATGGGTTGATCAGAATTGTTTTCAACCACGATTTTTTCCGTCACAGATGTATCAGCATCTAAAACAAAACGAGTTGGCGCGATAAGGAGTTGGGCATGAGCTTGAGCACAGAAGAGTAAGCCGAGGACACATGAGATGAACAACTTCATTTATAATTAACCTCAAAAGGGATAGTACTGGTGTAAATGCCAGCAGGATGATTAGCGCCAATTTTCACTTTTGCACCAATACACAGTAATTTGCTTCTTCCGTTACTTTGGATTTTTGCTCTACCTCGTTTTGATAAACCACAACCAAAATAAAACTTTCGAATACGGAGACGTTTAGATTTACGTGAGTGATTGAGGTATTGTTTAGACGGGAGAGATACCACAATTTTCTTGCCTGGTTCTCCTTCAGCGTAAAAACGCACCACATAGACCTGACCATTGGCTGGATTTGCATCTGCATTTTGTCCTGATCCAAAGATATACATACCCGGAAATTTCACTTCCATATTTTCAGGAATAATTTCTAAAGCATGAAATGGACTTGAATAAATAATTAGGCCAATACAGGCAACGTATTTTAAAAAAAAGTTCATAGTAAAAACGGCTGATAAGTAACAGCCGTAAGTATTAGACTTGTTTTATATAATTACTGGTAAGTTACATCAACTGCAACGTTTGCAGTATAAGTACCAGCAACTAATGTCGCACTTGAAGTACGAGCTGTACCGCCAATTTTAAGATCCGCAGAACCACCGGTTAGAGTGATTGCATTATTAAAGTCAAATTCAGCTGCGATTGTATTTGCACCGTTAGCCAAGTTTGTATCAGAAATACTAACGGTCACTGCATCACCAGACTCTCCAGAAAGAGTAAACGCTGCCGCCCCTGCATCTGCTTGAGCAATAACAACATCCGTTGTGTTATCTGAAGTGATGACACCAAAATCAAGATCACTTGTTTTTATCATTGTAATTGCTTGTTTTACTTCGAGTGTTGCATCAAAAGTGTCACTTACCGCGAAAACGTTCGCAGAAGAGATAGAAAGTGCAGATACAGCAACAACCTTAAAAACTTTGTTCATTTTTTAATCCTTTATATAAAATTGACTTATTTTCAGAGTCACTTAACCATTAATAAAGTTAACAATTAAGTAACATCTAATCCTATTTAGAAAGCGTAAACATTGACACTTATTTATAAACAAATGAGGAACAGTGAGAATAATATCACGCAAATTGATATAAATAACATTAGTGAAATTACTGATATTAGAGTATTTGTGTTAATCATATATAAAACTCGTTTTACATTTAACTCCCTAACCTCTACAGACTATTAATTTTATAAAAGTTAATTTGATACCTTATAAATCACTAGGAATTTTCAGTAACAAAAAATTAATTAATACTAATAAAACTAATTGACTGTCCTAATTGATTTTATAGATCACCGTTCTGCAATAAAGTCTCAACAATGAAACAATTGCACATTAAACCTATACTTGTAATAAAATTGAAATATATCGTTATATAAAAGACTGGCAGTGAAAATATTGGTTATAAATTTGAGTATCCAGATGGAGTCATTCAAAGAGACAAACTAATAGACGTCAATGCCTACTTTCTAGTTGACCTAAGATCATTGTTTGTTGGTGCCATTTCCTGCCAATATCACAAGCTTGAGCTGCGGATTAACGCAATAGCAGCATTAATTATAAGTTTTGTTCGCTGTAAGCAAGATCCAAAGCAAATTGGGTTCCCCTACTTTCAACACTTTCTCCAGATTCCTAATGCTTGGTTTTCAACTTAAGCACACTGTTCGTAATAGATAAGTAGCTAGCATCAGGTCAACAGCGAGCGGATTTACGTGTTAATAAATGACCAAAATTGAACTCAAAACTCAGTACAGCGACGTGATCGAATACGAATGCACCGTTTTACTGTAATTTATTTGTGATCTGGGTTGCACGCGTACCGCATCCTGTCAGATACTGAACAAAACTAACCTTCAGCCACAGTAGACGGTCTTCGCTTACTGTTCAGGAAATTCAATGAGTTCAGATAATCAGCCAACCTATTTCTTTTTCGATTACGAAACGTGGGGCGTCAGCCCAGCGAAAGATCGCCCGAGTCAGTTCGCCGGTGTTCGTACCGACCAAGATTTCAACGTTATCGGAGAGCCATTGGTCATCTATTGCCAACCTCCTGCTGATTACTTACCAGCGCCGGAAGCTGCACTCATTACTCGCATTACACCTCAAAAAGCGATGTCTCAAGGCTTACCTGAACCTGAATTTATCGCGAAGATCCACGCAGAGCTTGCTAAGCCGAACACAACTAGCCTTGGCTACAACAGCATTCGATTCGACGACGAAGTAACACGCTATACCTGTTACCGTAATTTCATCGATCCATATGCATGGAGCTGGCAGAACGGCAACTCTCGTTGGGATCTACTCGACGTGATGCGCGCGGTACATGCACTTCGCCCTGAAGGTATTGTTTGGCCAGAGAATGAAGAAGGTTACCCAAGCTTCAAACTGGAACATTTGTCAGTGGCAAATGGCATTGAACACGAAAACGCGCACGATGCGATGGCCGATGTTATTGCTACCATTGAATTAGCAAAGAAGTTGAAGGCTGCACAGCCTAAAATGTTTGATTACCTTTACAGCATGCGTCACAAACGCAAATTGAATGAGTTAGTTGACATTGTAAACATGACGCCTTTAATGCACGTTTCAGGCATGTTTGGTCGTGATTGTAATTACACGAGTTGGATTGTGCCGATGGCTTGGCACCCAACCAACCAAAATGCGGTTATCGTAGTCGACTTAGCCAAAGATCCTAGCCCGCTGCTGGAGCTTGATTCTGACGCCCTCCGTGAAAGGCTCTACACTAAACGCAGTGAACTTGGTGAAGACGAGTTACCCGTACCCATCAAATTGGTTCAACTGAACAAGTGCCCTATTCTCGCACCCGCCAAAACTCTGACGGCTGAAAATGCGGAAACGATAGGTATCGATCGCCAACAGTGCTTAAAGAACTTAGCGCTATTACGCGAACACCCAGAGATCCGCGAAAAACTGATCGGTTTGTATTCACAAGAACGCGAATACGAGAAAAGTGATGACGTAGACACTCATCTGTATGACGGCTTCTTCTCGCCAGGCGACAAAACCGCAATGGACATCATTCGTCAAACTGACCCAAATAACTTGGCTGCTTTAGACATCACTTTTGGTGACGAACGTATTAAACCTTTGTTGTTCCGTTACCGTGCTCGTCATTTCCCGTGGACGTTAGACGAAGCGGAACAACTGAAATGGGCTAACCACTGTCGAGAGTTTTACGAAAGTCGCTTAGAAGAGTACATGCTGAACCTAGAAAACCTCGCACACGAGCATGAAAGTGACGAGAAGAAAATGGCTATCTTGAAAGCGGTTTATCAATACGTAGAAAAGCTAGCGAGCTAATTCCATTATCAAGAGATGTGACACTTTGAAAGAAAGATTGATCAAACTCGTGTACTGCTTAATCTCCTTCACCTTAATCATAGGTGCACTCACAGCAGGTAACGCGTTACAGCATTTATTAGACACCTCAATTCCTGGCAGTATTTTTGGCATGTTGATTCTGTTTACCGCTATGGTGATTGGTATTGTCCCTGAGCATTGGGTTCAGCCTGGTGCAAGCTTGATTATCCGTTTGATGATCTTATTGTTTGTCCCTATTAGTGTCGGGCTCATGGATCATTTTGACATGCTTATCGCCAATGCTTTACCAATTATGGCAAGCGCCGTTGGCGGAACCTTAATCGTGTTAGTTTCCTTATCATGGTTCTTAGACCGCTTGCTTTCGAGAGGTAAATAATCATGTGGATTCTACTGACCATTGTGGTTTTCTTGTTTGCTCGTTGGGTAAGCCAAAAAGTTAATTCGCCATTTTGTAATCCTCTACTCATCAGTATTGGTATCATCATTCCAATTCTGTTGTTTTTCAAAGTACCTTTTGAAACCTATTACGCAGACAATACTTGGATTACCTATATGCTCCAACCTGCGGTAGTGGCGCTGGCTTTTCCTCTATATGAACAGTTACCTCAAATCAGATCCAACTGGCGTATCATCACATTTGCTTGCACGCTAGGCAGTGTAATGTCGATGACCACTACCGCATTGATCGCCGTGGCTTTTAAAGCGGATTTAAGTTTGATCGCGAGTTTGTTGGGTAAGTCGGTCACCACACCGATCGCAATGGAGGTCTCAAGCCATTTAGGCGGCGAAGCTGCAATTGCAGCAATTCTGGTATTGATTGTCGGTTTGTTCGGGGCAATCTTTGCTTACCCTATCTACAATTTGATCGGTATCAAGAGCCCTATCGCACGAGGTTTAACCATGGGCACAGTATCGCATGCGTTGGGAACGGCAACTTGCGCTGAAAAGAATCCACAAGATGCTGCATTCAGTTCACTAGCTTTAGTACTTTGTGGCGTCATTACCTCGATTATTGCACCGACCATATTTTCTATCGTGGTTTGGGTCTATGCTTAAGCTAGTAACTAAAAGCTAACGTTAATGATCTACAACTTCAGTTAATGGCTACAGCTCAAGCTAATAGATTCATAGATTGGGACTTAAGCTTTAAAAACATCCAATAAGCCCAAGCGAAACTCTGAGCATTTCAGTGTCTGTTTGGGCTTTTTATTCTCATTTGTTCAGCAATTTTTAGCTAAACATACCCCGATTTCAGACAACAAATGAGAGATCAAGGGTAGTTTTTGTCCTTGCAATCGATTTCATCTGTGACCTCACTCTAATTATGCAAGCCAATGTAACAACAAAAGCGCAATGGTGATCACTATCACAGAAAAATCCTGAGTATTGCATAAAATTAAAGCCTAAGGTCAATTAAGGATTCAACATGAACAGTCGTATTACCCTGGCGCTGGAAAGTGCTCCAACATCAATAAAAGCGCTTTTGAGTGACATCGTATTAGCAGACAACTTTGACGCCACTATCTCTAAAGAGCAGTTTCAAAGCTTACTGGATGCAAGCGGCCTTTCTGATAAAGAAGTTCGCCTAGCTTTACTGCCAATCGCAGCAGCATACTCTTATGCGCCACTTTCTGACTTCTATGTTGGTGCCATCGTGCGTGGCCTATCTGGTCGCCTGTACTTCGGTGCAAACTTGGAAATTGCAGGTGCACAACTTGGTCAAACAGTTCATGCTGAACAATCAGCCATCAGCCACGCTTGGATGAAGGGTGAAGAAGGCCTTTCTGATATCACGATCAACTTCAGCCCTTGTGGTCACTGTCGCCAATTCATGAACGAACTGACAACGGCAAAAGAACTTAAAGTTCAATTACCACAGCGTGATGAAATGTCACTGCAAGAATACCTACCTGACTCTTTCGGCCCTGCTGATTTGGGCATCACAACTGGCCTAATGACTAAGCTGGATCACCAGTACACATCAGAAGAAACGAGCCCTGTTGTGGTAAGCGCACTAACAGCATTAAACCGTAGCCATGCTCCCTACACAAAGAACCTAAGTGGCGTCTCGCTACAACTGACAACAGGTGAAATCTTTACAGGTGCATACGCAGAAAACGCGGCATTCAACCCTAGTCTACCGCCATTACAAGTCGCGCTTGTTCAACTTAAACTGGCTGGCTTCGATTTCGAGCAGATCGAAAACGCTGCCTTAGTTGAAATTGCCGATGGTAGCATCAGTCACCTAGCCGATACTCAGTCTACGTTAGAGGCGATTAACCCTGACATTCCAGTTACTTACTTAGCAATCTAAGTACATCTGGTTAACAATATTTTACATAAGCAGCCCTATTTTATAGAGCTGCTTTTTTTATACTTCAAATTCATGCGACAACCCGCGCAAACGTTTGCTTTTATCCTTTAAATAAGTATGATCACCCCGTTTAAATCAATCGTTCAAAAGATCGGAAGGAATTTCTATGTTTGGTACCGCTACTCGTGAAAATGCTACTCGTGTACTTCTATTAGGTTCAGGTGAACTGGGTAAAGAAGTTGCTATCGAGTGCCAACGTTTAGGTTTGGAAGTTATTGCATGTGACCGTTACGCTGATGCACCGGCTATGCAAGTTGCACATCGTAGCCATGTATTAGACATGTTGGACAGCGATGCACTGCAAGCTGTCATTGAACTAGAAAAACCAGATTATGTGGTTCCAGAAATCGAAGCTATTGCCACCAGCAAGCTGGTAGAGATGGAAGCGCAAGGCCTAAATGTCGTTCCCACAGCGAACGCGACTAAGTTGACGATGAACCGAGAAGGTATCCGTCGTCTAGCGGCTGAAGAGTTAAAACTGAGCACATCTCCATATCGCTTCGCGGACACATTTGAAGATTTCTCAGCAGCGGTAGAATTCGTAGGTATGCCTTGTGTGGTTAAGCCTGTTATGAGTTCATCAGGCAAAGGCCAAAGCGTTATTAAAACACAAGACGATATTCAAAAGTCTTGGGATTACGCACAAGAAGGTGGTCGCACTGGCGCTGGTCGTGTGATCGTTGAAGGCTTTATCGATTTTGATTACGAAATCACGCTGCTGACTGTTCGTGCTGTTGATGGTGTTCATTTCTGCGCGCCTATCGGTCACCGCCAAGAAGACGGTGATTACCGTGAATCATGGCAACCGCAATTAATGTCAGACAACGCACTAAAAGCGGCGCAATACACTGCAGAGCAAGTCGTTAACGCACTGGGCGGTCACGGTATCTTTGGTGTGGAACTGTTCGTTAAAGGCGACCATGTTATCTTCAACGAAGTATCCCCTCGCCCACACGATACTGGCTTAGTGACTTTAATGTCTCAAGATTCCTCTGAATTCGCGCTACACGTTCGCGCATTTACTGGCATGCCGATTAAGTCAATTACTCAATATGGTCCGTGTGCATCTGCCGTTATCTTAGGCCAAGGCACTTCAAACAACATTCGTTTCGAAGGTCTTACAGAGGCGCTAGACGCACCACAAACGCAAGTTCGTTTGTTTGGTAAGCCTGACATCGATGGTCGCCGTCGTCTAGGTGTGGCGTTGACTCGTCGTAAGAGCACTGAAACAGCGATTGAAGATGCTATTGAGAGTGCTTCAAAAGTAAAAGTGATTTACTAGACAGCTATTTAATTCTCAACAATCACAACTTCAAATCTGAACAATAAAAAAGACGGGCTACTAAGCCCGTCTTTTTGTTGGTATCATTTTTTATATTGAAATAGTTTTTTCACTTGAGAGCTAGTTGAGTTTAAGATTCAGACTCAATCAAATACACTTCTTCACTAAATCGAGATAAGCCTTTCTTGGCAATCTTAGGATGTTCATCGTCTGCGATATCTTGATTCAACAGTGTGATCTTATAACCTGAGAACAACTGTTCGATCTCTAACTTAGGTACGCTAAACGGAGGTCCTGCCATCTCGTTCTGAGCGTAATCTAATGTCACAAGTAAGATCTTGCCGCCCGGCTTTAACCGTTGCTTCAAGCACTCTACATACTGCACACGCATGTCAGCAGGTAAAGCTACCAAAGAGGCACGATCATAGATAATGTCTACAGGCTGAATCGGTGCTGAGAAATAATCACCCGTATAAATATTAAGTTCATCGAATTGATAAAGCTCATGCTGACCACTAATTTGAGTCACAGTCGGCGTGTAAAGATGCTCTGCAAAAAATGCGCGAACCGCAATCTGGCTTAATTCGACACCTTGAACATCTTCATGCTTCGTCGCTAACCAAATCAGATCTTCACTCTTACCACATAGAGGCACGAACACACTCTTCTCGTAGCTAGGTTCCGTCTTTTCCCAAAATTCAATCAGAAGTGGGTTTACATCTTCAAGGTGGAAGCCTATTTGGTTGGCTGCCCATTTATTGTGCCAAAATTCAGGATTATTCATCTTTCGTTCATGTTAAACAGTCATAATGCAAGGGTACAGTATAGAGAGGTAAGAGCAACCTTACCTTGGTTTAAAGTTCATCGTTGGTCTCACTAAAAGTTAAACACTGGCTGAGTTCAAAATTCTTAAAACCGAGGAACAAATGCTTGAATTATTTGTCTATATGTTCACATTTTAAAGCAATATTAAACGTTAGAGTTGGTTTCTGCCTTAGCTAGCCCCATTTAATATGTAGTGAGTTTAGTTAAGCTATTTTTACTCTTATGCGTTACTGGTTACCCCTTTTGACTACCCGTTTTTGTAACCTTGTATTTTGGAGTTTGAATGAGTGTATTTCTCCGTACGACGGCCCTAATGCTTTTAGTATTGAGCCGAGCGCCTGCATTCGCAGCAGCACCTGTTTCAACAAGTTCAACCGATCAAACGCGCACACCTGCGCAAAATCAAGTATCGTCAAACGTATTCCGTCACAGCCTAAGCGGCCTATACGGTATCAAAGCATTCGACTCGCGTCCGACTCAGCCCTACACCGACTTCGACATTCTGTACAGCAAAGCACACCAAGGCCAAGCCGAGCTAGAAACTATTTGTAAAAGTACTGCCCTACTAACGAATTCTGAGGCGCTATTTTCTGGCGTTAAATCTCAAGCTCGTGCGGAAGAGAAAATCGAATTGGAACTGGATGGCGACGTCACAAGAATTACCGACTTAGCTCGTGCCACTATCATCGCAAACGATGTAGAGAGCTTGGTTGAAGTCTACGAAGCGCTAAGCCGTGAAGCAGATGTTGTCAAATTGAAAAACAAATTCAAATCTCCTGCTGATTCTGGCTACCGTGACCTTAACCTATTGGTTCGTCTGCCAAAGACCAACATCATTGCTGAAGTTCAACTTCACCTTAAAGCAATTGCAGATGTGAAAAGCGGTCCTGAACACGAACTGTATGAAATCATTCAAGGTATTGAGCGTCATGCCATTGCAGAAAAACGTCCAATCAACGATATCGAGGCGGCGCAAATTAATAGCCTTAGACGCCAATCTCTAGAGCTTTACCAGCAAGCATGGCAGCCGTATATTACGACTCATATTAAAGCCGCGTAAACCGTTTAGAACGCCACCGAATATCAACTTAAAGGGCTGCATTAATTTGCAGCCCTTTCTTTTTGGCTATATTACATTTTGGAGATCAGTTAGGCAGCGTAGCTAGCCGAAAAGCTCAAAGTGAATCTATCGGCTTATAGCTCGAGAAAGTCTAGAAAGCTAGACGAGATAGAGATAAGAATAAAGGGAATAGTTTTAACGCAGTTTAAAATTAGACGTCACATACAAAAAGACCACGCTGTGCGTGGTCTATTGCTTGGCTACTTCTCGATTTTAATATTCTCGACTCGGGCCTTTAGTTTTTGTCCCGGTCTAAAAGTAACAACACGTCGAGCAGAAATTGGAATGTCTTCACCAGTTTTTGGGTTACGACCTGGTCGTTCGTTTTTCTCGCGAAGATCAAAGTTACCAAAACCAGACAGTTTTACCTGTTCGCCATTTTCGAGTGCTTTACGAACTTCTTCGAAAAACACTTCAACCGTTTCCTTGGCATCCCGCTTGCTGTATCCGAGTGTTTCAAACAGGTTCTCAGCCAAATCGGCCTTCGTGAGTGCCATAAAACTTTCCTCAAAGCTATGTTAAACATTGCTACTATCGCCAGTAGCGCCAAAGCATTTACCCTATTCAATCAATGAGATAAGGTCATTTACAAGGAAAGTGTATGCCAAGCTTCTGATTTTCGCCAACTTTTTTATCTCAACTATTGAATTATTCTTTCAAATCAGAAAGATAACTCTCTTAAAAACTCACATATATAGCTAAAAAACATCTACTTACCCGCCATGAAATAGAGTTATAAACTAACAATAAGACAATTATAAGAATTTAAAACTTTAGTTTTCTAAATGTTAATTTCTGAGACTTTTCTCCTATACCCAATAAAATCAGCCACTTGATTTGATATCGAACTCAACAGAGGTTACTTAACAACCGATATTAAATATGAGATTTGTATCATTTCAGAATTTAATTCGATTGGGTCAATAGTCGCTATTGGTATGCATCGCAGAACTGCGACTTTTTAAGCTATGCTTTCAGCTCATGCCAGGCATTGAGCCATGCTACCGCACACATTACCTACCCCATTCAGAACTTCTCTCAAACACCTCTAAGTCTTGATTCTAGGTAACAACAAAGTAAAAAGTACGTTTCACACCTCAGCTTGATATGTTATAACATATCAATACCATCACTAATTATGTAGATTGAATGAGAGACATTGAAGCGATCATTGAGCACGTAAAACAAAGCTGTAAAACCAATGGCCAACAATTTACGGCAAAGAGACTATTGATATTGCGGGCGCTGGTTCATGCAGACAAAGCGCTGTCTGCGTATGAGCTCGTCGATTATTGTAAAGTACACTTTGACCAGCATGTTCAAGCAATGTCGGTTTATAGAGTATTGGATTTTCTTGAACAGCAACATTTAGCGCACAAACTACAAGTATCGAATAAGTACATACTTTGTGACCATATTCTTTGTGAACATGAACATGGTATCCCTCAATTTTTGATTTGCTCTAAGTGCGACAAGATCAGTGAGCAGACAATCAACCCTACGATTATTCAAGATCTTCAATCCCACGCAAAACAGGAAGGTTTTACCGTGGTCACGCCTCAATTAGAGATCAATTGCGTGTGCGATGAATGTGCAGATACAGAGGAACCCAATACCAATACCAATACCAATACCAATAAAAGGTAACCCTTATCTCTCATACGTATCTACTGCATAGACCGAACTATAAGGAGAAATTGAAACGTTATGTCTGCAATGCTCATCAAAAATGCCCGAGTGGTTAATGAAGGCATCACCACCAAGACGGACTTATTAATCGTCGGCAAACGAATTGAACGGATCGCCAAGAACATTCCCCCAAAACCAAACGATGAAGTCATTGATGCTCAAGGTTGTTACCTGATACCAGGCATGATTGATGACCAAGTTCACTTTCGCGAGCCAGGGCTTACTCATAAAGGCTCCATCGCCACAGAATCACGCGCTGCGGTTGCTGGCGGTATTACGAGCTATATGGAGATGCCGAACGTAAATCCGGCCACCACAACCATCGAAGCCTTAGAAAGAAAGTTTGAAATCGCATCACAAAACTCACTTGCGAATTACTCGTTTTATCTTGGTGCGACTGAAGACAACCTAGAACAAATCAAGCAACTCGACCCTGCACGACATTGTGGCGTGAAGGTGTTTATGGGCGCTTCAACAGGCGACCTGCTCGTTGAAGATCCTCAAGCTCTGGATGATATATTCCGAGATTCTCCGGTGCTCATCGTCACCCATTGTGAGAGCGGGCCAATCATCGCTCAAAACCAAGAACAATTACGACAAAAAAAAACCGATTTCACCATCCAAGACCACCCTATTCTTCGAGACGACAAAGCGTGTTACGCCTCCTCGTCTTATGCCATAGAACTGGCAAAGAAACACAATAGCCAACTGCATGTATTACACATCACCACAGCCAAAGAACTGGCTCTGTTTAGTGAAGGTGCAATTCAAGGTAAACGTATTACCGCAGAGGCCTGTGTGCACCACCTTTGGTTTACGAACAATGACTATGCCGTCCTAGGAAACCAAATCAAATGTAATCCCGCCATTAAATACCCAAGTGATCGCGACGCGCTGTTAGCGGCATTAAGCACCGGCCAAATCGACATCATCGCCACTGATCACGCTCCACATACATGGGGTGAAAAACAAGCTCCTTATGAGCACGCACCTGCTGGCTTACCTTTGGTACAACACGCCCTGCTGAGCCTGTTTGACCATGTGCGATTGGGAACAATGACCGTCGCTCAAGTTGTCGAGAAAACCGCACATAACCCGTCTATTCGTTATGCGATACAAAAACGCGGCTTTATTCGCGAAGGCTATTATGCCGACCTAGTCTTGGTTGATCCTCAAGCTCCAACTTTGGTCAGCAACGAAAACAGTTTGTATCAATGCGGATGGTCACCATTCGCAGGACACGAATTCTCCGCTCAAATAAAACATACCTGGGTGAATGGGAGCATGGTTTATACCAATCCAGATGCGTGTAAGAACAAAAATACACATGTTCCTCAAGGGCAAAGCGATAACGAAATGCCAGCAATGAGACTGTCATTCGAACGCTAGTTCAACCGGACTTATCTATCTATTCAAAGTCGTTATACGGAAATAATTCATATATAAAGCAATTAGCATCTAAAACAGTTAGTACGCAAGCAATTAGTACGCAAACAATCAATAAATTAAGCACTCAACAAAAGAATTCAATATGTTAAGAAGAAACCCTAGCGGTCATATGCCAGAGGTGTCGGAGACGGCCTTCATTGACCCAACCGCCATCATCTGTGGCAAGGTGATCATCGAAGATAATGTGTTCATTGGCCCTTACGCCGTGATCCGAGCTGATGAAGTTAATGAACAAGATGACATGGAGCCCATAGTAATTAAGTGCGATACCAACATTCAAGATGGTGTGGTTATTCACTCTAAAGCTGGTGCGGCGGTAACGATTGGAGAACGATCATCGATCGCTCATCGTTCTATCATTCACGGTCCTTGTGAAGTCAGTGATGACGTATTTATTGGCTTTAACTCGGTAGTGTTTAATGCCTTTATAGGCAAAGGCTGTGTGATTCGCCATAACTGCGTGGTAGACGGGCATGATTTGCCTGAAAACTTCCATGTACCACCGATGACCAATATTGGCTCAGGGTTTGATTTGAATAACATCTCAAAGGTGCCACCTGAATATTCAGCATTTTCAGAATCAGTGGTTTCTGCCAACCATACTTTGGTTCAAGGTTATAGGAGAATGGCTAATGAGCTCTGATCATTCACCTGTATTAGGGGTTCCAACCAACATCATTACCGGGTTCCTTGGCGTAGGTAAAACCTCGGCAATCCTCAACTTAATGAAACACAAACCAACAAATGAGCGCTGGGCGGTCTTGGTGAATGAGTTTGGGGAAATTGGCGTCGATGGTAGCTTGTTTCAAGGCAACCAAAGCAAACAACAACAAATTTTCATTCGAGAAGTGCCCGGTGGTTGTATGTGTTGCGCGGCTGGCTTGCCTATGCAGATAGCACTTAATCAGTTATTGTCAGAAGCGAAACCGGATCGCTTATTGATTGAGCCAACGGGGCTTGGTCACCCTAAAGAAGTGTTGCAGGTCTTATCTTCAGAGCATTACCGACAAGTGTTATCGCTACAGAAGAACATTACTTTGGTCGATGCACGTAAACTTTCAGATACCCGCTACTCTGATCACGATACCTTCAATCAACAAATCGCCATTGCTGATACCATCGTAGGGAACAAAGTCGATCTCTACCAAAATGGTGACGCTGAAAAACTGGCGGAGTACGTCGCTCAATTTTGTCACCCCGAGACAAAACTAGTTTTCGCTCACCACGGCAATATTCCTCAAGCTGAATTTGATGGAAACACCAGCTTTTATCGTCATCAAGCAGATGAACATCATCATCATCATCATCACCATCACCAAAACGATAAGCCGCTCGCCTCTGAGTTGCCGATGCCAAAAAGTGGCATGATAAGAGCAACTAACCAAGGTGAAGGATTTGAAAGTGTGGGTTGGCGATTTTCACCCGAAAAACAGTTCGACCACCAGCGCTTACGAAATTTTTTAGTGGGCTTGAAAGCGGAACGAATGAAAGCGGTGTTCATTACACAAAGTGGTATCTTCGGTTACAACTTAACAGAAGATGGTTTGACGGAGTCGGAGCTGGATGATTGTCTTGAAACCAGAATTGAAGTGATCGGACATAACATAGACAATGACTTAGAAAGCCAATTACTCACGTGCTTGGTTAACTGATTAAGCGCGCAGCAAAACACTGATAATCCAAAGTACTCATGAGTGTAGCGAATCGCGGCACTCATGAGTTTTGCTAACAGTTAACTGGTTATTAGATTAACGATTTAATCGATTAACTTATCAACGCACTAACTGACCGAAACTAACCGTTTATCTGCCAATGCCATTGCAACGTTCGCTTTAGCGTAAGCGCTCTCGTTAATGAAGTGTGGGTATATGTCTTGCTCACGCTCCCAAGAAACATCATAGCCAAAGAATGTCGCTAACAACGGTTCACCTTGCTTGACTACCTCGAAGTCTCGGCCACATATTTTTGGGTGCACCGTAGCGATTCTCATACCATCTTTATCAAGTGGTACATTCACCTCTTCAACATAGAAAAACGCACTGTAATCTTTCAATTCTTTAATCTGTTTAAGGTTTTGCTTCTCTACGTAATCCAATACAGCAGTCAACATCTGCTTCATCAGTGTAAGCGTTTCGAACCTGAGCGAACCATGTGCTTGAGCCCCTACTTCGATCATCACGCCATACTTCCCTGCTGTGCAAAGGTATGGCTGTTCATCCCACGGTTTCCTATCTTCAAACAAAATGTTGGCATCAGGCATACGCTGCTTCACGTATGAACCCATTTTTTGATAGAAAGAATCATTCGATAGCAAAATCAATGTCGCGCCCATATTGCTGGTTGTATTGTGTAGATCAACAATTAACTGTTGCTCACTTCCCACATGTTGATCAACAAACCGTTGCGCGACCGCATGCTCAGCGGAATCTGAAGAAAGGTCTTCATTTACACTTGAAAATAGACGATTTAGATCCGTTTCAATATATCGCACATTCTGCTCTACTGCCTTTGGATTAGCGATGACAGAAGTAGTAGAAAACGTCGAACGATCCGCCGAATACAAACGATCTTTAATCAGCTTATTCAGGTAGATACCTGAAAGTTCGTTACCGTGAGTTCCGGCAACCAATAAGAGTTGGTTAATGTTATCCATGTAATTGATGTCCAAATATTGAGTGATAAAACCACACGCTAAAATGATACGATATAACATAACAACTACTGGTACAATTCTCCAGACAACTCCGAAATATTTTCTGTAGTTATTCCAGAACAAACATTCCAAAACAGATGGTTCTCGGCTGACACCCCAAAGCAGAATTGATAAATGGAGATGAATAAGACCTCGTATTTACGAGGCCTTAAATTTTAAACTCAACGTTGTAACTTGGTTTGCAGCGTTCTATTTGATTTACAACGCTGCACCGAGCTTAATACGTGTTACATCAAGGCTTTATCGTTTACGACTGTTTCGCGAGTTTATCTGTCACCGTAGAGCTATTGGTTTTTTCTGGTCTTACTATCAAGCCAATCCCCACAAGAAACAGCGCAGACGCAACAACTTGAGCCACAGATAACACTTCGTCATACATAAAGTAGCCACTGATTAGCGCAAAGATTGGCACAAGTAAGGTTAACGGCGCTGTCGTACTAAGTGGATACTGAATCAACATCTTGTTCCAGACCCAATAACCAAACAAGGTGGTTGGGTACGCTTGGAAAACAACCGCGACGGTGGTGCTCCAATCCCACAACTCTATTCCCTGCCAAATAATCTGCTCACCATGCAACATCACAGCAAACAACACCAATGGAATGGGCGCAAACAACATGCCCCACACGTTAAACGCAAAAGCTTGAGTCGTTTTCGATGCCTTTACAATTACACCCATTAAAATCCAACTGCACGCCGCAATCATAATCAAGATAACACCATTCAGGGTCACATTACCCGTAGCAGCAGATACCAATACCGCTAGTGCGCACATCGCTAACACAGCCCCCATTAGCTTACGTACTGACGCACTCTCTTTGAAAACCCATACACCCACCGCCATACCAATTAATACATTAGTTGAAAGCAACACTGATGACAGCCCCGAAGACAAGCCCGCTGTAATAGACCACGAAGCCATGCCCCAGATGCCAACACCGAACACAAAGCCGTAACTCACTAGATAGCGCCAAGCGACATTAGGTCTCGCCACGAAAAAGATCACCGGAATCACTGCCAAAGCGAAGCGGGCCGCCGTTGCTAATAGGGGGTGGACATTCGTAACACCCATTTTGATCATTGAGAAGTTGAACCCCCAAATTGCCATGACAAACACAGCTAACAACAAATCATTTCTTTTCATACTCACCCCTCTTTTATTTTGGAAGAGTATCCCTTGAACAATAAAACCAGTACAGATACAATTTTTACAATAAAAACCAGTACAGTTAGTGATAGGTCGTGCCGATGAGTATCTACAGAAAGCTTGCTAATCAGTTTATTGATGAGATTGAAGCAGGGAAAAGACCCGAAGGTGGGCGTATGCCTTCGCTTCGTCAGTTGGCGAAACAACAAGCGATCAGTATGTCGACGGTGGTGAGCTGTTACCAAGAGCTTGAATCTCAAGGTTGGATCCACTCACGACCTCAAGCTGGGTATTTTGTTTCACCACATAAACCTTCTCATTCAACCCCTGAATGGGCACAGTTTGAAAGCAAGGTGTCCATCGTTAAGCAAACCTCTTCGACACATAACACCACTAATGGCCCTTTGGGTGTATCCAGTACCACCAACGATGAGCAAACAACCATTGAGTTGGAGCGCAGCTTTCGTCGCTCAATCAAACGGATGGGTGGTAGGCTCAATCATTATCCTGATACACAGGGTGAGCCGATGTTACGACAGGCGCTTTCTACCCACTTCGCCAAACTCGACCTACACTTTGCGTCCGAGGATATGGTGGTAACCGCTGGTTGTATGTCGGCCATTAAAGCGGCTCTGGAATCGTGTACCAAACAAGGCGACACTATTGCGATAAGCTCGCCTTGCTTCAATGGGATACTAGAATTATTGGGAAGAATGTCGCGCAAGATCATAGAGATCCCGTCTTTAGATGACGGTGTCGACCTACAACAACTGGAAACCCATCTTAAAAACAAACAGGTTGATGCTGCGATATTCTGTACGTCACATATGAATCCTCAAGGGATCAATATGTCAGCAAACCAAAAACAAAAACTCGCTGAGTTAGCTAACCAATATCAAACCCCGATCATTGAAGATGATGTCTATCTAGAGCTTTCCTATTCCTCGCATACCCCGCTACCTGCAAAATATTATGACAAAGGTGGTTATGTATTATGGTGTGGTTCAGTGTCTAAGAGCCTTTCGCCAAGCTATCGGTTAGGGTGGTGTCTACCCGGCAGATACATCGAGGAATACAAGGCTCAGTTCTCTGCAGCGAGTTATGGTGTTGCTCTGCCCACGCAACTTGCTGTTGCTGACTTTATTGAATCAGGCCAATACGCGAAACATGTTAGAAGAAGACGTACTCAGCTCCTTTTATTAAGGCAGCAATACCTGAGCTATTTAACCCAACACCTTCCTAAAGGCGTGAAAATAAGTAATCCTCAAGGTGGAATGGTGTTGTGGTTACAAATCCCAAGCCTTGATCAACACACTTTTTCAGAAGGTATCGTTCAGCAACAGATAGATATCCGACTTGGGCAACTATTCAGCACTCTAGATCTGTATAGCAACTGCCTACGGATCAATATGGGTTACTCCATTGAAGGGCAAACAAAGCAGCAATTGGATGATTTGATTCAACTTATCCACCAATGTTCAAATGCCAAGTCCGTATGACTTTTAACGGAAAAATAGTGATTATTCTGCATAAAAAACCAAGTTAGAATTCCGAACAGTAAGGAGAAACACACGCCTTAAAACCCTTAAATGTCGAGTTTGCAAGGGTGCGCCAAATTATGCAACTTGACTAATGACAGCTCATTTATTTTCTTCAATATACCTCCCGTCAGCGCTGGCGTTTTTTTGTATTCGAAGAGAACTTATTATGAGTGATAAATCTAAAAACAAACCACTACCTTCCTTTATTGAAGAACGCTTGAACTTCTATATTCAAGATCTCATTACACAAAACGAAAGCCAAAAACATTTGGTATTGGGGAGTCACCCCAGCCATGACGCAGTGGTAATGCAAAGCAACGATTACCTATCTTTGTCGCACAATGAACAAATCCAGAAAGCACATCGGGACGCAATTTCACAACACGATGACAATGTGGTGATGTCTGCCATCTTCTTACAAGATGAACAGTCGAAACCTGCATTTGAAACCGATCTGGCTAACTTTATGGGAATGGAAAGCTGCTTGCTCTCTCAATCAGGTTGGGCGGCTAACATTGGCTTATTGCAAACGATCTGCCCTCCTAATATGCCTGTGTATATCGATTTTTTTGCACACATGTCCCTATGGGAGGGTATTCGTGCCGCTGGTGCAACTGGCCACCCATTTATGCACAACAACATGAATCACCTTCGTAAACAGATTCAGCGTTATGGTTCGGGTGTGATTGTAGTCGACTCGGTTTACAGCACCATAGGTACGGTAGCCCCACTCCGCGACATCTACGAAATGGCGCAAGAGTTTGACTGTGCCTTGGTCGTCGATGAATCCCATTCACTAGGCACTCATGGTTCAAATGGTGCTGGTTTGGTTCAGGCATTAGGGCTGACTAACAAAGTGGATTTCATTACCGTCAGCTTGGCCAAAACCTTTGCCTATCGCGCTGGCGCTATACTCGGCCCTAAGCGATTATCGGAGACATTACCCTTTGTCGCTTACCCTGCTATTTTTAGCTCGACCGTACTACCACAAGAAGTTATCCGCTTAGAAAAGACTTTAGAGGTTATTAAAGCCTCTGATGATAAGCGAGACACCTTGTTCAAACGCGCTAAAGCACTGACTACAGGGCTAAAGCGAATCGGTTTTAACATTCGCAGTGAATCTCAGATTGTGGCATTAGAATGTGGCAGTGAAAGCAACACTGAGCGTGTACGTGACTTCTTAGAAGAGCGTGACGTGTTTGGTGCGGTATTTTGTCGGCCAGCAACAGGAAGAAACAAAAACATCATCCGCTTTTCGATTAACGCAGACATGACGCCGCGGGACATCGACCATGTTCTCACAGCATGCCAAGAGGCTTTTAATCACCCTGATTTAGAGTTCGTATAAACAGCCACGCTAATCAATAAAACGGCAGGACGGAATGGAAGCTATCATGTCCAATACAAAAAGAGCCCAGCATATCGCTGAGCTCTTTCTTGTCGTCTTATCTGTTTTGAACGATTAAAAGCTAAATCCACAGCGCGATTTTGTCAAACAATCGGTTCTTGTCTGCTGGCTTAACAATGAAATCAGACATACCGGAAGAATCCATCTTCTCTAAGGTGACGGGAGAACTGTCTCCAGTATGTGCAATAATAGGCACCGATGAGTACGCTTTGTTAGCATTTCTAATACGGCGAGAAGCTTCAACACCATCCATAATTGGCATTTCAATATCCATCAGGATCAAATCGATATCGTCGGTATCCAACGCATCTAGTGCCTGCTGGCCATCCTCTTTCTGGATCACATCAAAGCCCTGTTTTTCCAAAAGCATCGCAGTAAAGCGGCGTAAAGATTCATTGTCATCGACCACCATAATGGTGCGTTTGTTCGCGGTATCTAACGGCGCCGCAGACGCAGCTGGTATCACATAGTTCGAATCAAACAACAAGCGGTCCATTGTCGGCTGCGTATTCAAAAGCCAAACTTGCGTTTCAACCCATACAGGTTCAAAAGAGACATTACGAACCCGTTTAATTGGGTGATTCTCAAACAAGTAGACGATTCGAGACTCTGTGAATGAAAGCAACGACTCAATTTTATCAAGACAACTGGCTCTTAAATCTAAACTCTCCATATCGACAAAAATCAAATCGAACTCAAATTGATACTCTTTTTTATTGAGCGTTGATGCTATGTCTAGAATCGTCAGCTCAAACCCCATCGTGCCAGCTAATTCCTTAGCTTTCGTGACCAATATATTTTGCTCACTCACAAACAACACATTTTTTAACTTAGCCAGTTCACTCTTAATATCTTTCACTGTATTTGAAGTCAACGCCGGGAAAATCATCGTAAACTGGGTCCATTCATCGACTTCAGACTGACACTTAATTTCGCCACCAAACGAGCTCATTACCTTTTGGCAGAAGGGTAAGCCCAATCCATAGTTACCCGATTTACCCGTTGTATAAAAATCTTGAAAGATACGGCGAATCTCATCACTTGGAATACCTGAACCGTTATCTGTCACCACGATTTGGTTGACCATCTCATCGCTTTGCATAGTGACATGAATATGAAAATCTTCAGGACTACGATGATGGAACGCGTTCTTGAACAAGTTATACATCACATACTTCAGTAACGTGTCGCTGCCTAAGAAACTAAACTCACCCTTCACATCCAAAGATATTGCTTGTCTGTCTAATGCACGCTTGTAGTTGAAACTCTCTATCGCATCCTCGACGACCGTTTTAGCTGAATGCTTCTTGAAGGTAGAACGAGAGACACGGTTTTCATCGATGGAAGTCAGTAACAGATCAATGGTTTCGTTGCCAGAATGAATGATCTCCATTGCCTCGTCACCCACCTCGCGAAGCTGCCTTACTTCTTGATCGCTCAGCTCATATTGTCCTTTGTGATGACCAGCTTTTGGATTCGGTAATATCGATTGCATTACATCTATAGACGTCAATAAACCACTTAAAGGGTTTCGCATTTCATGCGCAATACCCGCACCAAAAGACTTCGCCAACGACACCTTGGCTTCGTGCTCTACCTGGTTTCGGAAGTAGAATAAGTTACCGAACAAATAGATGAACAAAAAGATAGGCATGTGCGTCCAATCCATTGAGAGTTCGAGATAGAAACCTTGAGCGACCCATGCGCCCAATGTGGCGATGGCTATTCCAGCAAAAGTCTGTGCGAACATCACTTTTGTTACATGAACCAGCAAGATATGCAGGAAGATGGCAGACATGAACGACATTACCCAAACATTGGACCAATTGTTCATTAACAACATGAAGAAAAAGAAACACGGCAAGCAGAGTGTAATGGCAACTTGATAATAAGCCGGAAGATATTTTCGCCATTCAAACGGGACTCGATTACGATAAATGATCCCAAAGAACAGTACCGAGCATAACAAACGTACGGTCAGGTTTTCATATGGCTGAGGGAACAAAAACTCCCAAACAACATAATAAGCCGGAAAGCCGATAAGGCCCATCCAACCCACCAAGGTGAGGTTTGGTTCTGCGTACTGGTAAACTTTACGAATCGCATTCATATAAAATACTTTTCTTCCTAAGCCCTAACGTTTGATTATTTTATGATTCAATTTTGTTTTTATATTTGTGCGCGGATTATATTATATATCTCTTCCACTCAGTGTGGTTTCAATCAAATATATATCAGTGTTTTGCTTTTTAAGGGTAGATTTGTGGTCAGTGTAAGTTCTCATAAAAGCAATAAGACCCTCTAGCCGATACAATACCATATTCCCTATCTAATATATCAACCAACTTTATGCAGGGCAAGATCATGAAAAACCCTTATGGAATAAGGGATGACTAGTAGTCATATTTTCACTAATTAGATACTGAAGTCACAATAATCTCAATACATCCAAGATCGATTTGATGATCAGATTTAGGTGTGATCATATACTGTTTTTTAACAGCAGATATTTAGCCTAATGAACGGATTAAGCCTTTTGGACCATATTTCAGTTATTCGAGACCCTCGCCAAGCTTGGAAAATAGAGCACACGCTAACCGACATTATCTTCTTAACAATTGCAGCAGTGATTGCTGGTGCTGAAGGTTGGGAGGATATTGAAGATTTTGGTGAAGATAACTTGGAATGGCTTAGACAGTATGGTGATTTCAAACAAGGCATACCAGTACACGATACCATTGCCCGAGTTATCAATCTTATTTCCGCCAAGCAACTGCAACGATGTTTTACTGCGTGGATGAAAGACTGTCATGAGGTGACTGAGGGTGAAGTGATTGCTATCGACGGCAAAACTCTCAGAGGCACATACAACAAAGACAAGCGTTGTGGTGCAATCCATATGGTTAGTGCGTTTAGTGCTGCAAATCAAGTTGTGTTAGGGCAGGTTAAAACAGCAGACAAAAGCAATGAAATCAAAGCGATCCCCGAACTGCTTGAAATGCTTTCCTTACGAGGTTGCTTAGTGACGATTGATGCTATGGGATGCCAGAAGGATATAGCTGAAAAGATAGTCGGCCAAGATGCAGATTACCTCTTAGCGGTAAAAGGTAATCAAAAACGATTGGAGCAAGCGATTAGCCAAGTCTTTAATTCTAGTATGCTTAATAGTTTTGAAGGTGATAAATACGTCACTCAAGAGAAAGGACATGGTCGTACAGAAACGCGTTTGAGTATGGTTGTTCACAATACAGATTTCTTAGGCGATATAGCGCTTGATTGGGCGGGACTCTCCACCATTGGTATGGTCGTTTCAATTCGTCAAGAAGGTGATAAGCCAGCAGAAACAATGCAAATCAAGCACTACATAAGCTCAGCAAAACTGACAGCTAAAGCTTTACTCGAGAGCACGCGAGCACATTGGAGCATTGAAAATCAGATGCACTGGCGATTAGACGTAGGTTTTAAAGAAGATGAATGTCGGATTCGTCGAGAGCAAGCTGGTGAGAATTTAGCAGTTATAAGACATATAGCTTTAAATCTGCTGACGGAAGAAACCAGCTTCAAAGCAGGGATCAAAAGAAAGCAGAAAAAAGCAAACCGTAGCAATAGCTACCTTTCGCAAGTCCTTGCAGTACAAGGGGCTTCGTAATCTTGCCCTGCAACTTTATGAGTGAATCCGTATCCTGCCAATCTACTATTGCTGGGCCCACAACAAATAGTAGCAACTGCAACAAGGCAAGGTACGATCTTTGACACATTTTAGTGTCCTTCGAATATCGACTTTATAGAGCAGTAATAGGTTTGGCGTAATCCAACATTTCGTCAAAATATGGGTTATAGGCAAGCCTTGCTGGACCCTCCCTAGCTCCTTTTATCCCCAACGGTTCATCACTATTCAAACAAGCTTTATAGTCAAGAGGAGCAGTGCTGTTACGACGCATCTGGAATTGACCATTAGCGCCATAATAGAAGTTGTCTTCACGGTACAACAAGCTCATGTGAGAGAAGTTACTGATGCGTTTTGACGGTACGCGACTATCAAATGGCTAGCCAATTGCTATCGCTGAGTTATACACATGCCTCACCTCAATAAGAGATTGACTATCGGCATACCTTTATTGAACCAACGCAGTGCAAAAAAAAAGCGCTCCTAAATAGGAGCACTTTTTGTTTTTTGATACTTCCTGTATCCGTAGACAAGTCCAATCTGTAGTACCTTCACTGAAAGCCAGATCATCGATATCTCCAGTTTTGTATCAACTTAAATCTAGCACACAATCTTCAAGCTTTTCTGAGATACAACCGAGATAAAGAACTTAGTGCCACTCCATCTCACCACTTAGCACCTTGGCACCCAGTTCTAGGTCGCCTTCTGTTGCCTTAAATTGTGGGTATGCTTTCTTCATGTGATCACTGATATCAATAGACGTTGGATTACTTGTGCTTACCAGTGCCTTTTCAATGTCTGCCACATAATCCACCGTAAATTGAACACCGTTAGTGCCCGTTGGCATTTCACCTAAGTAGTGGCCTGGAATAACAACTTCAGGCTCAAGTGCCTTCATGCGTTCTAAAGATTGTGACCACTGGCTACGAATCTCTTTCGATGCAGTATCAGCCATCCATACATGCACTCCACTGTATACCGACACGCCACCAAACACCGTTTGTTCTGATGGCACCCACAAGTAAGCTTGGTGTGTGTTGATTTCTTTTACTTCGATAGTTTCGCCTTCTAGGCTGAGTGTTGTGTCGTTCAATACCGTCGGAACAATCACTTTAGATGGCGCACTGTCATCCAAGATTGGGCCCCAATATGCCAACTTCGCGTCTTTAGTGCGCTTAATGTGTGCAACTACCGCTTCGCTAGCGACAACATCTACGTGAGGAAATGCCGAAACTAACGGTTCCAAACCAAAGTAAAAATCCGGATCGCCACTGCTGATGTAAATCATTGATAGCTCTTTACCAGTAGCTTTAATTTGTTCAACCAACTTTTCTCCATCTGCGACACTAAACTGAGCATCGAACAGAATCACTTCCTTTTCACCTGAGACTAAGACTGAACTTGCTGGAAATATCGCATTTTCACCGGGATTATAGTGAGTGATCGTTAAATCCGCCGCAGACACTGCACTTGATGCCGCCAGTATGGTTCCTAGACTCATCGTTCTTAACAGCGCGGTTTTTGATAAAAGGATCTTAGATAACTTTGTCATAGTTTTATTCCGTAATTTAAAACTGAATATCGGTCAGCTCATTGAGTATGTGAACATCTTATTTGATTGAATTTAGATTAAATAGACATCATATTGACTTTCACTGTTGCACTTTTCGAACATATCGTAGTTTTCAGAGACATTGATTTCAGAGATACTGGTTTATAAACAAGTAATCAGACCAATTAGATTCTTTAGGCGGAACAACAATGGATAAACTTGAAGCAATGAATGTCTTTGTCACCATAGTCGAACGTGGCAGTTTGAGTGCAGCGGCAGAGCACCTTGATCTTTCTCGGACCAAGGTTACGCGCTATTTGGGAGAACTGGAAAGCTGGATGGACACACGCTTGCTTCATCGAACGACTCGTAGACTGAGTTTAACCAGCGCCGGAAAAGAGACACTAGAAGTCGCCAGAGAGCTACTGGCCCTTGAGGCATCATTAGCGGGAATCAGAAACCAAAATCGAGAAGACTTGAAAGGGCAACTTCGAATCACCGCGAGCTACTCCATTGTCGATAGTTTCTTGATGGATGCAATCAACCGCTTTATTACCAAATGGCCAGAGGTTTCTATCGATGTTATTTCTACCGACCAAACCGTTAATCTCGTTGAGTCACGTATCGATTTGGCCATTCGAATCACTAACGAACTGACACCCAATATTGTCGCTAAACAGCTAGGTGAATGTCGCTCCGTGATATGTGCCTCGCCGCAGTATTTGCAAAAAAAGGGAACACCAGCAAACGCACAAGATTTAGCTCATCACAATTGTCTATCGTTCAGTTACTTTGGTCGAACAGCTTGGACGTTCCATGGTCCTAACGGTTCTGAATCAGTACCAATCAAAGGGAATATCAGTGCCAACACATCTGAAGTATTACTGTCGGCCACACTAAAGGGAAATGGAATCAGCATGTTACCCTTCCCTTCTGTCGAGGCCTTAGTGCGTCAAGGCCAATTAGTACAGCTATTGCCAGAGTGGAAACCAAAAATACTTGGTGTGCATGCTATTTATGGAACACGTAAACAAGTAACGCCATTGTTAAGAGCTTTTATCGATCACTTATCCAGTGAAATGGAACAATCTAAAAGCTGGTAGGCTGCCTACGTTATTAATATAACTGATGACTAATTAGAATTATTAATTTTACTTATAACCAGCTAAATCCTATCGTGGTGACATGATTCAAAGCACATCAAAGTTCATCTATACCCATAAGGAAAGAGATTATGACCGCCATTACCGATTTAGATATTCTGCTGAAATCGATGTCACCAGAGCTCATTGAAGGTAGCTATGTTTTTTGTACTGTTGACGGAGTGTTAGCTGACTATGTTGAGTTAAACCCGATCTCAACTTTTCGCGAAAAAGAAGGCTTAACGTTGGTATTAACTGAAGACGCTGCGACTCAAGCTCAACTCAATTTTGAAGGCGTGTTTAGCCTTATTACTTTATCCGTACACTCTAGCCTTGAAGCAGTTGGCTTAACGGCTGCTTTTGCTACCAAGCTTGGTTCATATGGCATTAGTGCCAACGTTATTGCGGGTTACTATCACGACCATATCTTCGTTCAAAAAGACAAAGCGGATGCGGCAATGAGCGCACTTAGAGAGTTTTCAGAAGCAGAATAAAGCTTGAGCAAACAATTAAGATACAAAAAAAGCGACGTAATATACGTCGCTTTGGCGCGTTGCTAACCACTCGTTCACCGATCAGGCATCAGCGAACAAAGCGATTAAGCAAGCTTAAACGTTGCTACTTTGTCACTTAGGCCAGCAGCTTGGTTCTTAAGTTCGTTAGACTCAGCCAAACTGTCTTGTGCACCCACAACCAAGTGGTCAGTCACATCCTTGATGGTCGTTATGTTTTGAGTAATCTCACCCGTCACGTGTGTTTGTTCTTCCGCTGCGGTTGCAATTTGCGTCGCCATATCGCTTATCAAAGCTACAGCCGTGTTGATCTCTTCCAGGGCATGCGAAGCTCTATCGGCATCTTCTACTGAATGCAATGCGAGCTTAGAACTACTCTCCATTAGTTCAACGGCTTGGCCTGTAGTTTTCTGCAGAATATCAATCGTCGATTTAATCTCTTCAGTCGAAGAATGAGTACGCTGCGAAAGCACCCGCACTTCATCAGCTACTACCGCAAAACCACGCCCTTGTTCACCAGCGCGAGCCGCTTCAATCGCAGCATTCAAAGCAAGTAAGTTGGTTTGTTCGGCAATGCCTTGGATCGTTGCCAATACCGTCGAGATCTCTTGAGCATGTTTGTTCAGTTCACTGATTACATTACCCGCTTCGTTCACCTCATTAGCTAAGTTATTGATCGAACCTTTGGTGTCGACTACCAGAGCGTGACCACTGTTGGTGCTCGTCGCTGAGTCTTGCGCTGCTTTTGCGGTTTGTTCTGCGTGTGAGGCAATCTCTTGCGTTGCACTAGCCATTTCTGTCACAGCTGTCGCGACCATCGTGATTTCTTGTTGTTGGTGATTGAGCTCGTTCACCGAACGGTTCGCACGCTGAGTACTTTGCTCTGATTGGCTGTTGAGTTGTTCTGATTGACCACGAATATGACCAATCAACTGCTGTAAACTACCAACAAACGTATTGAAGTTATTGGCTAACTCGCCGACTTCGTCTTGGTTTTCAACATGAATACGCTGAGTTAAATCACCACTACCATTGGCAATTTGTGCCAAGGCTTTCGAAACATGGTTAAGTGGACGGAATAGAATCGTACACAACAGGTTAAACAACACAGTACATACAATAACAACCAGTAACGTCACCAAAACTTGCCCCATCACTGCATCAAACAGTGGCGCTACCAACGAATTATGGTTCACCACGCTAACCGTAATCAGGTTGGTTCCCTCAATCGCGCTTGCATAAAGCACGTAATCAGTGCCATTCAACTCAATACTTATATCTTTTCTACTCGCTAGCGCTTTTTGTACATCCGAAAAGTCCAATCCTAGCGAGCTAATATCTTTGTTCAGTAACTTAGTGTCTGGGTGAGTGTAGACCGTGCCCTTGTTGGTCGCGATAAACATATACCCTTCACCAGGAAGAATCACTTTTTCAAGGCTGTTAAGAATGTCGGTAATCTCAACATCTGCACCTAACACCACTTGTTGACCATGCAATTGCATTGCGGTTCCTAGTGAAACAACATTAGCGCCCGTCGCAGCGGCCACCGTTGGATTGTCCATGAAGACTTTACTTGGGTTCGCTACCGCGTTTGTGTACCAACCCCATTGGCGAGGGTCATCATTACCCGGTGGCAGTACCACTCCGTTCGCGTTCTTTTGTGAGCCATCCGGAAAGGCCAAGAACACATTATCAAAAGATGCGGAATCACGAACTTGTTTAAGGTGAGTTACCAAACTTTCTTGTTTTGATTCTTTCGAAAGAGAAGTCAGCGCGCGCTCTTTAGATAAGATCCAATCCGAAACATATTGATTGTAAGATGCCGACGTGCCTTCTAAACGTTGTGCAACTTCAACATCAAGTCGTTGTAATGAAGCACGAAAAGATAGAGCTTCGACCAAAATCCCCCCCAGGATGATGGCCATGCTAGCTGAGATCGCTAACTTATTCTTAAGCGAGAGTTTCTTGAACATAGGAAACCTATAATGTGGAAGTAAAAAAACGTGGCGAACAAATTGGTTGCCAAAACGGTTGCAAGCTGAATATATTTTACGCTTTAAAATAAATAATGAAACCGACGACAGGTTGTATTATTGATATGTGTGAACGATGACAGCCTTTGCAAGTGACTTGCGCTGCTTCCAGCCCTGATTCCGCTAACGATACATCACGACTTTGACTGCCTCGGTAGAGTTTCTGAAAACCCTGATCCATTTGCCCAAGTAGTCGATTGAATTTCTCCGGTTGGTTCCAAACACTCTCTTTTGCTTTACTCCCCCTCTTGACTGCCCAACGGAAACAACGTCAATAACGCTTGGCTATGCGTTGCTAGCTTTAAACTGGCTTATTCCAGCGTCTGCTAATTTGTATCGTTACCATCCAAAGTGTCATTGGCTTTCTTAACTAAGGTTTCAACCTGTGTAAAAGCGTATTGGCGGTGTTCAATCTAGAGCAGAAGAACGAACCAATAAATGAAGCGCTTAATAAACAGCAAACCACTCGTTGGTTAAGCCATGTAATTGCGAATGATGCAGCAAGGGCATTTAACACAGAACTCAAGAAACATGGATTAACCATCGCTCTTTGAATACTGATCTAACCGACAATGGGCGTGCGATCCAAGAAGGTCTATTACCGTTCCCTGCTCAGATCCATCGACAATACCTAAGTGTATTAGAACCCGGGAACAACAAGAGATGAGTCGTTTACTGAAAAATAGTCTCGCGAATGTAGTGGGACTAACCAAAATCCAAAGTCAACAATAGCCGCGTCTCGTCTGGAGCAGTGACTGGTGACCGATGGACAAGGCCAGCGTTTTCGTTTCCACCCCAGCGCTCACCCTTTAACAGAGCAACATCGCCACTTGAGAGTTCCTGAATATCAGACTCGTGACTGTACAGCCCTGAAGCTGAATCAGGTTGCCCGTTACTTCCACGACCTAGCTTTGAGCGATCTACCGCATAGTTCGGCAGCCATTGAGTTGCAGTGCCGTGATAGGTAGTTACTAGGCGACAAGGCACTTGGTCAAAATGGAAGCGTGGACACATCGCTTGATTCAAAACCGCTAAACGTAGCCCTACTTCTTCAAGCTCGAACAAACAACAAAACATATCCACCAGCTCCACCATATTACCTAACAGAGCCTTTGAAGCCGTTCCATCTGTCGCAAACTCTAGCTTCTCATAAGCATTCTCTGGTGACAGGTTAATAGATTTACTGAAGTTTGGATTCAAAGCGATAAATTCACTGATTTCACCCGTTAGTTCTTGATCAAAGTTACGCTGCCAAATCGCGATATTGATATTACTTTGATAGATATCGGCTAATACAGTTGGCTGCTCAGAAGCACTAGAACCCGCATTGTGACTCGCTTGATCTTTGATACTTACGGCTGAACTAATGTTGGGTGGCTGATTGCTATTGGTTGCCAAAGGCTTCGTTAAAACGGCATTCATTACGTAATCTCCTTGCGCATTCTTTTCGCCTCACTCTTACTTTTATCATTAATATCTAAATGTAAGAGTGAAATTATAGATATGTTATAACATAACAAATGATATACGAACAACTAGCAGATCATGGTTCCAATAATATGGCGATGTACTCACTTACCTAGGGTAATTTGTTGCACGCTGGTCTAAGCTTTTATTTATCTTTCTATTCAAAAAGATATGCAAAAAGCAAACTGGTTTATAACGTTAGACTGGTAAATTCAGCAACTTGGTGACCCAACTATGAAAAAACTAATCTCTACGCTCGGTCTCTTTTATGCCGTTATCTCCGCTCAATCTTTCGCGGAAAGCGGCTACACGTTAGATTCAGAATTATCAAATATCACCTTCGCAACCATTAAAAAGCAGTTTGTTGTTGAGCCCGCGTCGATCAAAGCGTCATCAGGAGGGCTCACAAAAGATGGCCAGTTTTCTATAATGTTGGACCTAAAGAGCCTAAGCACTGGCATAGCGATTCGTGACCAAAGACTCAATGAACTCTACTTTGAATCCATGACTTTCCCTGAGGTGAAGATAGCCGGGAAAATTGACCCATCAATACTTTCTAGCGATCCGCAAAACACGACCATCTCAGCCGAAGTCACTTTACATGGTATGACAAAGAAAATTGATTTCCCTGTTGTTGTAATTCCGACGGACGGTTTTGTTATGGTCAATTCTGCTTCTACCATCATTGTAAACGGCGCTGATTTTGGAATATCGACAGATAACCTAAACAAGCTTTCAGCGACGGTTGGCGGATTAGCCCTTTCAGACAAGATCCCATTAAGTTTCAATCTTATCTTCGAGAAATAGTTTTTTACCCCCCCCCTTAGCTCCCCTTCAGTCAGTCACACTCACTTATTTTTGTGATTGGCATTTGAAGGGGAAACATTCAGTTATTCTCAATGTCTATAAAATTCAAAACTGAACACATATAAACCAAACATGAGTCGAATTACTCGGAACAGTCGACAAAATAAGACATACTAAAACCATCATTTAAAAGAAGTAACCAATAGCGTATGAATTCGATCAACCTCAGCAAACCGTTCACCCTTTCCAACGGCCAAATCATCAAAAATCGACTCTTCAAATCAGCGATGAGTGAACAACTTGGCGACAAACAGCATAACCCTAAGACTGGTTTAACAACCCTTTATCAGCGTTGGGCTGAAGGTGGCATCGGTTTATCCATGACAGGTAACGTGATGGTTGATAGAAATGCACTTGGTGAACCTAGCAACGTCGTCTTGGACGAGCAAAGTGACCTCACCATCTTTCGTGATTGGGCTAGTGCCGGAAAGCAAAACGACTCTCAGATATGGATGCAGCTAAACCATCCTGGTAAACAGATCCCTAAATTCCTTTGTGACCAGCCTGTCGCCCCTTCAGCTATCTCTTTAGAGCGCGGATTAGAGAAAGGCTTTAACACCCCACGAGCACTAACAGACTCAGAAATACATGAAGTAATTAATAAGTTTGCCTTAAGCGCAAAATTGGCAAAACAGGCAGGATTTACTGGCGTGCAAATTCATGGTGCTCATGGTTACCTTGTGAGTCAATTCTTATCCTCAAGACACAATCAGCGCGACGATAAATGGGGTGGTTCATTAGGGAACCGACTCAGATTCGTGCTCGAAGTCTACCGTGCGATCCGTAAAGAAGTAGGTAATGACTTTCCTGTGGGGATTAAGCTCAACAGTGCTGATTTCATGAAAGGTGGCTTCACTGAAGAAGAGTCGATGCAAGTTGTACAAACGCTCAGTAGCGACGGTATCGACTTAATTGAAATATCCGGTGGCACATATGAAAGCCCTTCGATGATGGGGTCTAAAAATAAAACCCCACCTTTAAAGGCAAGTACATTGAAGCGCGAGGCCTACTTTATGGATTACATGATGAAGGTGAGAAAGCTTGTAGATACACCTTTGGTGGTCACTGGTGGCTTTCGAACAGCACCAGCAATGAACGACGCGTTACAAACCTTTGCGACTGACTTTATTGGAATTGCACGAACCATGGCGGTTGACCCAGACTTCCCCAATCGATTGATAAAAGATCCAAACCACGGCATGCCGTTAACTGTGCCAACGACAGGCAAGCCAACACTAGATAAAATGGCGATGGTTGGACTGGTTTGGTACGAGCATCAAATGTGGCGTATTGCCGCAGGAAAAAATGCAGATCCTCAGTTAAGTGCGCTTAGTGTAGTCATAAAAACGATTCTCAGTGCTGGCTGGCACGCCTTTAAGAAGCGCAGAGCCTAACGAGTTTCTTACCTTAAATTCAAAGACTTAAACAGTAAATGACGTGCTAAATGTCACATGTCGTTACACAGCATGATACCTTAGGGCTTTACATCTTGGGCGAGGTAAACAACAATCCCTGAGAATAAATCCATAACATAATGTATTTAGAAATTATGAGTAACACAGAAAACAAAAAATCTAGCCCTCTTTTCGAAATCGTTTTTAACGTCTTTCTTCCATCATTCATCTTGATGAAATTCAGTGGAGAGGAGCACCTAGGAACAGGTTTAGCACTGCTTGTGGCACTGGCTTTCCCTATCGCTTACGGTGGTATGGAACTAATCCGCAACAAGAAGTTTAATTTCATTGCGGCACTTGGTTTTGTGAGTGTGTTATTAACAGGTGGCATTGGTTTCTTCGAATTGGACACGCGTTGGTTAGCATTAAAAGAAGCGTTAATCCCAGGCATAATTGGTTTAGCGGTTCTTGGTTCTACTTTTACTCGCTATCCGTTCATCCAAAAAGTCATCTTCACGCCAGCACTGCTAAACATCTCTCTCATTGAAGAACGTTTAAAACAGTTTGGCCACCAAGCAAAGTTCGACCGCTGTTTAATGACGTCAAATTACATGTTCGCGAGTACTTTCGCTTTCTCTTCTGCGATGAACTACTTCTTAGCGACGTGGATTGTGACAAGCCCAGCGGGCACAGCCGCTTTTAATGAAGAGCTTGGCAAGCTGACACTTTACAGCTACCCAGCCATTGCAATCCCAAGCATGCTGATGATGTTAGGTATTTTCTACTATATTTGGCGTCAAGTTCGCGCTATGACGTCACTAGAAACAGAACAAATCTTTATTACTAAATAGTTCTGCATTGCAAGCTCAAAATCAAAGCTCAGCACTCTCGCTGGGCTTTTTTATTTCTGCGCCTAGTTTAACTAACTAATTAATCAATTAACTAATAACCCTACTCATTTATAAACAAAGTGCTGGCTTATTATTGACTCTCTTAACCCAATAAAAGATAGATGCTCGCCTTTTTCATATCAGTTTATAAACCAGTATTTAAATTACCAATAGCTAAAGAATTACATTCAGTTATAATAAAAGGCGAGTTAACGCTCAATCTTGTTGATTACTTTACAAAACCCTACCCAGACGTTAACACTATTTCAGTCCTTATTGCTAAGATGGAACAAGCTCGGCCTTAAAAATAAGCGCCACTCGTACTCAATAAGGAATATAGAATATGAACAAATCTCAGTTAGTTGATCACATTGCCACTTCAGCAGATATCTCGAAGGAACAAGCAGGTTCAGCGTTAAACGCACTTGTTGAAGGTATTTCTAATACATTGGCTAAGGGTGATGATGTTGCCATCCTAGGTTTTGGTAGTTTCAAAGTTAATTCTCGTGCTGCTCGTACTGGTCGTAACCCACGAACGGGCGAAGAGATTCAAATTTCAGCATCAAAAACGCCTGCATTTAAAGCAGGTAAAGCACTAAAAGAGTCATGTAACGCTTAGGGTAAATAATAACTCAAAGCAGAATCCAAGGAAGATTACGATGTCTATAACTAAAGTAAAAGTTCAAGCTAGCCGCAGTAAAAAAGCAGGCAAGTCAACCAAAACACAAGCCGAAACGCCTAAGACTCGTCAACGTATTGAAGAGCTTCTCGAAGAGCGCGAATTGGCCAAACTGTTAGAGTTATAGTTTGTTATCCTTCTAATGCCACTGCAGCTCTGCAGTGGCATTCTTTTTTAAAAACCTAGCCAGGCTGAATCCTAAATAATCCCTCCCCCAAGCCACTAGTAATAGTGCAGTCATAAGCTTGAAAGTTCTCACTTAATTAAACCCGGTCATTGATAACAAGTAATCGCGCACGATTTGAACACTAAGTAACAGACTCGATTACATTATCATACATACCCATACGTACCCAACTTTCACTTTTCATTATCATCATCGGCATTAATGTTTATGAGAATAAAAGAAGCAGTTCGGAACGCTAGCGTGTTCGGGCAACGCTTCTTTACTGAGGTGATTATGAATGTAGTTCGTATGGGAATTGACGCTAATGTCCATAAAAATAAAGGCAAATACAAAGCGATAGTGAAGTTTGCAGTTCGAGCATTATTTTTTTACTCAGACACAAGAAAAATGAATGACAATTTCAGCTCTATCGAGAGAAAGCTTTTATTTAAAAAACAGCCGAACTTCCTATCTAAATTTGTCACACCTTACTTATGTACCGATTTTAGTAAGAAAGAAAAAATTGACATACTATCAAAGCATTATGACTGGTTTGAAGATAAGTTCACCTCAACAACTCGCCATCAAATATATAACGAGAGACTTAATCTTTTAGAGCTGAAAATTGATGAAAAAGCTTATTTTCTAAACCTAAGTTTTGAGAGAAATGCTAGAAAAGAAGGTGAACTGACCCTTTCCCTAACCGACTCAATCTTCAACAAAATGTACACCATATCATTCACCGTATTTAATAATGATATCTACATTGGCGGAATACAAGGGGGAGCAAACGACAACGGATTTAGCCGCTCGTTCACAAAAGCATTCTATGGTTTGAGACCGAAATCATTCATGGTTGAAACTCTTCGATTATTGGCCACCAGTTTGGAGATTGACCACATTTACGCCGTCAACGAATCTGGGCATGTTTCTAACTCATTACGATACGGCAAGAAGGGTAAAACAATCAGCCTGAAGTACAATTGCTTATGGGAAGAACACGACGGACAACAACACGACAAATGTTTCTACGCTCTACCACTACAACCTACCAGGAAAGATCTTGAGGCTCTTAAGCGCCAAAAACGAAAACTGTATCGTGAACGTTACGCGTGGTTGGATCAATATGAGCAAGATCTGAAAAATGTAATGAGTCAGCACACCCATGGTCCTGTTAATTATGCTCATGCGAGTTAATTTGGCTAACCTCTACTCAACTAGCTAACGCGTATTACCTTCATTAGCGTGCTTTAGTCTAATCACTGCTCTTAGACCAAACGCTCAAACCCGAGGTGACAGCTTCAAACTAAACCTCTCCCCTCACCGACTAAGGCGTCTTTCAATAGAATAGAGTCGTCTTAGTCGGCAATGCATCTTCAAATAATCCGAATTTAAAGCGCGCCAAAGTAATCACCGTTATAGGGTTTACAGTCTTTTACATTAGTAAGAGCTAATAAATCAAAGCAAACATTAGACAATGCTAATTTACATCTTTATAGTATCTAGGTATTTCGAAAACTACTCAATCGCCGGCGACTAGCCAGTCCTGATCATTAGGAAGATACAAGCTCTATGCTCGGCAATTTGTATAGTTAAACTTAGAGACAGTAATAGGTAAACGTATGACTAAAATTGTAATCATCGGAGGCGTAGCTGGAGGTGCTTCAGCTGCTGCACGCGCTCGTCGCCTTAGTGAAGAAGCCGAAATCATAATGTTTGAGCGAGGACCATTCGTCTCTTTTGCCAACTGTGGATTGCCATACCACATAGGTGGCGATATCGAGGATAGAAGCAAACTTCTGTTACAAACACCTGAAAGCTTCTTAGCTCGCTTCAACGTTGACGCACGAGTGATGAACGAAGTTACCTCAATTGATCGCACCAATAAAACCGTTACAGTCAAAAATCTTGTTGATGGTAGCCACTACAGCGAGAGTTACGACTTCTTATTACTCAGCCCAGGAGCCAGTGCCGTCGTTCCTCCCATCTCAGGAATCGATAACCCCCTCACCCATTCGCTACGCAATATTCCAGACATGGACCGCATCATCGAGACAATCCAAATGAATAAGCCTGAGCACGCGACAGTTGTTGGCGGTGGCTTTATCGGCTTGGAAATGATGGAAGCGTTTCATCAGCTTGGGATCAAAACTTCATTGATTGAGATGGCCGATCAAGTAATGACACCAGTAGACCGAGAAATGGCCGGCTTTGCCCATGCGGAGATTCGTGAAAAAGGCATCGACCTAAAACTCGGCGTCGCACTTGAATCTGTGAAATATATACCTAACGAACACATCGCAAGCTTTGATTCAGGCGAGAGCGAGAAGCACCAACACCTAGAGGGTGAATTAGAATTAACACTTAATAACGGTGAAACTCTCACAACCGATATTTTGATCATGGCTATTGGTGTACGTCCAGAAACGAAATTGGCGCAAGAAGCAGGCCTTCAACTAGGCGCTTTTGGTGGTATTTACACTAACGAATTTATGCAAACGAGCGATCCTTCAATTTACTCGGTCGGCGATGCAATAGAAGACAAAGACTTTGTAACAGGAGAGCAAACGCTCGTCCCATTAGCAGGCCCTGCCAACCGTCAAGGTCGAATGGCGGCAGACAACATGCTTGGGCGCCAAGAAGCTTATCAAGGCACTCAGGGGACCGCAATTTGTAAGATTTTTGACCTTGCAGTCGCTTCAACAGGTAAAAATGAGAAGCAACTAAAACAATCAGGAATCAGTTACGAAAAAGTATACGTCCATACAGCAAGCCATGCGAGCTACTACCCCGGCGCACAAGTTGTCTCGTTCAAGATGTTATTCGATCCTAAGACAGGGAAAATACTGGGTGCGCAAGCCGTCGGTAAAGATGGCGTTGATAAGCGCATTGATGTTATGGCAGTAGCTCAACGTGCAGGTATGACCGTTGATCAACTTCAACACCTAGAATTAACCTATGCACCACCTTACGGGAGTGCTAAGGACGTGATTAACCAAGCCGCATTTGTTGCCAACAATATTATTAAAGGTGACGCGACACCTATTCATTTCGATGAGATTGAAACATTAAGCGACAACCAACTCCTACTCGATGTTCGTAACCCTGGCGAACTAGAAAATGGTGGCTTTATTGAGGGAGCAATCAACATTCCAGTCGACCAACTGCGTCATCGAATGAGTGAGCTTCCAATAGACAAAGAGATTGTAATCTACTGCCAAGTAGGGTTACGTGGTAACGTAGCTTATCGCCAACTCGTCAACAACGGCTTTAAAGCACGTAACTTAATCGGTGGTTATAGAACACTCATGTATGCAAAAGCTTAAGGACTAATACTTAGTCGCCGGTAATGGTTCGCGGACACTTACCGGCTAATTGCTAATTGCTAATTGCTAATTGCTAAGAGTAAGTCGACCATAAATAGATGTGAGTAGTTTATAGTAAACATTGAAAACAGAGCTTGGCATTTGAGTAAGTGCCAAGCTCTATTATTATTCGTAGGAGTCAATAAAAGATTGCAGTGCTTGCTGATCGACAATCTCTAACCCTTGCAAGCCCAAATCATGATAATAAATGGAAAATTCGAAATTCATCGTAATAAGTTCAACGGTTTCTCGCACACTCAATCCCCAACTATCTCTTCATTAATGAAAAGTGTCACTTCCAAAAACGAAACTTTAGCTTACTGGTTTTTGGCTGATATCGCGTTGACGAGCGGGTTTGAGAAGCGCATTCTTTAATTTCGAACAGAACAAGTTTTAACCTCGCGAGAGTGTGATTAAGTCATCCTTTGTTTTGTATAACGCATCTAATTGAACGGCAGGTCACATGAATAAAATTGTTATGTTAGTAATGGGGCTGTTTTTTACCAGTCGATTGTTTGCGAGTATTGTGCCGCATGTTAGTCAATTAGAACATGATGCACCTATCCTTATTCGTTCAGCATTGATTGTTGGTGTTGCGGCTTATGCCGTCTGGACTGCATTTAAATACTTTAAAAAGAACAAAGCTTCTGGCTCAGAACTGTAGAAATAAAAACTTAGAAAGCTTTGTAGTACTTAGCAGGTTTCGATTACTGATCCGCAAAATAGTCGACCAATATTTTACGCCACTTTCGCGACTCACGAATTTTCAAATCGCCCATTGGTTCTGCCGTGATCAATCATATATTTGAGCACTACATCATCAGCGACGATGGCTTCAACCTCGCCGTCCTCTAAAGCCGCTAACAACCTTGGCATATCTACATAACTCTTGTGTCGGATTTCAAAGCCGGTGAGCATCAAAGAAGAAGTTGTTGCGACTTTTTCCCCTACTTCTACGTTCACAAGATCATTAGAACTTAGGTTCGATGATTAAAGTGACGACATGAACTGACTTTTTGCCGATGAACATAACTTGCCACCTTGAGTAATCTGACTCTCTAAAAAGTAAATATTGCGTTTACTTTTTACCCATTGAGCGCGGATCTCTAACTCTTGGCCAATCAAAATTGGATGATGGAAACGAGACGTCAAGCTGACCGTCATAGCGGTGATATTATTTTGGAACAAGCAGTGCAACATGGTGGCATCGTGTAACGCGGTAACAATGCCGCCCTGCATAATGCCATCATAGCCCTCAGCTTTATCTGTTGGTACAATCTTGGCTAAGGCTTCATGCTTAGCTAAGTTCTCGTTATTGCTAGCAACTTCAAAGCAAATCGGGCTATCTGAAAAGAAGCCTTGGCTGCATACTTGGCAGCGGCGATGGTTGTGAGGAATGAAAACTTTCATACTTATCCTTATTCCTTTTACCCTTAGATTTCTAGAGATTGATATGGCTCGACCAAAAAAACATCGACAGTTATGTACTCGTGCGGCTTACTCTTGTTTTAAGCCTAATGGCGTCCCTATGGACGAGCTTCATCAAGAAGAGCTGCTATTAGAAGAGTTGGAAGCGCTACGCTTGGCTGATCAAGAAGGCCTAAGCCAGCTTGAAGCCGCCGAGCAGATGCAGGTGTCTCGCCAAACGTTCGGTAACATCATTAAACGTGCACGAGCCAAGGTTGCTAAATGCATCGTCAACGGCCACGCGTTAGTCATTCAAAACTCTTAACTGACACCCTAGCCTTAACTCTAGATCCCACTCTCACTGCTGGATACCGAACTCGTCACTGAGCGATCCAACTATCTGATTTAGCTGTTTATCTGTTTATCTGTTTATCTATTGACTTAGCTATATGGCGGCTTGTTTGAGCTCTCTAGCTTGAGGGTTCTGAGATCTGATACAGCTTACGGCTATGTTCCTCACACACCTCTTTGCAATTGCATTCACGCTCAATATCGATCTGCGCTAGCCCCCCGCAGCTGCCTTTGATTGGCTGGCGTGAAAAAATCACACCGATCGCCATCAACGCCACGATTCCGACAAAGCCTAATAATGTTAGTAGGAATGTCATTTACGGAACCCTCGAATAGCCCCCAATTTGTGGGGTCGTGACATGAAAATTGCGCCGTCTCTCCTACGCTCTTTCTTACCACACCCATGATTGCGAGGCTCTCGACCGTAATCTAGATCGGTCACTTCTTGTAGGTGATCAAAATCTAATGCTTCGATTTCAACCTTTCCTGTCGAGGCTAACACTTTAATATCGTTCTTAAACAAGTGCGCCAGCATCCTTTTCCCTATGTGACGGACAACAACTGCTTGCACGCCGTAAGAGTGGATCACTGAAATCCATTGCTTCTTTTTATTACAAGATGAGTCGGATTCAACCAAAGAAACAACCTGCTTTATTTGTCGTTGGTCATCCACAATCGCTATCTGTGGTGAACGAGCAAAATGATTGCCGACATGGAGATTAAGACAAGGTACTGCGTATAACATGGTAACTCCCTGTTATTGGTGATCAGGCATTCAGTATATTCCTCATTATTGGCATATGCCAATAACCATGGTATGAAAAATTAGATTTACAGAATAGAGAAATAGCACTTTCAGCAAAAACTATAGAGTAGACGGAGCTACAAGCTAGCTTGGAAAAGAAAAGTTTATTGAGACGAAAAGATTCATAGAAACAGAAAGGTTTATGAGAAAGACGTTACCCGCCAACGCTCTAAGGTCTATGGCTCTACCTTTGAGATAAACCATTGTTGTCACAGGTGTTGTTTTTAATGTGCTTCTTATCCTCTTTCAAAGTGAATAAATGCTTAAATTGTTATATTATAACATCACAACAAATAACCGTCTGTCTTCATGAAACTGTTCTCTACTCTAATCAATGTATTCGATCGCCTCTCTTTGGGCTGTGTAAGCCGCTTTTCGATGTGTTTTCATTTTCTAAAATGCTTACCTCTTGGCATTGCATTGCTATCTTTTGCTCCAAACCTATATGCCCACCCTCACTCCTGGGTTGAAATGAAGACCCACATCGAAGGTGAGAATGGCCTAATAACTGGCCTGTCGATGGAATGGTCGTTTGATGCTATGACGTCGATGTATATGTTAGATGGTGAAGACGTATCTCCAGACAAAGAAGAAGAGACGTTCAAAAACCTGGCAGCATCCGTTATCGAAAACATGATGTACGAGCACTACTTCACCTACTTCTATGACAATGAAGAGCCAATCAAATATCAAGTAGCAGAGCATGCCAAATTTGAACGTGACAAAGCCAAAATGGTGCTCACTTTTGACCTACCGCTTGCCAAACCAAAACCGGTGACAAGAGACACACTTCGTGTATTGATCTTTGACCCTAGCTACTTTGTCGATATGTCGTGGTTATCTAAGGGGGATGTGACCTTATCGCCAGAACTCGCGAGACAATGTCAGTTAGAACTCGTTGAGCCTAACCCGACTCCAGAACAAATGAGCTATGCGATGTCTTTGCCAACCGATGCGGATCCAGATAACACGCTCGGCCAACTGTTTACTCAATCGGTCAAGCTTCATTGTGCTGCGCTTCCCACTTCCTAACCGCAGCGACTCGTTTGAGCTATTAAACGTCTTAACTCAAACGAGTTAAACCTGCCAAATTAACGAAAATAGTAATCTCTAATTCAGGTTCTTGTTATATGAAGAAAAATCAATTCAAAGCCAACCATGCCCTCATTGGTATCGGTGCATTATTATTTGTTGCTGTTGGCGCGTATCAACTATGGTCGATGTGGCCATCACTCGTTATCACCAGTATCCAATGGCAAAGAGAGGTCAATTCAGAACTTGCAGACCTACTCTACCAAGCCAAGTCAAACCCTTGGGGAGCAGGCTGTTACCTGATTGGATTCAGCTTTATCTATGGAATGCTGCACTCTTTGGGGCCTGGCCATGGCAAAGTCATCGTTTCAACATACTTAGCCACTCACCCAACCAAAGCAAAAGCCAGCTTGATTCTTACGGTGGTATCCGCTTTGTTACAAGCACTGGTCGCTGTCTTATTAGTCAGCGTTTTGTTGTGGGGCTTTAATGCTTCAATGCGAGTAGTGAACGACAAAGCCAACCTATTTGTTTCATTGAGCTTTGCCTTAGTGGCCGTGGTGGGTACATTGATCTGCTGGAAAGCTCTGAAAAACATCTACTCAACGGTGCGCAAACCAAAGTTGAAAGTGAAGACCATCACCGCATTCGCAACAGATATGCCTTCTCCTATAGCCGCTCGTTCACCGATCTCGACCCAATCACCAATGGCGCGTCGCTCATCAGTATCTGATGGTTCCGCGATGTTGAACCCCATTCGTACAATACAATCAGCAGAACACTCGCACGCAGATCACTCTCATGCCGACTGCGGATGCGGCCACCAGCACGTCGCCGATGCAGACGCGATAAATAAAGCTTCAACGCTCCGTGAATATGCAGGAATCATTGTCACCATAGGGGTAAGGCCGTGTACTGGAGCTATTATGGTTCTGCTTTTCGCTAACATGGTCGGCTTGTATTGGATGGGTGTTCTTAGTGCGTTGGCAATGGCGGTTGGTACGGCATTAACAACCTCACTAATTGCAATGATGACGCTAACAGGCAAACATTTGGTGAAACGCTACTTAGCCGCAGGTAACAAGAATAGCAGTGCCTCATTAAAAGTCGCTGGTCATTATTTGCAGCTATTTGGCGGTCTATTACTTATTGTGATTGGACTACTATTAATGAACGGACAAGACAGCGGCATGTCGCCAGTCTTCACCATGTAATTAGTGGAAGCGTTTAATTAATATCCAGTGAATTCTACAATCCTCATACGACAAGGCCTCGCAAACGTGAGGCCTTATTTTTATCTATCACTAACGGTTAAAGAAATCTTTTCTCTTAACGATAAAGCTCGTCGAGTTTTAGTCACTGTGATTAAGTGTAATCAGACAATCGCTTGCGAAAGCAGATCCAATATTTTGGAGTTATATACCCCACCTAGTAATAACATCAATTTAACTTCTCCTTTAACAAACCTATTGACCCAATCGCATTAATAGATAATATAGACGTCTAGGCACCCATATGTCTTTTAGTTAATTAAATGGAGTTATCATGAAAAGCTACAAAAAAATCATCGCATCCCTGTTGGCATTGGCATTCACATTAGGTGTGACAGGATGTGGAAAAAAAGACGAGGCAGTCATCAAGATTGGTGCAACAGTAGGTCCACACGCACAAGTTGTACAGGCCGTCGCTATTGAAGCAGCGAAACAAGGGATTAACATCGAATTAGTTGAATTCTCAGACTACATCACCCCTAACGCAGCATTGGATGACGGAAGTATCCAACTTAATAGCTACCAACATCAGCCATTTCTCGACAACTTTAACGACAATCATGATAGTAAGTTGGTTTCTATCGGACGTTCAATTTTGATGCGTATGGGCGTTTACTCTAACAAGTACACTTCACTTGACTCTATTCCTGACAACGCAAGAATTGCGATTCCAAACGATCCAACCAATGGCGGACGCGGACTATTACTATTAGAAGATGCAGGGCTTATTTCACTGAGAGAAAACGTTGGATTCAATGCATCTCTAACCGATATTGTCTCCAATCCAAAGAATATTCGATTTGTCGAAGTTGATGCCGCACAGTTGCCCCGCTCTCTTGACGATGTAGATGCTGCAGCTATTACTATGAACTACGTGATGTCTGCAGGGTTAGATCCTAAGAAACAAGGTATCTACTTAGAGAAGAAAGACGCACCTTTAGCTGTGATGGTTGTTGCGGCGCGAGAAGAAGACAAAAATAATGAAGTCTATAAAAAGATCATTTCGATTTATCACTCTCAAGAGATCAATGACTTTTTGAACAGCACCTTCAAAGGCACCATAGAAGCGGCAAATTAAGCTAAAAGAATAACCTTAGATTTGGCGTTGTATGTGAAGCAATTAAGCAACGTCCTGATCTTAAGTTTATCGGCTGTTATTACGAAACTAAGCTATTGAATACTTTAATTCGTAATCCTAAACTCGTTATGGCTTGCTAACCTAGTTCGTTCCCAATAATTTGTTAGAGATCGGTTTATTGCAAGATCCGAAATAAAAAGGCCTCGCACATGCGAGGCCTTAGTTTTATCTATCAAACGATAATACACCCTACTTCACTGGCTTAACCACTTGCATCAGTGTTGTATTGAACGGCTCTGATTAAAGAGACACTGCTAGTTAACTAAAAACGGCTACAAGCTAGAAACTGCTATAAGAATGGGGAAGGCGTTTTTCTTCATTCCAACCGGACAACTCAATATTGATCAATAATTTGCGCTTCTCATTACACAGTGAAGCGATATTGATAATAGGTAGCTGGCTGCGAAACTGCGCGGTAAGTATGACCTTTTTACCGTCACTAAGGCCGCTTCGACATTGCGACACAATCGCTTCGGTGTCTAATTGATGTGCGTTCTCGATAATTTGGGTATCAGCGTTCTCTTGATAGCCATCGATCAGCCAAGATACGGCTGGTACTTCTAAGCTTGTGAGAACGATGACATCTTTTGTTGCCATAAGCTCATGGAGTTCAGTTTGCATAAATCCCCCTCTTAGTTAGCCTGTTGCCTAACCATAAAAATTAACGACCAGCCCATTAAAGTCGGTTACCCAGATTAGCCTGTGCCAAATGGTAGCCTCTATCTATCATCTCTTGTGAGCGATCAAACTCTAAGGTGCCACAGGCATTACGTGGGATCTCAAGCGTAATATCTGCGGGATAAGCGGCCAATTTTTGACGAGCAATGGTCGATTGCATCGCATCAAACGCTTGGTTGGCAATGTCGTAGGCAGCAAAATTGAAGCTCATTTTACTTTTTACACTGCTACCTAGATTATCGATAAAAAGAGTAACCTTCTCATGTAGGTTACTCTGTTTTGTTGGTAGAGAAACCGGTATCACTTCCTGTTGAAGCATCTCAGGTTCACCACCTAAGTTCACAGCCAGAGTAAAGTCTGTCTTATCACTAAAGGTAGGCGCAATCGGTACGGGATTGAGCACTCCTCCATCGATCAGCACTTCACCATTGATGACGTGAGGCGTGAAGAACAATGGCAAAGAGATAGAAGCACGAATAGCATCAAACAAAGAACCCGATTGCAACCAAACCTCTTTTTCATCAGCGACGTTGGCAGCAACTGCGGTATAAGGGATAGGCAGATCTTCAATTGAAATCTCGCCGATCAGCCTACGCAGTGTGTCGATGATCTTGTCCCCTTTGAAGATACCACTTGATTGCCATGAAAAATCTAACATCATAGCCATATCCGATTGGTCGATACTGGTGACCCACTCTTCAAATTCATCCAACTTACCCGCCGCGTAGACACCACCGATAAGTGCACCAATTGAACAGCCAGAGATGGATTTTATCTGAAAGCCGTGCTCAATTAGCCAGCGGATGATGCCAACGTGAACCAAGCCTCTTGCGCCACCACTGCCAAGTACCAATGAGATCGTTTTTGCCATCGTACTAATCCTTTAATATTTTTATTCAAGACTGGTTCACTCGTTGATTTTCCGATTCGCTAGCCTCGAATGAGTGAATCTTTTCAGTCCATGCGAGTGATAAAGGTTTGCTCGTCATCGACAAAAGCCACATAGTCGCCGTGATAGATAAACACCCGACCACGCCCTTCAACGATACAGGCAAGCTGTGGGTTCAAATCTTCTTCAAGATCTTTACTTTGATACGTGCCGGTATCGGTGATTACACCGCGGAGTGTCGGCAAAAATCCATAGCTGCGCTTGGCTTGATCAATCAGGCTCAATTCACTGGCGGTAGAGAAGTAAGCCGGGATTGGGCCAGCATCTTCGATAAACATCGTTTTCAGTTCTTCAAAAGCTGTAATCACCAGCCAGTCGATGCCATTAACGTGATGGATAAACATTGTTTATAAATACCTAGATTCTCGATAATTCTAATGCGGGGATTCTATCACTATCAGGCGCAGAACGTGGTAGAGATTTGGTTGCTAACGACAAGGCCTTTCCCTGTTTGTCGCCCAATATATTCAGAATAAAACTGGAACAGATATCCATTATCAAATTACCCCAAGAACACAAGAAATCTTGAGTCGATGAATTTTATAAGGGCCTTTAGAGCCGAACGTTTTCTTGTTAAACCTTCGTTTATTGCTCCTTAAAGTAATGGCCTATAAATTAGTTTAAAGCGGAAACATTACTTCCAGAAGGATTTAAGGTTCAGCTTGAAAGGACTTAACGCTCTACTTGAAAAGACTTAAGGCTCTGCTTGAAATGACCTAAAGCAACAAACGCCCGATTGGTCTTGAGTCACTTTACACTCACTCACCAAAATGGTTTTGAGTTCTATACGGGCTCGACGTAAACGTGCCTTAACGGCTGGTAGGCTGAGCTGGTGTTTCTCTGCGTAGTCTTTTTGTGTCATACCATTGAGGTCACATTGTTCTATCACATCACGATCTTGCTCGGTGAGTTTGACCAATACCTGGGGAAGGCAGCGTTGAAGCTGAACCATCGCAGGGGAAATATCCGTGGGCATCACAAATTCTTCGATGTCTACCGAATATATTTTCCGTCTCAGCTGATCAACAAGGTGGTTTCTGGTCATCTTAAACAGCCATGATTTACCGTTCTGCAATGTACAGAAACGCTCGCTATTTCCCATGGCCTTCAGAAACACTTCTTGCATGATGTCTTCCGCTTCGTGCGGATTTTGGGTCTGTTTTAGTAGCCAACCATAAAGGCTAGGTTCCGCATGATTCCACGCATTCATCAAACATTTCATTCTTGAACCTCGATAATCCGTCGCGCATGCTCATTCAAAAAACTCTGTATGCGCGACGCTCTTTCCTTACTTTTACGCTACAACATTTTCCTTGAGTAAATCGCGAACCAGATCAACAGATGGCACCGACCCCGTGTGTTTTAACTCACCATTAATCGCGATACCCGGTGTGCTCATAATGCCAGCTTTCATAATGGCTTCCAAACTGGTGACTTTTTCAATATTGATTTGCTGCCCTAACTCTTGTGCGACCTCGGCAAACCGTTCTGCGGTAACGACGCAGTTCTTACAACCTGAACCATAAACTTGAATGCTTTTCATATCAGACTCCTGTGAGCATTTGCTCTGCTGTGATTAATAGAAGAAATTAAACAACCAACCGGTGATGGAAATCGCCACCAGCAAGTAACCCGCGATTACACCAAGCAATCGGTATTGCATCACTTGTTTGAGCATCATGAACTCTGGCAAGCTCACTGCGACCGCTCCCATACAAAACGCCAGCGTGGTTCCTAGTGGCATACCTTTGTCTATCAAAGACGCCATGATTGGAACTATGCCCGTTGCGTTGGTGTAAATCGGAATCGCACTAAGTGTCGCGAGGGGCACCGTCCACCACTGGCCGTGTGCGAGGTTTTGCTCGAACCAATCCGCCGGAACAAAACCATGAATAAACGCACCAATACCCACACCAACAAAGACCCAAATCCAAATGCGTTTGAAGATGGTACTGGTGTCGTTCACAGCAAATTCATGGCGCTGTTTAAACGTCATTGGGGTTGATTCAATCGCCGTTTGAGGCTGTTCATCTATCTCATTGGCTTTTTGATACGCTTCGGCAAGGAAAGGTTGTAACCAACGGTGGGCTTTAAAAGCATCTAAGACAAAGCCTGCAAAAATGCCAAGCGACATACCAATCACAACGTACATGATGGTGAATTTCAGCCCAAGGACACTGCCAAGCATGATGATCACCACCTCATTGATCAGAGGCGATGTAATAAGAAATGCGATAGTCACACCAATGGGAATACGTGCAGAGACAAAGCCCATGAACAGAGGAATAGAACTGCACGAGCAAAACGGTGTAATCGCACCAAATAGCGAGCCAAGGAAGTAACCCACACCGCGGCGCTTACCTTGTAGATATTGTCGAACTTTGTCCACACTCAAACTGGCTCTCAGCGCGGAGATAACGTAAATCAACACGACCAATAAGACTAAGATCTTACTGGTGTCTTCGATAAAGAAATGAACGCCTGTTGCCATTGAAGTACTGGCTTCCAAGTTAAAAATGGAATACGTCAGCCAGTCGGCAAAGTAAGTAAAAACGTCCAACATAGTGGCACCCTCTAAACGATTTACCTCTAACACGTTTGACGTCGCGAAAGGATGCACACTTTTCTAAATTATTTTTGAGTTTTGATTTTTAGGCTCAATTGCAGAACAGGTCCACTCGGCCGTTCGTTGTTGAAAGTGACTTTATTGTTCCTGTAATTAATGGCCTATAAACAAGCGAACTCACCCTCTTTACCGTCTCTCATATTTGCTATCAAACTCTACGACTAATGTCTAACTAACTGAGACTATTTGTTTTTTTTGGTTTGGTATAAGGTACTAACAACTAAATGTTAATGAATTTTTAATAATAAGTTGACACATTGTTTGCGCTTCTGCGTGAGTCAATAACGTTTGTTGGAATAACACGCCTTAGAGTGTGAACGAAAGGAATCAACATGAGCAGTACTTTAGAGTCCGTACATATACAAGCAGATAAGCCTCAAGCCAATGAGGATGAACTCACTTATGAACAACAACACAAACCAAGATCAGAATTTGATTCCCGCGAACAATATTTAGAACATGAATTACAAATCATGTCGCCTAAGCGTTGGCGTCCAAATTTACCGTTTAAAGATTATCGATTCGAGATAGAAGACACCATCCCAGCGATGGCAGCCACGATTGGTAAAGTGGTTATGGTGGGCGCGATTGCTGCTACCTTTGCGGGAGCACTCGGATTAAATGAAGACTTCATTCTAGAAAACGTTCGTTATGAACTCCTCATCGCCTCTGTTTTCATTATTATTTTCTCTGGCTTCCTATTGCCGACCGCGAACCTCGCAGGTACACATGGTCCACTCATTCCTTTAATTCCGATTGTCGTTGCAGCAGGCGGCCACCCTATGGCCTTTGGCTTGTTGATTGGCGCTTTTGGCCTCATCTTAGCCATCAGTAAAGGTGGCAGTATGCTGGCCAACCTCACCAGTAAAGGCGTGTGTGGCGGCTTATTGCTCTACCTTGGCTTTGTTGGAACCGCTTCCCAAGTGAAAAAGCTGTTTGCTTGGGCTGAGGGAATCGGCATGAGCCATATCGCTTTTGTCGTGATCTTCTGCACCATCATTTTGTACGCGCTATTGGAACATTTCCGTAAGCGCTGGTTAGCCGTCCCTCTTAGCTGCTTACTGGGTGGTACGTTAGCATTTGCCATGGGCGCGCCGTTCTCTTTTCAAACCGAGCCAGGTTTACCCAACATGAACCCTATGTATTGGTGGGGAGAAAACACAGGTTGGATGCTAGGCCTACCAACGATTGAACATTTCATGGTGGTATTGCCGTTTGCGATTCTAGCCGTAGCGATGTGGTCACCAGATTTCTTAGGCCATCAAGTATTTCAAAAGATCAGCTACCCAGAACGTACCGAAAAAGTACACATGAACATCGACGACACCATGACCACGGCTTCAATTCGTCAAACGTTCGGTTCCCTGCTTGGCGGTACTAACTTTACGTCTTCGTGGGGTACTTATATCGTACCGGCGGCGATTGCTAAACGCCCTATTCCTGCTGGCGCTTTGCTCACAGCTCTGTTCTGTATCATCGCCGCTGTTTGGGGTTACCCAATGGATTTAGCTATCTGGCAACCTGTGCTTTGTGTCGCGCTCATTGTTGGGGTATTTGTGCCATTGCTAGAAGCTGGAATGGAAATGACGCGTGAAGGGAAAACCACCCAATCGGCCGCGATTGTCGTGTTCTCTTCAGCACTGGTTAACCCTGCATTTGGTTGGGCTCTCACCATGCTGTTGGATAACTTAGGCTTAGTCGGTTGTAAAGAACGTAGTAGTGAGCTTAGTAAAATGAGCCGTTGGGTGTTGCCTGGAACTATGTTTATTGTGCTAACTGGTGTGATGGCGTTGGTTGGCCTTCTACCGGGGATTCCAGCGATTATCCCGAGCTTTCGCTAGGCTCGATTAATATTGAGTTTCAGTCGGACCACAAAAAGGCCTCGCAATCGCGAGGCCTTGTTTTATCTATCGAATGATTACATCCATATTTTAACAACTACAGCGCCCTACTTCACTGACTCCACCGCTTTCATTAACGTTGCGTCGAGCTGCTGTCTAAACTCCATCCGTGAATGAAGATCAGCGCCGAATCCCCACTCCCACTTTTGCCATACGCAATTTGCTCACCATCATGAGATATCGCAATACCGTACTTAACCGTTGAATCATGAGCCATGGCATTAATGCTGCCAAGCGCCATGAATACCAAGAATGTGATGTTTAGAATTAAACGTTTCATAGTGTCTCTCTACTTACTTTGGAGGGAACACAGAAAGCATCCCTCTCAATCAATATAGTCACTATAAAGTGTGAAGTTGTAGACAGGTCAAATAGTGATTTAGATAAAGACCTCTTCTTACAATGGTAACTTAACCACCTCATTTCTAACTCAAATGTTTTAATGCGCTCAATAAAAAGGAGCATAAACATTACATATAGCAGCTTTCTTCTTTACATAGTTAACTATGTTCTGTCTGTCCAAGAGATCGAAGTCATCGATTATGTGATTAAAGGGATGAACGAGCTCTCGAATGCGGAACTTTAGCTGTATTAACCAAAATATGGAGCTACCGAGAAAGTCTTTGGCGAAAGGTTAATGAGACAGCGCACTAGCTAAGCATATATAATCTTTCTATTTATCAGTGTATTATGTGTCAAAATGAAACTAATACCATAAGTACAGTGTTTATATGCTATCAATAGTTATGCAAGCTAACCCTCTTCGAAGAAACCACAAGATTTTGTTACCGTTGGGGGTAGAAAAATCACAATTCCTAATTAAAAAACATCCTGATTATGAGCTAATTGCTGAAGATATTACATCAGCCTTCAAAGCCGTTTGGGGTGATGAAGACTTGTATTGCTTTTATTGTGGCACTCCATCCAGCAGTATAATTCCTCACTTTTTACATGATGGCTCAGGAAGAAACTTATGGCTACTTAACGATGTTAATTCGTGTAGTGTGATTTGTAACGAATGTCAGAAGAGCTATGGCTTGAAAAACATTAGATATTCAAGTCATTTTCAAGATTTTGATATTGCTTCTGGTTCAAAAATTAACAGATTGCTATCTTTTGAACCAGAGATACTGTTACCTGGTCTTGAATCAACATACTTTCATTTTAAGCATAACGAAAATGGACGCTTGGAGCCATTATCCCAACGAGCCGAGCGGACGATTGAAGCGTTTAACCTTAATAGAATCGAATTGGTTAATCGTAGGACGTCATCAATTCAAAATTTTTTATATAGTGGGGAACCTAGCATTTATGACGATTTAGGTTCGCCGTTTGATATCTTGTTTATTTTTGACTACCTCAAAAGCATAAATAAAAATGATAATTTTGATAGGGTGTCAGAGTCGAACTTAAATAAGGTAGTGGAAAAATATAACATAGATGCTAACTATCAAATTGATGTTAAGACAAAGTTAATTCCGTATAAGTCTATTTCATTTCAAAATATACATCATAAGAACGAAAGTAAATACTCAGAAAGATTCCCTGGAATTGATAATTTTATATTCTCTGGAATTAGGAACTTTAAAGAAAATAAAGTAATAAGTTTCTCTGGAAAAAATTCAATCGTTATTCTTGGTGAGAATGGTGTTGGGAAAAGTACTTTTCTCGAGTTATTTAAACGTGCTTTTAAAAGTAAATCAAAACGTACATTGGAAGATATCTGTAGTAAAAATATAGACAACCAAACTCCGGAGTATGTAATAAAATACAGCGGTGCCGATAATGAGTGTCACTATAAAGAAAGAAGTGGGCGGTTAGTAAGGCGTGAAAGGTGTAACCTCATTAACATCACCGAAAACCGCTCTAATAATAGCTCAGTTAATAGCCTCATATCATGGGTTAACTCTTATAGATCAGACCAAATAATAATCGACTGGATAGCAACAAAACTATCTATATTACTATCTCTTCCTAATTACTATGTTTTTTGTACTATTGATGGTGATGTATATTGGAAAGATAGAAAAAACAATAAAAAAATATATCTACATGAACTTAGCAGTGGATATAATTCAATAATTACTATTTTTTCCAAGATGATTACTTCCGTTTCAAAAATTGGAGAGAATGTAAGTCTTAAAGAAATAAACTTAAGGTTGAGTAGCTCTATTGTATTGATTGATGAAATAGAACTACATTTACATCCTAAATTCAAGAAGAACATAATCTACAATCTACAATCTGCATTTGCAGAAGTACTTTTTATTATTACGACACATGACCCTCTAGTCTTAAAGTCGATTAATGATGGTACGATAGTTCTTTGTTTTAAAAAAAATGAGGATGAGACAATGATCCTCAGTGACCTTCCGGCTCCTCAAGGGTTGACCACTGAGCAGATTCTGACGAGTCCGCATTTTGGTTTAGACACTATAGATAGTGATGATTTACAACCAATAATTGATGCTTACAATAGTGCAATTCATAATCAAGAGTGGGAAAAAGTAGAAAGTCTAAGAATGTCTTTGTTTAAACTTGGTTATTTTGGGAAAACATATAGAGAATTAATCGCTTTATCAGCAGTTGATTCATATTTTAGAAATGGTGAAAATCCTTCGTTGGGTCAAATTGTGCAGGAATTAAGAAATAATGATTAAGATTAAGCCATTACAAAACCCACCCTCTATACTTTTAACTTCAAGTGTAGAATATCAGGCCGAATATACACAGAACCTAAGAAAATTAAATAATTCTTCATCTTGTAGCTGGGCTGGATATAAGTATATGGTGGATAACAGAATTGAAAAACTTTTAGGTGTTAAATTCTGTTCTTATTGTGGTATTTATATAAGCTCAACTACAGCAAAAGTAGAACATTATAGACCCAAAAATAGAATTGATTCTCGAAAACAAACTACACATAGAGTTGAAAAGGCTCACTATATCTCAAAAGTAATTAATTCAAACGGATATACATTTTTTGGAGGTGACTACCTAAACTTACTAATAGCATGTGATGCTTGCAACACAGGGCAAGGGCATGACCTTAGCTATGTTATTGATCCTGACAGAGTAAAACATGTAAAAACAATAGAACACAAATATGGAAAACATAACCTATTCCCAATTTGCAACAAAAAATCTACAAAATCCGCACGTAAAAAGCAAAATAATATAAATTCAATAATTAAAGAAGTACAAGGTGAAAAACCTTTACTGTTAAACCCTTATTTCGATGATTATTACGATTACTATGATTTTAATAACATGAACTATTATGATAGTAGTATCAGAAAAAAAGTCATACTGATAAAAGAAAAATCAGGTAATTCAAAATTCAAAACCAAGAAAGCCAAAACTTCAATTAATATTTATGGCTTAAACCGTGTTGATCTTTGTATTGCACGAGGTGAAAAATATGACACTATGAAACGTGCAATTGAAGACCTTAACTTTTCAATATCCCAATACGAAGCAAACAATAGTCAATCTAATTTGAATAAGGTTGCTTTTGGATTAGACGTATACTTATCTAACATCAATTTTATGAGAACAGGTAATCACGAAATATCTGACTTTTATTTTCTCCGCTATCATGTGATTTTTCGCGATAGACTTCGTATGCTTTTTCCTCAGGATTTTATAGATACAAACTCAGATGAGAGAATTATCGAGGAATTGAAAGCTTTTGTGCACTATCACTTACAAATTGACACTATCATGAATAATGTTTCAGTTTTTGAAAGGCGAAGGTAGAAAATATCTCTTATTGGTAGACTTATTTATAAATAACTTTCTCCAGTTGCAAGACAGCACTCTACTCTAGTTACCCAACAAAAAAGGCCTCGCAATGCGAGGCCTTTGGTTTTTCTATCTATCAGTAGAGATTAGTCGCGAAGTGCTGCGCCGAATTTCTCTGAGATTGAAGCTACGATAGCATCTACTGAACCAGCGATGTCTGCATCTTCAAGTGTGCGCTCTACAGACTGTAGGCTAAGTGCGATAGCTAGGCTCTTCTTACCTTCTTCAACGCCTTGACCAACGTATACGTCGAACAGTTTAGCGCCTGTTAGGAATTCGCCACCCGCTGCAATACACGCTTCTACGATGTCGCCAGAAGCGACTGCTTCATCAACAACAACGGCGATATCACGACGGTTTGCAGGGAACTTAGATACGGCTACTGCTTCTGGAAGCACGCGAGTGTTGATAGCTGCCCATTCGATTTCGAATACGATAGTGCGGCCGTTAAGACCAAACTTGCGCTCTAGTTCTGGGTGAACAGTACCAATGATACCCACTTCTTTGCCGTCTACTACGATAGCCGCAGTTTGACCTGGGTGAAGTGCTGGGTGCTTAGCTGCTTTGAAGCTGTATGCGATTTCGTTTGCAGAAAGCTCAAGAACGGCTTCTAGGTCACCTTTAAGATCGAAGAAATCTACAGTGTTAGTAGCAATGTCCCAGTGCTCTTCGCCACGAGTACCAGAGATAACGCCCGCAAGCATCATTTCTTGGCGCATGCCGTTTTCAGCAGTTGCTTCAGGGATGAAACGTAGGCCTGATTCGAATAGACGAACGCGAGACTGTTGACGCTTCTGGTTGTGAACAACTGTGTTTAGAAGACCTTGGATTAGGCCAAGACGCATTGCTGACATGTCCGCAGAGATTGGGAATGGCAGGATTAGCGGCTCAACACCAGGTACAACAAGCTTTTGCTGTTCTGGTTCTACGAAGCTGTATGTGATTGCTTCGTGGTAGCCACGGTCTACAAGAAGGTCACGAACGCGCTTAAGCGGTTGGTTAGCTTCTTTGTGGTCATTCATTTTAAGTGCCGCTTTAGGCGCTTGATTTGGAATGTTATCGTAACCGTAGATACGACCTACTTCTTCAATTAGGTCTTGCTCGATTGCGATATCAAAACGCCAAGATGGAGACGTTGCCGTCCAACCTGCGTCTGTCGTTTCAACGTTACAACCTAGGCGAGTAAGAATTTCCACTACGTCTGTAGATGGAATTTCGTGACCTAGTAGGCTGTCTAGCTTAGCGCGACGTAGAGCAACTACGTTTGCTTTAGGAAGATCAGCTTCAGATTCGCTGCCGTTTACTGGCGCAACTTCACCACCACAGATTTCAACTAGAAGCTGTGTTGCACGCTCCATTGCTGCTGCTTGAAGTGTTGAATCAACACCACGTTCGAAACGTAGAGAAGAATCTGTGTGAAGGCCGTAAGCACGTGCGCGACCACGGATGTGATCCGGTGCGAAGAATGCAGCTTCAAGAAGTACGTCTGTCGTTTCAGTAGTAACACCTGAATCTTGACCGCCAAAGATACCAGCGATTGCTAGTGCTTTGTTTTGGTCAGCGATAACAAGTGTGTTGCTGTTTAGTTCAGCTTCGTTGCCATCTAGAAGTGTTAGCTTTTCGCCCTGCTCTGCTAGACGAACCACAATACCGCCTTCGATCTTAGCAAGATCAAATGCGTGCATTGGTTGGCCTTGCTCTAGCATCACGTAGTTTGCGATGTCTACAACTGGGTCGATTGAACGGATACCACAACGGCGCAGTTTTTCTTGCATCCAGATTGGAGATTCCGCTTTCACGTTTACGTTCTTAACCACACGGCCAAGGTAACGTGGACAAGCATCAGTTGCTTTGATTTCAACAGATACTGTGTCTTCAATGCTTGTTGCAACAGCTTCAACTGTTGGCTCTGTAACGTCTGCGCGGTTTAGTACGCCAACTTCACGAGCAAGGCCACGGATGCTGAAGCAGTCTGCGCGGTTTGCTGTTAGGTCTACGTCGATAGTTACGTCGTTAAGCTCAAGAAGCTCACGTACGTCCATACCTAGCGTTGTGCCTTCTGGCAGCTCAAGGATGCCGTCAGACTCTACGTCGATACCTAGCTCAGAGAAAGAACAAAGCATGCCGTGCGATGGAACGCCACGTAGTTTTGCTTTCTTGATTTTGAAATCACCAGGAAGTACTGCGCCAACTGTTGCTACTGCTACAGTTAGGCCAAGACGACAGTTAGATGCACCACATACGATGTCTAACAGCTCTTCTGCGCCGATATCAATTTTTGTAACTTGTAGTTTGTCTGCGTCTGGGTGCTGACCGCACTCAACCACTTTACCTACTTTAACGCCGGTGAAAACACCCGCAACAGGTTCTACATCGTCAACTTCCAAACCAGCCATAGTGATTTGGTGAGCTAGCTCTTCGCTGTTAATTGCAGGTTTAACCCACTCGCGTAGCCAAGATTCACTGAATTTCATAGTTTTGACTGCCCCGGATTACTTGAATTGTTTAAGGAAACGAAGGTCGTTCTCGAAGAACGCACGAAGGTCATTTACGCCGTAACGAAGCATCGTTAGACGCTCTACACCCATACCGAATGCAAAACCAGAGTATTTCTCAGGGTCGATGCCAACAGAGCGAAGTACGTTAGGGTGAACCATGCCACAGCCTAGAACTTCTAGCCATTTGCCATCTTTACGTTTCACGTCAACTTCAGCTGAAGGCTCTGTGAACGGGAAGAATGAAGGACGGAAACGCACTTCAACTTCTTCTTCAAAGAAGTTACAAAGGAAATCGTTAAGAATGCCTTTAAGTTGTGCAAAGTTTACGTTCTCATCAACTAACATACCTTCCACTTGGTGGAACATTGGCGTGTGAGTTTGATCGTAGTCGTTACGGTAAACACGACCCGGAGCAATGAAGCGGAATGGCGGTTTGCCGTTTTCCATCGTACGGATTTGAACACCAGAAGTGTGCGTACGTAGCATTAGATCAGGGTTGAAGAAGAAAGTATCGTGATCAGTACGAGCTGGGTGATCGTCTGCGATGTTTAGTGCATCAAAGTTGTGGAATGCATCTTCGATCTCAGGGCCAGACTCAGTGCTAAAGCCAAGCTCACCAAAGAACTGTTCGATACGCTCAACTGTGCGAGTCACTGGGTGAAGACCACCGTTCTCAATGCGACGACCTGGTAGGCTCACATCGATAGTTTCTTCAGCTAGTTTCGCTTCAAGCTCTGCACGTTGTAGTGCGTCTTTGCGAGCTGCGATCGCTTGTTGAACAGCACCTTTCGCTTTGTTGATCTCTTGACCAGCAGTGCGACGCTCTTCAGGTGGAAGTTTACCTAGGCTTTGTAGTTGAAGAGTTAATTCACCCTTCTTACCTAAATACTGAACTCGCACTTCATCAAGTGCGACTAACGAATCTGCTGTATCAATAGCAGTCGTTGCATTAGCAATGATCTCTTCTAGATGTTGCATCATTTCCTCATCTACCAGTTGGTAGTGTCCGTATCGGATGATTAGTTTTTTTAGATAGCTACACATACTAATCAAACACGCAACCAATGCCAAATTGAATCGCTAAAAGAACAAGTTATTGACTAAAAACACGGCAAATTTAACAGGATATTAATGAGGAATAGGAAGAAGTGGAACAATTACTGGTACCACTCCTTAATTTGGAACTGAGCGAAGCGCTCGATTTAAAGTATCATGAGAACTAAAACTAAGGTGACCTGAGAACTAAAACTAAAGTAACCTGAGCGCTAAAACTGACGTGAGCTATATTTTAAATTTAACGCGAACTATGCTCTCAACTTGAAATAAACCCGTTCTAAATCTGAATCGAACAAACGCGGTTTTTGCCCGCTTTTTTCGCTAAATAAACGGACTCATCAGCTACTTTAATCAATTCATTCATTGTTTCGAATTCTTGGGTCATTTCAGCCACACCGACACTAATGCTGCCAAGCCAAGCTTGCTCGCCGGTGTCGACCTGTAATTCAGACACTTTCTGTCGAGTGGTTTCTGCAATGTGCATGCCCCCTTTAAGATCGGTATCGGGGCAGATCACCAAGAACTCATCGCCCCCTAATCGACACACGATATCATCATTGCGAAATGTGTTTTTCAGTTCGTGTGCGAGGGTTTGTAACACCAAATCACCTGCATCGTGTCCGCAAGTGTCATTAATGCGCTTGAAATGGTCGGCATCAATCATAATGCACACCAAAGGCATACCAAGTTCTTTGGACTCTTGCCAATGCACCGCTAACTGTTTAAAAGCACAGCGGCGGTTAGGCAAATTAGTGAGCGAGTCAGTTAAGGAGAGTTCTTCGAGCTTCTTGTTCGCTCGTTTTAGCTCTGCCGTACGTTCCTCGACTTTGTCTTCGAGTAGCTGGTTGAACCGTAACAACTCTTTATTACGTTCGGATACTTGCTCAAATAGGCCTTTAAGAGCAGCTAATAGAGGAATGGTTGAAGAATCGTTCTGTTTTCCTTCGGCTTCAAACGCTTGTTTAGGGGTCGCTCCTTCCTCTATTGCGGCCACTTGTCGAGCCATGTTTTGGTCAATACCGAGGATATGATACGCAAGCCAATGAATTAAGAAATCGAGTAGCTGCCGTGCAGACGCCTGATCTTCTTCTAAAATGAAAGCTTGCATGCTGTAGATATCTTGCATAAAAACACGATGCACTTTGATGTGTTCTTCGATGTGAGAGCGATATAAATTACGAGCTCTCATCAAAGATTCTTCTTCTTTAAAGTGAAACTCGGCATAGCTCGTAAGATCGAGTAAAGCGATGCTAATATCTTCGATTGAGATAGTGTTTTCAGACAGCAAATTGCCATAGTGGTTGATAAAACCGACGAGGTATTGATGTTGTTCATCTACGACACCAATGCCTGTTTCGAAGTATCTATTCCAAGTAAATGAATTCATAAATCCCTTAACGCCCAAATCACACTTGTTTACCGGCAGTTACCAGTAGTCAAAAGCGTGCATATGTAGAGGTTATATATACATGTAAAATATAACCATACTACCTGTAGGCCTACCTGATTGCTCACTCCTTTTATAAAAAGACGACTTCGATCTCTACAAATATAAATTAACACTGGGTTTGGGGCGTTCAATTCAACAAGAACACCCCAATAAACCAACATTAACTTAACTTATTGAAAATACTAAAAGTAATATTCCAACGCCATCTCAACAAAATCATCTTTGCGAGCGAAGAACAATAAGTCTTCTGGGGTTTCATTCTCAAACAACCACGCGTTCAACCGCCACTTGAGGTTGTTGTTGATACGACTTGAGGCTTCGAGCTTTGCACTGTAAACATCACTGTTATCTAGATCCTGAGTGATGCCCGTTAACACCTCGGTCCCGTCTTCATCATTTAAGGCGAAACGTGCCCCAAGGAACACGTCGTTTTGACCGACACTCTGCGCATTGTTGCCTCGACTGTCGTACAAGTATTCAGCAATAAAACCGATATCCCAATACGACTCTAGCGGCCCAACCCATGTATACTCAAAGCCTGTTGCTACGCCTGTGTGGTTGTCGTAGCTGTCGCGATAAACGCTTTCAAGCTTCCATAACCAATCACCCATAATCCCCTGAACATCAAGGCCGAAATGCTGCATTTGCGCGTAATAGGGCTTAAGATTATTACCTTCAACACGATAATAAGGGTCACGATTGGTACCGCCTAAGTAGCTTAACCCGACATCCCAATCACCATACATTTGGCTATAGCGCAGTGCCACATCAACGTGCTTTTCTTCTCTTGATGATTCATACAGCGCATCGTCTGAAACGGGTACGGGCGTTCTTAACCGACCGTCTCCCCCTGCAAAGGTACGCTCTCGAAAATACGGCAGTAACATGGCATCGATGGTTCCCCAGTCTTTAATCGACGTGAAGTGAACCATTGGCTGACCCAGTTTCGATTCGCCATCGACGGACTCAATCGCATCGGTTTGGTTTACCACGTCCACTAAGTGTGCTGATTCGGTCACACCCCAGAACACTTTGCCAACACCTGCGCGCAGTTCGTAGTCATCCCAGTAGGTAAGGAACAAAGCTTCACGAACGTCACCATGGGTTCGCTCATCGTCTTCGCTGTCTAAGCGATAAAATGGCGTGAAGGTAAAACTGCCATTGCCTTCTTGTTGCTCCCAGTAAAACTCCGGTTGTAACACCAGTGAGCTTTGTCCTTTGTTCTGCCCCTGTAAACCGTCGCTAAAGAATTGCCTGTGTTCAAGGTTAACTTGCCCTGCGAGTTCTGGGGTGACTTGCTCTACGAACTCAGAGCTAAAGCCTGCCGCCACACATGGCAACGACACCTGCATAAGCCCAACTGTCGCTGCCAAGGTTAAAGATAACTGCGTTCCTGTTAACAGAATCCTTTTCATATTCTTGCCTTACTTTGCACGTTTAAGTGTATTTTTCTGAAAGTCCTTATCCTTAAGACCGGTCTGGAACGCTAAATCTGTCGTGGTTAATACAGTACTCTTGCCTGTTTGGTGGTTTTGCATCGACATGGTGTGCGCGCGCCAGTACTGGTTTAGGTATTGTTTGTAGTCTTGGAACGATAGAGTTTTCAGCAATGCGCCTTTACGGTCGTAAAACTCCACTTGAACTGGGCGGTAATATTGCTGGTCTAGCCATACTTTTTGCATGGTGTAACCAGAGTTTTTGTCGGTCGGAACTTGCTCTAAAACAAAGGTATCAACACCTTCAATATTGGCGTCTTCGATGTAGTTGAAGGTGTACTTTTCTAACTCAAACGAACTTAGGTCTTCGTAAGCAAATTCACTGCCCATAAACGGGCCAGACTTGTTGCGAGAAGAGATACGCTTTACACGTTTCAATGCCGGCAGATACAACCATTGATCATCCGATTTGGTGATGTGTGAATGGTTTAAAAAAGCCGTGCCTTTTACGTCGCGGGGCTCATCAAATATGGTCAGTCCTTTATCGCCATCGTCGTCAACCTCTAGCGACTTCAATCGCATTAGACGAGAGCTGCTTTCACCTTGTTTATTGCGAAGTAGCATTTCCATGGTCGCAACAGAATCGCCCCACCCCATATCAACGGCTTTACGTTGCTCGGCGATCTCTAGGCCTTTTTCAGGATCGGCTAACGCAGGGAAAGCCGAAAATGCGCCAATGGTTATCAATGACGCTATGAGTGTTTTCTTTGTCATAAAGTGTTTAATAATTTTCATAAATTAATCCTTAAGTCAGCCCACCGCAGTAGGCTGACGTTTTCTTATTTGATTGAAGTCGACAGTTCAGCCGTCGTATTAGGTTGAGCTTTAACAGACGATTTTGATTCGTATTGGGATTGGTCTGAGTAATGGGTCTGTTTGTCGAAGATCATCAGCAGGCTTGGTAGCAAAATGAAGTCGACCACCAACGCAATGAAAATCACAATCGCACTGAGTAAGCCCATATCGGAATTGAGTCTGAAGCTCGACATTGCCAATACAGAGAAACCGGCCACTAGCACAACAGTGGTGATCCACAAAGCGCGACCTACGGTGTGGAAGGCGTAACGAACCGCTTCCTCCGCTGATTGCCCTTCCATTCTTGCGCGTTGGTATTTACTCAAGAAGTGAACCGCATCATCGACGACGATACCCAAAGTAAGGGTGACCACGACCGACAATCCAAGGTTGATCTCACCAGAGATAAGCGCCCATAAACCAAAGCCAATAATCGCAGGCGCAATGTTGGGCACTAGGCTTATCATGCCTAAGCGAACCGATCGCAATGCGAAGATCATCAAACCAGAGATAAGCACTAAGGTGATTGGCAGAGTCGATAGCATGCTCGCCATGTTGGTTTCACCAATGTGAGCAAACATCAATGATGGGCTCGACGCGACCACTTCATACTGAGGTGCATTGGCGGCAAACCATGAGTAGATACGCTCTTCGAGTTCAACCAATTCCACACTGCCGAGGTTATCAACCGTCAGTACCATTTTGATCGATGATTTATCAACGTTGATTTGGTTATTCAAATCCAAACCATAAGGTAGAGACATCTCGTAAAGCAGTAGATATTGCGCGGCTAACTCTCGGTTAAGTGGCAGTTGGTAATAACGGTCATCATCACCATGCATGTTCTTATTCAGACGCATGTAAACATCAGAAAGCGTAGCAACATGGTCGGTTTCTGGTTGAACACGTAGCCAATCGGTAAAATCACCAATCGCTTGTAAGAACAAGGGGTCAGCAATCGCTTGAGACTCGTTAGTTTTGACCGCAATACTGATGGTCGTCATACCGCTTACAGTCTGTTCCATGAAGTCGGCTGCTTGTCTGAATTCGCTTGAGGTATCGAAATACTTCACCGATTCATCATTCACTTTGTTCAGTGGAATTAATGCCGCGGCGCCGACGATAACTAGAGTAGAAATAGGCAATAACGCTTTGCGATTAGTTACCACAAAGTCACCGAGCTTATCCATGAAGGTCACTTTACTTTGTGCCACTTCATTCGTTGGTAAAGTCTTAACTGGTAGCAGTTTTAATAGCGCAGGTAGCATAGTCACGGATAGGAAACATGCGATGATCACGCCCAATGCCGATAAGTTACCGAAGTCTCGTAATACGGGGGAGTCCGACATGTTCATCATCAAGAAACCAATCGCGGTGGTCACTGAGGTAATCAAAATCGGCATCGCATTAAGCTTGATGCTGTATTGAATAGCTTGTGCTTTTTCCATGCCACGCTGCATGGCTTGTCTCATGGTCACAATCACATGAACACAATCGGCCACCGCTAGGGTCAGTACCAAAGTTGGGACGTTAACCGTTGCGGTGCTGAGGAACATCCCTGCCCAGCCAGACAACCCCATGGTCGCGACAATCGAAGAGATAATCACAACTAAGGTCGCCACCACGCTAAAGAATGAGCGCAGCATAAAGGTCAGGAATACCAACACCACCAATAGCATTAATGGCACCAGTGTTGAGCTGTCTTCTTGAGCCGACATCATGAAAGCATTGTTCATAGCAATGATGCCCGCTTTATGGAATTCGACGTTAGGATAGTCCGCTTGATACTTGGCGATCATAGTGTTGATTGCTGCTATGACTTCTTGCACTTCCGCGGTTTTATCTACTTCAGGTAATTGCACGGTCACGTTAACAATGGTCACATCACCAGAAGCCGACACCAACGCATTCTTAAGCAGAGGTTCGTTTAGCGCGATCTGTTTCACTTTGGCGATTCGCTCGGGCGTATGTTCGTATTCTTCATACAGCAGATCTTCCACCAATAAGTCGTCTTCAACAGCTTCGGTGTGCTGATAATTGGCCAAAGAATCGACACGGCTTGAGTACGGGATCTGCCACGCATCAACGGTGAGATTTTGAATTAAGGTCAGGGTTTCTGGGGTGAAGACGTTGCCGCCATCAGGTGCGACAACAATCGCGAGATTGTCGGTTTTCGCAAAGGTAGTTTGGATTTCATCGAACGCCATCAACTGTTTGTTGTTGCCTTCGAAGAAGATGTTGTAATCCCCTCTAAAGTAGAGGTTCTTCGCCCCTAATGCAGAGAGCATGATGATTGAAAAAACCACCAGCAGAACGATAAACGAACGCTTGGTCGGTATTGAGTGCCAACGGTTATTGAGATCCCCGTTTACGCTATCGATATTACGGTTATCTCGATTTTGGTGATCGAAAGCGGGCTTTTGGCTGTCATGTTCCATCACAGTCTCCATTTGTGACGATTCGTCATAGTTGTGTCATAAAAAGCCAGCCGAAGCTGACAAAAGACACAATTCTTGGTCATACACTCAAGAAAACCTAAACCACATTAGGCTAAACTTAAGTTTGTGACGAATCGTCATAAATGGTTATTAATAAACCCACATAAGTGGGCTTAATAGAAGCTATCGACCTACTGATTCTAAGTAAGCGATCTCTTCACTGAACAGTTCTTGTTCTACACGACGCCAGGTTTTACGGTAGTCCCAATCGGTAGAAAGGGGCTGCCAGTTCAGGCCGTCGAGCAGCATATTCGCGTTATGTAATACTGAATACGGGTCTTGTAACCGCTTAATACAATGACTGTTTGATGCGTTCTGTGACAAGGCATTTGAACCAAATGCGATTGACCAGTTTGCAAACACGATGGCATCTGAACCCACACCAGAAGAGAACTTTAGGTCACCCACTTCTACTGCTTGGTTAACCATTGAATCGGCTTGTTCAATCACCAATTCTTCGAGTTCGTTCATCTCGGTTACACGTGCACTAGACGCTTTCTCTAGTACCCACGGGCTTTTTGCCATGATCGCACAAGTTGACAGTACCGGCTCCATGCGCGCATAGATTCGATAAGCAACGTGCAGTGCGACGATCTTTTCGCGTGTGTTACCTTCAAACTCTCCAGAACGAGTAAACATCAGTGCCTCGGCCTTTAAAGAATGAATACACAACGCTAAAACCACGTCTTCTTTGCTACAAAAGTGATTATATATCGTACCTTTCGAATAAGAGCTCGCTGCCGTTAGCTTATCCATCGTGAGGTTTCCGAACCCTTGCTCTCGAACCAGATCTTTCGCTAACAACATCAATTCTACTTCTCGGTCTGCAATAGACTGCTGCTTTTTAGACAAGCCGCCTTTACAACCAAAGATACTTTGCTTATCGCCTTTACAACCAAAGCCAAACATAATTTCTCAGTCCGTATTTTCGCTTAGCTATCACCTAAGCTGAGTCAGTATTTAAAACACTCCTGTTTAATATATTAACACGAATAGCAAATTCATGTACTTAACCATTTTGTGACGCTTCGTCATTTCTGACTTATCGTCATAATAGCGCAAATATTGATCATATCAAGGTGTTTTATAAATTAAATACACTTTATGTATGGAAGGGTAAGTAAACGGGCGAGTAAGTGAGAGAACGGTCAATGAATATCAATAAAAACGAGCTGTTTTTGACGAACCGAATACCAAAGTAAATTGGCCATTCTTAGCCGAAAAAGAGTGCTAGCACTTTAAATCGTTATCGATATTTGCTTAGTGAATCCAGGCATAACCCACGAGAATGAATGAGTGTAGGCTTACTTTTTGGGGCAGACCTCTCCTTATGGTCAATATTTGGCTTACTAATGTCGTTTTCTGTTAAGTTGCTATAAATTCGGTAAGGGGTGACTTACAATAGTGACAACGACTTACCTTTTTGAGAACACGATATTGAGCGCCAAATATTCTTATTTAGCTTGGCAAGTGAATACTTCTAGCCCAGCAGAAAAACTGGTTTTATTGATGCTTGCAGATGGTGCTGATGAGTTCGGTTTCACCAATGTGTGCCTACAATCAGCAAGTCAACTTTGTGCTCTCTCGACGTTTGGTTTAGCCGATTGCCTTAAGTGTCTAGTCGACCAAGGTTTCCTCGATAAAGTAAAAGTAGATTATCGAGACAAGAAAGAGATACACGTGTTCAAAATGCTCATTGAGCAAGAGCAAGCTGCGGTTCAAGTTGAAACTCAACCGGTCAATAGTATTCCGGTTTACTCTACTGCACCTGCACCTGCACCTGCACCTGCACCCAAGTTTCAGCCTGCTCCGGCACCAATGCAAAACACGCAATATGCTCCTCGCCCACAAGGCCGAGGCTCAATGAACAGCAACACCGTTTCTACTCATGATCTCAACGAAGAAGAGATCCCATCATGGGCAGAACGTGCGTTTAAATTCTCCGGCTTGGCCGGTGACCATAGTTTAGTATGGAAGAAATTTGTCCTTTGGTATAAAGCCAAAGCTAATGAATTAATGCCACTATCTCGGATTGAATCCAAGCTGCAGTACTGGCTAGTTAACGAGAAGCAAAATGAAAGACAACAACAGCAGAAGACCGCTCAATATTCAGGAAATGCAGGACAAGCTCAAGGAAATGGGTATAGACAAAAGCTTAGCCCATCTGAACGCTTCAGGCAGCAGCTCATTCAAAAAGGCAAAAAGCCAACCTTCTGAGCCTGTTGTATCTGACGTTCCTGCACGATCTGAAATAATTGAAGCAAAAAGCACTGAAGTTAATGTAGCGACACCTAACGCTACCGACGCAGGCTCGTCTCAAAAAGTGCCTGTTGTCGATCAAGATCCGGCAGAGTTAGAGCTGACTGATTGGTGTATCCATGTGTTTGGTTCTTTCTTAAGCGTGTACGAAACACAATGGGAATACCAATACGGTAGCGAGCCGAGCGGTAAGTTTATTGAATTTGCTAACTCAGTCGATTCAGACGGCCTTAACCGCGTGCTAATGCACTGTCATGAACGTATTCAACTTGGCAACAGTTGGCCGCCGCAAATGGGTGAGCTTTGGATCCTGAAAGATTCTTTGACTGAAGAAGAGTTGTTGGATAGCCGTATTCGAGTGTTGTCACGCTCTGCAGATAATAAGATTGAGCAATGGTTAATCCAGAATAAACTGTACGATTTAAAGCGTACGGCTGAAAACAAACTCGATGGCCTGTTCAAGAAGTATTACTTGGAAGCGAAACGTTTAGATGAGAAAGGCATGCTTGAAACTGAGTTACCAGAATTCCTTCTTGCCGCTAACTCTGTAAAGAACCTGAACGATTTAAAACGTGAAGAGTACGAAAGTAAACACGGTAAAGCGATTAACCCAAGAATTCAGCGTATTCTGAACAGTAAAAAATAACCATCCGCTTGCTATCTGTTATAAGAAAACAGAGTAGCGATTACACGGTTAACAGATACAAAAATGCCAGCTATCAAGCTGGCATTTTTTACGAATTCTTACGAACTCTACAAATATCCGTGACCAACGGTACGTCCGTCACTGACTGCAAGTAATTACAGTAGGTGGATAGTTGCGTTTAGCGTGAATACGCCAGAGTCGTCATCTTTCATTTTGAAGTTTTGGTAGCTAGCGCCTACAGATAGTGGACCAAAGATGAAGTATTCAGCGCCTACACCGTACATGATATCAACATCGTCTTGCTTGAAGCCATCAGCTTTAAGCTCGTAAGAGTGAAGACCACCCTTCGCGTATACGTGAAGAGGACCAAAATCGATGCTTGGTTTAATCGCTAGGTAAGTAGTGCTTGCGTCTAAATTCTTAAGATCGCGGTTGCCGTAATTAACGCTGCCGAAAGAACCAAGATCCCAATAACCCGCTTCAACGCCGATTAATGGAAGAATACCAGTACCTACGTGGATACCCATCGCTGTCTCTTCTTTATTGCCTAATGAGTTTTGACCACCCATTACACCACCGTACAACCAAGAATCAGCCATTGCTGTTGAAGATGCACCTAGTAGTGCTAATGCCAATAACGTTTTTTTCATATTCGACCTTTTTCGTCCTAGTGGCAGGCCTTGAGTGGTAATAAATTGCCACCAAGTCGCCCTGTATGTAATAACTATTCAATTAGTAATGCAATAAGCAAGATTTATACCCAAACCTTGCTATTGCGTCTAGCTTTATTCCTTTAGCAAGCATCAATCGCGTTTTTAACACGCTTATCTGATACTGGGTAAGGCGTACCGAGCTGCTGTGCGAAGAAGCTTACACGAAGCTCTTCAATCATCCAACGCACCTCTTTTACGTTTTCTGGAACCGCGATCCCTTTTGGAATTTTATTCAGCAATTCTTTGTAATCATTCATTACCGACTCAACTTTGATCATATGTAGGCGATCTTTGTTAGGGTCAATCGGCAGTTTTTCCATTCTACGCTCAATAGCTTTCATATAGCGTAGAATATCCGGCAAGCGTTTCCACCCGCATTCTGTGGCAAACCCCTTAAAAATCAAACCTTCTACCTGAGCTTTGATGTCTGAAAGTGCAAATGCCATCGAAAGATCTACGCGGCCCTTCAGCTTCTTACTGATACTGAACGCCGTAGTTAGAATGGTTTCTACCTGTTGAGCAATCTCAACAACCGTATCGCCTAACTCTGCACGTACGTGTTCTTTCAGTGCTTCAAACTGCTCTGGTTCCCAAACCAAACCGCCCTTCTCTTCAATTAGCTTATCAATACCACAAGCGATACAGTCATCGATAAGATCGAGTACTTGTCCGTATGGGTTGAAGTATAAGCCTAACTTAGATTTGTTCGGCAAGTTAGAGTGCAGGTATTTGATCGGCGATGGCACGTTCAACAGGATTAAACGACGCTGACCCGATTTCATTGCCGAGATCTGCTCTTGTTCGGTTTCGAACAGTTTGATCTCTACGCTGTCTTTAGAATCCACCAGTGCTGGGAAGGCTTTAACATCGTAGCCGCCGCGTTTCTGCTGATAAACTTTTGGTAACTCACCAAAGCTCCAGGTATGCAGGTTCTGTTGTTCAATATCGTCGTCAGCAACCTTAGAAAGCGTTTCTTGAACCTTATCTTTCAGACTTTCTTTTAGCTCATGCAGGTCTTTCTGTTCTTTCAGCTTACGCTTGCGATGATCTACAGCGCGGAATGTTACCTTTAAGTGCTCAGGGATCTGGTCTAACTTCCAGTCGTCACGTACCACTTCGACACCTGTCATGCGGCGTAGCTCTTTCTCAAGAGAATCCAACAACGGTGCTTCTAATGGGGTTACACGTGCCAAGAAAGCATCGGCATAGTTTGGCGCAGGCACAAAGTTACGGCGTAGCGTTTTTGGTAGTGACTTAATTAGGCTAATCACCAGTTCCTGACGCAGGCCTGGGATCTGCCAATCAAAACCGTTTTGGTCAATTTGGTTCAAGATAGGCAGCGGAATGTGTACCGTTACACCATCGTTGTCGTCACCTGGTTCAAATTGGTAGCTCAGTTTCAACTTAATACCGTTTTGGTGCCAGAAGTTCGGATAATCCAAATCAGTAACGTGGCTAGCATCGCCTCGGAACAGCATCGACTTTTCAAAGTTAAGCAGCTCAGGTGTTTTCTGACTGGTCTTCTTCCACCACGTATCAAAATGACGGCCTGACACTGCCTCTTCGCCAACACGTTGATCATAGAAGTCGAACAGTTCATCATCATCGATCAAGATGTCGCGACGACGCGATTTATGCTCAAGCTCTTCCACTTCTTGCAGAAGCTTGCGGTTCTGTTTGAAGAACGTATGTTTGGTTTCCCACTCACCTTCAACCAATGCACTGCGTACAAACAATTCACGGCTGACAGTGGCATCAATCGCACCGTAGTTAACTAAGCGTTTTGGAATGATTGGGATTCCGTAAAGCATCACTTTTTCGTGTGCCATTACTGCCGCTTGTTTCTTCGACCAATGTGGTTCGCTGTAACTACGTTTAATCAGGTGTTTCGCTAGCGGTTCAATCCATTCCGGTTGAATCTTCGCGATAACACGACCCCATAGTTTTGAGGTTTCCACCAGCTCAGCAGACATGATCCACTTAGGCTGCTTCTTGAATAAGCCAGACGCAGGGAAGATATGGAAGCGTGCGTTACGAGCACCTTGATATTCATTCTTCTCTTGGTCTTTCATACCGATGTGCGAAAGCAGACCTGACAGCAGAGACATATGAATACCATCGTAGCTACCCGGCTCAGTATTCAGCTTGGTATCCAATTCACGCATTGCTTGGTGAATTTGGAAGTACACATCTTGCCATTCACGAATACGTAAATAGTTCAGGTAATCTTGCTTACACTGTTTGCGGAACTGATTACTCGACAGCGCTTTTTGCTGCTGCTTGATGTAATCCCACAGGTTCACAAACGTGATGAAGTCCGACTCTTTATCGAAGAAGCGCTTGTGTTTATCGTCAGACGATTGCTGCTTATCTGACGGGCGCTCACGCGGATCTTGAATCGACAACGCAGACGCAATCACCATGACTTCGTGCAAGCATCGGTTGCGTGGCGCTTCAATTACCATACGAGCCAAACGCGGATCAATCGGCAACTTAGCCAATTTACGACCAATAGCGGTTAGCTTCTTCTTGTCGTCGCCTTGATTCTTATTTTTGTTCGCAGCGGGTTCGGTTGTCGCTATCGCACCTAGCTCTTCAAGTAGCCTTACACCATCTTGAATGTTGCGCTTATCTGGCGCTTCAACAAATGGGAACGCTTGAATGTCGCCTAGGCCAAGAGCTGTCATCTGAAGGATAACGGAGGCTAAGTTAGTGCGGAGAATCTCTGGGTCGGTAAACTCTGGGCGTGATTCGAAATCTTCCTCAGAGTAAAGACGAATACAGATACCTTCAGCAACACGTCCACAACGACCTTTACGCTGGTTTGCGCTTGCTTGAGACACTGGCTCAATCGGTAGGCGCTGTACTTTAGTACGGTAGCTGTAACGGCTAATACGCGCCGTACCCGGGTCGATGACATACTTAATACCAGGAACGGTTAACGAAGTTTCTGCCACGTTGGTTGCCAGAACGATACGTCGGCCAGTATGAGACTGAAAGATACGGTTCTGCTCGCCCGCCGATAGACGTGCGTAAAGTGGAACTATTTCAGTATCACGCAGGTTACGTTTACTTAATGCATCTGCGGTATCTCGAATCTCTCGCTCACCGTTCATGAAGATCAAGATATCGCCTTGCCCTTCATCACACAGTTCATCAACAGCTTCAAAGATGCCTTCAATTTGGTCGCGATCGGAATCACTTTCATCACCACCTAACGGGCGGTAACGCGTATCTACAGGATAAGTACGACCTGATACCTCGATGATAGGCGCATTATTGAAGTGTTTAGAGAAACGCTCTGGATCGATGGTTGCCGATGTGATGATCACTTTCAGATCTGGACGCTTTGGCAGCAACTCTTTCAGGTAACCCATGATGAAATCTATGTTAAGGCTACGTTCGTGCGCTTCATCGATGATGATGGTGTCGTACTGATTTAAGAAACGGTCGTGTTGGATTTCCGCCAGTAGAATACCGTCGGTCATCAATTTGATTTGTGTGTTCTCAGAAATTTGGTCGTTAAAACGAACCTTATAACCAACAAACTCACCCAGTTGCGTTTCCATCTCTTCGGCAATACGGTTCGCAACCGAACGGGCCGCAAGACGACGAGGCTGAGTGTGACCAATTAAACCAAAGCGGCCACGACCAAGCTCAGAACAGATTTTTGGTAACTGCGTGGTTTTACCTGAACCTGTTTCACCCGCCACGATAACCACTTGGTTTTCAGCGATGGCTTTCGCGATGTCTTCGCGCTTCTGGCTGACGGGTAGAATTTCTGGGTATTCAATCGTTGGCTTTTGCGCAGCACGCTGGGTTGCCGTCATCATCGACTTGGCAATGTCCAATGCAATCTCATCAAAGACAGCATTTTTAGATTGTTCATTTTTGATTCTGCTTGCACCAGCAATTCGCTTACTCAAACGGAAGCGATCGCGCATCATACATTCGTTGAGCGCTTTACGAAGAGAAGCTGGGCTATTCTGAGAAGTTTTAGCAGGTTTTACTGATTGTTTGGCAGACGAGTTCGATGCAGGTTGAGTCGATGTCGACTTTTTGTTTGTCGCTTGAGATTGCACTGCATTCTTGTTGTTGTCTGCTTTTTCCGGAGACGAAGTCAAAGCGTGTCCTATTCTTGTACTTATTAAACTCGCGCGATTGTACCACAACTCTTCAACAAAAAAGCCTGACATCAAAGGGAAAACCTTTTGCTATCAGGCTGATTGTTCAAGCCAACACTAACGAAGGCTATGAAAGCTAACTCGGATACACATCATATTTATCCAAACGATGGTTAAAACTGACAACATAAACCATCGTTAAAACACGGCTGAAACCGCGCTTAAAATTCGTATTGGAAGTAAACCGTGTTGTAGTTACTACCGCCTTTGATACGTCCAAACTGAGAGGCGTTTTCAAAGATCGCAGAACGATGATGCAACGAATAACCGAACCATAAATTGTTTAAGTCGTTCTTGCCGATCAAATCACCCACATTGACACCAAATGAGAAGTCTAGGTAATTCAACAAGTGGCTTGCGGTGTAACCTTTACGATCCATCTCAGAGCCTTCGATGTAGGTGATCGAGTCGATGTACGACATACCTTCAGCCACACCAAATCTCCACTGTGTCGGCCAATCAAAGGTGTAATACGCTTTGATCGCAATAATGTACTCGGTGCTACTCGATTGAACATCTGAATTCCAGTGATGCGCGATACCCGGTGTTAGGTAGATATCCAGCGGGAGACCAAAGATTTCGTCTGTTAGCGGGTGGCCGTAGAAAAACGAGGTCAGTTGGTTATTGTATTCGTCTTTCTCAGTATTGAACTTCATAATCTCGCCAATATTCGATGGCGTTGCCCAACCGTGCGCGACACGTAAATACGGCGCGTTACTCAATTTCGGTTTCGGCGCTTTCTCTTTGTCATTGAAGAAGCCAAAACCAAGATAAAGTTCACCTTGATAACGATCTTCAACTACTGATGAATCATAAGCGTTGTCGTCTAATCGAGTGACACTAGTTGAACCAAGTAGGTATAAGTTGGAAACCACGTGGTAACGTGCTTCAACACCCACATTAAGATCGATACCTGCGCCAATCGACTCGCCTTCGGCTGAATAGTAAGCACTATTGAAATCGGCACTTTTATAACGAAGTGTCGCACTCGGAGTAAACTCCCAATCGCCCGTTTCATACTTTGCTTTGGCGCGTAGATTTCCGTGAAAATTGTATTCACTGTCGCTCATTAGCTCGGTTTCAAGCTTCCACTGCTCATCCCACTGATAACTGACTTGCGCACCAAAATCGGCAGTATCACCCTCAATGGCATTTTGTTCTGAAGCAGGGATATCAATAAAACGCATACGCGATATCGCATTAAGAGACCATTTTTCGTCGTCAGTCTGGTAGAGGTAAGCCCCCATTTCAGTACCGTCGATAAATACATAGTCATTCTTAAAAAATAGCATCGGAACAAAAGAACCGACGGTTTGATCCCCACCTGATGTATCGTAGGGAATACTCGCACTGCGGAACATTGCAGCAATGCCCCATTCTTGCTCTTCGGCTGCCCAGGCTACGCTATTACCTAGAAAAGCGTTACTCAATAAAACCGCTCCATACGAAATGAGCTTCGGTGAAAATTTGTGCTTCATTCTTGTGTAATTACTCTTTGTAATAATTTTTGTGTTACTGAATAGACATTTATTGGCCATGCCAGCCAACTAGTTTTAGGTTTGATCGACTTTGACCGTTACAATGAAGAATATTCTCGGTTAAATGAAAGTATTGTGAAAGTCTCAGAATTACAAAACATTATAGACCACTTACCCCAAGATTCCGATCCAGATATTGTCATGGGCGAAGAGTGGTTGCCTGAGCGTTTGGTTAACACCAGACTCGATAGCGACATGCTGTTTCTTGAGTTTGATAATGCCCCTGAAGAAAACCAAGGGGACGATGAAGGCCGTGGTTTCGTCGAACACGAAATCGCTATGATTCGAGAAAAACTCGAACAAGTACTGGACGATCCGTCCGATACCAAAACAAAAGCCGATGCCCTATTGGCAATATTTCTAATGGGCCATGAACTTTCTAGTTCAGAAGTTATCGAAATACTTGAAATGACAGAGCTTGAGGCAACGGAGTCTGAAATGCCAGATCAGGCAACGACAGAAGCTGAAACAACGGAACTCGAAGCAAATCAATCTGAAGCGATAGAGCAGGACATCTCTGCTCTCGAAATTAACGAGCCTGATACACCAGAGTTCGAAACCTCTGATCTTGAAACGAGACAACTCAAAGACTAACGCTACCGATTTAGGAACCGCATTGAAACGTTCGACGACATCATCTCTTCCCTTCTTACTTGCAGGCCCAATTTTAAGAAAAACCACCGCCAACGAGGTGGTACTGTGGATGGTGACGAGTTCACAACCTACAGGCTCAACTGAACTATTCAACGCAGAGCAAGATTCGCCTTTTTATTCGTCGCCACTTGATGAACAAGGGTCAATTCAAGTGGGGACACATGCTTGGGTAACCCTGATTCAATTAAAGGGTGAGTTCCCTACCAATACGCCCCTTGAATATGACATTCACACCGAACTAGGGTCACTGGCCACATGGGCTCCTCACCTTGTTTATAGCGACAAGTCTCGCGTTGAATTTAAGATCTCAACGACTGCTGATTATATCCTGCATGGCTCTTGTCGTAATCCTCATCACCCGAGCAAAGACAGCCTAGTTGCTGCAGATAACAAGGTCGGAAAGCAAACGGTACTTGAACGGCCAGATATGCTAATGATGAGCGGCGACCAGATCTACGCCGATCATGTAGCAGGTCCAACGCTTGATGCTATTCAACAAGTGATTCAACTGCTTGGTCTTGTGGGCGAGAGCTTGCCGACGGATTCACAGGTAAGCACAATCGACAGTAGTGAAGCCTTGTTTAAGAGTGAATATCAGCTGTATCGACGTCATCATTTACTGCCACACCACAACACCTCTGCTTCGTTGCTTGATAAGCTATTTCCTAAGCGCGGAATCCCTATTTTCAGCTCGACCGATTGTGAGAATCACTTGGTCACCTTGTCAGAATTCATCGCGATGTATTTGCTGGTTTGGTCTCCGACATTGTGGCAATGCATCAACCGAGAGCAATTGATCGAAAATGATTTCACAGAAGCTGGACGTCAATTATCACCGGCAGAGCAACAACAATGGCGTGACGAGAGCATTATCATTGATGACTTCATAGCAGGTCTACCGAAAGTGCAGCGTCTGTTCGCTCATATTCCAACGTACATGATCTTCGACGATCACGATGTCACCGATGATTGGAACCTGACTGTGGGTTGGGAACATGCTGTCGATCAAAATCAGTTTGCTACTCAAGTGATTGGTAACGGCCTTGCCGCCTACTGGATGTGTCAGGGTTGGGGTAACAAACCGGAGAGCTTTAACAAAGAGTTCATCAAGCAAGCAAAACAGCTCTTTGGTTTTCAATGGCATGCTGAAAATCAAGCGCAGAATGAAACTGGCGGCAACAATACTGAACACTCTGTTGGCAACATAGAACCAAACAAACACCAGGCCTTCATTGAGATGCTCGGTCGCTTTGAAGAGTGGCATTACACGATAGATACGTCTCCAAAAGTCATTGTGTTGGATACTCGAACGCGTCGCTGGCGATCAGAATCTCGCATGAATAAACCTTCTGGTTTGATGGACTGGGAAGCCTTAATTGAGTTTCAGCACCAGCTGCTCCATCAAGATAAGGTGGTGATTGTTTCTGCTGCGCCGATGTTTGGCGTGAAGTTTATTGAAACACTGCAAAAAATGGCGACCACAATCGGTAAACCATTGGTGATTGATGCGGAAAACTGGATGGCACATCCGGGCAGTGCTAACACACTCATCAGTATCTTTACCCACACCAAAACACCAACCAACTTCGTCGTGCTTTCTGGTGATGTTCACTACTCTTTTGCTTACGACATTAAACTTAGATACCGCCGTAACAGCCCGAATATCTATCAGATTACTTGCAGTGGTATTAAAAACCAGTTCCCTACTTCATTGCTTAAATTCTGTGATGTATGGGACCGATTGCTGTATAGCCCACGCTCAATTCTGAACTATTTCACCAAGCGAAAACGCTTAAAGATTGAAAAACGTAGCCCTGATAATCAGACTTTCTATCGACTTTCAAACCGAAGTGCGATTGGTGAATTAAAGTTAGATAGCGAAGGCAAACCGCAAGCAATAACGACACTAAGTGGTGATGGGAAAGTCACACGATTCCCTGAGCCTGATTAACAAGTGTTCTTTATTGCTCGCTCATCCGTAATGTCAGTTTTGAGTAAAGACGCTTGCGATCACACTCTGTAGGCCCAATAGTAATAATATTCATCATAACTGGAATGATCTTATGTTTAACTCACTTACCTCGTTATTTAAACAATTAGTTGAAGGCTCTGATTTAGGTAAAACGCCAACCGCCTCTCCTAACTTAGCTATCGCCAGCTTGTTATGTGAAGTCGCCGGTGCAGACCACGCGATTAACGAATCCGAACAAGAAGCTAAACTTCACTTGCTTCAACGCCTGCTGAACATAACTGAAGACGAATCCAAAGCCTTATTGGCGCAAGCTGAACCTCAAGTTGAACAATCTGTCTCTCTTTACGACTTTACTTCTCAACTGCGAGAGCTGTCTCAACCAGTCCGCATAGATCTAATAAAGGCAATGTGGGAAGTGGCACATGCTGATGGAGAGATTGATCCACTTGAAGATTCAGTGATCCGCAAAACCGCAGAACTGCTTTACGTTGACCACAGTGACTTTATTAAGACCAAGCTGAACGTCTTGGGTAAAAGCTAACCAAAGGCTTTCTACTCGTTGATACTCTCAACTAGAGTAAGCGATCACCATACATTATGCCTTTCAGCTCTAACGGCGTGCCTTTTTTTGTCACATAAAGGCCACGCTGATTTGACACCAACACACTGCGCTTGCCTTGCGTTTGTTGGATGTATAAGTGTTTGATATTGAAAGTCTGTTTATCTTGGGCTTGGTCTTGGTCCAATTGATAAAGGTAGTAGTGATTCCCCCAGCGAAAGAACACTCCAAACATTTGCTTAGTTTGAGCAACATTTCCATCGATGTCGTAACCAATGTACTGCATTTTTACCCGACCACTTTCCAATCGAAGTGAGATTTTTTCCCAGCCTACCATTGGATACTCTGCGGAAAATTTATAGGCACTTTTAGTTGCGAGCCCAGAGATTAAGCCTACATTTATAATCACAAAAAGCGTGAGCAAGATAGGCATCCAAAACTTACGATTCATATCGGTTAGCCTCGCTTATCGCCATCACAAGAGAGAGATTTAAACTGATGACTCATCTCTCTCCAGCGCCCATTTATCAGCGCAACGGCTTGAATATTCTGGCACCCAACTCCGATACGATGTAGGTAAAGTAAATCAACACCGAGTTTTGAGACAGTGTTCAACTCAGTTAACAGCGATTGATCAAAGTTCAAATTATCGTGATAAACATCCATGCCACGATAACGACTCTTATCCATAAAAAACGCAAACTGATAAAACAACATGACGAGACACAAGCTGACTACGATTCCAGCGATACGAGATTGATGACGAGTGATAAAGTGCTTCACTATAGACTGATGAGATTGTGGGTACTGTTGCTTTGATTTTCCACCTTGTCTGTTCATGCCAGAAGGCGTGAGCTTTGCTACAAATGTTAAGTCATCTGTGGTGGCGGCATTCTCTGAAAATGTCGATTCAACAATTGCCGATTCAACATGTATGTCAGTCGTAGGCGTTGGCATCGATAAATAACTACCAACCTGTCTCGGGCCATTGAATCTATACCCTTCCTTTTGAACCGTTAAAATTTTGCAATCATACTCAAGCGAATTTAATGCTGTACGAATGTTCTTGACCGCAACATTCAGTGAACTGCCCGCCACCACCCGTCCCGGCCAGCCGTGTTCAAGTAAAAAGTTACGACCAACGGCTTTTGGGCTGTTCTTCACTAAATGTTCAAGGATCAAGCTTTCTGAGGGAGATAAGGTGGCCTGATTACCTGATTCAGAATCAATGAGTGTGTTATTAATCAGCTCGATACCCGAAGCGTCTAAGGTGATTTTTCAGGGCTATTGGCGTTCATTTCAGCGAGGAGTTCATAAATAAAAAGGTCATCAAAAAGGTGTTTGCTTGGTTATTCTAATGCCAAGCTATACATAGAAAAGAGTGGCGCGAAGTTTAACCAATAATTCAGTCAAATATAAGTTCGACGAGTAACAAGATGAAATAACGACAAGGTGAGTCAGTCACGTAAACTCACTCACCTTTAAACATAGCCAAGGTTTAACTCTAAACTTGCCATGGAATAGACAGGCCTGATCATCGCTTTTTGGTTTGGCTTCTCTTGTGCTATTTGTTTTGGGTGAACTAACGCTACCATCTAGCTCTGCCCAATCAAGGTCGAAACCTGCGATTTAATATTAATTAAAGCGCTTCTGACATTTATTAAGAATTAACATTCTTTTCATTCTGTTTGTGTTGATGTAAAAACCGATACCCACCACCTATTGAACAAGAGAAATACCAGTCAAATGTCTCTTATTACAGATTCAACTTTCCTCACTCAGCATTCGTGAAAACTGAATCCAATTCCCTATCAAATCTCATTATCAGGCCGTCATTTATTCGTTATCGTCAGATTGATTCTCTAATTGAGATGCTGATATACAATTAATTTTAAACCACATCAAAAAATCAAATTTTTCCTTTTTTATCAACAATATAAAAACTGGCACAGTCATTGCTCTTTAAGTTTTACACGGCCTCAATTAATTACGGAAGATTATGATGATGAAATTAAAAACACTCCTCTTAACATCGGTCACATCAATGTCTCTCATCGCCTGCGGCGGTGGTGGTGGCGGGTCAGGCAGTTCTGGTGGCGGAGGTGGTGCAAGCGGCTCAACTGACAGCGCTGCGAGTCCTGCCGCAACAGCTGCCAATACGACTTTTGTTGATATTGCTGTACCAGACAGTTTTGAGTGGCGTGGAACGGCTTCGCGAACAATGAGCGTCATTGTCGTCAGTAGTTTTTCATACAGGGACGGTGAGCCGGCTCCAATTCGCGGTTCCCACATCATCAAACTATACAGCGTGACCTCAGACCAAACAGATTCTCAAGCCTTCTACTCTGGTATGTCGAACCGCGATGGTGAATTAGTGAGTGACTTTAGCATTCCAACCAACTGGGAAGGATTGGAAATCGTTGCTCAGGTGCGTGGTCAAGAGTGTAGAAGTACTGTTGACCTAGATAACGTCACTACTGATTTGCTAGTTTCTTGCGACATTGTTCTGGATTCTGACTAAGGATAGCTGCCATGAAAAATATTAAAAAATCTCTAATGGTGATGGGTTCAGTCGCTATGTGTTCTTTCTCGCAACAGACGTTTGCAGCTGCAACAGAAAACACAACAACCACTAACGGTGATGGCTCAATAACAGTGACTCAAAAGATCGATGCAAGTAGTACCTCACCACATTACATCGCGCCTTCTGGTTATGGTTTCGACATCTACAGCCGAGCAAACGAAGACTACTCTTGGCAACATAATTTAACGGTCCCTGATGGCGCACAGATTACCGCAGCGACACTCACTATTTACGCTTATGATGTTGATTCAGAAGCACACCACGGAGAAAACGGAGAATACGACAGTATCGCTGTTGACGGTTCTTTACTTACTCCCGGGTTCTTACAAGGTACCAACAATAACTGGTCGACAACCGTTTTTGACCTCCCTATCGCTTCACTTGACGACAGTCTTGTGAATGTAGACCTAGATATTGATGTGAATAACGACGGTTGGCTAACCACGCTGGATTACAGCCTTATCAGTGTTACTTATGTCACCATTGCTAATACCCCTCCTTCTACACCAACTCTAAGTCGCAGCACTGGACTCGGTGATAATGACGACTTGGTTGTGACAGTAACCGGTCCAACACCGGAAGACCCAGACGGTGATTCTGTAACTTATAGCTACCGTTGGTTTGTCGATGTAGGTCAAGGGTTCTATGTGGATGATGAGTTTGTCGGAAAAAATGACAACAGTAATGCCACGTTGCCGGCCAGTGAAACTGAAGTTGGAGAACTTTGGAAGGTTCAGGTCATCGCTATTGACCAGAATGGGCTGATCAGTGAAATCGCTGAGATTGCATGGCCTTCAATTGGGGATAGTGACGGTGATGGTGTATCAGATGCAAACGACTACGCACCAAACGATCCGACAATCGCTTTCTATAGCCGAACACCAACCAGTGGATGGTACACATTAGCCTACGAAGATTTATGGCCAAATGAGGGTGACTACGATCTGAATGACTTTGTTAGCCACTACGCATTAGGTGTTTATACAAACGCGAATAACCAAATAACTCGTTTTGATTACTACGGCCAAGCTATTGCTCGTGGAGCGGCTGAAGACAATGGTTTCGCTATTTCGTTAGCAGGGCTTGAAGACACGGATGTCACTTCACTGACCAAAACATACAACGGCTCTACCGTAGCGTTAACTCCAGAGGCCGGTCACTCAGGCGAGTTGGTATTTGTTGTGATTGATAGTGTCGCAGCGATGCTGCCAAGTACAAGCACTTATAGCTTTTACAACACAGAGTCGGGTGATGCACGAAGCTTAATCGATTACAGTGTCTCGCTGGTGATTGATGGTTCAATTCCTGTGCTAAGCAATACGGATTTTAACCCGTTCATTTACAAAGCCAACGCGAGAGGTAGAGAGATTCACTTGATGAACTATCCAAATACAGATGTAGCAGATACCGCAATATTCGGTGCTGGTGATGATGATACAGTAACAAGTGAAGGTGAATACTATCAAAACACGACTGGCCACCCATGGGCTCTAGATATCCCAGGCCAATGGTCTCACCCATACGAACGTATTGATACTTGTGAAGCATATGAACATCTAACCACGTGGGCAGAGTCTGGCGGTACACTTCAAACGGACTGGTTCACATCACCGACAGGGTCGAAGGTATGGTAAGTAACTCGAGCTTGGTCATTAAAAAATGAGTTAATCTTTAGAAATACCGATAAAAATTAAACCAAAAAGCCATCTACAAGTAGATGGCTTTTCTATGTTCGGGTGTTCACTGCTGCTATCTAGAGCATCGTTAACGCCAACTTCGCGAGGTTATACGCATCGACATACCCAGAGTGCTGACGGCCTTCCCACTCAATATTTTTCGCTTCTTGAGCCGCGCGGTGACCAATGCGTTTTTCTTTCAATCGATTCTGAATTCGATAAAGTGTTGCGATATTTATAAACTCGCTAAACGGAGGTTCTATGCCTTTCTCTTTACACTCTTTATGTAAGATCAGATCATCTCGTCCCCACGCTGCATAGATTTTCTTTGGGCCACCGAAGTTCTTAATCATCGACTTGATAACAGACTCTAATGGGCGCCCCTGTTTTTCGATTTTACGAGGTGTAATGCCCGTTAACTCGGCGCAGAACAGAGAGACTTCGTCTTTCTCTGGCTTAACGTAGTATTGCGCTCGCTTCACGATAGTGCCAGATGCTAGATCAATCTCAGCAAGACCCACTTCAATGATCTCCCCTGTTGTTCCTACACCATTTTCGCTCCAACAGCACATTTCCAAATCGAAACACACCACTCGATTGTGATTCATACGTCGCCTAATTCTCTCGTCAAAAATTTCGTGAAATTGTACATGAGCACAGTCAGGAACTCGACCCTTGTTACATCAAGTGCTCATTTAGCCTGCAATTGTGACTCGATTTCGACCGTTTAGTTTACTTTGATACAAGATGCTGTCGGTTCGCTGCTGAATTTCTTCGGTATTTTCATTGCTACGAATAGAAGCGCCAATACTAAGCGTACAACTCAATTGGCGACCTTTGTGCTCACAATGAGAGCGGCTAACAGTATTTAGTATACATTCTAAATAACGCTCCAACGCTTCGTGATCTGAGATACTCGAAATGATGCAAAATTCATCACCTCCTAAACGGAACAGGTCATCACCATCTTTCAAATTAACAGAGATCAGTTTGACGACGTGAATCAGCAATGCATCACCCGCTGGATGACCAAATTGATCGTTGATGTTTTTGAACTTATCGATATCAAAACCAATAAGGCTAAATGGTTTATCGCTGTCGATCGCTTTGTCTAATTTCTTATTAAACGCTCGTCGGTTGTAGACCTCGGTTAAGCTGTCATGATTGGCTAAAAAGCGCAGCTCTTCCGTCCTCTCATATAGCATTTGGTACAAACGTTGTTTCTCACGAATTTGTAGATTAACTATGTAGGCCAGCAGTAAAGAGATAGTGGTCCCAACTAAAGCAATGCCGGCGAGTACCAAGTAGCCGGAAAATGAGATGCATGAACCTATCTTGTAATCAATTTTCCAATCACGGTTGGTTAGGCTAATGGTTTTGGTAATAAGGTGCCCAGTTACGCCTTCAAAACCTTCAGTTTCAAACAAAATGGGAGAATCTTCTGCTTCAAAACCGGTATCGGTCACTCGCACATATACATTCATATCACCCGCAGTGGATGCCAGTAAGTTCTCAAAATAATAAGTCGTACGAACCACACCAATCACAACACCGAGCAAATTGTCACTTTCACCCTCAAATACAGGGTGATACACCAACATGCCACTTTTCGGTGTTTTTGGGTCTAAACCATCTTGTATTAAACGAACTTTGTCTGAAATATTCGCTTGGCGTGTCTGTTTAATATTGTCTAAAACACGCTTAAATCGTTCACGAGAAGAGTAGAAACCAAGAACTCTGTTATTAGGTTCGGTATTTGGGTAGATATCAGTCGCAACAAAGGCTGGCTCACCATCTAAGATGTAACCAAAAGCTTTTGATTCATGTTTTGGAATAGTGAATAACTTATATGATGGGTACTTTTCTTCCATCTGAGCAGTGTGTTCTTCAATCTCATCGGCTGTCACTTTTTGCATCCATTGCAAACCAATTAGACTTTTTGAAACATTAATCGTTTGTTGTGCAAAACGATCAAACTTATCCCAGTTTTCAGGATCATTTGCGTAGAAAAAATTAGCACCAGAACCAATGTAAGCAACATCGTTATCGATAAACGCTTTTAGGCTTAGAGTTTGGTGTTTAGCAAAGCTCTCCAAATTCATGTTCAAGGCACGATTTTGATTGAGAGCCACCAACACAACGCATAACACCGTAATCAGAAAGGTGACCAAAAAAGCAACTACTGGCAAGGTTCTTCTCTTCAACCCTGTCAACGGGTCGATTGTATGCGGCATACATATCTCATGTCGGATTATATAAAGTCATAAGTATATAACGTTAAGGAACCCTGCTCCATTCATGTTTAGTCCTAAATCTGACACAAAATGGGCAATGTTTACCTTCCCCTTACATCAAAGGCTATTATTCAAACAAATCTCGACTAATTTTCACGCTAACACACTAAAAACCCACTTGAATAAAAACATTAAATACAGCCCTTAAGCCTTGAATATGCTAGTATCCATCCATATTTATAGCTTGAAAGATACCGTTTTGCCTGAGTGCGACAGAGTTTTCTTTCCAACCCGTATGTTCAACTTAACCAATGAATATACCGTTAAATCAATTTAAAGAGAAAATCACTATGATCGTTGATTTGAACCTAATTCCACAAACGTTTGATATGCTTCACGCAGGCCTCACTGCATCAAGCGTTTTACTGCTGCTTATTGCCGTTTCTCGTAAATCCAAAGTGGTTGAGAAAGTCGTAGAAAAACCAGTAGAAAAGATCGTTGAAGTTGAAAAACCAGTAGAAAAAATTGTCGAAGTAGAGAAAGTTGTTGAAGTTGAAAAAGTGATTGAAAGAGTCGTTGAAGTTGAATCAAAACTAGCAACAGCACCGACCGATTCAGCAATGCAGCTATTGTCTATCATGCAGCAAGAAGCACGTTTAATTGACTTCCTAAAAGAAGATCTCACTTCGTTCTCTGACGAAGAAGTTGGCGCAGCTGCACGTGTAATCCACACTGGCGGTCAAAAAGTACTTGCTGATTACGTAACCCTCTCTCACATCCGTACGGAAGATGAAGAAACGCGTATCACGGTAGTAGAAGGCTTCAACCCACAAGAAATTCGCCTAACAGGCAACGTAACAGGCAACGCACCATTCAATGGCACATTGGTTCACAAAGGTTGGAAAGCCACTGACATGAACCTGCCTAAGCTTGCTGAAAATTACGATGCATCTGTCATTGCACCGGCAGAGGTGGAGCTATAATGGAACACCAAAACCATTCTTCATCGCAAGAGCATTCACAAGAGCCATCTTCTCAAGAGCAACATCAGGCGCCTAAGTTCAGTGTTGGTATCGATTTAGGTACTACACACTGCGTTTTGTCGTTCATCGACACAACAAATGAAGACGCTCGCGTAGAGGTAATGCAAATACCTCAACTGACGGCTCCTGGTACAGTAGAAACTCGCAGCCAACTAGGCTCATTCCTATACCAACCGCACGAACATGAAATGAATGCGGGCTCTCGCGTTCTACCTTGGTCTTCTGAGCCTAAAGCACTGGTTGGTGCTATTGCTCGTAACCTAGGTTCTAAAACCCCTATCCGTTTGGTCGCAAGCGCAAAATCTTGGCTATGCCACGGTGGTGTGAACCGTCGTGATGCGTTCCTTCCTGCAGGCAGCCCTGAAGAAGTTGAAAAAGTATCTCCGCTTAAGACCACTGAATTGTACCTTGAGCACCTTAAAGACGCTTGGAACCACGCTAACCCAGAACACAAACTGGCAGACCAAGATGTAACGATCACGGTTCCTGCTTCGTTTGATCCTGCGGCTCGTGACCTAACAGCAGAAGCTGCACGTAATGTGGGTTTCACTCACCTAACGCTTCTTGAAGAGCCACAAGCGGCTCTTTACAGCTGGATTGATAACAGCAACGACACATGGCGTGATGAAGTGAACGTTGGTGACATCGTTCTTGTTGTCGATATCGGTGGTGGTACAACCGACCTTTCGCTAGTTGAAGTAACACAAGATGACGGCAACCTAAGCCTGAACCGTATCGCAGTAGGTGAACATATCCTACTTGGCGGCGACAACATGGACCTAGCACTGGCTTACCGTCTGAAAATGAAACTGGCTCAAGAAGGCAAAGAGTTGGCTCCTTGGCAGGTTCAAGCAATGACTCACGCATGTCGTGATGCAAAAGAAGCACTGCTTAACGATGCTGAACTGCAATCTGTGCCTATCGTTGTACCTAGCCGTGGCTCTAAACTACTTGGCGCAACACTAAAAACAGAATTGACTCAGCAAGAAGTACAACAAACATTGGTTGATGGCTTCTTCCCGAAAGTAGCCGTGAATGAGCACCCAGTTCAAAAGACGCGTGGCGCACTGACTCAAATGGGTCTGCCTTACGCTCAAGATGCGGGTATCACTCGTCATATAGCTGCATTTCTTTCTAAGCAAGCCAATGCGCTTTCTGGAAATAGCGAAACGGCTCAGCAAGATTTCAACCCGTTTGCAAACATGCCCGGTATGCCAGGTGCTGAAGCGCCAGCGGCAGATTTCATCAAACCAACAGCGGTACTGTTCAATGGTGGTGTTCTAAAATCTAACCTACTTGCTGATCGTCTTTCAGATACGATCAACGAATGGTTGATCAATGCTGATGCAGAATTTGCTAAACAGCTTTCAGGTTTGGATCTAGACCTAGCGGTTGCAAGTGGCGCTTCTTACTACGGAGCAGTGCGTCGCGGCCAAGGCGTTCGTATCCGTGGTGGTATCGCTTCTTCTTACTACGTAGGAATTGAAAGCGCGATGCCAGCTATCCCAGGTATGGCTCCGCCAATGGAAGCACTGTGTGTTGCGCCATTTGGTATGGAAGAAGGTTCAAGCGTTCAAGTGCCTAGCCAAGAGTTTGGTTTGGTGATTGGCCAGCCAGTTCACTTCCAATTCTTCGGTTCAACCACTCGTCGTGAAGACGTAGCGGGTACGCACCTTGATCATTGGGCACCAGAAGACCTTGATGAACTTCCAGAGATTCAAGTGACACTGCCAGTATCTGAAGGTCGTCGTGAGGGTGAAGTGGTTCCGGTAACCCTAGCCTCTCGTGTTACTGAACTCGGCACGCTTTACCTAGAAGCAATTGCTGCTGATAACGGTCAGAAATGGCACGTTGAGTTTGATGTTCGTGAAGACGCGAATAACGACTCAAACGACCAAGCATAACGAATCAACGGCACCTTAACGGGTGCCGTTACTTTATCAATGCGATTCCCTACCGCAAGTACGAACAAACTAGGGAATCTGTTTTAACCCCTGTGTTTTTTAACCGCTCTGTTTTAACTTATAGGTTCTAATTTTTCGGTCTTAAACACAGTGTGATGATATTCCCGACTCAGTCGTACCTTCTTCTCGGGAATGACGTTTACGAATAGCAACAATAAGACCAAAACTATCAATAAACTGGTCATCACTTTGGCAGAATAAGGTTTTGTATGGCATCTCCTCGTTTTTTAGTCGGCATTGACTTAGGCACAACCAATACCGTTGTTGCTTACTGTGAAATCAACGACGACCTACAACACGCTCCCGTTTCTCTTTTCGATATTGACCAACTCATCGGCCCTGGTGAAGTGGTTCGAAAACCCCTACTTCCATCATTTCGTTACCACCCAGCACAAGGTCAGATCTCCCCTTCCGACCTCACCATGCCTTGGGCACCGAACTTAGTTGAAGGCGATATTAAAAACGTTATCGTCGGTGAATGGGCACGTGAATTGGGTGCTAAAGTCGAAGGCCGTCAAGTATCCAGTGCTAAAAGCTGGCTGTCACACCAAGCCGTCGATCGTAGTTCAGATATCCTTCCTTGGGCTGGCGCAGCTGATGTCGATAAAGTATCGCCGGTTGTCGCGAGTGCGAGCTACCTGAATCACATCCGCCAAGCGTGGAACTACCGTAATCCAAGCAACAAACTTGAAGACCAAGATGTTGTTGTAACGGTTCCTGCATCATTCGATGAGACAGCACGTAAGCTGACACTTGAAGCCGCAGAACTTGCTGGCTTAGGTAAGATTTTATTACTCGAAGAGCCTCAAGCTGTTTGTTATGACTGGTATGCTCGCCACCAACAAACGGCTGCGGAAGAGCTTCAACAGATCCCGTTGATCTTAGTGTGTGATGTCGGCGGTGGTACTACCGACTTAAGCTTAATTGAAGCCAAATTCGATGCGAACAGCGATTCGGACAAGCAAGGGAATGGCGAGCTAGCACTTGATCGTATCGGCGTTGGCGAACACTTGATGCTCGGTGGTGATAATCTAGATTTAGCGCTTGCTCACCTAGCCGAGCAACGCTTCAATCAAAACAAAAAGCTGAATGCTTCTAGCCTAACCAAACTAATTCAACAAACTCGCGCCGCAAAAGAGAGCCTACTTTCTGCCAATGCCCCAGAAGACGTGAAGATCACCATGCTAGGCAGTGGTTCAAAACTGCTTGGCGGTACTAAGAGTATTGGCCTAACCAAACAAGAAGTTCATCAAATCGCATTGGAAGGTTTCTTCCCGCTTTCTGAGTTTACTGAAACACCCGACAAACGCCGCAGTGCTGTGGTTGAGTTTGGTCTGCCTTACGTGGCTGACCCTGCGGTGAGTAAGCACGTTGCAGAATTCCTAACGACACACCAACAAGTGTCTAAAGCCGCATTGGAAAACTCAGGCTCTGTTGAGTTCGATGACACCAAACCTGCAATTCCTGTAGGTGTACTACTCAATGGTGGTGTGTTCAACAGTGAACTTGTGACTGAGCGTATTACTCAGCTACTAGGCAATTGGAACGGTTCTCCAATCACAGTGCTTGATAACCCTCACCCTGATTGGTCTGTTGCCCTTGGCGCGGTCGCCTTTGGTAAAGCCCGCCGTGGTGCACAACTGAAAATCGGTGGCGGTGCTGCGCGTTCTTACTTCTTGCATCTACAAGAGAAGAACAAGATGGGTAAAGCACTTTGTTTGCTTGCCAAAGGTACTGAGGAAGGCCAAGAGATACGCTTAAACAGTCGTCGTTTTTCGTTGACGTTAGGTGAGCCAGTACGATTTAATCTACTGACTTCAACACACGACCAAATAGCTCACGACACTGCTATTCAAAATGGTGTGATGGTCAATGTGGATGCCGACTTGTTCTCGCCTCTCCCACCGTATATTTCTACGTTGGAAGGCTCAGGTACTGCAGAACTTCAAGCCAACCAAAAAGAGCGTGTTGAAGTACTGCTCGCTTGTCAGTTAACCGAAGTCGGCACACTAAAAATGGAGTGTGTGAGTACAGAAGATGACTCTAAGCGTTGGTTGCTCGAGTTTGAAGTAAGAAACAAGCAAGGCGATGAATCCGATAACTCTAAACTTCATCCAAGACTGGACGAATGTAAGGAGCTAATTTCTCGCCTATACAGCGGTAACAAGAAGAGTGCTGAATCTAAAGAGATCAAAACACTTGCTAAAGATCTTGAAAAGCGACTCGGTAAGCGCGAAGAGTGGGACTTTACTACTCTCCGTCACCTGTTTGATTCGTTCTCTTTAGGTCGTAAACGCCGTCGTCGCTCTGAAGCGCATGAGAAAAACTGGCTTCGTCTGGCGGGTTACTCTATGCGACCTGGCTTTGGTGACCCAACTGACTCATGGCGTATTGAACAAATTTGGGGACTTTACCAACAAAACATCCAATTCCAGAACCATCAAGGTTGGACAGATTGGTGGGTATTCTGGCGTCGTGTTGCCGGAGGCCTGAATCAAGAACAGCAAGAAACTATCTTGGCTGATATCGCGAAGTACCTTCACCCAGGCGCAATGAAGAACCCTAAAACAGCTAAAGATGCGCAAGACAATGGTTATGAAGCCATGGTTCGTTTAGCGGCATCACTTGAGCAACTGGAAGTGGAAGACAAAGTGCTGCTGGCAAGCTGGTTCTTGAGCAAAGCGATTAACCATAACCAATTTGAACAAGCTCACTGGTGGGCGCTAGGTCGATTAGCATCAAGAACGCCTTTGTATGGCAGCCAACATAGTGTGATTCCAAGAGAACAAGCTGAACAGTGGCTACCGAAACTGCTTGAGCAGAACTGGCACAAAGAACAAATGATAGCCTTCGCTGCTGTGATGATTTGTCGTAAAACCGGTGACCGTCAGTTTGATATCTCTGATGACTATCGCAATCAAGTGATTGAGAAGCTTAAACAAAGCAAGGTCCCTGATTCATGGTTAACACTGGTGAATGAAGTGACAGAACTTTCTGAAAGTGAGTCTAAGCGCGTATTTGGCGATGCATTACCAAGCGGATTAAGCCTGATCAATAGCTAGTTTTAAAAGCTGTTAGTTTTATAGCGATTAGCTTTAGCCACAAGTTAGAAAAGAAAAAGCCACTTTCGATTCGTTGAAAGTGGCTTTTTTATAGGTGGCTAAAGGCCTGTTTGCAAGTGTCTGGTTGGCTAGTGTTTCGCTGGCCAATATCTAATTGATTAGAGGCTCGCTGTTTAAAGGCCTTAGCCGTGTTGCAGTTCATCATTGTTAATGTTTCGTTCCTGTTGGGTTAATCGGAAAATCCGTGTTTTCATAAATATCTGATAGTTTTTTCGGTTTCTTATCCTTGGTTCCTTTAGTTGATTGGTTATGAGTTTCGCTTAAAAGCCATTGCTCATGCATTTTTGCCGAATCCAAAAATTCTGGATCCTCCATTGCTTCCTTGCGAAGTTTATTTACACGTTCGAGAGTATCCCAAATCATAATACTTCACCTCCACTAAGGCAGTAATATAAATATAGCCAAACCTCTTAAAACTTCAAGTGAGCCAATGGGATAGCGGTCTCAATTTCGTAAATCACCCGATCGACACAAACAGAAATACACATCAAAAGCAGGGCTCAAATAGTCGTAAACCCTCAACGATCATTAAAGATCATCGCGCACAAAAAAAGCGAGCTAAGTGCTCGCTTTTTATCTATAGCCCATACAACGTGGCTTAATTAAGCCACGTTGAGTTTAAGCGCGGTTACCGATTTTCACCGTGCCGTTTGTTGCAAACCAAAGCGCTTCCGAACGACGACGACCTAGCAAAATTGGTCCATCATCGTAGAACAAAAAGTTCTTCCAATGTTTCTTAAATACTGACCATTTAGTTTCAAGGACGTTGTATTTTTCGTAACAAAAATAAACAGTTACGTCATCTTGCCAATCAATGAAGTTTAAGATTTCTTCAGGCATTTCTGGTTCGTCGGCTTCCCAATTCGCCATCCAGCTGATCTCTTCGTTCCAGTTCGACGATTTGCTTGGCCAGTCTTGTGAACTCAGTCTTTCTGCATCTGGGCTTTGAGGGCTTACGTTCTCTTTCCAGAACTGAGACGCTCTTGCCTGAGTCATTGGCTTGATCTTTTCCAAGTCTTCCGCTGGCAGCGGCATTGACTGATGAGTGAAAATCCATTTTCTTTGGTATTCGTCCAAAGTTGTATATGACATCAAAATTCCTCAAATATCTTCTAAGGCAAGTGGATAACCATGCCTATATGTACTTTTTGATGCAGCGGCGACTTCATGGTCGCTTAAATGATTGCTGCCTCTAAAATTCTTTTATGTATGCGACGCTATTAGCGTTAAAAATCACTAGGTCTAAGTATTATTGGCGTTTAAAGAACGCGCTTATCTTCCCAGTTTGGGTTAACTAATGCCGTTAGTATATGATCTTCCCATTTACCGTTAATCTGTAGGTAATCTTTGGCAAAACCTTCGCGAACAAAACCAAGATGCTCCAATACACTCGCACTGCGTTCATTGTGAGGCATATAGCCCGCCATTAAGCGGTGCATGTTCTGCACATCAAACATGTAGTCTTTTGCCATGCTCAAGCCTCTCCGCATGTAACCGTGGCCTTGTGCACTTTCAGCCAATGAGTAGCCCACATTACAAGCGTAGAACGGGAACCGTGACAAGTTGCTGAAAGATATTGTCCCTAGCATCTCGTTTGAGTCTGCATTGATCAATAAACAGTAGTAGCCAAGCCCCATTTTATGAAGCTCATTTAACTTGATCAGTCGCTGAGCCCAACCTTCTCTTTCGAAGAACGCATCTTCGCGAATCGGTTCCCATGGCTTGAGGTGCTTTCTATTAATCTGAAAGTACTCACTGATCATACTCGCGTCGTCAACTTGCGCTGTACGTAGAATAAGGTTTCCATCGTGCTTATAAACGCGGGCTGGTGTACTTAAATCTTCCATTCGTTTTTCTTAATCCGTCAACTTGTCTTGTTTTTTTGCTCAGTACGATGGCTAAGCAGGTTCAATCAGTTTTTTCTGATCCCATAGTCACGAAGCTTGTTCGCAATTGAGGTATGAGAGACGTTCAAACGTTTTGCTAACTTACGGCTCGATGGGAAAGACTGATAGAGCTTTTCAAGGATCTGAGATTCATAATCTTTCATGATCTCGTCCAGAGAACCATCCAAGCTCAGATTCGCCATTCCAGCGGTCATGGTTTCAAGTTGAGGCAGATGGAATTGCTCAACCGTTAACGTGTCAGAATCTAATTCAGTGAGTGCACGCAAAACCATGTTGTCCAATTGACGAATGTTGCCCGGCCATTGATAGTTGCCCAATTGGTCGATCAATTCTGGAGTTAACTTTGGCTTTAGCATACCTAACTGCTGTGCGTACTTAGCAACAAACAACTCCAATAACGGTGCTACGTCGTTAGAGCGCTCACGTAAGGCTGGAATTGATAGCGTCAGTACATTCAAGCGGTAGAACAGGTCTTCACGAAACGAGCCTGAGTCAGCTAATTCAGAAAGACGGTGGCGCGTTGATGCAATGATACGAACATCAGCGTGCATCTCTTCTTCTTCACCAACACGACGGAATGAACCATCCTGTAGGAAGCGTAAAAGTTTGATTTGTAGATGCGGGCTCATTTCGCCAATTTCATCTAAAAATACAGTACCGCCATTTGCTTGTTCGAAAATGCCTTTATGTCCTTGTTCATGGTTGAATGAACCCGGAGCATGACCAAACAGTTCCGTTTCTGCCACGTCATCAGGCATTGATGCACAGCTTAAAATCAAGAATGGGAAAGACGATCGGTTTGAACGGTTATGACATGCTTTTGCAAGCATCTCTTTACCTGTCCCCGTATCACCTTCAATCAGAAGAGGTTGATCCAACATCGCCAACTTCTTAGCTTGACTGATCAAGGCTTTGTGACGATTAGAGACACCGACAAAATGTTCAAAGCCCAGGTTGTTCTGTTCTGGGATCGCATCTGTCGAGTTCATCTCTTGGTTGCAAGAACGAATCGTCATTACGGCGCTAGCCAGTACCGCTTCGTTCACGTCACCCCCAAGATAAATAGGCAGTATCTCGATAGAAAAATCCAAACCGTCTAGTACTACGACTTCACGATGACGTGTTACATCACCGTCGATCCAACGAGCAAAATTGAAGCTAGGAACAAACGTTGATAACGGCTCGCCAATAACTTCACTTTCTTGCTTACCAAAAAGGTTGAGTGCTGCGTGGTTTGCCATGTCGACTGAACCTTTAAGGTCAATCGCAATCACTGGATCTGGAAGGTTTGCAAGCAGTGCAATCAGCTCGGTATTATGCCTTTCACTCGGCATAAATTGGATTTTTCGTACATCCTTCACACCTGAAATTCGGCGAATTTCAGCCATAAGTTCACTAAAAGCATCAAAATTAATATCAGGGCAATTTAGGTAAATAATGCCTTTTACATCAATTTCGATTCCTCTTAAATCAATGCTTTTTGAGGCCAAGATATCGAGCAACTCACGCGTTAAGCCGAGTCTGTCTTCACACAATACTTCAAGACGCACAAATAGTCCTATTATAGGTGTCAGGATAAGTTGACAGTAGTGTGGATTAAGGTCTGAGTTCAGTCAAGAAGAAGAGTAAACATATGTTTACCCTTCTTCTCAAACTATTGAGCCTCAAATACTTTATTTGAGAGTAATACGCTTTATTTCAGAAAGGACGGCTTTACGAAGGTCCGATAATTTTACTTTTCGCTCTTTATGCCAAGGCATAGGACGAAGCAAAGTCATGGCTTTTAAGCCCAGTCGAGCGGTTAAAATGCCAACACCGAGCCCCTGCCCTGCTCTTGCAGAAATTTTGCCTGCTAAGTCCATCGATACGAGGTCCATGCTCGCATCAATCGCCAATTCACTTGCCCCTGCCGCTGCCATGTTGATTAACACTAATTTAAACAGCTTAATGCGCGACCAGTAGCCAAGTTCAATACCATACACATCGGCTAGCTTGTCTATCATGGTGAAATTACGCCACGCCACCAACAACATGTCTGCAGCAGCCAATGGGCTCACTGCAACCAAAGCTGCAGATTCAGTAGAAAACTTAGTCACGATCTGAGTGGCGACTTTATCCTGATGGCTAACGACCAACGCATCGTACATATCCAGCACTTCGGCATCGCTATGTGCCGGGTTGATACTGTTCCGCCACTTATCGTATGAAGGAGACTCGGCAACAATGCCCCCTTGTTTAGCGATGTGTTCACAAAACGCTTTTCCTTTACCAACGCTTTGACTTTGGAGTAGCTCTTCGCTCTGCTCTTGCACACTGAAATGGTCTTTCAGTGAACGTAGCTTCCATAGCTCTTTACCTATTGCACCAAGGCCTAATGACGCGATTGCAGCAATAAAACCGGCCCAACCTAATGCTAACCAGTCAGCGGTTTGAATCGCGGTGATCACAGAATCGACCGCTTGCCAGCCCACTAAGCCAGAGAAAGCGACCAACAAGCCAGAAGTAAACCACTTTTTCTTTTTACTCGGGCGTATCACTTGCTCCAGTTGTTGCTCAGCTTCGCCATCTAGGTCAATTTCTACTTGTGGTGCGACAGGTACAAATTTTTCTTGTTCGGTGAACATTTGTTGAGCAACTAAATCTGGGCTAACTTCATTCTTATCTTGCTCATCGAACGAGGTCTTCAACGGTTCATCAAAGACTTGTTTCGTTTTTAATTCACTCATTTTGATTGCCTCAATTACTTCAACTTATCGCCAATGAGATACTCTAAAACCTTATCGACTCGTAAGTGCTGACAAGGCTCATCGGAATGTTGTTCCATTGGCCTAAAGCTCGTGAAATCAAACTGATTAGTTTCCCAATATTGTTTGTTCGGCAGCTTACGCGGCACCTCGCCAGGATACATGGTTTGAGACACGTTATCTAAAGTGACCCCTTGCAACGCAGGAACATTGTCTGAACCTGACGAAATATAACCCGCACTGGTCGCTTGAATAGACGCGATGCTCATGCAACTCATGTCGATATATTCAAACGCCGCCTGTTGCCACGCTGGGTGTACCATCTGTTGTAACAGCGACACCAAGTTCGGATGTTGATCCGGTGTCACATGGTCAGCTTTGGTGGCTGCAAACAAGATCTTGTCGATCTTCGGCGCAAACAGGCGTCTTAAGATATTGCTTCGGCCGTACTTAAAGCTCTTTAATAGCTGCTCTAATGCACCACGCATATCCATGAAAGAGTCGTAGCCCGCATTGAGCGGCTGTAAGCAGTCCACCAGCACGATTTGTCTATCGAACGTCGCGAAGTGATTCTTATAGAACGCCTTTACGACCTTTTGCTGATACTCTTCATAACGTGCTTTTAAAACCGCATAGTTACTTGTTTTTGAGAACTTGCCCTCAGGTGCGATGCACGGGAAAAATTGCAGCACAGGCGCACCTTCAAGCTCACCTGGCAATACGAATCGACCCGGCTGTACCCAGTGCAATCCGTTATCCTTACAAGTATGAAGGTACTGAGTATAGCTATCGGCAATCGCGACCAGTTTCTTTTCGTCGGCTTCGGCTAGCAAGTCAATGTCACCGCGCATTGCGTTCCACTGTTGCGAGTAGACTTCTCTATCGCCTTTCAATGCGGAAAATTGAGATTGACTCCAAGTATCGAAATCCATATCGAGTAGGGGTAAATCAAGCAGCCATTCACCAGGGTAATCAACAATATCGAGATAAAGAGTGCTGTTTTTACTCAATAACTTTTTTGCACCTTTAGCTGGCTTATATTTAATGGCTAAACGAATCTCACTGACATCACGCGTTGGCACGGGCCATTCTGGTGGCTCCGCATTGAGTGACTCCATCGCTTCATCGTAAGAAAAACGCGGGATCATCATGTTATGTTGTGGAATACGTTTAGCACCAATGATTCTTCCATCTCTCGCCGAGGCAAGTAGAGGCAGATTTTTGTGGGTAGACGTATGAAGAAGCTGATTAACCAGCGAAGTAATGAATGCTGTCTTACCCGCACGAGAAAGCCCCGTGACCGCTACTCGAATATGAGAATCCGTTCCTCTGCTTATAAAGTCACTCATTTCTTGAGTTAGGTGTTTCATTTGAACGACTCCGTAATAGTTAAGCTAACTGATATAGTAATAGAAACGTTAGCCTGTGCTCTTTCCCAGTTGGGTTAGTTTGTATGCTTATGCTTGTTCTTTTGCTAATAGTAGTGAGTATGCAATACACATTCTTAATGCTAGATGAATAAAAGCCCCTGACTACATTCATAATCAGGGGCTTTAAAATTTTCAGTTAATGTCAGACTAATCGTCTTCTATCAGCTTGTAGATAACGAACAGTGTGATCTCAGAAATCAACCATAATACACATGTGATAGTTACGTACTTTTCGTTAAAGATGCTGATTCCGTGCAAGATCAAATCGTAACCAATGAAACTACCAATCACCACTGCCAAGATAATCTGTAGGATCTGAATAAAACGAGGCATTCCTCTCTCCTATGTTCTTATATCAAACGATGTGTTTATAACTATATCATTGATAATAAGACAAAAGTGCAGACAATGCTGCACTTTTATTCTTAAGTTTCTGTCAAAAATTGCAATTCAAACACTCAGGTCAAGGTTAATTGCGCCTTTCTAGCGTTCGTTAATTACGCTTTTTCGGCTTCTGCAATTTTCACTTTCCACGTGTCAGGGCCGATCTGGTGTGCGTTTACGCCGTTAGAGTCAACCGCTACCGTTACCGGCATGTCCTCAACTTCAAACTCGTAAATCGCTTCCATACCGAGATCTTCAAACGCAACCACGCGTGCTTTTTTAATTGCCTTCGCGACTAAATAAGCTGCACCACCAACGGCCATTAGGTAAACCGATTTATGCTGTTTGATTGACTCAACCGTTGCAGGGCCACGCTCGGCTTTACCAATCATGCCCATAATACCGGTTTCTTCTAGCATCATGTCGGTGAACTTATCCATGCGAGTAGACGTTGTTGGGCCCGCAGGACCTACCGCTTCGTCACCCACAGCATCGACAGGGCCAACGTAGTATATGAACTTGCCTTTCAGGTCGACGCCTTCTGGTAAACCTTCACCACTTTCAAGCATACCTTGAATACGCTTATGAGCGGCATCACGGCCGGTTAAGATCTTACCTGATAGAAGAACAGTTTCACCAGTCTTCCACTCCTGTACATCTTCTTTAGTAATTTCATCAAGGTTAACACGGCGTGTATTTGCGCCAGCTTCCCAAGTAATATCTGGCCATTCTTCTAGCTTGGGTGGTGTTAGTTCTGCAGGGCCGCTGCCGTCTAGCGTAAAGTGAACGTGACGCGTTGCCGCACAATTCGGGATCAAGCAAACAGGCTTTGAAGCTGCATGCGTTGGCGCTGTTTTGATTTTAACGTCAACCACAGTCGTTAGACCGCCAAGGCCTTGTGCACCAATACCAAGCTTGTTTACACGGTTGAAGATGTCTAAACGAAGCTCTTCTTCTGCGTTCTCTGGACCTTTGTCGATAAGGTCTTGAATATCGATGTGTTCCATCAGAGATTCTTTAGCGAGTACCGCGGCTTTCTCAGCCGTACCGCCAATGCCTATACCAAGCATGCCCGGTGGACACCAGCCCGCGCCCATTGTTGGTAGCGTCTTCTCTACCCACTCTGCAATATCATCAGAAGGGTTAAGCATTACCATCTTGGTTTTGTTCTCAGAACCGCCGCCTTTTGCCGCGATTTGAATTTCAACTTTGTTGCCTGGAACCATATTAATGTGAACAACTGCTGGTGTGTTGTCTTTGGTATTAATACGCTTACCTGCAGGGTCCATTAGGACAGATGCACGCAATGGGTTATCTGGATTGTTGTAAGCTTGACGAACGCCTTCATCAACCATCTGTTGTACTGTTTGATCCGTTTCCCACCTAACATCCATACCGATGTTCACGAAACAAGTAACAATACCCGTATCCTGACAAATTGGACGATGACCTTCCGCAGACATACGCGAGTTAATAAGAATCTGAGCGATAGCATCTTTTGCTGCTTGGCTTTCTTCTTTCTCGTACGCTTTTTCTAGGGCTTGGACAAAGTCTAAAGGGTGATAATAAGAAATGTACTGAAGTGCGTCAGCGACACTGCTGATCACATCTTGCTTACGAATAACCGTCATTGCATGCCTCTTTATTGTTCTGGTTCCATGTGGGATCTTGGTTTAACTGTTTTTGTCTAACCGAATTAGTTGGCTTAGCTTTTTATTATGTTGAGCTGTATTTAGTTGCTGTAGCAATCGCTTGCATAGCTTTAAACTAAACCATGTGGTTTGCACCGTTCTAATCAAGAACCCATTTTATTTTCAATTTATGATACTCTTGCTTCCTCTCACACGCCATGCAGTGATCGAACTCTTTGTCACAAATTAAACAAATGAATAACAACGAATTTCGCTCTATCCAAATCAAGCCGCTTGAATATCAATCAACTTTAGCTAAACATCTGTTTTCTCATATTGAAAACCTACCGTGGGCAATGCTATTACGCTCCGCTTCAGAAAGCCATGTTGATAGTCGATACGATATTTTAGTTGCTCAACCCATCGCCACCTTCGAGACTATCGGTGCAGAAACGACCGTTAATGTTAATGAAGAAACTCTTGTTAGCAAAAAGCATTTCGTTTCAAAGTCGGATCCTTTCGAACTACTCGACCAATATCAACAGCAGTTATTACCGGCGACCAAAGAGCATGCTGATTTGCCATTCGTTGGCGGCGCTTTAGGCTACTTCAGTTACGATTTAGGGCGACGAGTAGAAGCTCTTCCCTCTCTTGCTAAGCATGATATTTCTGCGCCCGACATGGCGGTTGGTTTATATGAATGGGCAGTGATCGTTGACCATCAATTAAAAACAGCGTGTATTGTCGGCTGCAATATCGATGAACATCATGATTGGCTGATACAACAGGCCTCTAGGCCAAACCGAACACATGCGCGCTTTGGATTAACCACACCGTGGCAATCCAATATGAGCGAAGAGAGCTACGCCAATAAGTTTAATAGCGTGCAAGAGTATTTGTTATCGGGTGACTGTTATCAAATTAACTTAGCTCAGCGCTTCAATGCTCAATACCAAGGTAGTGAATGGCTCGCTTATGAGAAACTTGAACAGTACAACTCGGCGCCCTTTTCTGGTTTTATCCGATTGGCAGAGTGCGCAATCATTAGTGTTTCTCCGGAGCGTTTCTTAGAGCTTAAAGACAACATCATCGAAACTAAGCCAATTAAAGGTACGCGCCCTCGTTCTGAGGATCGTAAAGTTGATGATGCCCATGCTCAAGATTTGTTGAGTGCAGAAAAAGATCAGGCCGAAAACCTGATGATCGTTGACCTGTTACGTAATGATATTGGCCGTGTGGCAAAACCTGGTACGGTGCATGTCCCTAAACTGTTTGATATCGAAAGCTTCCCTGCTGTGCATCACTTAGTTAGTACAATCAGAGCCGACCTAGATTCTAAATACTCAGCAACCGACTTACTGAGAGCTTGCTTCCCTGGAGGTTCAATTACTGGCGCTCCAAAAGTGCGCGCTATGCAGATCATTGAAGAGTTGGAACCGCATCGACGCTCAGCGTATTGCGGCAGTATCGGCTACATCAGTAGAAATGGCAGAATGGACACCAGCATTACCATTCGTACGTTAGTTGCCGAGAACAACACGCTTTATGCTTGGGCTGGTGGTGGTGTGGTATTCGATAGTGATTGCGCCTCTGAATATCAAGAAACATTAGATAAGCTGAGTCGCATCCTTCCTGTGCTTGAAGAGTGTTAGGTAACGACACTGAAGGCTATTTAGTCATAGGCAAAAGCTCGATATAAAAAAACCGAAGGATCATAAGATCACTTCGGTTTTTTAGTATTTGAGTCTGAGTCTGAGTAGATAATTGACCACTCACTATTAACGTGACTTACGCTACCTTCACAGCAGAAACACCCCACTTCTTGAGCATCTCTGTGAGGTCGTTCGCGGTATAAGGTTTACTAAGGATGTCATCCATTCCACACTGAATACAACGTTCACGCTCTTCTAATGTTGTGCCGGCAGTCAGTGCCACTATAGATTTGGCGTAACCTTTCTCTCTGAGCTTTTCTGTCGCTTCAAAGCCATCCATAACCGGCATTCTGCAATCCATAAAAACAATGTCGTAATCATTATTTGAGGCTAGCTCGAACCCTTCTACACCATTACTAGCGATAACAGGTTCAATCTCATGCTTACGTAGCATTTGTTGGATGATGATTTGGTTCATTTTGATATCATCAACTACCAGAACTTTCAATAAAGACAGCTCAACGTTTGATTCGACATTTTTGGCCACTCGTTCATCTTCACGCGATATATCGATAACTTTTAAAGGTATAGAAATAGTAAAAGTTGTTCCGACTTCAACCACACTAGACACACTAATATGACCATTCATCAAAGCGACCAACTTACGGCAAATCGCTAAGCCAAGTCCGGTACCCTCATAGTTTCGGCTACTCGAATTATCAGCTTGAGTAAAAGGTTCAAACAAAGTTTTGTGTGCAGATTCGGCAATCCCAACCCCGGTATCTTCTACAGAAAAAACGAATTGGCTGTTGTTCCATTCGATACCAACATTCACATGTCCCTCTTCTGTGAATTTAATCGCATTACCGATTAGGTTTACAAATAGCTGAGTGATGCGTTCTAAATCCCCATTAAAATGAGTAGGTACATTTGAGGACACGCTGATATTAAATTCAAGCTGCTTCTCAATCGCACGATTGGTGAAGATGCTTTGAATCGTGTTTCTCAAATCATCCAGTGCAAATGTCTTGGGAATCAGCTCCAACATACCCGCATTAATCTTACTGTAATCAAGTAGGTCATTAATGATGGTTCTTAGGAACTCACCAGATTGACTTAGGTTGTTGACTATTTCACGCTGAGAAAAGGTCAAGTCGGTGTCGCTGATCAATTCAGCACTACCTAACAAGCCGTTGAGTGGGGTTCTTAATTCGTGGTTAATCATTGCAACGAAATCACGAGTTGCTCTTTCGGACTCTTCTGCTCGTTTGCGTGATTCAATATTTCGGTTAATCGCGAGCTGATGAGTTAGCGCACTGCATATCAAATCCGTTACTAACAAAAGTTGACTCTCAATAAACTCATAGTCTTGATCGAGCAACCTAACCTTAACGATCAGTGCACCAACGATCACCTTCTCCACTTCAAGAGGCACCGTCAACAAGTTACCTTGCCATTGAGGTTCCTGAATCTCTTGATCTAACCCACCGACCGTTTCGTCGCCGTAATCATATGTGAGAAGTTGAGGTATGAGTTTAGGTGGCAGTATCAGACGACTGGCTTCAATTAAATAACTGTTCGTCACGTTTGTCGTTAATTCAGACAACATGATGTCATCGAGATCATTCCTAAGAAACGCGCGCCCAAAATCGATCAACAAATTGTCGATTTGCTCTTGAAACTCAATGCGGCGAATATTCGCGTTCGAACGTTTTTCTAACTGACGCAAAGCAAGCTCAAGCTGTTGGTTTGCCTCAAACAATTCAAGACTCTTTTGTTCCAACAATGCTTCAGCCGCTTTCCGTGCCGCGACTTGACGTTTAAGCTTCTTCTCTAAGGCTGATGCCAGATCCATATTACTTTTCGACTTTCAAATTAAACCTAACCACGCTTTGGTCATCATTCTGAGGTGTCATTTCTACCAAGATAGACTCCCCGTGATATTCAGCGCATCCTTCAATTAGTCCCAAACAAACATGAGACATACACCTTGCGCTTTTGTAGTCAAAAATAAGTTGTGCTTCGGTCGTAGTAATAAAACTGAATTCTGGTGGTTCAGCGTCGGGATAGAGCTTCTTCACTTCTACATGAATATAGCGCTCTACGTGTTGAATAAATTGAAAAGTGGTATTGCTATGTGCAAGGCTGGCTTTGTTCGGCAAAGAGGCTAACAGGTTTTTAAATACAGATTGCCCAAATACGCGTTGCAAACTTCCTGCATCGATATCGGTTTTCTTACTCAGGTTAATGATGAGTTTCACGAGATCTTTGTGGTCGTAACTTCCGACCGATGTATAGATCCCCTCGTCTTCTGACATATCTAAAACTTCTTCCAAAAGTTCTAAACCAAACTTTTCTTCAACAAGCTCTAAAAATTCGGTGAATATGATTCCTTTCATCTCATACCTTTTATTCTATTTCTTTTTAGAATGAGCCACTAAGTGAGGGTTATCAAATTCTTAAGGACAAAATAACCATCCACCACTCAATTTTATGACATGAGTAACGCTTACCGGCTCATATGATCCTATTGAATATAGCAAAAGCCACTGAATTTTAGATACACCCCTCCTGATTGGGTGGACGTATCACATATCAACCTGCTATTTGCGATTTAAGAATGCCAATAAAAATAGACAATGAAGACATTAGTACAACGTTAAAACTGGTACCAAACAAATCGTTCAGCAAACAGAAAAGCGAGATTGGCTTTCGACTCGGTGTTGTGACTATACTTAAAAGCATAACAATCAATATATTGGCATGATATGAATAAAGATAACTTCCTTCAGCAATTCCAACTTAACCCAACCGTTGGCTATCACCCAGAGTCTGTTGAGCGTGTTTCTCACATAACAGAGGATCAACTTCGTAAAGCAGCAGTAGTGGTAGGTTTAGTTGAAAGAGAGGATGGTTTACATGTCATTTTTACTAAAAGAGCAGCTCACCTTAAGCGCCATCCTGGCCAAGTCAGTTTTCCTGGAGGGAAGCACGAACTTTCCGACCCATCCATGCAGTTTACGGCACTGAGAGAGCTCCACGAAGAGGTCGGAATTCGATCAGATCAAGTTAAAATTGTTGGGCAATTACCAGCATTGAGTACCATTAGTAAATTTTCTGTGACACCGATTGTTGCCATGGTCGATCCTGACTATGAAGCCATCATCGATGAGAACGAAGTTGCCTCAATTTTTGAGGTTCCAGCCACCTATGTTTTAGACCAAGCCAAGTTGCACAGTCACACGGTGAATTTTAAGAAAATTAAGCATCGTGTTTTTGCGATGCCCTTCGAAGAGCACCTAATTTGGGGCGTTACGGCTCAAATCATCCAATCACTGCAGCGACACGTAGTGCAACAAATTACATAGAAACTACGTTTTGTTTAATCTCTGTTAACAAAATCCTGTCTTTCCATGGAACAGATTTATTAATGCAATTTTACGCAAACGATTCCCTGGTATAAAACTATACAAGCCCCGCCAATTCATAAGAAAAACTAATACCCAAGCCAAATATAAATCACCTGTAGCACACCATTTTCGTGATCAAAAATCCGTTTTTCGCATATCATGTGCCACGCCGTTTCATTACATGATTTAGATCTATTTTTTGCAGAAGAAAATTCTGCAGAATTGGCGCCGACTTATTTCCTGTTCCCAAAAAATGAGTAATTTAACATGAACACAACAACTTCTTCGGCAAATGCCGTTAAAGATTCAAGCAAGTTTAACTACAAAGATTTTACCTGGTGTTTATCACTATTTGGTACAGCAGTTGGTGCTGGCGTACTATTTCTTCCAATCAAAGCTGGTGCGGGTGGTTTTTGGCCATTAGTTATCCTAGCTCTAATCGCGGCACCAATGACTTGGTTCGCACACAAATCTCTAGCTCGTTTCGTACTGTCTGCTAAAAACCCTGAAGCCGATATTACAGACACAGTTGAAGAACATTTCGGTAAGACTGGCGCAAACATTATTACTTTTGCTTACTTCTTCGCTATCTACCCGATCGTTCTTATCTACGGTGTTGGTATCACAAACACGGTTGACTCTTTCTTAGTAAACCAAATGGGTATGGAATCCATTCCACGTCCTCTTCTTTCTGGTGCACTTATCCTTGCTATGACAGCGGGTGTTGTATTCGGTAAAGAGTTGATGCTTAAAGCAACTTCAGCGATGGTTTACCCACTAGTATTCATCTTACTAGCGTTATCTTTCTACCTAGTTCCTGATTGGAACACTTCAATGATGGAAACAAGCCCAGAATGGTCAGCAATGCCTTCTATTATCTGGCTTGCGATTCCAATCATCGTGTTCTCTTTCAACCACAGCCCAATCATTTCACAGTTCTCTAAAGAGCAACGTCGTGTATACGGTGAAGACGCAGTTAAGAAAACTGACGCGATCACTGGCGGCGCAGCAATGATGCTGATGGGTTTTGTAATGTTCTTCGTATTCTCTGTAGTGCTTTCTCTATCTCCAGAGCAACTAGCAACAGCACAAGCACAAAACATCTCTGTTCTTTCTTACCTAGCTAATGTTCACGAGTCTCCACTTATCTCTTACATGGGTCCTCTTGTAGCGTTTGCAGCGATTACTTCTAGCTACTTCGGTCACTTCCTAGGTGCTCACGAAGGTCTTGTTGGCCTAATCAAGTCTCGCTCTGGTTCTTCAATCAGCACGATTGAGAAAGCATCTCTAGCATTCATCGTTGTTACAACTTGGATTGTTGCGGTAGTTAACCCAAGCATCCTAGGTATGATTGAAACAATGGGTGCTCCAATGATTGCAGCTATCCTGTTCCTAATGCCTGTATTCGCGATGCAAAAAGTACCAGCAATGGCTAAGTACAAAACTTCAGCACCTGTGCAGATCTTTACAGCTTTATGTGGTCTAGCGGCTATTAGTTCTGTAATCTACGGCGCTCTTTAATCTCCGCTACTTTTTATAAGATGACATCCATCTTATATCGCGAGATTAGACAAAAAATATAATGATAATAAATGAGCCTCCCTACTCGACGTGGGAGGCTCTCTTTTTGAGGTAATCGCTATGATTAGTGTATTTGATATCTATAAAATCGGTGTTGGTCCATCGAGCTCACACACAGTTGGACCAATGAAAGCGGGTAAAGAATTTATTGATGACCTACGTTCAATGGGAAAATTGCGCGACATCACTAAAATCACCGTGGACGTATATGGATCACTATCACTGACAGGGAAAGGTCACCACACAGATATCGCAATCATCATGGGTCTTGCTGGCAATACTCCTGAGCGTGTTGATATCGACTCTATTGCTGGCTTCATTGCTCGCGTAGAAGAAACTGAACGTCTACCTGTTGGTATGCACTGTCATACTGTTTCATTCCCACGCGATGGTGGAATGAACTTCCACACTAGCAACCTTTCTCTGCACGAGAATGGCATGAGCATTCATGCTTGGGTTGATGACGAAGTAGCATACTCAAAAACATACTACTCCATTGGTGGCGGTTTCATCGTTGACGAAGAGAACTTCGGCAAAGAAGAAGAAAACCCAATCAAAGCACCTTACGAATTCACAACAGCTGAAGAGCTGGTTAATCAGTGTAAAGAAAGCGGTCTTTCTATCAGTACATTGGTTATGAAAAACCAAGCGGCTTTCCACTCAGACGAAGAGTCTCGCACTTACTTCGCTAACATCTGGAAAACGATGCGTGAGTGTATGGACCGCGGTATGAATACTGAAGGTATCCTACCTGGTCCACTGCGTGTTCCTCGTCGTGCAGCAGCACTTCGCCAACAGCTAATGACTTCAGAAAAAACAACCAATGACCCAATGACGGTTGTTGACTGGGTAAACATGTTTGCTTTCGCCGTAAACGAAGAAAACGCAGCTGGCGGCCGTGTAGTAACGGCACCAACAAACGGCGCATGTGGCATCATCCCTGCTGTATTAGCTTACTACGATAAGTTCATCCAAACGGTGACAGAGAAAGACTACATCCGTTACTTCGCAGCTTCTGGCGCGATCGGTGGTCTTTACAAACGTAACGCTTCTATCTCTGGCGCTGAAGTTGGCTGTCAGGGTGAAGTTGGCGTGGCATGTTCTATGGCGGCGGCTGGTCTTGCTGAACTTATGGGTGGTAGCCCAGAGCAAGTATGTATGGCTGCAGAAATCGGTATGGAGCACAACCTAGGTCTAACGTGTGACCCAGTTGCTGGCCAAGTACAAGTACCATGTATCGAGCGTAACGGTATTGCTGCAGTGAAAGCAATCAACTCGACTCGTATGGCACTGCGTCGTTCTTCTGCTCCCACTGTTTCTCTAGATAAAGTTATCGAAACGATGCTAGAAACAGGCAAAGACATGAACGCTAAATACCGTGAGACGTCTCAAGGTGGTTTGGCTGTTAAGGTTGTTTGTTAATTAACATTCGTTTGTTAGTTAGCATTGGCTTGCTAGTCCGTATTAATTTATTGGCCAGCATCAGTTAAAAAACCAACGCTTAACTCAGTTTGCTTGATAACGAGCAGATAATGAAAAGGAACGCCGATGCGTTCCTTTTTTTGTTTCTGAAGCTTCTGTATCTGAAGGAAGCTTGGTGACTGATTTATTCAACCCACCAAATTGTTTTGTTAAATCACTTGTGAAACAAGCAAGAAGCAACCAAACAACAGTGAAAACAGCATCATTACGTTGCCACCTTCGGCGCGGTACCTATCGTCAGCAACTTTCATGAAACGCTGCTTGTGAACCATTACTAAAGGAACAAACACCGCCAAGAATACCAAAATGATGCCTGCGTAGTTCAAGACTTGTAGGAACTTATCTGCAGCAAGTAATGAGCCCACCAACGGTAAGATGAAGCTAATGCAATAAGTTACCGCCGTATTTTTATTGAACATATCTTTGTTCTGGTTGAACAACGCCATCGCCACACCAAAGAAAGAGGTTAACAACGCCAAACCTGTAAAGGTAGAAAGTATATTACCCACCCAAGGAGACTGAGCCTCAAACGCCGCCATCAAATCTGATACGTTTTTGAAGCTTCTGAATTGCTCTTCGCTCAAGTTACCCACTACCGCAAACAACCAACATAAGTAACACACTAATGGGATCAGAGAACCGACGATCACCATGTTACGCAGCTGTTTGTCTGTCGCTTCATGGTTGTAAGAAACCAAAGTTGGAATCACAACCATAAAACCAAAACTGGTAAACAGAATTGCACTGGTTTTAATGAGATCAACGTGGTCATGACTTGTCACCTGCATCAGGTTTTCTTGAGTCATACTCGGCGCCAAAAAAGTCATGGTTGCAAACAAGCTCGCTAACATCACGAAGAACAGTGCACGGTTGAGCTTATCAATTACGCCAGTACCACTTGCGACGACGGCTCCGGCAATAAGCGTGAACACGATTTGGCTCGTGGTCGCGGTGATCTCTATGCCAAAGTTAGACAGTAACTTACTCAGCAAGTCACCTGCGCCCAAAATATAAGCCATCAATAGGCAAATCAATAACGCGTATAGCAAGCCGTTAGTGAGTAGCTGGCCTTGTCTACCCAAGGTTTTTCGGGCAATAGAATTTAATCCTAAACCGCCACCCGCTTTGATGGTCGCTTCTAGAAGTAATAATGCTGCGTAAGTGGTGCCGAAACAGATCAGAACCATCAGCAGTGTGCCGTAAAGCAATCCAAATTGAGCTAATACCATTGGGATCGCAAGCATACCAGCACCGAGAGCGGTACCAGCGATAATTAGGGAGCTCCCTATCATTTTAATATTCATTGTCTTTAACTTATTTGTTTAGTTTTTATAGGTGTAAGTCTTCGTACATCGAGCAGATGACAAAGGTGTTCAGATAGAAATAAAGTTATAAAACGAATAACAATAGGAGCGATAAGCGGTAGAGAAGCGTGCAGAGACATTGTCGAACAGGGCGTTCAAAGGGGAGCTTGTTTTAAAAGAGGTAAAACGAGAAGCGTGAGTGAGCGTTAGCTGATGTGGTGAACCTTCCGTAGGTTCAATAATCGGCGATGTAATCTTGAATTTCATGTATGTGTCCAATAAGTCACATTCCATAGTATTTGAAGCAGCGTATCCGTTGCTGCCTTACCTCTCTCATAGAGGTCTTTTCATCTTATAGAATGAGCCTCGAAACACAACGCTATAGCCACAATTTTTGCTATTAAATTAAACAAAATGGCCATTTGAATACAAATTAACCACTTAACTTTGTAAAACAATAATCATTATTGATAAAAAGCCGCTCCATAAATACATCAAACCCAATAAAATCAGAGCTTGTGCGCAGAGTAACCAAACCAGATAACAAGCACAAAAAAGGCGCTCTTGTGAGCGCCTTTCGTAACTTTGAAACTTTGAAACTTTGAAACTTTGAAACTTTGAAAACTATAACCTTAAATGCGATATTGAATACTATCGTATTGAAGTTAATTGCTTTGAAAATACAGTTTTCTAAGTGCAGTCTCAAAATTACAGTATTGAAAACTTATTCACCGCGGTAGATACAACCTGCAGTACATGTTTCTTTAATCTCAACTTTGCTTAGAAGCGGCAAGTTTGGTTTTAGCTCGTTCCAGATCCATTTAGCTAATACTTCACTCGTTGGGTTCTCTAAACCTTCAATATCGTTCAAGTAATAGTGGTCGAGACGGTCGTAGATTGGTTTGAATACGGCTTTGATTTCAGAAAAGTCGATTACCCAACCAGTATGCGGATCAACTTCGCCTTCTACGTACAAACGAACAAGAAAAGAGTGGCCATGCAAACGACCGCACTTATGCCCTTCCGGCACGTGTGGAAGATGGTGGGCTGCTTCAAACATAAACTCTTTGTATAACTCAGATCTCATTGTGTTTCTCAGGCTAAAAAAATGACACGCAATTTTACGTAAAACCCTGCCACTTCACAAGTTCTATCAATAGTAAGCCCTCAAACTGATTTATAAAATCAAACACCATCAATCGCATCTATTAATAGATTTAACATTTAAAGTTCGAGAACACGGAAACAAGGTCATACTTATCGCTATTTAATGATAAATTACTGACACTTACGCGCCAAAAAAACAACACAAACTTGTTACATCACAGAAACATCATCATAAGCGGAGAATGGTCACACTATTTGTTATACCCCATAGGTAGTAGGGTCTCTGACACGTAAAGTATGCGCGTCATTATAAATAATAAAAACTATTCCCTATGCGCTCAACAATCACTTTCAAAATCCTGGTGGCTTTGGCCGTCGTGTTTACCTTCCTGCTTGCCATATCGACGTATTTTCAATATTCGCAACAAAAAGAGTTGGTTAACTCGGTACTCAGTGAACAACTACACGACAAAGCGAGTAACTATTTCGATAGCCTCAATATGATGATGCTCACTGGTACCATGGCGCAAAAAGATACACTCCGTCAAAAAGCGCTAGCTCAAGACGGTATTGAAAATGTTCGAGTCTTGCGTGCAGACGCAGTGAGTAAACTATACGGTCCCGGCAATGAAAACCAAATACCCGTTGATGATATCGACAAGCGCGCATTGGCTGGCGAAACCGTTATCGAACCATTTTCTTCTGATTGGGGAAAAGGCCTTGTTATCGCCCTACCAATGAAATCGAGTGAAAACTATCGCGGTACAAACTGCATCACTTGTCACATGGCACCGGAGGGGGAAGTTTTAGGGGCGATTCGACTTGAATATAACCTTAGCCATGTCAACTCGCTGATCAATACTCAAACGATGACCGCGATCGGTATTATGGCGGTGATCTCTTTTGCTGGTTTCGTGTTAACCATGGGGCTGATTCGTAAAATCATCGTTCGCCCTCTTCAACAGACATCTCGCTTTATGACCCAAGTCAGCAGCGATAAAAACCTATCCACTCGGCTGCCCGAACAAAGTAAAGATGAGATTGGAACACTGGCTAACTCTATTAACTCGTTCATGGGCACCGTTTCCGACAGTTTGGAAAAGGTACAAAACACCTCACATAAGTTGAATGCGTCTGCCAATCAACTGACCAGCGTTGCGCACATTACCGAACAAGCAGCCAGTGATCAGCAGAATGAAACGGCTGAAGTACAAAACAATGTTGAAGGGATACAAGCTCAGCAGATCAACGTAGAACAAGCGACGTTAACGGCCTCCGAACTCATCAACCACACAGCTGATGTAGCGTGCAAAAGTGCCAACCAGGCACATGACGCAAGTGGTGAAATAAAGAACCTAGTCACCAGCATTGAAGAGGTGAAACACAAAATACTGACACTCAATGAGCAAACTGGAGAGGTTTCTTCAATATTGAGTGTTATTCGAGGCATTGCCGATCAAACTAACCTTCTTGCCTTGAATGCAGCAATTGAAGCCGCTCGCGCAGGTGAACAAGGTCGTGGCTTTGCGGTAGTTGCTGATGAGGTTCGTAATCTTGCCTCACGAACGGCTGAAGCGACAGGCAGTATTGAATCGATTATTCATCAGTTCCAACAAGGTAGCGAAGAATCTTTAACTTCGGCCGACCGAGTTTGCGAGCAAGCACATCAAAGCTCAACAGATATCGATGCACTATCGCATGAAATGAACAGTGTCGTGGAAGAGATGAAACAAGTGCTGGCCCATGCACAAAATATCCAGCAGCAAACGCAATCCACCACACTGGCGACCAAAGACGTTCAGCAGAAGGTCGAGACCATCACTTCACATGCCGATAATACGTCACAATCTGCTGGTGAAACCCGCGGGATCAGTAATGACCTTGAAGAGCTGTCTGACCACCTTGAATCACTGATAAATCAATTCACTTTGTCGAGCGCAAACGCCAGAGATAAGAAAAGGTCATAACGCCTAACGCCATAACGCCGCAGTGTGGCGCTGTTTTTGAAGTTGCTTTTCTTTCCTTTTCAACAAAAAAAGCGCTCAATTTTGAGCGCTTTAAGTTATTAGCTTTCTTTATTTAGGACTCGAATTCCCAATTAAACAATCATTTAGTGTGTAATAGAAACCGCAGTTAGGTCTTTATGCTTATGATACATCGCATGCTTGTAGATGAGACTTGCACTCACGGTATCCATTCCAGCCACTTCAACGTAAGCGCCTTTTTTACGGAACTTGAACACCACCTTATCAAGCGCCTCAACAGAGGTATTATCTAAGAATGACGCATCCGATATATCGATGGTCACCAAAGATGTAGCTTTGTCATAATCAAATAGGTCAACAAACGCTTCCGAAGAGGCAAAAAATACATGCCCTTTTACTTTATGAACCGTGTGTATTTCGTTAGTCATCACTTCATCTGAAATAAACACCATTGACTTGCTGACATGAGCGTAAAACAGAGCCGATAGCACCACGCCAACCGCAACACCTATTGCGAGATTGTGAGTAAACACCACCACCGCCACTGTTGCTAGCATGGTTACGTTAGTTGGGAGTGTGTGGTCTTTAAGCTCAACAACAGAACGCCATGAGAATGTGCCGATAGAAACCATGATCATCACAGACACTAACGCCGCCATCGGTATCAGCTTCAACCAATCAGAGACAAACACTACCATTAATAACAAAACAACCCCTGCAATTAAGCTTGATAACCTCGTCAAACCGCCAGATTTGATATTGATTATCGACTGGCCGATCATCGCACACCCCGCCATTCCACCAAAAAGGGAAGCCACGATGTTCGCAACGCCCTGCCCTTTACATTCATTGTTTTTATTACTTTCAGTATCGGTCAGATCATCGACGATCGTCGCTGTCATTAAGGACTCTAATAAGCCGACGAGGGACAGAGCAATAGAATAAGGAAGTATGGTCGCCAACGTATCAAACGTGAATGGAATATTAGGAATTAAGAACACAGGCAGTGAATCAGGAAGCTTACCCATATCGCCAATTGTTCTTACATCCAAACCAAAGAGCAGACTGACGATAGTAAGTACTACGATGGCAATCAATGGAGACGGTATCGCACTGCCTAATTTAGGGAAATAAGGAAGCAGATAAATAATGGCTAAACCAAGAGCGACTAACAGGTAAACGCTTGATGGCACATTGATGAGTTCAGGGAGTTGCGCCATGAAGATAAGAATCGCGAGTGCGTTAACAAAACCCGTTATGACTGATTTTGAAACAAAGTTCATCAGGTTTCCTAGCTTGAGATATCCAGCCGCAATTTGAACCACGCCTGCAAGAAATGAAGCCGCGAGCAGATACTCTAACCCGTGCTCTCTAACTAAGGTGACCATCAACAGTGCCATAGCACCTGTTGCACCGGAGATCATCCCCGGACGACTGCCAACCAACGCAGTGACGACACAGATACAGAAAGAAGCATAAAGCCCTACTTTAGGGTCAACGCCTGCGATAATTGAAAATGCGATAGCTTCTGGGATTAATGCGAGTGCAACCACAATCCCAGATAATGAATCTCCTTTAACGTTTGATAACCAGTGTTTTTTTAAATAATTAAGCATGTAATTCTCTTTTACTTGTACAGCCAGTCCTGCCTTGTTCAGACATAATTTGATCGACTGTTTTTCTTGAATGAGCGAGCGCTCGAAAAGTGCGGGTGTAGAGAGAATGCAGGGGCTAAGGCGGCGTAATTAACACGTGAATATTAAACTCCTCTGGTTTGTGATTTATTTGCTATTGAATAAGTAAGCTCAAGCCGATTGATAATAGGTACTAAGATAAACAGTACAAATTAAGCTAGCGAGTAAACATTAGACTAGATCGTAAGTATTAAGTTGGATCGTAAACATTGAGCTAGCTTGAGCCGCGCCAATATAAAGTGAGTCTTGATGCAATCACACATTCATTATTGCAAACAAAGATTCCAAACCTATACCACCTCGTCAACGGTTACGGCTATTCATTAAAACGGTTACGGCTATTGACCAAAACGGTTACTAACCTAGTTTAATAACCTAACTCCGACATAACGTTTATAAACGTCTAACGGCAATTGCACCGCATGAAATCGAACAAAAAAACAACCCTTAGTGGTTTTTCTTGTCTGCAGACACAATATTTCTTTCGTCGAGCAAGAATAAAGGTTGAAGCTGTCCGTATGACAGGTAATATGTTCAATCGATTTAAAAAGTTTATACAACTCGATGTTTCGGCTAATTATTGTGCGAATATCTATATATTTGCAGTAACGCTAGTAACTTTGAGTTGAATTTGTCCCTCAATGGAGAATGAAATCAACATGACTTACGCGCCTGTAACAGACGTACTTGGCGGCAAGCTAGCGGTAGACAGTGAAGTAACTGTTCGCGGCTGGATCCGTTCACGTCGTGATTCCAAAGCTGGAATCTCTTTCCTTGCCATTTATGACGGCTCTTGTTTCGACCCGATTCAGGCCGTGGTTCCTAATAATCTTAATAATTACGAAAACGAAGTATTAAAGCTAACAACTGGCTGCTCTGTTGAAGTAACAGGTAAGATTGTTGAGTCTCCTGCGAAAGGTCAAGACTTCGAACTAGCAGCAACTGACGTTAAAGTTGTTGGCTGGGTTGAAGACGCTGACACTTACCCAATGGCTAAGACACGTCACTCTATCGAATACCTTCGTGAAGTTGCTCACCTGCGTCCACGTACAAACGTGATTGGCGCAGTAGCACGTGTACGTAACTGTCTATCTCAAGCGATTCACCGTTTCTACCACGAGCAAGGTTTCTTCTGGACGTCTGCTCCGCTTATCACTGCATCTGATGCAGAAGGCGCTGGCGAAATGTTCCGTGTATCTACGCTAGACATGGAAAACCTACCTCGCACTGACGAAGGCAAAGTTGACTTCAACGAAGATTTCTTCGGTAAAGAAACTTTCCTAACGGTATCTGGCCAACTTAATGCGGAAGCTTACGCTTGTGCACTAAGCAAGGTTTACACGTTCGGTCCTACGTTCCGTGCTGAAAACTCAAACACAAGTCGCCACCTAGCTGAATTCTGGATGGTTGAGCCTGAAGTTGCGTTTGCAGACCTTGACGATGTAGCGAAGCTGGCTGAAGACATGCTTAAGTACGTTTTCGCTGCTGTTCTTGAAGAGCGCCGTGATGACCTTGAGTTCTTCGCTTCTCGCATCGATAAGCAAGCGATCACTCGTCTAGAGCAATTCGTTGACGCTGATTTCGCACAAGTTGACTACACTGACGCAATCCAAATCCTACTAGACTCTGGTAAGAAATTTGAATTCGACGTTGAATGGGGCATCGGCATGTCTTCTGAGCATGAACGTTACCTAGCTGAAGAGCACTTCAAAGCACCTGTTATCGTTAAGAACTACCCGAAAGACATCAAAGCTTTCTACATGCGCTTAAACGACGACGGCAAAACAGTTGCGGCAATGGACGTACTTGCACCAGGCATCGGTGAAATCATCGGTGGTGCACAACGTGAAGAGCGTCTAGACATTCTAGACGAGCGTATGATTGCTATGGGTATCGACCCTGAGCACATGAGCTGGTACCGCGACCTACGTAAATACGGCACAGTGCCACACGCTGGTTTCGGTCTTGGTTTCGAGCGTCTCGTATCTTACGTAACAGGTATGGGCAACGTTCGTGACGTGATTCCATTCCCACGTACACCACGCTCTGCAAACTTCTAATTCGATATTGAGAGCTTAGCTCTTACTAGAATCTAAAAGTTAAGAACAAATAAAAACCTCCGCAATTTGCGGAGGTTTTTTATATTCGGAATAAAAGAAACGACTGATGCTTCGGCATACCACCAGCAGAAACTAATCATTCAAAAGCTAATCGACATCTTGGTCTTTCGCGTATTTAATGGCAAAGCCACAGATTGCCATCATAACGAATGGGATTGCTGCAGTTGTATATTCAGCCCAAGCCATATCTGCGAATGCTTTGGCCAATAAAACATGGCCGATGATAAGCAGAAGTGCGCACACAATCGCGACAATAATAAGCTTAACTTCGTTTCCCATAGTCACTTTCAACATAACGGTATCTCCAAAATTTGATCTACCGTTATTGAATCACAACTCTTTGATCAACAAGGCGTACAGTTACAGCGTAATCAGCCCGTACAGTTGAAATCACTCGCTGTTTTATGAGTAACTTAACCTTTTGAGCAAGCTGCCAGACTATGAATTCGTTAATTGATGCGCCAATTGCCCAAGTAACTTCAGAGCTTGCTCTTTCTCTTTAGTCAGTTCATACGAAAAGTTCAACCGAATCGCGTTGTCTACTCTGCCCTGTTCGCTAAACAAATCGCCAGATGCGACGCTAATACCTTGCTCAATAGCCAGTTGATGAAATTGTTGGCTGTCGAATTTCTCAACAAAACGAATCCAGACAAAATAGCCGCCAGTGGGCTCTTCAATTTGGATAGAATGTGGAAAGTATTGCCTGATCACGCTGATAAAACTCTCTTTTCTTAGCAACAGGTTTTTGCGCAGTTTACGAAGGTGGTTATCGTAGCTTTCATGCGTCAGAAAGTGTGCGACTCCGAGCTGAACAGGCGCGCTACTCGACAGTGTAGAAAGAAGCTGAAGCTTTTGAATGGCATCATTGAAACGCGTGTTCACAACCCAGCCGACCCGATAACCCGGACACAGACTTTTTGAGTACGAACCACAAAGCAGAACAGAATCGGTCTTATCGAAGGCTTTTAGCGGTTTGGGTTTATGACCCTCGAAGTAGAGGTCACCATATACGTCATCTTCAATAATGTAGGTTTCGTGTTGTTCTGCAATCTCAACCACACGGCGCTTTGCCTCTTCAGACAAACTTGTCCCTGTCGGGTTTTGAAAAGTCGTCATCAGCCAACACGCTTTTACCTCTTGGTTTTGTAGTGCGCTTTCAAACTGATCAATATTCAATCCATTGATTGGACAAACATCCACTTCAATCGGATTGAGCCCCAACCTCTCTACGGCCTGTAAAGCGCCATAGAAAGCTGGAGATTCAATCACAACGTTGTCACCTGAATTGGTGACCGTTTGTAGGCTCAAGTTGAGCGCTTCCATCGCACCTGAAGTAATCACGATGTCTTGATGATTCACCGTAATACCCTGCTGCAAATAACGTTGGGCAATTTGCCTTCTGAGTGACTCACTGCCCGGCGGTAAATTATTAATGACACTCGCTCCCGTCATCTTTCTTCCTGCACTCGCGAGGTTTCGGGTCAAGGTAGGCAAAGGAAAAAGGTCAGGATCTGGGAAGGCTGAGCCAAAAGGTATTACACCTTCTGCGGAACTCGATTTTAAGAAATCAAACAAGCGGTCATTGATCGCTTTCTTCTCACGCTCTGGCGTTAATAGGTAATCCATATCATCCATTCTGGGCGCGACAAAATAGCCAGATTGAGGCTTGGCGATAATCCAACCTTCACTTTCTAACAATTGATAGGCTTGTAGAACAGTACTATTACTGACGTTGTAATTTCGACAACTCATGCGCACAGAAGGGATCTTCTCCCCGGACCGCCAAGTGTTGTTAGCAATCTGAGTTCGAATGTCCTTTGCAAGCTCTTCATAACGCGCCATCTAACTGTACTACCTAGATAAATTCTAATAAGCCGGAGATTTTATCACTAACGTTAACAACTATTGCTGCTATCCATATGATTACCCCTGATTTCTATAATTGTGTGAATTGGTTCACAGATAACTTTGTAAGCTTTGCTAAGTTTGTAATCAGGGCGAGAGCCAAGTTCGCTCTAAGCCTCAATCATTTGATGTAACCCAAAAAACATGCGAGATAACAATGACAAGAATAAAAGCAGACCAATTAAGTTATAAAGGAGAGTCAAACGGTGTTCACAGTTGGACGACACCGAGTGGCCAGCCATATTACTGGCACCCAGACTGGCTTCATATCGCTGAAGATGCAACAGGTTCGCATCCAAAGCAGAAGATCGACGTAGAGCAAGATCAAGCGCCGACAGAGAAACACGCGGTGTCTGCAATTCTTAAGCACTTAAACCAGTGGGCAACTGACAAACTGGCGTCTCATCCTGATATTGAAACCAGTTCTATTGAAGCTGAGATCAATCTAAAAAAATAATACACAATTAAACGTAACGGCTTTCGCTGTTCTTCAAGAGCAAGCCAAGATCGACCACAGAATAGCCTCGACTCTCTATCGAGGCTATTAACGTATACTCATAGTAATGCTGTAATAATCCCCACTTAGTTAACAAATCACTTACACACATCAATTTCTTGTATCAATCAACGAAAGCTATCGATAGAATTTCCGGTCTTATTTACGCAAGTCATTCAAGTTATTTATATTTCAATACAGGCAATGCGTATTTCACAGCAAGTATGCGTGCTTAAAACTCGTGAATCTAATAAGCATTATGTAGATCAGAAACGAAAACGAATAAAGGCTTATCGATGGATACATCAAACTATAATCAGTCGCTAACAACTCAACTGTACGTTATCGCTGGCGTACTTTTTGGCACCTATTGCAGTCGAGTATGCCCTATGCTCGACACCTTAACGACCCTAGAAATATTCACTCAAGTGAGCATCGTTTTTGCCTTGGTTTGGCTTGTGCGCCATTTCCTGTTTGCACACCACACTTTGGTTAAACAAGGTCGGTTTGCACAACTCGATTCCCTGTTGTTTTTTGTAGTAAGCGTCCCTTTCGCTCTTTATTACAACTTGAGTTACGACTTCACTATCGATAGTAATTTAAAAGTGGTCTTCGGAATGACGTTGTTCGGCTTTTTTACGGGAAGCATTCTGCAACTGAAAGCCAAATTGAATCAGATAGACAAGATGGAAAAATCTGGGCAATTTGACTTCCAACTAGTAGGAGAGCGAAGTTCATTAGTGAATCAGATGATCGGTTTAGTCATCGTACTTCTAATCACACTGACCACTATGCTGACGATGGTGGCTGTTAAAGATATTTTTTGGCTGGAGAACAACCCTGAACGCTTGTTAGATGGCACCGGCAAAGTCAGCGTGATTAAAGAGTTCATCTATTTAGCGCTAGTACTTGGTGGATACGCGATAACCATAATGACACTTTGGAACAAGTTGATTAAACGTATTCTCCTTAGCCAAGAGTGCGCCTTGAATAAAGTTACCCAAGGTGAACCAGGCATTCGTCTACCGATTTTCGGCTACAACGAGCTAGGTTCTATGGCATCCATGACTAACATCATGCTAGATAGCCTTGAAACCGCGCAGAACGAAGTAAAAACCACACGTGATGTTGCGATTGTTAGCTTGTCGGCGCTTGCAGAGTCTCGAGATAATGAAACGGGTGCTCACATTCTGAGAACTCAAGAGTACGTAAAGGTACTGGCACAAGAGCTTAGCAGGTCGGAAACACACGCTAATTTGTTAACTCCGAATTATATCGAATTACTTTATAAATCGGCTCCCCTACATGACGTCGGCAAGGTAGGTATTCCTGACAAGGTTTTACTAAAACCCGGTAAATTAACCGATGAAGAATTTGAAATAATGAAAGGTCACCCTGCAATTGGTGCTGAAGCCCTGTCTATTGCAGAAAAGCAGTTGGGAAGCTGCTCATTCTTAAAAGTCGCGAAAGAGATATCACTGACGCATCATGAGAAATGGAATGGCAGCGGCTATCCAAATCAGTTGTCCGGTGAAGAAATCCCGTTATCTGGCCGATTAATGGCATTAGCAGATGTTTATGATGCGCTCATATCGAAGCGCGTGTACAAGCCAGCCTTTACTCACGAGCAAGCTAAACAGATTATCTTGGAGGGCAATGGGACGCATTTTGATCCGCAAGTTGTTCAAGCATTTCTTACTGTTGAACAGCGGTTTGTCGAGATTGCAGCGACCTATAAAGATGGCAAAAACATCCCAAGTGAACTTGAACGCGAGAGCTTCATTGCTCAACCAGCATAATCTATTCAAAAATCACTAACTTCTTACACCCTATAGGTTAACCCGTAGGGTGTTTTGTTATCAAATACCCTCTTTAGTCAATAAATCTGATTGAAATGGATTTTTTTTGGTCTTTCTGTTCACTTCGTATTGTCTTAAAAATTCCATACAGGTATAACTACCAGTAGATACTATCCCCTCTCAATTGACATGGATGAAGATTATGTTTGAAAAAGTGTTAGCTGCTCCCGCCGACCCTATCCTCGGCCTTACTGAAGAGTTTAAAAAAGACTCTCGCGCAGAGAAAATCAACCTTGGTGTTGGCATCTACAAAAATGAAGATGGTCAAACGCCTGTACTTAAAACAGTAAAGAAAGCAGAAGCTGCACTTCTTGAAAACGAAAAAACCAAATCTTACCTAACAATTGAAGGCACGGCTGAATACGGTCTAGCCGTTCAGAAACTTCTTTTCGGTTCAGATGCAGAAATCGTAACGTCTCAGCGTGCTAAAACAGCACAAGCTCCAGGTGGTACGGGTGCACTTCGCGTAGCAGGTGAATTCATCAAGCGCCAACTGGGCGACGTGAAAATCTGGATCAGTAACCCAACTTGGGCTAACCACAACGGCGTTTTCGCTGCGGCAGGTATCGAAACCGCTCAATACAGCTACTACAACGCTGAAACAAAAGACAAAGATTTCGCAGGCATGGTTGCTGACCTAGAGAAAGCTTCTGCTGGCGATATCGTTCTTCTTCACGGCTGCTGTCATAACCCAACAGGTATCGACCCAACAACTGAAGAGTGGGAAGTACTGGCTAAACTAGTTGCAGAGAAGAAACTGCTTCCTCTATTCGATTTTGCTTACCAAGGTTTTGCAAAAGGCGTTGAAGAAGATGCGGCTGGCTTACGTATTTTTGCTCAATACAACAAGGAGATCCTTGTTGCTAGCTCATTCTCTAAGAACTTCGGCTTGTACAACGAACGCGTAGGTGCATTCACTCTTGTTGCTGAATCTGCAGACGTAGCAACGACAGCGTTCTCTCAAGTTAAGAGCATCATTCGCTCTATCTACTCTAACCCACCAGCGCACGGTAGTGCTGTAGTAACTCACATCCTTGGTGATGCTGATCTACGTGCTGAATGGGAAGCGGAAGTAGCAGAAATGCGTGATCGTATCCAAGAGATGCGTGAGCTGTTCGTAACAACACTGAAATCTGAAGGTGTTGATGCAGACTTCACATTCATCGAACGCCAAAACGGCATGTTCTCGTTCTCTGGCCTAAGCAAAGAGCAAGTAACTCGCCTGAAAGACGAATTCGCTATCTACATTGTTGGCTCTGGCCGTATTAGTGTTGCTGGTATGACTAAGTCAAACATGGGTCCTCTGTGTAAAGGTATCGCTGCGGTTCTTTAATCATAAAGCATAAACCTGTACTTGAAGACGTATAGATATCAAAAAGCCAGCAGTTACGCTGGCTTTTTTACGTCTGAGTTTTGATGTATGAATCACTTATTTTGTGTATCAAACACTTAGTCTTCATATCGTTGACTAATACTCTAGAACAAACTCCACTCCAAGCTCATTGGTGCGTTCACTGCGAATCTTACCTTCACCGTCTCGGTGTTGATAAGAGCCACCAATCGCAAACTTATTGGTCACTAGATAACGTAAACCCACGTGGTAAATTTCTTCATCAAACAGGTCACTGCGATTCACTTGCACACTGCCGTTTGCAATCCAACGTTTCGCAAATCCATAGTTAAGTTCGGCTTTTATCCCTTGGATGAACTCAGTGTCCGAAGATTCAGTTCGGTTGGTATCATTATCTTCAACCTTACCCTTAGTAATACCAAGCAGGTAGTAAGCCACCACATCTAAATCTTTTTTAATACTATATCGATAACCAACACCCGGCATAAGCGTATCAATTCGAGTTGTCGTTTCATCCGGGTGGATGAAACGTGCACTGTAGTCACCTAGCAACAACCAGTCGTCAGTCATGGCGTAACTCACACCCAACCCATATGACGAAGCATTGTTATTACTGCCGGCATCTTCATTTAAACTGCCCGAATGCGCGGTGGCGTATATATGGTCATAATCAAGAATATCCACACTATGAGTTTCTGCCCACAAATTTGGAGAAAACATAAAAACTGCAGATACCAAACTAAGCTTCCACTTCGACATTCCTATTATCCTTAAGCAATCACTCCATTAACTGAAAGATTAGTCTATCCATAAGACTTTAAAAAGGTTTTAGCTCACAGATTGATTTGTCACGGCAAATTATTATCAAATGTTGTACCATGAAATCATACAAACTAATGGATGATCATTATGGATGCTGAGTTATTAGAGATTCAGAACTTTCTGGCACAATACCCACCTTTCACAGAACTCCCTGAGGAGGCCTTGATGAAAGTGACCAGTAGCGTAGAAATTTCTTATTACCGCCAAGATACACCTATCATTCACTTTGGTGACCAAATTCATGATCTCTATATCGTTCGAAGCGGTGAAGTAGAAGTTTATCGTCGTAAAGGCGAACTCTATAACCGCCTTGATGAAGGGCACTTGTTCGGCCAAATGGGCTTGCTGACCAACAACAAGGTTCGTTTTCCAGTGAAAGCGACCGAAGATACCCTACTCTATTGCATTCCTGAGCCAATCTTCCAAGAACTCTATGACAACTATGACTCTTTTGCCGACTTCGTTGAAGTCGAAGACAACGCCCGCCTTCGTCAAGCTAATTCAGACAGCAACGACGCTAATGATTTAACGACCTCTAAGGTGAAAACACTGCTCACCAGTGAAGCACCGATGATCGAAAAAACGCGCACGATTCAGCAAGCTGCCACCATGATGGCCGAAGACAACGTCTCTTCACTGCTCATTATTGACCCAGATATTGTTGAAGACGATGAAGACGACTCAACGCCTGTTATCGGCATTATCACGGACCGAGACTTGTGTACACGCGTTCTCGCAGAAGGCCTCGACCCATCCGATGAAGTATCAAGCGTAATGACAGCCGAGGTTATCTCGCTAGACCATAACGCCTATGTATACGAAGCAATGATGACTATGCTTCGCTACAACGTGCATCACCTACCAGTACTAAAAGACAAGAAGCCAATCGGTATAATCGAAGCAACTGATATCGTGCGTTACGAATCTCAAAACTCCCTATTATTGGTAAGCAGTATCTTCCAACAGCAGAGTATTGAAGATCTCAAAGTGCTCTCAGAACAAGTAAAAGACAGCTTTGTTCGTCTAGTCAACGAAGACGCCAACGCACATATGGTTGGTACCGCTATGTCAGTAATTGGCCGTAGCTTTAAACAACGTATTATCGAGTTAGGTGAAGAGAAACTGGGTAAAGCGCCCATTCCTTATTGTTTCCTTGCACTCGGCTCTATGGGCCGTGACGAACAGCTGCTAGTCACAGACCAAGATAATGCCATCATTCTTGACGATACGTACGACGAGAAAAAGCATGGTAAATACTTTGAAGAGCTTTCCACTTTTATCTGTGACGGTTTAGATCAATGTGGTTACGTTTACTGTACTGGCGACATCATGGCGACAAACCCTACTTGGCGCATGACACGTCGCCAATGGGAAGAGTGCTTTGCCGATTGGATTGATGATCCGAACCCGAAAGCACTACTAAATGCTTCCATCTTCTTTGATTTAGATGGCGTGTATGGCCGCTTAAAATGGGCTGAGCAATTGAACAGCTTCATCGTAAGACGTGCACGTAAGAATAATCGCTTCTTAGCGTGTCTTGCTCGTAACGCGCTCAACCGCACACCGCCTCTGGGTTTCTTCAAAGATTTCGTAATGGAGAAAGATGGCCGTCACAACAACTCGATCAACCTTAAACGTCGTGGCACCGCGCCACTCGCAGACTTAATTCGTGTTCACTCTTTAGCGGTGGCTTCTCGTTCAAAGAACTCATTTGAACGTTTGGATGACATTATCGACGCCGGTATTTTGCCAAAAGGTAGAGCACAAGACTTGAAAGACGCCATGGAGTTTATCTCTCTAGTTCGTATTCGTCATCAAGCACACGATGTTGACAATAACATCGAGCCTGATAACAACATTGAACCCGAAAACCTTTCAGATTTTGAACGTCGTAACTTGAAGGACGCATTCCAAATTCTTAGCAACGCGCAAAACTTCCTTAAGTTCCGTTATCAAGCTAGCAATAAGTTTAAGTAGGGACTATGAGTAAATTATTTAGAACTCCTGCGGTGGACTGGCCTTTTAAGTTTGCGCAAAAGCTAGAGCGTTCAAAAGATGAGCGTTTGCAGAAATTTTATAGTGAGCCACTTCCGGCTCCAGATACACCACTTTCTGAAGTGACCTTTTTAGCAGTGGACTTTGAAACCACAGGCTTAAACCCTGTTAAAGATGGCATCATTACCATTGGGTTAGTCCCGTTTACGCTCAATCGTATTTATCTACGACAGGCAAGACACTGGACACTTAGGCCTAAACAAAAACTAGAAGAAGAATCAGTCGTCATCCATGGCATTACTCACAATGACATTATTGATGCTCCAGATTTAAATGAAGTGCTTGAAGATATTTTGGGGGCAATGGCAGGCCACATTCCAGTTGTTCATTACCGTCGAATTGAGCGTGATTTCTTGGACAACGCGTTAAAAGTAAGGCTAGGCGAAGGCATTGAGTTTCCAGTATTAGATACACTAGAAATAGAATCTCAAATTCAGCATAAATTGGCCGGTGGCTTGTGGAATAAACTCAAAGGCAAGAAGCCGGCATCAGTAAGACTTGGGCAAAGTCGTCGTCGATACCACTTACCGGACTACACGCCACACCACGCACTAGTGGATGCCATTGCAACCGCAGAGCTACTCCAAGCGCAGATTGCTCATCACTACAGCGATGACATGCCTTTAAAGGATTTCTGGCTGTAGTGGCTGCTACATGGCGAATCGGTGGCAGAAGAGCAATATAGAGTTAGATATATGAAAAAAGAGGTGCATCATGCTCCTCTTTCTCTATTCATTGTTATTTGTCTGTCGAAAGCAAAGACTGATAATAATGGCGTTTCTGTTTATACATATCCTCATCGGCGACAGCGAACAGATTATCGAGATCGGTAGATTCGCTGCACGAAGACCCGATAGAAAATCGAACCGGAATAGAGATACCAGCTTTAGCTTCAATAACTTGTCCTTCTTGGTCCGCATACAGACACTGCACCAATGAACCTGCACTTTGAAGTTCTTGACCGTGACCGCTTAAAGTGAGGATCCCAAACTCGTCTCCTCCTAAACGGTACAAATTACTCATACTATCCAGTCGCTTACGAATAACTTCCACACTACACTGTATCAACTGATCTCCGACCTCATGCCCGTAGACGTCATTCGTATTTTTCAATCCGTTGATATCAATAATAAATAAAGACAGTGTATCTCGGTTGTTGACGACACACCGCTTACTAAACTCAAAATCTTCGTTAAACGCTTTTCGGTTATAGCAGCCTGTCTGCATGTTAACTCGAGTGATGTTTTCTAGCTCTATCCAACCGGCTAACTGTTTTTGGTACAAATCGAAAATTAATACGTCTTCTTCGCTCAGACGATCAAACTCTTTAGAAACAAAGTAGCCAATAGTGGCGCCTTTAGAATCCACCAATACTTTAGAATCCAAGAGCACTTTAGAACCCAACAGCGCTTTAGAATCCAATAGCGCTTTGCTGCTCTCGGGCTTATCACTAAAACTGAACTGCATACAACAGTTAGGCAATATCGATACAAGTTGTACATTAACCAGCTCTGGAATTAGGCGATATTCAATACTTTTTCTCATCGAAGCAAACTGAACAATCTTGAGAATTCGATGCTTATGTGATTCTTCACGGGCTAATGAATACGCTAGGCTGCTGGTTTTCTCTTCTACCGTTTTCTCTAACTGTATATTGAAATTTTCTAGCTTGTTATTACTCTCGGCAATCTGATAGTTAGCAGAAATTAACTGCTCATTTCGTACCGTTAATTCACTGAGTTGATGCTGTATTCGAGCCCACATTTTTCCTAATAAACTGCTGAGAGTGAAGAATTCCGTAAAACGATGCTCTTCTAGTTTATGATTAGGCAACTTATTACTCGAATATGACCCAACCGACTCTGTTAGCAAGTTCAACTGTTGTGAGAACAAACGACTTAAAAGCAGAGCACACACAATAGCAATGGCTAATGTTGCGAATAGAATTTTGACAAACACCGCCTCTGATTGCTGCATTTCTAACAATCGAGCACTGTCAGAAACATTATGTTTTATCGAGAGCCTTAAAGGTGCTGAAAACAAGTCGTTGCCTATTGAAACGAGCTTCGTTTCAGACGCAGTGTTCTCTGCATTAGTGCGTTCTAAACCAGAGTGAGGAACGTGATTAAACTCGACCGACTCATTCTCATATAGGAAGGGGGTGACTTTGGACTCCAACCGGTCGTAACCCATCAGTACAACCAAATAACCTTGCGGTGTATAACTAGAACCTTCAATAAGCCGATAAGGCAAAATGGGAGCAACAAACGCAATGCCTGCACTGGCATCATCCACTAACTCAGGTTCAGTAAATTCAGTGTGAAACAGCTTTCCTTGCTTATAGGTTAAAAGCGGCTGCTTCAAATCTTCGAGTAACTGACTTTTCTCAAAGTGATACAAACTGCCCTTGCTGTCATAAATAGGTTTCCAGTAACGATCCAGTATGTACGTGGCTGACACGCTATCAGCCAACGAATTAAAACTATCCATCTTGTCCCAGACTACGCTCGAGAAAAAGATATTCCCTCCCGCCTTAATCAAAGAGCGATCCTGCGAATACCATTGTGTAAGGCTTGCGATGAGATTAACTTTGTCAAATACCGTTTGCTCAATACCGATAGTCGAATTGGCCAACTTGATTTCTTTTTGCTCTAGAGAGCTTTGGCTTTGTTGATTCAATATAAGCTGTCCAGCGACATAAACAGGAAGCAATGAACAAGCAAGTAGTACTAACCCCATGGTGTACTTTAGAGAAAGTTTCAATTGCCGGACCTCATCGTCGCCGAGTAATAGAGCACGAATTCATCATAGAACTTATGCAACTCTCCCTTTGGCATACCTGACTTGAATCGCTCATATGCCCTTGCAGACGCTTCCCATACAATCGCCATTCGGTAATCACTCGACATCATTTGCGACGACTGAAACTCATCGTACATATTGGAAAAGGTGTGATTCCCCTCTTTTACTCGACGTTGATTCACTTCGTAAAATGGAGAGATCATTGCATTTGAGTGAGCTAAGTAGGTGAAGCGATTCGATTGTAAGTATTCAACCACCTCCTTCAATGCCTCTCTTTTCTCTGGATTTTCCATACCTTTTTTGGTGATAGCGAACACTTTCGCGCCACTAAAAGAGGACATAGATCTTCCTTGATACGTCGGCAATGAATTCACGTGTAAAGCCTCACCAAAAGCCGAATCAAGTTCACTAAACGCCCAATCTCCATCAATTAGAAACTCAACTTCACCATTAATAAATTGCTGCCTAGCGCATACTTCATCACAAGATCGTTCAATAGTATTTGTCTTTTCAAGCATCTCGATAAACTCAAAAACCGAGACCAAACCTTTGCCATTGACATTCTGCGCTGAAAGCAAATTTTTTGAAAATAGCTGATAAAATGCCAAATAGAAGTACATATTTGGATTAGGGAAAAGAAGGCTTACCTGCTTCGTATCTGCAGAACGTTGGATTAACGACTCCCAAGTAATGACTTGAGATTGTGGTTTATTTGAATACAACACTATCTGATTACCAATACCAACAGGCAGCGCTTTAAGCTCACCGTCGATAAGCACTGCATCAAGCGCTTTCTTCTCATAGCGTGAGGTATTAACCCAATTTTCAGGGAGGGTAGCAAGATCGATATATTCACTTAACCCTAGGAAATCGGAAGGCACCCAAATAGCATCTGGGAAGATATTATCCCTAGGATCTGCAACAAGAAGCTCTGAACGAATACTGTTGACGTTGAATGGGCGAATTTCAACGTAATGCTCGGTCATCGACTCAATATGTTCTTTGACATAGTCGGCGGTTTCATAGTTGATACCCGCCCATATTTCGAGTGTAGAGGCACAAGTAAACATCGGAAAAAACGCCGGCAAGATACTCAGTAGTCTCACACATCACTCCAATAGGTAAAAAAACATCAGGGTCAAACTTAATTATTCGAACACAAACCAACCTCATCATTACGCGATCACTTGCTAGTTGTTATTTTTTGGCGATACGTTATATAGCAAAAAACCATGAAGAAATAGGACAACGTGACAACATATCATACCCTTAAGTATTGCCTAGGCAAAAAAAATACCGCAAAAGCGGCATTCATCTCATTTGGTGCTATTGAATTAGTTGACCAATGTTGGCCCAACTAATCGCATTTCCCAATCTTCAACCTCACCCGTTTCCAAACGTCGTTCAACAAGCTTTCCCCAGGATTCAACTAACGGCAAATCAGCTAATTGGCTTAACTCTCTTTTGTCGAGACAACCAGTGAAGACCGCTCCCATGATTCGAGCTAGAGACCAGTCAGGATAAGGTCTTTCGCACAAAATAATCTCGTCACCAGCTCCAATATTCCCGTGTTCCAATACTCGAAAGTACCAACCAGTACGAAGAGTATCTTGCAGTCTTCTTGCCATATCATTTTGCTCGAATCTTACGTTCAACTTCCAACAAGGCATACGTCCCTGTGAGACTTCCAACACTGTTGAACCAATGCGAATCTTATCTTTCAAACAAATTGACGCTTCAGTTATACCACTTGAGCTGAGGTTCTCGCCAAATGCGCCTGCAGCTTGGAAAATCGATTTGTCGCCTAGCTCGCGTTGCCAAGCTAGGTAGTGTTCACTTGGATAAATATGAAGGGCTTTTTGAATACCACCATGGAAACGAGGATCGCCTTGCTCGTCATTTGTAAAGCCAAGCTCTGTGGCATGTTGACGACTAGGCACAACTTGTTTGTTAATGGCACTTTTTGATCCGTGTGCAAAGTCCACAGTCTTGCCTGTTAATACACTATTCACTACGCCTAACTTTTTCATATCCCTTCCCTTTTAACCGTAACTTGTCTGCTGAACTTTATCGCTTGATCTATCGTTTGATTAACGTTGCCGCTTGCTTAAACATGCCGTTTTCTTTGGATATTCCAACTTGATATCGCATACATTTTCTTTCGCGGCTTCATTCACGTTTCCCAACATGATAGCCTAGTGAACCTGTGTCAGGGTAGGGATGTAAGGACAGTTAACAATGCTAACCCGCCAAATTGATTCTCAATCCGATGTCATGAGTTCAAATGAAATGATGGCTACCAGTTTCCATTCACCTGCATTGGTGAAGACCATCGACATGCCCAAAGGGTATATTGACAAAACGCATCAGCACACATGGCATCAAGTTATCTTTCCCATCAAAGGGCTGTTGCAAACCAAAACCGAACACTACCAACACCTTGTGCCACACACCTCAGCCTTGTTTGTTCCTGCCAGTATCCCACATGAATCTATCGCACTTAGTCATACGACGTTTGTCGGCATTTATATCAATCCTGATTTTGGCACGACCTATGATCCTCAAGTGCGAACCATTACGCTCACGCCGTTCTTAAATGAACTGTTACAAGAGCTCCGAAGGCAGTGTGAAGGACACAAAAGTGATGAGGAAGTATCACGTTTGCTCGCGGTTTTACATGACCAAATCATGAAAGGTAATGTACAGACCTTTCAACTATTATTACCCGAAGACAGACGCTTAAAACTAATATTTGAAGCGCTTACAGATATTCCAGCATTAGATTGGTCGCTCAGTGAATGGGGGAAGAAAGTAGGCGCATCAGAGCGCACGTTATCGCGGTTATTCTCAAAAGAATTCAATACGTCGTTTCAATTATGGCGACAGCAAATACGACTGATTTACTCGCTGTCTTTATTGGATGAAGAACTCTCAATTCAAAATATTGCCGACAAAGTGGGTTATCAGAACGACTCTTCATACATCAAAGCTTTCAAGGCCTATTTTGATGTTACCCCACAGCAGTTTCGTGTTAATGGTCAACGGAGAGTGTAAGTGCTAATGGTGAGATACGAGCAGTGATGGGGCTTAATAAAACAAGTGAAGTGTTACTTTCTACTTTGTAATAACTTGTCGTACAAGAGCCTAGTTAGAAGCTAAGAAGGCAGGCTTACCGCTTCAAAGAAATAGAAAAAGAGGAGCATCAAGCTCCTCTTTCGAATTGTGAATATTGAAGTTCGCTTACTAAGCGTATTTTTCTTCAAACTCTTTCATAAAGCTCACCAATGCTTGAACACCTTCTAGTGTCATTGCGTTGTATAACGAAGCTCTCATACCGCCAACAGCGCGGTGACCTTTAAGTGATTTAAGGCCTGCAGCGTCAGCTAGCTCAAGGAACTTGCTATCCAGTTCTGGTTTCGCCAATTGAAATGGCACATTCATTCTTGAGCGGTTTGCTGTGTGAACATCGTTTCTGTAGAAAGCAGAATCATCAATCGCGTTGTAAAGTAGCGCCGCTTTTTCTTGATTGACGCGCTCCATTGCTTCAACACCACCTTCAGCTTTCAGCCATTTAAATACAAGGCCCGATAAGTACCAAGCATACGTTGGTGGCGTGTTAAACATTGAGTCTTTTTCAGCAAGCACTTTGTAGTTAAGAATACTCGGTAGCACATCGTTTGCAAGATCGAGTAGATCATCACGAACGATAGCAATGCAGATACCCGCAGGACCAATATTCTTTTGAGCGCCCGCGTAGATAACGCCGTACTGAGAAACATCGATTTGACGAGACAATATATTTGATGACATGTCGGCAACGATTGGTTTATCAGTTTGCGGTAGCTCGCTGATCTCAATGCCATCTATAGTTTCATTTGGGCAGAAGTGCACGTAAGCTGCTTTCGGATCGATTTTCCAATCTTTAGCTGGTACAACCGCCGCTTTACCATCAATTGATGTTTTCGCGTTGAATACATCGATTTCACAGTACTTACTTGCTTCTGTCACTGCGCTTTCTGCCCAGTAACCCGCATCAATATAAGTCGCAGTCTTTGCGTCACCCAGAAGGTTTAGAGGCACAGCAGCGAATTGAGCACGAGCGCCCCCCTGACAAAAAAGAACTTTGTAGTTGTCTGGGATATTCAAAAGATCACGTAGGTCTTGCTCAGATTCGTCGGCAACTTTAATAAACTCTTTGCTTCGATGGCTGATTTCCATAACGGAAGTACCCAAACCATTCCAATCAATGAAATCAGCTTGTGCTTGTTTCATTACTGGTTTAGGCAGTGCCGCTGGACCAGCACTAAAGTTAAAGACGTTATCTAATGTAAGTTCCATGGGGGTAATTGCTCCTGCTAAATAATAACTAAGCAAGTAATACCATGTTTTCCCCAACATAAAAACCACAAAAGAGGTCTTAAGACCTCTTTTGTTTCGTACCGTACAAAATGTTTAACTTAACTCGTTAAAACACCCTACCAGTATTCAGGCCTGTTCTTTTTATTGAACAAAAACCGGCATAAGTAGCGCAATTAATGGAATTTCTTGTCCATTTTCAAACACTAGATTTCCGTTTGCTATGTCAGCGCTGATTTCATAACCACTTTCTGTTTGCTTGATCATCTCCATTACGATCAATTCATCTATACCTTCACGGATGAATGGGCACTCCTCGACAAGTCCATTTGAGAAACTCGAGTGAATATTACCCGTTAATGCAGGAACAATCATAGAAGGATTACTACTGATGTTTTCAGTTCCTTCGGGTACGCTCAGCAACCATTTAGAGTCAAATTCACCCTGACCTAGCTGTAGAGACATATTATTCATTGAAAGGTCAAACCCTTTAGCAAACAGGATATCGATGAATGGAATGATCTCTGCAACATCATCTTGAGTCAGAACCGGATTTGATTGGTATATTTCAAAGATCTTCTCAAACGATTCACTGTCCAGTTTCGCCATTTCGAAATCGACGTTTAAGTTATTCACTTGACCTTCGTTGGTCTCGATATTGGCGATATCCAACTTGAGATTACTGCGCAGACGTTTAGTCGCTTCATCAAGGTGAGATTCAAAATCGTACTTTGAATTTTCGATAGTCATGAATGGCTGCATAGCCGAATCCGCAACTAGGAAGCTATCGATAGTAAGATTCTGTGAGCCTAACCAATAGCCTTTTGCTTGCTGGCCAGAACCAACACCCGTCAGGTTCGACAGTGTCACTTCTTCACCGGTTTCAAAATCAATTTGTACAGAAGGAACCGTAAGCTTGTAATCGACTTGCCCTAATACAGTGGCATGGCCAGACAGGTTCGATTTCGTGATAGAGACTGAGGTACCATTATCATCAGAACCTTGATAATTAAACTGACTCAACTCGAAATTAAAATCAGTGTTGCCGTTTAACTCGGTGCTGGTAGTAAGAGTCAGAGGAAGAATATCTGCATTTTCAAATGTCGACAGCGCACCTAGGCTGACTAGACCATGGCTAACCGCGCTGTTGATAACAAACTCACTCGGAATCCCATCAAGCGCGAGTTGCTCTTTGAGATTTTCATCCGTCACCGTTAAACGTGTTTTAACATTAGAAGATAAATAACCTCTATCGTATTCCACGATCTCAGCTTGAATGCTTGAATTGTTAAGCTTTGCAACGCCATCAGTAATCGCGTTTTGTCCAATTTGCCCAACCGCTAGTGGCCAACAAAGTGCCAATGAGATTGCTCCGCCGATTGCGCCAATTTTTCTTAACTGTTCCATGAGTTCTCTTTCTACACGTGTCTGTTTTTTTTAGTCTAACCCATCAGTAGCAAACAAGAAACATTGAGTTAAATCAGTCTATTGCTCGATACTTCGATTGCCTCAATAAATTAACGGTTAGCTCTCATCCTTATTCGTCGGTTCTTGCTAGGCTAGAAGCGTCGCTACTATTAAGGTTGAGCTGTGAATCAATACGCTGTTATCTGTTTGGACAATAATCCGGTTAGCATTGAAAGAATACATTTGGAGCTGGCTCCGTTGGCTTCTGTATTCGATATTTATACTGCCGAGAACATAGAAGACGCACATCACGCATTAGAAGATATCCATGATCACAACCAAACCGTTGCCTTGGTGATCACTCATCATCATTCTGAATTTAATGGCGTGCAATTTCTTATTGAACTTGAACAGCTGCCCCATAGTAATACCGCAAGAACGATATTAGTCAGCGCCTCGTCAGACATTCAATCCATTCTAACCGCTGTCAATGAAGGTCGACTCAATCACTGTCTAACCAAACCGGTTCAAGATCAGGTTCTATTCAAATCAGCGCAAAAAGAGCTGACTTCTTTTGTTATCCAATACGACTCAGAAAACCTGCTCTCTTACAGTGATGCATTGGATCAACAGCGCTTACTCAGAGCGCACATTGAACAAAAGATTCACTCTTTCCAATCGGGGTTCATTCACGACTACCACCAGCTTTCTGATAATGCTCTAGCTGAGCGCGTAGTTAGTGCCCTGCAAGATGTCTTCTCTAAAGACGATAAAACCAAAGCAATTCGTGATTATTCACCAGAGCATTTACTGACGGTTGAGGGCGAAGACAATCGCTTTCTGTGGTTGCTCATTGAGGGTGAAGCTGCACTCTACAAGAAAGATGAATTAGGGCAACAGCGAGAAGTAGTACGTCACTCCAAAGGGAACATTGTCGGTGGGATGTCCTTCGTGACTGGTGAGCCTTCGTTTTCTACCGCGATAACTCTGACTCAAACACGAGTGATTAAGCTTGATAAAGACAGTTTTGCTCAGGTTATGCACTCAAACAGCACTCTGTTACCGCTGTTTACTAATTTATTGCTTCGTCACTTTAACCGACGCTTGCAAAGAAGCATCACCAATAAGATTAAGCTCCAACAAACGCTCGAATCTTTGGAATCCGCACATCAACAGCTAATAGAAAAAGAGAAGATGGCGATGTTGGGTCAACTCGTCGCGGGCGTCGCTCATGAGTTAAACAACCCTATCGCAGCAATATTGAGAAGTATTGAAACCTTATCTGAACATCTCGATCAGATACTCGAAAACTCGTCTCTCCCAGAGTCAAACAAAGGGACCGAAGTATTAGCGCATTCGAAGTTGGCCAAGCCACTATCGACGGCTCAAGAAAGACAGCTAGTAAAACATTTGACCTCAACGATCGATGATCGAGCGCTAGCCAAAAAAGCAGTCAGGCTTAACCTATGCCAAGATTCTACGGTTCTAGAGACCTTGAAAGACTCCCCTGTCGCAGGTAAAGAGCTGCTCAATGATTTAGAGCATTATCACTATGTTGGAAACTCGATTCGCTCAATTCAAGTGTGCAGCAAACGCATTGCCGACATGGTCAAAAGCCTAAAAAGCTACGCCCGAGAAGATGAAGAGGTTCGCCACTACGCGGACATTCACGAAGGGCTAGAAGATACGCTAGTTATTTTTGAAAACAGGCTTAAATTTCACGAGCTAGAAAAACACTACGATACCAACCTCCCCCCTTTATTGTGTCAGTCACTCGCACTGCAACAGGTGTGGACGAACCTTATCTCCAATGCGCTCGACGCACTTTCAGAAAGAGGAAAAGTCTCGATCACAACGTCTCAGCAAAAAAAAGGGGATGACTCTTTTTTGGTTGTGCAAATATCCGACACTGGCCACGGTATCGACAAAGAACATATCAATACGATTTTCGACCCAAATTTTACGACCAAAAAAGAAGGCAACTTTGGTTTAGGAATTGGATTATCCATCTCTCAACAAATTGTTTCGACTCATCAAGGATTTATTTTGGTGGAGTCTGAGGTAGGAAGCCATACTGACATGCAGGTTTGGCTTCCATTCAAACAAGAAGGAGCACCTCATGAATAAGTACCTAATTTTATGTGTCGATGATGAACCGGAAGTTCTCAACAGTGTGCTTCAAGACTTGGCGGTATTTGAAGAAAACTTTATCGTTGAAGGTGCAGAATCGGTCGATGAAGCCAAACAAGTAATCAAAGAGATGGGCCAAGATGGTATTAAGCTCGCTTTAATTTTATGTGACCACATCATGCCGGACAAAACAGGGATCGATTTCCTTATTGAACTCAACCAACACGACTTCACTAAACCGACACGTAAACTGCTACTCACAGGGCAAGCAGGGTTAGAAGATACCGTGACGGCAATTAATAACGCTGCACTCGATTTCTATATATCTAAACCTTGGCAGGGTGATCAACTCCGAGACACGATTACTCAACAGTTGACTGACTATGTCATTGCTAACGACAAGCAATTGCTAAACTGGACTTCCATTTTGGATACCGAGCGCATACTGACCGCCATGGCAGACAAACGAACAAGTTTTGGCGAATAGCTCCCAGCCCCATACGGGTGGTAATGACGATTAGAAGCAAGTGGTCAGACTAAACTTTTCTGATAGCTATTAAAGCAAGGGATAGCCGTTCAAGCTGAGCGAACAAAGATTAAATTAGGTCAAATAGAGATTTAATCTCGGCGAGTCGCATTTTAGCTTGCACAGCATAGCACTGAGATTTTATTTATTAACGCTTACATTTTGATGAATTGTATCTAAAACATGAGATCTCAGTTGCAGAGTAACCCTTGATTTGGTCATTTTTTAGTTAATTGACAAATGAATGGCATTTTTATGGATTACTTTTCCGTGAGTTAGATTAAACTGTCTCAATGTTTATGGTTTGCCTGATTTATCTCAAACCAAAGGAATTAACACAAATAAAGGTTTACTGTCGTTATGCGCAAAATTCTACTTACTACCGCTATGCTACTGGCATCTAGCCAAGCACTAGCTGTTGATGAACAACCACAAGTAATGAGCAACTTTAACTACGATTACTTTGAAGCACGTATCGGTGCTAGCCCAGTAACGTTTGGTGGCGCGTTCAGTAAGTCAATTCACCCGAATGCTCACGCTATCGCACGTATCGATTCAGAATTTGAAGGCGATTACGATTCAGCTGTAGGTCTTGGTTTCCACGCACCATTAAACAACTGGGCAGATCTAACAGGTGAAATGCTAGCGCGCATCGTTCAACCTGAGAACTCTAGTTCGACGGATATAGGTATGGAAATAAACGTTGGTGTTCGCCAATGGCTTGGTCCACAACTAGAAGTGGGTGGTAAAGGTGGTTACGTTTCAATCGATGACAATGATGATTGGACTGGTTCTGTTTACGCACGTTTCCACTCTACAGAGCTATTTTCTCTAGGTGCAGAAGCTCGTATCAACGACTTCTACGGTGATCAGCTAATGTTCACAGCTCGTTTCAAGTACTAATACTTGAAGAGATTGCTCTCAATGGGCACTTAGCTTTCCAATAATCAAGGCTAAGACAGAAACAAAAAAACCGAGGATATTCCTCGGTTTTTATTTATTAACAATAATCTTAAGCATATAGGAACAACTTCTTTAGTGGCAGCTCTTTAATAATTGCTGCTTGCGTGGTTCTTGTAACAGTTTCCAATGGATACCATCAATTGCACCCGCAAATTTCCAAAGTAGTTTTAGGTCAACATCATTGCCGTACGCTTTGCGCACCTTACTAAACACTTCAGGTGCGCCTAGCTGCATAAACATTGAAACATCATCCACACCCGCCTTCTTAACCATGCGCTCTAGTGTAAGTTGCATGTTCGGAAGATCTCTCAATCGACGGCTAGCTGATGATTTTTTGAAGCTACGTTGCTGAATTGAATTATCGATTGAAGTACGAATAATGCTATCCAAATCAGGGTGTTCACATGTAAACAAGTCAGTAATATCGTAATAGTTTACGGTTGCTGTCGTCTGTTTTTTTACATGACGATACTTTTCACAATCAAGATCTGCCAGTTTTTTATCTAATGACTTTCCACCTCTAATAAATAAACAACCTTCGCTCAACAAAGCGAACATGGCGTCATTTTGAAAGAGGCCCATACCTCCGAACATAGAACGTTTTTGATGCTTACCAAATTGATTCATGTAATTAATAAATGCTGTCTCGGTCATATCCGTTGATCCTTAATCAAATTACCCCGATTAGGTTGATCACCAGACAAGCAGCTTTTTATGCGAAAAATTTTTAATCTATTTTTTATTGTTTAGGTGAATATTATGTTTCGTCTCTCACCTTTAAAATAAATGATACTTCGAAAAGAAAAATAAGTCTGGACTTAGTTCACATCAATTAATTGTCTATTCCAGTATTTCATGATTGACTTCACAGTAAACTATCAAATTTGAGTAGAATACTGACATTTGGTGATACATCGGTTCAAACTTTCGGAGCTTATGTGGCCCGATCAGTATTGCCTCTCAGCATCGTGGCTTGTAAAATAGTACGACATACCTGCTGTTGTTTTTTATATGAATCATTTATCGTTTTTCTGGCTACCACAAAATAAAGCTCTTCTATTAAAGGGCCTAGAATCAGAGTTTGCCCAATTAGTTGGTCATTCTATCTCAGCGGGAAAAATAACACTTCCTCCTATACCTAACGTTGTACTCAAAATTCAGAAACTTTGTACCCTCGATTCAACCGGGATTGCCGAAGTTGCCGAGTGCTTACTTGAGGACCCGGGCCTCACGGCCGTTGTGATTCGCGTTGCTAACTCTGTCGTCTTTAACAGACGCAACATTACTTGCGTCGATATTGTGACAGCGGTTTCTCGCCTCGGTATATTGAGAGTACGCGACATTGTTACAGCTCAAGCAATTGAGCAACTCAAGCATTCAGTAAACCTTAGCAACGAATGTAACCAACTTTTGGTCCAGAGTGCTTCTGTGTCCAAAGAGCTTGGCGCGACCATGGTTCTCGTGACCAATGGATTCAAAGAGCTTTCCCCTATTGAATATCGCTATCTTGAACATGAAAAATCATTGCTTGTTGGGTTATTAGCAGACATAGGTTTGTTCTGTTTAGTCAGCGAATATCACCTCTATCTCGAAAACGGTAACTACCTCAACCACGATATCGCCCTGCAAATCTTCCAAGGTCAGTGTTCGGCGACAAGTAAGCTAGTTTTACGACGTTGGGGTTTCGATAGCGACTTTATTGATGTGTGTAGCAACACCATCAATATACAAGAAGAGCGTGAAGTGTCTTACCTGGATATCGCTAGAATTGCTAACCACCTATTGATGTTCAGAAACAAGGACGAGAACATCGACGAGCACGAAGTTGAACTGAATGTGACTGGTGCAGAGGTGCTTTATAAATTAAGCAACTTGAGTAAACATGATTTTAATGCAAAGCTAAACGACGTTATAAACACTAGCGGCTTCTAGGCAACCGTTAAAAGCTAAGTATATGTAATATGAAGTAAATGCAATGGGGAAAGCATGTTTACAGGGATGATCTTTATATTTGCACCACTCGTCGTGGGGTATCTTTTTTCTATTTCAAATATTCAAACGCTAGAGTTTATCAACCGCTCTACCTCGCGTTTAATTTACGTGATCTTGGCGCTTATGGGCCTAAGCTTAGCCGCGCTTGATAACCTAGGTAGCAACCTGCAGACAATCCTTCTTTATACTGTCACTTTCTTTGTTTGCTTGGGTGCTTGTAACCTAATGGCACTGCCTGCTATTGATAAATTACTGCCACTTCAAACTGACAGCAGCAAAAAGAAGCTCCCTCTGTCCTCTATGGCGATGGAATCGGCCAAGCTAATCTTAGTGGTGGGCTCTGGCCTTATCGCTGGCTTGGTGTTGCCTATCGGCCTGGATTGGGTCGATACCGCCAGTGAATGGATTTTGTTTGTACTTCTGTTCTTCATCGGCATCCAACTTCGTAATAGCGGACTAACGCTTCGGCAAATCTTGCTCAACAAGCACGGCATGGTTATCGCGGTAACAATCGTAATCACCTCATTGGTAGGTGGCGTTATCGCGGCTTATCTTCTTGATATACCTCTGTTCAAAGCTTTGGCGATGTCTTCAGGTTTTGGTTGGTACTCATTGGCCGGTATTTTGATGGGTGACGCCTTTGGTCCAGTCTATGGGGGGGCGTCCTTCATGCTTGAGCTGCTAAGAGAACTGGTTGCCTTGGTATTGATTCCAGTTCTGATTCGTAGCTATCCATGCACCTCGATTGGTTATGCGGGGGCAACGGCGATGGACTTCACCTTACCTGTGATTCAAACCACAGGAGGCGTTCGATGCGTTCCTATCGCGATTGTCAGTGGCTTTATTTTAAGCTTGCTTGTCCCGATTTTGATGTTGTTCTTTGTATCTCTTGCTAACTAGATCGCAGGAATAGTAATTGTTTTAGATTAGAATGCATCTCGAATTGAAATGCCCAAGATACCGATACAGTTACCGAAATAAAAAGACACGAAGTGTCATTGCTCAACAAATAATGATCACGGTACTCTGTAACGACAAAGTTATAAAAAGAATAAACTTACAAAAGGAACCACTATGAAACGCCTTTGCGTCGCATTACTGCTAGCTTCAACTTCTACTTTCTCTTTTGCAGCAGATTCTATGTCTGAAACAAATCAGTGCCAAGCAACAAAATATGATGCGTACATCGACGCTTCTTTGAATTGGTATGCCGACCTTGCTGCTTTAACGTCTGAACAGTACCCAGAGTTAACAGAAGTCAGTGAGTGGTTCCTAGAAGGTCGTAAACACCACTTTGAACTTAATCGTGCCGCGGTCAATTACTACCTAGTTAACGACTCAAGTAAAGTCGCTACTGAGCAGCCAGTTGAAGGTTGGTTGCAATTAGAACAACACGACATTAAGACACTTTCAACGCGTAATGATGAGCTTGGCCAAATCGCAAAAACAACGTTCGATGACCGCCAATCAACGCCTCACGCTCAAAACTACGAACTACGTTCAGCGTTTGCAGAATTGCTTAGTCACCCTAAGCAGATCGACACAGCACTGCAGCGCTACAACCAGTCAATTGCTAAACTTGAAGCGATTAAATGTAAATAACCCCTCATTTAATATGCTTTTTTGAGAAGTTGGATTTCATAATTAAGACGGGACATTGTTCCCGTTTTCGTTTAGATTGTCCCGCTCGCGTCAATATAAAAAAAAATAACTCGCTTGCTATGGTTACGGAACAAAAAACAGCAGATGTTAGCTTCGACAGTCTTTTACGTATCTTCACGGTACCTGAAGGCCCAGATTCAACACTCACTCAAATTGAAGACAAACTTTCACGAAACCTGAATCAATTCTTACGTGAACACATTGTGGCTGAAGAAAAGCCGCTGCGTGAAATTGAGAAAGATTTTTCAAATGCTCATATCCCTGAGCAGCCTGAATTTGTTTCTGAACATACTGAGCATCTACTCGATTCTCTCGTGTCTCATTCGGTACATACGTCGTCGCCAAGTTTTATTGGCCACATGACTTCTGCCCTGCCGTATTTCTTGATGCCGCTTTCTAAGATAATGATTGCCCTCAATCAGAATCTAGTAAAAATCGAGACCTCAAAAGCTTTTACTCCCCTAGAACGTCAAGTTCTGGGCATGCTACATCGCTTGATTTATCAAGATAGTGATCAGTTTTACTCTCGTTGGATGCACAGCGCAAACCACTCTCTAGGTGCGTTTTGTTCTGGAGGTACCATCGCGAACATTACTGCGCTTTGGGTTGCACGTAACAATGCACTGAAAGCACAAGGTTCGTTCAAAGGTGTCGAGAAAGAAGGCTTATTCAAAGCCATGAAGCACTACGACTATGAAGGCCTTGCCATCTTAGTCTCTGAACGTGGTCACTACTCTCTTAAAAAAGCCGCTGATGTACTCGGTATCGGTCAAGAAGGCCTAGTGTCTGTTAAAACCGACAACAACAACCGAATTTGCACAGACGATCTAAGACTGAAAATAGAACAACTCAAGCAGAACAAGATAAAACCTTTCGCTGTTATTGGCGTAGCGGGTACAACAGAAACCGGTAATATCGATCCGTTAAGAGACATTGCCGAGGTATGTGCTGAATCTGATTGCCACTTCCATGTGGATGCTGCTTGGGGCGGCGCGACTTTAATGTCGAATAATTATCGCCACCTGCTTGATGGCATTGAGCTGGCGGATTCAGTTACGATTGATGCACATAAACAGCTTTATATCCCTATGGGTGCGGGTATGGTTCTGTTTAAAAAACCAGACGCAATGACTGCTATTGAACATCATGCTCAATATATTTTGCGTAAAGGATCTAAAGATCTCGGCAGCCATACGTTAGAAGGCTCTCGCTCAGGCATGGCCATGCTGGTTTATGCTTCGATGCACATCATCAGTCGTCCAGGTTATGAGCTACTGATCGACCAGAGTATTAACAAAGCGCGCTACTTTGCCGACCTGATCAAGCAACAAAACGATTTTGAATTGGTATCAGAGCCTGAACTTTGCCTACTGACTTACCGCTATGTGCCTGAATCAGTTAAAGCCGCCCTACTTAAAGCCGATGCAAAAGAACGTATTGAACTGAATGAGTTACTGAACGAGCTCACTAAGTTCATTCAGAAAAAACAACGTGAAACAGGTCGATCTTTTGTTTCAAGAACTCGTTTGAACCCTGAAGTTTGGGCGCATCAACCAATCATCGTTTTCCGTGTTGTGTTAGCGAACCCACTAACAGGCAACGACATTCTTTCTTCGGTACTTGAAGAACAGCGCGAAATATCGACACTAGCCCCTAACTTGATGGGTAAAATCACCAAGTTGGTTACGCAAATCAACACATAGCCATTCAATTTTAGTTGCATCAAATTGAAAATTTCTTTCTTTTTGATGTAACTAAGCTGTCAGTTCGTACTCAATTTGCACTCTTTTTACTCAAAATCTCTTCCAGTTCTGTAGTTTTCTAAAATTTTGTTGAGGTTTGTCATATTCTTAAGCATTCATGCCGTGTTTTTGTATTAGTAAATAGTATGTTGGGTTTATACTGACTATATGGTGCTAGTTAGCTTGATATCTATTTGAAGCAGCGGTATTTACATGCAAAAAAATATTTTGAGTCATGTTTTACTGATATTTGTTTCAGCCATACCCCCTGGTAAAAAGATATTAACTAGCAAGTTGTTCTCTATACCCTTGTGAACACTATGAATACATTAGAAAAAATACAAAAAAACCTGGAAAATTTCAGCAAGTCTGAGCGTAAGGTAGCCGAAGTAATTATGGCTTCCCCTCAAACTGCAATTCATTCTAGCATTGCTACCTTAGCTAAAATGGCTGACGTGAGTGAGCCAACAGTTAACCGCTTCTGTCGTCGTTTAGACACAAAAGGCTTTCCTGACTTTAAACTTCACCTAGCTCAAAGCTTGGCGAACGGTACACCTTACGTGAACCGTAACGTTGAAGAAGATGATGGCCCAGATGCTTATACACACAAGATTTTCGAATCGACTATGGCTTGTTTAGACGTTGCTAAAAACAGTCTCGACGCGATGCAGGTAAACCGTGCGGTTGACTTGCTGACTCAAGCAAAACGCATTTCGTTCTTCGGACTGGGTGCCTCTTCTGCTGTAGCCAAAGATGCTCAAAACAAGTTCATCCGTTTTAATATTCCGATCACATGTTTCGAAGACATCGTGATGCAACGAATGAGCTGCATTAACTGCAGTGATAACGACGTTATTGTTCTTATCTCTCATACAGGCCGAACTAAAAGCCAAGTTGAGATCGCGAACTTAGCGCGTGAAAACGGTGCGACAGTTATTGCTATCACAGCAAAAGATTCTCCACTAGATAAAGCGAGTTCACTGTCTATCTCATTGGATGTACCGGAAGACACAGACGTTTACATGCCAATGGCAAGCCGTGTCGTTCAAATGACGGTTATCGATGTGCTAGCAACAGGCTTTACGCTTCGTCGTGGCTCTGGTTTCAGAGAGAACCTAAAACGCGTTAAAGAGTCACTTCGTGATTCACGTTACGAGAAGTACTCTCAGTTCTAACCTGCTAAGACATGAACAGAAAGCACATGACTTGAGAACAAGTCGAATTAAAAAAACGGAGCCTAGTGCTCCGTTTTTATTTGTCTTTCCGAAAGAATCTTTTTAATGTTCTCTTTACCAAAACAAATACGGTTAAATAGTCCAACTATTGCCTTTTTCAACCACTCCGTTTTCAGACGCATAAGAATTAATATATGTAAAACTCGACTCAACCTCTTGAGATCGATCTTTTTGATTCAATAAAGCGTTCTTATCAGAGCTCTGATCACAACAGCACTCCTCACAAACTTGCTGTAAAATATGTACTAACCTTTCTCGATTCAGCGGTAGCGGATTGCCTTTAATTGCGACCGATTTTAATGCATCGGCTGACACTTCATCAAACTGAGCGGCACACACACCAAATTCGAGTAGACTTGGTAACTGGAGAGTATTTAATGTTCCAGATAACCAAGAAACGGCCTCTTCCTCTTTAGCCTCTATATTATACGTCACTATTTGAGCAATTCGTTTATAACGTACTAAGATGTCGTCTCGTTTCTGTTCTCTTGCTACGGCAATGTTTTCTAACATTACATATGGCGCTAACCGAGCCGTAATAATACTGTGTGGCGCAGAAATTTTACCACCTAGCGCAGACGCTAAACCATGAGCAGCACCAAGCTTAGCATTAGTGATTGCCATTCCACCAAGCATGGAGGCAAACGCTAGATCACAACGTGCTTGTGGCTCATCATCAATACATGCCCGAACCACAGATGAACTCAATTTACGCAGCCCTTCCTCGCAAATCATATCGGTCAGCGGGTTAGGTTCACCACACACATAGGCTTCCATTAAATGAGTAAATGCATCCATCGCACCACGCCCCGATAGATACAGATTGGTGCCATGAGTTAAAGTAGGGTCAACAATCGCAACGTTCGCCAGCATGTCTGGGCTTCTAAGGCTAACCTTGACTTGATCTTGGCCTGATTTAAGCACCGCATTCTTAGTTACTTCTGCCCCCGTACTAGCCGTTGTTGGAATAGCGATAAACGGAATAGGTTTGGTTTTCAAAGGAACATTACGACCAACCACTTCTACATAGTCGTATAAATTACCTTGATTAGGTAGAACCGCCGCTAAAGCTTTCCCCATATCAATCGCACTGCCTCCACCCATGGCCACTACCATGTCAGGTTTAAATCGACGAGCAGAAATGGCGGCTTCTTCTACCATTTTTATGTTGGGTTCACCTGAGACCGCAATGTGTTGATAACGTATGCTTTGCGCATCAAAGTAATCGGTGACGATTGAAGTTCGTTCTAACGTATTACCAGTAACCAATAGAACACTGTAGCCATATTGATTAAAGAGAGACAATGAAGCCTTTAATGCCCCATCACCAAAGATGATCTTTGTAGATGTCATAAACTGAAACATGGTGCCTCCTGCGCCTATTTATGACTAAACAAAACTGCGAACTCTTGGTATTTGGAATATGACGTTTGTGTTTCAAACATAACCACGATATTGACGTAGTAACATCAGCGAAGAATACAGAGTGTGGTTCTATATCTGTTTCTAAGATGCCTCGTTCTGCAGCTGATTTTTTTGACGAGGTGCAACTTGTCGTATTAAAGACAGATTAAAGTCCTATTTTTAGGGGTAATTCACATTCTTATAGTAAGGGTACTCATCGTCAACATTCACAAGAGACCAGCCATGTTCTTTTTTATGAACATTATTTGCTCTGATAGGCAAAACCTATTGTATTAAGAGGCAATTCCATCTTTATTTCCCTAAGGCATTAGGGCATAGTTGGTTTCAAGAATTTTTGAGTCGTATTCAGTTTAAGAATAGTTGACATATTTTAGGTTAACGAGCCTCATCCCGTATTTAGGAGAAATGAAATGTTTGTAGTTATTTTTGGTCGCCCAGCTTGCCCATTCTGTGTTCGTGCAAAAGAGCATGCTGAAACTCTTAAAGCGAAGCGTGATGATTTCAACTACCGTTATGTTGATATTCACGCTGAAGGCATCAGCAAAGCTGACCTGGAAAAAACTGTAGGTAAGCCGGTAGATACAGTGCCACAAATTTTCATCGACCAAGACCACATTGGCGGTTGCACAGAATTTGAAGCATACGCAAAAGAAAAATTAGGCCTTTTTGACTAAGATAAATTGTCTCTTACGAGCATCGAGGTTAAAGCCTTAAGCAGCTAACCAGTTTACCGTTAGACTGTCAGATTTATATAAAGCCCGCTCCCTGTAGCCAACACCTATCATTTAAGGTGTTTAGATCGCACAGTGTAGCGAGTCTTACTAAAACGAACGGTCCTACCTTTGGGCCGTTTTTGTTTTTCGGGCAAAATATAACGTTTCACTCGCTCTCTCATAGCTCGCAGCTTTTTGGGAATAGAACCTGGAGAAGCGATAGCACACCACATTAGCTCATCTTGAATATCTCGAAGTGCCATCGTAAAGCTTATCCTAAGTGGTGAGACTTCTGCCTCTTTTGCTATTCGGCTAATCTCCAGACGGATTAAGTTATACGCGATAAGGATACCCCATATCTCTTGCTTTACACCCTCTACAGATTGACTGCGGAGCAGAATTTCATCTTCAAGCATGTCATGCTTAATCTCGCCATAACTCTTCTCGATTTCCCACCTTTCGAAGTACACGTCTAATAATGATTTTAAACTGTATTTTCTATCTGTTAGAGAAGTCAGCAGCCCTTGTATATGATTGGGTTGTTGTTCACCATCATCGGGGTATAGAGCCAGCCTAGCTTTCCACGTTTCCGGGAGGCTCGGGTCTTGCTTTCTAGCTTGTGGAGAGACTTTCATCTCTACAATCAGATCTCGCCCATCATCATCGAGTTGCTCGATGGTTTCATACTTCACATTCGACTTTATGGGCGTCATCCAGTGACTTGTCCCATGCTCTCGTTGCCAGTTAAGCATAAGCTCTGCGCTCAGGTAGCAACGGTCAAAAATGGTCAATGAATTCGGGACAGCTGATGAAATTAAATCTTTTGCATAGCTAATTTCACCTTTAGAACTTTCCCCAAAAGCCACATCATGAATAAGTCGACTCCGTAGGGATGTGAGTGCGCACATTCGAACGATTGGATATTCAGTGTGCCTGTCTTTTCGGTAGTAAACATATTGATAATGCTCAGCTAAGCTTGGGTTATCGTGCGTTCTAAACTGTGTGCCATCAATTGAAAATAGGCTCAAACCATTCCATTTATCACCCGCATCTTCCGACTGTGTCCAGTGCTTTGCTGTGATTGAGAATAATGACTCTAAAGGTTTAGCGGTGAGGCGCTTTCTCGCCTGGGGAATCGCACTAGGTGCAATAGACTCACCCAATGAGTTAGACAATTTGAGGTCGAGTTTATCGAGTACATCGGTAATCGGTCTATCTCGATAGAGACCAATACCAACGACTAACCATACAACAAGTTCGGCAGGTAACTTTCTACGACGCATACTCGCTTTGTTCGTTTCAGATAAAGCTTGGTTTATCCAATCTAGCGGAAGGTCTTTTTGGAACAAAGAAAGAGATTCTGGATTAGCAAAATCGTCAACATCGATTAACCAGTGTGACAGCATAAAAAATACCCTTAAACAGAAGTGCTTAAGGGTATTGTCAACCATCTGCAGGATCGTTCAACTGATCAGGAAAATGCTTAAATGATCAGTGTTAGCTCCCTGTAGCGGGCTTTTTCATAACAAGTTTTCGTACCGAATAAGAATCAGGTCAAAATCAAGTAAAATAGCAAAATATCGCTTATAATTTATTTATATTTAGATACAATTCACCTCTCAAACTTACCCTGTGTTTCACGCCAATTATTGAGCGACCACTGTGAATATCGACGTTGTTTTTCTGCTAGAACAAAACCCTATCCTTCTCATCTTTGTTGTTTTATCGATTGGTTTAGCCATTGGTAAAATTCGTTTCGGTAGCCTCCAACTCGGCAACTCAATCGGTGTTCTGATTACTTCCCTTATCATGGGACATCTGGGTTTTTCGTTTAATGCAGATGCGCTCACTATTGGCTTTATGCTCTTCATTTACTGTGTTGGTATCGAAGCCGGGCCTAATTTCTTCGGTATCTTCTTCAGAGACGGTAAGCATTACCTTATTCTTAGCCTTGTCGTACTCTCTACCGCAATTGCTTTAACGTATTTCAGCAGCCACTACCTTGGTTTAGACTTTGGCTTATCAGCAGGCATGATGGCGGGAGCCCTAACGGCAACGCCGATATTAGTTGGTGCTCAAGATGCTCTCAATTCTGGGATTGCAGAATTACCAAGAAATATGGATTTAGGTTTGATCATCGAAAACCTTTCTGTGGGTTATGCGATGGCTTACTTAGTCGGCTTAATCAGTATGATTATGTTCGCTCGCCTCATTCCAAAACTTCAAAAAGTAAACCTGCATGACTCAGCAGAGCAAATCGCTCAAGAACGCGGTCTAGGGGCATCTGGCCAACGTAAGGTTTATCTTCCAATAATTCGTGCTTACCGCGTGGGACCAGAGCTTATATCTTGGACAGACGGTAAGAACCTGCGTGAACTAGGTATCTATCGTCAAACGGGTTGTTACATTGAACGTATTCGCCGTAACGGTATTCTCGCCCACCCTGATGGTGACGCAATTTTGCAAGAAGGCGATGAGATTGCATTGGTAGGCTTCCCTGATAGCCACGCTCGTCTCGACCCAAGCTTCCGTAATGGTAAAGAAGTTTTCGACCGTAACCTTCTCGATCTACGAATCGTAGAAGAAGAGATCGTCGTTAAAAGTGACAATATCGCAGGTAAACGTCTTTCAGATCTCAATCTGTCTGAGTATGGCTGTTTCCTTAACCGCGTAGTTCGAGCTCAAATTGAAATGCCGATGGACTTAAACATCGTGCTTTCCAAAGGCGACGTGCTGCAAGTGAGTGGTGAAAAGAGTCGTGTTCACGGCTTAGCTGAGAAAATTGGTTTCATCTCGATCCACAGCCAAATGGCAGACTTGATGGCTTTCTGTAGCTTCTTCATTCTGGGCATTTTGTTTGGTTTGATCACCATGACATTCGGTCAGGTTTCGTTTGGCTTAGGCAATGCAGTCGGCCTGCTATTGTCGGGGATCATGCTTGGCTTCTTAAGAGCAAACCACCCTACCTTTGGTTACGTACCTCAGGGTGCGTTAAACATGGTCAAAGACCTCGGTTTGATGTTCTTTATGGTCGGTATAGGTTTAAGCGCCGGTGGCAAGATATTCGAGCACTTAACCCAAGTTGGACCACAGGTCATTGGTATTGCTCTGGTGGTGAGTGTTCTACCAGTATTCTTCGCCTACTTGGTCGGCGCTTATGTGCTGAAGATGAACCGAGCTTTATTATTTGGAGCCATCATTGGCGCTCGAACCTGCGCGCCTGCGATGGATATCGTAAACGACCACGCTCGCTCAACCATTCCGGCTCTGGGTTATGCAGGTACCTATGCGATAGCCAATATATTGATGACCTTAGCGGGTACCTTCATCATCATTATTAGCTAATCTCTTAGGTGTTAAGAGCGCTTTAGGTTAGATATTTTTAATGCACTAATTCACCTTTGGATTAGTGCATTTTTATTACTCGTTATATTCTTCTCTTTCCCTATCTTTCTCATCTGTCTTTTAGCTCTCTGCGCATATCAAATCAGCTCGTCATTTTTCTCAAACTACAGATAAAAAAATAGGCGCTCAATGAGCGCCTATTTCGTTTTATTCGATTGTTCGAATTAGATGTCAGCTACATCAAATTCAACCGCTGTATCAACGTCGGCTTCGTAATCCACACCTTCAACACCAAAACCGAATAACTTCAAGAACTCTTCTTTGTACTCGACGTAGTCTGTCAGTTCTTTTAGGTTTTCAGTTGTGATTTGAGGCCATAGGTTACGGCAATGTTCTTGGATGTCGTCACGAAGTTCTAGGTCGTCTAGGCGTAGACGGTTCACTTCATCAACTTCTGCAGCGCTACCGTCTTCTTTGTATAGACGTTGGCTGAACATGCGGAAGATCTGTTCCATACAACCTTCGTGGATACCTTCTTCACGCATCTTCTTGAACACCATAGCGATGTAAAGAGGCATAACAGGGATAGCCGAGCTTGCTTGAGTCACAACAGACTTAAGAACAGCAACGTTTGCTGTACCGCCAGTTTGGCCTAGCTTCTCGTTTAGCACTGATGCTGCACGGTCTAGATCCATCTTCGCTTTACCTAGCGCGCCATCCCAGTAGATTGGCCACGTTAGTTCAGTACCGATGTAGCTGTAAGCAACTGTCTTACAACCGTCAGCTAGAACACCAGCTTCTGAAAGTGCGTTGATCCAAAGTTCCCAATCTTCACCGCCCATTACAGTAACAGTGTCTTTAATCTCTTCTTCAGTAGCAGGCTCTACGCTTGCTTCAATGATCAGGTCTTTGTTCGTATCAACAGCCGTTGATGTGTATGTTTCACCGATAGGTTTTAGAGCTGAACGAATCACTTCACCAGTCTCTGGCATTTTACGCACTGGAGATGCCAGTGAGTACACAACCATATCGATTTGGCCTAGATCTTCTTTGATCAGGTCAATTGTTTTCTGTTTCGCTTCGTTAGAGAAAGCATCACCATTAAGGCTCTTTGAATACAGGCCTTCTTCTTTAGCAAGCTTGTCGAACGCTGCTGAGTTGTAATAACCAGCTGTGCCCGGCTTTTTCTCAGTACCGGCTTTCTCGAAGAAAACACCGATAGTTGAAGCGCCGCCACCAAATGCAGCCGCAATACGTGAAGACAAGCCGTAGCCACTTGAAGAGCCAACAACTAATACACGTTTAGGTGCGTTTGCGATTGGGCCTTGAGCTTTTGTGTAAGCAATTTGTTCTTTTACATTAGCTTCACAACCGACTGGATGTGTTGTAGTACAGATGAATCCGCGAATTCGAGGTTTGATGATCATATTCAACTTCCTTAAAAAATCAGGTTAAGGATAAAAGTTTCGTACGCAAATGGCATCTAATTTCTGTAAAAATGTGGTGAAAATGCAAGTGGTTGGAGCACTCAACTGATATTTGCTGACTAAGTCACCATTTGTTAACGCATCTATTGCGACTTCTGCGACAAAAACAAAAAAGGCACCTTATTAGGTAACACTGATCATTTAAGCATTTTCCTGATCAGTTGAACGATCCTGCAGATGGTTGACAATACCCTTAAGCACTTCTGTTTAAGGGTATTTTTTATGCTGTCACACTGGTTAATCGATGTTGACGATTTTGCTAATCCAGAATCTCTTTCTTTGTTCCAAAAAGACCTTCCGCTAGATTGGATAAACCAAGCTTTATCTGAAACGAACAAAGCGAGTATGCGTCGTAGAAAGTTACCTGCCGAACTTGTTGTATGGTTAGTCGTTGGTATTGGTCTCTATCGAGATAGACCGATTACCGATGTACTCGATAAACTCGACCTCAAATTGTCTAACTCATTGGGTGAGTCTATTGCACCTAGTGCGATTCCCCAGGCGAGAAAGCGCCTCACCGCTAAACCTTTAGAGTCATTATTCTCAATCACAGCAAAGCACTGGACACAGTCGGAAGATGCGGGTGATAAATGGAATGGTTTGAGCCTATTTTCAATTGATGGCACACAGTTTAGAACGCACGATAACCCAAGCTTAGCTGAGCATTATCAATATGTTTACTACCGAAAAGACAGGCACACTGAATATCCAATCGTTCGAATGTGCGCACTCACATCCCTACGGAGTCGACTTATTCATGATGTGGCTTTTGGGGAAAGTTCTAAAGGTGAAATTAGCTATGCAAAAGATTTAATTTCATCAGCTGTCCCGAATTCATTGACCATTTTTGACCGTTGCTACCTGAGCGCAGAGCTTATGCTTAACTGGCAACGAGAGCATGGGACAAGTCACTGGATGACGCCCATAAAGTCGAATGTGAAGTATGAAACCATCGAGCAACTCGATGATGATGGGCGAGATCTGATTGTAGAGATGAAAGTCTCTCCACAAGCTAGAAAGCAAGACCCGAGCCTCCCGGAAACGTGGAAAGCGAGGCTGGCTCTATACCCCGATGATGGTGAACAACAACCCAATCATATACAAGGGCTGCTGACTTCTCTAACAGATAGAAAATACAGTTTAAAATCATTATTAGACGTGTACTTCGAAAGGTGGGAAATCGAGAAGAGTTATGGCGAGATTAAGCATGACATGCTTGAAGATGAAATTCTGCTCCGCAGTCAATCTGTAGAGGGTGTAAAGCAAGAGGTATGGGGTATCCTTATCGCGTATAACTTAATCCGTCTGGAGATTAGCCGAATAGCAAAAGAGGCAGAAGTCTCACCACTTAGGATAAGCTTTACGATGGCACTTCGAGATATTCAAGATGAGCTAATGTGGTGTGCTATCGCTTCTCCAGGTTCTATTCCCAAAAAGCTGCGAGCTATGAGAGAGCGAGTGAAACGTTATATTTTGCCCGAAAAACAAAAACGGCCCAAAGGTAGGACCGTTCGTTTTAGTAAGACTCGCTACACTGTGCGATCTAAACACCTTAAATGATAGGTGTTGCCTTATTAGGTGCCTTTTATCGTTTCTTTATCTAAGCAACGCTATTTAGCTTAGGTTTTAACTCTTTTCGCGTCAAAGTTTCACTAAAGTCATGACTGAAGTGGTCAACTTGAATCGCGGTGTAACGCAGTTTATCAGCAGCGACAATTTGGTCGACTTCTTCTTGCGTTAGAACATCGGCAGCAAGTGCTTGAGCCAGTTTGTCGGCCAGCAAGCCTTTACGAGCCACTTTGCCTTCTTTCACTGCTTTGAAGATCTTACGTTCCAGAGGCTTGATGCTGTACATCGCGTTAAAAGCGTTCTCCATAAGACCAATACTGTCATCCTCTTCCTTGCCGATGTAGCAAAGATGAGTCAGACGTTCACGGTGCGCTCCCGGAGTCATCAAGCTTTCAGCTAATTGAACCGTTAGATTGTCACTCGGTTTTTCAAAGTGGTTACCTACAGGGAAAACTAAACCTTTCAGCACTTTCCCAACCATCTTGTTAGGGAAGTTACGGTACGCTTCTTGTAGTGACTTAGCCGCATTGTGGAAACAGTGTTGAACTGCGTAGTGTACGTAGTCTAGATCAGCTTGTTGACGACCTTCATCCTCGTACTTCTTAAGCGCAGCCGAAGCCATGTATAGGTAACTTAGGCCATCGCCCAAACGTGCAGAGATAAGTTCTTTACGTTTCAGCTCACCACCTAGCGTCAGCATTGCGAAATCCGCACTGACAGCAAGCGCACGGCTCAAACGAGTTAGATCTTGGTAGTAAGGTTTCGTTGGACCACTCATGTCGGCTTTAATAAATTTAGAGCCAGTTAATGCTGCACCAAAAGCACCGAATGTGTTCTTAGTTGCGTGTGAGATATGCTTGAACAACAAGCTATCAAAGTCTTTTGCACCTTGCTTCTCATCTGGGTTCGCAGCCGCTTCCATTTCGCTCAATACGTATGGGTGACAACGTGTCGCACCTTGACCGAAGATCATCAGGTTACGAGTTAGAATGTTCGCACCTTCTACTGTGATTGCAACTGGAATACCTAGGTAAGGCGCAGCCAAGTAGTTCATTGGGCCATCTTGAATTGCACGACCTGAATGGGTATCCATTGAGTCATTCAAAATAGTACGTGCCATTTCTGTCATGTGATATTTCGCGATAGCCGTTACGATACCCGGCTTCTCTTTCATATCAAGTGAAGTGGTTGTCAGTGTACGAGTCGCTTCTAATAGATACGTTAAGCCACCAATACGGCCTAGGCTCTCTGCAACACCTTCAAACTTACCAATCGACATACCGAACTGCTTACGAACATAAGCGTACGCACCGGTCGTTTTCGCTGTTAGGTGGCCCATCGCCGTGCCAAGTGCGGGTAATGAGATACCGCGACCTGCAGACAGACATTCCACCAGCATACGCCAGCCTTTACCTGCGTAATCTGCGCCACCGATTAGCCATTCCATAGGAATAAATACATCGTGACCGCGTGTTGGACCATTCATAAACGCAAGACCAAGTGGATCATGACGCTCACCGATCACAACACCTTCGTGGTCTGCTGGGATAAGCGCACAAGTGATACCGATGTCTTCTTTGTCACCCAGTAGCTTTTCTGGATCGTGCAGTTTGAAAGCCAGGCCAAGTACCGTAGCCACTGGTGCTAGCGTAATGTAACGCTTGTTCCAGTTAAGCTTGATGCCAAGTGTCTCTTTGCCTTCGTGCATACCCATACACACAGTGCCTACATCAGGGATACCGCCTGCATCAGAACCCGCTTCAGGGCCTGTTAATGCGAAACATGGTATATCTGTACCGTCAGCTAGACGTGGAAGCCAGTAATCTTTTTGAGCTTGAGTACCGTAGTGAGACAGTAGCTCACCAGGCCCAAGAGAGTTTGGAACCATTACCGAAACCGCAGTACTGATACTGCGAGTCGCAATCTTAGTTACGATAGTAGAGTTTGCGTGCGCTGAAAATTCACGACCGCCGTATCCTTTCGCAATAATTAACGAGAAGAAACGCTCTTTGCGTAAGAAGTTCCAAACTTCCTCGGGAAGGTCTCGGTCTTCTTTTACAATTTGGTGGTCATCAAGCATAGCGAGCAGGGTCTCAAGTTCATTGTCCATGAACGATTGCTCTTCTGCTGTTAGCTGAGGTTTTGGATATTGATGCAGCTTAGTGAAATCTGGTTTACCAGAAAACAGCTCTCCGTCCCACCAAACACTACCCGCTTCCATCGCTTCTTTCTCGGTGCTAGATAGTGGTGGTAGTACTTTTTTAAAGAGTTTAAAAGCTGGGTCACTTACCCATTTTTGTCTTAGAGAGCTCATAGTTCAGATCCTTTTGTTCACTATATTGTTTGTGAATATTTTACTTTTTATTGTTTTATTCTTTTGCTGACATACCAGCGGCTAAATATGGAATGAGAATATCGACCACTGATTTCGCATCTATCTTTCTGTCATAGTCATTCTCTGCAATTTCTATGAGGGCTTGGCTAGATGCCATGGTGAACACACAAGTCCCTAGGGTGAAGTGCAATCGCCAAAATAACTGTTCTTGAGTAAGGTTCGGATTCGCCTTCATTACTGATGTCGTAAACAAAGAAAGTACTTCGCTATAACGAGTAGTAATAAACCAACGCAGGTGCCCTTGCACATCCGTATAGCCTCTACCGATAAGCAACATGAAGCGACTCGTACCGTTTGGTCTAACATCGTTGAGTGCTCTTAATGGCTGTCTTAAAGACTCAAACACGTCACTCATAGAATACGTTTCGTTCAAGTTTAAGTTCACTAGCGCATCTTGTAGAGCTGGCATGAATGCCTCTAAGTACCGATTGAGTACCGCACGAACCAGAGTTTTCTTATCGCCAAAGTGGTAATTCACTGAAGCTAAATTGACATTGGCTTTACCCGTAATGGTACGTAAAGAGGTGTCATTAAAACCGTGCTCAGCGAATAAGCCTTCAGCCACATCTAAGATTTTGTCTTTGGTTGTACTTCTTGGTGCCATTTCAATCACTCGTATTAAACAACTGTTTGAAATATACTCTTAGTACATTTATTTAACAAGCAAGCAACATCACATTTTCACAAATTGGTCGTACCAGTTGGAAGAAGTCGACACTAACCAATTGAATCGATGTGTGTTTACAAAAAAAGGAAAAATTAATGAATTTTCTTGGAACTGAAATAGAAATGGAGGGTCATAAATTAAGTAGAAAACAGAGTATTTAGAAGTTTAACAGGCCGTCAAACTTGTTCTTCTCACTGCTTTCTTAATTACTGCATTTTCCTTATTAACTCCTATACTTGTATCCGCCCAAACCGTGTTGGTTTGGGCTTTTTTTTGTTTGTTGTTTAGAGTGAAACCTTACTTGCCCTTCTTCACAGCTACAACTACAAACTAAACAGCGCGATCGATTCTTTATATATTGTCATTTTTTACTGAAAATCGAACTACCACGCTTGGCACATTGCTATCACTGAGATACGTATTTCAAACAACCCCCTAACCAACGTTTATCAATCTCTGCCCAAGCCGAATTCTAGCCTTGCATTTATTTTCAACACATCTACTCGAAGCTTACCACCTGTCACAACTGGTAAATTAATCAATAGCGATAGAGACTTACATTCGAAATAAAGCCAACAAACTTAGCAATTTCTAGCAGATGTCCTAAGCTTCGTTTAATACCCTTCTCAATTAAGTAGTTAAACGCTAGTTGAGAGGAGGCGGGAGCTTTTAAAAGTAGAAGGAGACCTACTTTGAGACTGTTTAAATTACCCATCATCTGTTGCTTAGCTATTGCAACCCCACTCTCTGCTCAGACTTTAGAACAGGCCGTTGCCATTACCTTGGCTACCAATCCTGAGATAAAAAGTATTTTTAATGAGTTTGTGAGTGTACAAAAACGAAACGATGCCGCAGGTGGTGCTTATAGGCCGAGTATCGATCTTGATGCTGGTATTGGCTATGAAGGCATAAACCCTGCGCCAAACAACGGTCCTGATACCGATCTCACACGAAAGGAAGCCACCATATCCCTCACTCAGTTGTTGTGGGATGGTTCGTCGACTCTCAATGATATTGACCGTACTGCCGCAGAAGCGGAATCGGTTCGCTTACAATTACTCGCAGATGCCGAAGACAAAGCGCTAGAGGTCACACAGATCTACCTGGATGCAGTCAAAGCAACTGAAGTTTTAGCCCTTTCGGAAAGTAACCTTGCTATCCACAAGAAAATCTATAAAGACATCAAAAAACGAGCAGCCTCAGGCATAGGCTCAACCGCAGATGTATCTCAAGTAGAAGCTAGGATTGCAAAAGCGCACGGCAATTTATTAGCCGCACAGAACAACCTAATTGATACCCACACTCAATTTAGAAGAATAGTGGGTCAAGAACCGCTTGGCTTAGTTTACCCAAGAGCCGATATTTCTATGATTCCTCTGTCATTATCAGACGCCCTTGTTAATGCTCTGGACCAACACCCGGTAATCAAAGTCGCAACTGCAGATGTCGATTCGGCGCACTTCCAGTACAAACAATCAAAAGGGGTTAACTACCCGACTTTCTCTATCGAGGCATCTCAATCATGGCGCGATGATGCGGGAGGCGATGAAGGTTCGAGCCAAGAGACGTTGGCAATGTTAAGAATGCGATACAACCTCTACAACGGTGGTACCGATAGTGCTAATTCAGAAGCTGCAGCTTACCAACTTAATAAAGCGAAGGATCTAAGAGATCGTGCTTATCGACAAGTGGAAGAAGGCCTTCGCCTATCTTGGAGTGCATTGGATCTGACGTTGCAACAAAAGAACTTCTTGTCTGATCACGTGGATTCGGCGTCAGAAACCGTTATCGCTTATGAGAAACAATATCGAATCGGCAAACGTACACTCCTTGACCTGCTTAACACTGAAAACGAATTGTTTGAAGCCCGTAAAGATTACTTAGATGCGCATTACTCTGAACAGTACGCTAAATACCGTGTAATGAACGCGACAGGCTCTCTATTGAACGCTCTACTGGTCGACATTCCAGACGAGTGGACAACGGCCGTGGAGTATTAATGATGAAAATACCTTACTTATTGCTTTCCGCATTAACGATAACGCTATGTGCATGCTCTAGCCAAAATGAAGAGCCCTATATAGAAACGCCAGAAGCGGAGCAAATTTCAGACCTGCAAGACGATGATAATGATGGGGTGGTCAATGCACGAGATACCTGCCCAAGTACACCTAGAGCGTCATTAGTTGATAATGAAGGTTGTGGCGAGACTATACGCTCAGAAGAAATCAGACAGCTGAACATCCTTTTCGCCAATGACTCTTATGAAGTTAACCCTATCTTCTCAGATCAAATCACTACCATGGCTGAGTTCTTAGAAACCTACCAAAGTGCATCGATAGAAATTCAAGGTTACGCCAGTAAAGTCGGCGCGAGTGAATACAACTTAGAGTTATCAAAGAAGCGCGCTCACCACGTTGAAGATGAATTATTGTCGAATGGTATAGACCCGAGCCGAGTAAGAGCTGTCGGTTACGGTGAAAACCGCTTAGAGAGCGATGGCAACGATGCTACTTCTCATGCACTGAACCGTCGAGTAACAGCAACGGTTGTCGGGCTCAATGAGCAGATCGTCGAGGAGTGGACCATATTTACCACGCTAGAAAAATAACATGACACTGTCACTCTGGTCATCCAAAACGATCCGCAATTCATGCCGATCAAAATAATGAGTTGAATCTAGGAGTTTTAGATCATCAATAACTAACCAAAGTAAAAATACTAGCAGTTAGGATCAATAAAGCCGTGATAGGAAACCCTATCACGGCTTTTTTGTTCTTTGCTGTCACATGAATCGGGGAGGATGATTCTGTGACTCGTCTTGCTACTCAGAAGTTAGCTTGTTAATCAGTGAATAGGCTCGCCGTTAAACGAGCCTACCGCTGATTATAGTTTTACTTCTTGTTGCTTTGCTGTTTTCGGTAAAGAAACGCTTAGCAGGAAGTAACCTAGAATTGCAGCTGTTGTAGATCCCATCAGGATGCCTAGTCGAGCTAGTGTGTCAAACTCTACATTCGTTGGGCCAAACGCTAACGAAGAGATAAAGATAGACATTGTAAAACCAATACCACACAGGACAGATACTGCGAAGATGTTCATAAAGTTCACACCTTCAGGGAGCTTAGCAACACCCAATTTCACCGCACCCCAGCTGAATGCAAAGATACCAAGAGGCTTACCAATCAATAGACCCATAGCGATACCAAGCGGTAGCATACCTGTTAGGCTTGAGATTGAGATACCTTCCAATGAAATACCTGCGTTTGCAAAAGCAAAGACTGGCAAGATTGCAAAAGCGACGTATGGGTGCAGAGCATGTTCTAGATGCTTCAGCGGAGAATGTTCACCTTTATTGCCTTTCAGTGGGATAGCAAAACCAATCACTACACCAGCCAGCGTTGCATGAACACCAGACTTCAATACTGCAAACCACAGAATTGCACCAACAATGAGATACACACTCAGCTTAGTTACATGCTTGTTGTTTAGCATGAACAGCACACCCGTTGCGATGAAACCAACCGTTAGCGCAAGCGTTGATAGGTCGCCTGAGTAGAACAGTGCAATGATAACAACAACGCCAAGGTCATCGATAATTGCTAAAGCCAATAGGAACACCTTCAAGCTAACCGGTACACGGTTACCAAGAAGCGCCATGATACCTAATGCGAATGCAATATCAGTTGCCGCTGGGATAGCCCAACCTTGAAGCGCTTCTGGGTTACTTGAGTTAAATAGCACGTAAATAAGTGCCGGAGCTAGCATACCGCCAACGGCTGCGATAGCTGGGAAGATTGCTGTCTCTTTAGATTTTAATGCACCTTCTAAAAGCTCACGCTTAACCTCTAAGCCGATTAGAAGGAAGAACACTGCCATTAAGCCATCGTTAATCCAGTGAGACACAGACATACCCAAAACGTAACTATGTAATACGCCTTGGTACATTTCGTTCAGTGGTGAGTTTGCTACAAACATTGCGATCGCCGCAGCGATGACTAGTATGATGCCGCCAGCAGATTCCATTTTAAAGAAGTCACGGATGACGTCGGTCATGATTTCGCCCTTATATTTATTATTTAAATAAACGAATAACAAAGAATAGCCATGAGTTTATATCCAAGCTTTCTCGATAGATAATCACTTCTTCGGATGTTTAACTTCGGTTTTTCCTACAAATACTAAACAATACGTCGTATATTCCATAATGTTATTATGTCACATAAATTAAGTATAGATGAGATAGCCGAGTCTGTATGCACATTTAGTTTAAGCTTTTTAGAAACCTCAAGCATAAAAAAGGCTATCAAATGATAGCCTTAGGTGTTTTTCAGTAGCCGGTTAACTGCATAAAGCCCGTCGCTTCATGGCTTCCGCTGGCCATTATTGGCCCTTCCCAATATGGTATGACAAATGGAAGCCACATATCTCTGCGTTTAATGCGCGTCGTGAGATTGATATTGTGCTGTGGCACGTTGATTATCCATTGAAGGGGCATTCTTCTGCCATTCAATAACGTTGTGTTCTGCAGAGGCTTGATAGAGATATCAGAGTCTGTTAAGTGATAAACCTTACCTGAGCGAGTTGCCAATGTACCAAAAACATAAGGCAATTGTTGGTTGTGACGATAGCGATTGATACTTAACGCGGTGCCATCATCAAGATTAAACACAAACCAATCCCAACCTTGTTGACCCACTCCAAGTAAGCCACTGCCCCACTCTTTATGCACCCACGCCGTACCTTCAACTTCTTTGGTAACACCATCAAGGTTCAACACTCCACTCAATGATAAAAAGGGTGCGCTAAAGTTGTAAGAAGCGACAGGTAGTAGATCGTGTTTTTTCTGATAGCCATTGTCCCCGTTAAGCACGTATGGCCCTTTAGCCACAGTGTCCAACTCGAGACCAAATGTATCGGTTTTGACTTGAAGACGGCCAGGAAACGGCGTATTACCCAATGCTCGCCAGTTCCAATTATCAATCCAAATTCTAAACGGTCGATTTGTCATTCCCGCTTGACCAATGCCACCACGAGCTAAACGTTGCTCTTTCCAAACTTTCATCTCAGAAGAGATCACTACATTTGAAATATAGATTTGCGGGCTTTGCCACCCCGGAGTTTCGCGTTCATCTGTTGCGATACGAAAGAAACTCCATTGAACCGAGTACTTTTTACCATCTTTCCCTTTTAGGGACGCAAAATAATGCCACCATTCGTGTTGAAACTCTGGATGAAATTGGAAATCTCGCGGCAGAGAAACCGTTCTATCGGGTAACACTGGTTCAAATACATTGAAATGCTCACTGACCAGTACCGAGTTAACTTCATTGACGCCCTTTTCACCGACGTCAACGAAATAGGAGTAGTAAGCCCAGATACTTAAAAGCGCACCAAAGAAGCAGATCAACAATACAGAAGAGATCAATCGGTGCCTGAATTTAATTGAATTATCGCGTTGAAGCATATTAAAGCGCATCCCTTAATGATTTCATCGGTGTGTTCCGAATCATTCTCATCACCGGTAAAGCACCAGCAAGCATTAATGCTGCCATGGCCCATGCAAATGTCACTAAATAATCCCATGGAATCACTTGTAACTCGAGTGACCAACCAAAAGATTGCTTAATCACGATATCCACGATCAAGCTCGCTAACGCTAAGCCAAGCGGAATGGCGATTAGTGAGGAAATAAGTCCAAATACAAACAACTGTAAACTACCAGTTAGGATCAGCTCTTTAGCCGAAACTCCCAAACAACGCTGTAATGAAATATGCCTTTGACGCGATACCTCGCCCGCAACAGTCGCAAAGAAGATACCGAAAACCGCAATCACTAAAGTGATGTTGCCTAGAGTGTCGGCAATAGCGAAAGTTCTATCAAACACACGCATCGCTTGGCTATGGATATTGTTATTATCGAAAATACGTTCCGACCCCAGCCTGAATACATTCTCTAGTCGGCTACGTAAGCCTATTGCATTCACGTCGTCTTTTAAAATGACGCCAAGCCCCACATTACCCCTGCCAGCAAAACCATACAGCCAGTTTCGATGGGACATCATTACTTGATGGTAAGGATTACCATAATCGTAATACACACCCACAACCTGCCAACCAGAGCCTAGGCTGTCATAAAGATCAATGTAGTCACCAGGACGAATACCCAGTTTCAAAGACATAGATTCACTGATCAATACGCCTTTAGAATGATGCAAGTGATACCAATAATTCGGAATACCTAACTTAATCGTTAGTGCTTCTAGTTCACCTTCTGATGGGCCAGTACTAACAACTTGAATACTGCCTACAGGTGAAGCGACGTCTTTTTCCCAACGCCACCACACAGAATCCACTTCAGGTTGATCTGACAACCAGTTGCTCATGCGAGCAGCGGCATTGTTAGTTGGGTATATATAGAGATCAGCGGCCAAACGCTGCGTTAGCCATTTATCCGTAGTATCTCTGAAACTGCCCACCATGGTTTCAACGCCAATATTAGCTGTTAACGCCAACATAAAGGCCATTGTCGCCACACCACGATAGCTCATACTCGAGGCTGCATCAGCAAAGAACCAACGAGCACGAACCCAACGCAAAGAGTAAGACAAACTATTGAACAGCTTCCACATCAAGAATGGCGTAAACAACGCGACACTCACCAGCATCAGGGCAATAATTGCAAAACCCGTTTCTTGGGTTTGGGGCGCTTGATACACAGCAACCGCAGCGACACAGAACCCACAACCCATTAAGGCTTGCCAAGTAAACTCGGTGCCAGCGAAGCGCATTAATGACAGTCGAGAGGTCAAACGAATAGGCTGAGATTTAAGCAAACGTACCAACGGCCAAGCGCACGCTAAGAATGCCCCAAGTAATGCCATTAATAAGCTGTAACCACTCCAACGCCAACTCCAGCTCAGCGTTAAGCCCACATTAGCATCATAAAGATCGCCCAAGCTTGAAGAAACTGCAGGTAACAGTTGATTCGCGAGCATCAAGCCAAAAATATTGCCGCATATCCAGCTGAGTAAAACTAAGATCAATAGCTCTAAACAAAGCGCTTTCGCAAGTTGCCAACCGGACACACCTGTTTGTCTTAATATTCCAACTAACGGCTGACGTTGAATAAATGAAAGCGACATCGCTTGATAAAAAATAAACAAGCCCACCACAAACGACAACATACCCATGGCGGTTAAGTTCAAGTGGAAGGCACTGGTAAGAGATTCCAGCTCCGCCTTTGAACTACGAGTAATCGTTAATCCATTTGGTAGCATGTTCTTAAGACGCTCAAACTTTTCAGTTGGCATATCTGAACACGCAATCACCGAAAGCCCTGCACTGCGTTTTAGCATTCTGAGCAATGAGATATCCGCAATCAGGCGAGTACCATTAATAATATTGTCTTGATCGACAGCCACTGGCCCTAACTCAGATCCATCCATCAGATGGATGTAGTCGCCGTGTTTCCATTCCATGTGTTCAGCGAGATCATCACTGACTAGGATCGGGTATGGCGGTTTCATTAGATTTAAGGTAGTGAGATCTTTTAATGCAACACCCGGCTGTAGCTGAAGCATAGACACAGGGTCTAAGCCAATTAGCATGAAGTTCGCGCCGTTTTCATCAGTGATACGATGGTGGTCAAAAGGAGAGCACTGTTGAAAGCCTTCACGGCGAAGTTGGATATAAAAACCTTGCGGGATTTTATTAGCGTTGTGTTTTGGTCGAATACGATAAGGAAGAGGATTCGAAAAAAGTTTCTCGCCATGCGCATAGCTTTGCTTGGCGTGTTGGTTGATGGCAGTAACACCAACCAAAAGTGATACGCCAAGGGTTAAACCAAGCCATACCAAAATAATCTGAAGTGGGTAACGTCGATAGTGACCGAGTAGTGCCTTAACTACGGGCCATGACATGCAGTTGCCCTCCTTGTAGACGGATACGACCATCCATATGGAGCGCTACTTTTTCACTGTGCGTCACCAATAATAAGGTACACTCTAACTGACGAGCCAAAGAAGTAAGCAAACGCATTACCGCTTCCGCATTACGTTCATCTAAGCTTCCTGTTGGTTCATCGGCCAACAAAATTTTAGGTTCCATATACAAAGCACGAGCAATTGCCGCACGTTGTTGTTGGCCACCAGACGCCTCTTCAGGATAACGCCCCAGTAAAGGCATAAGGTCTAAAGCAGAAAGAATTTGTCTCCAGAGTCCTTTATCTTCTGGTAAACCCTTTAATTGACGGCAAAAGCGAATGTTATCGGCAATATTAAGCGTTGGCAGTAAGTTGAATTACTGGAAGATATGGCCAATATTATTTCGGCGATAAGCAGTACGATCACGTTCAGTGGAGGCGTGCATGTTGAAATGAGGAAAAGCAATTTCACCTGAGTCTGCTAGGTCTAAACCCGCGATAAGATTCAATAATGTACTTTTCCCTGAACCGCTTTCTCCCATTAATGCGAGTTGATCGCCTTGGTTTAATGTTAACTCAGCACCTTGCAAAACAGGGTGGAACTCCCCCCCGTCGACATAGCCTTTACATAGGTCTGACAGCTTTAACATTAAACAGCTCACATTAGTTAGAATTTGGAAGGAGAATCTACACTAATTCCCTGTTAGGAGGAAGTATTTTGAAAGATAGATCACACGCCAACGAGAAAGTCATTAGATTGATGCGCCTCACTTCAACTTCCTATTAAGTTCTTAATCCATTTTCTTGTTTTCATTCGATAGAGCGAACCGCCCCACTTTATGACTTCTTCGGTAAGAAACAGTAAATACACCCATTCAGGCGGGAACTTGAAATAAATAGCAGCGATCGCGGCCAATGGAATGCCAATCACCCACTGAGCGATTAAGTCTTGATAGAGGCAGAACTTAACATCACCACCCGCTCTCAATACACCTACAATCACTGTCATTGGGATAGAACGGATAACAATTCCGACACTTAAAATGAGAATAAACTTCTCTGAGAGCGCTCTGGTTTCTTCAGTCAACGCGCTGAACGCATTAAGTATTGGTACTTGCACAAAATAAAGGAAGACCGCCACAACAATACTGGTCAAGAAACACAAAATGGTTAGGCCGAGAGCTTGATAGTAAACCGCTTCATTATTCTTTGCGCCAAGTTGATTCCCGACCAAAACAGAAGCTGCATTCGACATGCCAATCAATAGACTCAACGAGATAGACTCAACCGGCGTCATTACTGACAGTGCCGCCAAACCTTGTACACCTGATTGCCCCATGATTGCGTGATAAGCAAAAAGACCACCAGCCCAAGCTAAGAAATTAAACGTCGTCGGCAACGATAACTTCAAAAAGCGAATCACTTTTTCAACGGTCGCTGCCGCTTTGATATCACAGAATTTAAAGGCTAATAAATGTTTAGAGAAATAGAGGTAACCAAACAAGGTTGCTACTTCAATAGCCCCACTCATTACCGTCGCAATCGCTGCGCCTTTTATTCCAAGAGCAGGAAAGCCCCAATTACCAAAGATCAGTACCCAGTTTAAGAACACATTAGAAAGGATGCCAATACCACTAAAGAAAGTACTGAGCCCTGGTTTATGCATCGCTCTCAAGCCAACAGCCATACTGCTCACACAGGATACCGCCAACATGCTAAATGAAGTGATAACGATGTATTCCATACCCAAGTTAATGACTTCTTGAGAGTCTGTCGTCACACCCATGATTTGCGCTGGGAAAGAGACAAAGAAAACAATAGTCAGTAAGGCAAACAACGTCGAAACCAACCAGGTCAGAGCGGTACTTTCTCTCACACCTTGTTTGTCCCCCGCTCCCCAGTATTGTGCCGTCAACAACGCGCCACCCGTGGTAACACCAACTAACATAATGGTCGTCACAAACATCGCACGGCTTGCTACTCCAACCGCCGCAATGTCTGCTTCTCCAAGCTGACCCAACATCAACACATCCACTAAGCCTCGGCTTGAAAACATAATGCTCTGCAAAGTGATAGGCAAAGCAATCGCAATAAGCCTACGAACAAAATCACCGCGAGTGTGATGAAGAATGGAAGAGAGCAACATAGAGATACCTAAACGGAACGTATTGATGAATAAAGATAAATATCACGCTATTATATCAATGTTCGGTTTTTAACCACAGATATAAATGGAGTAACAATGAAGAAAGTACTGGTTTTAGGCGCTTCTGGATATGTTGGTTCACAGCTCCTCCCCCTCCTGCTTGAACAAGGCTATCAAGTTACTGCAGCAGCAAGGCATATCGACTATTTAAAGGCACGAACAGAACCTCACGACAACTTGTCACTGGAATACCTTGATCTCGCAGATCAAGCGGCGACACAAGCATTGGTACCCGATTTTGATCTTATCTTCTTTCTAGTTCATGGCATGGCAGAAGGCCATGATTTCATTGATTACGAGCTCAACTTGGCGCGTAACTTTGTTTCGGCACTTGGACCGAAGAATCAACACATTATCTATCTCAGTTCTCTTCAGCCTCAAACGGGCGATTCAGAACACCTTCAAGCTAGAAAAAAAACCGGACAGCTACTTCGAAAAGGCCCCGTTCCAGTAACCGAACTCCAAGCCGGTGTTATTATCGGTCCAGGCTCCGCAGCATTCGAGATCATGCGAGATTTCGTTTACAACCTACCCATAATGATTGCGCCAATATGGGTGGACTCCAAAGCCAACCCTATCGCCTTGCAGAACCTTAACCATTACTTGCTGAAACTCGCACAGGACACACCCAATGAAAGCCAAACGTTTGAGGTTGGCGGACCTGATATTGTCTCTTACCGAAACCAGTTTGCTCATATAGCCAAAACAGCCGATCGCCCACTCAGGCTTTGGGCAACGTCATTACTAACGCCTCAAATCGCTTCCTATTGGTTAGGGGTAGTCACCTCCGTCCCTTCTAACATCGGCAGAGCGCTTCTCGCAGGCTTAAAGCATGACTTCATTGCCAGTTCGACCACCATTAGAGAAAAGTACCCTCAAAAGCTTATATCGTTCGAGAGCATGGTTGAGCAAGCCATTCACGCTGAAGGAAATTTCGTTAAAAGTAATGTCTGGGGCTTTGATAAAACCGCGTTCAAACGATGGCAAGCTGGATATGGCTACTACCCCAAGAAAACCGGTGCAAGCATCACTTCAACCGCGTCACTGGAATCACTGTGGAATGTCGCACAGCAGATAGGAAGCCCCAAGCAAGGTTACTTCTTTGCTAACGCTTTATGGCGCACACGAGAATGGCTAGATGTTCTGTTTGGTGGCGGTATACCGGTTCGACAAATGCCTGAAGGCCCAAACTTAAAAGTGGGTGACAAAATCGACTCGTGGAAAGTGATCCGTTGCGAAGAGAATCAGTTCTTATCTCTGCTTTTCGGAATGAAAGGCCCTGGTTTAGGTCGGCTGGAAATTACCGTATCTGACCACGGAGAAGCTCGTGAACTGAATATCTCAGCTTGGTGGCATCCAAAGGGCTTTCTAGGATTACTGTATTGGTTTGCGATGATGCCAGCCCACCTGTTTATCTTTAAAGGCATGGTAAAGGCGATAGAAAAGCAGGCTAAAAAAGCTGATAAAAAACCATAACAGCACATGAAGTATTAGAGTAAAGAGATGCTAAGACAGTAAAAACGAATGATGTAGCCCGTTGCTATCATTAAAAAAAAGACCGCCAATTCGGCGGTCTTTTGATAAATATCGAGAGTCACTTAGTTAACCAATAACACTGATTGGAATTTCCGCTAACTGATTACCTTGGTTGGCAGGGTACACGATGTATTCACCGTGGTACTTCACCGCTGACTTATAGTCTGTAACTTTGTGAAGCATAAAGCCTGCTTCCATCGCTGCTTGAATAAACTCTGCGTGATTACCACGCACAAACCAGTTCATCGGCTTAACCATCAACTCACCGTTGAAAGAGTCGTCACACTGTTTACCACACAAGGCAAAAGAATGTTCGCCATCGGTGAAGAATTGAATCTTACCGCCAGTGGTCAGTTCATCTTCACTCGATACGCTCCAACCCATCTCATACATTTTGTCCATAAATGCTTCAACATCACTGTCTTTTAGCGCTTTAGGCTCTTCGCCTTCAGGGAAAAAACGTCCGTAAAACGCAGAAATACGTTTGAAGGTAAAAGTTAAATCAGAGTTGTTGCCTTTTGAGCGACCCTGTTTCTGCCAGCGAACCAAGTCAGGCACAATCACGCGATCATAAGCTTGAGATTTAATCGCCTTTGTTACCCAACGAACAAGGTAAAGGTTGTTCGCGATAGGTGCGTCAATGGCCTTGCCAGATTTATGTAAAGCATATAGCTCGCCTAGCGCATCATTCACTAACTTCTGAATTTCAATATAGTATTTTGACATTATGCCTTCTTTCCTAATGTCCAATATAGTAATGCTGACATTACTGCACACGCAGCCATTACCATAGCCATAGACCCAGCACTGTCACTTGGTAGCATCGCAACGATCGCTCCAACGACAGAACCAGTACCAAATCTCAATGTTCCCGCAAGCGATGAAGCCGTGCCTGCCATATTAGGGTAACCACTTAGCAGTAGACCCATAGAGTTACTGCCAATCGTAGAAATAGTGCCGATAAACAGCATCACAAACGGTACAATACCCCAAAGCCCGAGATCCAATGCCCAACCAGCCAGTAAACCCACACCAGCCAGTAATTGAATGACCAGCGCTGCTCTCAGCATGGTATGAGAACCGACCTTCTTAACGATTCGACCATTGATTGTCGTCATCAGAATCATCGCAACAATGTTCAAGCCAAATAAGTAACCAAACAAATCAGGACGTACGCCATAAATGTCGATATAAACAAAAGAGCCTGCGGTTAAGAATGCAAACATCCCAGAAAAAGAGAATGCACCAGAGAAAATCAGGCCCATAGCCGTAGGGTTTTTACATAAACGAGCGTAATTACGAATCGTCGTTTTAAAGCGCAGTGGCTGGCGATTTTCAACAGGCAGTGTCTCAGGGATTTTGATTATTACCGCGAGAATCACAATCACCGCAAAAATGGCCAAGACCCAAAAGATTGAACGCCAGCCAAACCACAATGCCAAGTAACCACCAATCATAGGTGCGATAAGTGGCGCAACCGTCATCACCAAGGTAACGAACGACATGGTTCTTGCAAAATCTTCACGGTCGAACATATCACGCACAACGGCCTGGATAATGACCGCTGCCGCTGCCCCTGCGAAACCTTGAGCAGTACGAACTAACGTTAGCGCTTCAATGCCATGAGTAGTAGCACTCACAACAGACGCAATTGCAAAGAAGAAGACACCAATCAGTAAAACAGGCTTGCGACCATAACTGTCGGCTAACGGGCCATGTAACAACTGACCTAACGCAAAACCTGCGGTGTACGCTGTGAGTGTGATTTGTACTTCACCCGCTGTTACGCCGAGATCTTTGGCGATCGTTGGCATTGCGGGCAGGTACATATCGATGGCGAGTGGTGTCAGTGCACCAATCGCCCCCAGAACCAAAAATAGCATCCAACCTAACTGAGGAGTTTGTGGTTGTGATTTTGGGGTCTGTTGGGTAGACGTTTGCATAACTCTCCGACTAAGTACTAGGTTTTATGTGAGCATGAACATGCACACAGTGATACGCGAATATACACATAGCGATATATAAATACGCAAATAGTAATAATGGCTGAAACTGTCCTAGTACCAGTCACAATAATCAGCCGACGCTATCCTTGGTCGGCCACATTTTACAATAGAAAAAACTACTTCCAGATAGAGTCGACTTCTTCTTGTGTTAGATAACGGTATTCACCCAACTCCAGAGATTCGTCCATCTCGATTTCACCGATACGCTCGCGATGCAATGCTTCAACCTTGTTACCAAGCGCCGCAAACATGCGTTTTACTTGATGGTATTTGCCTTCGTGAATCGTTAAAAGCACTTCACGCTCAGCACGTACATCAAGGTGTGCAGGAAGTGTTAGGCCATCTTCGCTCTTAAGCTGAATGCCTTCTTTGAATTTTTCAACGTAGTCCGCTTCAACAGGTTCAACAAGCCATACACGGTATGTTTTTTCGCACTTGTGCTTTGGCGACGTGATGCGGTGAGACCACTTACCATCGTCAGTAATCAATACAAGACCAGTGGTATCAACATCGAGACGACCTGCAAAGTGCAGCTTGTCCATTTTGATTTCATCAAGCAATTCAAACGCAATACGATTTGCGCCATCTTCATGCGAACAAACAAAGCCTTCTGGCTTATAAAGCATGATGTAACGTGGGCCGTGAACGTGAAGTTCATTGCCTTGCCATTCCACAACGCACTCTTCAGTTACCTTAAGTGAGCCGCTTTTTTGAATGACATCATTAACAGTCACTGCTTTTGATTTTAATAAGTGTGTTGCTTCTCTTCGAGTGACGCCTAACGCATCGCACAGAAATTTATCTAAACGCATGAATACCTCAACTAATCTAAGTCGGGTATTATAGTCACCTTTGCTCAATTAGTTGAGCTATTTCACACTATTTGTTTTTCACCATACAAGACTCGATATGTATACACTCCGCCCATACCAAGCTGACTCCGTAAAATCAGTGATACATTACTTCAGAAAACACCAAACTCCAGCAGTTTTGGTGCTGCCAACGGGTGCAGGAAAAAGCCTAGTCATTGCAGAGCTAGCAAGGCTTGCCAAAGGCCGCGTTTTGGTGCTTGCTCACGTTAAAGAGTTAGTAGAGCAAAACCATGAAAAATATGAAGGTTATGGGTTAAAAGGTTCGATTTTTTCTGCCGGTTTAGGCCGTAAAGAAACCGACCAGCAAGTGGTATTCGCGTCGGTTCAATCCGTGGTTCGCAATCTCGATTCATTTTCTAATCAGTTTTCATTATTGGTTATCGATGAATGCCACCGTGTACCGGATGAAAAGACCAGTAGCTACCAGAAAGTGATCACTCACTTGCGCGAGAACAATCCAGGTATCAAAGTGCTTGGGCTGACTGCAACCCCATATCGTCTTGGTATGGGTTGGCTTTATCAATACCACACACGTGGCCAAGTGCGTTCTGAAGAACCGAGATTTTTCAGAGACTGTATTTTCGAACTGCCGATCCGCTACTTATTAGACGAAGGCTTTCTTACGCCAGCACGCATGATTGATGCTCCGGTTTTGAGTTATGACTTCTCTCAGTTAAAACCAGCAAGCACTGGTCGCTATAAAGAAGCTGAGCTCGATATGGTGATCGAACAATCGAAACGCGCCACGCCACAAATTGTCGACCAAATCATTGAGCTGGCCAAAGACAAACTCGGCATCATGGTATTCGCTGCAACCGTTAGACACGCACAAGAGATCCTGAGCTTACTCCCTGAAGGTGAATCATCCATCGTGATTGGTGACACACCTACGCTAGAGCGCGACCAAATCATCAACGATTTCAAAGAACGTAAAATCAAATTCTTAGTTAACGTATCGGTATTAACCACAGGTTTTGACGCGCCACATGTGGATTTAATCGCAATTTTACGACCGACAGAGTCCATCAGTTTATATCAACAAATTGTTGGTCGTGGATTACGTTTGTCTCCAGGCAAAAAAGAGTGTTTGGTATTAGATTATGCAGGCAACAGTTACGACCTCTACCAACCTGAAGTCGGCGATCCTAAGCCGGATTCAGACAGTGAGATCATCACCATTCCCTGCCCTGCTTGCGGCTTCAATAATAACTTCTGGGGCAAGCTAGACAGCAACGGCTTCTTACTCGAACACTTTGGGCGAAAATGCCAAGGCTACTTTACCGATGAAGACACAGGGGAGCGCGAGCACTGTAACTATCGCTTTAGAGCTAAATATTGCGGTGAATGCGGCGCGGACAACGACATTGCCGCACGTATTTGCCACGAATGCGATGCCACCTTAGTTGACCCAGATAAAAAACTTAAAGAAGCGTTAAACCTCAAAGATGCGTTGGTGTTTGAGTGTTTAGAAATGGACCTTAACGTTCTCAAGGACGAAAAAGGCAAGTCGCAGCTTAAGGTCACTTACCGTGGAGAAAACCAAGCACAAGTGCATGAGTTTTGGTCATTAACCACCAAGAAACAGAAGCAGAATTTTAAGGATCAGTTTGTTCGCCCTCACCTTGCCGACAGACACAGACCGTTTGAGGAAGCGTCACCAACCAAAGTTGTTGCTCACCAACATCGATTTCGCCCGCCTCAATTTGTGATTGCACGTAAAGTGGGACGCTTTTGGAAAATGAGAGACAAGATATTCGAAGACGAGCTTCAACAGCGCTAATACCTCATTTTTTGAGAACCTAAAGCTCATAATTAATCAGGTTCACTTTCTGTTCAGAATTACTTTTTTATACTGAACGCTATCAACCTTCTCTAGGATTCGCTATGTTTAGTAAAGCTATGATTTCTTTGTTTTCTATAAGCTTCGGCTTATTGGTTTCTGCCAGTGTCTGGGCCGACTCTGATCATAACGGTCATGACCTCGTACAAGATGTCCACAAAGCAGGAACTCGTATCGAATTTGAAGAAGATCAAGACGAAGTCTACGACGCAGTACAAGAAGGCTATATCCGCCCTTTCTCAGAAATGTACGCGGCAGTGGAAAACGATCTGCATGGTCGAATCATTAAAGTAGAGCTTGAAGAAGATGACGACGTTTGGGTTTACGAACTCAAAATTAATCATCAAAACAACATTATCAAAGTCGAATACAACGCTGAAACGCTAGAAATGTTAATGATAAAAGGCCGAAACTTTAAAGACGCTATAAAAAGCGCTAATTAGTAGTTCATAAAAATAAGAAGAGTAAACATGAAAATTTTAGTCGTTGAAGACGAACCTCGTTTAGGCCAACAAATTATTGAAACACTTGAGGGAGCCGACTGGGTACCCGAGCTTTCTCAAGATGGTATTGACGCACTGTATCGGGCAACATCTGAAGAGTGGGACGTGATTGTTCTCGACTTAGGCTTACCAAAATTAGATGGCTTAACCGTATTGAAAGGCATTCGAGACGAAAACATCAATACACCCGTAGTTATTTTAAGTGCTAGAGACACATTAACTCAACGAGTAGAAGGCTTGAATGCTGGCGCTGACGATTATCTAACCAAGCCATTTGAAATGGTAGAGCTGATTGCTCGAATCCGCGCTCAGTTACGCCGAGCATCTGGCAGTGCCGCTCCAGTGCTACAGATTGGCGATCTCAGCTTAGACACGCGCAGTTCAAAAGTTTTGTGGCAAGGTCAAGCTGTCAGCTTAACCGCACTCGAATACAAAGTAGTCGCGTATTTCATGCATAACCAAAACAAGGTTATTTCACGTACGGAATTGGTTGAACACATTTACAAACAAGATTTTGACCGCGATTCAAACACCGTGGAAGTGTTTATCGGGCGTATTCGTAAGAAAATCGCACCAAAGATCATAAAAACCGTTCGTGGCCTCGGCTACCAACTGAATGCTGAATAGCGCGATCGTCAATTAACAAGCGCCATCATTAATCAAATACACATCAAATAAGTGGATAGCCTGTTCTGATCACCGTAATACTGATAAATCGCAACGAGCAAAGGCAGGCTAGAAATGCATGAATCTAAAAAAAAGAACGCTTAAAAACATCAGTCTAAAAAGCCGCTTGCTTCTCGCTGCGGCTTTTTGGTTGGGTGCAATGATACTTGCTGCTGGTATCGGTATACCAAAATTGGTTAATGATTACTTGGTCGATGACGTAAAGCAGCAATTGAGTCTTACTATGGACGAGTTAACTGCAAACATCGAAACAAGTAACAGCGGCAACCTTATCATGGCCGAACGTCTTTCCGATCCAAGATTCAACCAACCGTACAGCGGGATCTATTGGCGTGCATCCACTCAAGATCAGATCATTCGTTCTCGTTCTCTATGGGATAAAGATCTTACCATCAAGCGTTCACCCATTCACACCTCCGTTAAGGGACCTCAAGACGATAAGTTGATTTACATCGAGCAAGACATTTACTTACCTGAACTGAGTGAGCCTGTCACCATTACTATTGGCCTCGATGAAGACCCACTAGAGTCAACACTCAATCAGTTAACACGCCAGGTTTGGCTTATTTTGATGTTGTTGTTTGTAGGGGTGCTACTGCTCATCGGCATTCAAGTCAGTTGGTCACTACTGCCACTAAGTAAAATGCAGCGCGAACTGGTGATGCTAAGAAAAGGCGAACAACAAGGGTTAAGTGATAACTACCCGAAAGAAGTGTCTCCGCTAGTCTCTGACCTTAATGCCCTACTCTTCCATTACCAAGAGCTATTGGAGCGAGCTCGAAACCACGCAGGTAACCTTTCTCACGCGTTAAAAACACCGTTATCGGTTTTGAAAAATGAGATAGAAATGCTTCCCGATAACGAGAAGAAACTCTTACAGCAACCCATTTATCAAATTCAAAGCCAAATTGACTATCACCTTGGCCGCGCACGCATGGCGGGTGCAATGAATATCCTTTCCGTGAAGTCATCACCTTGTGAACGTGTCGAAGCTATCGCGATGGCTTTTGATAAAGTCTATGCCGCTAACGACGTCACCATGATCAATGAGCTGGATTCTGAACTTGAAGTCGCCGTAGAAAAAACTGACCTAGATGAAATGGTCGGCAACCTGCTTGAAAATAGCTATAAATGGGCGAGCAGTATTATTCGAGTTCACGCCAACGCGCTTGCAGACGGTAATATTGAATTGGTCATTGAAGATGACGGAAAAGGCATTCCTGAAGAGAAACTCGCGCAAGTCACCAAGCGAGGCGTTCGACTTGACGAAACAACGCCAGGTACAGGTTTGGGGCTCAATATAGTGAACGAAATGGCCCACAGCTATCGAGGCAGTTTAACTCTAAGCAAGAGCTCTATGGGGGGGTTAAAAGCCTCTCTCATTCTAAAGGCCTCTCAAGCTTCTTAGGCTTCTTAGGCTTCTTAGGCTTCTTAAAAACAATAAAGCTTCTGGGCGCGAAAAGCAGGCGTTTGCCTATCATTTGCAAACTCCTGCTCTTTTTTCTTACTTAATGAGAGCTCACTTTAACTCATAGAATGCAACCCTATCGTATTGCCCTCAGTATCACTGACAACACTAATGAAACCATGTTGACCAATGGCCATTTTGGGCACTTGTAAGGCACCACCATTCGCTGCTGCTAAGCTCGCTTCGGTCTCACAGTCTTCACAAGAGAAATAAACCATCGTGCTGTTACCACCAGCTTTGACACCAGACATAGAACACAGCGCCCCTGTTGCACCGTAACTGTCCATCTCACAAGGAAATACCCACATTTCAATGTCGATTTCAGTTTCGTTATCTAACTTCTCTAGCCTCACTTTAAACACAGCTTCGTAAAAAGCCTTCGCTCTCGCCATATCATCGACATAAATTTCAAACCAACCAATCGGATTCATTTGCATAACGTTGTCCTTGGCTTTCGCCGCTTACTCGCCCTTAATTAGCATAGACAAAGAAAACAGATTATCGCTGAGAAGTAGCTTATAAGAGGGTTAAGTTACTTAACTTAAAATAAGCGCTGAAGAAAAGGCAAGGCCCTGTTCGATTTAAGAATTAAACAAGGCTCATATTATTGGCTGTTCTAGGATGGGTAGACCAGAAAGAAGCGAGAGAAAGATAAGCAGTTAGGTAACTACTATATGGGTGCATATCACTAGAACGATGGATAATGAGCCAAAAGCCAAAGCAACAGGTTTCCTTTAACAAGCTTTGTACCACTCTCCTATATATCGTTCACTGCCACATTTAAAGCTGGCGATTTAACGCCGTACGTCGTTGCTCCAATCATCAGAATTTTGCCATCAGTATAATAATCGTGATTATCATTCAAAGCTTCTGCGTTAGCGAGTGGCAAGTGCACCAAACCAATATTTGGATAAGTCGATTTGATCTGTTTGGCAAACCTATCGCGTTCTTCATCTACATTCGGGTCAATTTTATGAAGTATGGTGACAATACCTGAGTACGGCGTCACTTTAAGCCCATCATCGTAGCTGATTGCCCCTAACCACTTAAGTTGATTGCTATTACTGTCTAGCCCTGCGTTCCACCAACGTATGTGGCTTCTTTTCATTAGGTTTCCAGGCAATTGAAATGCCATATCTTGAGGCTGATTTCGCCAATACAAGTCAGAAACCGGAGGAGTATTCGCTTTTAACAAGGCTAAATAATGTGTCCATTCAATCTCATGTCGAGAAAATGTTTGGTTCTCTATCCAACCAAGTTGATTCATCAATTCACGGGGGGACTCCCCGACATACACAACATTGATCGCTTGTGCATCGTAAACGGGAGACAAGCCAGGAAATGCTTTATAAATCACTTGCTCTAAGTCAATAGAGGCCGTTTCTTCTGGCGCTTGTTGAGTTTGAAAATCATCGGCCTTCCAGAAGAAGTGCGCGTAATTTGCGTAGCATAACCAAACGACCAAAAGTGTACTGGTCTTCAGCGTCAGTCTGCGCCACTTGAACTTATATCCGATTGTGACAAAGGCAATAACGACGACCAAGCCAATCATTAAGCTTTGATGTTCAGTAAGAAAAACCTTAACAGTATTCAATAATGGAAACTGTTCAACTCCATGTGCCAATAACATGCCCCATGCAATAAATTGTCCACCACCAAGCAACAACCCAATCGATGAAAGCAGCGTAAAGCTACTCCACTTAACGCGATGAGAGCCCGCAATAAAAGGTACGACCCAAGCAATAGGTCCAAGAAGGCGAGCAGCCACAATAATGTAATTGCCCTTCTTTGCGATTAGGTAACGGCATCGAGCCATAAGCCTTTTGGTTTTAGGGCGGAATTTTATAAGTTTCTTTTGTGCGGTTGCACCCCATTTTGATCCAATAAAATAGCTCAACTGGTCTCCGATGAAGCCACCCAACATCACTAGCACCAACGCCATCCATGCACCTGAATACAGTTGAAAGCCCGCAGCGATAAAAAAGGGCTCTCCCGGTACAAATAGGTTCGGGCCAATGAGTGCGTCACCTAATGCACCCAAAAACAGCCCTAGTCCATCAAACATAACAACCTCAGCGCTTACTGTTCTTTATAATGACCAAACTTGTAGTTCATCTCGTTGTTACGCATTTCACCCTTAAAGAAACGTCTTACATTGGCTTTAAGGTAAGTTGATCCCGTTTTAACAACACCGTCTTGGTCTAACCGACGAGGGTCAAAACCAAAAGTCATATTCAGGAATCTAAATCGCCATGTCTTGCTCGCACGTTTTACGTAATCACAGTCTTCGCACAATACAATTTCTTCATCGAACCCGCCGATTTCATCGTGTACTCGCTTAGTCGAGAAAATACACGCGCCAATCGCTGTTGGAAAAAAGAACTGAGTGGCAAATAGCCCGGCGTTAAACCCCCCATAACCAAACTTGTGAACAAGCGGCAAACCCTTAGAGCTCATGTACACGCCTGCGACTTCAAGTCTCTTCTCGTCCAATTCATAAAGCGCTTTGGCAAGAAAGTTTCGAGGTAAGCTTACATCAGCGTCTAAAAAGAGGATTCTGTTGTACTGAGCCAAAGAAGCTCCCGTGTTTCTGCCCAAGCTCACACCACGTGTTTCCATGTGGTGAACCGTTAAGTTTGGCAATGCACTTTCATAGGCCTGCGCCACTTCTCTTGTGTTGTCTTCGCTGTTTGAATCGACAACGATAACTTCAAACTCCTGATGGGTTTGGACGCTCAACTCTTCCATCAAGCGTCCAATGCGTTTTTCTTCGTTTAAAGTAATAACGATAATGCTAACCGGTTCCATATGTTCACCTATTTATTCTGCTGTTTAATTAACACTAAGATTAACTAACAGAGTCTTAACCAATCCTTAGTTGAACATTCATTTTCCGTTCATTAGCTGATGATATAAATAGATAAGGTCTGTGATACAAAGGGCGAGAAAGGCAGAAATGAAGACCAATGAACGTTTTATCGTCAAACGAGCTGAATATCGAAGGAATTTCCCTTTGCGATAGGCTTCTGACTTGCTCCGATTTGAATGTAATGTTAGTATCCGCGCTCGCTTAAGCATGAACTCGTTTATGCATAAGCATTACCACATACTCAAGGTCGCATTGAGGTGTGAAGTTAATTTTTACTAATTTGAGAGTAAAACTATGAAATTTGAAGCAGTAGTACGTACTGAACTAGGTAAAGGTGCGAGCCGCCGCCTACGTCACGCTGGTAAATTCCCAGCTGTAATCTACGGTGGCGAAGCAGCAGCTGTAGCTATCGAACTTGTTCACGCTGACGTGATCAACCAAATGGATAAGCCTGAATTCTACGAAGCAATCACTCTACTGATTGACGGCGCAGAAGTTAAGGTTAAGCCGCAAGACGTTCAACGTCACGCGTTCAAGCCTAAAGTTGAGCACATGGACTTCATCCGTATCTAATTCCCTACCAAGGAATAAGATTGGATTAATCCAAGCCTTCTGCATAGAAAAGATAATCGATCTTACCAGTCGAGAAATCTAGAAATTCGAAACCCCGATGCTACCAACATCGGGGTTTCACCGTTTTTGAGCCCTGAAAAACGTCGTAAATCTCGCGTAATACACTGAAACAATTACTGCCTCTTTGTACCTACCTTTCTGTCGGGATATTTATAGTAAGAAGGATTGAAGACTTACGTGTTTTGCCCCCTATTCCAAGTTCTCCAACCCTGATGTATCGATACCTTTCAATGCTTCTTTTGCTACATCATCAGAGCTCGTCGATTTAGTCTTTTGTGGATAACTACCTGCTAAACCTTTACCAATCGAAGTTGCTTCATCTTGAAGTTTTTTACCCTCAGACTCGCCCGCAAGCCAGCCTTGTTTGTAGTCGGTATCTGAATTGAAACGCTTTTCATCTTTTATATAGTCTTCGAAGTCATTACCAGTTTCTTGCATTCCGCTGTGTCTACCGTCATGGAAACCTTGTATGTAAGATTCGTTATGGCCACTCTTCATTAAAGCACTGTCACTGGTTCCGCAACCAGTAGAAATAAGCATAAACAATATTACCAATACAAACCTTGTCATTTCCGAACCCTCAACTAAGTATCACTGTAACTTAACAATAGTCTAATATTTCAAGCATATAAATACTGTGGTAATAGATAGTTAACGACAGTTCGAAGTGAACCTAATGTGTAAGGATATCCACTTGTCCATCCACGCACCAAACAAGTTCACTGCTCGTCTAGTTCGTGGAAATACCGTTCGCCTCAAGCAACAAACTCTGCAGCGATTGACCCTGTATTTTCGATATCCTCAATTCAAGACGAACAAGGAAAGCTTAACTACCCTGCATTTTGGAGTAACACGACTCACCTCCGCGTTGGTCCAAAGTCACAATCACAAGCTGCCTACTTCTGCTTCGACGAATGCTTAGGTTATATGAAGAGACCAAAATCAAAAACGTGCACTCTACTTGATGTACATGGCGCGGGCGCTCAACGCGCAGAACCGAAAACAGGCAACGCGAAAGATTACCCTAACGGGTACGGACCTCAAGGTGATGTCATTCGGATTGAAAACGACGTTCGTGCTGTTCGTCATTTGTCTTCTTAACTTATCTTCGATATTTGTTAAAAGTATTAAGGAAATAAAATCGCACACAGTGATGGTTAAGTCTTCTTTGAAAGCTGTGAACAAAATGGTTAAGCGCAAAGCCAACTGACCTTTAATTCAGTTTGATAGATTAGTGTGGATGAATTCATCATCCACTAAGCTGTACAAATTCAAGCGCGATAACACAGCGCTAAGGTATGAACACTCTAACGCTGCTTATACTGGGTCGGGCAATAACCTCTCGAAACATCCGACCTACGAAGCTTTAAATGCTTTGTTGATCGCCCGGAAACACGCGACCGCCACAACTTGAAACTCCCCAGCTTTAATTTGGCACGCATAAAGCGAATCACTTCAGATTCATTCAAACCAAATTGTAACTCAATGGCCTCAAATGGCGTTCTGTCTTCCCACGCCATCTCTATAATTCTTGATTCACTTTCTCTCGATAACTTCATTGCACACTCATCCTAGTTAAACTAGACAAAAATACGCTCGTTCTCGATTTTTAGATCAAAGAGTTATCCGTTATATTTACAAGTCGTTAATGGCGTTCCAACCACTCACAACGCAACAGGCCATACTTAACTGAATCATAATACTCGCCTTTATAAAAGCGTACTTTTCTTAGTCTCGCTTCCTGTTGAAAACCCAACTTCAACGCCAGTGACATCATCCGCGGATTACCCGACCAAGTCGTTAAACCCACACGCTCTATCTGCTTATTTTCGAATAAATAAGAGACCCAAAAAGGAAGTGCTAACGCTGCAATGCCCTTACCCCAATATTTAGAATCATAAATAACAACGCCAGCTTCAAGCCAATGGGTCTCTTCACACTCCCAATAACAATTGACGGTTCCTACAGGCACACCGTCTACAACCACCAGCTGTAAATCAGCTCCATTGAGTAACCGTCGGAACGAACAACTTTCAAACTGTTCAAATGATGGGTGGGAGTACGGGAAATAAGGGCCGTTAAACTTCGTCCACTCATCGTTTGAGGTGACCAAAGCATAAATAGCGGCCAATTCACTTGGCATGGCGGGCCTAATAGTGACTTTCATATACTTTCCAAACCTGATTAAAAGGGTTATCAATCTCAACGATAACTATCATTAGGAGCCAATGTAAACCGTACAGTTCAAATCCCAGCCTAGAAATTGAATATAGTCCCTTTGACGTTTTAACAATCACTACATCTAAGAACAAAACCAAATCATAAATGCCACAACTCAAGAATCATACGAATAACAATCGTTGTTAAATAATGGAATACTTTATTCATGCTATTCAGAAAACAAAAAGCTCGTCAAATAATGACGAGCTTTTTGTTTTCACAAGCGTAGTTAGAGTGATGCTATCTACAGTACGAAAACTAGTTTACGAATAAACCTGGTCACGTAACTCCAACTCAACGTTTTTCAAGACTTTGAATTCTTCGCGAGTACAACCACGAGCGACAGACACCCAATGATCGCCCGTTTCATCTGACCCTTTAAACTCTACACGCAACTCATATCTTCGCCATGAGATAAAGGCCAAAATAAAAGTCAGTGCAAGCATAGGCAAACCAAACTGAGGTACAAATGCCCAAGTAGCAGCGGAAAGCACCAAAGCCAATGAAACGATATTGATTGCGTTTTCTTTAAGGCCTAACTGACGAACTTCTAACTGTTTAATTTTCCGTAAGCTATAAACGTCCTTCTTAACTCGTAATTCACTGTCATTTACAAGAAAATCAGTCTCCTTATAAGACTTACGAAATCGCATTATATTCGCCAACCTATTGCGCTTATGGTTCTTATTCATCGCTTTTCTCCATGTTATTAAAGGTTAGTAAAAGCTAATATAATCATGAAGTTATTAATGAACGGTGAATTTATAAATCAAGCCAATATTAAAATCAAGCTTATATGGTTAATAACATTTATCATAATTAGAAGGGGCCTGAGCATTAGTGACACCCATGTAATGCTTCACCCGAACTACCGCTGAGTATCAGATTAATGCACAGATGATATTAGCCTGCAAAACCTACAACTTTGTAAGCATATGTTTCACTCATAATTATACTGGTTGCTAAAACGCACAAAGCCGCTTGAAGCCACATCACAAAATTCTTGAAATTCAATAAGTAAACGTAAAAAAAACACCCCGTTCTATCACAATAAAACATACCTGAATAATACTAAACAACACATTAACCATGACTGTCTATTAAGCAATTGATCTCATAAATTGGAAGCTGTACCTTTGCTTTATGCATACGGTTACTCAAGGGAAATAATAATGGACAAGCTACTGACAAACGCAATGGAACAAAAACAACGCACAATTGTGACGAGCTTATTCGCAAGAAATGGATTTAAAATTGCGACAACAGATTTTGATGATGTGACTTTTAAACGTGAAGATGTACTTGTTAATGTTCGCTTCGACCTATCTTCAAATGTTGAGTCAATCTCAGTAGTGAATAACTAAATATTAGATTCAATTACTTAGATGGTGGGCTTAGATAATATAGCTCACCGTTTATTGATTAGAGATAAAAGCATGACTCTGCACTTCACCTGCTTCCGCCTTCTCGTGATAAGCGCTACTTATTATTCATATTCAAACCACTAGTTAGCCAGTTGTAAACATCGCAAATACTATACATCTATCAATGGAAAGTTATCGATAAGCCATCATTGAAAGATAATGCTTGTCACATAGTTAGGATACTTTTTTCTAAAGTAGAGAGTAGTTTCAAAATGAAAAGAACAGCTTTATTTGCCTCCTTAATAGCGGCGTTACTGACCGGATGTAACAGCTCAAATGATTCTAATTCAGTTGATGGTTCAGCACCTCATAACCCTGAAAAACCGATCTTACCACCAGAAGGCGGCGATGGCTCTGCGGGCGATCAAACCAATCCTGATGAAGATACAGACTTAAATCCATCTAAAGACGCGTTAATAGTTGAAGCAGCCCAACGCTGGGGAACAAGTTACGACGAGATGTACAATGCGTGTCAACTTTGGAGCTGCAACCTTGCGGACATACAAGAAAGAATCATATTTACTATAGAGCGTGAAACACAATTATTAGAAGGCTCAGCTAAAGTGACCTTCATTCTTTCTCATAACACCGCTGACTTATGGCCTACTTACGTATTTTACAGTGATTTAATTGGAAATACCGAAATCGAAATTGAACACTCTTCATCAAGTTTTCATTACATTGATGACGATAAAATCGTAAGTGAAGGCTCTACACTATTGGGTTGGAAGACTGGATTTGGCAGTTGGGCCACTCAAAACCCACGAAATTGTATCGACGCTTATTGTGCCGAATTCAAGACCTCTTGGTTAGAAACCGGCACCTACTCAAGTGCTATGGCTGTATACCGAGAAAATGGAGAAGTCATCAAGACTCAACGTGGCTACCTTAGCCAAGATGAGCTGAGAGCACTCTACCCTGTATTTAGTCCGACATTCCCTGGTCACTACTAACGTCAGTCTAAATATCATGAAAAGTGAACAAGGAGTATTGTTATGATACTCCTTGTTCATAAAATTCCGCACTAACAAGCCAATTAGATTCTGATAATTACTGACTAATCAATCATTAGAACACCCTGTTTTGTCGCTGAATTCGCAATTCCATCAACTTGGCTTATATTTGTAGGTAACCTTTAAACAAAAATTGAAGTGGTGTTTATGTTCCTAACTCGGTTGATTTATGTCAGTACGCTTTGCGAAAGTTGCGACGCCAAAGCTTTAGATGATATTTTGGATATTTCCCGTGACCACAATAAACAAAGCCATTTAACTGGGCTACTTAGTCATAATCAAAAGTATTTTCTTCAGTGTATAGAGGGGTCGAGAGATGCGGTCAATCATACCTACAACCATATTCTCAATGACCATCGCCACAACAACGTGACAATTCTCTATTACAAAGAAATTGATAGCCGACAGTTTGGTGATTGGTCAATGGGTGATATTCCCCAATCTAGCTTGACTGAATTGTTGAACTTACAATTTTCGGCCTCTAACCAATTTAACCCATATGAAATGTCTGGGGAAAGCGCGTATCAAATGTTATTAGAGCTGAAGCAGAACCTGCCATCTGAGTAATCTCCCTTAACATCGAGTAGACGGTTATTAAGATGAAAACCTCACACCAATTAAATGAAGTCATTTTTGAGTCTATCTTCCAATGCTTGAACACATAGTTTAATGGCGATCGGTGTGTTTGCAGCGAATGGGGTTAACGCATAGACCGTGTTAGTTGGCAATTGAAAGTTCGGTATGACATCGACCACATCATCGGATAGCTGATGAAGGTAGAAATCTGGTATTACACCAATACCAACGCCTGATTTGATTAAGGCAAGACAGCTGTGGAATGAGTTAGTGGTGCAACTGGCTTGTTGTTGGTAAACAAAGTCTTGCTCACTGTTAGAAGTGAAAGAATGAGTCACCTGCTTTCCCTGCCACGAGTTTGCAATGTATGGAATAGAAGTAAGTTCACTATCTCGCATACTTTCGACGCCACATAACACGTCTTTGAACTCACCCAAACGCTTCTGCTTAAGGTTACTGTCACGTGAGCTTCCCACTCGTACCGCGAGATCAATATCGTGCTCCATGAAGTCCAAGTGCTGGTCATCACCAATCAGTTCTGGTTCTAATTTCGGGTATTGCTTCATTAGCTCTGCAATAACAGGCGCGACGAGCAAGTCCATCAGCGCATTCGGCGCCGTGATTCTAATCCGACCTTGTGGCTCTTCTAATTCTGCTTTCGCCATATCCCAAGCAGAGTCAGCGATCACGTTGATGTCTTTACAGCTTAGATAAAAACGCTCCCCCATACTGGTCAGGATCTGTCTCCGCGTTGTTCGTTTAAGAAGTGAGGCGCCTAACTCTTGTTCCAGTATTTTAAGGTGCTGGCTGACGACAGACTTAGATAGTTCAAGCTTTTCAGCCGCCGCTGATACTGAACCCTGCTCTACAATATGAGCGAAAATAGACATCTGCTTTAGCTTATTCATTTAATTGTTCTCTTTTTACATACAGTCTTTTTTATTATCTCTGTTTTTCCATTCAATTTATAGAACTAAACTGAATCCAACTTATCAAGATACCCAAATCAAAACACAGTGTTTGAAAGAAGACTGTTATGGAGAGAATAATGTTAAACAACCAAATATTAGAAGCATGCAAGCAAGGCATTGACGCATGGCAGAAAGCATTCAACAGCCAAGATGCCAAAGAGTGTGCAGCTCAATACACTGAAGTATGTGTGATGGAAGCGCGTCCGTTTGGTGTTTTTGAAGGTCGTGAAGCGATTCAAGCATTTTGGCAGAATATTATTGACCAAGGCTTCAAAGACGTTGATTACACAGACGTGACGTGGGCAGAACACCCAGAAGGTGGTTACATCCTGACTGCAAGCTGGACGATGAACAAGGCATTCGGTGTCGTGCACCGTGAGCACTGGGCTTTGGAAGGCGATGGCCATGCTCGCCTAGTAAGCGACTACTTTGAAGTTCAAGGCGAACGCTAGAAGCTCAAGAGTAAAACAGAAAGCAAAAAGCCAGCAGTCCAAATAAGACTGCTGGCTTTTTTTAGTGATTAACACTTGCCATTGCTTTACTTAATTTGATGGTGATTCGGCGACTCTACACTGGCGCTAAACACGCTCATAATATCAAATTAAAGGGCCAGATATTGTCTGGACGAATACAAGTAAGTGTTATTAAAGTGCTGCTTTCTTCGATTCTGCAATCCAAGCATCAAACGTACTTTGATTCGCTTTAATCCAACCGTTTACATGCGCTTCAATATCAGCAGAGCTGTTTTTGCCTTTGCTCATCATCATGTTCTGAGCACTTACATCGTTGATGTTCAATTTGATGATTTCGAAAAGCTTCGCCGCCGCTGGGTTATTCTTAGCAAACTCTTTGTTCGCGATAATGCGCATCGAGTTCATTTGGAAACCGTAGTTTTTACCATTCGACAACGTTGTATCGACATCAGCACGATCGCCAGGAAGAGATGAGAATGGTACTTCTAGCCACACTACATCTTCATTTGGAACCAACACGCCACTCACCCAGTATGGAGTCCAAGTGTAGTAAAGAATCGACTCACCCTTTTGGTAACGCGAAATCGTATCAGCAATAATGGCGGCATAGTTACCTTGGTTATGCGTAACTGTATCATCAAGTTTGAATGCTGAAAGTTGATGTTCGATAACCATCTCACAACCCCAGCCAGGGTTACAGCCCGTTAAGTCTGCTTTACCATCACCGTTTGCATCAAACAGTTTTGCAATTTTCGGGTCGGTCAGTTGGCCAATGTTAGTAATGTTGTACTGTTCTGCCGTTTTTTTATCAATTAGGTAACCTTGTGCCGCGCCACTTACATACTGACCTTCACGATAGAATTTGTCATCGCCACCAGCCATTTTGTATTTATCAGCATGAAGTGGGAACCAACCTACTGTTAAGAACGTTGCATCACCTTTTGCGATAGAAGTGTAAGCTACGTTGTAGTCCACTTCTTGTGTCGCTTTTACGTCGTAGCCAAGTTCTTCTAACGCACGGTTTACGATCAACGTTTGAAATGTTTCCTCAGCGACAGAAGATTGAACTGGCTGAACAGATACACCTTCACCCGGTAAGCTTGCAGCCCAAAGGTTAGTTGATACTGCTAATGTAGAAACGATGCTAACAGCAAGTTTACTCTTCCATGAATTATTCATTGGTTTTTTTCCTTAATTGTAGTTCTGATTTGTTGCCGAGATTGAATGCGTTAAGTACAAGAGAAACAGGTCCCATCTGATACCAGCGTAATTTTGTGTTGCCTGCGTTAGCGCCTAAAACTTGAGTAATGCGATCAAGCAAGATAGCAAGAATAACGATGCCCAGACCGCCGACAGCCGCAAGTCCCATATCTAGACGGCCGATACCTCTCAATACCATCTGGCCTAAACCACCGACTGCGATCATTGACGCGATAACGACCATAGATAGCGACAGCATCAACGTTTGGTTCACGCCTGCCATGATAGTTGGCAATGCCAATGGCAATTGAATTCGATATAACATCTGCTTTTTGCTGGCACCAAATGAGTGACCTGCTTCTATCAGCTCTTCAGGTACCTGCTGAATGCCCAAGATGGTCAAACGTACCACTGGTGGCAGTGCAAATATGATGGTTACCACTACGCCCGGCACATTACCAATACCAAATAACATAACAATTGGTACCAAATAAACGAAAGCTGGCGTGGTTTGCATAGCATCTAGAATTGGACGCACAAATTTAGCAGCAGTATTACTTCGGGCGAGCCAGATACCCATTGGTAAGCCTATCAATAAACAGAAGAATACCGATGTCATAACCAATGAAAGAGTGGTCATCGCTTCAGACCAAGCACCAATCAAACCGATAAAAGTAAGCGATACTGCAGTCGCAAGACCCAACTTCAAGTTTGAAAACTGCCATGCCAACAAAAATAGAATGATAAGCATAAACGGGGCTGGCGTAGAAACTAATGCCGTTTCAAATGAACTTAGAATGAAATCGATAGGAATTCGTATTGCCTGAAATAACGGACGCCCGTGTTCAACTAACCAATTCAAACCAGATTCAACCCAAGTATCGACAGGCAATACTGCTTCGGCAAATGGGTTAAGTGGGTCAAAAGGTATGGTTTCTACCGTTTCACTGCTTAACCAATCCGCCGATGGTGAGGTGTCAGTTGCTTGACCCCAAGGATCACTTGATGGCTGGGTCGATTGCTCTGAAACAGTAGATTGTGACCATGGGTCATTATTCGTTTGTTCTGATGACATGATCTACCCCTTATCCAATGTTTGTAACAGTCGTGATTTAGTCACCACACCGAAGTAATTGCCTTGTTCATCCACAACAGGGACTGAATAAGGCACACCACCAACAAGGCCAAGTACATCATTGATAGGTAAATCTGGGCTCAGCGTTAAACCATCATCGAGCTGCGCACTAACCAAAGATTTGTTCTCTTTGTGAGCTTGACGAAGAGAATCGACAGAAACGATGCCTGAGTAAAGGCTGCTTTTATCGATAACGATGCCGTATTCACGGTCATTATCCATCAGAATTTGCAGAGCAGAAGCTGGGCCATCGTGTTCCGATTTCTTAAATACTGCAGCCGGTTTCTTACGTGCGATATCTTTCACAGTAAGAACACTTGCTACATTTACGCCTCGGAAAAAGGCTTCAACGTAATCGTTAGCCGGATTGTTAAGAATTTCGTCAGGGGTGCCTACTTGAACCACTTCACCATTTTGCATAATCGCAATTCGGTCACCAATACGCATTGCTTCATCCAAATCATGCGAAATGAACACAATCGTACGTTTGTCATCGTTTTGAAGACGAATCAATTCATCCTGCATTTCAGTACGAATCAAAGGGTCGAGTGCAGAAAATGCTTCATCCATTAACAAGATATCTGGGTCACATGCTAGGGCACGAGCCAAACCAACACGTTGCTTCATACCACCAGATAATTCATCTGGGTAAGATTCCGAATACGGCCCAAGACCTACTCGCTCCAAGGCTTCAAATGCAGATTGTTTGCGTTTACTTAGCTCAACACCCGCAAGCTCAAGGCCAAATGCTGCGTTTTCTATCACCGTCATGTGTGGCATCAAAGCGAAATTTTGGAAAACCATAGAGATGTTGTTGCGGCGAACTTCGCGGAGTTCATCTTCTGAGATGTGGGCAATATCTTTGCCTCGAAGAAGCACATTACCTTTGGTGGGTTCAATTAAGCGATTAAGAAGGCGTACTAGGGTTGATTTGCCAGATCCTGACAGTCCCATAATTACGAAAATCTCGCCTTCTTTGATACTAAGAGAAACATCGTTAACGCCGATCGTTAGACCTGTTTCTTCGAAAACTTTGTCTTTGTTTGCGCCTTCACTGATCATCGTAAAAGCACGGTCGGTGTCTTCACCAAACACCTTGTACAGTCCCTTAACTTCCAGTATGGGATCCATGAAATCTAATCCTTTGTTAGTTATTTAAACTTAAAAATGGTTATTTAAACTTAAAAATGGTCATCTAAATTCAAAAAAACAATTAGCACTCTAAGCAATCTAGCAGAGTAAATCAAGGGGTTGCATTCGGTAACAGACGGTAAAAACCACCAAATCACACATAAAAAACAAGGTTAAAGTAAAAATAACAATTCAATAAAATACTGATAATAAAAGACATTAAGTAATCACAAATGCGCACGGAATTATGTATTACTTACTGACAGATTATTGAATATTTATTTTACATTAGTACGAGGAATAGGCTGAACGAACCAAAATTAAGTATAAATAGTTCGTGTACAAATAATTCGAATACAAACTATTGGTTAAGTTTTTCGGGTGCTTAAAAACTGGAAGTTCAAGCGAACAGAAAAGTGGCAAAATCACGGCATAAAGGGAAAAAGTCGATAAAGCCAATTCTATTAAGATGAACCCAGGTTGGTCGAAATATCTTCAACCTTTAAAAATACAACACCAGTTGTGATACTTGCTGCAAACTATCAAATATCGATTATCTAGACCAAAAGACGACTTGTAGAGTACTAGCAGCTGAGCCATTCTTTATGCAAGGCGTCGATCTTTTCTGCCTATCGATTAAAGAAAAAAAAGGGATTCTGATGATAAAAATGTTGGTGTGTGACTTTGATGGGACACTTGATGGAGGCTCATCTCATGGAGTAAATCAGTTATCTGACTACTTAGCTGACCAAACAGATATCCGCTTTATCATTGCGACAGGTAGAACCTTACCTTCCATCAGGGTTGGATTAGCTTCAAACAATTACCCAAAACCCCACAGTATTATCAGCGATGTTGGTACAAGAATTCATCACAACCACTCCCAATTGCCTGATCATATTTGGCATAACCAGTTAGAAGCTTCTTGGAACAAATCAAAAGTAGAGTTGGCACTCGCATCACTGAATTTCATGGGTGAACGTTTGGAAAACCATCAAGGCGATTACAAAATTACTTTTGAAGGGAAATTATCTGAACCTCAACAAACGCTGATTGGATTGAGCTTGAAATCGCACGGCCTAGACGTCCATCTCACTTACTCTCACGACTGGTACTTAGATATAACGCCCAAAGGAGTTAATAAAGCCACGGCGATTCGTCATCTGCTCCAACAGCATGATTTGAGTGTTGAAGAAGTTTGCGTTGCAGGTGATTCTGCGAACGACACATCTATGCTTACTATAGAAGGCGTCAACTCTATATTGGTGGCGAACCATTATCCGGAAGTTGCTCACCTGTCCGACAGAGAAAATGTTTACACCAGCACAGCAACACACGCCGCGGGCGTTTTAGAGGGGCTGAAGTACTGGCAAAAACGAGCATCTGTAAACAAACATCTGTAAATAGTGGATAGGTACTAGCTCGTGAGCCACGAACCTGTTTCTTAATCAAGGGAAAAGGCTTCTCGATTACTTTTCTTACTCCTACTTCCAACCAGGGAGCCAATGTTGGTTGTCGGTTAGCTCTCGCCAGTTAATAGCTTCCTCTCGTTTGGTCATCACTGCCTCTATTAAGCAACGAATTACCTCCCCTTCTTCAAATTCAACCTCTGTGATCATAAAGTGCTTTTCTTTTTTTACTGGGCTAACGGCAGTCCATTTACTGCGAAGTAATTTCTTTGGATTAATTCGATTCATGGGTTATCTCTCGCTGTGATGTTTCAAACTATAAGTACGCAATAACAAAAGGGATCACTTTAATCTGTAAGTTGACACTTAAAACTGGGGAGCTCATAACTAAGGTCAATAAATCAAACCATAGGCTTAGTACAATACCTGTTATTGATGAGTCACAAATAAGCTACCCATGAATCAAACAGAGTTCCAACAAAAAATAACGAGCTTCACTTCTATCGAACAAGCGCTTGATTACTTTGAAATTGGGTTTGATAGCAAGTTCATCGACCAAAACAGAATAGAACTGATGAAGCGTTTTAACGGTTATCTCATTCTGTCAAAGCCCGACGATTGGTTTTCTGGACGAAGAGCATTGAAAAACGCCTACTGTAAGGTTCAACGTAGTAAGTTAGATCGCCACACACGTTCTGCCTGTCGTGGTTGTACTACTTGCCAACGTCGCTAGTTTCAAGTCAGAAAACTCAAAGGTAGATAATAAGAAATAGATAATTGAAATAACATCTCATTGCGATCTCGCTAGTGGTTTGCTCGAAAAAAAGTGTGCTAGTCTTACGGCAACTCAACTACGAGATAAAAACTACAATGAAAATTTTCAGCAATTTCGAAAGCGGCAACATTCACGTCGTTTCAGCAGATTCACCACAAAACATTCAACTGACGATCCCAGCAGACAACCAGACTGAAATCTCTCAATGGTTTCACTTCCGTTTAGAAAGTGAAGATCAACAAGCTCACCACTTTGAAATCGGCCAATTGGCAACATCAGCCTATCCTGAAGGCTGGAAAGATTACGATGTTGTTGCATCTTATGATCGTGAAGAGTGGTTCCGTGTTCCATCTCAGTTCGATGGCGATACACTAAGCTTTGATATCATTCCTGAACACGATTCAATGTACTTCGCCTATTTCGCGCCTTACTCATATGATCGTCACCAAGATCTCCTGCACAGTGCTCAAACGCACCCGGCTTGTAAGTTAGAAACGCTGGGTCACACGCTAGACAACAATGACATCACTTTGCTAACCATTGGTGAGCCAAGTGAAGAGAAGAAAAACATCTGGGTTATTGGTCGCCAACACCCGGGCGAGACTATGGCTGAATGGCTGATCGAAGGCTTGCTGCAACGTTTACTTGATGAAACAGACACAGTAGGTCGTTCTCTTCTAGATAACGTTGTTTTCCACGTTGTACCGAACATGAACCCAGATGGCAGTATCCGTGGTCACCTACGTACCAACGCGATTGGCGTTAACCTTAACCGTGAATGGCAATCGCCATCTCTAGAACGTAGTCCTGAAGTTTTCCTTGTGCGTGAGCGTATGCTAGAAACTGGCGTTGACATGTGTCTAGACATTCACGGCGACGAAGCAATCCCATATAACTTTGTTGCGGGTAGCGAAGGTACGCCGTCATACAGTGAGCGCATTGAAAAACTAGAGAACCACTTCAAGCAAGCCCTTCTGACTATCACTCCCGAATTCCAAGATGAATTTGGTTACGATAAAGACGAACCAGGAAAAGCGAATATGACAGTGGGCACAAACTGGATAAGCGAACAGTTCAAGTGTTTGGCTTATACAGTGGAGATGCCATTTAAAGACCACATCAGCCACGCTGATGAACTTTACGGTTGGTCTCCAGAGCGTAGCGTTGCATTCGGTCACGACATGCTAGCGGCAGTTTGGGCGACAGCAGGCAAACTCTAATTGACGTCACGCTAACCTAACCAAAGACATATTTTTTGCGATTTTGGTTAGAAGTGCTGCGTAAAGATATTGCTATACAAAAACGACAAAGCCCGGTGCATTCAAATGCGCCGGGCTTTTTGATTTCTTATCTACTTATCTACTTGTTTAATCTACTAATCTACTAATCTACTAATCTACTAATCTACTAATTAGCTTAGGCCACTCTCAAGTTAGCAAAGAAGACCGGGTATCTCTGCCGAATATGCCTTTGTTCTGACACCATATCTTTGAAGCTTGGGCCTTGAGACAATTGAACAATCACTTCATCGCCCTCTTGTCGCAACACAGCCCCACTAATATCAACACTATTGTTGTCGTGTAGTCTTAACGTTCCCGCCATTGAAAAGCCGCGGTAAACAGGAATGACGTTTTGCATCATTAGACGCACACCCTTTTCAGAAACCTCACTGACATGAAAAAGCTCATCCTTAATTCGCATCACCGGACGTGCCCTTTTAGGGTACTTTAAACGATAATATTGGCGTTTCTGGGTGAACGATTCTTCACACATCAGTGACTCCCGTCTCTTTTGATTGATCAGTAATAAGCTATCGATTAGTTTCAGTTAACGCTTTAAAATTGATGTATTCATTGCATTAATATCTAGTAATTATATCGACTTAATGAACGAATACTTTAAGTAATTTGAGCTGGGAGCTTGGTATTACCTAAAACTCTGCAAAAACTGAGATGTCGGTCATATACTACGAGCGGAACATCATATCTAAACAAAAATCCAAACCTAAATCATTACTCATAAAATATCCTGAACGTTTTTCACACTTATACTCGAAAAGTTTGTCACGAAGATAGCAAAACTCATTCTCTAACTTTTACAGCCCTGTTAGACTCCACATCCACTTTGATACTTGGTTCATTTATGTCGTTTGATAAACTAACCCTTAACGCAAAAACTGTCGCAGCCATTCCTTCTCGATTCAATACACCGACTGAGATACAGCAAGCGACCGTACCCAAGATTGTCGCAGGCCAAGATGTTCTTGCGCTCGCGCAGACGGGCAGTGGAAAAACGTTGGCGTTCGGCTTACCTTTATTGAACAACATCAATATCGACTTGAATGAACTGCAAGCCATCATCATAGTTCCAACTCGTGAACTCGCATCACAAGTGGCTGAAGCTCTTGAACCCATTGCAACAGAACTCTCAATTAAAACCATCACATTAAGCGGTGGTGTCAACATAGATAATCAGCAACAGCTGTTATCAGAGAAACCGCAACTTGCTATTGCTACGCCTGGCCGCTTACTCGCTGTGATCCAAACTGGGGAGCTTGAGTTAGCTCGCTGCGTATCTTTGGTGCTTGATGAAGCAGACCGTTTGCTCGATATGGGTTTCTGGCCCGATATTCAAATCATTACTGATGCTCTTCCAGTGAAACGTCAATCATCGCTGTTTTCAGCTACGCTTCCCCAAGAACTGGTTAGCCAAGCGGAAGCACTTCTCAGTCATCCAGTAAAAATTGCGGCACACCAAGAGAATAGCGTTGTCTCTGCCATTGATGAAACGCTCTATCTCGTGAACAAAGGCAGTAAAGCTCAAGCGCTCCTTGCTCTACTTAATCAGAACGATTGGTCACAGGTTTTGGTGTTTATCGGAGCAAAAGATAACGCTGACGCACTAACCAAACGTTTAAACAAAGCAAAAATCAGTGTCTGTGCACTGCATGGAAACAAGAACCAAGAAGAACGTACCTTAGCACTAGAGAGTTTCAAGAATGGTGAAACACGAGTTCTCATTGCGACCGATGTGATGGCTAGAGGTATTCATATCGAGCAACTGCCGGTCGTGATCAACTTTGATTTACCTGCACACTCGGCAACTTACGTACATCGTGTTGGACGAACAGCAAGAGCAGGAAGTGCTGGAGTCGCAATATCTCTTGTTAGTCACAGTGAGAATGAATGTTTAAACGCGATTCGTTCTTTGACCAATAAACCGTTATCGTTACAATCACTGGAAGGGTTCCCTGTCACAGACAAGCCAGCGTCAGAAGCAACCGCTCGTAAGCGCCCGCCCAAAGACAAAATGGCCAACCGCAGAACCGCAAAGAAAAAAAGTGTGAAGCAATTTAAGAGCAAGCCAAATCACACTAAATAGTTCCTTGTTCTAAATTGAATCCTCCCATAAGCGCCCAAATTTTTCTGGGCGTTTTTACGTTCGCTGTTGAGCTTGAGCAATAAATATTTTAGGAAGAGATAAGCATTTTTATTGAAGAATAATGCACCTCTGCGCGCCATTTTAAATGACACTTTTGTGAATTATGATGCCAACGTATTGATTCTTGGTTGCTCAAAAAAAATACTTTCTGATCACGTTGACGCCCCTATATTTGGCAACTAGATTTTTCTACTAGTGTCTAAAAACCGGGAGGTCATCGAAATGAAACGTGCAAGCTCTACATACCGATTACAACTGATTAAGGAAGTGGCTACTCGCCGAGATCGTCAACGTTCGAATGACCCGATGGCAAACTACATACAAAACCTGATAGATAACAAAGATGAGTGTGATACTTCTGTAGAACGTAACCACAGATTCAGTGGCAGTCATTTTGATGAGCATATTGGTGGTTGGGTTAGCGATCATTGGGGTAGCAAATAGCAGTGTCATTAGGCAAACCCATGTTATTAGGTAAGCTGATCAATAAGAGCACCCAACAAATGAACTAGATTTGTCGCTGTAGAATTTATCTCCGCATTAACCTATCATCTGCAACAATTCCCCCTCATTGAGTAAGCAGAAAGTGTCTGAGTTAAAAAGAGAAAAACAAGTGATGGTTGCCTTCCAAGTGATTCCTCGCGTTAAAGAAGGCAACAATTTCGAAGTGGTTGATAAGGCACTTGAAGTGGTTAAGGCAGCGGATGTTCCTTTCCAAATCGGCGCGATGGAAACCACGATGAAAGGTGAACTCAACCAACTACTCGATATAATTAAAAAGGCTGAACAAGCTTGTTACGATGCCGGTGCTGTCGAAGTAATCACAAACATCAAAATTCACAGTAAAACCACCGATGCCGATGATACATTCTGTACTTATCATCGTGGTGTAACGAAAGCGAATCACATGTTTGTATAAGTTTACCTATTAGCCATGTTTAGCCTTTAGGCGATTTTAATCTGTCGAAGAGGTTCTGAAGAATCTGTGATGTTATTGAAAAGGCATGTCTGAAAGATGTGAAAGGATTTCCATTCTCTCTTCTTCGGTCATTGAATGCCAATCACGCGCGCTTTGTTCAGGGTCATCTTTCGCCTCAATAGGTTTTCGATCCAATGCTTTGATTGGTTTCTTTTTGAGTTTTGCGTGCTTTTTATTCATACCGACATCACTCCTTCTGGTACAAAGGTACCTACCTTAATATTACACGCCAACCATTATGTAAAGTAATAGTTGCTTTGGAGTTAAATAAAATATTGATAGTTCCACATTAGCCGAAAAGTTCTCTTTGAGGAGTGGTACTTCCCTCTTCGTCAACTGGCTCACCCTGTGTATTATTTTTATTACCAACTAGGTTAGTTTTGCTATCGATTAAGTTCTTTTGCTTCATTATTTTTCTTCTATAACGCTGACGACATAACTTAATAACGTGCAACTGCTCAGACGGCGTCATCGCCATCCAGTTAAAGCGCTCCTCTCTTTTGCGCATGCAACCATTGCAATAACCTTTATCATCGCTTGAACACACCCCAACGCAAGGGCTTGGAACTTGAAAAAACTCTAACTGCTCCACCATGTCTCCTCACTTCCTGAAACAATAAAAGTTAAGCTTACTAATTAAAAAGTAAGCGATTAATTTGTCGCCTCGCTCATAAAATTCATACTAAACTATGACCTTATACTGACACATATAGTGTTTTGTAAACTATACTTTGAACCCATCAAGTTACACCTTTTTCAGTAACTTCGTTTTTTCTTTTGGAGCCTTTTAATATGAAGTTTAGTTCAAAAAAATTACTAGCAGTAGCCGCTTTACCTATGTTGCTAGCAGCATGCACAACAACAGGTGATAACGCGATGCAAGTAACACCAACCGATCTACAGCACCATAACTGGGAACTTGCTCAAATTGATGGCAAGGACATTGAGAAAAGCGAAAACCAAGCGACTCCTCGTCTGGAAATCGGTGAAAAGATGACTGCGAACGGCATCGCTGGCTGTAACAACTTCTTTGGCCAAGGCGAGCTGAAAGACGGCCAGTTCCGTATTAAGCAAATGGGCATGACAATGAAGATGTGTCACGGCTCTGCAATGGAAATCGAACAGTCGGTTTCAGCGACTCTTAGCGAGTGGAGTGACGTAACCCTAACAAAAGACACACTAGTATTGAAAAACGACGTGCATACGCTAACGTACACCATTCGTGATTGGGTAAACTAGCCTCGATTAACAATATACTGTCGATACCAGACATTGATCAAAGGAGCCTTATCGGCTCCTTTTTTATTGCTTAAAATCGCCCTTTTCTTCACCAAAACTTTACTTCTCATCGAATTTTCGTACTCACGTCCAATAAACATTAAAAATCTCTCATTTAGGTGCAATTAATTCACTGGTTTAACGGTCTGTTGTTAGGATGGCAGAAGCCTCTAATTCACTGTTGAATTAGAAATTATTTCAGAAACAGATAGAATAACTGTTAGGGAATTCGAAATAGCAAAGCTCTTGCCCGTTCACTACCAAATGGAAAAGTTTATGAACAAGATAGTAAGTACGTTAGGAATCATGGCAACCGTTGCATACAGTGCAACTATTTATGCTGATGAAGTAACATCAACAGATAATTGGAACCAAATTGAACAGCAAGCAGAAGGACAAACTGTTTACTTTCACGCTTGGGGCGGTAGCCAAGAGATCAATCGTTACATACAGTGGGCAGGCAAGCAGTTACAAAATGAGTATGGTGTCACTTTAAAACACGTAAAAGTAACCGATATCGCAGAAACAACCACGCGTTTGATTGCTGAAAAAGCAGCAGGAAAAAACAGTGAAGGCAGTGTTGATATTGTTTGGATCAACGGTGAAAATTTCCGCTCAATGAAAGACAATAGTCTACTCTTTGGGCCGTTTACTCAATCACTTCCAAACTGGCAGTACGTTGATAAATCTCTACCAATTGATGTCGACTTCTCTGAACCAACCGAAGGTCTAGAAGCACCTTGGGGTGTAGGGCAACTGGTTTTCATCCATGATCAAGAGACGCTACACAACCCTCCTCAGTCATTTTCGGAAATGTTGAGTTACGCTCAAGCTTTTCCTAATCGCCTAAGTTACCCTCGACCACCTGAGTTTCACGGTACTAGCTTTATCAAATCTCTACTCATTGAGTTGACCAACAATAACCCAGCACTATCTAAACCGGTTTCAGAAGACGATTTTCAATCCGTTACCGTTCCACTATGGGCTTACTTAGATAAATTCCATAAAGTCGCTTGGCGTGGTGGCAAACAGTTCCCGGCTGGTACATCAGAGAGCATTCAACTGCTTGATGACGGGCAGATCGACCTTGCGATCACGTTCAATCCAAATGCTGTGTTCTCTGCGCAATCTAGCGGAAAACTGGCAGAAAGCACCAAAGCTTATGCGCTAGAGAGTGGCGCACTCTCAAACATTCACTTCTTAGCGATCCCTTGGAATGCCAACTCCTCTGCAGGTGCACAAGTAGCCATCAACTTCTTACTCAGCCCAGAAGCACAATCACGTAAAGGTGACCTGAATATTTGGGGTGACCCTTCAGTATTAAGTAGTAAATACTTAACTGGCAGCGCTAAAAATACTCAGCAATTCAAATCGGTTGATGAACCTCACCCTAGTTGGCAAGCTGCACTCGAGAAAGAGTGGCTTAAGCGATACGGTAACTAAATTTGATGCTACACGCCCTATATTTTGTTGTTATAGCAGTGTGCATAATCCCAACGATCCCTGGGGTTGCGGGAGTGGTTGCTTCATCACTAAGCTTTATCCCGCCCTTGGGTCTAGTGGAACCTTCGCTCAACGGTTTTGAACAAGTCTTTCAATGGGAAGGCGTTTGGCACTCTATTGCTCTGAGTTTATCTTCTGCTTTTGCGAGCAGTTACATCGCCTGCTTTCTCACTTTTTGTATTATCCAAGCAACCTGGGGAAAGCCTTTTTGGAAAAAAATTGAGCTAACGTTGTCCCCAATGCTCGCTATTCCGCATGTTGCTTTTGCAATCGGGTTTGCTTTTTTGTTTAGCCCTACCGGCCTTGGCGCCAGAGCTTTACATCAATTAGTCGGAGAAGCTGGCAACAGTTCTGAGCTTGCATTATTGGTCAAAGACCCTTATGCATTCGGGCTGATCATTATGCTCGCAATAAAAGAAATTCCATTTTTATTGCTAATGAGCTTATCGATACTTCAACAGATCGATGTTGAACGCATTACTAAAGTCAGTGCTTCATTGGGCTACAGTCGTTCTCAAATTTGGTGGAAGGTTATTTTCCCACAGTGGTTTACCAAGCTTCGCTTCCCAATGCTGGCGGTACTCGCTTATAGTTTATCGGTTGTCGACATTGCACTGATTCTCGGGCCAACCAATCCCCCAACTTTTGCAGTATTAGTATGGCAGTGGTTTAACGACCCAGATCTGAGCTTATTACCACGCGCTGCGGCTGGTGCTATTGTCTTGTTTGTTTTGGCGTCACTTATCATTGCCACAGCACGACTGATTGAGTGGTCATTGCTAAAACAGTTCAAGTTTTGGCAGTTTTCTGGTCGCACAGGAATTAACTTACCAGGAAAAACAGTCTTCACGATTCTTGCTGCATTATCGTTACTCATTATCCCGTTAATGATTATATGGAGCATAGCTCAACGCTGGCGTTTTCCAGACTTATTGCCAAGCCGATATAGCCTAAAATTTTGGGAGTATGAGTGGGACGGTATCTTAAGTACCGTCGGACAAAGCTTATGGATTGCTCTTGCTTCAGCGTCAGTTGCATTATTGCTAGCGTTGGTTGCTCATGAATATCGAATCAGGCACAGATGGCAAGTGCCAGGTTTTATTATCGCGATCCCAATGTTAATCCCTCAGCTTTCAGTGTTATTCGGACTACAGGTGACAACACTCTATATTGGCAGTAGTGCTTACGAGCTGTGGGTGATTTGGGCTCATGTTTTCTTTGCCTTCCCGTTTGTTTATTTATCTTTGGATGGCCCATGGAAAAGCTTCAATGATGGCTTGATAAAAGCCTCACTCAGCCTAGGAAAATCACCATTTCAGAGTTGGTGCTCAATCAAGCTACCAATCCTGCTCCCTGCTATTGCTTTTGCATGGGCAGTTGGAATCAGTGTGAGTTTGGCTCAGTACTTGCCAACATTAATGTTAGGCGCTGGCAGAATTAGCACCATTACTACAGAAGCTGTCGCACTTACCAGTGGCTTCGACCGCAGGGTAACCGCTATTTATGCCATCTGGCAGGCTCTATTACCTCTGTTCTTTTTCTCTTTAGCGATAGTTGTCAGTCGACTTCAACTTAAATATCGCCGTCTTACTTTTAAAGGTTTTCTCACCAATGAGTCTGTATCTCAACGACCTCGCCATCCATAAAAAAGGAGGTGATTCGCTATTTTCAGCGCTAAACGTAACGCTAGAATCAGGCCAAGTATTGGCTTTGATGGGGCCTAGTGGCTGTGGAAAATCGACCTTATTAGATGCCATCGCTGGACATCTCAATGGCGAGTTTTCGTATACCGGGAGTGTTGTTTTAAACGACATTCACCTTGATAACATCCCCTCACATCAACGTAAGGTTGGGATATTATTTCAAGACGATTTATTGTTCCCTCACCTCAAGGTATGGGAAAACTTAGCATTCTCACTTCCAAATTCAATTAGGGGCTCGGCTCGTCAAAATCAAGCGATGAAAGCACTCCAGGATATTGAACTGACACACTTAGCTGAATCGTTCCCTGACCAAATATCAGGGGGCCAAAGGGCAAGAGTCAGCTTAGCTCGTATGCTATTAGCTAAGCCAAAACTAGCTCTGCTTGACGAACCGTTCAGTAAGCTAGATCAGGAGTTGAGAGCACAGTTTCGCGATTGGGTGTTTGAGCAACTCAGCAAAGCCAATATACCAACGTTGATGGTGACGCACGACGAAACCGATGTACCAAAAGGAGCACAAGTACTTTCTTGGCCGTGGAGGAGTCATCATGCTAGATAAGTATTCCATCAAGATCATCAAGTGGCCACTTAACCAATCAGCTAAGCTATTGAATCAAGTAGGCATCACAGCAAACCAAACGACCTTGTTTGGCTTTTTGGTTGGCTGTTTAGCTTTTCCTGCGCTTGCATTACAACAATACGATTGGGCTTTGGGCTTCATTGTATTGAATAGAGTTTGCGACGGACTGGATGGGGCTTTGGCTCGAATCCAAGGAATTAGTGATGCTGGTGGCTTTCTCGATATCAGCTTGGACTTTTTATTCTATTCACTCATCCCTTTTGGCTTTGTTGTTGCCAACCCAGAACACAATGCCATTGCAGGCGCGTTTTTGATCTTTTCATTTATCGGCACAGGCAGTAGTTTCTTAGCGTTTGCAGTGATGGCAGGCAAACGCGGTATCGAGAACCCAGTCTACAAACATAAGTCTCTGTACTACATGTCTGGGCTAACCGAAGGCACAGAAACTATCGCTTGTTTTATTGTGTTTTGTATTTTTCCTCAGCACTTTGCCGTTATTGCCTATATTTTTGGCGCAGCGTGTTGGCTAACGACGTTCATGCGTATTTATTTTGGTTTTCAGACACTAAAAAACCAAGCTAGTTAATAAATGAGTTAGTTTCTTGCACCTATAAAAACGCCGCTCATTGTGAGCGGCGTTTTCTATATTAGTATGGATAATGCCCACTAAATCATGATATCAAGCTTCAGCTGAAGCCGTGATTTTAAACCTCAATACCTTCAGGCTTGAATCAAGGTCGACATCGACAAACTCAGGCGGGTTGTCTAAACGTTCAATAAACTCAACGCTTGGCGCTTCTTCTGCCATCGTTTCAATCAAGAAGTTGGGTGATACTGCTGGTGAGTTAACACAAGCAATCACTTCTCCACCTTCCGTTAGAAGTTCAGGCAAACGACGTAGGATCTTTTTGTAATCTTTGGTTAAAGCAAAACTGCCTTTCTGGAAAGATGGCGGATCGATGATAACCAACTCGTATGGACCGCCTTTCTTGATTTTCCCCCACGACTTAAAGATATCGTAACCAAGGAAGTTTACCGAGCGCATATCGTGGTCATTCAAACGATGATTATCACGGCCTTTATTCAATGAACCACGCGACATATCAACATTCATACATTGACGAGCGCCACCAGCGATAGCCGCGACAGAGAAACCACAAGTGTATGCGAACAGGTTAAGAACATTCTTATCCTTGGCATTATCTTGTACCCACTGACGACCATTACGCATGTCTAGGAACAGACCGAAGTTCTGATTACGGCCAATGTCTAATTGATATTTAAGACCGTGCTCAACCACAACGGGTGAGTCATTGAGTTCGCCCCATAAAACCTCTGAAGGCGCGCCATCGGCATAACGGTGTTGCAGAACAATACTTGTGCCCTGTTTTGCTTGCCAGATGTCTTTATTAGTCAGATCAACCAATCCAGCTTTAAGCGATGATAAGAATTCGCCGTCCACCTCTTTGAATACGTTAACCAATAACTGCCCATCAACCCAGTCACATGTCAGTTGTTCTAGGCCCGGCCAAAACTTACCACGACCATGAAAAATACGGCGTAGCTCATTCGGCACTTCATTAAGTTGCTGTTCAATATGACTAAAAAACAGAGGTAAAGCTGATGCTTCCATTATTTCACTCACTTAGTATTTAGCTTCGGCCAAGTTAATGACCAAGGTTCAAGCCAACTGTCTAAACCATTAGACACGGTTTCTTGATGCCACTTCTCATCCAAGGAATCAAGGTTCCTCGGGTCACAGACATATTCATAGGCTTGGGATTGATAGGTAAATCGAATCGCGAAAGCGTGCAGATAGCCTCTGTCAGCCTCACTCGATGGATTATAAATAGGGTCACCAACAATAGCGGAGCCGATCGACTTCATCGCGACACGGATCTGATGCGTCCTTCCTGTATAGGGCTTACATAATAGCAAACGCTCGCCGGGTTCTGCCGTTGCCGATAAAAACTGGGTAATCGCTGGGTTGTCTTTGGATGTCAGAAGCTTCCAACTAGAACGTCTTGAACGTTCCATATCACCTGAAATCAAACCCTGCTTTTTCTTTGGCTTTTTAGAACCAATCGCAAGGTAATATTTCTCAACCTCACGCTTTGCGAACAACTGCGAAAGCTCGCTTGCTGCCGAAGCATTCTTTGCTAGCAGTAGAATACCTGAAGTCATTTTATCAAGGCGATGTACAAGATATAACTTAGGCTCGTTAATCGCTTTAACAACTTCTTGAAGCAACATGGTATCGCCATCGTCTTTATGAACGCTGACGCCAGGATGCTTGTTAATAAGTAAAAAATCAGGATGGTTCAGAAGGATATCGAACATGTAAAGGCTAGCTCCATTGTAGAACGGGGAGTATACCGCGTCTGAACCCAGATTCCAGCTAGGAAAAAGCCCAATCGACTCAATAAACATTGAATAATTGGGCTCATTTTTCGTCTGACTGTTTAGGTGATGAATCTTTAATCTCTATCCAACACGTACTAACCGCTAAGCCAGTTTAAACTTACCGACTAATGCTTCGAGCTCAGCAACCTTAGCGTTCAGGCCTGAAGTGTTTTCAGAACTGCGCGTCGCTAGCTGCAAGGATTGCTCAGATATATCACTGATTGCCGTAATGTCCGCTGCAATTTCTTTGGTTACAGCTGTCTGCTCTTCTGCTGCAGTAGCAATAGAGTTGACCATGCTTTGTACGTTACCAGCGCCGCTAACAATCGCTTCCAATGCTGAAACCGCACCTGAACTTTTCTCTACGCCAATCTCAACTAACCGACAGTTATCCTGCGTGTAAGTAACGGCTTCTTGCGTACCAGATTGAATTGATTGAATAATGCCCGACACTTCTTGTGTCGCTTTGGTTGTTCTCTCTGCCAACGCTCTCACTTCATCAGCAACTACAGCAAACCCACGCCCAAACTCGCCAGCACGCGCAGCCTCAATCGCAGCATTCAGAGCTAATAAGTTGGTTTGCCCAGCAATGTCCTCAATCACTTTAATAACGCTACCAATCTGCTCACCATGTGAACCGAGCGTATTCATTTGCACCGACATATCACTCATTTGAGCCGACACTTGCTCGATACTCGCAACCATTTCGACGATGACATTACGGCCATCTTCAGCCGAAGTTTCTGAACGACGTGCTTCTTCATAAGTCGAAGTGCCCTGCTGTGCTACCTCAGAAATAGTTAAGCTTAGTTCTTCAGCCGCTGTCGCTATCAGGTTTGCTTTGTCCGCTTGAGCAGATGCGCCAGAAACGATGTCTTGGCTAATTGACGACAACTCGCCTGTCACTGATTGGACTTGGTGAGTCACCGAAGAGATAGAACCTAGAAGGTCAACCAGCGATTTCTGCATCTGATTAATTGACTTAGCTAGGTCGGCTAACTCATCACCTGACTCATCAACAATATCCCCAGTAGTAAGGTCGCCATTTGCTACGCGTCGTGCCACTTGTTCAACGCGAGTTAAGCGGTTGGTAATCGAACTAGACAATACAAATGCAATCACACCACCAAATACCATCGCAAAGGCAGACAGTAACATGATGGTTTGTTCAATAGTGGTAAACGAATCCGTCAAGGTAAGCAGTGATTGTTCCGTATCTGCACGCTCACTTGCCGATGCCTGATCAAGTAAGTTTTCAATGGGGATAAGGTTCTTTTCATACAAGGCTCTAAGCTGTTGGATATTGGATATTGGATAACAGCGCAGCCTCATTATTGATCTTAGGTACGAGTTTCGATTCAAACTCATGAGTAAAACGTCCCATCAGCTCTTCTATTCTCTGAATACGGCGATGGTCTTCAGATCCTCGACTCTCCAAACGTTTTGCTTGTTCGATTGCTTGAGTAAATTCGTTCTTGTTGGTTCGATAATCATTGAGTGCATTATCGACCAGAGTGATTGCACCCAGAGCATCTCGATAGACATCTCCAGCTTCATCGATCAAAACAAGGTAGGTAACGGTACCCGGTACATCATCTAATCTAATCTCATCGGCGCTCTTATGAGCGCCAATCACTTCCATCCATACAATACCGACTAACGTGACAAGCACCGCCAATATAGAGCCAAAACCGGCATACAGTTTCTTTCTCACTGACAATTTCAAACAACACCTACCTAAATCAAAATATAGCTCTAACAGCTATTCGTTCCATTTATATCGGCTATCAGACGGATACCTTTAATAATTATTTTTCTTAGATAATTAAGTTCCAGACATAAAAAAACGGGAGCTAATGAGCTCCCGTTTATCAAATTACTTTATCTTGCGATTAGAACTTCTTAGAAATCAGCGCAAAACCAGCAATGATACCAATACCTAGTAGCATGATTGCACCTTTACCGCTATCGAAGCCAGAAGAGATACCCATGAACGCAACGATTGCGATAGCTACAGGGATGATGTACTTAACTAGTGTGTACCATAGACCAAATAGTGGGAAAGAGACTTCACCGTCGTTAGTGATTTCTTTCTCTAGGTCTGCACGGTTTAGTCTCCAACCAGCGAAGATACATACCAACATACCGCCAACCGCTAGGAAAATCTTATCCGTTAGTAGGTCGAAAATGCCGAACGCGCCAGTATCAAACAGTGTTGGACCGAAGCCGCCAAGTGATAGAGAAGCGAAGATACATAGAATCGCCATTACAACACTTGCAGACAGTACCGCTGTTACACGCTTCATGCCTTTCTCATCGATTAGGTAAGAAACCACAACTTCAAGTAGAGATACTGAAGATGTTAGTGCCGCAACACTCAAACCAACGAAGAACATAAGAGCAAATAGAAGACCGATTACGCCGCCCATTTCAGCGAATAGCTGAGGAACAACAACGAATACTAAACCAGGGCCCGCTGCAGGTTCCATACCGAATGCGAACATTGCAGGGAACATTGCAACACCAGCTAGAATAGCAACACCAGTATCCATTGCGGTTACCATTGCTGTTGTCTGAACTAGGTTCTCTTTCTTCTTAAGGTAAGAACCGTATGTCATCATACAACCCATACCAAGACTTAGAGAGAAGAATGCTTGACCTAGCGCGGCTAGGATTACATTGCTGTCTACTTTAGAGAAGTCAGGACTGAATAGGAACTCAAGACCAGCCATCGCGCCCGGAAGCATAATGCCTTTGATTGATACTACAATAAGGATAATGAAAAGAAGCGGCATCAGGATCTTACCTGCTTTCTCAATACCACCAGAGATACCTTTCATAACGATAACAACGTTAAGTAGTAGGTATAAGCCCATCCACATTAGTGGTTGAACTGGGTTTGAGATAAAGCCACCAAAGCTATCACCAATTGCTTCTGGTGCGTCTAGAAGACCACCTGCAATTTTACCGATGTATGCGATTGACCAACCGCCTACTACTGGGTAGAAACCCATGATAAGTAGACCACTGAATACGCCGATAACGCCAGCGAACGTCCAACGACGGTCAGTTGTTTTAAATGCACCTACTGCTGATTTTTGCGTATGACGGCCAATCGCAAATTCAGTCAGCATGACACTGAAACCAATAAAAATTACAAAAAACAGGTAAATGGCAACGAATGCACCACCGCCACTTTCACCTGCTGTGTATGGGAATTTCCAAATGTTACCTAAGCCAACAGCAGAACCTGCTGCAGCCATTACGAATCCTAACTTCGAACCCCAGGTATCGCGGGGTGTTGTGGTTGTATTACTAGTAGCCACGTGTACTCCAAACTTTTGTGTTATGTGATGTTGTGTTTTGCTTTGGGTGGCGTCTTTAAAAGGAAGGTGTATAAATAAATTTACACACCTAAAAGATTTGATTGACGCTCGTTGTCTAGCAAGTAAACCAGTTTAAGAATAAAATTGGAAGTGCATACCGTACAAATTTCGTTAAAGATGTAAATTTTTATGGTTAAATGCCGACTTTTCATACAAAACAATCGTTTTCTTCTTAAGTTAACCAAAACTTAACAACTTTAACCTATTTACAGCTTTTGCTCTATTTTGTAAATAGTTGATTCCTTAAATTCCCATATCCGTTAAATAGCATTACTATCTAAGTGTCTCTTTTTTCGAGTATTCAATGTGGATAAGCTTTATCATTTTTTAACTTTGGCCTCTGTTGTTTTGTACTGGGTTCTCGTAGCCGGTGTGACGTTTCGTGTTGTACTAAAACGGCGCTCTGTCAGCGTTTCTCTTGCTTGGCTAATGGTTATCTACATTATCCCGATTGTTGGCGTAGCTTGTTACTTCCTTTTTGGTGAGCTAAACCTAGGCCGAAAAAGGGCTGAGCGCGCACATCGTATGTTTACTCCCTTTGGTGACTGGTTCCGCCAATTAAATGATTGCCAACTGCATCTTCCCGGCAAAGTGGGATCCCCTATCCACAAAATCGATGAACTCTGTAATAACAGAATGGGTATTCCTGCTCTTAGTGGAAACACACTTTCACTGCAATCTTCACCCAATGAGATCCTACACGCCATTATCGAAGATATAGAAAACGCCCAGACCAGCATCAAGATGGTTTTCTACATTTGGCACCCTGGTGGCCTGACCGATTCCGTAGCTTCAGCTCTTATTCGAGCAGCCAAACGTGGTGTAGATGTTAAGGTCCTACTTGACTCAGCCGGTAGCCCTCGCTTTTTCAAAAGCCACTGGCAGTCAATGATGAAGGACGCAGGCGTTCAAGTCGTACAAGCACTAGAAGTGAGCCCATGGCGTATTTTTTTACGTCGCCTAGATTTAAGACAACACCGCAAAATCATTGTGATTGACGAGACTATCGCCTATACGGGTTCAATGAACATGGTCGATCCTGCTCACTTCAAACAAAGTTCCGGCGTTGGTCAGTGGATTGATGTAATGGTCAGAGTGACTGGGCCAACCGTTAATGTGTTATCCTCTATTCATGGCTGGGATTGGGAAGTTGAGACTGGTGAACGCATTCTCCCTGATATACCTGAATGCCCAGTTGAAGAAATCATGACACATCATCCGGTTCAAGTAGTGCCGTCTGGCCCTGGCATGCCGGAATATTTGATCTTACAAGTACTGACCATCGCCATCAATCAAGCGAATCATTCTGTACGTATTACTACACCTTATTTTGTGCCAAGTGCTGACTTACTCGAAACACTTAAGATGACAGCTCAACGCGGCGTAACTGTAGAACTGATCATTCCACACAATAACGATTCACTAATGGTTAAATGGGCATCTCGCGCCTTTTATACAGAACTACTTGAAGCTGGCGTGAAAATTTACGAGTTTTATGGCGGCCTTCTTCACACCAAATCAGTAGTGATCGATGAAGAGTTTTGCTTGATCGGAACCGTCAATATCGACATGCGTAGCTTGTGGCTCAACTTTGAAGTAACCCTTGCCGTTGACGACGTACACTTCACCAAGCAATTGTTTGATTTACAGCAATCCTATATTGAATCATCTCATCCCGTGGAATTAGAGCAGTGGGAACAGAGAAATTTACGTAACCGTTTCTTTGAGAGACTGTTCTATTTATTCAACCCGTTGCTTTAATACTCCTCGCTCGCCGACCACCATTGGCAACGAATAGTATCTTTGCGATCGCTTTTTAACTTTTCATCACAAATCGAGGAAAAGTTAAAAAGCAAAAGAAAACGTTAAAAACTCTCTCTCCCCTCTTGCTTTGATGGCTACTCGCATGTTTTAAATAGGACATAACCGATTGATAAGGAATTCACAGCATGTCCGAGAACAAAACCACTAAGCTCATCACTGCAGGTCGTGATAAGAAGTGGACCAATGGTGTCGTTAATCCACCAGTACAACGCGCTTCCACTGTCGTTTTCAACTCAGTAGAAGAAAAGCGCAAAGCTACGATTAATCGCGCTAACAAGACGCTTTTTTACGGACGTCGTGGAACCACCACTCATTTCGCTTTCCAAGATGCCATGGTTGAAGTTGAAGGGGGCGCGGGTTGTGCACTGTACCCGTGTGGTACAGCAGCAATTTCGAATGCCATTCTCTCTTTTGTAGAAACAGGTGATCATATTTTAATGGTTGACACCTGCTACGAACCTACTCGTGATTTCTGTGACACCATCATGAAAAAGATGGGGGTAGAGACAACTTACTACGAGCCAACGATTGGTGAAGGTATCCAAGACCTTATCAAGCCAAACACTAAGGTGCTGTTTACTGAGTCTCCAGGCTCTGTCACCATGGAAGTGCAGGATATTCCAACACTAGCACGTATCGCTCATGAACATGACATCATCGTTATGCTAGACAATACTTGGGCGGCTGGCGTGAACTTCTCACCGTTTGATTTTGGTGTTGATATCTCGATTCAAGCAGCGACCAAATACATCGTGGGTCACTCTGATGTGATGCTAGGTACGGCAGTCGCCAATGAGAAATGCTGGGATCAACTAAGAGAGCAAAGTTACTTGATGGGGCAATGTGTCTCACCTGATGATGCTTATTTAGGGCTTCGCGGCATTCGTACTCTTGATGTGCGTCTACGCCAACACGCAGAAAGCAGCTTGAAGGTCGCAAAATGGTTAGAGAGTCGTCCTGAAGTTAACCATGTTCGTCATCCTGCTCTTGAGTCTTGCCCAGGCCATGAATTCTTCAAACGAGATTTTACTGGCGGTAATGGCTTGTTCTCTTTTGTACTAAACAACTCTAATATCAAAGCGACGACAGCGTTACTTGATGGAATGACACATTTTAGTATGGGTTACTCTTGGGGTGGATTTGAAAGTTTGATTCTAGCTAACGAACCAAGCAGTTTTGACAGCTTGAGAACTGTTGCCAATCCTAATTTCGAAGGTACCTTGATACGTGTTCATATTGGATTAGAAGATGTTGATGACCTGATTGCTGATCTAGAGGCGGGATTAGAACGTTATAGCGCTCTGATTTAATCTGAAACGATAGGTCTAATATGCAAAAAAGGCAGGATATTCCTGCCTTTTTCTGTTGAAAGCATAACTCAAAATACTCATATTCAGATACTTCAGCTCATAATACAAACCGCTCATAGTCCAGAAGCCTTCATAATCCAGAAGCTTTCAAAGCCAATATTGAACCTTAAAGCACATCCACTTAAAGATCTCAGAGCGATGAAAAAATGGCTATGAATTTTTCAATTTCTAAGTGATTGTTCCGCTGAAATAAATAACACTTTATTTGTGTGGGCAACCGACTAAATGATCATTGACCATACCTGTTGCTTGCATAAACGCGTAACAGATTGTCTCACCAACAAATTTAAACCCTCTCTTCTTTAAAAACTTACTCATCGCTTTGGATTGCTCTGTAGAGGCGGGAACTTGAGACATCTCGGTCCATTGATTTTCAATCACCTTATTATCGACAAACTGCCATAAAGCATTGGATAGGGAGCCAAACTCTTTCTGAAGCTCAAGGGTTGAACGAGCATTGTTGTATACCGAAGCAATCTTACCCTTATGCTTAACCACATCGAAGTGTTCGATAATATTCGGCACATTGTCTTCATTCAACGCAGCTAACTTATTAAGGTCATAATTGTCAAAAGCGGCACGATAACCCTCGCGCTTTTTAAGTATCGTGATCCAACTAAGGCCAGCCTGAGCCCCCTCTAAAGTAATGAACTCAAACAAAACTTGGTCATCATAAACAGGTACACCCCACTCAGCATCGTGATATTCCCTCTCAAGTTCGTGTTTAAGCGCCCATGCGCAGGTTCTATCTGATGTGTTTGTTTCCATTTGAAGTTCTCATTTGTATTCGTATATAAAAATAATGCCCCAATTGGGAGCATTATTTCAAAGGTTAAATAGGGCGCGTTGACCTTTCGTGGTTAAATTTCGTTCGAAATAAAAGCTTTTTAATCGAGGCAAGGGGGAAGTAGCCTATTCATCCTAAGCAAATTCTCCCTCAACAAAGAGTAAAACGCTTTTTGCAGGGCGCCCAGCTCGAACCCTTCGGGCAGCGTTTGCTGGTCAACACGCCCTAGCGTTAAGCCACTTCAATCTTATGGAATAGACGATACAACACAGGTACTACGATTAGCGTCAGTACAGTCGCAAAGCCTAAACCAAACATAATGGTTACTGCCATTGGCTTGAAAAAGATATCAGGCAGTAACGGGATCATACCTAAAATGGTCGTAATCGCGGCCATGCATACCGGACGAACACGGCTTAATGCAGCGTCAACAACCGCTATGTACGGATCTTTACCTGACTTCATTTCAATCTCAATTTGATCAAGTAATACGATACCGTTCTTAAGTAGCATCCCGGATAAACTCAAGAAGCCTAGCAACGCCATAAAGCCAAATGGTGTATTCAAGGCCAATAAGCCTGTCGTTACCCCAATTAGTGCTAATGGAACCGTCAACCAAACAATTAATGGTTCTTTTACAGAGTTAAACAAGAACACTGTAATCAAGAACATGAACAAGTAACCCAAAGGCATGGTTGTGAAAAGTGACGCCTGTGCATCAGCAGATGACTCATATTCACCACCCCACTCAAGTGAGTAACCCGGTGGCATCTCAATCGCTTCAATTTGCGGCTGTAAGCGCTTCTGCAGGGTTGAAGCGGTTTCTTCACCCAACAGGTCATTGTCGGCCATCACCGTTAGCATACGCTTACGGTTCTTACGAATGATCAGTGGGTCTTCCCATTCCAACTCGTAGCCTAGCGTGACTTGTTGCAGTGGGATGTATTCACTTAATGCTGGGCTCCAAATCTTCATGCCTTCAATGTTACGAATATCGATACGCTCATCTTCCGGTAAACGCGCGACGATAGGCATCAACGTAGTACCATCGCGGTACACACCAATCGATTTACCAGAGAAAGACATTGCTAGGAAATCATCAACGTCAGATTTGGTAATACCATAACGGCGAGCTTGGCTTTCATTGAACTGAGGCTCTAACACCTTAGTTCTTTCACGCCAATCGTGACGAATATTAAACGCACCGTCATCAGCACGCATGATATCCATAACTTGCGCAGCAATTGAACGCAGTACCGTTGGATCAGAACCTACAATTCTTGCTTCAATTTTTGCACCGCCACCTGGACCTAATTCAATTTGTTTCAGCTTGTAGTCTATTTCAGGGAACTGACTGTTTACGTGTTCACGAAAACGCAGCATTAGTCCCTCAAGCACTTCATAACTCTTCACACGAACGGTTATCTCACCGTATGCGCTATAACTTTTTTCTGGAGAGTAAGTCAGCATGAAACGTTGTAAGCCTTTACCCGCCGTCGTCGTGATATGTTCGACTTCATCCTGCTCCGCTAACCAACCTTCAAGCACTTTAAGCTTGGTGTTGGTTGCACGAATATCGGTACCTTCTGGCATCCACACATCCACTTGGAACATTGGTGTAGTTGAAGATGGGAAGAAGGCCTGTTTCACAAAACCAAAACCATAAACACTCGCTCCTAAACCAATAATCAGAACAAACATGGTAAGCCACGCGCGCTTCATACAGAACTCAAGGAAGTTTTTATAGATAACAAAAACCATCCCGTTGTATGGGTCCTTACCTTCGCTATCTGGGTCAATCTTTTGACCTTTAAAGAAAATATCAGCAAAGAACGGCGTAATTGAGATAGCAGTAAACCAACTCAGCATTAACGAGATAAGTAGAACCGTGAACAAGGTGCCACAGTATTCACCGGTTGAGTCTTCAGACAAGCCTATCGGTGCAAAAGCGGTGACCGCAATAACAGTTGCACCCAGCAGCGGCCATTTAGTTTGGGTAACGATATCGGTGGCGGCCTGCATCCGGGTTCGCCCCTTCTGCGTGCCGATCAATATCCCTTCCACCACCACAATGGCATTATCCACCAGCATCCCCAAGGCGATAACCAGAGCGCCTAGCGAGATACGTTGTAAATCGATTTTGAAATACTGCATAAAAATGAAAGTGCCAAAAACGGTCAACAACAGTATCAAACCGATCAACAAACCAGAGCGAAGCCCCATGAAGAACAACAACACAATAATTACGATGGCAACCGCTTGTCCGAGGCTGACCACAAATCCACTTACCGATTTATCGACTTCTTTTGGCTGGTTATAAACCTCTGAGATATCAATACCGACAGGTTGTTGATATTTCAGTTCTGCAAGTCGTCTATCAAAAGCCTCCCCCACCGCAACCACGTTCATTCCCTGAGCAAAGGAGACACCCAGGTTAAGCGCAAGTTTTCCGTTGTAACCAATAATGTTACTCGGTACTTCAACATAGCCACGCGTTACATCAGCAACATCTTTTAGGTAGATAAGCCCTTGAGCGCCACCTTCGGTAAGAATCAAATCGCCAAGTTGTTCTACGTTTTGGAACTCACCCGTTGGGTGGATCCGTATGTATTCGTCGCCAATCCTTACCGCACCAGCACTAGAAACGATGTTCTGAGTCGATAAAAGATTAAACACGGTTGTTGGCGACAACCCCAAGGAGCTTATCCGCTTCATCGATATCTCAATGAAGACTTGTTCTTGCTGTTGACCAGAAACAGAAACTTTACTGACCCCATCGACCAACTCGAGCTCTCTTCTTAGGTAATCAATGTAATCCAACAGTTCTTTGTAGCTGTAACCATCACCCGTCACTGCAAGCAAAATACCGTAAACGTCACCGAAGTCATCGATGACTTGAGGATCATTAACGCCGGGTGGCAGTTCAACCTTGAGATCATTCACTTTCCGGCGAAGCTCATCCCAGATTTGCGGAAGATCATCTGGACCATAGTTATTCTTCATCGTTACCGTTACCTGAGATAGGCCACGGCTAGAGATAGAGTTCACTTCGTCTACATAGGTAAGCTGTTGAATTGCTTTCTCTAATGGGTAGGTAACTTCTTCTTCCACTTGCTGAGGCGTAGCCCCTGGGTAAGAGGTCACGACCATTGCATCTTTGATGGTAAAAGCAGGGTCTTCTAAACGCCCTAACCCAAAAAATGCAGAGACACCACCAATAAGAAAGATCAGAGACAGCATCCAGCTAATGACTTTGTTACGTATAAAGTAAGAAGCAACACCTGTGATCTGATCATCACCCTGTTGATCGTCATTTTGGGGCTTGTTATTTACTTCACTCATTGTTCGTCTCCTGAGACAATACTTCCACTGTCATCCCATCTCGCAATCGCGATACGCCTGCAACAACGACATGCTGCCCCACTTCCAATCCTTTCATTATCTGCAACGTTTTCTGGTTTGCTTTTCCTAACACAACTTGCTGCTTCGAGACGGTGTTGTCGTCATTGAGTACCCAAACATAAGAGTTTTGACGCGTTAACTCATCGCCATCGGCATTAAACACAGCTTCAATTGGAATCAAAACTCCAGCTTTCAATTCCAAGCCGATATCTCGCCCGTTTGAAGTCACTTCCACAGCCATACCATCAAGAATCAAGTCATCTTCTGGCATAGGTAAAGCAAGTGTCACTGTAAAGGTACCCGTACTTGGGTCCGGTTCGGTTGTGAACTCTTTAATACCTGCGGTGTATTCGTTACCGCTTGGAACTCTCACTACGGCTTCAACATTCGAGAGCAATGTTTCATTAGGTTGATTCACATAGATTTGATCGGGCAGCTGGATCACCACCTCGACATCTTCAATGCTGTGAATATTTACGATTTGTTGGCCAACCTGAATGTTTTCATATTGGTCGACACTGACTCGAGAGATAATTCCATCAACTGGGGCGCGAAGCTTAGTGAACGACAAGCGCAGTTTTGCTAATTCAAGTTCGGCGTAAGCAATTTGTCGTTGAGCGGCAATTTCATCAAACTGAGACTTAGCCAATAGGCCTTTTTTAACAAGTGGACTTGAACGTCGGTACTGGCTATTGATTACTGTGTATCGTGCTTGAGTGTTATCCACCTCCAATTGGTAGTCGGTAGGATCCAACTCAGCAATAATATCTCCAGCTTTAACCCGCTCACCCTCTTTCACATCGAGCTTATTGATTTCACCTGCAACTCGAAAACTGAGATGAGCTTTCTCCGCAGCGTTTGCGACTGCGGGGAAGTAGAGTTTATCGCTAAAATCGATGACTGAGATCTCAATAGCTTTAACCAAAGGAGTGTTATTGACTTCCACAACTTGCTTATCTTCACAAGCTGTAAGTAAGGCCAAACACGACATTCCTGCAACTACCTTAAGTGCTTTCATGTTATAGCCCCCTTTCCTTGATCCACTCACGAACTTTGACGCCAGCTTCAAGACCATTAACACCAGAAGTCACAACTCGGTCGCCATCGTTTAGGCCAGACACGATATGACGCTTTTCATCAATCACAATGGCTACGTTTTCAACAATACCGTCGCTATCTACGCGCCAGACTGAGACATCATCCCCATCGGTCATCATTGCTGACGTTGGAATTTTGGTTGCAGCCGCCTGTGCTGAAACCAAATTTACCGTGCCAGACATACCCGGTAAAATGCCGACATCAGTTGGTCTTTCCATAACCATAGTGACTTTGTATGAGCCTGTTGTAGGGTCGGCTTCAGTATCCACTTCTTGGAAGGTTAAAACGTAAGAGTTTTCAGGAAACGCATCAAAAACCATGGTTGCATCTGTCTCAAACCCTGAAGAAAAGCGCGTAATAAGTTGGTCGGGCAATAAGAATACGACTTTAAGAATTTGATTGGTTTGAATATTCATCACACCTTGCTTGGCTGCGATGTATTCATGGTTTTCAGCGGGAATAATGGAAATCGTTCCATCGTAAGGCGCAACCAAAGTGGTATAGCGAAGGTTCGCTTTTGCTTGGTTAAGAACCGCTTTAGCCGAATTATGATTTGCTTTGGCCTGATCGAAATCTTGCTCTGATACCACTCGGTCTTTACGCAACTTTATTGAACGTTGGTATTGAACATCGGCTAATTTAAAATTCGCTCTCGCTTGCTTTTCTAACAACTGATATTCATCAGGATTGAGCGTTGCAAGTTCATCACCCTTGTTAACCTGCTGACCAGACGTAACGTCAATGCTCTGCAATAAACCAGGAACACGAAATGCAAGTACCGCTTTGTCGCCGGCTTCAGTGGTGGCAGGGAAACTACGTTCAAAGGCATTATTGCCAACGGAGACAGTGAAGAGTTTGGCGGGTCTAGATTCAGGCTCAGGTACCGGAGGAAGCTCCTTACCACACCCAGACAACCCAGCTAAGGCTGTCAAAAGGACAACGGAGGCTCTATACATTGGTGATCATCCATATCTATAAATATTTTTATAACATAGATTAATCACATGTAACTTACCAGTTATCGTAAGATTTATTTAGACAAAATTATTAAAAAAAATAACGGCTTGGAATAAATTTTCCTAAACCGTTATCTAATCTTTTTTAGGTTTACCGTTACATGTTCTTAAATGCGCGGTCGACTTTAAAAGTGTCTGAGGTTACATAGGCTTCCATATTACGCACACTGGTCTCTAACTTCTGTAAATCATCTTCTAAAGTGCCTAATAGAGTCTCTGCCGTTTGCCCTTTTTCCCAAGGTTTTTGCTTCAGCGTGTGCTCTTGTTTAGCTTTCATTTCATCGACATACTGAGGTGGTTGTTTTTCAATCATAAATGTCAAAGCAATATACGCCAGTAAGACAAGAAAGCTTCCGCCAAGTAGCGCCGCAGAGATAACTAAGATACGAACCAACCAAACTTCCAGGCCAAAATAGTTCGCTAACCCGGCACATACTCCAGAAAGCTTACCGTTAATGGGATCGCGATACAGTTCTCTACTCATAGTTTCGTCTCCAGTTAGGTGACTCCGCATCCAGTATTTTTTCTAGCGTTTTCACGCGATCTTGCATCGATTCAGCTTGAGCAGAAAGCTTGTGTAAACGTTGAAGATCCGTCTCTGAAAGACCATTGCTGGATTTCTTCTTGCTGCGGTAATGTAAGAACAACCATAGCGGTGCCACGAAGATTAAAAAGACAATCAGTGGACCTGCAATTAGAAATGTTGACATAGACAACTCCTAAAATTATTTATCGCGGTTTTCAACTTGCTGCTTCAGTTTCGCCAGCTCTTTTTCAATTTCATCTTGAGCTTGTAGTTCGGCAAATTCTTGATCTAAAGATTTTGCATTGCCTGTCTTAGCGTAAACGTCTGCTTCAGCTTCTAATTCATCCACTTTACGCGAGAATTGCTCAAACTTCGCCATTGCTTCGTTGGTTTTGCTTGAGTGCAAGTGTTTTTGAACATCACGACGATTACTCGCAGCGTTATTACGAATCATAAGTGCTTGCTGCTTTGCACGAGTTTCTGCGATCTTTGTTTCAAGTTTACCAATTTCACTCGTCAATTTTTCGATGGTTTCATGAACCAAGGTTTGTTCGGTGTGAAGGCTCTTGATGATGTCTTCCAGTTTTTGCTTTTCGATTAGCGCCGCTCTCGCCAAATCTTCGCGTTGTTTGGTCAGGGCAAGTGTCGCTTTATTTTGCCAATCTAGAATCTGTGTTTCGATAGCTTCTACTTTACGCGCTAGCTCTTTCTTGTCAGCAATTGCTTTTGCTGAGTTGGTACGAACTTCAACTAAGGTGTCTTCCATTTCTTGGATAATAAGACGAATCATCTTTTCTGGATCTTCAGCCTTATCTAATAGTGCACTGATGTTTGAATTTACAATGTCTGCAAAGCGAGAAAAAATACCCATGAGGAACTCCTTAATTACAATGATGGCAAATGTGTTTTAAATCGTTGTTCGACTTCCCAATCCACCTGCTCACAAATTTACGTTTATTGTTAAACCTACTATGAGTAATCCAAGTAGCGTGCCAACTTTTAAGCCATTTATTATCAATAACTTATAATAAAATGGTGATTAAGTTTATACATGCTATGATGAATTTAGCCAAGTAATGGTATTTTTCGCCACTACTCTTTTGCTTAAGCTATTTAAATTGAGCCCTCTAATAGCATCAACCAGCGCTCAAACCACACAAGGAACCGCTATGCAGCAGAATCTTATTGGTGAATCACCTAGCTTTCTCTCTGTTTTGGATAAAGTGTCTCAGTTAGCCCACATTGAAAGGCCGATTCTGATCATAGGAGAGCGTGGTACGGGTAAAGAGCTAATCGCTCAAAGGCTGCATTACCTTTCAAGACGCTGGGATCAACCCTTGATCTCACTGAACTGCTCAACACTCAGTGAAGGATTGATTGATTCAGAACTGTTTGGTCATGAATCTGGTTCTTTTACTGGTTCAAAAGGACGCCATCAAGGTCGTTTTGAAAGAGCTGAAAGTGGAACCCTTTTTCTAGATGAACTCGCTACAACTCCCCTTGCTGTTCAAGAGAAGCTATTGCGTGTAATTGAATACGGTCAGTATGAGCGTGTGGGCGGGCAAAAAGCACTAAGTGCTAATGTAAGGCTAGTCTGCGCAACCAATGCCGACCTACCCGCTATGGCATTGAAGGGAGAATTCAGAGCCGATTTATTGGACAGGCTGGCGTTTGACGTGATTACTATCCCGCCGCTTCGTGAGCGCAAAGAAGACATCACACTGCTCGCCGAGTATTACGCCATCAAGATGTGTCGAGAATTGGAACTAGAATTGTTTGTCGGCTTCTCACCTTCAGCCGTTGATGCGTTGTTGGATTATTCTTGGCCAGGAAATGTGAGAGAACTCAAAAACGTTATTGAACGTGCTATCTATCAACACGGTAAGAATCCATATCCTATTGAAACTTTAGTGTTTAACCCGTTTGAGCCAGCATGGAAAACTGAGCAAAATTCCACACTAGAAATTGGCAATGATCCATCCACCAACCATACTTCATCTGAAGGGACATTTTCTTTGCCGCTTGACTACAAAGCATGGCAAGAACAACAAGACATCCAGCTGCTCAATCAAGCCTTAAAACAAAGCAAGTATAACCAAAAGCAAGCAGCAGAATTACTCGGGTTAACCTACAACCAATTACGAGGAATGGTGAGGAAGTACGCGATTGTTGGACAAGCTAACGATAAATAGCTGTCCACACTTGATTATTATTTGGAGCCGAATAAATAAAATGTTAAATTGTCTGGATCTTGAGGCTCCTCTAATGCCTCGTTTCGAAAAGTATTTCTTTTTATGAAAGCACTAATAAGACTATCACTGAGCATCTGTACGCTGAGCTTTTTAGCTGGATGTGGTGAGAGTGTCGATCACGAACAAATCCGTGAAAAAGGCTTCATCTATTGCGGCCAAGGTAATCCTAGCACCTTCAACCCACAACTGGTTGATAGTGGCATTACTTCTGAGTCACTGAGCCCTCAAATTTTCGACACACTGCTAACGCTTGACCCTATGACGTACCGACCAAAAGAGAACTTGGCAACAAGTTGGTCTGTCGACAAGTCAGGTACTGAGTACACTTTCACTCTTCGCCCCAATGTTGCGTTTCAAACCACAGACTGGTTTGCCCCAACTCGCAGCATGAACGCGGAAGACGTAGTCTTTAGTTTTGAACGAATCATTGATAGTTCGAACCCATTCCATTATGTGGGTGGCGGCCTATACCCATGGTTTGCAGGCATCGATTTCCAAAACTTAATTGTCGATATCACTGCAGTTGATAACCTAACGGTAAAATTCCGATTAAGCCACCCAGACAACTCGTTCCTCAACAATATTGCCACCAGTTACGCGGTGATTCATTCCAAAGAATACGCCAACAAGTTGATTGCGACTGACGAGAAAAATGAGATCGATTCTAAACCTGTTGGTACTGGTCCTTTTTACCTAGATGAATATCAGATCAACGATCTAGTGCGCTTGAAAAAGAACAAGCGTTACTGGAAAGGTGACGTTCAAATGGACCAAGTTGTATTCGACACATCGCAACGTGGAACAGGCACGCTTGCCAAGCTGCTTCGCAATGAGTGTGATGTCTTGAACTCGCCAATTTCTAGCCAGATCCCAGTCATTCAAGCCCGTGAAGAATTAAAGATTTCAGCAACCCCTGCTGTCAATGTCTCTTTCATTGCGCTTAACACTGAACACCCAGCACTGCGTGACTCTCGAGTCCGTAAAGCACTCAATTTAGCAATCAATCGTCAGAACATACTCGACTCTGTGTACTACGGTACAGGTACCAAGGCCTACACCTTATTGCCACCAACGTCTTGGGCTCATCAGAAAGACAGCGTTCAGGTTCGCTATGACCGAAACTACGCCTTAGCGCTTCTTAAAGAAGCCGGTGTTGAACCAGGTTTAGAGCTTTCAATGTGGGTACCTCTAGAACCAAGAGCATACAACCCAAGCCCGAGAAAAACGGCAGAGCTTATCCAAGCTAACTTTGCCGATATCGGTGTTGAACTGAAACTCTATACCGACGACCGATTCGACCGTACACAGCTATCATCGATTGCCTCAACAGATCTGCTTCTTACTGGTTGGATAGGCAATACCGGAGATCCTGATAATTTCTTGCGTCCTTTACTCTCTTGCAGCTCTGAACGTGCCGGGCTAAACGTCTCTATGTGGTGTAATTCGGATTTTGATTTCCTTCTCGACTTAGCCTTGGAAATAAATCAACAAAGGCACCGTGTGAACCTATATCGACAAGCCCAAAACATATTGAACGAAGAAGTTCCTGTGATACCTCTCGCACACGGCGTGCAATTCCGCGTCCACGACCGTTCACTGACCGGTTTCAAACAGAGCCCGTTCAACGCTCAACCTTTTGATCAAGTCAGAAGAGAGGTGAACTGATGTTTTGGTATACATTAAGACGTGTAAATTTATTTGTTATTACGCTTGCGATCCTGACTTTAGTGGGCTTTTCGCTACTTCGACTAGACCAAACTTCTCCTTGGGCAATTCAAGATTTCTGGCCCGGTTGGATTAGCTATATTACAGAGTTATCGACCCTTAATTTTGGCCTAAGTAAACACGGTGCACCTATCATCGATGAACTTGCCATCGTATTCCCAGCAACGTTAGAACTGTGTTTCTTTGCTTTCGTTCTGGCTCTATTTATTGGCATTCCTTTCGGCACCATCGCCGGTATGAGACAAGGTAAATTGGTCGATACCACGATCTCGTTTACCTCAATGGCAGGTTACTCTGCTCCTATATTTTGGGTCGCGTTGTTGATGATCATGGTGTTTTCACTGCACTTTGAAATGTTCCCTGTTGGCGGTCGCTATGATCTGCTTTACGAGATTGAACACGTAACTGGGTTTGCCATGATCGATGCCTTTTTTGCAGAAGGTCGATACCGAGCACATGCACTACAAAGTGTTATCGAGCATATGGCGTTACCTTGTCTTGTTTTAGCGTTAGCCCCGACAACTCAAGTTATCCGACTGATGAGATCATCGGTGGCTGAAGTGATGACGCAAAACTACATCCGCGCGGCACGTATTAAAGGTCTGTCTACCAGAGAGATCGTCATGCAACACGTATTAAGAAATGCGATCCCACCGATCATTCCGAAAGTCGGCGTTCAACTATCAAGTATGTTAACGCTCGCTATTATTACCGAATCCATCTTTAACTGGCCTGGTATTGGCCGATGGTTGCTAGATGCTCTTTCGAATCAAGATTACGTTTCGATTCAAGCTGGCGTAATTGTAGTAGCGACACTGGTTTTGACCGCAAACATTCTGTCCGATCTATTGGGCGCAATGGTTAACCCACTGGTAAGGAAGGAATGGTATGCTAACAAATAACGTCTACCAAGAAGAGCAAGTTCCAACCCAGTTCGAACGTTTCTGGCGCAGCTTTCGTGGTAATAACCTCGCGATGTTCGGGTTGTGGTGCTTAGTCTTTATCATCCTAATCACGGTCACTTCGCCTTGGTTGGCACCGCACGATTCCCACGAACAAACAGGTCACCTTTTAACCCCGCCATCTTGGGATCCAGCAGGCACGGTGGAATATTTCCTAGGTACCGACGACTTGGGCCGAGATATCCTTTCTCGCCTCATTATTGGTTCTCAGTTGACCTTCGGTGCTGCTGTTGTCATCACATTCATTGCTGCTGTGATTGGTTGTTTAATTGGCGTGCTCGCAGGTATGACTCGTGGGCTACTATCAAGCACACTTAATCACCTGCTCGATACCGTTATGTCAATTCCGTCTCTGCTGCTAGCGATTATTTTTGTGGCTTTTTTAGGCTTCGGTGAATTTAATATCTTACTAGCGATATGTTTGGCGCTTATACCGCGCTTTATCCGCTCGGTCTACATTGCTGTGCATGCTGAGGTAGAGAAAGACTATATTCTGGCTTCTCGCCTTGATGGTGCAAACGATTTCTATCTGTTATGGAATTCGATTGTTCCCAACATTCTCACCGTCGTCGCACTTGAAATTACGCTAGCACTGTCAGTTGCCATTTTAGATATCACCGCTTTAGGTTTCTTAGGGCTTGGCGCTCAAGCGCCGAGCACTGAGTGGGGTTCTATCTTAGGTGACTCTGTAGAGCTGATTTATCTTGCACCATGGACAGTGACGCTACCCGGCCTCGCCATTATGTTTACAGTGATCGTAATTAACCTCGTCGGTGAAGGTGTTCGCCAAGCACTAAATGCAGGAATCGAATAATGCCGTTACTTGATATTCGACATCTAACCATCGAAATTGAGACTCCTCAAGGGTTGGTTAAAGCTGTAGATCGGATGAGTATTACCCTAAATGAAGGGGAAATTCGTGGCCTTGTAGGTGAATCAGGCTCAGGTAAGAGTTTGGTCGCCAAAGCTATCGTAGGTGTTTGTAAGGAAAACTGGAAAGTATCAGCCGATCGAATGCGCTTAGGCAATATCGACCTACTTCAACTAACGCCTAAAGAAAGGCGTCGTGTAATTGCACGCGATATTGCGATGATATTCCAAGAACCATCGAGTTGTCTTGACCCATCGGAAAAAGTGGGACACCAGCTCATTGAATCAATTCCTTCCCATGCATTCGACGGTCGCTGGTGGCAACGATTTAAATGGCGTAAGAAACAAGCAATCGCCCTGCTGCACAAAGTCGGTATCAAAAATCACTCTCGCTTGATGGATAGCTACTCTTACGAGTTAACCGATGGCGAGTGTCAAAAGATCATGATTGCAATGGCCATCGCAGCTAAACCTAAAGTGCTGATAGCTGACGAGCCTACTAACGATTTGGATCCGATAACTCAGTCTCAAATATTGCGCCTATTGAGCCGCATGAACCAGATTAACAACACAACTATCGTACTGATCGGCCATGACTTAACCACCATAACTCAGTGGGCAACTCGCATTACCGTTATGTACTGTGGTCAATCGGTCGAATCTTCGGATACGCAGAAATTGTTGGCTGCACCAAAACACCCTTATACCGTTGCTTTGTTGAAAGCGATGCCAGACTTCAATAACTGGATCCCTCACAAAGAAAAATTACAGTCATTGCCAGGATCGATTCCACCATTACAACATCTACCTATTGGTTGTCGATTGGGGCCTCGTTGCCCATATGCACAAAGGCAATGTGTAGAGATCCCGCATACCAAGCGAATTAAAAACCATAAGTTTAACTGTCACTTCCCTCTGAATATGGAGAAGAAAAAGAAATCATGAGTGCATTATTAGAAGTCAGTGATCTATCTAAAGACTTTACGACTCGCTCTGGTCTTTTCCGTAAAAAGATTCATCAAGCAGTGAAGCCTGTAAGTTTTACCCTTGAAGCCGGACAAACAATTGGCTTTATCGGTCAGAATGGTTCAGGAAAGTCGACATTAGCAAGAATGCTAGCCGGTATGGTTGAGCCCACTGCGGGCGAGATTCGTGTGAATGGTGAAAAGCTAGAACACAAAGATTATTCGACTCGCTGTAAGCTGATTCGCATGATCTTCCAGGATCCCAATACTTCACTTAACCCTCGCATACAGATTGGTCGTATTCTTGAAGGCCCATTGAAGCGAAACACCAACATGCTACCAGAAGCCCGAATGCGCCGTGTGAAAGACACACTATTGCGTGTTGGCCTGTTACCAGAACATGCCTACTTCTATCCTCAGATGCTTGCTGCGGGCCAGAAACAGAGGGTTTGTTTGGCTCGCGCGCTGATACTTCAACCATCAATCATTGTTGCCGATGAAGCGTTGAATGGTTTGGATATGGCGATGCGCTCTCAAATCATCAACCTTTTCTTAGAACTACAAGAAGAGATGGGAGTATCGTTCGTTTATGTATCTCAACACCTCGGTATTGTTAAACACATTACCGACAAGATCATCGTGATGCACGAAGGTAATGTGGTTGAGAGTGGAGAAACGGATCAAGTGTTGACCAATCCAACTCACCAAATCACGCAACGATTAGTTGAGAGCCATTTTTCCAAAGCGCCGAGCCATTAATTCATATCGCGATATATTTTACAAAGGGGAAAGGTATGTTACGAATAGCTTCAATGCTTCCCCTCTTGCTCGGGCTGTTTTCCTTTAACGTTGCAAGCACATCGCTCACCTGGCTAGATAAAACCTTTGTAGAAACAGCGTTTTATAATGTTGCACTTCAACACGAATATACCGAAGGAAACAAACCACTCGCTAAATGGACCCAACCGATCAAAATTTGGATCGACCATCGAGTTGGCGACAAAGAGTTGCATCAAGAGCTTGCAGAACTCCATATTCAACACCTATCTCAGGTTACCCGGCACCCCATTGAAATAGTCACTAAAGAGTCCGATGCCAATGTTAAGTGGATATACACAAGACAAAGCCAGTGGGTCTCCGAAGCCAAATCGATACTCAAACTTAAATCGACTCAACATTTGGGCAGCGCTATCTGTACCGCAGGCTATCGTACAAATTCAAAAGGAGAGATTGTTTATGCAGGCGTTATTATTCCCGTGGATCAAGCCAGATCTCGAGGCAAGCTGGTCGCATGTATCGTAGAAGAGATCACACAAGTTCTCGGCCTGCCTAATGATTCAGATAAGGCATACCCTTCTATTTTCAATGACCATACACCAGAAGACTTATTATCACCTTTAGATGTGGTGCTACTGCAACTACTGTATGAACCCGAGCTGAAAGCTGGAATGACAAAATCTGAAGTAAAACCTATCGTTCGAAAGATACTCGAGAGGTACAGCAAAACAAGCGTACTTCAACAAGCGTCAAAGAACGCGCAACAGGCTCCTTTATATCAGCTCATAGGATACTAATTTAAGCGGTCGTTACTAGACGAAAAGGGAGTTGCTGGATGAAAAGGTGGTCATTAGACGTAGAAATGGGTGATGGGCAAAGAAGCAGGCACCGACTTTAACACGTATTCATTTGGTGGCTGAGTGTTGAAGCGTAGTATCAGAAAGAGAGCAACAGCGCTGCCTAAAGGAAGGCAACGCTAACTTACCGTTTAACGAGAGGATTATCGCTTAGTCGCTTGTTTCTTCAGCTCGAAGTCGAACTCATCCGGGAACAAGATAACACCTTCTTCTTGCTCGTTCGGGAATACCACAACAGCAAGTTCATCGTCTTCAAGACCGTTCGTCCAGCGGCTGTGCCACTTGTTCAACGAAATAGACTCAGCTTTACACTCAGACCAATCACCCGTTGCCCACGATTCTGCGAACTCTTGGTTTGGCCATACTGGAACACAATCTTCATCTTCTGTGTTCAACATTACACAACCGTGCTCATCGGTTAAGATCCATACTTCACGGTTCGCTACGATTTCTTTCACACAGTATTTTAAGCGTTGCTCACCCGTATACTTGTTGATTTCAGCGATTTTTTTATCGTCTAGCTGTGTAGTCATCTTAATTTCCTACTTTAGTCAGTAACTTTGTTCTTAAAGTTATTTTATGCCGAGTGTTCTTAACTTCAACTAATACCTCTGAAGAAGAAAGTCGACTTCAAAGAAAAACGCCTGCTAGATAAGCAGGCGTTTACTATTAAAGCGACTTGATTAAGCTAGCTCGCCTTGAAGCCAAGGCCAACCTTGCTTCTTACGGCTTAATGTATTTTCCATCATCAATACACCATTTTGCTCATGCTTAACCAATTTCTCAGCCCACTCACCTTTGTAAAGTAGACGAGTTTGTGCAGTAGTAATATCTGTTAGCATTACCGCAGCGAATGCTAGACCGTCTTTCTCACAACGCTCTTCAAGATCCGCTTCTAATGCTTCGATCATGCCGTCTACTTGCTCAAGAGTCGCAAGTTCAACTTGACCAACAACAACATCACGACCGTTGAATGGGTAGCCTTTAAGGTCTTTTTCTACTAGCTGTGCAGCAGATAGGCCTTCGATGTTTGTCTTAGCGATTAGAAGCGCTTTGATGAATGCATCAACGTCAGTCACGCCAGCGATTTCAGCAAGCTCAGCAACGGCGTCTTTGTCTTTTTGAGTACATGTTGGAGAAGCAAAACCGACAGTGTCTGAAAGAATTGCAGACATCATTAGTTTAGCGATTTGTTGAGAGATAGCGTGACCTTCAATCTTGAACATGTTGAATAGTACAGTGTTTGTACAACCAACGGGCCAGATCCAAGCTTCCATTGGGTTAACTGTCATCACATCGCCTAGACGGTGGTGATCGACAATACCTACGATCTCTGCATCAGCAACATCATCTGGTGCTTGTGCTAGATCTGAGTAGTCAACTAGCCAGATTTTCTCACCAGCAACAGAAGTACGAAGCTCTGGCTTTTCAGCACCAGCGACTTCTAGAATGTGTTGAGTTTCGCGGTTGATCTCGCCTTGGCGAATTGGTGTCGCTTCCTCGCCACGAGCTTTAAGAAGCTCAGTTGCAACTAACGCACTACAAATACTGTCACTATCAGGGTTTTTGTGACCAACAACTAAAATCATGTTTCTTCCTATTACACTAACAATTATGACTCTACCTTTAGAGCCTCTCTTTATTGGCCATACTTTACCTCATTTTTTTAGATTGGTCATGTTTCGTAGGTTTAACCAATAGTAACAATAGATAAAAAAACAACAAATGCAATTGATAATTATTATCATTCGTATATATTTATCTTAAGCCACTAATTTTGAGTAACACCTATGGATCGACTAATCTCTTTTTTGCCAAGCAATCGTGCTTCGAAAACAACTCAGTTTTCACTCTCATTTAAGCGACTGCTATTGCCTATCTCACTTGTAGCCTTAGTGGCAGCCCCTGCCACACGTGAATTGACGGTGACCACTTTGTCAGATGCCTTCTGGGCCGTGTCTTGTTACGTCGCGTTAACCTTGGCTATTTACCACTGGTTAAGCCTCTACATCAACAAAGATAACGTCTTCAACAAGCTCGTTCATCAATCTCGCTCAAATCAAGTGGTATTCGCGGCTCTCATGGGGGCGCTACCCGGCTGTGGCGGTGCGATAGTGGTGACCACACAATTTATCTCAGGAAAACTCGGATTTGGTGCCGTGGTTGCGGTGCTCGTCTCGACCATGGGTGACGCGGCGTTCCTACTCATAGCGAGCGAGCCTAAGACAGGTTTAGCCATGATGGCGATGGGCGTCATTGTAGGCACTGCGTCAGGCCGAATCATTAACTTATTTCACGCCGACGACTTCTTACGCCCGAAACCGGCAGAAAAAAGTGAAGTCACTAACAGCTGCGCTTCTCAATCTCAAGACAAAGAAGCGGTCTCTAAAAAAGCGATAAACCTACAAGGTTACCTTTGGTCTGTACTGATTGTTCCTGGTGCTGCCGTTGCCCTACTCGGCTCTTTTCAAGTCGATGTTAACGAGTTACTCGCTTTGCCTGAAATGTCGATGGAGTGGGCAGGAACAATTTTGCTGATCAGCTCCATGTTTCTGTGGGGGCTGACCCGTGAAATTGAGGATTACAAATCTGCCGTGAGTGAAGACGAAAAGTGTGTGGGCTCTCATCCACTACAAAAAACGGCTCAAGATACTAATTTCGTAACAGCGTGGGTTGTGGTGGCCTTTCTTTTCTTTGAATTTGGCTCTGTGATAGCAAATGTGGATTTTGCGACGCTATTCTCGAGTTGGGGCATGATGATCCCCCTGGCGGGTGTGTTGATGGGGTTATTACCTGGCTGTGGTCCTCAGCTATTGGTGACTAGCCTTTATCTCTCAGGCGCACTACCACTCTCGGCTCAGGTCGGTAACGCTATTTCGAATGATGGTGATGCGCTATTCCCAGCGATTGCAATGGCACCGAAAGCAGCGCTTGTCGCGACCTTCTATTCGAGTGTTCCTGCTTTGATTTGCGCATACGGTTATTGGTTTATGTTCGAAGCTTAAGTTTCTATTTAGGGCTCCGCTTTATATCCCAGGTTCAAGCTTCTCCAATAGGTTTTTATTAGGTCAGTACTTTGTATTGACCTTTTTTCCATCGGTCTAAGTTCTTATAACAGGTTATTTTTACATTCCCTTACTGCTTCATTGCTTCGACAAACTACCTCAAACACACATTAAAGCCTGTATCAAAAACACCCTAAATTGGCGCTGTGACAATGCTTAGTTAGAAATCCCAACACGTACACTAGAAAAACAAAAAGCCCCTGTAAGAATGCTTACAGGGGCTTTAATTCAAGCTTTCGTACTTAAGTTACCCAACTAAGAAGCTAGGCTGCTTAACAAGAACTTAAGAAACTTCGATTGGACCACCGAATGAAGTTACTGGAGGTAGTTTGCCTTGGAACTTCTCGAAGTTAACCAAACATGTGTTTGCTGAAGTCGCTTGAGCAAGTTCAGACGTACCGATGTCTTGAGTTAGTGTGTTTGGATCGCCGTAAGTATCTAGCGCGCCCACTTTCTCGTTGATCGGACCATACCAAGCACCTTCTTCGATACGAACAACACCAGGAGCGTAGCTATCCATTAGAACAGCACCTGCCAGTAGTTGACCACGGTCATTGAACACACGTACTACATCGCCATCTTTGATGCCTTTCTTCTTAGCATCTACTGGATTGATGTAGATTGGCTCACGGCCTTGCACCGCGTAAGTCGCACGCCACTCTTCAGATTCACACATTTGAGAGTGAAGGCGCTTGTCTGGGTGACAAGATTGTAGCCAATACGGGTGTTTGTCAGAGCCTGGACCACCGTGTGAACGTTCAGATTTCTCGAACCACATTGGGTGTTCTTGACAGTGCTCGTAACCCATATTACCAACAGTACGGCTTGTGATTTCGATGAAACCAGAAGGAGTACCTAGTGCATTGATCTCTGGATCTTCACGGAATGAAGCGTGACGAGTCCATGGCTTGCCTTTACCGAAGTCTAGGAAACCTTTTTCCCAGAACTCAGCAAACTCAGGCATTTCAAAGCTACCTTCGTTAGCAGCACGACATTCGTCGTACAGAGATTTAACCCACTGCATTTCGTCCATGCCACGCGTGTAATCGTCGTAACGACCCCAACGTTTAGTAAGGCTAGACATGATCTCGAAGTCAGTTTTAGACTGGAACAGAGGATCCACTAGCTTGTGCATTGCGATCAAACCACGGCCAGAGTACGCACCGTAACCATCAATATCGTTACGTTCCCACTGAGTACATGCTGGAAGCACGATATCAGAGTGACGACAAGTTGCAGTCCAAGCGAAATCAACAGCTACTACCGTTTGTAGGCTCTTGAATGCTTTACGCATCTTGTTGCGATCTTGGTGGTGGTGCCACGGGTTGTTACCACTGAATACCATCATCTTGATGTCAGGTAGTGTTACTGTAGAACCGTTCGCTTTGATCTTCTTACCAGGCTCTAGCAAGCTATCTACCCAACGAGCAACAGGGATTACACGGCTGTAACCGTTGTAATCTGTGTTGGTGTGTTTAGGCGATTGACCTTGGTCGATGTTCAACGGGAAAGAACCCGGAGCAGCGAAACCAGTTGAAGATACACCGATACCAGAGTAATGGTGACCGTAAGAGATACCACCGCCTGGAAGACCAATTTGGCCAACCATTGCTGCAATAACTGCACACATCCAGTAAGGCTGCTCACCGTGTTGTTGACGTTGGATACTCCAACCCACAAGGATCTGTGTACGACCGTTAACCAGCATCTTAGCGAAGTCACGAATTGAATCCGCGCTTGCGCCACAGATAGCTGAAGCCCATTCAGGAGTCTTCTCAACTTTATCTTTCGTTTCACCTTGAACGTACTTGATGAAGTCTTCAAAACCTAAACAATAAGTCTCGATGAACTCTTTGTCGTACAAGTCTTCGTTATAAAGAACGTGAGCAACACCTAGCATGAACGCCACATCAGTTTGTGGGTTGATGTACATTTGCTCGTTTTCTAGGTAACGACCTGTTTTGTTTTTAACAGGGTCAACAGAAACAACGTTGATCTCTTTCTTAGCAACTTTCTCTTTCAGCTGTTCTAGATATGCAAACGACTCGTGAGTCTCACATGTCCAACCTACTTGAAGGTTTTTCACTGGATCGTTACCCCAAAGAACAATATTGTCACTGTTTTCTAAGATAAGTTCCCAAGATGTGCCTTGTGCATAAACTTCGGTCGAACCTAACACATAAGGCATGATCGTTTGACCAGCACCTGTTGAGTAGTCACCGATTTTCTTCACAGAGTAACCGTGAAGTGCCATTGCACGTTGCATGTGGTTAGTACAGCTGTGGAACTGACCTGTTTGTCTCCAACCAGTTTGACCGGTGTGAAGTGCCCATGGACCGTAATCTTTCTGTACGCGCTCTAGTTCGCGGTAAACAAGATCTAGTGCCTCATCCCAAGTCACACGAATGAAACGGTTGTTACCACGCGTGTCAGCGCTGTACTTGTGCTTCTTCAACCAATCTAGGCGAACCATAGGGTAACGCACACGAGATGGGCTGTAGATAATACCTTTAATACCTTTCAGCATCTCTGTTGGGTGCTGATCGATTTCTAGAGGTTTAATTTCTTGTACTTTACCCGCGTAAACACGAGCTCGGAATGCACCCCAGTGAGAACCAGAGACTTTCCACGCGCCGTCTGTTTCTGCAGCAGACGCTGATGCCGACGCCAATAAGCTTGGACCGATAACCGATGCCGCACTTGTTGTAGCGACACCTTTCAGAAAACTTCTTCTTGTAATTGCCATTGTGTTACTCCAATTGACGTCTTATTAGTGATGGCCTTCAGAAAAATCTGATGAGTGCTTCTGTAGATACTTAAGAACAAGTGCTTCTGTATCTGTATCGAAGTTAACGAATGCAATCATGCCATCTAGCATACCGACCCAACCGTTAGCGCTGAAGTGAGCTTCATCTGGCTGTGAGTGACACGTTGAACAGTTAGATTGGTACGCTTGACCCGCTGCGTTCCAGATTGGATCGAAGTTATCAACCATAGACTCTTTCTTCATCCAAAGTGCTAGGTTAACTTCTTCCCATGGAAGGCCAGTAAGCTCATCTTCTTTCTTCTCACCAACAGTGATTGCGTCACTTTGAGAGACTTCTTTCGTCAAGATTGCAGTCGAGATATTCATACCGAAGTCTTCTTGGATTACACGTCCGAAGCCTTTCGCTTTACGCCAACCGTCAATTTGAATCTTGATCATGTCGCCTTTTTCATCGATCACAGCAACTTTACTTGCAGGGCTTAGTAGACCCGCTTCAACTTCAGCAGTCTCATCTGTATACATTGGAAGATGACGAATAGAAATAACGTCGCTACCCGATGCGTAAGATGTGCTGCTTGCAACATTTTCTAGCTCACCAACAATACCGCTTGCCGATGCCATATCTAATGGAAGGTTGTGAGCAATACCTTTGTGACAGTCAACACAGCTTTGGTCGCGCTCTGCTGCGTTTTTCATCTGAATGCGCGCTGTTGGGCGCATGTTGTCGAAATCCATTGAATCGTAGTTGTGACAATTTTTACACTCTAGAGATTTGTTCGAAGAGAAACGATCCCATTCATGTTTAGCCAGTTCAATACGACGCGCTTCGAATTTCTCTGGTGTGTCTAGGTCACCAAATACTTGAGCGAATACTTCTTTAGATGCTTGCATCTTACGAGCAATTTTTGCTGTCCATTCATGTGGAACGTGACAGTCAGGACAAGTTGCACGTACACCTGAAGTGTTTTTCCAGTGAACCGTTTCTTGTAGCTCTACGTACACGTTGTCACGCATAGTGTGACAGCTTACACAGAACTCTTCTGTATTTGTGTGTTCTAGCGCTGTATTGAAACCGCCCCAGAAAATAACACCGGCGATAAAGCCACCCATAGTTAGTACACCAAGACTGATGTGTACTGCTGGGCGAGTCATTGTGCGCCATAATTTAACTAAAAATGATTTCATGTTTAGCTCTCTTAAATATTGATTTTAAAAAATGTTGTTACTAGAGGGCATTACATGCCGCCATGAGCACCAGGAGGTCCGAATACAAATACTTGCAGTGCCCAAACTATGAAGCCGTAACCGCCTACAAAAGCCACACTTAATATTGGAAAGAGAACAACCGCAATGAAGAGGAATGACTTCCACTCCAACGAGCGTTTTTCGCCAGTTTCAATTTTTTTAACATCACTCATACATTTTGCCTATTTTGTATTTAGTAATTCTGAGTAGCTCATTCTAAGGAGCTAAAGTTCTTGAGTATCTAACAACAAATTTTAGACCATACACAAAGTAAGGTTCAATCAAATCCCCCGTTATAACCCTTGCTAATCAATACTTTTTTGAGCTCATCCAAACTTGTTTTCAGTTAAACAAAGTTATTAAAAACTATTAACAAATGTGAAGAATTAAGTATATTTCACAAATGTTAAAAACAAACATTTGCGCAACTATTTAGCAACCAATTTTAACCTTTTACCTACTAAGTAGTAGCTAAAAAAGCCTAAAATCACCAATGTTTTGTGTTTTGTTTGTTAAATCATTGGGTGTTTTTTGAGTAAGCTGGAATGAAGCTAAAATGCATCATTTAACACTTTCATATATGATGTGTATCCACTTAAAAGGAAGCACTATGCAAGACGTTATTGATATATCTTGGTGGCAATTGTTGTTATTCAGTACACTTCTAGTACTCCCCATAGGGATAAATTACTGGCTAAAACTGGGCCTTGGCAAAGAAGCTTTTATCGGTATTGTTCGCATGGTTGTGCAGCTGTTTCTTGTCGGTCTCTACCTAGAATATTTGTTCACTCTGAACAGTTTGTGGATCAATGTATTGTGGCTGTTCACCATGATAATCGTCGGTGCAAGCTCGATTGTTGAAAAGTCTAAACTACCGAAAAACCTACTTTTGGCCCCAGTTGCCGTGAGCCTCTCTGTTACATGTGTGCCCGTAGTCATGTTTATCTGCTTCTTTATTATTAAACCGACACCGATTTTGAACGCGCAATACCTTATACCTATCGCAGGAATGTTATTGGGTAATAGCTTGAGCAGTAATATTGTGGCACTGCAGAACTTGTTTGGCGCTTTTGAGACGCAGAAGTCAGAATATGAAGCGGCAATCGCTTTAGGCGCTGCTCCAACCTATGCTGCAGCGCCTTTTATACGTAATGCTATACAGAAGGCGATGTCTCCTATTATGGCTTCCATGGCAACCACAGGCTTAGTGACACTTCCAGGAATGATGACAGGACAAATCCTAGGTGGTGCTTCACCAATGATTGCTATCAAATATCAGCTTATGATCATGTTGGCGATTTTCGTGATGATGAGCTGTTCTTTGGCACTCTCACTTCACCTAGCTTTGAAGACCTCTCTAACAAAAGAAGGTCGAGTTCTCGCCCGTATACAACCAACAAACTAGCTACCTCCTCCCCTCAGTTCTGGTTACTCACCGAATTTGAGACAGGTTATCCACAGAAATTGTGGATAACCAAATCAACATCGATCCTTTTTTGGTCACTTTGACTCAACAAAAGATCATTGCCATTGATCCTTGGGGGTTTTCAAAGACATATACACACATGAAAATCAGCGTTGTTGGGCGTTCGTTTCAATAATTAGAGAAATGAATAAGTAAGTTTTCCACAAATAAAAAACGGCCTGCAATGCAGACCGTCTTGTAAATGTCATAAGTCAGTTCAGCGTTTTTACTGAACCCGAGTTAATTTTGTAAACTGGATTAATCGCGTAAGTAAATTAGCCAATACCACATACCCACAAAGATACCGCCGCCAATGATGTTGCCTAAAGTCACAGGTAACAGGTTGTTCATTAAGAAATCCATCATGTTTAGGTCAACATAGTCGGCAGGGTTAGCACCCGTCATTGTCCAGAATTCAGCGGGAGCAAAGGTTTTAATTCCGATAGCGAGTGGTACTTGGAACATGTTCGCAATACAGTGCTCAAAGCCTGCCGACACGAACATCGCGACAGGTAAAATCATTACTGCGATTTTGTCCGTTAATGTACGGCCACTGAATGTCATCCACACCGCAATACAAACCAAAACATTACACATGATGCCTAACGCGATAGCTTGGATAAAATCATGGTGCATCTTGTGTTGTGAAATAGCCATGGCATTCAAGCCCACTTGTCCGTTGTCGAACATGTATTGTTTGGTCAGAAGCATACAAGCTACTAGTAGCAACGCGCCAATCAAGTTACCGATATAAACCGTAGCCCAGTTCTTCATCAGGGTACGCCAGCTAATTTTTCCGCTCGCTCTTGCCACTAACGTTAAAACAGAGCTAGTAAATAGCTCACCACCAGTCACGACGACTAGAATCAAGCCCAAGCTAAATGCAAGGCCACCCAATAAGCGAGTAATACCCCATGGTAAATCACCCGCACCCGTCGTTACGATGGTATAGAATACAAAGGCAATACCGATATGAATACCCGCAGAAATAGCGAGAAGAAAAGATTTAATGGGATCTTTGGTTGCTTTACCTACGCCAATATCTGCAGCGCGCTCAGCCATTTGTGGCGGTAATAATGAGTCAAATTGATTTAGATTCATGTGATTTACATTTTGAAACATGTTGTCGGGGAGCGCGATAATCCTCTCTTTCATTTCTTAATTCAAGGGCTATTTTTCTCACAAATTCACTTTAACTATGCATAAAGCACTAAATTCTGAATGATATTAAAATTTCATACGACTTTAGTAGTAAAATCAAAACTATTATGAATGAATCGTTATCAACAATAAAAATAACACATCCATAAATATCAACAGGTTACGAAAAAACCAAAAGAATAACGTACACTCTAACCGTATTTAACGGGCTTTTATTTAGAGATTTTGATATAGATCAACAGAACGTAAAAAAGCGCCCTTAGGCGCTTTTAAGTCAGTCACAAATAAAGACATTAGTTATGCTAAACTGCTGGCTCAATCACTTCTTCTGATGGTTGTGTTAAAGTCTCATCTTCAAGGTTAGATTCAACGTTAGAAGGAACAAGATCAGAATCGCTTCCGTTAGCAACTTTACCATCTAATCCTTTCAAACTATCCACCAGCTCTTCTAAGCTCTTTATGTGTGCATCGCTCTTGGTGACCTGCTCACCTAATAACTCATTGTGCTTAGTCGCTTCAAACAATTGCTGAGCTTGCTTTTGATTATCGCTTTCTAACTTAACTAATTGTTCAGTCAAAGCTTCAATCTCTGACTTTAATAAAGATGTCATATCCGAACTTTTTAATACCTTAACGCTAGCAACAATCTTTTGAGATTGGAGGCGCAACACAACATCACGATAGTCCTTGTCATTAATTACCTGAGAAATACTTAACAATTGGTTCTCTGCATTCAATACCGTTTGCTCAAATCGATCACCTTTCACGCTCGCAAGTAGCTTTACTTCGTGCGCTACACTACGTACATGGTTCAATTCAAACTCTGCAGCTTGAACGGCATCTTCAATAATCGATTTTTCGCGTGGGCTCGCTTTCACTTGGCTTTCAGCTAATGCTATTTGAGAAGCGGCCTTTGCAAACGTTAAGGGAACCACATCATCAAAATCTTCGTCTTCCAAAAATTCTAATTCGTTCTTCAAAGGCTCAATATATTTTTTATGAGCAACTTTGACTTCTAACAGACGAGCACTATTGAGGAATTCGATCTGTGCTTCCTGAGCATCTTCTAACTCATCAACCAATACATATTCGAATAGCTCGCTGTACTCTGAATACAACTTCTTATAGCTCGATGTAAACATGGTGTCCGCACCAAGAAACTGAAGGTATTCCATTTGTACTATCGAATCGGCTAGCACTCGATCGGCTTTTTTCTTCAAAACTAAAATCGAATCATAGTTAGATTTGATCAGAGCAATTTTTTCATCAAAAGCTTCGGCATAAGTTAGGCTCGAGAAAATCGAATAACTTTTAGATAATCGACTCTCATCTTTCAGTAAATCTGCATAAATATTTTCAGCATCATCCCATGCATCTAGAAGTTCATGGTAATTCTCCGGAGCATAAAGAGACAATTGAGCATGATCTTCAAGTTTAATTTCCCATTGGGAGTAAACACTTTGGAGAGACTGAAAAGAACGGACCTCTGTTGTAGATTCATTATTATTTGTGATTTGGTTCGCGTCTGTCTGCTCTGAGGGTGTGCTTTGACAACCTGAGATAGCAAATAGCATACTAATTACCAATGCTACTTTGTTAACTCTCACTGATGCATTTCCTTTTTGTACAATATTAGCTGCATGCAATATCTTTCTAGTCACACAATATATTACAACCACTTAGCAATAGACATCACTCATGATGTAAACGTGTGTAAATTACCCAATTTAACCAAAATAAGTCCTTCATGCGATGATTAATCATTCAATTTGGTATCACTTATCAATTCTATTTATTTGCTATTGCCTGAGCTGTCAATGCGCACTAAGGTGAAGGTAGAGAACGTTATGAATATATAGGTTAATTATGAAGTACAACGCTGAACATATTGCTGATTTAAACCTCCTTCTTCAATTTGATGTAAGTAGCGCTGCTACCGGAATTAAAGTTCATCAAGAGGCTGCTCAAGAAACTCAAGACGCCGTTAAGCGCCTATTCGAAAAAAACCTTTGCACTCAGCCAGACGGCGGTTACCTAACAGATGAAGGTATCGAGATGGCAGAACGCGCAGATAAGCTCATTCGCGTACTAAACTAAAGCTCGATTGTTCTAGAAAAAACTCCACTTGCTTCGGCCGTGGAGTTTTTTCATTTTTAGCCAAAGGTTTGTTAGGCTTAATGTAAATTCGTCATTTGCAGTTGTGAGGAACACATGGCTTCTATATTTATTGTTGGTGCAGGCTGGGTTGGTGTCCCCTTATCTGAACATCTCGTCAAACATGGTCACCGAGTCGTCGTTACGAAGACCACTCAGTCAGGCGCTGATGCTATTGGCAACGAATGCATTCCTTGTGAAGTGTTCAGTTTTGATGCCGCGCAACCTGAACGCTCTATTGGCCGACTCTACTCACTCCTACTGGAAAACAACACTGAAATCGTCATTGGCAGCTTCCCTCCAGGCTTTAGAAAAGGCGCAGGACAAGAGTATGCCACTTACTGGAAACAGTTAACGACGGCTTGCAAAAAAGCTAACATAAAGAAACTGCTCATGGTCAGTTCAACAACGGTCTACCCTACTAAGCCCGGCGTTCTGCACGAACCGGATGCGTCACTGAATCTATCAAACTCAGATAACGGCCATGCACCTTCATTTTCTGATAACGCACGAGTCATGTTGCGAGCTGAGCAGTCAGTGATTGATTCAGGTATCGATTATACCATTCTTCGCTTTAGTGGATTAATTGGTCCGAATCGTCATCCGTCAAGATTTGCCAGTAGACTTAGACAAGTCAGCTCTCAGGCTCCCGCCAACATGCTTCACCTTGATGACGCAATTAACGCGGTCGACTTCGCTATTAGTCAGCTGCACAACGAAGTGGTCAACGTGACGACGCCAAATACGGTCAGTAAGGCGGAATTTTATGCCGCGGCATTGAAAAGCGCCAACAGTAGTGAACCTTTACCGCCCATTGTTGATACACCAGACAAGCTGATCTCTTCGAAAAAGATTCTCGACTTAGGCTACTCGTTTAAGTTCAATTCCACACTGGACGCACTTCATGACTGAACTATCGATTATAAACCCTAAGGTTAAATTGCATCGTTCCATAGACATCCTTTGGAATTTTATGTCGATGAACCATAACGTAGAAACTTCAGACTGCATTTTTGTGTTATGTAGCAACGATACTCGGGTTGCTGAATACGCGGCAGATCTCTATCACCAAAAAGTAGCGCCTTACATCGTTTTCTCAGGCGGAGTGGGACGTTTTACTGAGGGAAATTTTGAATGCTCAGAAGCTGAAACATTTGCCGCTATTGCCAGAGATTGTGGAGTACCTGATTCAGACATTTTGATTGAAAAACACGCGACTAATACTGGCGAAAATGTTCGTTTTACCTATGACTTGCTTACAAAACGTGGGCTATCACCGAAGCGACTGACCTTGGTACAAAAGCCCTTTATGGAAAAACGTACCTACGCAACATTCAGCAAACAATGGCCAGAACAGGCGGCGGAAATTAGAGTGACTTCGCAATGGCAAAGTTGGGTCGATTACTTTAACGAAGAGTTGCCACTGGACATGGTACTAGGGGCTTTAGTTGCCGACTTTGAAAGAATCAAAACGTACCCTGCTCAAGGGTTTCAGATTGAAATGCCAATCCCTGATGACGTTGACCATGCTTACAAAGTATTGAAGAAACTGGGTTTAGAATAAAGCTTTAGGTAACGTAATAGTACGTTTCAGGAAACAAAAACGGTGGCACTTGGCCACCGTTTATTATTCTTAGCTTTTTACTTTAGATTGCTAATCTTTGCTTTGTTCTCTAAGCAAAATCAACCAAAGAGCCGTTTATTTACCTAACGCTTCTTTGTAGTGCAGACGGCAAGCAGAAACATATTGGTCATTACCACCGATGGCCACTTGGTCACCTTCAGCAATCGCAACACCGTGCTCATCAGTACGAATCACCATATTCGCTTTACGACCACAGTGGCAAATCGTTTTCAGCTCAACTAACTTATCGGCCCAAGACAATAAGTAACGGCTACCTTCAAACAGCTCACCCAAGAAGTCAGTGCGCAAACCGTAGCAAAGTACAGGAATGTGCAGCTTATCTACGACTTCTGTTAGTTGGTAAACCTGCTCTTTCGATAAAAACTGACACTCATCGATCAAAACACAATGACGCTTTTCTTCTTCATTAAGTTTTTGGATAGCGTCAAACATATTAGTGTCGTTTTTAAACAGTTGAGCTTCAGATTGCAGACCAATTCGTGAGCTCACTTTACCAATACCATAGCGGTCGTCTAACGCTGCGGTAAAGATCACTGGCGTCATACCACGCTCTTGATAGTTAAAAGAAGATTGAAGAAGCGTTGTTGATTTACCCGCATTCATTGCCGAGTAATAAAAATACATCTGAGCCACAGAAATATTCCTGTTAATTAAAAGCTGAAGATAAAAGCAAAGGTGAAATTAAAGAATTTTTGCTAGAAAAAAGGGCTGAAAATCAGCCCTTTTTTATAAAGTTTACTTACGACGCCAAGTCGTGCCTTCTGGACCATCTTCCAGAACAATACCCAACTCGTTCAACTTGTCACGTGCAAGGTCAGCGTTAGCCCAATCCTTTGAAGCACGAGAATCATTACGTAGCTTAATCAATGCTTCAATTTCTGCTACTTCGTCGTCATTACCAGCAGCATCACCTTTAAGGAAAGCTTCTGGGTCTTGATGAAGAATACCGATGATGTCGGCAAGTTCACGCATCAATGCACCGAGAGCGCTTGCTTTTTCAATACTTTCTGTCTTGATACGGTTAATATCACGAGCCATTTCAAACAGCACTGAATAAGCTTCAGGTGTGTTGAAATCATCGTTCATCGCAGTAGAGAAACGAGTTACATATTCTTCACCACCAGCCGGAGCTGCTGTTAGATCCAAGCCACGAAGTGACGTGTAGAGGCGTTCTAATGAAGCACGTGCTTGATTTAGGTTATCTTCACTGTAGTTTAGTTGGCTACGGTAGTGGCCAGACATTAGAAAGTAACGTACCGTTTCGGCATCGTAATGAGCTAGCACATCACGAATCGTGAAGAAGTTGCCTAATGATTTAGACATTTTTTCTTTGTCTACCATTACCATACCACTGTGCATCCAAGTATTTACATACTGAGTACCATGTGCGCAGCAAGATTGTGCAATCTCGTTTTCGTGGTGAGGGAATTGTAGATCTGAACCGCCGCCGTGGATATCGAAGTGATTACCAAGAATAGAAGAGTTCATTGCTGAACATTCAATGTGCCAACCTGGACGACCTGGACCCCATGGCGATTCCCACGTAGGTTCACCTGGCTTAGACATTTTCCAAAGAACAAAATCTAATGGGCTGCGTTTTGCAGAGTCAACATCGACACGAGCACCAGCTTGAAGCTGATCTAAGTCTTGCTTTGAAAGCTTACCGTATTCATCGAACTTCTTAACTTCGAACATCACATCGCCATTGCTTGCTACGTAAGCAAAGCCGCGTTGAATTAGCTTTTCTACTAACTCAATGATCTCAGTGATGAATTCTGTTGCACGAGGCTCTACATCTGGGCGTTTCATATTCAATGCATCGAAATCTGCATGCATTTCACCAATCAAGCGCTCAGTTAAAGAATCACAAGACTCGCCGTTTTCGTTAGCGCGTTTGATGATCTTGTCATCGATATCAGTAATGTTACGAACGAAGTTCAAATCGTAACCAAGGTAACGAAGGTAACGAGTTACTACGTCGAAAGAAACGAACGTACGGCCATGACCAATATGACAGAGATCGTATATGGTTACCCCACAGACATACATACCGACTTTGCCAGCTGTAATTGGTTTGAATTCCTCTTTCTGTCTTGTGAGCGTGTTATATATCTTCAGCATGATCTCTATCTATTTTATGGATTAATCAAAAATAAGCTCGCAGTATAACAAGTCATACCTTAATAGGTAATCCCCCAAAGCAGGAATTACCTCAAACATCTGAGTTAAGTGAATGATTTGGTGATTTGAAAGTCCGCCAACATGCGCTAGAATTCGAACTTCATATTAAAAAGACAGTAAGGTAACAATCATGATCATCCTTCACACAAATTTTGGTGACATCAAAGTTCAACTTAACGAAGAAAAAGCACCAGAAACAAGCGCAAACTTTCTACAGTATTGCCGTGACGGTTTCTACGACAACACACTATTCCACCGTGTTATCGATGGTTTCATGATTCAAGGCGGTGGCATGACTTCTGGCCTTAAAGAAAAAACGACTCGCGCTACAATCAAGAACGAAGCAAACAACGGCCTAGCTAACAAAGTAGGTACACTTGCAATGGCTCGTACTATGGAACCACATTCAGCGAGCTCTCAGTTCTTCATCAACGTGAACGACAATTCTTTCCTAAACTTCCGTAGCGAAAGCCTAGACGGTTGGGGTTACTGTGTATTCGCAGAAGTTGTTGAAGGTATGGACATCGTAAACAAGATTAAAGGTGTTAGCACTGGTTCTATGGGTATGCACCAAGATGTACCTCTAGAAGAAGTGATCATCACTGGTACTACAATCGAAGCTTAATTACTCGCTTTCGATTAGTATTAATCATTACCATTGGTGAACCGATAAATCAGGATACAGGGAGCGAATCGCTCCCTTTTTTAGACCTATGAAAACATATTTTATATCAGATCTGCACTTAGCCCCGTCGCGACCAGACATCACAGATTGTTTCTTAACCTTCATGAAAAACGAAGCCGTAGAAGCGGATGCACTGTATGTACTTGGTGACCTTTTCGAGTTCTGGATTGGTGACGACGATACGAGCGATTTCGCTACTTCCATTCGCCAAGCATTTATTGATCTAGTTAACACTGGCGTGCCTTGTTATTTCACTCAGGGCAACCGGGACTTTTTAGTTGGTAAAAAGTTTGCCAAACAAACGGGCGTCCAACTACTAGATGAAGTTTCAACGATCGATATCTACGGACAAAAAGCCGTGGTATTACACGGTGATACCTTGTGCACTGAAGATGTAAAGTATCTCGCCTTCCGTGAAAAAGTACATCAGCCCTGGCTACAATGGGTATTCAATAGAATTCCATTCTTTATCAAAAAGAAAATTGTTTCTAAGGTTCAATCCGATATCAAGGACGACAAGCAGACTAAGTCTTTAGACATCATGGACGTAACACAACAAGAAGTTGAAAATGTGATGGCGCAAAATAATGTAGATCTCATGATCCACGGTCACACGCACCGCCCAGACATTCATAGGTTCAATACCAATAGTTGCACTAAAACTCGTATCGTACTTGGTGATTGGTACACGCAGGGCTCAGTTCTGGTATTCACTCCGCAAAGTTTTGAACTACAGAATCGTGAGTTTAGCAACCGCTTTTAACGTCACTCCTCATCTTTCACATTGATTATTATTATGGGTCAGACTTTCTAAGATTGTAGATGGTAATTTTTCTCCAATTAGCTATTATCTCTGTATCAGAACTAAACCGAACACAGTACGAAGTTGAAATATTCATATGTAGCGCGTCAGCCAATACTCGATGCTGACAAGAAAACCATAGGTTACGAGTTGCTATTCAGGGACGGTCCTAAGAACACTTTCCCTGAAGTAGAACCGGAACTCGCTACAAGCCGCTTGCTTTCCGATCACTTCCTATCAACTCACTATAATACGCTTGGTGATAAGTTGGGGTTCGTGAATTTTCCTTATGCAAGTCTGATTAACTTAGTCCCTACCCTCTTTCCGAAAGAAAGCCTCGTTGTTGAGGTTCTTGAAGATTGTGAACCAACGGACGAATTGCTTGAAGCGATCAAAACCATTTACGACGCGGGTTATACCATCGCGCTGGACGACTTTGTGCCAAGCAAAGCATGGAAACGTTTCTTGCCTTACGTATCTATCATTAAATTTGATATTCGTTTGATCTCAATAATAAAAGCATCAATGTTCATGAACTCTATGAGAGAATTGGATATCAAGTTTCTTGCCGAAAAAGTTGAAACTTACGATGAGTATCAAGAAGCGAAACAAGCCGGATTTTCTTATTTTCAGGGTTACTTCTTCAGTAAACCGGAAATGATCCAAACTCGCGCACTTAGTCCTGCTTTTCTGACTATCGTTCAGTTACTAAAAGAAATAGCCCACGATCCTATCGATTTCAGTGAAGTCGAACGTTTGATCACATTGGATGTAACACTCTCTTATAAGCTACTCACCTACGTAAACTCTGCGGGCGGTTCAGCGACGACTATCCGTTCATTTCGCCAAGCACTCATTTACCTTGGGGAACAGAAACTGCGTAAGTTCGTTTCACTAGTGGCAATCGCATCTGCGAAAGAAGATAAACCGGATTCACTTTATGGTTTAGCGGTACTGCGCGCTCGTCAATGTGAACTGTTAGTAGAAAAGATGAATGTGAAAGTTGAACCTGGACAAGCCTTTTTAACCGGCATGTTCTCGCTACTCGATTCACTCTTTGATCAGCCTTTAAAGCAAGTATTGGACTCAGTACCCATCGATGAAGAGATCAAACAAGCTCTTATTCAGCGTAAAGGTGTACTTGGTGCGATCATGGCGATGGTCATTGCGTACGAGCAAGCTCGCTGGGATGAAGCGACACGCATTCGTAAGCTGCTCAAACTGAGCGAAGCAGACCTCGGACAAGCGTATGATGAGGCCACTACTTGGGCTCAAGATCTGTTATCACCTTCATTGAAATAATACACTCCCTACAAAAACAGCAATAGAAACTAAGCTTTGGTGAGCGATCGTTTCTTGCTAAACTCCAATGCATTCATTTATGGCCTCTTAATCGAGGCCATTTTTACAGGAACTGACTATGTCTTTATGCCCTTGTGGTAGCAAAAATACTTACCAACAGTGCTGTGAATCCGCACATCTTGACCACAATTCAGTCGAAACACCTGAACAATTGATGCGCTCACGCTATTCTGCACATGTACTTGGTTTGGTTGATTATGTGGTTGCTACTTACCACCCGACTTGTAATGCAGAAGCGCAGAGAGAAGGTATTGCTGAATCCATTGATAGTGATTGGGCGGGTTTAGAAGTCATCGATACTGCCGCAGGTTCACATGAGAACGAAGGCTTTGTTGAGTTTAAAGCTTACTTCAACGACGGGGCTGAGCAGTTCTGTATGCAAGAACGTTCTCGCTTTGTTCGTGAAGACGGTATTTGGTTCTACATTGATGGCGCTTTCCCCAATCAAGAAAATGAACAAGAAGACGCAACACAACCAGAGATAGATCCTCGCCTAAACCAAACTGTAGAGAGCTTCAAGATCGGCCGCAATGACCCGTGTATTTGTGGTAGCAGTAAGAAGTATAAAAAGTGCTGCGGCTAACTCATGTGTCTAGGAAGTTAGATTAAGAGGAGAGTTTCCTGATGTCGCTTAGACTCCTCGGAATGACGAGGCCTAAAGTCGAAGAGATATTCTCAAGAATTGAATGCTAAAAAAGCCCCGTAAACATAATTGTTTAAAGGGCTTTTATTTATCTGTTACGTAGTCGATTAATCTAAAGAGAGCTTACTTATGGCGCTCTTTTAATTTGTTCACCACATCGTTCATCGATAAGCCTTGGTCTTGTAAAAGAACCATCAAGTGGTAAATCAAATCTGCTGATTCACACACTAATTCCGCCTTATCGCCCGACGTCGCCGCAAGCGCGACTTCAACGCCTTCTTCGCCCACTTTTTGCGAAATACGCTTGGTGCCACGGGCATATAAACTGGCAGTATAAGAAGACTCAGGGTCTGCGTCCTTGCGGGCAGCCAGTAGCTGCTCAAGCTGATGAAGCCACACCATCTGTGTTTCTTCTTGTTTGTCTCCATCCCAACACGTTGTTGTACCTGTGTGGCACGTTGGGCCAATGGGATTTACCTTAACAAGTAAAGTATCGTTATCGCAGTCCAAAGCGATGTTTTTCAGTTGCAATACGTTGCCCGACGTTTCACCTTTCGTCCAAAGACGCTCTTTAGTACGAGAGAAAAACGTAACATTGCCAGTTTCACCGGTTTTCTCAAGTGCTGCAGGGTTCATGTATCCCATCATTAACACTTGGCTAGATTGGTAATCTTGAACAATGGCAGGAACTAAACCATCTACTTTTTCCCAGTTAATACGCTCTGATAATGCGCCTACTGTTGTTTTTGATAAGCTTGCGGTTTCAAAACTCATAGTCGCACCTCTACATCTTGTTGTTTTAAATACTGTTTAAGTTCACCAATATTGATGACTTGTTTGTGGAATACCGAAGCCGCTAGTGCCCCGTCCACGTTTGTCTTCTTGTAGGCTTCAGCAAAGTGTTCCATCGCACCTGCACCACCAGACGCAATCAAAGGTACATTACACACTTCGCGTACCATGTTTAACTGATCAATATCGTAGCCATTACGAACACCATCTTGGTTCATCATGTTTAACACAATCTCACCTGCGCCACGCTTTTGTACTTCCTTCACCCAATCTTTGGTTTCCCACTTGGTTGCTTTAGTACGCGCTTCATCGCCAGTGAACTGGTAAACCTGATATTTACCGGTATCTTTATCGAAGTATGAATCGATACCAACAACAATACACTGCACGCCAAACTTATCAGCAAGGTCAGTAATCAGTTGTGGGTTAGCCAATGCAGGCGAGTTAATTGAGACTTTATCTGCACCAAACTCAAGAATGCGTGCTGCATCTTCCGCTGACTTGATACCACCAGCCACACAGAAAGGAATATCAATCACTTCTGCTACGCGTTTCACCCAGCTTTTATCGACCACACGTCCATCACTTGATGCAGTGATATCGTAAAACACTAATTCATCAGCGCCCTCTTCTGCATAGCGTTGTGCTAGCGGAACGATGTCACCAATAATTTCGTGGTTGCGGAATTGAACGCCCTTAACCACTTGCCCATCACGGACATCCAAACAAGGGATTATTCGCTTTGCCAGCATGCAAATGCCTCCTCTGCGGTGAATTTGCCATCAAGCAGTGCGCGACCAACAATCACACCCGCAACGCCGCTGCCTTTCAGAGCTTCGATATCAGCTAGGCTGCCAATGCCACCCGATGATTGAAATTGTACTTGTGGGTACTGCTTACAAAGGTCAATGTATAACTCTACGTTTGATCCTTCTAGCGTGCCATCACGTGAAATATCTGTACAGAGAACGTGTTTGAGGCCAACCGTTAGGTAATCTTCAATTAGCGCTTCGATGGTCACACCTGAATCTTCTTGCCAACCTGAAATCGCCACTTTACGTGTGCCGTTTTCATCAATGTTGATGTCCAGAGCAAGTACGATTTTTTCAGCGCCGTATTTTTCCATCCAACCTTTCACAAGTTCAGGTTGTTTAACAGCAGTCGAGCCAACCACAACGCGCTGTGCGCCGGCTTCTAGCAAATCAATTACATCTTGTTCATTGCGAACACCACCACCAATTTGAATATTGGCTGGTGTGCTTGCAAGTAGCTTGGCGATTAAGTCTAGCTGGCGAGCTGTTGTATCTTTTGCGCCGGTTAAGTCTACTAGGTGAAGCCAACCTGCGCCTGCTTGGTGATACAGATTAAACTGCTCTGCTGGGTCTACTTTGTATTCTGTTACTTGCCCGTAATCGCCTTGGAATAAGCGAACTACTTGGCCTTCAATTAAATCTAATGCGGGAATAATCATTTACATTCCTTATAGGGCAGCGTTAGCCGATGCCTAATCCTTATTACAGCTCCAAGAAGTTTTGAATCAATTTAGAGCCTGCTTTTGACGAACGCTCTGGGTGGAACTGAACACCATAATAGTTGCCGCTTTGAACGGCAGCGGTAAACGGATTGCCGTAATCACATTGTGCGATTGTGTAGTCACCTACTGGCATTGCAAAGCTATGTACGAAGTAAAAATACTCGCCTTCTTCAATGTCTTTAAATAGCGGGTGATTCGGTGTTGCGGTTACAGTGTTCCAACCCATGTGTGGTAGTGGCAAATCACCCGTTTCAAGCAAGCGAACTTCGCCATCACACAAACCTAAGCATTCCACTATCTCGTCGGCTTTTTGGCCTTTCTCTTGAGACAGTTTACCTAACAGTTGCATACCTAAACAGATACCAAGCAGAGGCTTCTCGACTTGCTTCACAAGGCTAACGAGGTCACGATCTTGCAAATTCTTCATTGCCTCACTTGCTGTACCTACACCGGGTAGGAATAACTTATCGGCAGCTAGAACAACTTTTGGTTCTTTCGAAATTTCAACTGCGTAGCCCAGACGTTCAATCGCAAACTTCACTGAGGAAACGTTGGCACAACCAGTATCAATAATAACGACTTTTTGATCTTTCATTGTTTTTCCTTGCTAACGTTAGCCTTACAGTACGCCTTTGCTGCTTGGTAACTCGTTACCTTCAACTTTAATTGCTTGACGAAGAGTACGACCAAACGCTTTAAATAGGCTTTCAATGATGTGGTGGTCATTATTGCCATTAGAAGAAAGGTGTAGCGTACAAGCTAGCGTATCGGTTAGAGAACGGAAGAAGTGAACCACCATCTCAGTCGAAAGATCACCCACTTGTTCGCGGCTGAACTTAGCATCAAATTTCAGGTATGGGCGGCCAGAAAGGTCTAGTGCACACTGCGCCAAACATTCATCCATTGGTAGACTGAAACCAAAGCGGCCAATCCCACGTTTATCACCTAGCGCATCTTTAAGTGCTTGGCCTAGAGCTAAAGCCGTATCTTCTACTGTGTGGTGATCATCAATGTGTAGATCGCCTTTCACAGTTAGATTCATCTGGAAACCACCGTGTGTCGCGATTTGATCAAGCATGTGATCGAAGAAACCCATGCCCGTATCGATCTTGTTGCCACCGGTTTCATCAAGGTTTACTGCAACCTTGATATCAGTTTCTTTAGTCGTACGAACCACTTCAGCAACACGTGCATTAACCGTCAGATCTTTAACAATCTGTGGCCAGTTAAGCGTACCTTCCGTTTCCGCATCTGGGCCATATTGAATCCCGCGAATTGCCATGTTCTCAGCAAGTTGAAGATCAGTCATTCGATCGCCAATCACAACAGAATGTTGAAAGTCGACTTTACCGCCCTGTAGATACTCTTTAACCATACCCAACTTAGGCTTGCGGCAAGAGCAGTTGTCTTCGTCAAAGTGAGGACAAATAAGCACGTCGTCAAACTTAACGCCTTGAGACTCGAAAAACTCCATCATCATATTGTGTGGTGCATCGAAATCTTCTTGTGGGTAGCTATCGGTACCTAAACCATCTTGGTTAGTCACCATCACTAAACGGTAGCCCGCATCTTGCAATGCTAACAAGCTAGGAATCACGAGCGGTTCGAATTTTAATTTGTCTAAACGGTCTACTTGAAAATCGACTGGCGGCTCAACAATTAAGGTGCCATCACGGTCTATAAAAAGTATTTTCTGTTGTTTACTCACTTGAACTTCCTTTTAATTTTAAATCTGGTGGCCTAGCTAAAATCAACCGCTAACCCAAATGTCTGATTCATTGGCCAGCTATGCTGATTAAACACAACTGTCCAATGTGATTACTGGTAAGCCTTCGTTACTGAAAAAAGTTACGAATGAATCCAAGTGTCTTTTCGCACTCTTCTCGATTACCAATACTAATACGAACACAATCTTCAATTGGCGAATTACGCAAGATGATGCCAGTGTCCCATGCCGCTTTGAACAATTCGTCACCGTTAGGGAATTTAACCAATAAATAGTTACCCCAACCATCAAATACCGTTACTTGAGGTATACCAAGTAGGCCAGCTTGTAAATAAGCGCGATTAGCACTTAAATCGAGAACTTGAAACTTAGCTCTTGCTAAACCTTGCTCTGAAAGGGCTTGAACCGCAATGTCAGCAACAGGGATTGGCACTGGGTATGGTGCAATCACTTTCAACAGTACATCGATAAGCTCTTTGTTTGCTAGCGTAAAGCCACAGCGTAGTCCCGCTAATGCGAAAGCTTTGGAAAGAGTACGCAAAATCGCTAAATTCGGATATTGAGCAAGCAAATCGACCGTTGACGCTTCAGGGCAGAAGTCGATATACGCTTCATCCATCACCACAATCGCTTTGTCTTGCGTCATTTCAAGCAATTTAATGATGTCTTTACGATCAACTAAGTTACCCGTTGGGTTGTTTGGGCTACAAACAAATATCACTTTCACGTTGTCTAGTTGAGCTTCAATAGAGGGAAGATCTAATTGCCATTCAGAGGTCAGAGGCACCACTTTACGTTCGACACCAATGGTTTCGGCGCTGATCGCATACATACCGTAAGTGGGTGGACAGTAAAGAATTGCATCTTCGTTTGGCTCACAGAAAGCGCGAATCAGTAACTCAATGCCTTCGTCAGCCCCACGTGTTGTCAATGTTTGCTCTGGTGTTACACCTGCATATTGTGCGTAAGCATCGATTAATTCTTTTGGCTGACATTCACTGTAGCGGTTAAGGCGAGTCAGATTTAAGCTGTACTCGTTATCAAACGGAGATTCATTGGCGTTCAACCATACATCTCCGCTACCGCCAATGCGTCTTGCAGACAAGTAAGGTGTTAGAGCCTGAACTTGTTTTCTTGCTAACTTTTCCATGCTCCGCCCCTACTTCGCTCTATTTAACTTTTCAACTCGGATAGTCACAGCACGCTTGTGAGCATCCAAACCTTCGGCTTCAGCCATCGTCACCACTGTTGGTGCTAGACCTTTCAAGCCATCGGCTGTTAGTTCTTGTACTGTCATACGTTTAGAGAAATCTGCTAAACCTAGGCTCGAATACGTTTTGGTGTAACCGTAGGTTGGCAATACGTGGTTTGTACCTGATGCATAATCACCTGCAGACTCTGGAGACCAGTCACCCAAGAATATTGAACCTGCATTATCTAGCAACGGCAACAACTCACGTGGATTCTTGGTTTGAACAATTAAGTGCTCAGGACCGTAGAAGTTCGAAATTGCGATAGCTTGAGTGATTGATTCTGAGATGATAATCAAGCTAGATGCTAATGCTTGCTGAGCGATGTTAGCGCGAGACAACTCTTTCAGTTGTTTCTGCACCGCATCCGTTACTTGATCAGCAATAACCGGAGACGGCGTAACCAAGACAACCTGAGAATCAGGGCCGTGTTCCGCTTGGCTCAATAAATCCGCAGCGATGAAGTCTGCATCTGCAGTTTCATCTGCAATCACCATCACTTCTGATGGACCAGCAGGCATGTCAATTGCAGCACCACGGAAGTCATTGCTGACTTGGCGTTTCGCTTCCGTTACATAGGCATTACCCGGGCCGAAGATCTTATCGACTTTAGCCACACTCTCGGTACCGTAAGCCATTGCCGCAACCGCTTGACCACCACCAACGTTGTAAACCTCGTCGATCTTACAAAGCTTAGCGACATACAAGATTTCATCAGCAATTGGTGGAGGCGAACACAAGACAACTTTACGACAACCCGCAATCTGAGCGGGTACACCTAACATAAGAACCGTTGACGGAAGTGGCGCACTCCCACCAGGAATATAAAGACCAACCGTATTAATCGCGCGCGTTACCTGCTCACACAAAACGCCAGGTTGAGTTTCAACCTTAATTGACTGAGGCTTCTGAGCTTCATGAAACTTAGCAATATTGCTATAAGCTTGCTCTAGCGCTTGCTTCATTTCTGGTGTTAGACGAGCACACGCCTCTTCAATCTCATTCGAAGTAACTCGAATTGATTCAGGAGTCACACGATCGAACTTTTCAGTCAGTTCTTTGAGTGCGGCGTCGCCTTCATTTCGTACTTTTGCAATAACATCAGAAACAGTCGCTGTGATGTTTGCACCTTCAGTAATAGCTGGACGCTCTAATACCGAGTCTTGCTGTGATTCACTTAAAGATTGCCAAACAACGGTTCTCATCATCACTACCCCATCATTTTTTCGATTGGTAATACTAGAATCGAGCTTGCACCCAACTCTTTCAGCTGTTCCATAGTTTCCCAGAACAAGTTCTCAGTACTTACTAGGTGAACGGCAACTTTGTCTTTATCTGTAGATAGAGGAAGAACAGTAGGATCTTCAGCTCCAGGCAATAGCGCTTTAATTTGCTCTAATTGAGACGTTGGTGCGTGAAGCATGATGTACTTCGACTCTTTCGCTTGCTGAACACCTTGCATACGAGTCAGTAGTTTTTCAATTAATGCTTCTTTGTCTGCATCAAATTCGCCGGTGCGTTGAATTAACGTTGCTTTAGATTGAAAAATAGCTTCTGCTTCTTTTAGGCCATTCGCTTCTAGCGTAGCGCCTGTAGAAACCAAATCTGCGATAGCGTCCGCTAGTCCAGCTCGAGGTGCTACTTCAACTGAGCCTGTTAGCATACAAGTGCTGAATTCAACACCCTGCTCATCCATGTAGGCTTTTAGTAGTTGTGGGTAGGTTGTTGCAATACGTTTACCCGCTAGGTCTTGTGGGCCGTTGTATTCTTCATCTTTGTTGATAGCGATAGAAAGGCGGCAACCACCGAAATCTAAACGACGTAGTGTGTGAAATTGCGATGGCTCTTTTAGAGCAACGCGGTCTAGGCGAACTTCTTCTAGCTCATTTTCACCAATGAAACCTAGGTCAACCACACCGTCCATGATAAGACCTGGGATGTCATCATCACGAACCAGTAACAAGTCGATTGGCATATTAAGTGAATGAACCACTAGGCGCTCACCCATGATGTTAAATTTAACACCACATTTTTTAAGTAAGTCTTGGCACTCTTTACTTAAGCGACCTTTCTTTTGAATTGCGATTCTTAGGCGTTGTGTCTGCATTGCTGTATCCCTGTGCAAATATTTGAATTTATTGATTATTTAAAAGTGCTAAAACTAAAAAACCCTCGGAAGACTTTGTCGTCCCGAGGGTTTAAATCTAAATTCTTTGACTTAACCTCCGGGAGAATTCTTGCTCCCGGGTATACGTAAATCTCCCCGAAAGACTAGATAGGGTGATGATGGTGATGAATGTTCATTACTAATTTACGCATACTTATAAGCTCTTAGGTTGTTTGCTGTCTTGTCTCCACACTAACTAAGCTGACATCCTTTTTCAACCATTTATTCGAACTTTTTTCACTAAAACTCAAATTAATTTAACAGGTACAAAAAAGGGAAGCCGCAGCCTCCCTTTTCATTATTCAATCAGATGATGATTAGCTGTTGCACGTCGCCATTTTGCAGCGAGAGAAATAAGCCAATGCAAAGCATACAGCAACAAACGTTAGAGACGCCGCACCAAATGCGATGCCAGTTGATGATGTCATACCTAAGGTAATGAAACCAACACACGATACGAAGGCCACAGACAGCGCATAAGGAAGCTGAGTCGATACGTGGTCAATGTGGTTACAACGAGCACCGGTAGAAGAGAGAATCGTCGTATCAGAGATTGGAGAACAGTGATCACCAAACACAGAACCCGCAAGAACCGCACTTAACATAGGCAGAATTAGAGCGATGTCAGAGGCTGCAGCCATGTCACCCGCGATAGGAAGCATGATACCAAATGTACCCCATGATGTGCCTGTCGAGAATGCCATCAGGCCAGCAAGAAGGAACAAAATAACAGGTAGCCAGTGGTAATCAATGTTACCTGTTGCTAGAGACGAAAGGTAAGAACCGGTTTTCATGTCACCGATAACAGAACCGATAGTCCATGCAAACACAAGAATCAGGATAGCGCCAAACATAGAGCTAGCACCGATCCACATTGTTCTTGCGATATCAGACATTGGCAGCTTTTGCTTAAACACTGTCGCTAGCGCAACAAGCAGGCCAACAACACCACCGTAAACAAGAGACTTGCCTACATCTGTATTTTCAAACGCACCAAGCAAGTTGAATGCTTGACCGTCAGCGGTAAGCGCTTGACCACCGGTATAAAGCATTGCAGCTACCGTCGCTACGATTAACGATACGATTGGCATAACGAGATCAGAGACAGAGCCGTTTTCACTCTCTTGAATGTCTAGCTCTTCATTTAGGTCGTGAGCTTGCTTTTGATCGTTGTCACCTTCAAAGCCACGGCCTTGAGATGCTTCGATCTCATGTTCACGCATTTTACCAACATCTAGACCGAACCATGCAACGGCAAATACCATTAATAGTGCGAACACAGCGTAGAAATTCATCGGGATAAGACGAACGTAAGCACCCAATGCTGAGTACTCTGTCACACCGTGTGTTACTAAGATGCCACCAATAATAGTAATGATGTAAGCACCCCAGCTAGAAGCCGGCATGATCACACACATTGGAGCAGCAGTAGAATCCAGAATATAAGCAAGCTTAGCGCGAGATACGTAAAAGCGGTCTGTAACAGGACGAGAGATAGCACCTACCGCTAAGCTGTTGAAGTAATCATCAACAAAAATGAACACACCCAAGAAAGCAGCAAGTAGTTTTGAACCACGTTTGCTCTTAACACGAGACTGGGCCCACTCAGCGAATGCTCGCGTACCACCAGATAATGTTAATAAGGCGGTTGTCATTCCAAGAATAATTAGGAATGCGACGATGCTCATGTTCCAGGTATTAATGCCACCATCTTCGATGAAAACACCAGAAGCTTTAGTAAACACGTAGCTAGCTGCGTTACCTACTGAGTAATCAGCAAGTAAAATCGCACCCATAACGATACCGACACCCAAGGAAACCAATACACGGCGGGTAACAATAGCGAGAGTTAAGGCCACAAGGGGAGGAAGCAAAGATAAAGGCGATGTTGCAAAATCTATTAAATTCATGATCTTCAAAAACCAGTTTTTTATTTGGCTAGAGATCTACTGCAGACAAACTTGATACGGCTTATCAAGCTCATGTTGAACTAAGCGAAAGGGAAGTGAACACTTCACCCAACCCTACAGTAGCGCTCCATAGTTTAAAATTAAGACTATGGCAGTGTTGTACCTATTGAGCACAACCCCAGCAAATTGCTTAGATATACAATTTACTTCGGCAATTAGACCTTTCATTCCCGTTCATTGGCATCACCCCAACGAAAACTACTTTTTATAATTGCACCTCTACGTGCGATAACATTATTAACCGTTGAAACCAAAGTTTAACAACAAATCAACCAAAGCATCGCATCAGGTAGCCGCAATTGTACTCATCAAGGGCAGCATTGCAACATATCATTCCGACAAAAATAGTTTTTTGTTAATGAAGTAATCAATAGAAGAATAGTCAACTTAAGGTAATTACTCCACCAGTCACATATCAGTTTTTTAGATATTCTTAATAATTATTATAAATTCACTAGGAGTTCGCCTTTTCATTTTCAACTATTCATCTCAATTCTTTATTTAAATATGTAATAGAAGAAATACTATTTGTTTTATTCCTAGGCTCTGTTTATTATTAGGAGGATTATTTAGTTTACCTTGATGGGAAATATCATGTCTGAATTAACAAAAACTTTATTAAATATCCGCAGCCTTCGTGCATTCTCACGTGAATTAACTCTTGAGCAACTTGAAGAAGCGCTAGACAAGCTGACTATTGTTGTACAAGAGCGTCAAGAGTCTGAAGCTGAAGAACGTGCTGCTAAAGCAGAGCAAGAAGCTAAGCTTTCTGCTATCGCTGAACAAATTGCAAAAGACGGAATTGATGTTGCTGATCTTATCGCTGCACTTTCTGGTGAAGCAAAATCTAAAACGACAAAAGCTAAACGTGCTCCTCGCCCAGCTAAATACAAATATGTAGATGCAAACGGCAACGAGAAAACTTGGACAGGTCAAGGCCGTACGCCTTCAGCTATCCAAGAACAACTAGATGCTGGTAAATCTCTAGAAGAGTTTGCTCTTTAACGCATCGTGTTTGCTAAGTGAATAATCAATAACACACTAAGCAATAGAATTAATATTTAAGTCGACCAAAGTATTATTTACGGCTTGAATATATTCAGAAACAAAAAAGGCTCCTTTCGGAGCCTTTTTTATATTTTGTTATTCGTTACTGGATTTGATAAACACAGTAGCGTACTTAATAAACCGAGAAGTTCATTTGATAAGTACGACACCTTATCTTTCCCAGTAAGCTTCTTCTAAACTGTCTTCTCTTTCAGGAAGACCACGAGATAAACGTGGAGAGTGTTGAACTAACACTTCATAACTTGCTCGGTTTGAATATTTACAAACTTGCGAGAAAGACGAATACGTCAAAAATGAATGTTGGTGCTTACTTGAGTTAGGCACGTTTTCTTTGTGGTATTTATTCGCAGCCATATCATGCAATAAAGCCGATAACGCAGCATCACCTGCACCATTGGTATTCTTGATCTTTTCAGGGCCACCCATATAAGGTGCAATGTGCGAATAGATCTTAGTCGGGTTGTCACATAAGTTTTTATGAGCAGGACGGCTAAACTCGTAACGGTTAAATTCCGCAATAGAACCCGGTAATAGAGGTAAAGACGTTTCACGCTTTGCGGCGTCTTCTGTGTAACCCGCCATAAATAGGCCAACAGGGCCTGCAGTACATAGAACTAAGTCAACCCACTCTAGCGCTTTGTCAGAAGCGGCAAGAGGATCACTTTCACCAGTTAACGCTTCCGCTTCGTCTTCGTTCATTGCAACAACTGTTACATGCTGCTCAAGGAAATCTTTCCAAAACTCTGGATCATCTTGAATAACGAATTTAGTTCCCAACGTTAATACAACGGGTACATCATATTTCTTCGCGTACTCGATCGCTTTCATTGTTGCATCAGGCATTGGGTCGCCAGGTTTACAACGAACTAAATAAGCGGTTAATACCAAAGCAGAAGCACTTTTGAAGATCTTTTCAGGAATACTCTCAGGTTTTAGTTGGTTCATTTGACCTTCGCTAATTGCGAAAGTACGTTCACCATCTTCAGTAATTAATGCAAAGCAGCGACCAATTGCGCCATCTACCCCTTGTAAATGATTCAGATCCATTCTGCTTGATGTATTACATAAATAACGATAACCATAGCTACCAATCTTAATATCTTGGCTCATTACACCTAGCAGCGTTGAACGGTCATCTGCCAGCACTGAATAGTTGTGTAATGTATTGCCGATCGTACCACCAGCATATTCATTGGTAATCAAGCACTGCTCTTTTAATTCTTGATATAAAGACTCTGCAGCTTCGTCACCGATGACTAGCGAATGTCCCTTACTTAAGCCATATTTTTCGATTAGCTCAGAACTCACTTTCGCTTCGATATCCACCAATGTTTGGTCAATGCCGATAATATGAGTACGTGACATTCTTTTACTAGTTTGAGCTTGGCTAACTAAAGGGTCACGAGCGTGAACCGGAAAATAGTGCTTTGATTTACGTTGTCCAGGGAATTTCATAGGGCTAGTCTAAGTCAAGGGGAAATAGGTGGCGGATTCTACCGCGCAATATTTAACGCGGCAATCTTTCAAACTATAGCAAACGTTTGCTGTACTATTTTTTTATTCGCCTTCCATAAAGCTTAAATCAGGCAGCATACCCAAATGCTCTGCATAACGTTTTTGATTGAACTCTGCACCATTTTTCATTACGTCAAATACTTCAATAGCCAGTGCACATGCCATAGCCGCAATTGCTTCTTCACGCGGTGTACCAGTCATCATTAAACGCATCAACGTCTCTTTCACTTTCACTGGTTCGCCATCCTCAAGCTGGTTCTCGATGATCTCAATCAGCTCTTCTTCTTGCATAAATTCATTTTGTTCAGACATTTTTTTATCTCAGGTCTTGGATTTCGAGCGACTATGCCACATATACTTCTGACATCCTAGCGACTCACCTCGCTCTCATGCGATTCTCTAACAAAGTCAGCGCACTATTTGTGCAAATGAAACTGTGATTCCGGTCTCGGATCTGTCACGGCGTTTCTCTTTCTGTTAGAATCTGCGACCAAGTAATAGTAACGGTGTTTAGACATGTCAGATATCAGCTCTGGAAACAGCGAAAAGAAAGTAATTGTCGGTATGTCCGGCGGTGTAGATTCGTCAGTATCGGCGTATCTTCTTCAGCAACAAGGCTATCAGGTAGAAGGCCTTTTCATGAAAAACTGGGAAGAAGACGATAACGAAGAATACTGCACGGCAGCTGAAGATCTTGCTGATGCTCAAGCGGTATGTGACAAATTAGGTATCCACCTTCACACTATCAACTTTGCCGCAGAGTACTGGGACAATGTATTCGAATACTTCCTTGCTGAGTACAAAGCAGGTCGTACGCCAAACCCAGACATTCTTTGTAATAAAGAAATCAAATTCAAAGCATTCTTAGAGTTTGCAGATGAAGTATTAGACGCAGACTACATTGCGATGGGTCACTACGTTCGTCGTACTTTTCCTACTCAAGAAGAGCTAGACGCTGGTGTGAAACCAGAAATGCTACGTGGCCTAGACAGCAACAAAGATCAAAGCTATTTCTTATACACATTAAGCTCAGACCAAGTGGCACGCAGCCTATTCCCAGTTGGTGAATTAGAGAAACCTGAAGTGCGACGTATTGCTGAAGAACAAGATTTGATTACAGCAAAGAAAAAAGACTCAACGGGCATCTGCTTTATTGGTGAACGTAAGTTCACTGAATTCTTAGGCAAGTACCTACCAGCACAGCCGGGTAACATCGAGACACCTGAAGGCCAAGTAATTGGTCAACACCAAGGTTTGATGTACCACACATTAGGTCAACGTAAAGGCCTGCATATTGGTGGCACCAAAGGTGGTGGTGGTAATGAAGAACCATGGTTTGTTGGTGAAAAAGATCTGAAGCGTAATGTGCTGATCGCAGTACAAGGTAAAGACCACCCTCTTTTGAAATCAGAGGGTTTGATTGCTTCTCAGCTTCACTGGGTAAATCGCACACCAATTACTGAAGTTATGACATGCACGGTAAAAACTCGTTACCGTCAAACCGATATTCCTTGTACAATCATCCCAATTGATGACGAGAACATTAAGGTTATTTTTGATGAACCACAGATTGCTGTGACCCCTGGTCAATCGGCAGTATTCTATCTAGACGACGTTTGTCTTGGTGGTGGTATCATCGAAAAGCGCATCTAACTATTATCAAACGAACGATAGAAGACAACTAGGAGTTACTACGTGGCTAATACACTTTATGACCGTACTATTGCTTTCGCCGGAATTTGCCAAGCTGTGGCTTTGGTTCAACAAGTAGCGAAAGACGGCCATTGTGATAAAGATGCCTTCGAAGCTTCACTCAGTGCTATTTTGAATACCAATCCGGTGAATACTGTGGGCGTATTTGGACGTGAAGCGAACCTAAAGCTTGGCCTTGAGTGCTTAGTAAAAGGAATCGATAGTACTCCAGCTGGTAGCGATATCACGCGCTACATCATCAGCTTGATGGCGCTTGAGCGTAAACTATCTTCTCGTAACGATTCGATGTCTCAACTTGGCGACCGTATACAAACGGCAGAACGCCAAACTGAACACTTTGATCTGTTTGACGAGCAAATGATCAGTAACTTAGCGAGCATCTACCTAGATGTTGTGAGTCCTATCGGCCCTCGCATTCAGGTATCTGGGACACCATCAGTACTTCAACAGACGTCGAGCCAACATAAGGTTCGTGCGCTTCTTCTATCAGGGATTCGAAGCGCTGTGCTTTGGCGCCAGGTTGGCGGTAAACGTCGCCACCTAATCTTCGGTCGTAAGAAGATGATCGAGCAAGCTCAAATCTTATTAGCTCGAATGTGATTTATTAGCTCGCGCCTCGTCGCGAGCTTGTTTTTTGTATCAACACAACTCTCACGCAAACGTTTGCGCAATGTGCGTGACAATTGAGATTGTTACTGGTATAAACCTCTCAAAATTTAGAAAACTCAATTCAGGAGAACACCATGGAACTGTCAGCATTGACTGCTGTTTCACCAGTAGACGGCCGTTACGGAAGTAAGACTATTGCACTACGCAGCATCTTTAGTGAATTTGGCCTACTAAAATACCGCTCTATCGTTGAAATTCGTTGGTTACAAAAGCTTGCACAAACTGATGCAATCGCAGAAGTACCAGCGTTCAGTGCAGAAGCTAACCAGTTTCTTGATGAACTAGCAGCTAACTTCAGTGAAGAAGACGCTCTGCGTATCAAAGAGATCGAACGCACGACAAACCACGACGTTAAAGCGGTTGAATACTTCTTGAAAGAGAAAGTAGCTGGCGTTCCTGAACTTCACGCAGTAAATGAATTCATTCACTTTGCATGTACTTCTGAAGACATCAATAACACATCTCACGCACTTATGCTTAAAGAAGCTCGTGACACTGTGATTCTTCCAGAAATCCGTAACGTAATTGATGCTATCAAAGCACTTGCGAACGAGTACCGTGATATTCCTCTATTGTCTCGTACACATGGTCAGCCAGCTTCTCCTTCTACTATGGGTAAAGAGATGGCTAACGTTGCGTACCGTATGGAACGTCAATTCAAGCAAATCGAAAACGTTGAGATCCTAGCGAAAATCAACGGCGCTGTAGGTAACTACAACGCACACCTTTCTGCATACCCAGAAGTTGAATGGCACAAGTTCAGCGAAGAGTTCATCACTGAATCTCTTGGCGTAACTTGGAACCCGTACACAACTCAAATCGAACCTCACGATTACATCGCTGAGCTATTCGATGCAATTGCTCGTTTCAACACGATCCTTCTTGACTTCGACCGTGACGTTTGGGGCTACATCGCTCTTGGTCACTTCAAGCAGAAGACTATTGCTGGCGAAATCGGCTCTTCTACTATGCCGCATAAAGTTAACCCAATTGACTTCGAAAACTCTGAAGGCAACCTTGGTCTAGCTAACGCAGTATTCAGCCACCTTGCACAAAAACTTCCAGTTTCTCGCTGGCAGCGTGACCTTACTGACTCTACGGTTCTTCGTAACCTAGGTGTGGGTGTTGGCTACGCAATCATTGCATACACTTCGACTCTGAAAGGTATTAGCAAGCTTGAAGTTAACCGTGCTGCGCTACTTGCTGAACTAGACAAGAACTGGGAAGTATTGGCTGAACCAGTACAAACAGTAATGCGTCGTTATGGCATCGAGAAGCCATACGAGAAGCTAAAAGAGCTAACTCGTGGTAAACGTGTAGATGGCGAAGGCATGCGTGCATTCATCGATGGTCTAGAGATCCCTGAAGACGAGAAAGTTCGCCTAAAAGAGATGACTCCAGCGAACTACATCGGTCAAGCAATCGAGCTAACTGACAAGCTGTAAGGTTCGAATTTCGAATCACAGAATAGACTAAGGCTTCCCATGTGGAAGCCTTTTTGTTGAGCGGAACAAAATGTATTGAGCACAAGAACCGCCAGCAAAATAATACAAAGCAAACCAGTATCATTGACCTACTCATCTTAATCCGTTCGATATAATCCATTCCATACCGTAACGCTTTATCACCAGTAACCCTCTATCACCAGACACATAACTCCCGGAGACTTACTCTCTTGAATGACAAGATACATTTGAAAGGCCTCCCGAAGGAAGCTTTTCAAATGTATCTTGTCGATTAGTGACAAAAGAATACGTAGCGATTACATGTTACGTAGAGACGCAATACGCTTATCTAACGGTGGATGGCTCATTAGTAGCTCAGTAAGAGACTTCTTACCGTTGATACCAAACGCCATCATAGAACCTTCTAGTTGTGGTTCGTGGCTCACCTTTAGACGCTCCAGAGCGGCAATCATCTTCTCTTTACCCACTAGGTTCGCTGCACCTGCATCGGCATGGAATTCACGATGACGGCTGTACCACATCGTAATGAAGCTTGCTAAGAAACCAAATACCAATTCCAACACCATAGACACACCGAAGTACACCATCATGTTGCTGCCGCCCTCTTCTTCGTTGTCATTCGACGCAACAATGTTAGCGATGAAACGAGATAAGAAGATAACGAACGTGTTCACAACACCCTGCATTAACGTCATGGTCACCATGTCTCCGTTCGCAATGTGGCTAACTTCATGTGCTAATACTGCTTCAGCTTCATCACGCGTCATGTTGTGTAGAAGACCTGTTGATACTGCGACCAATGAATCATCACGCTTAGCACCCGTCGCGAATGCATTGATGTCTGGCGAGTCGTAGATCGCCACTGTTGGCATACCAATACCAACTTGTTGAGATTGACGGCTTACCGTCTCCATCAACCAATGTTCTGTTTCGTTACGTGGGCTTTCAATGACCATGCCGCCTACTGAGCGTAGTGCCATTTTCTTTGACATCATTAATGAAATGAATGAACCGCCAAAACCAAATACTGCAGCCATTAACAACAAGCCTGAAAGGCTTCCTGGTTGCATACCTGTAACTGCATATACAATATTAAGAACAACACTTAGTACCAATACAACCGCAAGGTTGGTTGCAAGGAACAACATTACTCGCTTCATTACTTATCTCCGCATGAAAGCTATTTTTATAAAACTTATTGTTATAGGCAAGGCAGACAGCAATTGATTCCAGCCTTGAAGACTTATACTTACTTATACATATAGTCTTAGATTAAGAAAACAAGGTTAAGCATTAAATTGCAACATTTGATTACGAGATTGTAGCCGCGTTAATTATGGTCTATTAGACCTAAGTCGTATGGTGTCGATATAACAATCCGTTTACAGTGACTTCAGATGATTTATTGGCTAGTCCATGTACAAAAAGGGAACGATCATGGTTGAAGGTACTAACACTCAAATGGCTATCGATTTACTGTGCTGTCACCTAGGGATTACTGAAGAAGAAGCGAAAAAGCAGATTGGAATTCTAACACCGCAAACGGCTCAGGCAGAAATCACAGAAACACAGCAAGCGCTAATGGGACTAACAAAAGAACATTGATCCTAAGCTTGCTTATGTAACAGACCAATTGTTTATAAACCAATGGTCAAAGGCTTAACAGAGAAAAAGGGCTGCAATCGCAGCCCTTTTCTTGTTTGACGTATAACTTGAGATTTAAAGATCAAGTAGTGGTTGAACATTAATGTACTTACCAATGTTCTTTGACTTCGCTTTTGGTACGTAAGGAATTTCACCTAACTTCGGTGCACCTAGCTTATCCTCAAGCATCGCAATAATATCAGCATAATGTTCAGTGCCTGGATTAATACGGTTCGCTACCCAACCTACTAGATTTAGGCCGTCAGCACGAATCGCTTCTGCCGTTAATAGAGCATGGCTCAAACAACCCAGTTTAATACCTACAGTCAAAACCACTGGAAGCTGTTCTTTTTTAACCCAGCTAGACAGATATTCGTCGTCTGAAACCGGAACACGCCAACCACCAGCACCTTCAACTAGAACGATATCAGAATTTTGCTTATGCGCTTCAAGCTTCGCTGATAATATCGCTGTATCAATCACTACGCCGTCATGCTTTGCCGCGATGTGAGGCGATGACGGTAGCAATAACGCATATGGATTCACGTCTTCGTAAGCAATATCTTGCGTTGCCGCTTCTTGAAGGTGCAATGCATCACTATTACGCAACCCTTCTGGGTATTGCTCGCTTCCGGCAGCAACTGGCTTATAGCCAATTGTTGATAAATCTTGCGCGGCTAAAGCTTGAAGAATCGCTTTTGAAACCACAGTCTTTCCAACTTCGGTATCCGTACCTGCAATGAATAATGCATCAATCATAATTGAATAACCCCTAAACAAACTTGATATGTTGCTGGCAAGAAACCTTGATGGTTTTTAAACTCTCGATATTCCCGTTCAACGAGCTGCAACATGCGGCGACTTGTTAAACCTTGTGAGCGACCACTTACGTGATTAGCGCCGATACCTTTAAGGTCGCGCATCAGTTCAAACGCAGTGTCGTACCAAACGGTGATGGTGGGCAAGTCTAGTTGATGAGCCGTACAGCTAGATTGCGCTAACGCAATTTTTACCTGATTGATTGTAATAAAATGGTTAACGTGTTGATGTGTGTCAATTTTAGACCATGATTTTTCTAACTCAAACAGTGACCCATAAAGCAAAGTTGAGAAAATCACAGACCCACCAGCCGCAGTGACACGCTTCATCTCTTTCAAAGGCGACGACAAGTCGTCACACCATTGCAACGCAAGGCTAGAGAAAACGATGTCAAAACCCCCATCTTCAAACGGTAATTGTTCGGCATCGGCTTGTTGGTATAAAGAGACAGATGCGCCACAACGTTTTTCTGCTGTTTCCAACATTCCAACAGAAAGATCAGCGCATACTACTTCGGCCCCTCGTTTTACAAGTTGCTCTGAGAAATAACCAGTCCCACAACCTAAATCGAGCACCTTTAACCCTGATAGATCACTCGGTAACTTATCCAGTAGTCGGTGGCCGACATCTCGCTGAAACTCAGCGTGTTTGTCATAGGTTGTTGCTGCGTTTCCGAAGGCTTTGGCAATCGCACTTTTGTCTTGGCCTACGTAATTATTCACTACTGCTTCTTGTGACATTTACTGAGCCTCTTTATTTGATTCTAAGCTTGGATCGATGCCCGATTCACTGCTTCGGTCAATTGCCTGATGCAACGACCTGGTTAACTGATGAATCTGATCCTCACTGTGATTCGCCGTTAAGGTAATACGCAAACGAGCTGTCCCTTTCGGAACGGTTGGCGGCCTTATCGCCGTTACCCAAACTTGTTTACGCTTTAATTCTTCAGCAACAGACAGTGCCGCCTGTGCTTCACCGATTACAAACGGCTTAATCGGAGTCTGAGTATCTATAAAACCTTTCACGCCACTCATCTCCTCCGCATAGATCGCACCTAGCTTCATGAGCTTCTCTCGACGCCACTCTTGCGTCTGAATCATCTGACACGCATGAGACAAAGCCACTGCTTGTGAAGGTGGCATCGCCGTCGAGTACACATGATGACGAGCAAACTGAGTTAAGTAATCACCCACTTCTAACGAACAAAGAATCGCAGCACCAGAAAGGCCAAATGCTTTGCCAAAGGTCACCACCAAAATATCCGGTGAGATTTGTGCTGCACTGCAACTCCCAGCCCCTTTATCACCTAATACGCCGATACCGTGGGCATCATCAACCACCAACCAACTGTCGTATTGATGAGTCAGGTTAAAGATCTGGCTGAGAGGCGCTTGATCGCCATCCATGCTGAAAACGCCCTCAGTCACGACCAAGGATTGTGGAGATTGGCTTAGTAGAGACTCTAGATGCTGCGTGTCGTTGCGCTTAAAGCGTTTCATGGTTGCAGGTGAAAGCATCCCCGCTTCCATTAAAGAGGCGTGGTTAAGTTTGTCTTGCAACAGAGAGTCGTCTTTTTCGAGCAGAGAAAACAACAAAGCTTGATTAGCGCTGAAACCAGAACTAAAGAGTATGGCTCGTTCAAATCCAAGCCATTCACACAGCTGAGCCTCTAAATTTAGATGAGCAGGACTAAAACCTGTGACCAATGGCGATGCCGCACTGCCGGCACCATATTGGGAAAGTCCGGTTTGCCATGCATCGACCAGTTCAGGATCGTTTGCCAAGCCTAAATAGTCATTACTCGAAAAATTAATGAAGTTAGAACCTTCACTATTAAGCAAAGGGCTATTGCTGTTTTCGAGTACCTTAAGTTGACGAGTTAGCCCTTGCTCGCGACGATGAGCAAGGGCACTTTTGATGCGAGATTTAAACAGTGGCATCGTAGAACATGTCATCTTTCGTTGGACGAGCAGCAACGCGCTCCACCACTTGATCTAACAGTTCATTTTCTTGAATTTCGTCAGGCTTTTGAGCCACCTGTTGGCTATTGATACCCAACTTCTTAAACAACTGCATATCCGTGTCTTCGTCTGGGTTTGGCGTAGTAAGTAACTTACAGCCGTAGAAGATAGAATTTGCACCCGCCATGAAACACATCGCTTGCATCTGTTCATTCATGTTCTCACGACCTGCAGATAGACGAACCGCAGACATTGGCATCATGATGCGAGCAATCGCAATAAGCTTAATGAAGTCAAAAGACTCAACATCATCAACGTTTTCCATCGGTGTGCCTTTCACTTTTACGAGCATGTTGATTGGCACACTCTCAGGGTGTACTGGAAGGTTAGCCAGTTCTACAAGTAGACCCGCACGATCATTGGTGCTTTCACCCATACCAATAATACCACCAGAACAGATCTTCATACCGGCATCACGCACGTGAGATAATGTATCTAAACGATCTTGGTAAGTACGAGTAGTAATGATGCTGCCGTAGAACTCCGGAGAAGTATCAAGGTTGTGGTTGTAGTAATCCAGACCGGCATCCGCTAACTCGCCAGCTTGATCGGGCGTTAGCATACCTAGCGTCATACAGGTTTCTAGGCCCATGCCTTTCACACCTTTGATCATGTCAGTTAGGTGAGGCATATCGCGTTCTTTCGGATTTTTCCATGCCGCGCCCATACAGAAACGAGTCGAACCCGCGTTTTTGGCTTTTTGCGCCGCATCCAAAACACGCTCGACTTCCATTAAGCGTTCTTTGTCGACATCCGTTCGGTAGTGAGCACTTTGAGGGCAGTATTTACAGTCTTCAGGACAAGCACCGGTTTTAATCGATAGAAGCGTACTCACCTGCACGTGGTTGTGCTCTTGGTACTGTCTATGAACCACTTGAGCTTCAAACATTAAATCCATAAACGGTTTTTCAAGCAGTGCTCTTACTTCAGCAACTGTCCAGTCATGACGAACTTCCACGTGTCGATCCTTTTTATTATTTGATATTACATCTCTATCAATAGAGATTGTATTTATGCTTGGATAGTCTACCGACAAGCTTTAGACTGTCAACACATTGATAATATAAAAAGTTTACATGTGGTTACTTTTAAACCACAAAAAATGGGAGTTACTATGGATCTCGCCTTTGATCGCCAGCATATCTGGCATCCCTACACATCAACGTTAACACCTCTGACCTGCTATCCAGTCACCAATGCAGACGGTGTTTACCTAGAATTAGAAGGTGGAAAACGCATTGTTGATGGCATGTCATCTTGGTGGTCAACCATCCATGGCTACAACCACCCAGCATTAAATGCAGCCGCTCACAGCCAAATCGATAAAGTTTCACACGTTATGTTCGGTGGTATCACCCACCAACCCGCTATCGATCTATGTAAAAAGCTTTTGAATCTCGCGCCAAATAATCTTGAACATGTATTCTTGGCCGACTCTGGCTCGGTAGCCGTGGAAGTTAGCCTAAAAATGGCACTGCAGTATTGGCACGCTAAAGGGCAACCTCGTTCAAAGTTTCTCACGCTAAGAGATGGCTACCATGGCGATACCTTTGCAGCGATGTCAGTCACTGACCCAGCTAACTCAATGCATAGCCTTTACAAAGGTTTTTTGCCTGAACACATTTTTGCAGACTCTCCGAAAACAGGTTTTTGGGATCAATGGAATGCGAGCGACACAAACAGCTTTCGAGAAAAGCTAGCCGCACACCACCAAGAAGTTGCTGCCGTGATCTTAGAGCCAATCGTTCAAGGTGCTGGCGGTATGCGTATCTACCATCCTGAATTTCTGAGACAGGTTCGCTTGCTGTGTGATGAATTCAACGTATTACTTATCTTGGATGAGATTGCGACCGGATTTGGCCGTACAGGGAAACTTTTTGCTTGCGAACATGCCGATATTCAACCGGATATCTTATGTGTAGGTAAGGCGCTAACTGGTGGCTACATGACCCTTTCAGCAACGCTTGCGAGTAAAGAAGTTGCTGACACAGTATGTGGCGGTGAAGCGCGTTGTTTTATGCACGGTCCAACATTTATGGGTAACCCATTAGCTTGCGCGGTAGGTGCGGCAAGCTTGTCCATCATAGAGCAAGGCGATTGGCAAAATCAGACTCAACAAATTGAACAACTTTTCTCTGAGTTGCTACCGCCTTTGCGAGAGTATGATCTTGTCAAAGATGTTCGCTGGTTGGGAGCGATTGGCGTTGTTGAAACCCATACACCTGTCGATATGGAAACCATCCAAGCTCACTTTGTTGAACAAGGGGTTTGGATTCGTCCATTTGGTAAGTTGATTTATATGATGCCTCCCTTCATTAGCAAGCCTGAGCACATCGAGAAACTTGTTTCCGCTATTAATTGCGCATTAAAAGATCGCCACTGCTTTAAATAGAAGACAAAGCTATTACCTCTCCTTACTGGTTCATTTGCTATCTGCAATATTGAAGTTAAGGAGAGGCCGGTTCATTATTATCGACAATAGAGAACGACCGCCTTCTAACGAAGTTGGCTGTCTTTACTTGCTCTGCGATTGAACAATGAGTGACGATACGCAACGTGTTCAAACATGGACTGGCATCCAATACAGAAACGCACGCCTTTAATTGCTAGCCGTCTCTTTTCTGATATCTCATCACCGCACTCGTCACAATAATGCAAGCTTTCCCCACTTTGAATGTTCCCTCTTACACGAGAGAACTCATCATCAATGGTATTTTGAATTTGCTGACTGACGCTATCGTCACCTGCCAATCCTACGGCCATAAGTCCTCCTCTGTATTTGCATGAGAAAATTTGTACCTACCGCGGTAGGAGCGCATTATAACCATTTTTTAGTGGTGTAATAATAACCTAAATTAGAGAAACGCTATTACAAATGAGTAATGAAATTGACCCTCGACTCACTGCTTTCCGGTGTAACAGATAATAAAAAAACCCAGCCGATTGACTGGGTTTTCGTATAACAGTTTTACTGATTAACCGATGTGCGTTACGCCGCCCATGTATGGCTGAAGTACTGCTGGGATAGCAATACGGCCATCTGCTTCTTGGTTGTTCTCAAGAATAGCAACCATAGTACGACCAACAGCAAGACCAGAACCGTTAAGTGTGTGTACAAGTTCAGGTTTCTTCTCGCCTTTACGACGGAAACGAGCTTGCATACGACGTGCTTGGAAATCCCACATGTTTGAACAAGAAGAAATTTCGCGGTAAGTCTCTTGCGCTGGAACCCAGACTTCTAAGTCGTAAGTTTTCGCAGAACCGAAGCCCATGTCACCAGTACATAGAATCACTTTACGGTAAGGAAGCTCTAGAAGTTGAAGTACTTTCTCAGCGTGACCTGTTAGCTCTTCAAGCGCTGCCATTGAGTCTTCTGGCTTAGTGATTTGTACTAATTCAACTTTGTCGAATTGGTGCATACGGATAAGACCACGAGTGTCACGACCGTAAGAACCCGCCTCAGAACGGAAACATGGTGTGTGAGCTGTCATCTTAAGTGGCAGTTCGGCTTCATCAGTAATCGTGTCACGAACCATGTTCGTTACCGGTACTTCCGCAGTTGGGATAAGCGATAGAGTCTTAAGAGGCACGTCACTTACTTGCTCAGTTAGCGGGCTTGTGTGGAACAAGTCTTCGCCGAACTTAGGAAGCTGACCAGTACCGTAAAGGCTATCGTGGTTCACTAGGTACGGTACGTACATTTCTGTGTAGCCGTGCTCATCAGTGTGAAGATCAAGCATGAACTGAGCAATAGCACGGTGTAGGCGTGCGAATTTTCCTTTCATCACGATGAAACGAGAACCCGAGATTTTTACTGCGCTAGCAAAATCAAGACCGCCAGACATTTCGCCAAGATCTACATGATCTTTCACTTCGAAGTCGTAAGTCTTAGGTTGACCCCAACGAGAAACTTCTACGTTGTCATCTTCATCTTTACCATCTGGCACTTCTGCATCAGGTAGGTTAGGAATAGACATTGTGATCGTTTCTAGCTCAGATTGAAGATCAGCCAATGCTACTTTAGCTTGGTCTAGTTCTGCGCCTAAGTTGCCTACTTCTGCAAGGATACGCTCAGCTTCTTCATGGTCGCCTTTTGCTTTCGCTTGACCAATGGACTTCGATCGAGAGTTACGTAACGCTTGTAGCTCTTCAGTTTTCATCTGAAGGGACTTACGTTTTTCTTCAAGTTCACGAATTGTCTCTACATCAAGGGTGAAGCCTCGACGTGCTAATTTTGCCGCTGTTTCATCCAGCTCAGCTCGAAGTAATTTAGAATCCAGCATTGCTAATCCTATGCTTTAGTTATTTGAATATTCAGTAGATTGCTACTGAATCACTGCTAAACCCCTAAAACTGGTGCTATTTCAACCAATTTATAACGATTTAATTGAATTTTTATGACTAGGTAACGATATCCAAAAAAGACTACTTTTCATAGCGTTTTTGTGGGCTTTTTGCGTCCAAATCCGCCAGATAATCTAGCTTCTCGCCAATTTTTGTCTCTAAGCCTCGTTTTGTTGGGAAATAGTATTGCTTCTCTCCCATTTCAGGAGGCAGATACTTTTCACCAGCCGCGTAGGCTCCTGGTTCGTCATGAGCATAACGGTATTCTTGCCCATAGCCCATGTCCTTCATCAAAGTTGTAGGTGCATTTCGCAAATGATGAGGGACTTCATATTCAGGAAGGTTGTGAGCATCTGCTAGAGCTTGCTTCCAAGCAGTGTAAACAGCGTTACTCTTTGGTGCACACGCAAGATAAACTACCGCCTGCGCAATAGCACGTTCCCCTTCTGCTGGGCCAATGCGAGTGAAACAATCCCAAGCCGACATTGCGACCTGCATTGCTCTTGGATCAGCATTGCCAATATCTTCAGAAGCAATCGCCAGCAAACGCCTTACGATATACAAAGGGTCACAACCCGCTGCAATCATTCTTGCTGACCAATACAAAGCCGCGTCAGGGTTTGAGCCACGAATCGATTTATGAACAGCGGAGATCAAGTCGTACCAAATATCACCCTTGTTATCGAAACGAGCAACCTTCTCGCCAGCCACTTCAGCTAACAACTGCAACGTTATCGCTTTCTCGCCTTTATCGTTGTCTTCTGCCATGTCATATAAAAGCTCAAGATAGTTGAGCGACATGCGTGCATCACCGTTGACCAGTTCAGCAAGGCGATCTAATACATTATCAGCAAAATTGGCCGACATATCACCTAACCCACGCTGTTTATCTTCGATAGCTTGGCGAATGACAAGGGAGATATCATCTGTATTCAGCGAAGTCAGTTTGTAAACACGCGCACGCGACAACAAAGCGTTGTTCAATTCAAAAGAAGGGTTTTCAGTCGTCGCGCCAATAAAGGTTACAGTGCCATCTTCAATATGCGGCAGAAAGGCATCTTGCTGGCTTTTGTTAAAGCGATGGACTTCGTCCACGAACAGGATAGTTCTGCGTCCTGCTTGCTTGTTCTCACGCGCTTTTTCAATGGCGATACGAATGTCTTTTACACCCGAGGTTACTGCCGATACGCGTTCAACCTCTGCGTTAGCATAGTTTGCTGCTACTTCCGCTAACGTGGTTTTACCGGTGCCAGGAGGCCCCCACAAAACCATCGAGTGGATATGGCCCGCTTCCAATGCCCTGCGAAGCGGTTTACCTGGACCTAATATATGCTGCTGACCTATGTACTGTTCGACAGTTTCAGGCCTCATACGAGCAGCAAGGGGACGAAAATCTTCGTCCCCTGCAAAATCTAAGCTGTAATTACTCAATTGCAATCTCTTGATTCATTGATGGCATCAATGCCTATCGACATGCTACCAAACGATCTGCGGTCTAGATCAGTTTCTTTGGTCGTCGACCTCGACACCTTCCGGCGCCACAAAAGTAAAGCGGTCTGCTGCAGGTTTACCTAAGTCGACGTTGCTAAAGGTAAACTCACCTTTCTGACCATCTTGTTCAATCACATTAAAGCCCTGAACAATGCCTTTTTCGTTGATATTAATCTGGAAGTCACCCTGATTCGAGTCGACTGCCGTTGGTGTTAGTGTAAATTGATTACCCGACTGCGCTACGTTGTAGTTATCCCAATCGCTTTCTTGGTTACGTGTCAGCAGCACAAAAGGTGTTTGCGATGTTGCTTGTTCTTGCCAGTAAATACTCACTTGCTCAATGAATGGGCTGTAATACCACAAGCTTTGACCGTCAGATACCAGTAGGTTTTCATCAGGGAAAGTGGTTTCCCAACGGAATAAGCTTGGGCGTGCAATCTCTACCGTGCCCTCACCTTCCATAACGACATCACCATCAGGGCTCGTCACGACTTGTTTAAAGTCAGCGCTAAAACCTGCGTTCAATGCTAAGCGACTACTCAGTTCTTCTTTCGGAGAAGCCAACACTGAGAAACTCATAAATAGAAGTGCGAATACTTTTTTCATCAATAATCCTGTTAGAACATACGTCGGTCATATTTTCGATTTGACCGACTTAATGGGTATAAGTTCATAGGGCGTGTTGACCTTTCGTGGTTGAATTTTGTTCGGATGGGGACGCCTAGTCAAAAGCGTTTTAATCGCGGCGAGGGGGAAGTAGCCTAGTCATTCTAAGCAAATCTCCCTCAACAAAGAGTAAAACGCTTTTTGCGGGGGCGCCCAGCTCGAACCCTTCGGGCAGCGTTTGCTGGTCATTTCTACTACGTTATCGCCTTCTCATGTAGGCTAGCTACACATCAAAGCCTCTGCCTTGTATAAATACCCAGCAACTCGCTGCAAAAAACAGCTCGAAAGATCTACACGCCCTAGTAGAACTAATCTTTTGGTGGAGCTGGTGCCAAGACTTCTCTGTTACCGTTATGTCCAGGAGCACTGACGATACCTTGAGCTTCAAGTTGCTCGACAATTCTTGCTGCACGGTTGTAGCCAATCTTAAATCGACGTTGGACACCAGAAACTGAACCACGACGCGAATGGACCACATGTTCAACAACTTGGTCAAACAAAGGGTCGACTTCTTCATCGCCTTCCATTTTCTCACCTGGCAGCAAAGTTTCAGGCGTCTGTTCACCGTTAGTGATCTCATCAATATAGTTTGGCTTACCGCGTGCTTTCCAGTTATTCACGACTGCATGTACATCATCATCAGATGCAAAGGCACCGTGTACACGAGTTGTATGACTAGAACCCGGAGGCAAGTACAGCATATCACCCATACCCAATAGTGACTCGGCACCACCTTGATCAAGGATAGTTCTTGAATCCGTTTTGGTTGATACCGTAAAGGCCACACGCGTTGGGATGTTAGCTTTGATAAGACCGGTAATAACATCCACTGATGGACGTTGAGTCGCTAAGATCAAGTGGACGCCAGCCGCACGTGCCTTCTGCGCCAAACGAGCAATAAGTTCTTCAACTTTCTTACCAACGACCATAATTAGGTCGGCAAATTCATCGACGATAACCACAATGTAAGGCAACTTCTCTAGCAATGGCGCTTCAGGATCCATGCTGTCACCCGGTTTCCACAGTGGGTCATGGATTGGATGACCCGCTTCCGCGGCCATCTTCAATTTGTCGTTGTAGCCTTTAATGTTACGAACACCAAGTGCTGACATCAATTTATAACGACGTTCCATTTCGCCTACACACCAACGAAGGGCATTAGACGCATCTTTCATGTCGGTTACCACTTCAGACAACAGATGAGGGATACCTTCGTAAACCGATAGTTCAAGCATTTTCGGGTCAATCATAATGAAACGAACATCTTCAGGTGATGCTTTGTATAGCATACTCAAGATCATCACGTTCACACCTACCGATTTACCAGAGCCGGTTGTACCTGCAACCAGAACATGTGGCATCTTAGACAGATCAGCAATAACCGCTTCACCTGCGATGTCTTGTCCTAGAACGACTGTCGTTGGTGATTTTGCTTCTTGGAACTGAGGGCTCGCAACCACATCAGAGAAGAATACCGTTTGACGACTCATGTTTGGCAGTTCTAAGCCAACATAAGGTTTACCCGGGATTACCTCTACGACACGCACTGCCAAAGCAGACAATGAACGCGCTAAGTCCATAGATAGACCAGAGATACGGCTCACTTTTACACCAGGGGCAAGGTCGAGCTCAAATCGGGTGATCACTGGGCCAGGGAAAATATCAACGACTTCGGCTTTAATCTTGTAATCGGCAAGTTTAGACTCAACAAGACGAGCAATGGCTTCTAGCGCATCACGATCAATAAAGGTTTCACGCTTTTCAGGGTGGAACAGTAATTCAAGCGTCGGCAATGGCTCTGCAGGTTTCGGCAAGTTAACATCTTGTTGAACTAAAAACGGGTTTTGTGTCGCCGCGATATTCGCTTGGGCTTCAGAAACAAGGTTTTGGAATGCCGCGACATCTTGGTCTTGATGTACAGGTTCTTCTTCTGTTACCTCTTCCCAAGGAAGATCAACAACTGGTGCTTGGTTCTGCTCAGTCGTTTGCGTCAGCTCTTGTTCATAAGATGACGGAGCAAGTGGCCCTTCATCATTATCAATAGGTTCAGCGTCTAGCTCTGAATTAGGTTCAAAGCTTTGCTCTTCCGTTGTCTCGAAAGGCGCTGAGAATTCTTGTGGTGTTTCTTCTATTTCACCCATTGGCGAAGCGTATAGAGATTCTGGTTGAACATCTTCCGCATCGAACTCGTTATTTACTTCTGGTGAGCTATCCATTACTGGTTCTACACTGTCAACAACCGTTTCAGTAGGATGAACTGCTGGTTGCTCTTCCTGCATGTATTGCTGATACGCGATCTGAGATTCATGCGCGTCAACCTGATCCTGTTCTGCGAGGTCATCTTCATACATAGCCGCATTTTCTAGCTGCTCTATCGTTGCATTCAACTGCTTAGAACGCTCAACACCTTCTTCTAAAGTCTCCTCTGGCGCTTGGTAAACAGGAGCTACAGAGATCGGTTGTGCTGTAGCACTTTCGTTTTGAATGGATGCTTGCTCATGGGTAGAATCGTCTTGCTTCTTCACTGCCTCTAAAGGCATGTGAATATTGTACTGGCGCTTCTGTGGCACAGCATTATCAATGGTATTGCTCGCCGCTCCTGAAGATTCAGCCGTTGCAGAGAAGCTCATGGTTGGATCAAGGGAGTCTTGTTCTGCTTCTTTACTCTGTTCTTCAGCACTGTCTTCTATAGCGGGTAAATCTCGATAATTTGGCTGCTTATGACGATCTTCCAATCGTTCTCGGTCGGCAGATTCTTTCAGTTCAGGTTCGAGCAACTCTTGATCTTGTCCACGAACTTTGTTTACAGCAGACGTAAAGAATTTAATTGCACCTTCACCCAACCATTCAACAATGCTTAACCAAGAAATCCCCGTTAGCAGAGTAAAGCCAGCTCCCCATAAGAAAAGCAGAACCAATGTACTGCCAAGAACGTTTAACGTTGGAAGCGCAAGACTCGACAATACGTCACCCACTACGCCACCTGACGAAAAGTACCAAATATCGTCAAAGTTGATATCCGCTAGGCCACAACTCGTAAGAATAAGAACCGTAAGACCAAGTAAGCGAGTACCCCACAGCATAAAATCAATCTGTTCGTCTTCATTGCGCTTACGGAACAGTACCCACGCAGTCACCGTCACCAATATAGGTAATGGGTAAGCCAGAGAACCAAACACAAAGAAAAGTGTATCAGCCAACCATGCACCTACATAGCCACCGGCATTTTGAATGTCACCACCCCATGCAGTTTGCGACCATGATGGGTCAGCTGGGCTGAAAGTTAATAACGCAACGGCAAGTAGAATAGAGAAGAGAACGCCCAGAATCAGGCTGCACTCTCTAAGACGTTGAGAACCATTTAAACGAGGAGACTGAGGCTCTTCACTCGTTTTAATGATTGTTTCTACTTTATTACTGCTCTGCTTGAACATAAACCAACTTAATAATTGAACGAGATGAAAATGTCGCGAGCAGCTCGAGCCACTCGTTCCAATGAAACTACTGTTGATTTAACCATATCAAACAGAAAAACCCAATTCCAGAAAGCAAGAAAGCGGAACAAATGTCCGCTTTCTTTCATTTCACCAATTGTGATTAACGAGTTTTAATCACAAGTTGATTAGTTTGTTTCACTTCTTCCATTACAACGTAAGTTCGAGTGTCGTTTACGCCTGGTAGACGCAGTAACGTATCACCGAGCAACTTACGGTAAGCACCCATATCCGATACACGTGTTTTTAGAAGATAGTCAAAATCACCCGACACTAAATGACACTCTTGGATGTCATCTAGTTTCTGAACAGCGGTGTTGAATTGTTCGAACACATCTGGAGCACCACGGTTCAACGTAATTTCAACAAACACTAAAAGTGAAGCATCAAGGTACTGTGGGTTCAGCAACGCTGTATACCCAGTAATGTAACCTTGACGTTCTAAACGACGAACACGTTCAAGACATGGAGTTGGAGAAAGTCCTACTCGTTTTGAGAGTTCAACGTTTGAGATACGACCGTCTTTTTGCAACTCATTAAGAATGTTGCGGTCAATACGATCTAGTTCCTTGGACGGCTTCTTATAATTGTCTGCCATTTTTTATTCCACCTTATTACTTCCTTGCAAAAAAATATACTACAACTTTTTAATATTCAGTATCAAATTTTATTTAAACATATCTATACTAGATATTAATTCGACAGAATTACCCTACGCATAGATAAAACAACCAAATTATATTGAGGAGTCAGGATGATCATTGGCGTACCGAAGGAAATCAAGAACCACGAATACCGCGTTGGTATGACCCCAGCTAGCGTGAGAGAGCTAATCTCACACAGCCACCAAGTTTTTGTAGAAACCAATGCCGGTAATGGTATCGGTTTTTCAGACGATGATTACATCGCTGTAGGCGCATCCATTCTTCCTACTGCTGCTGACGTTTTCGCGAAAGCAGAGATGATTGTAAAGGTTAAAGAACCCCAAGCTGTCGAGCGAGCTATGCTTCGCGAAGGGCAAATATTATTTACTTATTTACACCTTGCACCAGATTTTCCACAAACTGAAGAGCTTATCAAGAGCAAAGCTGTCTGTGTAGCCTACGAGACTGTAACAGATAATATGGGTCGCTTGCCACTATTAGCACCAATGTCTGAAGTCGCTGGTCGCATGTCTATTCAAGCTGGTGCACAAACGTTAGAGAAGTCTAACGGTGGTTGTGGTCTTCTTCTTGGCGGCGTTCCTGGTGTAGAACCAGCAAAAGTTGTTGTTGTTGGCGGTGGTGTTGTAGGTGCTAACGCTGCACGTATGGCTGTTGGCCTTCGCGCTGATGTAACCATTCTTGACCGCAACGTGGATACGCTTCGTCGCCTAGATGAAGAATTCCAAGGTCGTGCAAAAGTGGTTTATTCTACAGAAGACGCTATTGAGAAGCATGTTCTAGCAGCAGACCTAGTGATTGGTGCAGTACTAATTCCTGGTGCAGCAGCACCTAAATTGGTAACTAAAGACCACATCGCAAAAATGAAACCTGGCTCTGCAGTTGTTGACGTTGCGATCGACCAAGGCGGTTGTTTCGAAACTTCACACGCGACGACTCACGCTGACCCGACTTACATTGTTGATGACGTAGTTCACTACTGTGTTGCTAACATGCCAGGTGCAGTTGCTCGTACTTCTACTTACGCGCTAAACAATGCAACACTTCCTTACATTGTTAAGTTAGCGAACAAAGGCTACCGCGAAGCACTTCTATCTGATGAAGGCTTCCTAGAAGGTCTAAACGTAATCCACGGTAAAGTAACTTGTAAAGAAGTTGCAGAAAGCTTTGACCTAGAGTACGTAGACCCAGCTGAAGCAATCGCAATGTTTAACTAATGATGTAATGGCTAACTGAACGCAATAATCTTCTCGTTGAAGCGTTCAGTTAACTCATACACATTAAACAAAAAGCCAGTACGACATGATGTCGCACTGGCTTTTTTATTTATGATTTTATTTGCATTAATGAATTACAATCGTAAAAACACGTAACAGTACCACACACAGTTAGCGATCGAACTTAACTCCATGAATCAATAGGTTTCTTGGTGTAATACTGCGTTCACAAAACTCTTCAATCGAAGCTTCATAGCCTTGTTCTTGTAGATAGATGGCTCGATCTAAGGCCAACCATATCTCTAATGGTCGTCTGAAAACTTGTTGAACTAAACTCAGCTTTTCCATTTCCCAAAAAAGCGCTTCACCTTGCTCTAAATATAAACCAAAGTTGATACCTGCACCGAGTGACATGCCTTTCACTTCAGACGCCCAACCACAAAATGACTCAAAGCCTTCAGATAACTCTGATTTTTTGATACTTGGTATGGGGATGTATTCGTCGATACCGAGTTCAGCTTTAAGCAATTGGCAAAAACCTAGTCGATAGCTCATCTCCAGCTGACGATGCCTCTTTACTCTCTCACCACCCGTCACCGCTTCTTGAAGTGGGATTCTTAAATCGCTCTTGCTTAAGGTCAAAGCAGAGCTTCTCGCAACACAAGACATCGCTTGATAAACATCTTCTCTAATCAGATGGTAACAGCAAGGTGAAATAGTCACGGCTGGCAATCCATGAAAAACAGATTTCTTGACTAACTCAACGTGGAGATCACCACACGCGTGAAGTGCAACAGCATGTTGGTCTATATTAAACACTTCTTCTGCGTCTTCTGTAAATGCATCCCCCTGAACAAAGGTCATATCTAGTTGCTGAGCGTCAGCAATAGCTTGCCCGCTCTCACACAAAGATTGTTGCCATTCAAAACTGGTGACTTTTTGTTTCGATTGTTGAGACAAGATTCGCCCAAGAAAACCTTTACCAGAACACCATTCCAACCACTCTTTCCCATAATGGTTCTCAAGCACAGCTTCTCCCATCGAAACAATTTGTTGCAACTTTCTTCCAGGAATACCATCTCCAGTACCGCGAGCAAGCTTTAACCCGGCAAGTGTCGCTCTATCAAACTGGATATTTTGGTTAACGGAATATAATTGAGGGAGGAAAAGAGTCAATTCATCGGCCACTAGCTGAGGCTGCTCTTTCAACGTTTGAATGCGCTGAATACTCAAGCCTTCTAACCAATCAACAAGAGGACGATTCACATTGCGCCATGGTGTTTGCTGAGTTCGACATAGATGGAAGGGATCTGAACGCCAATAAATTTGGTGCTCTAACAAAAATGAGTCGAGTATTTTAAATCGTGAATGCATGCTTCCCCCTATGATGGGTGGATTGTAGGGGGTAGAGGCCGAAATAGAAAGGCACTATATGAGATGCGGCGCAAAGAGAGGCAGTGTAAAGAAAAGTTATCGAGATGCGAACGTTTGGGGATGACACATAATTAAAACAAAAATCGGCCTGATAACAGACCGATTTAAAATTTAGAAATGCTTCCGAGCTTCTAGTCTTGTAATGTTCTAATCACTATCTCACCGGCAGATCGATATCCTTAAACATCTCTTCGATCTCATCATTCGATTTTAAAGAGATAGCTTGTTCAACAACAGGTCGAGTTAAATGCGGGGCGAAACGCTCCATGAAATCAAACATGTACGAACGCAGAAAAGTGCCCTTTCTAAAGCCAATGCTTGTGGTGCTTGCACCAAACAAATGACTAGCATCAATAGCGACCAGGTCAGTATCTTGTTCTTGGTCGATGGCCATACTTGCAATGACACCGACACCGATCCCCATACGTACATAAGTTTTAATAACGTCGGCATCAGTTGCTGTAAACACAACGCGAGGTGTTAAACCGACTTTATTGAAAGCGGTATCTAACTCAGAACGCCCCGTAAAACCAAATACGTAAGTCACTAGAGAGTAGGCCGCAAGATCTTCTATCGTAATATTTCGCTTTTGTGCCAGAGGATGGTCTTTAGTCACGACGATTGAACGATTCCAGTGATAACACGGCAGCATAATCGCATCTTGATAGAGGTGAAGGGCCTCCGTTGCGATAGCAAAATTCGCCGTCCCCTTAGCGACAGCTTCTGACATTTGGCTAGGCGTGCCTTGGTGCATGTGAAGTGACACTTTTGGATAGCGCGCGGTAAAGCCCTTGATCACATCAGGGAGTGCATAGCGAGCTTGAGTATGCGTAGTCGAAATGTTCAATGTGCCCATCTCAGGATGAGTATGCTCACCCGCTACTGCTTTAATACTCTCAACACGAGCCAAGATCTCTTGTGAGATGCGAATGATATCTTCGCCAGCTTGAGTTACCTGCGTTAAATGCTTACCGCTACGCTCAAAAATCTGAATACCTAGTTCATCTTCTAGCAATCGAACTTGCTTACTGATACCAGGTTGAGATGTGTATAAACTCTCTGCCGTTGCAGAAACATTTAGGTTATGGTTAACAACCTCAACAATGTACTTCAGTTGCTGTAACTTCATATCTAACCTCGTAATCCTTTACTCATTTCTGTGCTAACTTATTTGCAAAGAGAGCGTTATAGTCTTGTGTAATATAATTAATAGTTATAACGCTTCAAGCACAAAAATGACAGAAAAATTGAGCTTTTAGACACTAACAAACATAAATATCACTAACGCTTTGCAACCCACTCCTCATTCTCATACATTAGTAGGTAAGTTTTGATTGCCGATTTCGCTCAACAAGAGATAATCAGAAATTGCAATTTACGAGTGCAGATACACAATGGAATCGTGTATCCTCTCCAGTTAGCTATAGAAAATAACAAGCAGACACAAATATATGAATATTGGTTTAATAATCACCTTAGTAGCCGTTCTTTTGGTGTTGGTTTTAGGCTACAACATCATGCTTCAATACAAAGTTAAGGTAGAGACAGCGAAGAAACAGGAAGCTTCTCGTTATCTAACCATTATTGATGGAACAGAAGAATTGATTGGCAACGCTCATCACATGCCTTTTAGCCAAGATCTTCTTGTATGCTTAAACAATCGAATTCTTGATGCATTAGAAAACATGTATCAACTCGACCCTAAAAATAAGCAACTGGCTCAACGAATCGAAAGCGTAAAACAACAAATCACTCAGCTTAAGGAAAACTACCAAGGTGGCGAAAGCACAGCTTTCCGAGTACCAAGTAGTGATAAGCAAGCGATAATGATGCTGAAGCTTGTTAAACGCCTACGTGATACAGTGCGCAACGAACACAACAAAGGCCGTTTTGAAACGCAAGCTTATGTCGTAGAAAACGCTCGCTTAGAAACCATTCAGATCCGCATCAATATCGAGAACGTTATCAAGCGTGCAAATGACTCAATATCTCGCGGACAGCCGGGTACGGCCATTCAGTTACTGCGAAAAGGCATTGATGCACTAGCAACGAAAAACGATTCATACTCGAATCAAGCAAAAGAAAAGCTTCAACAGATGCTTAACGATCTTGACCAGAAACGCCAAGACAAAAACGCACAAGATTTACAACAAATGGAATCTAAAGAGCGTGACGACGATATGGATGCTCTATTTGGTCAGAAGAAGAAATGGTAATCGTCTAACCCAAACAAGAAAAGGCCGCCATATTTACTTAAATAGGCGGTCTTTTTGTACCAAATGAATTTCCTTTCTCTGTATAGGGAGTTCTAGTGAGCTGTGATAAAATCCCGCATTATCAACAAACTTGCCCCTACCATGTATCAAGAACTATTAGCTCCAATTAACTCCTTTCTTAAAGCTGAAACGCCAGATTCATGGATCGATGAAGCCAAAAAGCCAGAAAATCTGCACATCATTCTACGCGATCACATGCTTTGTGAGCTTAAAGCGGCTCAAAGCGCTCTGTTCCTTATCCGCAAGTACGCGGTTGATAAAGAGAGTGCCAAGCAACTGAATGAATGGATCTTGCCATACGAGCAGTTTGCTTACCGCCGTATTGGAGACCTAGAGTCACTTCGTGGTAAGAGCAACGTATCCAAACAAATCACAGCGAAAGAAGGGTGTAACTACGGTGCTGACCTGATCGACAAAATGGTGCTGTTGATTAAAGAAGAACTGCATCACTTCTATCAAGTGATGGAATTGATGGAAAAGAAAGGCGTTACTTATCAACCGATTGAAGCAGGTCGTTATGCGAAAGGTTTGATCAAGCAAGTTAAAACTTACGAGCCAGATGCTCTGGTTGATAAACTGATCATCGGTGCGTTTATTGAGGCTCGTTCATGTGAACGCTTCGCTAAGTTAGCTCCTTTCTTAGAAGAAGACATGGAAAAATTTTATGTGTCTCTACTTCGTTCAGAAGCTCGCCACTACCAAGACTACCTTGAGCTAGCAGAACAGATCGCAGGGAAAGATATTTCAGAGCGTATTGCCCACTTCGCTCAAGTGGAAGCTGACCTTATTACTTCAGAAGACAGTGATTTCAAATTCCATAGTGGCACTCCGGTTTAAAAGTAAGCCAATCTAGCCCAAACAAATTCTGTTTCTCAAAAACAAACAAGAAGGCCAGCAATTTGCTGGCCTTCTTTATTCGTATCGCTAACTATAAGAGAAACTTAAGCTAGAGTACCGTTAATCTCAGCAAGAACCGCTGCAGGGTCTGGAGCTTGAGTAATTGGACGACCGATAACAAGATAGTCAGACCCTGACTCAATCGCTTTAGAAGGCGTCATAATACGCTTCTGGTCACCAACATCAGCGCCTACAGGACGAATACCTGGAGTCACTAACTTGAACTCCTGACCAAGAGTGCCTTTCAACAAAGAAGCCTCTTGTGCAGAACATACAACACCGTCTAAACCTGAGTTTTTCGTCAGAGAAGCCAAACGCATAACTTGTTGTTGTGGTTCAAGATCCAAACCAATACCCGCCAAATCAGATTGCTCCATGCTGGTTAGTACCGTCACCCCGATTAGCAATGGACGTTCTTTACCATATGGTTCTAAGATCTCACGCGAAGCGGTCATCATACGTTCGCCGCCACTGGCGTGTACATTAACCATCCATACGCCTAATTCAGCGGCGGCACGAACGGCTTTTGAGCATGTGTTCGGGATATCGTGGAACTTTAGGTCTAAGAAGACTGAAAAACCACGTTTATGCAATTCACGAACAAATTCAGGGCCAAACAAGGTAAACATCTCTTTGCCGACTTTTAAGCGGCAAGATGCTGGGTCAATACGATCAACAAAGGCTAACGCATCCGCTTGGTTGTCATAATCCAAGGCTACAATGATTTTTTGGTCGTTCATTTCATCTCCTAACGCAGTTAACTTTCTACAAAATATTTACTCACCTACACATAGCGGGTGATAAATAACAGTCATAAAAATGCAGCCCGAAAGCTGCAATTAAAAATTTGGTCTTAAAATGACCACAAATCTATTCACCATCAAGCCCACGAATAGGCTTGATCGTCCCCCACCCTTTACATGAAGGACAGTGCCAATACATTGAGTGTGTTGAGAAACCACATTGGCGGCAACGGTAATGAGGCTTAACTTTAAGCTGCTCACCAACCATTGATTGAAGCGTGGTTAAGCTATCTTTCGCTCGACCTTCTTCTGCTTCTGCTAGGTGATAATCAATTAATCGATAGAAGCCTTTCATGGTTGGGTTTTTAACAAGCTGCTTGGTGAGTAGCTCTTGAGCAGAGCCAACATCTTCATGGTGAGCAACTAATTGAGCAAGCATCAATTCCGCAGATACGCCGGCTTTCTTTTGGATACACGCTTTAAGGAATTCGACCAGTTGAGCTTCTTGTCCAAGCTTGTGGTAACACTCAGCAAGGGTTGGCAACACCTCACTAATGAAATCGATATCTTGCTCGAGTACCGATTCCAGACAGTCTATTGTCTTTTGGTAGTCTTCGTTAGCTAAATGGAATTTGCCTAAAGCAATACTAGCACGGACACATTTGGGGTCTTCGGAAAGTGCCTTTTTAAAATGCTGAAGCGCTTTAGAGCGATTGCCATCAGCTTGTTCTTGCATCGCAAGTTCACACCAGAAGTGCGCAACAGTCGCACGCATCTTCATCTTTTTCTTACCGAGCTTAACTAGAATATTTCCATAATGGATAGCCTTGTTCCACTCGCGAGTTTGTTGGTAGATAGCAACCAATTGCTGTAAAGCACCCTCTTTATGATCGGGTTCTTCTACAAGTTGTTCAAAGATTTTTTCGGCGCGATCAAGAAAGCCAGAGACCATATAGTCTTTAGCTAACTGTTGTAAGGCGAGGTTTTTCTGATCGAGAGTAAGCCCCGAACGTGAGATAAGATTTTGGTGGATACGAATAGCGCGGTCAACTTCACCTCTTGAACGGAACAGATTACCCAAGGCCAAATGAGTATCAATGGTCTCATTATCTACCTGAAGTAGTTCAATAAAGTGGTCAACGGCTTTATCAGATTGATCCGACAGTAATAGGTTCAAACCCGTCACATATTGACGGGATATCTGGTGTGATTGTTTCTGTTTTTCTTGCTGAGCATTACGATTACCCATATACCAACCGTAAGCGGCAGCAATAGGTAAAAGTAAGAACAGTAACTCTAACATCAAATAAGACCTTTAAGCTTTGGTATCAGCAGCTACCTGCTTTGATTGCTTATTGAGTTGTTTCTTCAAACGATGAATTTTCAGTTGAGATCGCATATGCATATTGCCGAAGACTAACCAAGCAAGACCAAAACCTGAAACGAAGACCACACCTAGTAAGCTTGATAGGTGGAAGTCACCTTGCGCTAGCAGATAGTTAAAGTTCACCGTCGTTTGGTTTTGAGAGCCTAAAGCCAGTGCAATTAGGAAAAGTGCGATAACGGCGACTATTTTTATAATTTTCATAGTTCATCACTCATTGGTTAGTTAGCTGTACGATTATGCAGGAAAATTACTAATCAGACCACCATATTATGGTCATAAAAAAGCGGCATACATTATAGTATGCCGCTTTTCTTAATTCCGATAAGTAGGCTACAGTCCTGAGTTTACTCGCTCACGTAGCTCTTTACCTGGTTTAAAGTGAGGAACGTATTTACCTTCCAACTCAACCTTGTCACCAGTTTTAGGATTACGTCCAACACGAGGTTCACGGTAATGCAGAGAAAAACTGCCAAAGCCGCGAATTTCGATTCGATCACCACTTTCTAGTGTTGAAGCCATGTGCTCTAAAATGTCTTTTACAGCGTCTTCAATTTCTTTTGCAGAAAGATGCGTTTGCTCAGCGCATAGTCTTTCAATCAATTCAGACTTAGTCATAGTTACCCTCGTTGGTTTTCTTTTTAGAAATTATAGACCTATCGGAAAAATAAGCAAAAAAAAAGGAGCCTTACGGCTCCTTTCTTGGCTAGATAGCTATAATTCTCTTAATGAGAAGCTATTATTCGCCTTTAGCAGCTTTGAATGCGTCTGCCATTGCGTTACCGAACGCGCCTTCTTCAGACTTGTTCAGTGAAGCCATTGCTTCTTGCTCATCAGCTTCATCTTTAGCTTTGATAGATAGGTTGATTACGCGGTTCTTACGGTCTACACCAGTGAACTTCGCTTCAACGCTGTCGCCAACGCTTAGGATTAGAGATGCATCTTCGATACGGTCGCGAGAAACTTCAGAAGCGCGGATGTAACCTTCAACGCCTTCGATTAGCTCGATAGTAGCGCCTTTCGCGTCAACTGCAGTAACAGTACCGTTTACAAGAACACCTTTCTTGTTGTCAGCAACGTATGCGTTGAACGGGTCGTTTTCCATTTGCTTAACGCCAAGAGAAATACGCTCACGCTCTGCATCTACTGCTAGAACAACAGCAGAGATTTCGTCGCCTTTCTTGTATTCACGTACAGCTTCTTCGCCTGCAGCGTTCCAAGAAATGTCAGATAGGTGTACTAGACCGTCGATACCGCCTTCTAGACCGATGAAGATACCAAAGTCAGTGATAGACTTGATCTTACCAGTAACTTTGTCGCCCTTAGCTTGCATCTCTGCAAATGACTGCCATGGGTTAGCTTTACACTGTTTCAGACCTAGAGAGATACGACGACGCTCTTCGTCGATATCAAGAACCATAACCTCAACTTCGTCGCCAACATTAACAACTTTAGAAGGGTGGATGTTCTTGTTAGTCCAATCCATTTCAGAAACGTGTACTAGACCTTCAACGCCTTCTTCGATTTCAACGAAGCAGCCGTAGTCAGTTAGGTTTGTAACACGACCAGAAAGCTTGTGACCTTCTGGGTAACGCTTAGCGATTGCTACCCATGGATCTTCGCCTAGTTGCTTAAGACCTAGTGAAACACGAGTGCGCTCACGATCGAACTTAAGAACTTTAACTAGGATTTCGTCACCAACGTTAACGATCTCTGATGGGTGCTTAACGCGCTTCCAAGCCATATCTGTGATATGTAGAAGACCGTCAACACCGCCAAGGTCAACGAATGCACCGTAGTCAGTAAGGTTCTTAACGATACCTTTAACTTCAGTACCTTCTTGTAGAGTTTCAAGAAGTTCGTCACGCTCAACACTGTTTTCAGATTCGATAACAGCACGACGAGAAACAACAACGTTGTTACGCTTCTGGTCTAGCTTGATTACTTTGAACTCTAGCTCTTTGTTTTCTAGGTGAGCAGTGTCACGGATAGGACGTACGTCTACTAGAGAACCTGGAAGGAAAGCACGGATACCGTTAAGTTCAACAGTGAAACCGCCTTTAACTTTACCGTTGATGATACCAACAACAGTTTCAGCTTCTTCACAAGCTTTCTCAAGTACGATCCAAGCTTCGTGGCGCTTAGCTTTCTCACGAGAAAGTTGAGTCTCACCGAAACCATCTTCAACAGCGTCTAGAGCTACGTCTACTTCAGCACCAACTTCAACTTCAAGTTCGCCAGCAGCGTTCTTGAATTGTTCAGCAGGGATAGCAGATTCAGACTTAAGACCAGCATCTACAAGAACGAAACCGTTCTCGATAGCTACTACAGTACCTTTAACGATGCTGCCTTGTTGGAATTCAGTTTCAGATAGAAACTCTTCAAAGAGTTGAGCAAAAGATTCAGTCATTATTTAATCTTCAATAATTAAACGTCCATGGGTATCCTACCGCATGGGGTTGATAAATTCGCCGGTCATCATCCTTGCGACCAACGTTCGTACTAGCTCGGCGAAATTACCCAGCCAGTTTCGATTCAATATAGTGTAGTGCTTTTTCTACTACCTGCTCAATATTCATTGAGGTGGAATCAAGCACTAGAGCATCCTCTGCAGGGCGAAGTGGCGCCACTGGGCGATTACGATCTCTATCGTCTCGCTCTTGGATCTCGCTCAAAAGGTCGTCAAATTTAACATCTAACCCCTTCTGTTGCAACTGTTTAAGGCGGCGACTCGCACGCTCTTCAGCACTTGCATCTAAAAATATTTTGGCTTCAGCTTCAGGAAACACAACAGTTCCCATATCACGGCCATCAGCAACTAAACCTGGAGCAGCATTGAATGCGCGTTGACGACGAAGCAGTGCTTCACGAACGCGAGGTAAGGCAGCCACTTTTGAAGCCGCCATACCAGTCTCTTCCTTACGAAGCTCACCAGACACATCTTCACCTTCAAGGATAACCTTAACCAAATCGCCTTCAGCAATAAACTGAACATCTAGATGGGTCGCAAGCGGCACCAAAACATCTTCTGATTCAGTACCCACACCATGGTGAATTGCTGCTAAAGCCAATACGCGATAGATAGCACCTGAGTCTAGAAGATGAAAGCCTAGCTTATCTGCTAGTAACATACACAGGGTACCTTTACCTGCACCACTTGGTCCATCAACCGTAATCACTGGGCTTTGAGAAGGCATCTTTTACTCCACGTTTTGTCGTAAGTTTTATTATGTACTAGCAATTAGCCACTACTTTGTAGGCGGCATATTATAGAGAAAAATTGAAAGTCGAGCGAGGTAAATCTCAGATAATTCAAACTTGATGATGCATCAACGAATGCAACCGACTCAATATCAATCACCTTAGGTCAATAAGACTCGCACCGGCTTTGTCTTGATATAAAAAAGCCCCGTCATTGACGAGGCTTAGAGATCTTGTATGGAGACTCAAAGAAGCTTAACCAATAATGGCACGAACCGCTTCCAAATCTTCTGGAGTATCCACGCCAGCTGCAGGAGCTTCCATTGCTACGTCTACGTGAATTTTCTCGCCGTACCAAAGCACTCTCAATTGCTCCAAGCACTCTATACGTTCTAGCGTACTAGGCTCCCAATTAATGTACGTATTGATAAACCCAGCTCGGTAAGCATAGATACCAATGTGTCGTAGTAAAGGAGACTTCGCAGCGGTGCCATTGTTAGCGTAAGCATCGCGATCCCAAGGGATGGTTGCTCGGCTAAAATACAGAGCGTAACCGTCTTTGTCGGTCACAACTTTAACAGCATTTGGATTAAACACTTCATCAGCATGAGTAATTTCCACACCGAGTGTTGCCATTGGTGCTGTGCTGTTCGCGAGGTTATTCGCAACCTGATTAATAATCGCAGGTGGGATTAGTGGCTCATCCCCCTGAACATTCACGATAATATGGTCATCAGGAATGTTCATCACTTCAATCACTTCAGCTAAACGCTCTGTACCTGATTCGTGATTCGGAGATGTCATACAAACGGTCGCACCAAATGCTTTAACCGCTTTCTCAACTCGAGCGTCATCGGTAGCGATAATAACGTTATCAGCACCCGCCTTCATTGACTGCTCGTAAACCCATTGTATCATCGGCTTTCCACCAATATCAGCCAATGGTTTTCCTGGCAAACGGCTCGATTGATATCTTGCCGGAATGACAACCGTAAACGACATTATTTACCCTCATCCATTGAAACGGTGCGAGCTTCAGGTTCTAAAAGAACAGGAATACCCTCTTTAATTGGGTAAGCAAGGCGATCAATTTTACAAACAAGCTCTTGCTTATCCTTGTCAAAAGTTAGTTTACCTTTACATACAGGGCAAGCAACGATCTCAAGCAGACGGTGATCCATAGTATTCCATAACCTCTTTTATTCTTTTTAAAATTTGCTGTTGCGAATCTTCATCGAACTGCGCAGATACCGGAAGATACCACCAGTTCTCTTGCGCATATTCTTCGCATTTTACAGCGTCTTTTTCTGTCATAATCATATTCATACCTTTCTTTGCTAAGGCATAAAGTTCATCTTTATCGAAATCTTGATGGTCGGCGAAACCCTGTGTGAAAACCACATCACCATCAAGATCTTCTAATGTTTTAAAAAAGCGCGGTGGATGACCAATACCAGCAAAAGCCACCAGCTTTTGCAATTTTTCTACTGGTACTTTCTGACCCGTCTTAAGGTTAACAGCTTGGCTTGGTAGCAAAGACATAGAGAACTCCCGTCCCTGCACTTCACCGCCATTGTTAACCAAAAAGTCTACGTCATCTAAACGAGATACTGGCTCTCTTAACGGACCCAAAGGAATGAGGCATTCACTACCAAAGCGTCTCGCACCATCGATAACCGCAAACTCAATATCGCGTTCAAGTGCATAATGCTGAAGGCCATCATCAGTGATAATGACATTAACACCTTCATTCAATAAAGCTTTCACCGCGTTTGCACGCACAGGGTCAACCGCTACAGGCGCACCCGTTCGCTTTCTGATTAAACGAGGTTCATCACCAGAATGTTCAGCCGGCGTGCTCTCATCCAACACTAACGGGTAGCTTGGTGCTTTTGCCCCATAGCCTCGGGAAACGACTCCGGGTTTAAAGCCGTTAGCCTGCAGCATCTCGACCAACCAAATCACAACCGGTGTTTTACCATTGCCACCAGCAGTAATATTACCAACAACAATCACAGGCAATGGTGGACGGTAGGTCTCTTTTTTCCTCGATAGATAAGCGTCACGACGTCGGCTACTGATCATTTTGAACAGCAAACTCAATGGCCATAATAACGGCCAGAGAATGTATTTTAACGGGTGATTGTTAAACCAAATCTTTTCGATCACAACAAGACCTAATCTTATCCGCTAAACTGAATTCGGTGCAGTTGAGCATAAGCGCCATCATGTGCAATTAGCTCAGCGTGTGCACCTCTTTCGACAATGTGACCGTCATCAACCACTAAAATCTCATCAGCTTGCTCGATGGTCGATAGTCGGTGAGCGATCACCAGTACTGTTTTGTCTTTTTGTAGCTCTTCTAGGGCAGATTGAATGGCTCTTTCTGATTCTGTATCCAGTGCAGACGTTGCTTCATCAAGAATCAACACAGGGGCATCTCTCAATAAAGCTCGTGCAATCGCAATCCGCTGTCTTTGTCCACCAGAAAGACTCGCACCATTCTCACCTACAACCGTATCAATGCCATTTTCCATGCCCTCAATAAACTCACTCGCATGAGCAAGTTTAGCCGCGTGTTCAATCTGTTCGCGAGAATATTTTTCTTCAGCTGCATACGCGATGTTGTTCGCTACCGAGTCGTTAAACAAGTGCACATTCTGAGAAACAAGGGCAAAGTGCTCACGTAGATTCCTCAATTCGTAATCACGAATATCATGTCCATCAAGTTCGATAGAGCCTGAATCTACGTCATAAAAACGAGTAAACAGGTTGGCAATGGTACTCTTGCCCGAACCTGAACGCCCAACAAGTGCAACCGTTTTACCTTTGGGAATTTTGAAACTCACCTTGTCGAGTGCTGGTTTCTCTGCTCCGTCATAGGTAAAAGTCACATCTTTAACCGCAACTTCACCCGTTACCGTTTCAGGCTTCAACGTACCTTTATTTTGCTCTGTATCTAGATCCATCAAACCAAATAGAGTGGTACTTGCTGCCATACCACGTTGGAATTCAGACGTTACGTTGGTTAATGCTTTTAGCGGACGCAGTAAACCAAACATTGCAGAGAAGACAACGGTAAACGTACCAGGGGTAAGCTCAGCTTTAATAGAGTCAACACTAGCAAGGAATAGAACAACAACAATCGCCACTGACGCGATCATCTGAATGATTGGGTTAGCAGCCGCTTGAGCAGTGATTAGTTTCATGCTTTGTTGGCGCATTTGATTACTAACTTTATCAAAGCGATGTTTTTCTAGGTCTTGACCACCGTAAGTTAGAACCACTTTATGCCCTTTCAGCATTTGTTCAGCTGAAGAAGCAACATGACCCATACTGGTTTGCATATTCTTGGAGATCTTTCTGAATCGCTTCGATACGATACTGATCGCCCACGCGACAAGAGGCGCTACAGCGAATAACACCAAAGACAACTGCCAACTATTCCAGAACATCAGCGTCAGTAAGCCAATAATACTTGCACCTTCACGAACAATACTGACTAACGCTTTACTGGTGGCAGCAGACACTTGTTCTGAATCGTACGTAATTCGAGATAACAATGCGCCTGTCTGTTCTTTATCAAAGAAAGAAACCGGCATATGCATGAAATGGCTAAAGATTTTTCGACGAATTTCCATCACCACATTGCCAGAGACCCAGCTCAAGCAATAGGTTGACACAAAACCACTGACGCCACGAACGAACATCATGACAAAGATGATAATTGGAAGCGTGCGTAAAAAGTCAGATTCAGCATTACCAAAGCCTTCATCAAGTAACGGCTTTAGTAAGGAAATCATATAGGTATCAGAGACGGCATTTATAATAAGCGCAATAACCGCAACACCTAGGCCTGCCTTATATAGTCGAATATAAGTCCAAAGTCTTTTAAATGTGACCCAGGTAGTTTCATCTGTTTGTGTTGACATAGAATCGCTTAATTTTCTCACAATAATCTATCTATTCTACTCCCTTACGAAGCATCTGCCTATACCACTGCCCGCCTTGTTGTTCTCTAATCGCATGATATTGCCAACCTTCTTCACTAAGAGTGATGGTTATTTGCCCACTCTCTCCAGTATCAAGCCAAACACTCCCCGCCTCTTTATACCGTCCGACAACTGATTCGTTCGGCATTCCCCATTGATTACCTTTGGCCAGAGAAGCTATCGCTAGTTGAGGAGATACGGCTTTAATAAAGGACTTGATCGACGATGAGTCACTACCGTGATGTGGAACCAACATGACATCACTTCGAAGTTGGTCACCTTCACGAGAAAGTAACCACTCACTGACCAATTCAATATCACCAGTGAGCAACATTGAGAACTCTGAAGCGGGAGCAGAAAGCCTTACGACACACGAATGTGGGTTGTACGCCCTCTTCGCTCTTTGAGGTGGCCATAAAACCTTAAAATCGACACCTTGCCAGTTCCAACTTTCTCCGAGAATACATGCTTGAAGATTAAGCTGGGCTTGAGTATTAAGATGAGTTTGTTCATTGAAACTCTGACTGACCCTTACCCACTTTGGCGTGTAGTTTTCAAGTAACGCCGGATAGCCACCAGCATGGTCGGAATCAAAATGGCTAACAATAACACCGTCCAATTCATGAATTCCCCTCTGATTTAAAGTAGGGATCAGTAAAGACTCTACAATTGAGCCCCCAGGCCACACGTTACCAAGGTCATAGACTACAACTTGAGTGTTCTTTTCCAAAACCAAAGACAGTCCATGTCCAACATCCAAAATATCAATTCTTAATGTGTCATGCTTGAACTTGCCAAACTCCCACCACAATACAAAGACTATAACGACAAATATCGATAACGTTCGTTGGAGGTATCGGCTACAAAAACCGAAAAACAAGATGAGTAATACAGATAGCTCAATGGTGTGGTTATCAACTTGAATCCAAAACCTTTCCGAAAATGGCAGGCTAAAGACAAGGGGCTCAAGCGACAAATCAACCAGCTCCCACAAATGACCAGCAAAGCCCTTGCCTAACAACTCCCACTCGCTTGCTAACAACACTGATCCACTTGCACCGAATACCGACTCAGATAAGAAACTGATAAACATTGCCAAAAACAATAATGGAATCGTTACCAACGATACCCAAGGCAGAAGTAGTAAGTTATAGAAAACCGAGATCAGGCTAACCCCTTCAAAGAACAACATAGAAAAGGGAGCGATAAGTATTGTCAGCATTAGCTGTATTTTGATGAGTTGTAATACTCGGCTCGTAAGCGTGACATCTAAAGAAGATGGGGCATTGTTTGAAGCAATATAGAGAACAGCGCCCAAGGCACCAAAGGACAACCAAAAGCTACTCGACAATGCTGAGAATGGCCAAATCAATAAGACCACGCACAGACTTAAAGCCACATAACGGACCAAGCTGATATTTTGACCACGCCACAAGAAATAGCTTGCGATAACACACATCACAAGCGCCCTTAACGTCGGTAATGTAAAGCCAGCAAACCAACTGTAAAAGTACGCCAACCCTAACCCGAACAGTGTAGGTAGCCAAAGAAGCTGAGGGGATAATAATCTAACTAACTTCCCCAACTGATAACCAATGCCGAAGGCTATACTGATATGCAATCCAGAAATAGCCATCAAGTGAATCAACCCACTGCTTTTAAGCAAATCCCATCGCTGGGGCGGAATAAGGTCTCGATAACCAAAACTCAACGCCATAATGAGGTCGGCATTCGCTAGTTGGCTCAATCTTTCTAAACTGCTTTCAAACCACTGAGAACGTAAGTTGGTGCTTGAGTGAATTCGATATTTAGTCTCTGCTCGGTAACTTGCGTTGGCCACCACTCCAGCACTAAACAGATGCTTTTCGAGATCAAAGCCCGCTTCATTGAGTTTGCCCCATACGGGCTTTATTGACATCGATAAATAGACACGGTCTCCAAGCGTTAACTTGAATGGAGTAAATAATCTCAGTTTTATCAATTGAGGGAAGATTAATTTTTCGCCGCCAATTGATCTAGCTACTATTACGCTTTCAAAACCATGGCTATTTTCACTAAAAAGGCTAACAACTGACGCATTTATGGTAGTATTCTGCCCTGATTGAAATAATCGACTTGTCTGCATTTCAATCACATTCCCTAGACAGATAACTAGTATCAAGGCTGTTACTGAACCTCTTGCTCTCCGGAAAACGCTATACTTTGTTGATGCTAAAAGTAACAACAGCATCAATGGTGCCCAAACCCAATGTGGCATCACAGGCCAAAAGCTAGCTGACACAACTGTCACAGCGAATGAAATCAAGAACCAAGAGTTAAACAAGAGAGTAGCTTCCTCCTATGCCAAGAAAGTTTATTAAACGATTTATGCCTGACCATGAGCTAATCAAGCGTCAGAAAGCATTGAAAGTTTTTGGCAATGTTTTGTACAACCCCAACTTATGGTGCCTTAATCGTCGCTCTGCGGCTGGTGCGTTTGCTGTTGGGTTATTCATGGCGTTTGTCCCTCTTCCAAGTCAAATGATTATGTCTGCTGGTCTTGCTGTCGCATGTGGCGTGAACCTACCTTTGGCCGTCGCACTCGTTTGGATCAGCAACCCGGTCACCATGCCAGTACTCTTCTACTTTGCTTATAAAGTCGGAGCGTTTGTGATGCATGTTCCGCCTCAAGCTTTTCATTTCGAACTGTCTTGGGATTTCATCTTGGCGCAAATGAGCACAATCGGGCCACCATTCTTACTGGGTTGTCTGATTTGTGGTGTGGTTTCAGCAATGATTGGCTACTTTGGTATTCGAGGTTTATGGCGTTACTCAGTAGTAAGAAGTTGGAAGAAGCGACAAGCAAGGTATTGAACCTATACTCATTTACTCGTTATTTTAAACGGACAACAGTAAAAATCAGATGAGTCACGGATCTCTACAAGATTGCTATGTAATCAGAGTTGTAAATATTACAGTTTGAATTCAATAAAAAAGGATCCCGCTAGGGATCCTTTTTTATATCTGTCGAAGTGCGGCTTATTCCTTATTAAGAACCAAGGCTATTAATAAGACATGTTATTTTGAACTAAGCACCGCTGCTGGGTTCAACTTAGCCGCTCGTGATGCTGGGTACCACGTAGCCAGTAGGCTCAGAACAATAGCAGTACCAGAAACGACAACAACATCTGTCATATCGAGCTGCGAAGGCAAGAAGTCGACAAAATAGATATCACCGGACAAAAATTGGTGATCAATAAGCTTCTCAAGCCCTTTGATAATAGTCGTTAGATTAAGCGCGACTAAGACACCTATCGCACTGCCAATTAAGCTACCTAATACGCCCGAAAACACGCCCTGCCAAACAAAAATGCGTTTCACAAGTCCATCCGATGCGCCCATGGTTCTTAAAATGGCAATTTCTGATGCTCTGTCTTTTACTGCCATCATTAGAGTCGAGACAATATTGAAACAAGCCACACCGATAACCAGTACCATTACTAGATACATGATGGTGCGAACCAACTGAATATCGCGGTATAAGAAACCAAACTTCTGTTGCCAGCTGCGAAGATACACATACACGTCAAGCTGATTGCCAACTTCACGCACAATCGAGTTTGCATTCAGAACATCGATCACTTTTAAAGAAACCCCAGTCACTGCCTCCCCTAAGTTAGCGTAAACTTGAGCATCGCCAATAGGGATTAGAGCCAAGCTGTGGTCTATTTGGCCATTTAGAGTCAGCAAGCCTACCACTTTAACGCGAACACGCTTTGGCGCCTGAACCTTCACAGAACCGTTTACCGTTGGAATCATCAAAGTCAGGTAATCACCCACTTTCGCACCCAACACATTCGCTACACCAGAGCCCAGAATGATCTGTTGTTGTCCTGCCTTAAACTCGCTCCAAGCTTGTTTATCGATAAAACTCGATAGGCTTGATACCTGTTGTTCAAGTTGTGGATCAACACCGCGAACTTCAATTGCTTTGAGCTCTTTGCCTTTTTCGGCAAGCGCAGTAATTTTCACATAAGGCGCAGCCGCTACCACATCATCATGTTGGGTCGCTTGCTCGATCACATGCTCCCAACGTGTCACAGGTTCATTGACTCCCTCAAATTCTCCATGCGGGATAACAGAAAGTACTCGGGACTGCAGTTCACGCTCAAAGCCATTCATCGCAGATAAACCAATGATGATCACCGCGACGCCGACAGCAATACCGATCGTCGAAGACAAAGAGATGAACGAGACCATCTTGTCTCGTTGCTTTGCTCGACTAAATCGGCCGCCTATCAACAGAGATAAAGAAGAAAACACTTAGCTCTCCTCTTTTTCTACGTTAACCAATAAACCGTCTTGCATGTGCAGTTGGCGGTCCATCTTACCCGCAAGCTCACCATCATGCGTTACAACCAAGAAAGCAGTATCGTATTCGTGGTTCAATTCGCGCATTAAGTCATAGATAGAGAGTGCGGTGTTGTGGTCGAGGTTACCTGTCGGCTCATCCGCTAACACTAACGCGGGTTTGTTAACTAAAGCTCGTGCAATCGCCACTCGTTGTCTTTCACCACCAGAAAGCTCTGAAGGTCGGTGGTCGACACGATGACTTAGCCCCACTTTATCTAGTAAACGTTGTGCTTCTTCTTTTGCTTTAGCTGGTTTCTCGCCTCCAATAAGCAGAGGCATTGCCACATTTTCCAACGCTGAAAAGTCCGAAAGAAGGTGATGGAATTGATAAACAAAGCCGAGATGTTGGTTGCGAAGCTTCGCCTGCTTATTCGAACTCAAAGATGCTAAGTCTTGCCCGAGAAAGCTCACACTGCCCGCCGAAGCATCATCTAACGCACCAAGGATATGCAGTAAGGTACTTTTACCGGAACCAGAGGTACCAATGATAGCAACCAATTCACCTTTTTCGATTTCAAAGCTGACTCCCTTAAGAACCTCTGTATCCAACGAGCCTTCACGGTACGTTTTACGGATATCATTACATTGAAGAAAATTACTCATAACGAAGGGCCTCAGCAGGTTTCACAGATGATGCACGATAAGAAGGGAACACAGTGGCAATCAGGCTAAGTGCAATAGCCAACACCACAACAACGGCGATTTGAACTGGGTTGATCATGATTGGCAGTTGCCCACCAAACGAGAACAGAGCCACGCCCATCGCTTCTAAAATAGTATTTAGGTTCATGGCTAAGATAATACCTAATACACCACCAGATAACGCGCCAATAACGCCACTGCTGGCACCTTGAACCATGAAAATCCCCATCACTTGACCATCGGTCATGCCTTGGGTTTTAAGAATAGCCACTTCAGACTGTTTCTCCATCACCACCATGATAAGTGCGGAGATAATATTGAATGCAGCAACACCAATGATCAGCCCAAGCATCAAACCCATCATGTTTTTTTCCATGCGAACGGCTTGGAATAGTTCACCGCGTTGATCACGCCAGTCGCTCCATACCCAACCTTCAGGCAGAGGCTGGTTTGATAATTTTGCTACTTCAAACGGGTCATCAAAAAACAGTCGCCAACCTGAAATCGTGTCAGACTTGTAACGCATCAAACGCCCGGCATCTTGGATATCTGTCACCATCAATTGAGCATCGATATCAGATCCCGTATTGAAAATACCCGCTACTGTGAAGTTTCTTTGACTTGGGATTCGTCCTAGAGGCGTATATTGGCTAGCACTGGTCACCATTAGGCGAACTTTGTCACCCATAGATACTTTCAAGTTTCTCGCCAAAGTATGGCCAAGGAACAACTGATACTGACCCGCTTTCAGTGAAGACAATCTACCCGCAATCAAGTGGTTCTGAAGAGGGTCATCTGAATTAGGTTCGATGCCAATCAAAAGGCCTGCAGACAGTTGAGCCGGACTTTGAATTACCGCCTCACTGCGTACAATCGGCTCAACATGACCATTGAGAGAAATCTGCTCTGCAAAGCTTGGCGCTTGTTCAGAAAAAGAGGTCGTCCCTCCTTGCTCATAAACCACAGCTTGAGGAAGAACGCCAAGAATTCGGTCTTTTAACTGCGCTTCGAATCCATTCATTACCGATAAAACAGTAATCAGAGACAGCACACCAATGGTGATACCTGCTGTCGACATATAAGAAACAAAACGGCTAAAGCGATCACCTGAACGGCCTTTCAAATAACGCAGGCCAACAAACACTGAAATAGGATGAAACATACTTTGAACCATCAAAAAGGGATGCGGGTTAATGTAACGGGTATTGCTGTTACTGTGTAGGGGGTAATTGAAAATATAGAGTGAATTAACTCAATTAGTTAGGCTTGAAAAACAGAACCTTGTCAAATCGACAAATTTCAAACAACTATTTAGGACTTTCAATTAACTGACCTTGATTACTGCGGCCACATAGCGATAATCAATAGATCACTTCAAGGAACTAACGCATGACAGAACAAGAGTTTTTCACCGTTCACCACAGCCTTACTGCTAATATAGAGCCAATGGAAAGTAACTTCACTTTACCCTCTCAAATTCAGTTCGAATCCGAGATCCCTGCTCCCTTTGTTGTGGCAAGTGAATTTAGCCAGTTGGACCTGTTAGCCGACAGTGCTCGTGCTGAACTGAAAAATAGCGACTTGAAGAATATCACCAGCTTATTAGACGCGCAAAACTCTAAGTTAAACCTCTTGTTGAGCTTCATGTTATCGCAACAAGATGATGAGAAGTTTCGAACTCACACCTACTCATTCGGTGCGAGTCAGTTTTCCTGTTTTTCAAAAGCAGACATAGAACCGGGTCGTTTGGTAAAAGCCAAGCTTTTTTTAGAACACCCAGCGGCTGCCATTTATTGTTATGCGGAAGTGTTTGCTAGCGAAGCTAAAGATTCAGGTTTCGAAATCAAATTTAAATATGCTCACCTTCGCGATACAGACCAAGATCTGCTCATCAAAGCGGCGCTTCATCAACAGCAAAAGCTCTTGCGTCAACGCTCTTTAGAACGAGATAACAAGTAAATAAACATGACTAAACAATCTATTTTTACATTACCTACACTCAAAGGAGCCGGTGACAAAAAGCACATCGGTAACCTCGTTGGTTCGTCTCTCGCTCTTGCCATTGCCAAACTCGCAGAGCAACACAATAGCCATACTTTATTGGCTGTTCCGGACCCACAAATTGCGCTTAAACTTCAATCTGAAATTGAACAATTTACAGCGGCAGAAGTTGCTCTATTTCCTGATTGGGAAACACTACCATACGACAGCTTCTCGCCACACCAAGAGATCATTTCTGACCGTATCGCGCGCCTTTATGCACTACCGACACTAAAAGATGGCATCACGATCGTTCCGATCAGCACGCTACTGCAGCGTCAGTCGCCGCGTGACTTTTTGTTACAACACACTCTAATGGTAAAAACAGGCGATCTGTACTCGTTAGAGAAACTGCGTCTTCAACTTGAAAAGTCGGGCTATCGCTACGTTGATCAGGTATTTGGCCCTGGTGAATACGCAAGCCGTGGTTCGATTCTTGACCTGTTCCCGATGGGCAGTAAAGATCCTTATCGTATCGACTTTTTCGATGACGAAATCGACACAATTCGTACTTTCGATCCTGAGAACCAACGATCGATCGAAGACATTTCCGAGATCCGACTGCTGCCTGCTCACGAGTTCCCAACCTCAGAAAGTGCCATTGAAGATTTCCGCATTCGCTGGCGTCAACAGTTCGATGCCCGCCGCGAACCAGAATCTGTCTACATGCAAGTTTCTAAAGGCACTTGGCCTGCTGGTATTGAATATTGGCAGCCCCTGTTTTTCGAGCATACCGAAACCTTATTCGACTATGTTGCCGACGAAGCGCAAATCTTAATTCTCGGTGATGTCGAAACTGCAGTTGATGCTTTCCTAACCGACGTGGCTCACCGATACGAACAGCGCGGTGTCGATCCATTACGACCACTGCTGACACCTGAGCAACTTTGGCTGAAAAAAGACGAACTATTCGCGCATTTCAAACAGAAGCCACAGGTCAGTCTGAGCTTAGACACGATTGAAGAGAAAGCCGGACGTGTCAATTTACCTATTGCGCCTCTACCGGATCTCAGTGTTCAACATCAGAACAAAGAGCCACTCGCAAACCTAAGAAAGTTCACTGAAGCCTTCGACGGCAAAGTGGTCTTTTCGGTTGAGTCTGAAGGCCGCCGTGAAGCCCTAAGTGAATTGCTTCGAGGCATCAAAATTCGTCCAAGCGAAGTTGAAAACCTCGACGCGGCAATTAAAGGCAAAGACAAGTTCAGCCTGATCCTCGGTTCTGCTGAGCATGGCTTTATCCACGAAGAGCAAAATATCGCCCTGATCTGTGAAAGCGACCTGTTGGGTGATCGTGTTGTTCAGCGCCGCAAAAAAGACAAAAAAAGCGTTAACAGCGACACCGTCATCCGTCATTTGGCCGAACTTAAACCGGGTCAGCCCGTTGTTCACATTGACCACGGTATTGGTCGCTATATTGGCCTGCAAACATTAGAAGCCGGTGGAATGAAAACCGAATACGTAACGCTTGAGTATCAAAATGATGCCAAGCTCTACGTACCTGTTGCTTCTCTGAACTTAATCGGCCGCTACTCTGGTGGCGCTGAAGATTCTGCACCGCTACATAAACTCGGTGGTGAAGCCTGGCAGAAGGCTCGTAAACGAGCGGCAGAGAAAGTCCGTGACGTTGCAGCCGAACTGCTTGATGTTTACGCCAAGCGCGAGCTAAAACCTGGCTACAAGTTTGTACTCGACCGTGGCCAATACGCGACCTTCAAGTCGGGTTTCCCATTTGAAGAGACCGATGACCAAGCAATGGCGATCAATGCCGTTATGTCTGACATGTGCCAAGCAAAAGCAATGGATCGCTTAGTGTGTGGTGACGTTGGCTTTGGTAAAACCGAAGTCGCGATGCGCGCGGCATTCGTATGTACCGACAACAGCAAACAAGTGGCTGTGTTAGTACCAACGACGCTACTTGCTCAGCAACACTTTGAAAACTTCCGCGACCGTTTCGCGAACCAACCGATACGTGTCGAAGTGCTATCGCGATTTAAGTCGGCTAAAGAACAGAAATTGATCATGCAAGATGTCGCCGACGGTAAAGTCGACATCTTAGTGGGTACTCACAAGTTACTTTCTAGTGACCTCAAGTTTAAAGATCTTGGCTTGTTAGTCGTCGATGAAGAACACCGCTTCGGTGTGCGTCAGAAAGAGAAAGTGAAAGCCATGCGTGCGGATGTCGATATCCTAACGCTAACCGCCACACCTATTCCTCGTACATTAAACATGGCGATGAGCGGCATGCGTGACTTATCAATCATCGCAACACCACCAGCTCGACGCTTGGCGATAAAAACCTTCGTTCGCGAAAATGATGATGCCATCGTCAGAGAAGCGGTGCTGCGTGAAATCATGCGTGGTGGTCAAGTTTACTTCTTACACAATCAAGTAGACACCATTGAAAAGACGGCTGAGTCACTGCAAAAACTGATCCCAGAAGCACGTGTCACTGTTGCTCATGGTCAGATGCGAGAGCGAGAGCTAGAGCGCATCATGAATGACTTCTACCATCAACGCTTTAACTTGTTGGTTTGTACCACGATTATTGAAACCGGTATCGATGTACCTACGGCAAACACCATTTTGATGGACAGAGCCGATAACCTTGGTTTAGCACAATTGCACCAACTGCGTGGACGTGTGGGTCGTTCTCACCATCAAGCTTATGCTTACTTGCTAACGCCACATCCAAAAGCAATGACGAAAGATGCAATCAAGCGATTAGATGCGATTGCTTCTTTAGAAGACCTAGGCGCAGGCTTCACCCTCGCAACCCATGACTTAGAGATTCGTGGTGCAGGTGAGCTGTTAGGTGATGAACAGAGCGGTCAGATTCAGTCGGTCGGCTTTACGCTTTACATGGAAATGCTCGAACAAGCCGTTGAAGCATTGAAAGAGGGTCGAGAACCATCACTTGATGACTTATTGCGTGAACAAACAGAAATTGAGATGCGTCTACCTGCACTATTGCCAGACGATTATATCCCGGACATCAATACCCGCTTGTCTACGTACAAACGTATCGCGAGCGTAAGTGATACCGATGAGTTAGCCGAGTTGAAAGTCGAGTTAATTGATCGCTTCGGTCTTCTACCTGATGCAACCAAGAACTTGTTATCGGTTTCAGAGCTTAAATTATCCGCAGCGTCTATCAAGGTGAAGAAAATTGAGGCTCACGAAAAGGGTGGATTCTTAGAATTCTACCCAGACGCTGACATAAACCCAACCTACCTTGTTAAACTGTTGCAATCTCAACCGCAAAAGTTTTCAATGGAAGGACCAACTAAGTTCAAGTTTACGGTACCATTGGTCGACAGACGGAAACGAATTCAATTTGTTAGTGATCTATTGGGCGAATTCAGACAGAACTTACTGCCATCAGCATAAGACCCAATACACTTGCACATATAAATTATCCAACCGACAGATCGGTTGGAAGACGGAGTAAAAATGAAAAGACTGATCCCACTGCTACTATTGTTCGTCTCATTGCCAAGTTTGGCTCAGAGACAATTTGATATAGAAGTGATCATTTTTAAGCGCGCAGTTGATGCAGAGAAAGTGAACGAATCTTGGCCAAACACACAGCCTAAAATTTCACTTGAGCGCGTTGGTTCATTTCAAGACACCCAGTATCGAGCAAAGAAAGGTGTACAAATGCTTCCTTACTCGGAATATAAACTAACGCCTCAGAAAGACAAACTGCGTAAACACGCGGGGTTTGAAGTTCTAATGCATACGGCTTGGCGTCAAGGTGACCAAGGTAAGAGCTCTGCACCTGTTTTCCACATTCAAGCAGGTAAAGATTTTTCTAAAGAATTTAATGTCGATGGTTCTGAAAAAGGTGCGGTTACAACCACCACAGCTACCACGACAGGTGCTGATGGCTTCCAAGAAGAGACTATTGATAAGCCACTATACGAATTAGACGGCAAGCTACAAATCTACGTTCAGCATTACCTATACGCTGAAACGACATTGGATTTAAAAGCACCAAGTGTTCGTGAAGTGACTCTACAAGAACAACAAATCGAACTAGACTCACCAGTAAGCGGCGCAGAAAGCAATGTTCAAGTCGGTAACCTTACGGAGGTTTCACCTACCGTTGAAGTAGAAGAATTCCTCAAAAGCTACCGTATGGACCAAAAACGTCGTATGCGCAGTACAGAAACTCACTACCTAGACCATCCGCTTTTAGGTATGGTGATCCAAGTTCGCCGCGTAGCGCAGTAAGCTAATTGGCTTTGCCTAGAGGGCTATTTGATTCTTAGCGCTTTAGCTTGAGTTCTTGGGCCTAGCTAAATAGCTATCAAATAACGCTCCAACTATACATAAATAACAATTCAAGACGCCCTCCATTGCGAGGGCGTCTTGTTAAGTACTTTACTTTATAAGTACTCTCTTTATTTGGTACTTCTTATGAGCCCTGATTTTCAAATCAACACACAACATCTCAATCTCAAGATAATTGAAGCTTGTGATGCTCCAGAGTTTGCTCAATTGGTTCAATCATCTCCAAGCTTGTTTCCTTGGGTTGATTGGTGTCATGACACGTTTTCTATCGTAGAAGCCGAAAAATTTATTTTGGCGACTCGTTTAAACTGGGTTAAAGCCGATGCGTTTGGCTTTGGTATTTTCGAACGCAGCAGCGGAAAACTGGTCGGTATGGTGGCCATCAACGAGCTCTACCATACCTTTAATATGGCGAGTTTGGGTTACTGGGTTGGCGATCAATTTCAAAGAAAAGGGTTCGCCAAAGAAGCGATGCAGGCATTATTTGAGTTTTGCTTTGCTCAACTGAAATTAACACGATTAGAGATTGTATGTGATACAGAAAACCTACCAAGTCAAAAACTGATCGAGAAATGCGGTGCTGAGCGAGAAACGATTGCCAAGAATCGATTTGTCTTTAACGGCAAACCAAAAGATGGTGTGGTTTACTCAGTATTACCGCCAACTGCTTAACTGCGGCTTTACTGCTTTACTGCTTTACTGCTTTACTGCTTTAAAAGATGATAAGCCGTTCAATTTTCAGATATGACGGTACACACAATTAAAAAAGAGCTCCGAAGAGCTCTTTTTTATTATCAACGTAATGCCTTTAACAAGCTTACCTGATTAGTGAAGTTTCAGATTTGGACGAAGCACACGGTTAATACGACCAACCAACATCATTAGCGATGTTTTTATTAGTCCATGCAGTGCCATTTGGTGCATTCGGTACAAAGAGATGTAGACGATACGAGCGATACGGCCTTCAACCATCATAGAGCCTTTAGTAAGGTTACCCATCAGGCTACCGACTGTTGAGAAACGGCTTAATGAAACCAATGAGCCTTTATCTTTGTATACGTAATCTTTCAGGTCACGACCATTCATCTTAGCAATGATGTTAGTGAATGCGCAGCTTGCCATTTGGTGAGCGGCTTGTGCACGAGGTGGAACAAATGAACCATCCGCCTGCGTACATTGCGCCAAATCGCCGATAGCAAAGATGTTGTCATCAAGCGTGGTTTGCAGCGTGTTTTTAACAACCAGTTGATTAATTCGGTTAGTCTCAAGACCGCCAATATCTTTCATGAAATCTGGTGCTTTGATACCTGCGGCCCATACCATGATTTGTGCCGGAATCTTATCGCCGTCTTTGGTAGTTAAGCCTTCAGAATCCGCTTGCGTCACCATGGTGTTGGTACGCACGTTTACACCAAGCTTAGTTAGCTCAGAGTGTGCTGCACTCGAAATACGAGGAGGTAGAGCTGGAAGGATACGCTCTCCCGCTTCAACAAGATTTACGTTCAGCTTGCTTGAATCTAGGTCACCAAAGCCGTAAGTACGAAGTTCTTTCACTGCATTATGTAGCTCTGCAGAAAGCTCAACACCCGTTGCACCAGCACCAACAATCGCGATATCTACCGTGCCTTGACCGTTCTTAGCGTGCAGCTTTAAAAACTGGTTATTCATTTCGGTACGGAAACGGTGCGCTTGTTCTGGGCTATCAAGGAAAATACAGTTATCACGAACGCCAGGAGTGTTGAAATCGTTTGACGTTGAACCCAAAGCCATCACTAGAATATCGTATTCAAGTTCGCGGCTTGGCATAAGCAGTTCACCGTGATCATCTGTTAGCTCGCTCAGTGCAATCACTTTGCGCTCACGATCGATGTTGTTCAAGCTGCCCATTTGAAAATCGAAGTAATGGTTTTTTGCATGCGCACGATAGCTCAATGCATCAACACCTTCATCCAATGAACCCGTTGCTACTTCATGAAGTAATGGTTTCCATAGGTGACTCGCTTTACGGTCTACCAGAGTAATCTGGGCACGTTTTTTACGACCTAAAGTGCGGCCTAGCTTGGTTGCTAGTTCTAAACCACCAGCACCGCCGCCTACTACGATAATTTTTGTCACAATGACAATCCTCTACAAAATGAATAAATGGGGTTCGGCTCGATTACTCCAACCGATAAATTCTATGTATCTACTCGCCTGCGCTCAAAGGCTATGGCTTATCTAATAATTGCGAAAACGAATAACAGCAACTCACGAGTAGTTAGAGGGATACGAACAACAAACTCAGGTTTGAAGTCCTGTTTACATGGATAAAAGGTGACTGCCTGAGAGGTAGAACACAAATAATGGGCAAGTTTTATCACTCGCTCTCAATTTTTCTTGATATTTATCAAAATATTTTGCTTCAGAACATTATATATAGCAAAAAGATGACCGCAACAAAAATCCTTATCCTTAATGAGGATTCGGCACGAATTAGTTAACGATTGCGCAAACTCGTCGATAAACCATATACAACAGATTTATCAATATCACCCCAACAGTTTCAGATGTAAAAAAGCAGCACTCATGGGTGCTGCTTTTATAAAATAAAACGAAGTAATTAGGCGTTTTTGAAGGCTTTCATTGCTTGAAGGTGTTGAGAGATTTTTTTGAACTTATGGTTCTCTTTCTCATCCCAGATAATGTCGTAGTAATCTTCGAGCGCCGCTTCGGTTTTAGTATTATCGTGAATTTCATCTTCACGAGATAGCACCACTAAACAGCGTCCTTTATTTTTCATACGATATTGCGCGACGCACTTAGTTGCGATGTCTTCATACTCTTCTGGACGGTCAATTCGACCAACCATATTGTTCTCAGGTTGCAGGTTAGGGTTAAACACCACCTGCTTAATGCCGCACAAAAAACCAATTCGTTCAGACCAAAAACCACCTAAACCGACGCCACAGATAATAGGATGCGGATCATCTGATTGTTCAATCACTTTATGCACTTCTTTGAGAAGATGTTGCATATCGTGTTTGGGGTGCAAAGTACTGTAGTTAATGAAACGAACGTCATCATCAATGAATTGCAACTGCAGTATTTTTTCGTGATTGCCAGGGCTTGTAGAATCGAAGCCGTGCAGGTAAATAATCATTTGTACCTCCTCCGTTGAATGCTGGTACGCTTAGATAAATCTAACATGAAAAATAAGGTTTTAAAGGGAAGAGCCCCGAAATTATATATTTCACTTCCTAAACGTGATCCTAACTGCAGAAAGTGCAGCTGAGTGCCTCTGCTTCGCGCAAGTAACTTTCATCGCCCCACAGTTGGTGAGCCAGTAAGTACCATAACATCGCCATCATTCTACTTCTTGGTAACCATGCTTCTACACCGTCTAGCCATGGTTGAACATCATGGATCCCTCTTAGTTGACAGTACTTGTTAACGGCTTCAATCACCGGGACATCCGCAACCGCAATGGTTAACGTAAGATCAAGCCTTGGGTCAGCTAACGAGGCATATTCCCAATCAATGATCTTAATCCCGTCACTGTTTCGTACTAGGTTGTATCCACCTAAATCAAAATGACACAAAGATAAGTCGACATGTGGAATACTCGGAGCAATACGCCATTGTTGATAAATTTGAGTGTAAACCTCAGTATTGTGAATAGCATCTAGCTGGAGCCAATAATGATCGACTCGCGAAGTAAAACTAAATGGTTGGAGGGGTAATCGCTTGGTGTTAACTAAATGTACTGAGAGCAACGTTTTCAATAATTCATCAAGATCTAAACCTTCGTAGAGCGTATCGCCAGCAATCCACTCGACCAATAACCCACTCTCATTAATGACGATAGGGCTTGGCCCTATACCAAGGCGTTCAATAGTTGAGAGCACTTGATACTCTTCATGACGAGAAATGAAAAACGCTTTGGTGATCGGTGTGATTGGACGCCATACATACTCAGTACCCCCTGCTGAAACCAATTTCCAACAACGATTAGTCAAACCGCCAGTCAAAGTCTGTGCTCTAATGGGTGGTTCAGAGAAGTGGCTATCAAGCGAACTCAAACTGGTATCAAGAAGTTTAGCTTCAGACCAAGAAAAAATTGCCATTGCTCATCCCTATAACGTATTAATTTCCATATAAAAAAAGACACTAACCAAAAGCCAGTGTCTTTTTACTAACAGCGTATAACACATTGAATTGGCATGTGACCAAGCTAGGCGCAGCCAAGATTAGACGCTATCAATACTGGCTGCGTTTGGTTGGCGAGTAAGCGAAATTAAAGACCCAATAGGCTCTTAGATTGTTGCTTACGGATTTCAGTCTCGTCAGCCCATTCAATCAGGCCAGACTCAAGATCCATTAGACGCATTGTCATTTTGTAGTATACGTCTTCATCGCTACCTGCTTTCTTAACGATACTTGATAGATTGCCATACAACATGTATTGAGCACCTACCATTTTACCGAACTGGATCGCTGAGCTTTGATTTACAAGCTCATCATTGTTTTGGAAGTTCAGTTGATCTCGAACCGATTCTACGCGGTCCATATCAACAAAACGGAACTTACCAGAGTTCAGCATCTTAGTACTGATAGTGTCAGTGATTGACTCAGTATCGATGTGCTCACTTGTTTTGTTCTTAATACGCTCTACGAACACGATTGGACGCTGCTCACTAGTAATGTAAGACACTGAACCTGAAGCCATCATGCTATCAACCATCTCACCAGCAATCGTTTGAAGATCAGTTGAACCGAAATCGATTGTCGTGGTTTCTACAGCTTGTGCATCACCGTAGCTTACCTTGTTCGAACAACCGCCTAAAATAACCGCTAAACCTAGTAGCGCAATGACACTCTTTTTCATTTTCTTTCCTCAATTTATCACTGAATGGGGCATCACCCTCACTCTTAAATACTTACATAGGCAAATCAATCGATCCGCTTCTTAAATCTGATTTACTGCTCTCGGAACTGTACTCGGAACTGAGTTGCGCTCGGGTTTACCGACACTTCCGACAACGAAATACTTTCAAAACCACGAACAATTGCTTGCTTCCAAGGACCTTGTTTTAAATTGACCTCAAGACCAGCATCGTCGTACCAGTAGAAACGATAAAGGATATTTTGATCGCCTTTATAGTTACTGTTCAAACGAACAATTCCTCTAGTATGACCATCGATTTGATCAGTACGGATATCTTCAACCAATAAACGGCTACCCAATACCTTGTCACCAAAGAAAACGTTCTGAGTCAGGCTATCAACTCTTACGCCAGCTGTATTATCAGCACACCCAGCCAGAGCCATAACCGCTGCGAAGCTCACTAACCACTTTTTCATTACAGCCTCCCTAGCTGTTTATGCCACATTGTTGCGTTGTTCCCTTGTCGAGAAATCCAAACCAAGGTGGTCTGCCCTTCTCGTATATCGAAATCATACGTTTTAGCGCCTGCTTCTAACGTATATTGACCACTATTTGCTACAAACGTGCTGCTCTTAATCTCGGCAGGTAATGATTGCCAACTGCGCGTGTCTGGTTGCTCAGTAAAGGTGTTCCACACATTAAACAGAATGTTACCTACATCGTTACCTTGAGTGGTTTCTTTACGGATGCGATCTTTTGCCACAACACGCAGCGCTTGGCGAATAACGATACTCGTCATTCGTTCAGACAAATCATTCTGAGCCATCGCGTTCACGTCAGTAATTAAGCTTTCAGACAAAGGCTGCCCATTGATTCTTAAAGCAGAAAAACGTTCGACGTTTTGGTTTGGATAGTATGGCAGCGCCAAAGAGTATATTGCTCCCTGATCACGACTGTCATAAATAGGTAAATCTAGTCGCCAACTATCCATCGCTTGCACTGCGCTTTGCTCTTGAAGCACAATCACTCGCCCTTGTCCGTTACCAAGCTTCGACGATTGCTTATAGCGCTTTTCTAGCGTTGCTAAATCTTGTCGCATTCCTAAACGAGCGGCTGTCGACATTGTTCTATCGATAATTTCTTGGTTTTCTGGCATCACGGCCAGAGCACGTCGATAGTCAACGTAGGCACTGTTTAAATCATTTGATGCTTCATAAAGCAGCCCAGACAAAAACATCAAATAGGCATTTTGTACCGATTGCAGCTTTTTACCCGCATCAGGGTAATTCGCAAGAATGCTGCCTACATTGGCTGATAAACCTTGAGACTTGGCATCACTCGCTGCTCTTTCTAACTCAGCTTCACGTTGTTTCTTTGCTTGTTCTTGTACTTGGTTGGCGCGACGCATTTCGATCACCGCACCTTCTAAATCGTTTTTCTTCAAGTAATTTAAGCCGAGATAAAGATGAAGAAAACCCAATTCATAATCTGGCGGGACATACTCGGTAATATTGTCATTCACAGCCAATGCACCAACGCTGGTCGCACTGTCTGAGATTGAGATCACGGCTTTGCTTTGTTGATCTCTTACTGCCTGGTCGGCCAACTCAAACGAAGACTTACTCTCCGGATACTTTTGATCAAGCAGGTTAATTCTGCCCCTTTCAAAATTATCAAGAATGTCTCCTGCTGCGTAATCTGGTAACTCTTGTTGAGCCTCTGAATAATCTCCAGACTTCACTGCTTGGTATATCTCTTTGTTTTGAGCGCTATAATGGCTGAACAGACTTCCTGCCGACATACTCGCGCATCCCGCAGTCAACGCCGATAGCAGGGCAATGGAAGCGAATCTAAACTGTTGCTTCACTTAACGTCTCCGTGCATGTTTAAAATGCCAACTTCTATACGATTAATGGCGAATCAATACTCTCAAAATAAATACGTTGAAAAGTATCGCCTCGCCTAATTGATGCCGTTATTCAGACAACAGATGAAGTTTAAAGTTGGCATATAACCTACAATTTATCCAACAAGCCAATCATTTAACTGGCTAAGCATTCAGCGACATGTTTACTAAACCAACTGATCACTTAACCAACTAATTGTTCAACTAGCTAATCAATAGCGGTCCAAGCGGGCGACCACCAACCAAGTGCATGTGGATATGGTATACCTCTTGGCCACCGTGAGAGTTACAGTTTACGATAAGACGATAGCCATCTTCTGCGATGCCTTCTTCTTTTGCTAACTTACGAGCCACGGTAAACATGCGCCCCATCATGGCTTCATCTTCCACTTCAACATCATTCGTTGTCGGAATCAGCTTGTTAGGGATAATTAGAATATGACTTGGCGCGCGAGGGTTAATATCGCGAAACGCCGTTACTAAGTCGTCTTGATATAGTAGATCTGCAGGGATTTCTTTATTAATGATCTTACTAAAGATGGTTTCTTCAGCCATGTTTTTCTCCGATAAAACATTGAGTTTTTAATGTTTTGAGTATGCGCTATGCCGCAACAAACCACAATAAATCCTCTTTAAAGCATAATAAAAAACACCGTTCAAATCAAAGAAAACGAGCCTTACCTCTCAAGAATGGCATGTTGGTTATAAGTAAGGGTTATTTTTGACGTGTGCGTCATAAAATGCGTAAGTCGAGCTCAATAGAATGCTGATAATTTTGTTAGTTTTACTTTGACCTGACATTAGGTCTGCATTTTATTTAGGGAGAAAGCCATGAAGGGATCTGTGATCAAGCGTATGTACGCTGGTTTCGCACTGATCATCATCATGTTCGCAGTCACGATAACCATCATGATGAACAGCATGAATCAGATACATAGCAATTTTGAGAGTGTCTCAGAAACCTCACTACCACTTGTTGCGCTTTCAAATCAAACAAGTGTTCAACTACTTTCTGCTGATAAGTCATTCAAGGACTTCCTAACCACACAAAACGCTGAGCGTATGTCTGCAATGCGTACAGAGTTTGCCTCATCACAAAACTCTTTTTCTGAAGTGCTTGGAAGCTTGGAAACCGCGAGTCAAAACAACGCTACACTTGTTGAACGTATTGCCCAGTTAAGAGCGATGGAACAGCGTTACTTCGCCGAAGCCGATGAAGCGATGAACAACTACGTGGCAATGTTCGAAGCACAAGAACAAGTACAAAAAGCATCACGTGATTTTCAACGTCTACACTCCGAATTGACTGTAGGTATGAAAGAGTACGTTGCTGACCAAAAAAGCATTTCTGTAAAAGTAATGGCGAAAAGCTACTTCATTAAACTGCAAGACGCTGAGGTGATTACTTCAGATGCGCTAGCTAGTTCTGATGTGGCATTTGTGCAAAAAGCCGTTAACCAAAACAAAAAGGCCGTTACTCACCTTAACTACGCTTATCGCGGGCTATCAACGCAATTACCTGCACTTAAAAATGTCTTCGATGAGTCAGTTCAAAAATTCACAAAAGACGTTGGTCAAAAAGGCGGTGTCTTAGACAAGCACAACAACTACTTACAGGCGAAACAAGCGTTATACGTCAACATTGCCAACTTAGCCGTTGAAGTAGACCAAGCCATGGCCGTACTTGATTCATTCAATGTAACCGCAGAAGAACAACTTAACTCTTCATTGGCAGACGCAAGCAGCATTTACGACAAGGGTTTGTTCAATGCCATCGCAATCGGCGTTGTGGTGACGCTGTTTGCTGCAGCGATTGGATACCATATTGCCAACAGTGTAAGAGAGCCATTAACACGCATTCTGAAAACACTTGAAGGCTTAACTGAAGGTGATATGACGCAACGCATCGATATCCGTTATAACAACGAGTTCAGTCGTGTAAGTGGCCACATAAACACCCTAGCCGACAACCTTCACAATATCTTAGTTAAGTTGAATGATGCTTCAGATGACCTAACTAAAACGGCAAGCGTGAACCAAAAAACCTCATCAGAGACTCAGGCTCAATTGAACAGCCAGCGCGAGCAAACAGCGACAGTCGCGACGGCAATGACAGAAATGTCTCACTCGGTACAAGAGGTAGCGAACAGCGCGCAAAGTTCATTGACTATGGTTCAACAAGTGGAATCGGCTTCTGAGTCTGGTCGCCAGATCATGAACACCAATATCAGCACTATCAATCAACTTGAATCACGTCTTACTGAATCGGTCAGCGCGGTGGGCGAACTTCAACAAATGAGTAGCCAAATTGGATCGATTCTTGATGTCATCCGCGGCATTGCTGAACAAACCAATCTACTTGCATTGAATGCAGCGATTGAAGCAGCACGCGCCGGCGAACAAGGTCGAGGCTTTGCAGTCGTTGCCGATGAAGTTCGAGTGCTGGCGCAAAAGACCACACAATCGACCTCGGAAATCGAGACGATGATCAGCAATCTGCAATCAAGCTCGAAAACAGCAAGCAATGTGATTGAAAGCTGCATGAGTGATATGGACATGTCGGTTGAACAAGCTTCAAGTGCCAACAGTGCGATGGAAGAGATCCAAGCATTGATTCTAGAGATTAGCCACATGAGTACACACATATCTCAAGCAGCCGCTGAGCAAAGTGAAACATCTGGCGATATCGCACGTAACATCGAAGACATCAACCATATCGCTGATGCAAGTTACCAAGCAATGTCGTCGATTGCAGAAGCCAGCCAAAACCTAACAGTACTTGCGAATCAGCAAGGCGATTTAGTTCATCAGTTCAAACTATAGGTAACCAAAGAATCTATAGATATGAACCTAAAATGTTGGGATATCTAACCCAATAGTGATAACTAATTGAACAAGGGCAACTTTTATCAAGGGTTGCCCTTGTTTTTTATGAGCTTTGTCATTATATGATTATTAAGGCTTGCTGTTTTCCGTTTATCTTTCACCTTTATGAGCGAGCCGCTAATAAGGAATTTATATGGCTGTTCATGTTGGCATTATCGATCAAGACCCCATTCGCTTGCTCACCCCACTACTTGATAACCGAACGATCAGTACTCACATCGTGTTTATCGGAGACAAGAATCAAGTCAGTATGTACAAACGTTTAGAAAGCGTTTTACAAAAACGCGACATTACCAGTGAGTTTTTCGAAATTCCTACCCTCGTAAATACATCCGCAATTAAAGAGTCTATCCAAAACCTTGCTGAAGACCTCAAAGCTCGTGGAGAAGAAGTGAAACTCAACGCAAGTTGTGGTCTTCGTCACCGCCTACTTTCTGTCTACGAAGTATTTCGTACTTACCACTGGCCAATCTTTGTTGTTGAACCAAACAGTGACAAGCTGTGCTGGCTTTATCCGAATGGCAAAGAAGATGCACAAGTACAAGACCGTATTACCATCGACGACTACCTAACGGTGTTCGGTGCTCGTGGTGAGTTCAGCGATGTACAGCTGTCTCCTCAACTTGATCAGAAGCTTTATGAACTGGGCGAACGCTGGGCAAGTAATGCACTAGAACTCGGCCCTGGCCTTGCTACATTGAACTACCTTGCAACGACTTGCCGTAAAGAACAGAGGCTTGATGTGGGGTTGTCTGAGAAGCAACAAGGTTATCGCGAGCTAAACATGCTGTTAAGTGATTTGGTGGAAGCTAAAATTGCCACTTATGATAATGGTATTTTGACGTTCGCCAATGAAGATGCACGACGCTTCTCTAATGGCGAATGGCTAGAGACTTTGGTTCACAGTACCGTTAAGCAAATCCAAGATGACATGCCAACCATTCAAGATCGCTCTTTAAATGTTCAGGTATACCGCCAATTAGGTGAACGCGAGGTTCGTAACGAACTCGACGTGGCATCAGTAGTGAATAATAAGCTCCACATCATCGAATGTAAGACCAAAGGCATGCGTGATGATGGTGATGACACTTTGTACAAGCTGGAATCGCTAAGAGACCTATTAGGCGGCCTACAAGCACGTGCTATGCTGGTGAGCTTCCGCCCTCTTCGTCATAACGACATCACACGAGCAGAAGATCTTGGCCTTGCATTGATTGGCCCTGACGAATTAAAAGATCTTAAAACACACCTAGCGGCATGGTTTACCGCCGCCGGTGGTGATGAAGATTTAGAGTGCTAAAAATAAATAGACTCTTGAGAGCTGAACGCTCTTAAGTAAATCTAAAAAGGCGAATGACTATTGAGTCACTCGCCTTTTTTTCTCCAGCTATTCGTCTGTTTTGCTCTATTTTCATCTTTCAACTATCTATGCCTTTAATTTCTTTGCCTCATAAAAAATGGCCGCATCATTCGATGCGGCCATTTTTAAATCTTGGAAACAGACTTAAAGCACTTTAAGACTAAAAGTATTTTTACAACTTAAAGCATTTTACGTGCAGCTTCTACAACCACTTTGATTGAACGAGCTTCTGTTACTTTTAGCGTTTCGTGATCAGGCGTCTCTTTTTGAGTACGGTTGATGATTACACCAGCAACACAACCTGCTTTCAGACCAGAACTTGCACACATAGTTAATAGCGTTGCAGATTCCATTTCGAAGTTTAAAACGCCCATATCTTGCCATTCTTGCATAGAACCTTGGAAACGCTTAACAACGCGACCAGAGAACGTGTCGTAACGCTCTTGACCAGGATAGAACGTATCGCTTGATGCCGTTACACCCATGTGAACTGTTGCACCTGATTCGTCAACTGCCGCTTTCATTGCTGTTGCTACTTCGAAGTCAGCTACCGCTGGGAACTCCATTGGCGCAAAGTGCAGGCTAGCACCGTCTAAACGAACAGAACCTGTAGAAACGATCATGTCACCCACGTTTACATGTGGCTGGATAGCACCAGTAGTACCAACACGAAGGAAAGTACGAACACCAAGTTGAGCAAGCTCTTCAACAGCAATAGAAGTAGATGGGCCGCCGATACCTGTTGAACATACAACAACTGGCTTACCGTCTAGCTCTGCGCGATAAAGCGTATATTCACGATGGCTAGCAAGAAATACTGGATTCTCCATCTCTTCTGCGATTTTTTGTACACGAGCAGGATCACCAGGGATGATCGCAAGAGTAGCACCGTTAAGATCTGCTTCAGTAACACCTAAATGGAAAACAGCTTGAGACATAGTTTGCTCCTTTTGGCTTATTGGGCTTTGTTAACCCTTATTTAAGCTCATAGTAAATTCGTGGGGTACACACACACTCTAACCAAGCCTATAACAAAATGAAGTGACATAGGTCACATCAATGATCGCAACAAGATTTCAAGTTTCACGAAAAACCGATTGGCATCACAAAAATAAGCAATCCATACGCCTATGTTGCATACTAATGAGACAAAAAGCGCCTTTAACGTATTACCGCTAAAGACGCTTTTTATAGTAGCTGCTTGTTATTTGTAGAGCGAGCTATGTCTGGGAGCTGAACCTAATCTGCTTTAGATTTGAATCGAAGAAGACGCAAAGCATTCAATGTCACCAGTGCCGTCGCACCACTATCGGCTAACACCGCAACCCACAAACCGGTAATACCGAGTAAACTCGTCACCAAGAAAACACCTTTCAAACCGAGTGCAAGTGCTACGTTTTGACGGATATTATTCATGGTCGCTTGCGACAGTTCAATCATCGCAGGGAGTTCCGTTAAGCGATTGTGAGTCAGTGCAGAGTCAGCCGTTTCCAACGCCACATCCGTACCACCACCCATTGCAATACCTACGTTAGCGGTTTTCATCGCTGGTGCATCATTGATACCATCTCCAACCATTGCGACATGCGACTGTTGAGATAACTCTTCAACGTAAGTCACTTTATCGCTTGGAAGTAGACTTGCCTTATATTGCATACCAATCTTGCTGCTGATCGCTGCTGCACTGCGCGGGTTATCACCAGTAAGCATGATAGATTGAATACCCAAGTTGTTAAGTCGTTCGATCGCCAGCTTAGCATCACTACGTAAGGTATCTTGCCACGCTATCAATCCAATCACTGTCGCAGCTTGCTCGATTGATTCTTCTTGATCTTTAAGCTCAAGAGCAACCACAACCGTCTTGCCCTCGCCTTCTAATGCCTCAACCTGAGAAACAACATCGGCACCAAGATCGAACGTCACCTTAGAAGGCGATAAAACCTGATACTTAATTCCATCGACATCACCTTCGACGCCACTGCCGATCAATGCTTTCTTATTATGCGATTCTGGGATCTCAACATTCAGTTCTTTTACTTTCGCCACTAGCGATTGCGCCAATGGATGCGTAGAGCCAACTTCAATAGCACCAACTACACGTAGCATTGCATCTTGCTGCCAACCTGATAGAGCCTGAATATCCGTAACCTGAGGCTTACCTTCCGTCAAAGTACCCGTCTTGTCGAATGCAATGGTTTGGATTTTTCCAAGCTGTTCTAGCGCAGCGCCACCTTTGATTAAAGCACCACGCTTTGCTGCTGCTGCTAAACCAGAGGTAATCGCTGCTGGCGTTGAGATAACCAAAGCACAAGGACACGCAATCAATAGTAAGGCCAAACCACGATATACCCATGTTTCCCAAGGTTGGGAAAACAACAACGGTGGCGTAATAATCACTAACAATGCAACCAACATCATTAACGGTGTGTACCAACGGCTGAATTTATCGAGGAAGCGTTCTAGAGGTGCTTTACGGGATTCCGCCTCTTCAATAAGATGGAGGATTCGGTCAATCGCATTTTCACCCTGTTTAGACGTTATCGTAATGCGCACAACTTTATCGACAACCACGGCGCCCGCCATGATGCTGTTACCTTCGATATGTTCAACAGGAACAGACTCACCGGTTAACGCACTTTCATCAAAACTCGCCGCGTCGGTAATCAGTTGACCATCAGCAGGCAAACGAGAGCCAGCTGCTACTTCAATCACATCGCCAGGAACAAGCTCGCTCACCGCCACTTCAACACGTTCACCGTTAATAATCTTGGTCGCATTCTCTGGCACCAATGCCATAAGGGCTTGAACACCACTTCTTGCTCGCGATGAAGCGAAAGCTTCCAAGCGCTCACCAATCAAAAACAACAAGAGAACCATCGCCGCTTCCGCGGTTTCACCAAGGTACAAAGCGCCCAGAGCCGCGACACTCATTAGGGTCTCAATCGCAAAAGGTGTTCCGGAACGTGCCAATTGAACGGCTTTTTTAGCCACCGGATATAACCCGAGTAAGCAAGTTACGGTAAACAAACCTTCACTTAGTTGAGGAGAAGTACTTTTCAGAAGTGCAGCGAACAACATTGCAGCCGCAATCGCTATAATCTGTAAATTAGGTTGGATATGGGCTTGCCAAAAAGTCTCAGGTTGTTGTTTTTCTTTCTTAGAACCGACTTCCGTAAGAGGGAAACCCGTTTTGATAGAGACCTGTTCAATGGTATCAGCAAGACTTTCATCGTCGAATTTAACCACCAGTTTTTCGGTAGCGAATAGCACTTTAGCTTCAATAACACCTTTGATGTTACTGACCGCTTTTTCTATTTTTCGAGCACAAGCTGGACAGTCCATTCCCGAGACTAGCCAACTTTTTGAAAATTGGGCGTTGAGAGACTCAGTTAAGGGCAGCCGGTCTTCTTCTCCACTGTCTGAACCACAACAACCATCTGCTGGGGCAGAAGCCGTCGCAGAACTACAGCATGTTGATGAAGAGCTTGAGGCTGTAATGCTGGTAATTTTCGGACTAGAACAGGTCGCCCCAGTCGCTTGCGATTGAACGTCCACTTTTGTTGAGCGGCACGCTGCATGTTTTGCGCACATAATCTATCTCCTTAATACTCAAAAGCCTTGAGGTTTTAGCTAACCAATGACGGTAACAAAACCTTAAGTTCTTTAGAATTATAAACCTTGGAGCTAACTCCAAGGTCAAGAAGAAGTTATCAGGCAATTCAATTTTTTCGAAAAACCTTATTCGAATACGACAGGATTATCAGCGTTGCTTAAATTCTACGCACTCCTCTCTATTCGCAGACACATCATCAATCAGAACGGCATCATGAGAACAAAAAGGCTGCGTATTCAAACTCACGATAGATACGTCTTCTTCGCCATGATCAACTTCAGAGCCTTGCATCAACTCAGCGATATGATAACGAAGCACCAAAATCCCCAACAGTCCAAACAAGACATTACCTAAAGCTTGTCCATACAACACACCCAACGCGCCATACCACTGCGAACCCAAGTATACGAACGGCAAAGTGCCCAAAGTCGCTTTACCCAGGTTGAGAGCCGTAGAATACAAAGGTTTCCCGAGGTTATTAAAAGACGTATTTGCGACAAATAACGCACCGTTAAAAGTAAAAGTCAAAGCAACATAAGTACAAAAAGCCGCAACAATTATGGCAGCATCACCTTGGAGGCTAAAGCCTTGAATCACGAGATCTTGTAAGAAATACAGCAAAATACAGACTGCGATGGTGTAAGCCGTGGTAACCAGCAGAGAATTGTTCAAGGTTTCTTTAACTCTATCCATACGTTCAGCGCCAAAGTTCTGACCAATGATTGGCCCCACAGCACCAGATAACGCGAAGATCACAGCGAAACACACCGGCGTCAAACGACCAATAACAGCAAAGCCAGCAACGAAATCCTCACCATATTGGGCGATACCTGTGGTCACTATCGCATTGCCAATCGGCGTTGCCGTATTGGTGATAATAGCGGGAATGGCAATAGCAAGAATAGGACGAAGGTTAATACGCCATTGCAACAAAGAAGGAGGAGCAACAAGTTGATGGCTACGTATTAAAGGATAAAGCGAGAAAAACAACACCGAAAAGCGAGCAAAAACAGAAGCGATAGCCGCCCCTTCAATGTTCCAACCAAAACCAAAGATAAAGAGTGGATCCAATATCGCATTAACGATACCGCCTGATAACGTTGCCCACATTGAACGCTTTGCATCACCTGCTGCTCTTAAACCTGCACCTGCCGCCATTGCCAGCGCTAGAAATGGGCCACTGGGTAATAGAATTTGTAGATAAGCTTGGGCACGTTCGGCCGCTACCCCTTTCGCACCAATCGCGGCCAGTAATTCAGGAATATAAGTAAACATCACCACGGTAATTGTCGAGCTAATAACAAACGCGGTTAACATGATACTGGTACTGAGGTTTCGAGCTTGCTCCTTATCTTTGGAACCAATTGCTTTTGAAACCAGAGCGCCCATCGCAATGGAGGTGCCTATCGAGACAGAAGTCGAAAAGAACGTCAATGTCCCAGCAAAACCCACCGCAGCTGCTAGTTCAACTTGTCCCAACATACTAATGAACAACATATCAAGTAAATCGACGACAAATAAGGCCATCAAACCTACAGAGCCTGCTCCCGACATCACCAATATATGGCGCATCGTTGAACCTTCTACAAACTTTGCAGTTTGATTTGACATGAAACCTCCAAAAACTGAAATATCACAAGCTAAAGCTCGACAAACTTTAGATCTTTTAAACGATCGACTAAGAGAGCTCCTACAAACTAAAACCTTATAAAGACAAGCTTCATGCAAAACGTTCGACAAAGAAAAAGGCGCCAAAGCGCCTTTTCTAATTATAGGATATTAAGAAGAATAATCGTTCTCAACACGCTACTATACCTGATGTTTGAAGCATTCATCCAAGTTCTTACCAATTGCTCTTAAAACATCGGTTCTGGTGATAATACCTACTAGCTTTTTGTTATCGAGTACCGGGTAAGCTTTTGGCTTCCCGACTTGCATCATATCCGCCAATTCAATAATGGATAGGTCTGGCGATACCGAGAGTACCTCTTGGTACATACAATCACCGACAATGTGTGTGTCTTGGCAGAAATAGCTCACCTTAACTAATTTCTCTAATAAATCTTGTTCAGAAAGGAAGCCAATAACTTGCTCATTCTCATCAATTACTGGACCGCCCATGTGGTGGCTACGCATTACTCTGTCTAACGCTAGACTTAACGGCATATCAGGAGTGAATGTCACAACCTGCGGCGTCATGTAATCTTTCACTTTTATTGAATGCATTGTGCTCTCCCTAAATACTTTTCGTTATGTCTTTTTCTATCTTGTTAAGTTAATTGTTGTCTAAAATCTTGATTTTACTAAATGGATTTCAACAATTTTATTGATAGGTAAAACCTACTAAGACGAAAAAACAAGGTCACAAAAGGCTTGTGAGCATTTTCCCACCGTCAAAAAAATAAAAAATAGAGCTCTTACAAAGCCTTACTTTTCCTTTCTTAGGCTTACTTAGCCGCGCTAGCTTGGGCAAATAAACCCTGTAATCTTCACCATACAAAAAATGAAGAGTCAGATTCAGGTAACTTATGCAACACGACAACAACATGTACGCGTACATTTATTCAGGTAGTGACGGGACAGAGAACACTCTCGTCGCCATTGTTGATAACGAAGAGAAACCTCTGATATCAAGCTGTGTGAACGAAATCAAACGCATGTCGACTCTAGCGATTAATCTGGCTGCCAAGCACAACCTGAAAGTCAAGCTTGTTAAATATCATAGAGAACAAGAGATCGATTTCGGCTTATTCATGAAATAGCTAACTTATCACTCGCAAACATTGTTAACGACACACAAATACCGTATTTTGTGACAACCTTTCGAGTAGGTAATCGCACTAATAATGCTTGCCTATTGTCTCCAATAAGCGATAGACCTAGATGAACAAACCTCATATCGCTTTTATTGCCTAAATACGGTCAACTATGATTTCGCTACGTTCACCTCAAACCTACCTATCTGGCCATTTATCTGAGCTAAAAAGCTACTTTAGCGAGCTATTGGATTTCCAATCGCGTATCTGGGTTGTGCACATCTTTGAAGACTCAATTACCGATCAATCGTTTGTAATTAATGAAGATGGTTTTAAAGAACCGTTAGAGTGGATGAAGAAGAAAGCATATACAGCGGCAATGTTAGAACGTGTCGAAAAAATGAAAGTCTCACAAATTATCGAGATCCAACTTGAAGATAAAATGCATCGACTGATGCGAGTGAAGTAGCCTTTATATTATTTACTCAATCTATATCATTTTACCATCAGTCGAAACGAACATTAATAAAGTTCAGGGGGAAAAAAGGCCAGCAATCGCTGACCTTCTCTCATTTCATGCTCTTCACTATCGGCTAGCGAGCACAATACGCTTCCCATAAACGCAGAGCCTTTGCATAAGCTTCAGCCTTGTCGTGCGTTTCTGCAAATAAAATCGCCGTCATGCTGTCAACGACACTATTCGCCATCAACTCCATCTCATCTTCCGGCGTGCCTAATACACACTCCTTAGGAAGAGGAAGTGCCGGGTTCATGGTTCCTTCCCAGTAGAATGACTCTACTTTTTCAGGAGAACTCATCCACACGGTTTGGCTCACTTTCGGGTTGTATTCCGACTCACCATTCATACCTTTAAATGAAATCACTGAGTGGGACTTGTTACCAATGACATGCTCAACTTCCGCATGCAATTGTGGGAAACCTGGGTGGAAACTACCACGTAAGCCCAAGCGTCCACCACCAGGGTTTAATGCTCGAACCACAGTATTAATCGGGGTACGTAAACCGTAACGATGCTTCCAGCCAATCATAGTCTGAGCTTCTGGAGCAAAATTCGCCAAAGGTAAATAGGCAATACCGTCTTCTTCAAGGATCTGTTTCGCATCTTGAGGGTCTACAGCGCGGCGAACACCCACAAGGTCTAAATGAGTCTCTGCGTGCGTGCGACCACTTGGCTTATCCATATAGCCATGCATCAACACTTTGTAGCCGTCGTCTGCTAATATTTTTGCTGCAAGCAAGTTCCACGGTTTACCACTCGCCGTATCATTGCGTTTTCCGGCATAACACGGCCAATCAATATCTGCGCCCAAATCCGGCACTCGAGATTGAAACGCTTTTACAAAGCCTGCAATTTCTTCATTAGTTTCATTCTGCACACGAATTAACATCAGTAGCATAGCCATTTGATCGTCTCCGACCTCACCGCTTAAATACTCATCCATGATGCGATAAGCTTGTTCGAACGACAAAGGCTTGCGCCCTCTTTCCCCTCGTCCAACAGTACGAATACACTCTAAAATACTACTCATTGACTATTAATTCTCTTCCGTAGATATCAATAAAATTTAATACGTCTCCGATTCTATGACACCCATAGCTCATTGCAAAGCGATTCAACCACTATCAACAACAGTGCAATTGATCCAAACCGGGGTAGCCATGTCTTACTGGAGTAACAAACCGGCAACTGACCAGCATTTTAAAAGTAAACTTATTGGTGTAAAATTGATAAATACAAAGCTAAACGTGACCTATTGAGTAGTGCCGAATGACTGTAAAAAAAACACTGAGCCAAAAGAAACGTGAATCGATCGTTGCTGCTGCTATCGCTGAATTTACCGAGCACGGCTATAAATCGACAAGCATGGACAAAATATCAAACCGTGCAGAAGTGTCTAAGCGCACTGTTTACAATCACTTTGCCAGTAAAGAGATGTTATTGGACGAAATACTCAACAGCATTTGGGCTAAAACACTCTCGGCGACCCATTTCCCATATCAGACCAATCTACCACTAATCGATCAACTAGAAGCTATCGCCAATCAAGAACTTGAGCTCCTTGAGTCAGAGGGCTTTATCGACTTGTCTCGTGTGTTGTTTTCTGAGTACTTTCACAATGCAGAGCTTGCACATCAAGCCATGGAAAAATACTCGCAAGCGGAAAGTGGCCTAACGCTCTGGATAAAAGCGGCTTTGGCCGACGGTCGTTTGATTGAATTAGATCCATTGTTTGCATCCACTCAGTTCATTGCTCTGCTTAAGTCGTTTGCCTTTTGGCCACAAATCATAGGTCATGCACCATCACCAGACGAGCAGCAAAAGCAAGTAATTGTTAATTCAAGTGTTGAGATGTTCCTCAAACAGTATCAGGCGTGATTTTGGCGATTATCTGGAATTCAACCACAATGAAACCATCACTGGTATCCATTTTTATTTTCCCTATACTTCAACCCACTTTCGTCATTACGACTCAGTAAAACTTCAACTTTAGGTAGCACTATGATTACTTTCACCACCAACTTTGGCGATATCGAGATTGAACTGAACCTTGAAAAAGCGCCAGTAACGTCGAAAAACTTCCTTAAGTATTGCCAGGATGGCTTTTATGAAGGCACTACATTTCACCGTGTTATCGACGGTTTCATGATCCAAGGTGGCGGACACACGCTCGACATGACAGAAAAACCAACACGAGCACCGATTGTCAACGAAGCTAATCGCGGATTGAAAAATGTGATTGGTTCGGTAGCAATGGCTCGTACTGACGCACCGCATTCAGCGACAGCGCAATTCTTTATCAACCTTGATGACAATGACTTCTTAGATCATACCTCAACAACCAATGCTGGTTGGGGCTACGCGGTGTTTGGTAAAGTATCGGCAGGTATGGATATCGTAAACAAAATTGCTGCAGCGCCAACGACCACCCGCTGGGGACACGAAGATGTACCTTGCGAAGATATTGTGATCACCAAGGTCACTATAAACGGTTAAATCACACTCTCAGCTGGCGACTAAAATAATTTTTGTCCAAACGAATTTACGTAACCATGATGTTTGGCGAAGAAACTGAAATGGGCAACCAAGATATAATTGTCAAATTATTATTAGAATACCACTCCAAGTAAATGGTAGTCAGTGGACATTTTACCTAAATAGAAAAACGTTGTTGATGCTAATTGCATCTATATTAGTTACGATGAAAAAAGCAGAAACAAAGCCCTTGCTTCAGCTGCGAGGGTTTTTATTTTCTTCTCGACCATTTGATATAACAGAAAAGCGAGGCAATGATCACTGCCCCTCCGACTAATTTTTGCATCTCCACTGTTTCTTCCAACATACTCACACTCAACAACAACGTCCAAACTGGCTCAAGAATCATAATCAGCGCTGCCACTTCCATATTCACTGAATGTTGACCCACCGTTTGCAATAAGTAACGGATCGATGTTGCGACAACCGCAGAGACAATAAACCAGAAGATGAGCGTTTTGGTTATTTCAAACTCCGGCTGAGCCGTCATCGACGCAAACGCCATTCCACTGATACCCACCACAAAAAGCTGTACGCAAATCGAAGCAATTGGCTTGATGTTAGTGATAACACGCTTATTCATCACAAAATGGAAAGAGAGTAACATTGAAGCCAATAGGAAGTAGATCTGGCTTTGTTCAACGTGCCAACCGTTCGTTAAAGTCAGTAATAACATACCAATAATTGCAATTGGGAATGACATCCAGAAGGCGCGATTAGGCTTAACACGAAATATTATCCAAGAAACAAACGGTGCAATGATCATGGCCAAACTCATGATAAACGCCCCTTCAGATAAACTTTCAGTCACCGACACCGCAAACACCCACACTTGCAATGAAGCAGACAATAACAATCCAACACCACAGAGAGAGAGAATCTGCTTAAAAGAAAGCTTACGGATATGATGGATACAGAACGGTAATAAAATCAAGCTTGCGACAAAGAATCGCACACCAATGAACACAGGCCCAGGCATTTCCAATACCACCAGCTTAGATGCAATCCACCCAACTCCAGCCAGTAAAGTTGCACATAACAGGTAAAGCTCGCCGCGCATCGCTTTTACGTTCATCATTTTTATTCGATCCAATAACAAAAAAGCAACCCGACTCTGCAAGGTTGCTTTTTATAAACATTCAACAGGATCAAGATACTATCTCAATACTCTGCTTCAGACAGCTGTTTTTAGCCTGCGTATTCTGGGTAATCGGTTAAGCCTTTTTCAGCACCGCCAAACAAGGTATTTGGATCGTGCAGAGCAAGCGGATGACCATTTTGAATACGAGCGGGTAAATCAGGGTTAGCAACAAATGGACGACCAAAACCAACCATATCGGTTACGCCTTCCGCGACCGCTTTTGCTCCGCGCTCACTGTCGTACTTACCAGCATAGATCAGTACACCGTCATAAGCTGCACGAACGGCGGCCTTAAATGCTTTTGGCGTTTCAGGCGCATCGTCCCAGTCTACTTCTGCGATGTGCAGGTAAACGATCTTGTATAGGTTTAAGTACGCAGCTGCCGCTGTGTAAGTTTCAACTGGCGTCGCGTCAACCGTACCATTTAGTGAAGTAAAAGGAGCAAGACGAACACCAACACGGTCAGCACCAATCGCTTCAACCATAGCTTCAACCACCTCACCTAAGAAACGTAGGCGGTTTTCAATTGAACCACCGTATTCATCGGTACGGTTGTTTGCTTCAGAATCAATAAATTGGTTAATCAGGTAGCCATTTGCCGCGTGAAGTTCAATGCCATCAAAGCCAGCTTCGATCGCATTAAGTGCAGCTTGGCGATACTGTTCAACCACTTCTTTGATGTCTTCTTTCGTCATCTCACGAGGTTCAACCACATCAACAAAGCCCGGTTCATCTGTACCGTTATCGATAAATACTTTTACATTTTCTGCTTTTTAGTGCAGAAGATGAAATGGGTTGCTCACCGCCAATGTTGTCTGGGTGCGTAACACGGCCAACATGCCAAAGCTGTGCGAAGATAACACCGCCTTTTTCATGTACTGCATCGGTTACTTTTTTCCAACCAACGATCTGCTCGTCAGAGTAGATACCCGGTGTCCAAGCGTAACCTTGGCCCATAGGTGAAATTTGTGTACCTTCTGCCACAATCAAACCTGCAGAGGCGCGTTGAGCATAGTAAGCCGCCATCATTTCGTTTGCTGAATTACCAGGTTGCGTTGCACGAGAACGAGTCATCGGAGGCATAACAATACGGTTTTTTAGTTCGATGTTACCCAGTTGAATGGGTTGAAATAGTGCGTTTGTCATTGTCATTTCCTCGATTAACCTAGTTGAATCAGTTCGATTTGGTAGCCATCTGGGTCAGTGATAAAAGCGATGTGCGTTGAACCGCCTTTCACTGGGCCCGCTTCGCGAGTCACGTTGCCACCCAGCGATTTGATCTTGTCGCATGCCGCGTAAATATCTTCCACACCCAATGCTAAATGGCCAAAAGCGTTACCCATTTCATATTCATTAGTATCCCAGTTGTGCGTCAATTCGATAGTCGTACCGCCTTGCTGATAGCCAACAAAAACCAATGTGTAACGGTATTCGGTATTGTCATGGCGTTCTAGTTCTTTCATCCCCAATACTTTGGTGTAGAACTCAATAGACTTATCTAGATCAGCAACTCGAATCATTGTGTGTAGGAATTTCATATTTCGCCCTTCGTACTTGAACCTAAGCCTCGTAATACGAAGCGAATAAATGTTCGTTTAGGTTTGCCATAAAGGCTACCTATCTCTGTTGTTATTCATACTACTGAAGTCTTCAAAATCAGTGAAGTTATTAAATATTCTTATTTTGATAATTATTTGTTATTAAGTGACACAGGCGTGGATCGATGAAATTAAAAGGGGAAGCTAGCGCTCCCCCCTTGAATTGATACTTTCTGTCAGATACGCACTTAGAACCTCAAGCGTCTATCTTTAAGCGTTTTCGACATCGCATCAGATGTGCGGATGACTTGCTCTCTAAACCATTTATGTGCGGGATCGTTATTCTGCTTCTTAAGCCAAATTAAGTAATGAGACATCTGCTCATAAACAAACGGAGGCTTAAACAACTGCAGACCAAGCCTCTCTTGAAACTGGAGAGCCATAGAAAGTGGGACAACCGTTATATAATCCGACTGGCTACATAAGAGGATATTACTAAACAGTGATCGTCCGTGAAACGCTATTTTGCGCTTAGATAAATCCAAAGAAGTGTAATGGCTCAAGCTACGAACTTTACGGCGAGTTCGGTCTAGTACCGCATGCTTTTCAGTCATAAACTGAGCCTCGCTGATCTCACCTTGAATTCGAGGGTGACCCTCACGACACACAATAGCAAAGTCACCTTGATAAAGGACTTCACTGGCTATACTTGGATGCTCAGGAACCAAAATTTCAATCATAGCATCGAATTCTTGGGTCAGAAGATCTTCATAAATACGATCATCATTGTCTGGTTGGTCAAACACTTCAAGCGACAAATTTTGGTTAGGAAGCGCGGCAAAGCTATTGAGTAAAACCCATTGAAGATGCTCTGGTGAAGAGATAACAAACTTACGTTCAGAGGCTTGCTCATCAAAGCTCGCCATAGATTGAAATACACCGTTCAATTCATTAATTGGCGTTTTGATCTGTTCATACAAGCTTTGTGCATACGATGTAGGAACCACACCTCGTCCTTTACGGACAAAAAGCTCTTGGCCAATCTCTTTTTTTAGGCGTATTAGTGCGGTACTGATGGTCGACTGATTAGTACTGAGTTGATCAGCGGCCTTACTTAAACTGCCTTGCTCCATTACAGCAGAAAACACCGCAAGTAAATTAAAGTTTGGAATGTCGTTGCTCATATGTAATTACTCATTAGGCGACCATAAACACCATGCTATCGTAAAAACGATAGAATGAAATAGGAATCCGTCATTAGAGCGGTAAATTGAGACACTAACATCCCACGTAATAAGTATCTCAATAGGTTTAGCAGCAAAAACATTAACTTGCTATTCCTAGCGAGATGATGACGAGCAGCGTGATGCTTTCAAACCCAATAAGGACAGCAGCACTCCTTCTTCCTGAGCTTACTTATTTATAAGTGAGTACCGCAAGAGCCAACTCACTAACTTTTACTTAATCTACTGTTCACCAAGTATCTTAAACTCAAATGGCAACTGATTGGTTTAGATTCTAGTTTCAATACGTTGAAAAAAACATGATATTGTCTCATTAAATGTGACACTGTGTTCTGATTGGATTTGGTATACATTTGACTATTATTAGCTACAATGCTTCGAATTCAACGATTGAAAGTCGCGTTTACTCATTATTGAAAGCATGTATTTTTAACACCTCATAGTGATGCCTCATTCGTCACTGATTTTCATTTCTCTCTTATTGTAAATAATCATGAAAAAAATAAATTTCACTCAATTACTTATTGATGCTTTTATTAATCATTTCATTGATCCAAGCCAACTTAAGCAACGATGTTTTCAAGCCGAATTTGAGCGCTAGCAAATAAATCAACTAACCGATTTAAAATTAAAGTAACTTATCGTAATTACGATATTATCAAATCGTAATTCTGGGTGGATACTGTTCAAAACTCTTCCTATTATCCTGCCAACAAATCAATTCTTAGCCAAAACAGAACGCTGACAAATATCTAACTGCAATGCGTCAATGATCATGGAAGACCCCCTCGATAGCTGAGGAACTACACGTAATAAGATAATTGCTCATTAGCCATTCAGTTTCGGTCTGCTGGCTGACAACAAGTGTTGATTTATAGGGAAGCATTCGCTTCTTGATACCGAGAATCCGTTGTCTAGACTAAGTAGTCTCACTTTAAAGGCCATCTAATACTCTTGTTTATTATGCGCACCCATATTCAAGATAATAAGCACCTATTTTTCAAGATGTCATCAAAAGTTAGACTTCTAGGCTACAAATTCTCTCTCCTTATTTGTGTAGGTTGAGATATGAATTTTATTAAAATCGTTTTCCAGAAAGTCTGGGCCATTGCTTTGGTCTTGATTAAGTTCTGCCTGTTTATGGCAGTGATGTTAGCTGGTGCATGGGCTCTTGCTCCGTTAGGCACAATCCACTCTAAAGACATCGACATGTCTCAATTCAATAATCATCCCAACGAAATGATGATGAACTTCTTCCAGACAGAATACTTCTCTGGTTACCTATTCTCGGTCACGATAGCGGTCGTCTTAGCTGTCATTTATGGCATGTGGCAAATACATGAATTGGGCGTGCATAAAGCGAAAGAACACAAAAGTGCTCACGTACAAATCGTGTTTGCACTGTCACTTTGTGGTCTATTCATTAGCAAAACATTCTGGGTTATTGCATTAGTTATCGCGTTGGCGAACTGGAAGCATATTGGTCAATCACTGAGTGATGTTATTCGCCGTGGCGTACAGCCTAAACAAGACACTACCAATACAGAAACTGCTGTAGTCCGCGTATCATCCGAAAAACCGTCTCAAACAAAACAGTCTCCAGTAGAACAATCTTCAGAAAAAAAGTCTGCCGATGAAAAGACTCCAACAAAACCATCCCCTACAGAAAAAGAGGTCGCATAATGAAAGAGATGATGATCCCATACATCCTAATCGTATGGTCACTATTTGCGACAGGTGCACTTAAAAAGAGCATCAAAAACTATACATGGGCTGCCATTGGTGGCGTGGTAATTCTAGCAGTGTTAGCGGTAATTTCTCGCTTGTGGGCCCCTGTTGATCTAACAAACTCAACCACTGTGAAAGCACCACACGCGGTAATGTCACCTATCTTTGGTCAGCAGATCGACAAAGTGCTTGTTAAGCACAACCAAATGGTTAAAGAAGGCGATATAATCTACACCCTTGTCGACATAGATTCTGCCGCAGACAAAGCAAAGATCGAATCTTCAATTGTTCAGAAAGAAGAACAGATTAAGCAAATGACTCGCGACTTAGAGCGCGCTGAAACTTCACCTGAAATTTTCAATCTGCGTGACGTAGAAAAGTACGACTCAGACCTTCGAGTGCTGCACGCTCAACTTGTGTCGTTAAAAGCCGATCTACAAAAAGTAAATTGGGCGCAAGAGAAGAAAACGATTAGAGCTGAATTTGACGGTCAGGTATCGATAGTGAATATTGCTGAGGGGTCTGTAATGGGGAACATGCACCTTTACAACACCAGCAAAAAGTTCCTTGAGATGCGTATTTCAGACCAAACTTACGGATATGTTCAAGTAGGCGATTTTGCAGAGTTCTTCGTTGATGCATACCCAGGGCACGTGTTCAGAGCAAAAGTACACAGTTTCAACGCAGGTACGGGAGAGTCGAGTATTTCTCCACTTCAGGGGCCACAAAGCGTCGGTCAACACGTGGTCAGAAACGGTAATGGTTTAGGTCGTACTATCGTACTTGAGATCATCGAACCAGAAGGTTACAACATCCCTATTGGTTCAACTGGCGCGGCTTGGATTTCAGCAGAAAAACCACATCCTTTCTGGGGCTTCATTGATGTTATTGGCGCAGCAACCGTTCGCCTACAATCATACAAGTCTTACTTAGGCGCTTGGTAAACACGCTGGCACTGGATGGTATCATCACCTGCTGAACGCTCGCATGAGCTTCAAAATCAGGTGTGATTTCTTTTCATTCATAGAATACCCAATGCCCCGATTTTCGGGGCATTTTTGTATCTGAGATGAACCCATAGCCCTAATTGATTCAAATCAAAATAAATCGTTTATGTAATCATTCAAAGAACCAATCATCGTAAAAACGATAATTTAAAATATCATTACCTCGTAGATAGCCCCCTCTCTCACCTCTATCATTCAAACCAAGAAATCCAATTCCTGTATCCAAATATAAGGTCACTTCATGACTAATACATTCAAAAAAATGGCACTTCCTGTTGCTATTGCGAGCGCTTTATTGGTGTCTGGTTTTACATCAGCGACCCCAGTGGTAGAAGCAACGTCAAAAGTAGGTCAAGAACTGCAAACAAGTTCAGCGGCTCAATACCAAAATATTGATCTAAACGCACGCTACAAAAACGATGTTTTGTTCGAACATGAATCAAACCTATTTTGGGGTAAAGGCGATCGTATTAAGGTTCTTTCTAAAACCGGTGAAACATTGGCGTACACAGAAGAGTCTGAACACGTGCACCCAACGCTAACAAAACACAGTCGTAAAATGGACCAAGCGGTTATACAAGTCGATGACAATGTTTACTTAGCTTACGGTTTTGGCCTAGATACTCCAGTCATGATTGAAGGCGATGACGGTATCATCATTGTCGATCCTGGCGAATCTGTTCAAATGGCAGAAGCAGCAAAAGCGCAGTTCCGCCAGATTACCGATAAACCAGTCACTGCAATTATTTACTCTCATAACCACATTGACCACATCTCTGGTGTTCGTGCATGGACAACTGATGAGAAAGTAGCTTCTGGTGAAGTTAAGATCATTGCTCAAGAGGGCCTAACTGAAGCTGTGGCAAACTGGTCTTCAAACCTAGGTACGCTATTTGGCCATCGCACCTCTTACACCGGAGCAAAACACGTTGAAGAAGGTGAACACGGCACTGTAAACGATGGCCTCGGTCCGCGTTTCATGCAAGGCGATATCTCTTTCATTGAACCAAACACACTTATTGAAGCTAATGGTACGCTAGACATCACTATCTCTGGCGTACGTATGCAAATCGTAAACGTACCGTCTGAAACTAAAGATGAAGTCGTGGTTTATCTGCCTGAACAGAAAATTCTGCACGCCGCAGAGGTTTTACAAGGTGAAAACTTCCCGAACCTACACACCATTCGTGGTACTAAGTTCCGCGATCCGAGCATGTGGTTCAAAGGCATCGACGTAATGCGTCAATTCGATACAGAGGTCATGATCAACTCTCATGGTCGCCCTGTTGAAGGTAAAGAAGCAGTAGCAGATGTACTAACCGCTTATCGCGATGCGATTCAATACACGCATGACCAAACCATTCGCCACATGAACAAAGGCTTAACACCTGACGAGCTAGTTGAAGTAGTTAAACTGCCTAAACACCTAGCTGAACACCCTTGGTTGGGTGAGCATTATGGTACTGTTGCACACGCTGTTCGCCAAATTTACGTAGGCTACAACGGTTTCTTCGAAGCCGATCCGTGGCAACTAGAGCCAATGGCTTATGAGCAGCGTGCTAAAGCTTTCGTAGAAATCATGGGCGGCCGTGATAACATCATCGACACAGCAAAAGCAGCGATGAAAGCAGAGAACTACACTTTTGCAGCGGAGATTCTTTCTTACCCTATCACGGTAAACAAAGATGACATGGAAGCGCGCTTACTAAAGGCACAAGCTTACAAAGCATGGTCTGCCGATCAAGTGAACATCAACTGGCGTAACTGGGCGTTGAATGCTGCAGCTGAACTAGAAGGTACTCGTGACTTCTCTAACATGATCAGTTTTGCTTCTGTAGACGTTCTAACTGCCCTACCAAGTAAACAAATCTTCGATATGATGACATCGACGTTAATCGCAGAGAACACGCTAGATGTGAACACTGCGCTAACTTACAACTTCTCTGATACCAACGAGTCATTTACTATCGAAGTGCGTAACGGTATTGCTCAGCTTCATGAAACGGCACTAGAAGGCGCTGATGTTCAAATCAACACTTCTCGTCAAGTATTGAACCAAATCTTGATGGCTGGTCCAAACGCTCAACAAGTGATTGGTACCAACATGCAGTCTGGTGCGTTTAAGTTCTCGAATGGCGACATTCAAGCCTTTGGTCTATTCATGAGCTACTTCGATAAGCCTCTTTCCCCTGAAGAGCTGATGCTTATCGTTCGTTAACTGACACACGTTAGTTAAGGGCTCGCTAGGATAGCAAACGGATAAACATAGGGACCCTTCGCGGTCCCTTTATCTTTTGCTTATTATATAATTCAAACTCCTCCGCTCACATCAACTTTACTGATGGCGTGATGTGAAATATATACGTTCGACTCAAGGTTTCTAGATGCTAAAACGTTTCGCTCTGCTACTTTCACTCAGTTCATCTTTGGTTTTTGCTTGCGGCCTGCATCAAGATACTGGACTTAGCTTGATCACTGAACCGGGCTCTCTCGAAGTCTTTGGCAACATAATCAATGCAAGACAAGATGACGAATTTGGCAATTTAAATAAGCCTGATCATTTCCGCCTTTTTGCGATACAAGCAGCACTTGGCAAAGCACATCCAAACAAAATTGAGTTCAATCTATTTGAAGCAATCAAAGGCCACTACAGCGAAATCAGCTTTGCTAAAGGTGTCAAAGTTTCAGGAAGAGATACATTACCAACCGAGGAAGATTTACTTCTGATCACAGAGTTAGACGTGTTCGATGCGCTAGCAACAGGAACCATTTCTTGGGATCAAGCAAGCTTGCAACGTTTAATCGTCATCAACGGCCCCCAAGATAAACGTGAGCAATTGGAAGCTTGGTTTAATGACATTTTTGAAGGGTAATAGCTAAAATCTAAGTAATTTAAGGCTGAATAGTTAAAGGGGGGAGCAACAAAGAAAAATAAGACAGATGACAAAAACAAACAATAAAAAGTCGTCAAACCCTCGGACTTCAAACATTGAGAGTTCAACGACAAACTTAAATCAAAAAATTGCAGGCAACGGAATCAACTCCAGCCCTAGCACCCCACTGATGCTCATCACCACCAGCAGAGAGACCTTGAAGACGGTCTTTGACCACTGAATGTAGTTGAGGCAATCAACTTTACGGAACGTCACTTTAGTCCACATAAAGCAAACTGCCGCCGACACCGCTAAGTATTCATAGCCCGCTTCACCGAGCAAGAACAGCCCCAGTGCAACCGCGCCAAACGCGACTACATAAGCTTTCATGTGCTGATGTGCTTTGTCGACCCCCTCTTTTACCGGTAACACAGGAATACCTGCATCGCGGTAGTCTTGAATGCGGAACATCGCGATCGCATACGAATGTGGCATCTGCCATAAACAGAACATGATGAACAACAGAACAGCTTCTAAGCTCAGGTAGTTCGTCACGCCAAGGTAGCCAACCAATGGAGGAACCGCGCCAGAAATACTGCCCACTAAGGTGCCGTAAACGGAATTACGCTTGTACCACATGGTGTAGAAAAAAACGTAGAACACATAGCCAAGCAACACCACAACCGCAGACATCGGATTAACGAATTGAAACAGCAACGCCGTGCCTGCCAACAACATGACTAACGAATAGATAAATGCCACGTCTGTGTTGATGTTGCCCTGAACCAATTCGCGGTTCTGGGTACGTTTCATTTTCTGGTCGATGTCTCGGTCAAAGATGTTGTTCACAACACAACCTGATGCAATCACAAGCCCTACACCCGCTAACGTTGTCAGTAACAACATCACACTGGCTGGTTCTGTTTTTGCGGCGAGAAAGAACCCCGCCGCAACAGAAATCAGGTTGCCGAAAATGATGCCCGGTTTGGTAATAGACAAATATTTTTTCAGCATACCTTGGCCTACAACTTCATGTTGACGTTCATGTTGTAGATGATCCATACCGAGCCAGCGATAAGAATCAATACAACAATGGCAGTAAACATCAGTGACACTAAGTTCCAACGCCCATCGGAAGATTTCGCTTCCATATGCAAGAAGTACTTAAAGTGCACAAAGATTTGCACCAGCGCACAACCGAACAAGATCACGTAAGTTTCAGTGCTTGGCAACGCATGTGCCCACACAATGTAGAACGGAATAATGGTCAGAATTAGTGACGCAATAAAGCCTTTCACGTAATCCGTTGCACCGCTGTCTAGATGCTGTTCCATTACATCACCCCCATTAAGTACACGATGGTAAATACACAAACCCAAACAATATCAAGGAAGTGCCAGAACAAGCTCAAGCACTGGAAACGCATCGACATGTTGTCGTTCAAGCCTTTGGTTGAAAGCTGGTGATACGCCACCGCCATCCAGATAAGACCGAACGTTACGTGCAAACCGTGTGTACCAACCAAGGTAAAGAACGCAGAAAGGAACGCACTCTCTTGAGGGCCATAGCCTTCTGCAATCAAGTGATGGAACTCATACACTTCCATACAGATAAAGGCCAAGCCCAATACGAAAGTAACTTTGATCCATCGCTTCAGTCCTAAAACATCTTTGCGCTTCATTGCGATCATGCCAAAGCCAAAGGTGATACTACTGAACAGCAGCATCATAGTTTCGACAAACACGAACGGCAGTTCAAAGATGTCTTTGCCTGTCGGCCCTGCGATTGAACCACTCTCAAGCACGGCATAAGTCGCGAAAAGCGTGGCAAACAGGACACAGTCACTCATCAAGTAAACCCAAAAGCCGAACAACTTGTTGCCCGCAGCTTCGTGGTGGTGATCATGCGAGTGTGCAAGATCATAAGTGTGTGACGGAGTATTAGCTTGCATACGTCGTCTCCAAATCATCTTTATTTTCGTTGTTATCACTGTCACCGTCAGCACTGTTACCACGACCAGAATTGTCGCCTTTCACTGACTGTTTCTTCGCTTCTTCAAGCTGTGCACGTCGAGCCGCCTCAATCGCTTTGATCTCTTCAACTTCCACGTAGTAATCCACATCGTCGTTGTAGCTGTGTTGAATACATGTCACCACGATGCCTACTAAGCTTGCAGCCGCTAGCCACCAGATGTACCAGATCATTGCGAAGCCAAATGCCAACGCCCATGCAGAAACATAGATACCTGTCGGTGTGTTCTTCGGCATGTGAATACGTTCGTATTCTTCTTCCTGAGTTGGGTCAAACTCACCACTTTGCTTTTGATACCAGAACGAATCGATCTCATCGCCCTTAGGCAATTTTGCAAAGTTGTAGAACGGCGGTGGTGAAGACGTTGCCCATTCGAATGTACGTCCACCCCATGGGTCACCGGTTAGATCTCGGTTTTGGTCGCGGTCACGAACACTCACGTAAATCTGAACGAACTGACACACCACACCCATCGCAATTACGCCCGTACCTGCAGCCGCAACCGCCAGTAGAGGGAAGAATTCAGGGTTGATGTCTTGGCTCAAACGACGCGTCATGCCCATAAAGCCCAGAGCGTAAAGCGGCAAGAACGCCATCAAGAAACCAATGATCCAGCAGTAAAATGCGCGTTTACCCCAAAGCTCGTTCAGAGTGAAACCAGTCGCTTTTGGGAACCAGTAACCAATCGCTGCAAAACAACCGAAGACAACGCCACCGATGATTACGTTGTGGAAGTGCGCAATCAGGAATACTGAGTTATGCAGAATGAAATCTGCGCCCGGTACTGCCATCAATACGCCCGTCATACCACCCACGGTAAAGGTGATTAGGAAGCCCACTGTCCACATCATTGGCGTGGTGAAGCGGATACGACCTTTGTACATGGTGAATAGCCAGTTGAAGATCTTAACCCCGGTTGGGATAGAGATAATCATGGTCGCGATGCCGAAGAAGGCATTCACATTGGCGCCAGAACCCATAGTGAAGAAGTGATGCAGCCAAACCACAAACGCTAAAATAGTGATAGCCACCGTCGCCCATACCAGCGAGGTATAACCAAACAGTTTTTTGCGAGAGAAGGTTGCAGTCACTTCAGAGAACACACCGAAGATAGGCAAAATTAGGATGTACACCTCAGGGTGTCCCCATGCCCAAATCAGGTTCACATACATCATCACGTTGCCACCAAGGTCATTGGTGAAAAAGTGCGCGCCGATGTATCTATCCAAAGTCAGTAACGCGATGGTTACCGTTAGGATTGGGAAAGAGATGATGATCAGGATGTTGGCACACAGAGACGCCCACGTGAATACTGGCATCTTCATCATTGGCATAGACGGAGTACGCATGCGCAAAATAGTCGCGAAGAAGTTCACACCCGTTAACGTGGTACCCACACCGGATATTTGCAGCGCCCATATCCAATAATCGACCCCGACTCCCGGACTTGCCTCAATACCGGAAAGCGGCGGATACGCCAACCAACCCGTACGGCCAAATTCACCTAAGCCCAGTGACATGTTGGTTAGGATGATACCCACTACAAACAGCCAGAAGCTCAAGTTATTCAGATAAGGGAACGCAACATCACGAGCACCAATTTGCAGCGGCACAATGATGTTCATCAAACCGATAACCAAAGGCATCGCGACGAAGAAAATCATGATCACGCCGTGAGCCGTGAAGATCTGGTCATAGTGATGTGGCGGTAAATAGCCTGTCTCACCCGCTGCAGAAAGCAATTGCTGACTACGCATCATGACGGCATCGGCAAAGCCACGAACTAACATCACCATCGCGACCGCAATGTACATGAAGCCCAATTTTTTGTGGTCTACAGAAGTAAACCATTCATTCCAAAGGTATTGCCACTTACCGGCTTTTGTTACCGCATACACCACTAAACCACCCACTAAAGCGATCATGGTTAACGTGAACAAAATAATGGGTTCGTGGTAGGGAATTGAGTCTAGAGTTAATCTTCCAAACATGACGATTATCCTTGGGTTTCCGGCAAACAGTTCATTGAACCAGGGTGCTGGGTCACAACATCAGTGAATAAAAATGGTGGGATACTGGAGAACAGAGTCACAGGTTCAGCCACACTCGGCGCAGCCAAAGAACGGAATTGCTCCCAATCTTCAATACGGTCCGGGCTTGCTTTCACTTTTTCCACCCAGTTTAGAAACGCCACTTGATCAGGCATGGCTGATGCGGTGAATTTCATTTGAGAGAACCCTTTACCACTGTAGTTCGATGCAAAACCTTTGAAGTCACCTTCGTGGTTCGCGATCAAATTCAGCTTGGTCACCATTCCCGGCATCGCGTAGATCTGCGAACCAAGACGCGGGATAAAGAACGCGTTCATGATGTTGTCTGAAGTTAGCTTAAACGTCACCGGTACATCTTTCGGGAACGCAACATAGTTAACCGTCGCAATGTTTTGCTCCGGATAGATGAACAGCCACTTCCAGTCCAGAGAGACCACTTCGATCACCATCGGCTTAACGTCACTCACCAGAGGCTTGGAAGGCTCTAGTTCGTGTGTTGTTCGCCAAGTGATGGTGGCCAGAATCGCAATAATGATGATTGGAATCGTCCATACCACTATTTCAATCTTGGTTGAGTGCGCCCAGTCAGGTGCGTACTCTTCTGTGGTGTTGCTTTCACGGTATCTATAAGCAAAGTAGATGGTCATCAGGATCACGGGGATGACGACAATCAGCATCAGCAACAGAGCAGTAATAATCAGCTCCTTTTCCTGAACGCCAACGCTACCTTTTGGGTCGAGCAATGCGGAGTTACATCCTTCGAGCATCAGGACGGTTCCCACCAAACCAATCCTCGACAGATTTGCTCTCGATAAAATGCGTTTATATCTTGAAGCTTCCATTAACTTTCTCGATGGTTATCCAGCCTCAGAACGAACGCCCGAGTACTGGTTGTCATGGTCATTAGAATATTTATTTGTTGAGCATGTGAAACGACGCATCTCAAAGCGAAACGGAATTAGCCACTATCTTGAACAGTCGACAGTTGAACTGCCAAGTTAAAACGACAGTGCTGCATAGCCGAAACATTGCCGCACGGTTAAAACCACACAAAAAATATGACTTAATTGTTACACTTTGAAATACATTGTTACATTTGGCGCATTATGAGGAGTTGAAATTGAAAGCTCACCAAACAAACTTGGAAACTAACCTTCCAGTTATGAAAGTGAGATGTGGAAAACAGATAGGAAATTAGCCGCACGACATAGGCGTGCTACACGTGTAAAACCAACGCTGATAAGGGATGAGTAAGAATTTTAGAAACTAGCGACCAACAATGACGAAGCGAAGTGATGTTTGAGTACATTAGAAATAGTGAATTAAACAAAGTGTGACGATTATCAAATTTATCAATTCACATAGAATTTTAATGGTATTTAGAAAAGATATTACTCTGACCAACAACTCATTACCCAATCGAATAACACACTGCTTTTCATTGATAATAATGCCAGTTATGTGTCGAGAATTAATGGCAAAGATCGACCTAAAAAGCCGATTTGATGAGTATTTTGATCTGTTTTAAGTGGGTATTACTCCCCCCAAAAAGAGAGGAGTAAGAGTCATTAAGAGAGGATTATGCTGTTGCTGTGACGACTTTCTTGCGCTGATTTTTAGTCATCAAATGATAAACCACAGGCACAAAGTAGAACGAGATAAGGGTGGTTAATACTGTACCGCCGACAATCGCGACCGCAAAAGGAGGCCAGAAACCGCCACCAGCAATAATCAATGGCATAAAGCCACCAACGGTTGTGATCGTGGTCGAGCTGATATGGCGAGTACACGACATCACTGCCTCAACGACCGCATCCACATTGCCTGATGAGGCTTGCTTATCGAGTTTCAATTCCGTCAAAATCACGATGGCGGCGTTAATCGCTAAGCCCGCAATCCCAAGCATGGCGATGATCACGGTAAAGCCAAACGGATAACCGAAGATCCACACCGACAACAGCCCTAACCCACCAGCCAGTCCTGCTACCATGAAGATAATGCTACTCATTCGGAACGAGTTGAACGACATCACCACCACCAACACCATCAATACCACCACAACGGCGACATTCGAGATCAGGCTATTGACTGAATTGTCTCGTTCAGCGGATTCGCCACCAAAACCAATCGTGTAACCCGATGGCATCTCATAGCTTGCTAGGCGTTTTTGGAATTCATTAAGTACGGTTTGAGGTAAGACACCCGCTTCAATGTAACCCTCGATGGTATTCACACGCTGCCCGTTACGACGAGTAATCGCACCACGACTGGTCGTCAATTCCAGCTCCGCCAGAGTCGAAACATTAATCCCCGTGGAATAGACATCTGAACTGATCGGCAAACGAATATTACTCAGGTGCGAAAGATCCTCACGCGCGTCATCCGCGACACGAACACGAATTGGCACCGATTCACTACCCTCAATAACAGAGCCGCTTTCACGACCAGTCAGCGTCGTTTGCAACATGCCCGCAAACTGATTGAGTGAAATCCCGTTAAGTTTTGCGGTGTCTTCATCAACCTTCAACCATACCTTAGGTGTCCCCGGTTGCAGTGTTTCCCTTGTGTGAGTCACATGAGGAACACCTGCCAGAATCAAGCGCACATCCTCACCAATCGCTTTCAACGTATCAAGGTTTTCACCATACACACGCAGTTCAACGGGCGCGGTAAATGGAGGCCCTTGGTTGAGCTTTCTCACCAAGATCTGCGCCTGTGGTACTTCTTTATCTAGCACCTTTTGAAGTTCTGGAATTAGCGCATTGGCTTGATCAAAATTTTCTGTTTTCACCATCGCTTGTGAGAAGTACGGCGCGTTATTTTGCCTTGCTTGCAGGTTGTAATAGAACGATGGGAAGTTCGCTCCTACTAGCCAGTCAATACGCTCGACTTCGGGGTAACGATGAATGATATCGTCGATTTTTTCAGAGGTATTTTTAGTGGCATAAATGCTCGCTTGCGGCGGCATGTAAACCTGAATCTCAAACATGTCTCGGTCTGATGGCGGGAAGAATTGCTCAGTCAGCTGAGACATACTCCAGTAACCAGTAAACGGAACCAACAACACCAAAGCAATCGTGATAATTGGATGCGTGACACCAAAACGGACAGAAGACGAGAACCAGCGCGTCAAAGCAGGAATTCTCAAACCCGTCATGTACCAATGGTGCTGCCCTTTCTTGTCGACATCACTGAGTTGTTTCGGCAGTAGCTTAGTCGCTAAGCCCGCAATCAAGGTGTGCGAAATGATGTAAGAACCGATCAACGAGAAAGAAACGGTAATCGCAATTCCTCCCACAAACTCACCCGATGCGCCCGGCATCAGAATGATCGGGGCAAACGCCAATACCGTGGTTAATGTTGACCCCAGTAGCGGCACCCATAAATGTTTCAACGCATTCATGGTTGCTTCGGCTCGATGTTGTCCTTTCAGGCGGTAAGCTTGAATGGTGTCGACCATCACCACCGCGTTATCTACCATGATTCCGAGCGCCACAATTAGGCCCGTCACCGACATTTGGTTAATCGGAACACCGGTCATTTTCATGATCGATAGGGTCAATAATGAGGTTAACGGCAGAGAAATTGCCACTAAGATCGCGGCGCGAACGCCCAAGGTGACAAACAGCACAATTAAGATCAAGCCGAAACCGATCATCAAGCTTTTGCCTAAATCGTCTAAGCGAGTTTCGGTATAACCTTGCTGATTAAAGAGCACCGTCACCTTAACGTTACTTGGTAACTCTTGCTCAAATTTACCAATCAGAGCATTAGCTCGCGACGTCCAGTTGTCGACTCGCAGATCCGGATGCATTCTTGCCGCGACAATCACACCCGGCTCACCATCAATAATGGCAATCTGGTCTTGTGGGGTTTTCTCACCACGTTTCACAGAAGCAATGTCTTCCATACGGATGATGTGACCTTTGCTATCAGTGGCTATTGGCACTTGCTTAATGCGTTCAATAGAATCGAGTTCCGATTTAATTTCTAAGCCAAAGCGAGAATAATCACTCACTAACTCACCGGCGGAGTTCTTGGCGTCCGCTCCTTCTAGCGACTCAGCAATATTGGCACTTGAGCGCCCTAACGCCGCTGCATCTGCGGTACGTAAACTGATTTGAATCTCTTCTTGTGGCATCCCGTATTCATCAACAAATTCGGTGCCCGATAAAGTTCGTAATCGCTTGGCGAGTTCTTTGGCATAGCGACCCAGCGTTAATCGGTCTGGCTCGCCGGCACCAGACCAAGTTAGAGATGCAATGGTCGTGAAAGCATAAGTATGGTCGCTATCGAGATCGGGAGAATGTGAGCCAGCAGGCAAGATGGATTCGATATCAGATAGTTTGTCGCGAGCTTGAGACCAAACCGGCTCAGGCTCGGTGATGGTGTCATTCAATTCAAGCGTGACAATAGACACGCCCGGCCTTGAGGTTGAGCTCACCAATTTAACTTCACTCAGTTCACGCAGCTTATTCTCGATTACCTCAGTAACCAAGGTTTCAACACGTTCGGCACTGGCGCCGGGGAAGCTCGTAGTAATGTTCGCGTAACGGTTGATGATGACTGGATCTTCTGCACGCGGCAGCGTCATGAACGCAGAAATACCACTCACCATGAGCAGTGCCGTCATTAAGATAAGCAGTCGAGTATTGGAAATAATCTCTATGATTTTCATGCTATTTCCTATTCAGCAGTAACGCTGGCTGGCTTCACGGTTTGTCCGGGAACCAAGCGGTGCAACCCACTGGCGATCACTTGCTCGCCTTCGGTAATGGCACCGCTGACATAGGCTTGTTGGTTATTAGCAAACAGAACCTGAACACTTCTACGTTCAACCTTGTTGTCTTCACCAATCACAAAGATGTTCCACACCCCGCGTAATCCATCAATCAAACCAGTTATTGGCACCCAGTAGCCTTGGTCATCAATCTGTTCATCAAATTTAAGGTAGGCAAGTTGCCCTTCTAATACCGACGATTGTTCAGGAAAAAGATAACGTAAGCCGACACTTCGAGAGCGAGTGTCGACCATCGCACCAGGGTTCAGCAGAGTCACAGAGAAATCATCTCGCCCGACACGAATACTTGGTGCGGAAAGTGAAGTAACCTTTTTCATTTGATGGGCAGGAATACCGATGAAGGCTTCTTTCCCTTCAGAGGCAAGCAAAGTCAGAGTTGGATTACCCACATTCACTACATCTCCCAAAGAGACAAAACGCGTTGAAATAGTGCCCGAATAAGGCGCAAGAATTGTCGATTTCACTAGCTTCAATTGATTGCCTTTTACTGAGGCATCAATACGCAGCAAGTTAGCCTGCAATACGCGTTGCTCACTAGTCAGCGAGTCAATTTCCGCCTCTGCACTGAAGCCTTTAGCTTTCAATGAACGCTGACGTTTAAGGTTCGCTGCCACCAAACTCAACTGAGCTTTGACTTCTTCAGCTTGAGCTTTCAACTGGCTAGATTCAGTTTCCAAAAGTTGGGTATCCAATCGAATCAACGGCTGACCCATTGTGACTGTGTCACCGACATCCACTAGAATCTCGTTTACTTTGCCCGCCAGTTCGAAACCTAAATTAGCTTGTTGACCCGCCTTAACCACACCGACATATTCGCGCTGTACTGCATAAGAGGAAGATAGCGCCAAAGCGATCGTTTCTACAGTTAAAATGGTTTGGACGCTCGAAGCCGTTTCAGTGGTTGAATCAACCGACTCTTCGGCTTGTTCCTTTTCGCCACATCCAACAAGAAAAGTCGACAACGCCACTGCCAATGCGCTTCCCTTCATCAATTTATACATACGTACTGTTCCTATGCGGTACTCAATTATGTTCTTTTTTTAGACTAACCAAATCAAACTAGACTGTCTAGTTTGATTGTGTTAAAAATAAGTTTCATCGTTAATGATTGATAAAACCATCACAAAAAGCATAATGCTTAGCGCAGAATGAAATGCATTGAACTGAGTAACGTCAAGTACCAAGCAAGCAACGAGAAACAGCACGTGACTAAAATCATCAAGAGTGAACAGAAGAGATCGCAGATCTTAACCGCAGCCAGCCAACTTTTCTCTGAACATGGCTTTAAGATCAATATGGATCAGATAGCCAAAGCAGCGAACGTTTCCAAGCAAACGGTCTACTCTCACTTTAAAAACAAAGACGAACTTTTCGAAACCTGCATGCAAACCAAGTGTGCGGAGCGAGAACTCAGTCCTGCTGCCTTTGATATGGATGCAGAGGTGGGTGATGAGTTGGTGAAATTTGGTGTGAAATTTCAGGATTTGTTACTTGATGAGCAATCTAGACAAACCTTCCAAAATGCCATTAGCCAAGCGAATACGCATCCAGAGATCGCCTCAATCTATTTAGAAACTGGGCCTCAGAAAACCACAAAATTACTCGCCGATTACCTACAGTCGAAAATAGAATCTGGTGATCTCACACTGTCGACATCAAGCTCGCCAGTCATTGCTGCACGCCAACTGTTACTGATGTTTCACGGCAAATCGGCGTATTGGGGATTCTTCGGACACGATAGCGGCGAGTCACAAGATGAAAGACTTCACTACACGCGTGAATGTGTCGCACTATTCTTAAACGGCAACCAACCTCGCTAGTTTAAGTATCGCAAACAAAAAGCACTCGGTATATGCCGGTAAACCAATGAAAAATAACAGCTTGTTTTGACAATGACTTGTTCATAATGACCACTCTATGTCTCTGACCTAAGTGTTATTTAGACTCATTATCATTAAATTTAACATGGTCTTTACGTAAAATAACGTAGAGACCAATAAACCGCTATGTACCGTTATTTGGAATGCTCCACATAAATCAATTCATCGGTATTGAAGCCTCGCTCTTTAGACATCCTTGTGAATTTCTCCATGACCTCAGATGAGACTTCTGGGGTTCGAGAAAGTAACCATAAGTAATCAGTGTCTGGGCCAGAGACAAACGCGTATTGGTAGTTCTCTTTGTCCAATTCAAACACCACATAAGCGCCATAGAATGGGCCAAAGAATGATACCTTCAAATAGCCCTGATCACTGCCTTCGACAAAATAGGCTTTACCTTCCGCTTCGTTCCATTCGCCATCTTCATCTGAATAGCCGCGGTTAATCACCTTCACACCACCATCATCACGCAGGCTATATTCGGCACTGATGCTATTGAGGCCTCGCTCAAACGAGTGGTCCAAACGAGCAACTTCGTACCATTTACCCAAGTATCTATCCAATTCAAACTGTTGAACGGGCTTTACTGTTTCAGGCATACCGACACACCCACCCAATAAGATGACACTTAGCAGCAATAATATTTTCTTCATCCTAACCTCGACTTGTTTTAATAGTAATTCGAGTAAGTCATGTGAGAGCCTTAACTTACATCCTTGGTAATACGTTAAATCCGTTTAATTGGTTCATATAACAGTAAATTATTCAGAAGCTTATGTGAATCGTTTTGTCAGTGAATGAATCAGTGATGCTTCATTGCTGACCGGTACTGAGTCGGTGTTACTTGCTTATACGATTTAAACTGACGATTGAAGTTGGCTTGGTTGTCGTATCCCACTTTCTTGATCTGCTCCAGCAATACAGAACAACGCACTAAGTAATTTTTCAATACGAAAAGTTATCCGTGTGAAGCTAAATTAGAACATGACCAAACACGGAAATGTCCAGAAACGTTTTTAAAATTGCTCAAACTCTATTGTCCTCCGACAACAATAGCTATATATAGAGCGAGCATAGGGTCAGATAGAGTTTAAAAGTAGGTAGTGGTTAGGAGGGGGTGGTGATCTTAATTACACATCCCTGTGTAACGTATTCTGAATATCAGCTGGCTTTAAAGCGCTTCATAAATTGACTAAAGCGTGGAATCAGGTTTTGCACAGTCGGCGCATCGGGAATCTCATTTACAAAAATCATAAAGCGCTGTGCTTTACTTTTATCACCTTGAGCAGTCCCTGCTAGTATTGCTTGAGCTAAAATTACATGCTCAGCGGTAACGTCCTTATTCGAAAATTCGTGAATCAACATAGAAAGTCCTAATAAGTATAAATACGGATGTAATAATACAATATATTGATGTTTATATCGATAGTTTATGGCATTCATCAATGTCAGATTTGTGTAAAAGCAAGACAGTGATGTGCACCATCAATACTGGACAGTGAGCTTAGTGACTTTCCATACTTATGCCAATTCGTGATTTGCTAATACTTGGCTCTCCAAAACTCATTTCTGTCCATAGCCGTTGCAGCTCTTCCTGAACCTTACTAAATGTGGCTGCCAAACTTAATGTTGACCAACAACATTAAAAGGAGGTCATCATGAGAAAGCTATCTTCTGGAAAATGCAGCGGTATCAAAAGACCATTTAAGCTTGAAGAGATCTGGCGAATCAGAACTAGGTTGGAGATTGAAAACGATCTGATGCAACTCGCACTAAGTGACTAAATTCACTATGCCACTACATACCGACGAGGGAACACCTCAAGGGGGAATTATCTCTCCAACCTTGATGTTAATGACTCTCGCGGGAATAGAGCAACAAATAAAACCTACAGCCCTGAAAAAGGGTGCTAGGGCCAACTTTATCGGTTACGCGGATGATTTCGTAGTCACTTGCTCTTCAAAGGAAGTGCTAATGAACGACATCAAACCGTTGATTGCTGACTTTCTGGCAGAAAGAGGGTTAGTCCTCTCCGAAGAGAAAACGAAGATCACTCATATTGATGATGGCTTTGACTTTCTAGGCTTCAATCACAGGAAGTACAAAGGGAAATTGCTCATCAAACCGAGTAAATCCCAAATGTCAGTGAACCACGATTGATTAAAGCATGACTATAGACGCTTCTAGTTAGTTGTTTTGTAGCGAGGCTTGGTCATTAATCTAAGTATTTGGATGAACTTAGCTGATCAGGTCGTGGGTTGATGATTTGGTTCCCTGATTTAGGAAACAAAGCCGTTTGCGACATAACCTTAGTAACATCTGGGCATATATTAAAGAAAATTTATTTTAGCATGTAAGAATACATGATGTGAAATCATCCATTTTAGTTAAATCTCCTTTACATACCTCTACATAGAAAATACAATTCTTTTTCATTTAAGGTGAAAATGATCTAACTAATTGTTATTAAAGGATTTAATTTATAATGCCCGATCGTACTGCTCTCTCCAACGTATTCACACAAACACTAGAACAAGCAGTTGATGGTGTGGTTGTAATTGATTCGAAAAATAACATCATGCTTTTTAACTCTGCAGCAGAGAAACTTTGGGGGTACAATAAAGATGAAGTACTCGGAGAAAATGTAAAAATATTAGTACCAGATGATATCAAACCACATCACGACAACTTAGTAAATGCCAACAGAGAGACTGGTATTAACAAAATTGTTGGAACTAGCAGAGACATTGAAATAGTAGGTAAAAATGGTTCAAAGAAATGGGGGGCATTTTCTATTTCGAAAGTAGAAGTTGATGGAAGCATTCTTTACACAGCTTTTATTAAAGATGTTACCGATTTAGTTTTACAACGTAAACGCATGGAAATGCTTTCTCTTGTTACTGACAAATCAGATAATGCTATATTTGTGACTAATGAAAATTGGGAACTAATTTATATCAATAAAGGCTTCACAAAGCTATTAGGCTACAAAGAACACAATATACTTGGCCAAACGCCAACTCAAGTAATTGCTCCAAACTTCTCTTCAGAATCAATATCATCTATAAGAAAAAGCTTGTTTTCTGGTAATGCTTTAAAGCTAGAGGAGCTAATAACAACACAGGACAATAGGGAACTATGGTGCTCTATAATGTCTAATCCTGTATTCGACCAATCTGGAAAGTTGACAAATGTTGTTGGTATTCTATCAGAAATTACAGAAACTAAATTGCATGAAGTTCTTCACGCTCAAGTATTAAATGCAATTGCAAGTGACAAAGCTCTAGAAGTCATAATGGAAATTGCATGTCATGAGGTAGTCAAAATGAGCAGTGATATAATACCCATCATTTTAAAAATAGATGATGAAAATAAGTTACAACCTCTTGCCTCATTGAATTTACCTACAGAAATTAAAAGCAAGCTAGAAAACCTCAAAATCTCAGATAATAATGGCTCAGCAGCAACATCTGCCTTCATAAATGAAGCCGTATTTATGGAAGATATTTTATCAAGTCCTCTTTTGAATAATCAAAAAACAACTCTTCCACCACTAGGTATAAAGAGTTGTTGGTCACTACCAATCAGAGGGCAAAAAAGTGAAGTTATTGGTGTAATTTCTTTCTATAGCAAAAAGAGAACAAAGCCTACTAAAATAGAGCATACATTAGGTAATGTATTAGCCCCACTATGTGGCTTGGCGATAGAAAGAGAGGTTCATAGGCAAAATATAAGACAGTTAGCATATTATGATAGTTTAACCCAACTCCCAAATCGGAGCCTTTTACACGCTGAAGCAGAACACGCATTAAGAGAAGCTGAATCTAATGCAACAACACTTGCAGTCTTGTTTCTAGACCTAGATCGATTTAAACAAATCAATGATAGTTTTGGTCACCCCGAAGGTGATCGTTTCCTTAAAGCAATTGCATCTAGGATCCAAAATAAATGTACAAACGGCGATATATGCGGGAGGCTATCAGGTGATGAATTTGTCATTGTTGTTAAAAATAAAGCCCCCGAATGCTTAAACAATTTTATTGAAGAGTTAAAGCTATCAATTTCAAGTACGTATGAAACTGAATTGTTTAAAATTACGCCATCTGCAAGTATAGGTATTAGTGTTTATCCAAATGATGGGCACGATATAGGCACATTAATTCATCGTGCTGATATGGCTATGTATCAAGCAAAAACTGCTGGTAAAGGTCGATTCTCTTTCTTTAGTCACGAACTCAACCAACTAGCACAAGAAAGGCAAGAGTTAGAAATAGAACTTCAGAAAGCAATCGATGAAAATCAGCTTGAACTTGTTTATCAACCACAAATTAATATGGGAAGCGGGACGCTATATGGTGTTGAAGCATTAACTAGGTGGGTACACCCTAAGTTCGGTGCTGTTACTCCTAATAAATTCATTCCATTAGCCGAGGAGTGTGGATTAATAGGTGATTTAAGCCGATGGGCATTAAGAACCGCATGCAAACAAATGTCCATTTGGAGAAGCAAAGAAATCGACATCCCTTCTGTCTCAGTAAACCTATCTCCTATTAATTTCCATAACTTAGATTTATGTGACCTAATCCTGTCAGAGTTAAATACATATAACCTTAAAACCACAGACTTAACATTAGAGTTAACTGAAGGTATTTTCTTAGATACAAACCCTAATACAATGAAGACTCTTCATGACATTCATGATCAAGGTATTGGGCTCTCAATTGACGACTTCGGTACAGGTTATTCGAGCTTAAGCTATTTGAATAAGATCCCATTAAAAGAGCTAAAGCTCGATAAGAGTTTCGTAACAGAGATCGAAGCAAGCGGTACAAGTCGAGCTCTTAGTCAAGCAGTGATTCAAATAGGTGAAAGTCTTAATTTAGATGTAGTAGCGGAAGGTGTTGAAAGTCAGGGGCAGTATAAAGTTCTAAAAGAACAAGGTTACCATGTTGCACAAGGCTTTTTATTCGCTAAACCATTAAATCCAATTGAGATAGAAGTATGGCTTAAGAATATATCTGCACATGTTTTTAAACATAAGAACTAAAGATGGGGGCTGTTATCATTGTGATGTGCACCATCAATACTGGACAGTGATCTTAGTGACTTTCCATACTTATGCTAATTCGTGATTTGCTAAGACTTGGTTCTCCGAAACTCATTTCTGTCCAACTCCAATTCAGTCCCAAAACAAAAAGGGATTGGTATATCTACCAATCCCTCGTAAGCGCTCCATAAACCCCGCCTTCTAATCGCCTAACACGAATAATAAGATCAAGTCTCCAACCATGAGGAGATTTGAAATGGGAAAACGACACACTAAACAAGAATGGCAAACGCTTATCGAACAATCTGAATCGAGTTCATTGTCAACGATCGCATTCTGTAAGCTCAATGAACTCAATCCCTCAACGTTTTATGCTAAGCGCCAACAACTCAAAAAAGCGGATGTATCTCAAGGCTTTGTCCGAGCAGAGGTCGTCGAAAAGACAACGAAATACCAAGTTCAAATAGCAACCGCTAACATGACCCTTCTCGTCAATGATGTTGAGCTGAGTATTCCTCAAGGCACGCCTGCAACCTACCTAGCAGAGCTCATCGGGGCGCTGTCATGAAACGCATGCTGAGCGCACCAGACATTTATCTGTATCGTGAGAGCGTCGATTTTAGAAAGTCCATCAATGGCCTCGCTGCAATTATCGAAAGTGACACCGATTTACCCTTGGGGAGTGGCGCACTGTTCCTGTTCACCAACAAACAGCGCGACAAAATCAAAGTGTTGTACTGGGATAAAACAGGCTTCGCCCTGTGGTATAAGCGCCTCGAAAAAGCCAAGTACAAGTGGCCATCAAAAGAGAAAAATCAGGTATTTACCTTGACTCAATTTGAGCTTGATAGGCTGCTTTCTGGCTTCACAATTATCGGCCATAAACCTGTCACAATAAACGATTTTACAATGACTTAAACGATAATAAAGCCTTATCCACCAAGCGTTAACGGCACGATTTTAGTATAATCAATGTCATGAAAAAGACACTAAATATCGACCCAGAAAGTCAAGATATTGCCGAGCTACAAGCGATGGTGAAAGCACTGATGCTCTCGAATAAGCAGAAGGAATCACAATGGCAACAAGAGCGTCAATCGCTGCTTGAACAACTCAAGCTTGCCTTCGACCGTCAATTCGCGAAACGCTCGGAGGCGTTAAAGCCTTACGATGAATCTCAAGGAGATCTCTTCAACGAAGTGGAATGTGAAGCCGCTAAGGAAGAAGAGGTTGAGGTCACGACCACGACCATAACGAAGAAGCGTGGTAAACGTAAACCACTTCCAACGACCTTGCCTCGAGAGGTTATCGAACTCGATTTAGACGACCATGAAAAGCAGTGTTCATGCTGCAATCATAACCTACATAAAATCGGCGAAGACCGCAGTGAGAAATTAGAGTTCACACCAGCAGTGCTTAAAGTGCTGGAATATGTCCGCCCTAAATATGCGTGCCGCGAGTGCGAGAAAACAAAAGACAATAGCCGCATCGTTCAAAAGCCAGCCCCGCAGAGTCTTATCCCTAAGAGCTTCGCGACAGAAAGCTTGCTTGCCAATATCATTCTGGGTAAATACCAATACGCGATGCCACTTTATCGGCAAGAGTCGCTGTTTAATCAGTCGGGTATCGAGCTATCACGCACCACCATGGCAAGGTGGATTATCCAAGTCAGTGAGAAGTTCGAACCTTTATATGAAGCGCTGAAAGACCATCTTCTTCAACAAGTAGTGGTTCAAGCGGATGAAACGCCGCTTAATGTGCTCAAAGAAGAGAAACAGTGTTACATGTGGCTCTACTGCTCGGGCGCCGACTCACCCGAAGCCGCACTACCGAATATGAAAAATATCGCCTTGTACGACTACCAAAACAGTCGAGCGAGGGTGTGCCCTATTGCCTTTTTAGGCAGCTACAACGGTTATCTACAAACCGATGGCTACGCGGCTTATGATGGACTTCATCAAGTGACAAATGTGGGGTGCTTAGCTCATGCTCGGCGAAAGTTCATGGACGCTAAGAAGCTTCAAGGCAAAGGTAAGTCGGGCAAGGCCGATAAGGCGCTGGCTAAAATCCAAAAACTCTACGGGATAGAATCACGTTTAAAAGGTGCGTCTGTCGAAGAAAGAAAAGCAGAGCGTCAAGCGTATGCCAAACCGATACTGGATGAACTTTACGAATGGATGACGACCCAGAAAGTGATAGGCTCTAGTGCACTAGGTAAAGCGATAAAATATACGCTCGGACAATGGCCAAAGCTCATTCGTTATATCGACGATGGTCACTTATCTATCGATAATAATCGCGCTGAACGCGCAATTAAACCGCTGGTCATTGGCAGAAAAAATTGGTTGTTCTCTGACGCACCAAACGGTGCTGGTTCGAGCGCGATGCTTTACAGCATCGTCGAGACCGCGAAAGCCAACGGACTTATCCTCTACGACTATCTGGTCAAGTGCATGAAAGAGTTGGCGAAAGCAGAGCCTGATATCGACGCACTCCTACCTTGGAACTTCAAACATTAGCAATATCGCCCCGTGGGTTCATGGGGCGGATACAATCCCTCTCCCAAACTCTCTTAATACTTACAAGCTTTCAATTGCATTTTGAACCGCAGGGCCAATCTGGCGCTTACGTGAAGTGACGCCTTCCAAAGTTAACATATCGCTTGTTGGTTCAGCGTTGAAAGCCGATTTGATGACTTGATAATCGCTTTCGTCTACCCACAATAGGTTAGCTTCTTTGTTCTTGGTGTCTGTGATTGAGAAGAACAGGTGGTCTAAGCCGTTCTCTTCTTTATAAGACTTCATAGCCGCCAAAAGCTCGTCTTTGCGGTCAATCAGTTGTTGAGCGGTTAGTGTTTCAGCAACGCCGATGCCCACCTGTTTGCCACCGTATTTAAAGTTTTTGTAATCCAGCGTCAGAATGGTTTCAGAAGTAAGATGGCTGAGATCCGATTTAGCAATCAACATCTGTTGTCCGAAATCTTCGACATCAGGAATACCTGCAATTTTTGCCAGTTTCTCTGCGTATTCACGATCGTGTTCAGTGGTGGTTGATGATTGGAATACCACAGTATCAGAAAGAATCGCGCCTAAGCCGACACAAGCAAGGTGTTTAGGTAAGGTCACATCAAGCTTTTCAGCGTTGTCAGCCGAACCCCAACCTCGAATATCCATCTCGACAATTTGTGGCGTATTAATCGGTGAGCCACCAATCGCATGGTGATCGACCACAGCAACAATAGATGATTGATCGATGGTTGGCGCTAATTGAGTCACTTGGTTAAAGTCCACCTGCCCTACTCGGTATGAAGAGTAATCTGACTCTACTCGTGGTGATTCTGCATTACAGTAGTTCAAGATAAACGTTGATTCAGGGTTGATTGGCTCAGGCACTGTCGCTGTACCACCATAGATATGAGCCGCGAGCATTGCAGACATTACCGTGTCGCTATCTGGGCTAAGGTGCCCCGTCCATACGAGATCTTCACTGTTTTCATTGGCTGATTGTTGCAAGCTAAAAGCAAAACTTGCTGAACTGAAAGACATGATTACGGCGGTAACGACAGGTGTTAGCTTCACGGGTATTTCCTTATTTGGATTTGTTTCAGAACCCCATAAGCTAGCCATTAAAATTTTCAGAACCGTGTCAGCGATGTTTCAGATTTACTTCAGTAAGTAACGAAATGTAATTCGCCTCTCATTAGGTTTACCCAAAAAAAAGGATCAGTATCTCTACCAATCCTTTGAGTTTCACAAGCCAGTTCAGGCTAAGAGGCAATTAATGTTTGTACCTAAAGGTATTGCTATCATCAACAATCTCGATTTTGACAGGTACGGTTCCTTGCTTAACATTGCCGATTCTTGCAAATGCCTTGTGCGAAAGGTCGATAACCCGGCCTTTGACATAAGGGCCTCGATCATTAATTTTCACATCAACAGACTTATTATTGACTGTATTGGTCACTCTCACAATAGTCCCGAAAGGTAAGGTTTTATGAGCCGCAGTATTCGCATTCATATTGTATGTCTCACCACTTGCTGTGAGCCTTCCATGGAATTTATCGCCATACCAAGAAGCTTTACCAGCAAGAGCATGTGACTCGGCATATTCCTTTGTTTTAGAACTGCCGACAGCCGATGTTGAGGTGCATCCGGCTAATATCATAAGAATAAAAGCGGTAAAGATAATATGTAATTTTTTCATGTGATTTAGGTGCGCTAATTTCTGCATGTTCTCTGTTTTCGTTGTTTTTGGTTCAGCTGTATACGTCTGAGTATAGTCGCTAATCAGTCAAGGCTTCCATTCGGTATGACTTACCAATATTTTCATGTACTACGATTTATTCCGTCATATTCGTGAAAGGTTTTATCGTCAAACCGTCAATTTTAACAACGTCTTAAATTGGATGATTTCTCGAATTTGTTTATGATATCGATGATACAGTTCGTCCATGTCCTCATCAGAATCAGCACATTTGATCTTTTAGGTGATTAAAACCAAGCATCATTGAATTGACGAGATCATCGTTGATGTTTCTACGAAGTTACCTTGGATGGTATCGCCAGCGTCTACGAGGATAATGTTGATTGCTCTGTGCGGGTATTCCCCACTTTAGTGGCTATTTGGCTTAATCTGCCACGAGTGTTGAGTTTATTTGACGCGTAACCCCATGCCATAAATGACCATGGATATCTGAAGAAGTATCGTGACATCGTGAATATCACCATCGCGGTAAAGGCAGGAAAGGTAAGAGAAAGTAGAATTGCATTTACCTTATAGGTGTTGTCAATTTGAAGTTTAACTAAAATCTTATGCACGATTTATGTGACTTGACGATTAACGTTACCGTTAAAAGGAGGCGCTAAATTGCACCTCTTCTTAAAAATCAGAGTCATATAGTGAAACGAAAGCTTACTTTATTTGGAACAAAGAGCTTAACGTTCGTCCTTACTTATAATCTGCTTAACGATATCACCCATATTATCACTCAAGACATCTGGCACCGAATAATGTGGATTATATGGCGCGCCGGATCGATCAATATAAGCGGCTTTTAAACCAGCACTGAGCGCACCATGCGTATCCCAATCATGAGTTGCAACTAATCGAGCCTGAGCAGGTTTTATTTGTAGTTGTTGCAACGCATATTGGTAAGCTGATTTCGCGGGCTTAAAAGTATTAGCTTGCTCGACAGAAATTGTATTATCGAAATAGTCGAGTAAACCCGAAAAGGACAACTGAGATTTAAGAAGCTCCGATGAAGAGTTGGACAACGCAACCAACTGATAGCCAGCTTGTCTTAATTCAATCATCGCGGGCTTAATGTCATCATGAGCAGGCAAGCAAGCAAATGTGCTCAAAATATCTTGGTAGCCCTCATCAGAGATTGTTTTACCTAAACGACCCACGATCGACTGTAAGGCTGATAATGCAAGGCTTTTGAAATCACTGGAGGTGTCAGTAACTAAGCAAACGGTGGATGAATGCAATAACATCGAGAACCAGGTACTCATATGACTCTCATCTCCAAGATATTGACGAAACTTAGGTTTAAGTATGCGCAAATCAAGCACCGTTTCATTTATATCGAACAGAATGGTTTGTGTAGGCATAGTGTGTTCCTCATCGTTATTTTCAGTGGTTAATGCAAGCCGTTCTTTAGATAACTAAACGCTCGAATAAACAAACAATAACAGGCGATGTTTTGACCTGAGTATTGAGTTGAGAGATCTCACAGTACAATTTGATAGCCAAGTTGGCAAAAAACCAACCAATTTAGCGATGGTGAGAGCGGCCTCGGTCGTATCATTGGTTTACAAAAGAGAATCAAAACAGCTAAAGAAAAGCCAAAAGAAGCTATACAATACTCGGGTTGCGAGATCGCAGCATAGAATATTCATTCACAGAAAACCTGAAAGCAGCCACCTATGTCTAAAGACTTCGATTTCACTACAGAATACACCCTCGATAAACCCTTTTTTGCGGAGTGTTATGATCAAACTAGCCTTCCTGCTAAATTTCCGAAAGCCTATTTGAAAGGCATACTTTTTCTTATTTTCGGTGTGGTTTTATTAGAATTTGAGCTATTGCCCAACGGTTATGTTGGTTGGTTCTTTATTGTTTTAAGTGTTATTGAAGCGTTCAGTGTTTATTGCAAGCGAACCTGGTGGTTATGGCGACAAACCATCAGCTCGGGTTCTGGCAGCAAGGTAGTATTTCAGGTTGATTCTAAAGGTGTGAGTTATAAAAACGTTAAAAACACCCGTAGCATTACCTGGAGTGAAATCGACCAGCTTCAACAAACGGATTTAGGGTTTATTCTTCACATAGGTAAACAGCGCCAATATGTGAGCAAGTCTTGCTTAAATGATGAAGTGATCACCTTCATGCTACAGCAACACGCAGCATCCAAAGTGAACTAACGTATATACACATAAAAATTTAAACATACTCAAAATACGAAAAGGATTGGTATTGCTACCAATCCTTTTCGTTACCTATTTATTAGATAACAGCTTTTACTTTCTAAAAGCTCTCAATTGCCTTTTGGACAGCAGGACCAATCTGACGTTTACGTGAGGTAACGCCCTTTGGAATTAACCTGTCATTTTTCTAAGGTTTCCCCAGTAAAATTAAATAGAGCCATGTATAGCAGTATTCGGCTCTGTTTAAGATTATAAAAGCCATTTCCCATCAAAACAGTTACGCTTTACTGGCTTGTACCGAATTCGTAAGCGGTTTTGTTTTAGTGTCTGGCACTAAAGACATCAGCCCTGTAATTACAAGTGCGGCAATACCCGACATGGTCACTGGCGAGCCAAATATGCTTTGCACTAACTTAGGAGCTTCTTTCAATAAGTCCGGCACAAGCATGACCCCTAGTCCCAAACCTAGTGAGATAGCAATCGTCATGATTCTTCGGCGATCCAGCTTCTCATTAGCAATAATTTTGATGCCAGCAGCGGCAACCGTACCAAACATCACCAATGTAGCTCCGCCTAATACTGGCTTTGGAATTGTCATTAATACCGAACCTAAGATAGGAAAAAGCCCTAATAGGAAAAGGATAGCCGCGATAAAGTAGCCGATGTATCGGCTCGCTATTCCCGTAAAATGAATCACACCATTGTTCTGGCTGAAAGTCGTATTCGGAAAAGTATTGAAAACAGCGGCGATAAGCGAATTCACGCCATCAGCTAGCACACCTGCCTTTAGTCGATTGATATATTTAGGCCCTTTAACAGGCTGTCCTGAGAACATGCTATTGGCGGTAAGGTCACCTGTCGTTTCAATAACGGTGATTAAGTAGATAAAAGCAATCGGGAGAAATGCTTGCCAATCGAAAGCGAAACCATATTTAAATGGGACAGGGATACTCAATAAAGGTTGAGAAGCAAAGGTTACCATTGAAGCCTTACCCATCAAAATAGCCACGCACCAACCAACAACCAACCCGACTAAAATTGATGACAACCTTACCATAGTGCTGTTACTAAGGTTAAGTGCAACTATGGTTCCGAGAACGATAGCACCTAGCATCAGGTTACTTGCAGACCCAAAATCTTCTGCACCAACACCACCAGCAATATCAGTAACACCGACCTTGATCAGAGAGATACCAATCGTCGTGATAACGATTCCGGTGACAACAGGAGTGATAACCACCTTCAGTTTTTCGATAAAACGCGATAGTAGGATCTCGACAAACGCACCAAAGAAACAAACTCCGAAGATAGTTGCAAGCATTTCATCTGGACCACCTCCATTCGCTTTCACTAGAAAGCCTGCCCCTAGAACTGACCCTAAGAATGCAAAGCTAGTCCCTTGGACACAAATCATTCCAGCACCAACAGGGCCAATTTTTTTCGCTTGTATGAATGTACCTACACCAGACACCATCAGTGCCATGCTGATCAAATAAGGAATGTGTTCACCTAACCCTAAAACGCCGCCAATAATGAGTGTGGGTGTGATAATTCCAACAAAGCTTGCTAAAACGTGTTGCAACGCCGCGTAACTGGCTGCTTTGACGGATGGTCGGTCATCCAATCCGTAAATCAATTCACTGTTATGTTCCATGTGATTCCCTTAATGTATTTTTTATTGTATACAATTTACATAAAGACAATAGAGCAACATATATGCCAATGGTTTAACATTATATTTATCAATCGGTTAAGTTTCATCTCTAGCCATTGCTGCACTACAGAGCAACACTGTCGGCTTGTTTTAGTGCAAACGGAGACCACGAAGCACTCCTTTGATATGGTTTATCCATCACCTCTAACTCAATATCGCAGACACAAAAAAAGGATTGGTATCTCTACCAATCCTCTTTAGGGGGTGTTTCGTTTTTCTGCCTTATAACAGGCAGGTAACGCGATTACTCGTAATCAGTCGCGTACGTGTCTTCGTATGTGTGCGAGTAGAATTCGAATAGGTTGCCAAACGGGTCTTCTAGGTAAACCATTTGCGCTTGTTTTAGTTCGTCTTCTGGGTGGTAACGCATGATGTCCATACGAACCTTACCGCCAAACTCTTCAACGCGCTTAATCGCTGAATGAAACTGCTCTTTTGGAAGCTGTAGACAGAAGTGGAAGATGCCTAGGCGAGAGAAGTCTACTTCGTGACGCTCTTGACGATCTTTCATTTCGAACAGCTCAACACCGATACCATCAGATGTTACTAGGTGTGCAATGTTGAAGCCTTTGAAGCCTTCGCCAAATACTGCGATACACATACGTCCGATTGCTGATTCACGCTCTTCCATAACCTTAGTGTTGTTCATTACGATTCTTAGACCCAGAGCCTTAGTGTAAAACTCGACTGCTTTGTCCATGTCGCCAACCATGATGCCTACGTGATTCATTTTCATAACTTGCTCCAAATTCGTTTTTAATTCTGTGCTTTCCGAAGAGTAGCTTCGGTGTTTCGTTTCGATGGAGAGAGTATATGGAGATGCGAAGATTAACTGAAATTATCATAAATTATATTAATGATAATTTTTTGTTATTTACAAATTTAGCATCAAATCCCAACTCACTTAAAGAAGCCATACCTGCCCTGCCTACTTACCTACTTAGATACATAGATACATAGATACATAGAGGCTTACGTGAATAGAGATAAGCCGAAATAAAGAACAACCTAAAGAGCATAGCTACCCAAATAGAACGTAGCCCTAGTTTGATAACTTTTATCGATAGCTTTTGTCGATAGCTCTCTTCTTACGAAGATAGGATTTGCCTATTGAATCTATAGAAATGTCCGATTTCACTAATTTTCGGTGCGAATGCAATATATCTACATCGACGCGGGATAGCGTTAAACACTACAAATTAGAAAGAGAGTCAAATCATGATCAACACAGAAATCAAACCATTCAACGCTACAGCATTCAAAAACGGCGAATTCGTAGAAATCACAGAGCAAGACGTTAAAGGTAAGTGGGCTGTATTCTTCTTCTACCCAGCAGATTTCACGTTTGTATGTCCAACTGAGCTAGTTGACCTACAAGACAAATACGCAGAGCTTCAATCTCGTGGCGTAGAAGTTTTCTCAGTATCAACTGACACACACTTCTCTCACAAAGCATGGCACGATACTTCTGACAAAATCGGCACTATCGAATACTTCATGGTAGGCGACCAAACGGGCAACATCACAAATAACTTCAACGTAATGCGTGAAGGTCAAGGCCTTGCAGACCGTGCAACTTTCCTAATCGACCCTGAAGGCGTTATCCAAGCAATGGAAATCACCGCTGAAGGTATCGGTCGTGACGCTGAAGACCTACTACGCAAGGTTAAAGCAGCACAATACGTAGCCGCTCACCCAGGTGAAGTTTGCCCAGCTAAATGGAAAGAAGGTGAAGAGACTCTAGCGCCATCTCTAGACCTAGTAGGTAAAATTTAATCTAAGCCTAGCTAACAAGAATAGCTAAAAAGAACAAATAAAACGGTTCTACAGGCGCGCTTCGGCCTCCCTCCTAAAGGGCAGTTGCGCGCCACCCTTTCAAACCATCAACACCACAATATTTGCCGACTTGCGCCCCTTTTTTATTTTCCTTTTTCAGCAAGAAGGTATTGGTCAATACCAAAACACAGAATTAAGAGCAGGCACGATTATGTTAGATCAAGCAATGAAGCAGCAGCTAAAAGCATACCTAGAAAACCTAAAAACCAATGTTCAGTTAGTGCTGAGCCTTGATAACAGCGATACCGCAAACAAACTTCAAGACCTAGCGAATGATATCGCCTCTCTCACTGACAAAATTGAAGTAATTCGAAATGATAGCGCAAGCACTCGCAGCCCTATCATGCAGGTGGTGAACCAAGAGAAAGGTACAGCGATTGGCTTCGCAGGTTTACCGATGGGTCACGAGTTCACCTCACTGGTACTGGCACTGCTTCATAGTGGTGGTCACCCTATCAAGCTTGAAGCTGACGTAATCGAGCAAGTAAAAGAATTAGATCAAGAGCTTAATGTCGAGATTTTCATCTCGCTATCATGCCAAAACTGTCCAGAAGTAGTTCAAGCGTTCAACATGATGTCGGCGATTAATCCTCTGATTAAGACAACCATGATCGACGGCGCAGCATTTCAAGACGAAGTGAAGTCTCGCGACATCATGGCAGTACCGAGCGTATTCATTAACGGTGAGCTATTTGGTCAAGGCCGTATGTCACTGGCTGAAATATTGAACAAAGTCGATTCAGGCGCAGCAGAAAAGAAAGCGGCAAACCTAAACCAACAAGCACCGTTTGATGTATTGGTTGTAGGCGGCGGCCCTGCGGGTTCTTCAGCGGCAATTTATGCGGCACGTAAAGGCATTCGCACTGGTGTTGTTGCTGACCGATTCGGTGGTCAAGTGATGGATACCATGGCGATTGAGAACTTTATCTCAGTAAAAGCAACCACCGGTCCTAAGTTAGTCGCAAGCTTAGAAGAGCACGTAAAAGAGTACGGTGTTGAGGTAATGACTGAGCAGCGTGCAGCGAACATCATCGCAGCAGAAGACACAGAAGACGGTTACATCCATATTGAGTTAGAAAGCGGTGCAACACTGCGAGCTCGTACGGTGATCACCAGTACTGGTGCGCGCTGGCGTGAAATGAACGTTCCGGGTGAGCAAGAGTACCGCAATAAAGGTGTCGCTTACTGCCCACACTGTGACGGTCCTTTGTTCAAAGGTAAGAAAACAGCGGTTATTGGTGGCGGTAACTCAGGTATCGAAGCGGCGATTGACTTGGCTGGTCTCGTTGAACACGTAACCGTACTTGAATTTGCAGACACACTACGTGCTGACCAAGTGCTTATAGACAAAGCGAACACGACACCGAACATCGAAATCATCAAAATGGCTCAAACAACACGAGTGGTTGGTGATGGTAATCGAGTAACGGGTCTGGAATACAAAGACCGCAACACCGATGAACTTAAACAGATCGAACTAGCAGGTATCTTTGTTCAAATCGGCCTGATGCCAAACAGTGAATGGTTGAAGGGTTCAAAAGTTGAGCTTTCACCACGCGGTGAAATTGAAATTAACGCTCATGGTGCAACATCAATGAAAGGTGTATTCGCAGCGGGTGATGTAACAACAGTGCCTTACAAACAAATCATCATTGCGATGGGTGAAGGTGCAAAAGCAAGTTTAGGTGCATTTGACCACCTAATCCGTAACTCAGCTCCGGTTAAAGAAGCTGAAACCGCTTAATCTTTTAAGCAAACATTCCTTAAAACGTTCTTGTTAACTTACTAATTATTGTTAACCACTTAGTCGATTTTTAGACACCACTCCTATGGATTTAGGAGTGGTTTTTTTATTTGTAATTTATGCGGGTTGATAAAGCATGAAAGCAACCACCAGAGCGAGACTTCCGCCCAAGCAACGGTTCACAAACATCATCTGTTTTGGTGATTGCAGTAACTTTTTAAGCATGGTGCCGCAATACGCCCACACCAACATGCACGGTACGCCCGTGATCACCATACCAGCAATAATCGTCACCACTTGAATCAGGTAGTCTGCGTTCGGAGTGATGAACTGTGAAAACACGGTTAATGACGCTATCCAACCTTTAGGGTTTAACACCTGCACCAATACGCCAGACATAAAGCCCGAGCGATTGTCGACAGTGCTTTCTTCGATTTGCATGTTCGCAATCGACCACGCCATGAATAGCAAATAAGCCGCGCCTGCGTATTTCAAAATGTTGTACAGTTCTGGATAAAGGGTGAATAGGCTCACTAAACCGACACTGGAACCCGCCAGTACGATGATGATGCCAACAGCGTTTCCAGATATAAAAGGTAAAGTCGCAGCAAATCCATAACGACTTGAAATCCCAAGTAATGCGATATTGCCTGCCCCAGGTGTAATTGCAATGGATGTTGAAAATAGCAAGAACGCCAGCATTAATTGAGAGCTCATTTCCTCTCACTCCTAATAAGTAAAGTATTTATACGGAGAGAGTTTACAGATTCAACTAGAAATTAAATTGCTATATAGGCTAATATCAATGCAAATTTGAGCAAGACTTTTCAAAAAAAGCCATGAAACAGAAAGAATCCACCAAAGAAGTATTAGATGATACTGATATCGCCATCTTAGAACATATCCAACAAGACGGACGCATGAGCAACAGTAAGCTCGCTGAGAAGGTTAACCTCAGCGAAACCCCATGCTGGCGCCGTTGGAAACGCATGGAAGAGACAGGCTATATCGATGGTTATGCCGCCAAACTCAATCGCAAGAAGTTAGGTTTGCATGTAGCAGGCTTTACCTTAGTTACACTGGGCAACCATGAAGTTGAGAATACCGAGCCGTTCGAAGAGTTTGTTGCTGTAACCGATTGGATTCCTATGTGCCATTGTATTGCCGGCGGTGCCGATTATATGGTGCAAGTATTGGCTAAAGATTTAGAAGAGTACTTTGAGCGTATTAGCTCGATCAGGCGAGTCAAAGGTGTGAGTGCGATTCAATCGAATATCTCGGTTAAAGAGTTGAAAAACAGCTATAAGCTCCCTCTTGGAGAATAATCTTGCTCTCAGTTAATAAGCAGTCGTCTTGCAACAAAAAATGATACTTAAAAGCCCAGCCACCTTAAAATCTTAAAATCTTAAAATCTTAAAATCTAACGATGCTGGGCTTTGATATTGAGCCTAATTGATCTGTTTGATAGCTACTCACATGGCGCTGCAAGGTGAATTAGGGCAAGGCCACCGAGTGAGGTTTCTCGGTATTTCTTGTTCATGTCTTTGCCCGTTTGATACATGGTCGCAATAACCTTATCTAACGAGATCAAAGATTTACTATTACGCTTCAAAGCCATGCGTGATGCGTTGATAGCTTTCATCGCGCCCATCGCATTTCGCTCGATACACGGCACTTGAACTAAGCCGCCAATCGGGTCACAGGTCATACCCAACGAATGTTCCATCGCGATTTCCGCCGCGATACAGATCTGCTCGTTACTGCCACCGCGTAGTGCCGTTAATCCCGCAGCCGCCATAGAAGACGACACGCCTACTTCACCTTGGCACCCTACTTCCGCGCCGGAAATGGAAGCGTTGGTTTTGTATAAAATACCAATCGCGCCCGATACGGCTAAAAAGTCTTTTAATTGCTTAGTATCGAGCTCTTTAATAAAGCGATGGTAATACATCAACACGGCAGGAATAACACCCGCCGCCCCATTGGTTGGTGATGTTACCACTTGGCCACCAGCCGCATTTTCTTCACTCACCGCAAAGGCGAACAAGTTAATCCAATCCATGATTTCCATTGGATCGTTTTCAACCGCCGCATTCGCTTCAAGCTTCTTCAACAAGTTTGGAGCACGACGAGTGACGTTCAAGCCACCATCAAGAATGCCCTCAGTTTCAAAGCCTCGTTCCATGCAACGACTCATCACTCGCCAGATTTGATCCGCTTTCTCTAAAATAATGTCAGATCCTTCGAACTGCGCTTCATTTCTTAGAATAATGCCACCCAAGCTCATCAAATCGTTTGAGCCAGACAGAGAGTATCCCAGGGGAAGAGAGGTTTAATATTGTGCTAGTGTGCGTGAGAGACCATTCATTCGTCCACATTAAATTCAATGCCTTTCGCTTTGTCTGAGCTGTAGCTGCATGGCTAGTTGGTAAAAATGAATCAGTACCATGGATGGCAAAGACTTGAGCCCAATACCGTATCTGTCTTGAAGAAATTGATTATTGTTTTGCTAAATCGCGAGATGACGCGCCACCTAAACATTGTTTAGCAATGATACATTTTAACTCTCGGCTATATTTTGACATAAAAAGACCCTCAATAATTGGTGTCCAACTATTGGGGGTCAGTTCAACAAGCAGGCTTTACCTTTTATTCAAATTTTTCAGTCACATAACGCACTCGTTCTTCATAATAGTTAAGCCTGCTTCTAGCGTTTCTGCCCAAGCTCGTTCTACGTTCTCATCATAATGAGGATCGTACTTTTTAACCGTATTGAGCAGCGAATTAAACCATTCGTTTAATTCAATTTCTGAAATGTCCAACCCCAAATCTTTGTGCCTTTTACCCAGTTTCTTGACCGAGTTCCGCACACTTGGCAGACCAGAGGAATTATAAATAAGAATGATCGAGGCCTTAAGCATCTTAGTTTGCTGCTCTAACCCTATCTTTTCAAAACGTTCTGAAAACCTTGGGTTATGCTCGCAGAAGTCTGCCAGAAAGCTTTCCAAGAATTCTTGATCAATCCGGCAACGCTCAAAGCTTTCATAAAACAGTTCATTCGGTTTCATCTAGCAAGTCCTTTGCAATAGTCAGCCAGTCTTTAAAATAACGTGTTAGTTCAGAGCATCATAAACTAACCCTGAACAATCAATATGACTTAATTATACGCCACTGTGGCATAAAGTTAACTATGATATAAAGTGAACTGTGGAATAACGTAAACTATGGCATAAAGTGAGTTGCACAAATCTTGTTTCCATCAGGGTCTCGTAAATAGGCCATATAGAGTCGACGTTCATCTGTTCCTCTGGCACCTGGACCATTTTCAATACTGGTACCACCATTTTCAACACCAAGACGATGCCATTCATCGACTATTTCTGTTGAGCTTGCCAAGAACCCGACGGTCATCCCATTACCATAAGTCGCGGGCTGACCGTCAATCGGCTTAGTTAAACCTAGTACGCCCGTTTTACTAACGTATATACAACGCCCCTTGGGATCGATTGTCCCTTCGCTGTAACCAAGCTCTTGCATAATTGGATCATAGAATGACTTCGCGCGTTCAATATTTTCGGTTCCGAGAAAAACATGACTAAACATAACTCACCTCTTTTGATTGAAAGAACCTCCCAAGCTAGACCTATAATTTGCGTTTGTCCAGGCACGCTATTCAGTCATAGTTGTTGCTTAACTCATTGAATGAAAGCATAGAGTTTGGCTAGCTATTTAACGCAATAAAGACTAATCAACAATGCGTTGTGCACCTTGCCCTTGATCATGCAAAATATCTTCAGGGTTCAACAAGTGGCACTTCTGCATACTCAAGCAGCCACAGCCAATACAACCTGTCAGGTTCTCTTGTAACGAACGGATCTGCGACATTTTTCTGTCTAACTGACCTTGCCACTTCTTCGCAACTCGCTCCCAATCTCGCTTAGTTGCGGTCTGGTTCATAGGTAAGGTAGATAACTCTTCCGTAATCTCTTCCAGCGTAAAACCTATCGACTGCGCTACTTGTATCAAAGCAATTCGTCGCAACATAGCTGATTGGTAACGACGTTGGTTGCCATTGGTGCGAATCGAAGCAATCAACCCTTTGGTTTCATAAAAGCGGAGTGCCGAAGGAGCAACACCACTGCGCTCTGATAACTGTCCTATCGTCAAATATACGATGTTCCTCATTATTACCTTGTCCTTGGTGTTCACAAATAGATAAAGTTCACTTTAACTTAATAATAACCACAGCTTGCCTCCATCACCAGTAAAGAGAGCAGAACTTTGAATACCAACATCAACGAGCTAAGCGATTACTATTTTTATGATAACGATATGATTTTTAATAAACCAACTCGCGGCGAAGTAATTAGGAACTAGGTAATTGGCAATAAAGTAGTGAGGTGCAAATTAACTGAAGCCAATAAAAAATGGCTACCTGAACGATAACCATAATGCCGTTCAGAATTTAAAAAACTAATCAAACAACTCAATAACCAGTTTGTTATCTTTAATCACTAGATTAGGCTCCGATGACTTAATCAATGACTCTTGCACCTTGTTGCTATCCAATTTATAAACCGGTGACTGAGACAAAGCAAAGCCAATCATGGATACCGCAGGCTTAAGCAACCTCTCAACCTCAGGGGAGAGTTGTTGTCCTTTTTCCTGAAAACGCTCTAGTCGTAACGATTTCAAATACACTTCACCACTTTCATTGTCATATTCAGGGATAGCACTGAACTCAATATCCAAATCTAACCCCATATTCGGCATATTAAATATCTCAACTTTTGCATTAGTATTAGCTATAACCGAGACTCGTTGATTGTCTGTTCGTCCAATTTTCACTTCTAAATCATCAACAGCCACTTGCGCATACATAACACTTTGAACACCAACTTCTTGTTCTAACATCACTGAATCTTGTAGGTATTTCGTCATGTCTTGTTCAGTAATACTGTAGCTCACACAACCACCTAGCATCAGGGCAGAAAAAGCGATAATGAAGCGGTTGATTAACTTTATTGTCATTGCGGTTAAACTCTTAATATGTCATTGCAAGGCACGGATTTTATCTTGGAATAATACCGTAAAATAGTTGTCACAATGACAGTGTCGGTTAACTCCGCAAAATGATCCACTGAAGAAATAACACCGTACAAATTAATAGGAATAGAATAGTAAGGAAAATGATGACGGCATTAACGATATTTTATGATGGGACATGTCCATTGTGTGCAAAAGAGATGGCGGCACTTGCCAAGCATGACACTGAAAATAAGATTCAAACCATCGATATCTACAGTGAAGCCTTTTCAGACTACCCTCAGATTGATGCGGACGCAGCCAACACCATTTTGCATGCACTGGATGAGAATGGAAAACTTTTGCTAGGTTTAGACGTGACCTACCAAGCGTGGCGCTTAGTAGGAAAAGGTTGGCTATACGCCCCATTGCGCTGGGCCATATTCAAGCCAATGGCCGACTGGTGTTATCTACGATTTGCCAAGAACAGATACAAAGTTTCTTTCTGGCTAACAGGAAAGTCACGCTGCAATGGAAACAGCTGCACTAAATAGTGCTTGGTTAAGACATACCACTCGCGACTTTGTAATACACCAAACCAAACAGCGCAGCAAAAACTAAAACGGTAACCGCGACTTTTAACCAAATAAATTTCATGTTTTGTCCTTTAAATTCTGTTTACTATTTCGCGAGATAAGTTACCACAACAAAACATTCGGTTGGGTAATGATTTATAGAACTTTGTAGAGAACCTTGATTCCCAGAGAGAACTTTTATGTCGGCAAAAGAAAGAAATCTACCTACCCATCGTATTTCAAGATTCAGTAAATTCGCGTCTCTCGCAACTCGAGTAGCGGGAAGTGTCATAACTGAAGGCACGAAACAGCTCGCGCAGGGAAACAGACCCAAAGCAAAAGACTTGGTATTAACACCTCAAAATATCGCTCGCCTTACAGATCAGTTGGCACATTTGCGAGGCGCTGCAATGAAGCTAGGTCAGATGCTGTCGATGGATGCCGGTGATATCCTAGAACCGGAGTTAGCCAATATACTCGCTCGCTTGCGCTCAGACGCCGACCCATTACCCGCTAAGCAGCTTAACCAAGTATTAGAAAATTCACTTGGTATAAATTGGAAAGTGGAATTTATTACCTTCAACTTTAAGCCTTTAGCTAGTGCGTCTATCGGCCAGGTCCACCAAGCTTACAGTGATGCAGGAGACAAACTTGCTATCAAAGTCCAATATCCAGGCATTCGAAAAAGTATCGACAGCGATGTAGACAACGTAGGCACACTGCTCAACATTGTTGGGTTGATACCAAAGTCGGTCGACTACAAAAGCTTACTAGAAGAGGCAAAGAAACAGCTCCATGATGAAGCGGACTATGCTCGCGAGGCTGACTACGCGATTCGTTACCATGATGCATTAAAAGAGCACTCTCACTTCGTCGTACCTAAAATTCACCCGCAAGTCTCTTCAGACTCCGTCCTCGCCATGGACTTCATTGAAGGTGTCTCGATAGAGCAAATAGAAGGTTACGACCAAAGTACCCGTGACTTCGTGATGCACAGCCTAATCGAGTTAATGTTCAAAGAGCTGTTTGACTTCAAGATGGTGCAAACCGACCCCAATTTCGCTAATTACTTGTATGTAGAACAAACACGTCAAATTGGCTTGTTGGATTTTGGTGCCACCCGTGAATACAGTGATCGCTTCAGTGATGGTTATCGTTCAGCCTTTACCTCTGTGATTAATCACAATGAACAAGGACTCAACAAGGCGTTAGAGCAAATTGGATTTTTTAGCGAGACCATCCTCCCTGACCAGCGCCAAGCGATTCTCAACCTAGTGACAATGGCATGTGAACCCATGCTTGTCGATGAAGATTACGACTTCAAAGCTAGTGGTTTAGCACAAAGGCTTCGTGAGGCAGGAACCATACTCAGCATGGAGCAAGAGTATTGGCACACACCACCAGCCGATGCCCTATTCCTCCACCGAAAGATTGGAGGCATGTATCTGCTGGCATCTCGCCTTGGGGCCAAGGTGAACATCAGGCGCTTGGTAGAACCCTATTTGCTAAGCGACAGCTGATACTAAAGCCATTCTGGTCTTTAAAGTGATCATTTCAAGTCGTTGAACAGTAGTAACAGTTACGCCAACTAAAATGAGTCAGACTAATGAAGCATTCGCTGCTGTGCTCCACCGCCCTAATCGCGAGCCTAACAAGTTCATTCGCTTTTTCAGCAAGCTGTCCTGAGATACTCAACGGCAAACAAAGGCTGTTAAATTCAAACGAAGAGATTGAGCTGTGTGAAGAGTTTCAAGGTAAAACTTTATTGATCGTGAATACAGCAAGTCAATGCGGTTTCACGCCACAGTTCGAGCAACTTGAGCAACTGCATCAAACATATAAAGATCAAGGATTCACGGTTGTTGGTTTCCCAAGCAATGATTTTCGTCAAGACAGAGGAAGCGAGGAGAAGTCTGCCAAAATCTGTTATCTGGATTACGGCGTCACGTTTCCAATGATGGCGCGTGCTTCACTCTCTGGGCCGAACGCAAATCCAGTCTTTGCCGAAATCCAACAACAAGCTGGTATCAAACCGAAATGGAATTTCTACAAGTTCTTGGTCAGCAAAGAAGGCAAAGTGATAGCAACCTTCCCGAGTTCTACGTCGCCAACCAGTAGTACCCTCAAAAATGCTATCGAGCAGCAGCTATGAAGTCAGATTACATGGAAACAACTCAAACACGTAACACCATGGCTAAGCTCGGCTATATGGGTTTAGTCCCCTTTTTATTCGGCCTATTGTTATCGCTCACCGACAGTCAGTTTTTTAACTTGAGCGGAGAAACACTCTTCATCACTTACAGCGTGGTTATCTTAAGTTTCTTGTCTGGTATTTTATGGGGAAATGGCATAGAGAATTTCGAAATCCAATCAAGTAACAATGCTCTAATTCTAAGCAATGTTATTGTGTTAGCAGCGTGGCTAGCGGTACTACTCGGTGAGCAAAAGGAATTCATAACCACACTTATTCTCTTGGTCGGTTACATTGCGGTTTGGCGAGCAGAGAGGTCGATGAAGGAACAGAATAAAAGCGAAGGGCCTGATGGGTATTTTGAAATGAGAACTCGACTAACTTCTAGCGTTGTGTTGATGCATGGTATCGTGCTGTTAACTTGAGTGAGTTTTTACCTGTTTAGGCATATTGAGCGCAAAGCAGGCTGGGATGAATAGCAGTACTTCCATATTTCCATTGAGGGCTTCCTAGCTACAATATACCAAGGTTATTGAATCGTTTAACGCAAGATTACCTTTTATAACAGCATTTGAAATCTTTTATAGTGACACTTGAAAACTGTCCCTCCCTCTGTCAAAACCTTTGAATCAGTTTTCGAAAAATTGTTCATATTCTGGAGTTGATAAGTTTTCCGCAGCTCCAATCTCACCAACGATATAAATCGCACTGGCGAAAGTTTCTATCGTTTGATTAGGCTCACGCTCCGGCACTTCACCAACAACCGGGACAGATTTAGGTTCTGATACCGTATTACAAACAACACTTTCACATACGATGCTTTGTTGTTCTAACGAGATAGCCTCGGGGATATCAAAATCTCCAGCCGATAAATCAGAACTAGAAAGCTCTAAGGAAGCATGTGATAAGGTCGAAAACATAGCTGAAAATACAATCCACTTATTCATAATTCATTCCATAGTTAATATTCATCAAACTTATAAATACTATCTAATCACAAACATTATGAACAGTGTTTTATTTTGATAAACTTAGATTTTCATTGCCTACCCCGGAAAAAGCTTAAAGATAGATGCCGTAATTTCAACTTATCTGGGAGTGCTTGCGTAACGTGAACTTATCAAGCAACACAGGCGGAATAATGATGACCGAATATTTTACGAAGGCCACTAATGTCACCACTGCCACAAAGCAGCCTAAAACAAAGTCATGAACATCAACGAGCACCAACCCGAGCAATCGATCACAAGCGACCGCAACTACGGCAATACTGAGCGCAACTATCCATTTACTGTGCTGATAAGGTAACGGTTCCATTGTTTGGCTGACGAAATATAAAAGTAGTAATCGCAATATGTAAGTTCCGCAGAGGACAACAATAACCCCCCATACGCCATAACTGGGCGTCACGGTGACATAACCAATAGCGGCCAAGATCGCGCATCCACCTTGAATCCACATTTGCGATTGACTTGATTTCCCACTGAAACAACCAAGATTCAAATAATCACCTGCGTTCTTGATAACACTAATGGCAAGCAATGCGACAACAATCGTACCCGAATATTGATAGCTGCTTGGCAGAATTAAAGCGATAAAGCCTGGAACAGTTAAAATCATCAAAGCACCCAATACGATGGCGAAATTGACGCCAACTAAGGCTTTGTCTGCACAATCCTTACTACCTCCTGATTGCTGAAGAATGGCGACACGGTTTGGGAACCACCACAGTGCATAGGGTTGCAATAACAATCCAAGGATCAACGCAAATTTACCACTGACTGCATAAATCGCCAGTTCTTCGACTCCAACGAAACTTGCCATTACCCAACGATCTAACCCCATGATCATATACATTGATGCCCCTCCCACCAAAGCGGGTAACCCAAACTTCAGGATCTTGGTTGAGTATTTAAAACAACCAAATGTTCCCATCTCTTGCCATTGATAGCGCACTAAACAGATCATTAGCAGCAAACTCGATACCGCTGCCGAAATCAACACACCATCAATACCATATCCGGCCTCAAGCAATGCAAAAGTCATCACGGCTTGAACACCGGCTTTCAATACATTAAGCAGGCAAAATTGTTTCGCCATCGCGTTCATTCGCATTAAGGTCAGAGGAATAGAGATTGCCCCATCAAGCATTGTAGGAATGAGTAGGATAAAAATTTGGTAGGGTTGAAATTCGACGGGTAACATTAAAATCAATAGCGGCATGCTGAGCGCAATTAATAACCCTCCTAGCACGCACACCAAAACACTTAGCGTAAAGCAGTTAGAAACGAGTTCCCGCTTTTCATCGCCATCGGACACGCCCACATAACGATACATTGCCTCAACGATACCAAAGCTAAACAATATCGTTCCAATGTCTGCTAACAAGACAATCGCTTCTAAAGAACCATATTCTGCTAGTGTCATTTTGTGAGTAATGTAAGGAATCATCACAAGTGATATCCCTTTCATCATCACAATACCAATAGCGTAATAGGCTGACTGTTTTAATGAACCCATAGCGGTCACCTATCCTTTACCCTGCTGGCGTTAGGAAACTTTTACAGTCTCTGATTAGGTGTAGTAACGTTCGTTTTTGAGGAGCCAAAACCAAAGATCTAAAACTGTAAGCGGCCGCCTGTCGGTTGTGTTGTAGGCTTCGGTAATAGTCAGCGTAACCTTCAAGTATTCTCGCCTTTGCGATCTTGAAACTAGAAGAAGGTAGGTTCCAACGTTCACTGTCATTTTGGTAATGCTGAAGAATAGATTCTATAGACTGCAAATTCCTCAGCTTGAAGCTTTCCGTTTGAGTAACAGAATTCGCTCTCATCAAGTAACCAACTTGCACTGAATTCAATACGCCAATCTGATGATTCTCACTCACGCGAAGCCATAGCTCCCAATCTTCTCCGTAAGTAATGTCCGCGTTAAAAGTGTCTGTTTGCGAAAAGACATCGGCTTTCACCATCACTGTCGATGTGCCAATCACGTTATTTTCAATAATAAACTCTAGTGGGTTTTCAATATTAAAGAATAACTCGTCATGATCTTGAAACTGCGACCAATAACTGAAGCAGTCGACAATCACTTGGTAGTCTTCAGTGAGATGCTCGTAGTTAGTAAAACTCATCGCCAGATCGGGGTTCCGCTGATGGAATTCAAGTTGTCGTTCAATTTTTTCAGGGAACCAAAAGTCGTCAGCGTCTAAAAAAGCGATGAATTCACCGGACGCTTTTTCGATCCCTAAGTTTCTGGCTTGAGGAGCACCTACGCCCAACGTCGATAACTTTATAATTCGCTCATCGTGTATCGAAGAAAGATAAGTTGACGTCCCGTCATTGCTGTTATCGTCAATAATGATCAGCTCAAGGTCTTGATGAGTCTGCTTGAGTACGCTGCCGATTGCCTTCGGCAGGTAGCCCAAACAATTATAAGTAGGAATAACAATACTAACTTTAGCCATAGTGACGATCTCAGATTTATATCTTACACAGCATGTCTGCATATCCTGTGCCGAGTATTCCTCACTATTAAACTGGCCTTATATCAGCACCCTACGTATCTGTTCGCAAAATGACGAACAAGCACTGTCGACACAGAAATTCAAATATCCAATTTGACTACCAATTTGAGAAAATCAAAAGCGATCTGACGATAACAGCAAAAAACCGTTAAAAAGCACCTCTTAAGTACCCTCTCATCTTGGTTCGTATTTTGCTTAAACCATTGTAGTGGCCGATACACAAGGAGAAGAAAATGAAAAAAGTAGCATTTATAGCGCCAACCTATCCTGTGCTCAGTGAGACCTTCATTCAAACAGAGGTCGACTCCGTGAAAGCGTGTGGGCATCAGGTATGCATAATGGCATTCGAAGTAGAAAAAAGTAAAAAAGCTTTCGACTATGACATTGTCAAAATTGGCAAGGATGTTCGGGCGGGCAAGATAACTAGCATCAATTGGGTGGGTTTTGTCAAAGCACTTTCGTTTGTCTCTAAGCAGACTAGCATGCCGAAGAAGTCACTTTTTGCTTATGGGTTTAAGCTGGCTTTACAACTTGCAGAAAAAGACGTCAACCATGTTCATGCTCATTTCTGCCAACACACCACCGCCCACGCTATAGTCGCCGCTAAGCTTCTCAATATAACGTGTTCGTTTGTCGCCCATGGTCATGATGTTTACGAATTCGCTTACGATATTGAACGTAAAATTACATCGAGTGATTTTGTGGTCGCAGTCTGTAAAGACATGCTCACAGACTTTAATCACATGGCCAAAGGAAACATAAAGCTCCTACATTGCGGTGTAAATACCAAGCAATTCCGGTTACACCCAAAGACTGAAACCAAGCAGCTTCGTTTTGTTTTCCTGGGAAGACTAGTTGAACAAAAAGGTATCCACTTTCTCATTGACGCTTTAGCACCGATAGCCGAGCCTCTCGACATTCATCTCGATATCGTTGGCACTGGAGATTTAGAGTCGCAGTTAAAAATGCAAGTAGAGCAACAAGGGTTAACTCGAAATGTCACCTTTCTGGGCTCAAAGCCTCATGAATGGGTAAAAGAAAACCTTCCGCATTACGATTGTTTAGTCGCTCCTTTCTGTTTTTCAGAAACAGGTTGTGTTGATACTGGGCCGTTAGTACTAAAAGAAGCTATGGCTGTCGGAACCCCCGTGATTACAACCAACATTATGGGCTGTAAGGAGATTGTCACACCTGATACTGGCTTTTTAGTGAATGAAAAAAACGTCGACGAGTTAAGAGAAAGCATTGAGCGTTTTGCGCAATTAAGTAGTAATGACAAAATAGAGATGGGCATGATGGCAAGAACAAGAGTAGAGAAACGCTTCAACTCTCTTAAACAAGCTCAGCAGCTGTCTCACTGGATAGAGAATCCAGTTTAAGATTGTCTATAAACACGCAAATAGGTGTGCAATGGATTAGAAGCTAAACAAAAAACCATAGCGTCACATTGATACACACTGTAACGCTTTAGTTCTATACACCATGAGTCTGAATAGAAGTAGCCCAATAACGCTGGGCTATAATGATTCCTTTGACTAAAACAGTTTGTCGTGTGCTCTTAACCCGCTCGCAACGCTAAAATCTCAGTAAGATCGTCCGTCTCTGTATATTGACTCAGACCTTGTTCTTTCGATGCAATCGCAACGATAGACATTCGGTCTGCAAGTTCATTACCTTCAATACCAACGTGACCGTTAACATGATAGATAGTGATTTGAGAAGCGATCTCTTGGTACATTGCATAGGCTGGCATGATAATATCGAGGTTTTTAATCTCACCACCCGACTTCGTCCAGCCCTTTTTCTCCCAACCTGAAGCCCACTTGGTAATGCAGTCAATTGAGTATTTTGAGTCACAATAAATCGCAACAGACAATCCAGCTTGCAGTTTTTCTTTGGCGAGTATAAATGCTTGCTTCAAACCTTGTAGCTCTGCGGTATTGTTGGTGCCCGTAGCTTGGTACAAGCCATACCACAATTCCGTTAACTCATTATTTAGATAAACCGCTAAACCTGTACCGGCCTCTCCAGGGTTTGGCTCACAAGCACCATCAGTAAAGATCTTGATGTCAAAAGGCATATCAGTGATTTGCTGCTCCGAAAGCGGCGGAGTTTTAGCTTTGCTCGCCTTACTTGTAGCACTTGGTTTTACGGATGTAAAATTATAAGTTGGAGCAGACACAGACGACTTTTTACCACCGAAAGCAGATTCAGCTTCACCTAATGTGGGAAACGATTTGTATCTCGCACCGGCAAAACCATCAACTTGCGATTTACATTCATTCCAAGTGGTAAAAATACCCGGTGTACGACCTTTCCAAACCACATAATATTTCTTAGCCAAACTAACTCCTTACCAGAACCTTAAAACACGATCCCCACACCAAAATGATTCTGCTGTGGGGATGTTATTATGCCTGATTATGTTCGCAACACATAAATCATTACATAGAAGACACACTGTGTTGTGAGAATAGATGCGTTGTCAATCAAGTATAGAGCGCTAATTTTAATCACAACCTGAAAGCATCCATCTAATTAGGAGCCTCTATGTTCCTTAAGATCCTGTTTTAATTTGGTAGTTAAAGTTTGAATCTTAGGTATAACTTGCTGCATTACCGACTGAGTCATAATCATTGACTCTGTTGTCACAGTTGGCATCTTTTTCAGAATACTCTTACCATGTTCTGTTTTGTAGAAATCGATCATAGCCTCGACCTCAGCTTCAGTGAACTGCTCACTGTAGATCGTTACAATTGTTGGCTCTAGCTTTTTCCAACTCATCTCTTCTTTCATCAAGTCATTCATGCTGTGATAGTATTCATCAAAAATATCTCGTTCTGAGTCTGAAACCTCGAGTTCTTTAGACATATCAGCCATCATGCTATCTATTTGAAGGAATACCGCGTCCAACGTGGAATCGACATCCATGATCTGAAGAAGCTCTTTTACTAACGCTTGCTTCGTGTCCTGTGCAGCTGACAATTGTAGCGGAACTAGCAGAAAGAAAATGGCGAGAAGTTTGTGCATTATTAAGTCCTTTGGGCGATTTATATTAGAGAAAAGATTCGTTCGATTTATCACTAAGTGATTGTGTGGCTCAACACAAATTACATATCAACCTTTTGAATTAACTATAAATTTACTTACTTGCAATTCATAATTAAAACAGATTAAACCACACGAAAGCATATGTAATCAAATGCATCTAATCTTAAACCGCACCATTACGAAAATATACGAAGGACATCACTGAAAGCAGCTCGTTTCAAAAGATCACTGTGTTTTAGACATACCATGTCTTTTAAGCAGGAAATTAAAGGAAAAGAAACTCAACTGCGACTAAGTTATAGAACAAAAACACGGCCATACTGACTCCAATCGTTAACAGCACATTTCCTGTTTTCCATATCAGTAACCCAGTCACAAGAGCGCCGATTAAATATGGGTTTTCGAGGCTTGGCCAGAATGATTGCTCAGGAGCGAATACAATCGGCCCCCAAATAGCCGTTAATACAGCGGGGCTTGAATATCGCAGTAGGCGCCTTGCCGTACTATTCAGCCGAAGAGGAATTGAAGGCTCTAGAAACACATACCGACTAAAAAAAACAATCGCTGTCATGAGCAATATCGATAACCAAATCACGCTGATTCTCCTTCATTCGCTTGTTTCTGACCATTGTGTCGTTCAACAAATGATTCACTAATGAAGCCCGCCAACATACCTGAAATCGCAGCAATCATCAGCCCCCCTTCAACCTGATTGACCGCCATTGCCACAGAGGTCACCAATGACACCACAACACACACCACCGTTGGCAGTGTTCGAATCAAAGGAAAAACCAAAGCAATGAAAGTTGCGGCGACCGCGAAATCGAGGCCAATTTCGTTAAGTGATGGAATTTGACTACCTGCGACAATGCCGACAAAGCTGGCAATATTCCAAACGAGGTAAAATCCGCCACCCACGCCCGCGGCATACCAACGATTAAACTCTTGTTGGGATTGCCCACTGCAAATCGCGAACAGTTCATCAGTGAGCCAAAAACCAAGCAGTAAACGCCAACGTGCAGGAAGGTGACTAATTTTGTCACGCATAGAGACACTATAAAGAAAGTGTCTTGACGTAATAAACAGCGTAGTTAACAACATAGTCCCTAAACCAATACCCGCTTTAAACATACCCGCAGCCACTAGCTGAGCTGAGCCCGCAAATAAAATGGCAGACATAGCCTGAGCTTGAAGCTGATTCAGTCCAGCATCTATCGCATACGAGCCTGCTAATATGCCCCACGGTATGACGGCAATACTTAACGGCATCGCTGCCATAACGCCTTTCCATAACTGCGTACGTTTATCCATTGTGTTGTTATCCATATTCTCTTAGTTCTCGTTACATTGGTTTTCCACTGTAAAAGAGCGCTCACTTATTCGATTGTACAAAGTTGCTTTGTCACAAAAGCTAAGGTACCAAGTCAAAGCAATCAAATTAAATTAAATCAACGCATCTTAATGTACTGACCTGGAGTGTAACCGTTGGCTTTCTTAAAGTGCCTATGAAAATGACTTTGATCGTGAAAACCGCACTCTTGCGCGGTATCCGAGATCGAATGCCCTTGCTTTAACAATTTACGCGAAAGCCTGAGTCGGGATTGAATTTGATATGCATGTGGCGGAAGAGCAAATTCTTTTTGAAAGGAGCGCACCAAGTGAAATGGACTTAAAGCCGCAAGCTTCGACAATTCTTCCAATGACACATCTGCTTGTGGAAAATCGTCTAAAAACTCTTTCACTAGAACAAGTTGGCGTTGAGTTTTTCCATCTAACAGAGGCTTAAGGCTCGACTTCCCATGTCGGCTAATCAGTTTAACCAACATCCCGTACATCAAGGTTTCTCTTAGCAGGCGATTATCTGATTCATCAATCGTGTTGAAAACTAATCTGAGTTGATTGGCGAGTTCAGGGTCTTCAACCACCGCTCTAGGAAAGTAAGGAGCCCCATAATTCGGCAGATTGAGTTCCTGCGTGATTTTGGCAAGTTGTTCTGGCAGTGGATACATTGCACGATACGCCCAGCCACCTTCGGTAGCAGAATGACCGCTATGAACTTCATCAGCATTGACCAGAATGATCGCATCTTGAGGCGCGACATGATGCCCTCCGGTTCGATAGAAGCGCTGAGCCCCCTGCTCAATCACACCGAGTGTGTAACCTTCATGGCTATGACGTGAGAAGTTCTGCTTTTCATATTCTGCATTGAGGATTTCAAGGCCACCGAGCTCTTCTGTGATCTTGTATTCGGCTTTCTCTTTAGAACGCTTTTTGTTATCCATAACCATCCCCAAGCCTGTTAATTATCGAGCGACTTATCAGTCTACTCTATAGGCTCTCGCAACTTTTGTACAAAATTGCGCATTTGGTCGTTTAACAAGAAGGTCAAGAAACAACAGAACACAACAACCTACCACTTAGTTGGTACAAAGATCTCATTGCGTCATGGATTGAATTAAAATTGACAATTTTTAACGTCATCCATCCTCATAATCGACACCAAACTCCGTTAGTTCTCTTAAAAAGCCATGAAACCAACACCAACCTTGATTATTTTATTTCTGTTAAACCTGACAGGATGCACGCACAATCAGTCAAAAATACTGAATGTGAACACTTCATCAGTCAATACCTACCCACAGTCGATGTCCAACTTGCAACTGTGCGATACTTTATATTACGGGCGCTCAAGTAACCAAACACTCGCCGCAATTGGCAGCGAGTTTAATCGAAGAGGGTTGTCAAAAAATTGGTGCGATACCGAAACCAACAAACTGTATTTCACAAAGACAGTAGATTGATTTGCGGGGCAAATAGAACACAAAGAAGATTCAGAGGAAGAAGCTTCTGCTGTTGTGCTGCCAGCTAATTAGGATAAATAAAATCAGTTGTATATTAAAAGGCGATTCAACGAAGTTACACACTGTACTTATACCAACTCATCTGCATATTTGAGCCTTATTACAAATTTACCCACATTTATATTGATAAATATTAACAAGTAGTTAACTATCGATATCCATTACTACTATAAGGAAATGAAAATGAAATGGATATTAGTTGCATTCGTCAGTGTTTTCTCTGTGTTCACATACGCAAAAGATTGGAAACAGATTCGTTTTACTGTTGAAGGGGCTTACCCACCATTTAGTTGGACAACACAAGATGGTCAGCTTGAAGGGTTCGAGGTCGATTTAGCCAACGCGTTGTGTATTGAGTTGGGTGTCAAATGTATTATCTCAAAAACAGATTGGGACGGTATTATCCCGTCACTCTTAAGTCGTAAGAATGATGCGATAATCGCAGCAATGACAATCACCGAAGAACGTGAAAAGAAAGTTAACTTCACCATCCCATATGCCAAAGTACCTACTCGCTTTGTGATGAAAAAAGGCAGAGAGATCAACATGGATGATGACAGCTTGAATAACCTGACTATTGGGGTTCAGCGGGCAACGATTGGTGATAAATATCTTTCTGAGATATACCCAGATGTAGACATTAAACGTTATGGCTCATTCGATGAAGCCTTTACTGATTTACTGAACGGTCGCCTTGATACTGTGTTTGGTGGCTCAATGGGACTCAACACAGGCTTCCTTGAAACGGAACAAGGCAAGGACTACCATTTTACCGGCCCTAAATTTACAGAAGAGAAGTGGTTTGGTCGAGGTATTGGCGTCGCTGTTAGAAAACAAGATAACGAATTGAAAGATCTTATCGATAGCGGGCTACAAAGGCTGATTGACAATGGTCAGCACCAAAAAATTGCGAGCAAATACTTTTCGTACAGCATTTACGAATAGACTAGAGTAAAAAGTGAACTTCACTACTTACAAGTATTGTTCACTTTTTTAAAGCTACAGATAGCAAAAAGCCGCTCATTAAGAGCCAACACCTATCATTTAAGGTGTTTAGATCGCACAGTGTAGCGAGTCTTACTAAAACGAACGGTCCTACCTTTGGGCCGTTTTTGTTTTTCGGGCAAAATATAACGTTTCACTCGCTCTCTCATAGCTCGCAGCTTTTTGGGAATAGAACCTGGAGAAGCGATAGCACACCACATTAGCTCATCTTGAATATCTCGAAGTGCCATCGTAAAGCTTATCCTAAGTGGTGAGACTTCTGCCTCTTTTGCTATTCGGCTAATCTCCAGACGGATTAAGTTATACGCGATAAGGATACCCCATACCTCTTGCTTTACACCCTCTACAGATTGACTGCGGAGCAGAATTTCATCTTCAAGCATGTCATGCTTAATCTCGCCATAACTCTTCTCGATTTCCCACCTTTCGAAGTACACGTCTAATAATGATTTTAAACTGTATTTTCTATCTGTTAGAGAAGTCAGCAGCCCTTGTATATGATTGGGTTGTTGTTCACCATCATCGGGGTATAGAGCCAGCCTCGCTTTCCACGTTTCCGGGAGGCTCGGGTCTTGCTTTCTAGCTTGTGGAGAGACTTTCATCTCTACAATCAGATCTCGCCCATCATCATCGAGTTGCTCGATGGTTTCATACTTCACATTCGACTTTATGGGCGTCATCCAGTGACTTGTCCCATGCTCTCGTTGCCAGTTAAGCATAAGCTCTGCGCTCAGGTAGCAACGGTCAAAAATGGTCAATGAATTCGGGACAGCTGATGAAATTAAATCTTTTGCATAGCTAATTTCACCTTTAGAACTTTCCCCAAAAGCCACATCATGAATAAGTCGACTCCGTAGGGATGTGAGTGCGCACATTCGAACGATTGGATATTCAGTGTGCCTGTCTTTTCGGTAGTAAACATATTGATAATGCTCAGCTAAGCTTGGGTTATCGTGCGTTCTAAACTGTGTGCCATCAATTGAAAATAGGCTCAAACCATTCCATTTATCACCCGCATCTTCCGACTGTGTCCAGTGCTTTGCTGTGATTGAGAATAATGACTCTAAAGGTTTAGCGGTGAGGCGCTTTCTCGCCTGGGGAATCGCACTAGGTGCAATAGACTCACCCAATGAGTTAGACAATTTGAGGTCGAGTTTATCGAGTACATCGGTAATCGGTCTATCTCGATAGAGACCAATACCAACGACTAACCATACAACAAGTTCGGCAGGTAACTTTCTACGACGCATACTCGCTTTGTTCGTTTCAGATAAAGCTTGGTTTATCCAATCTAGCGGAAGGTCTTTTTGGAACAAAGAAAGAGATTCTGGATTAGCAAAATCGTCAACATCGATTAACCAGTGTGACAGCATAAAAAATACCCTTAAACAGAAGTGCTTAAGGGTATTGTCAACCATCTGCAGGATCGTTCAACTGATCAGGAAAATGCTTAAATGATCAGTGTTAGCTCATTAAGAGCGGCTTTTTTTATGGGTGGAAGCCCCAGCCACATCCCGGCACACACGTCGCCTGCTGCGGCTGCTCCCTTCCAGGCCTGACCGAGTTCACAAGTTAGTGTTGCGGGAGGACCAGAGCCTCCATAGATTCTTTTTCTAAGAGGCTTGCCTCAAAGAGTGATTGGATTATTAAGCATCGCAGCAACCATTGCAAGCTCTTCGACCCTATTTTTGAACAATTGCGGTCTAAGTGCTTATCCTTTATTCAAACCACTAGAAAATCGTAGGTAAATTCACCATTTACCTACGTTCGAAGGATTTGAGCATCTTTAAGGCTAGATATCGATATCTTCGTTATCTTCGGTACGAATGATGTAATCAGTCATCCATGCTGTGCCTAGCAAGCACAACCAAACCACAAATACCGGATTTGGAACTTCAATGCTTGGCGTGATCACCAGAGCAGCAAAGCCTACCGTAGGCAGTGTCCAACATAATAGCTTGTTCCAACGGAAGGTCTTCAAGCGTGTCAGCGTTTCCATCGACGCCATGATGCCCGTTACACACAAAGCAACCAAAGCGGCATATGGCAAGTCGGCTATCCATAATGGCAATATCAAACCCAATGACCACCAGCTGTGTCGGCTGGCTGGCTTAAGGTGATTTGCCGCCCACCAAATAACGATGATTGACAATGTTTGTAGTGTGGTAACCCATGGAACACCATCAAGCTTACCTGCCGATTGCGTAACCATGATTCCCACCTGTAAAGTGGTAACGATCAGTCCGGAAATAATGACAACGGATAAACTGCTGCGTTTTGAAAAGACAACCATCAGCAATGGGAACAAAACCCATGCACTGACCGATAGCGTGATAGGTTGTAAAGGAAGCGTTAAACCATAAGTGGTCATAGAAACAAGCAAAGCTAATCCTGCAATGCCGCCCTGCGGTAATATCCACAATGCAGGAATGACCATTGCAAGCACTGGAATGTCACCTTCACTTAAACTGATTGCTCTCGCACAAACAACCGCTAATAATGTGGTGATCAAGAACTGAAATGTTGAAAATACCATAGCCCTCTCCTTCTACCGATCCGTGGTATTAATGAACTAGGAACTTTTAGTATGGACCAATTTTTAGCCCAAATCTTTGCTGTGATTCACCAAATTCCATATGGAAAAGTAACAACTTATGGAGATATAGCACGTTTTGCAGGTTTTCCGGGCTATGCACGCCATGTAGGTAAAGCGTTAGGTAACTTACCAGAAGGAAGTAAACTACCTTGGTATAGGGTGATTAACAGTAAAGGTGAGATCTCTTTGAAAGGGGATTCATTGGATCGCCAAAAGAAGCATCTGGTCGAAGAAGGGATTGAAGTGAGTGATGCAGGAAAGATCAAACTCAGAATATACAAATGGCAGCCCTAGGGCTGCCATCCATTTCTAATTAACGAACACCAACCAAGCGCAGGTCTGCTTGTTGCGTGTTTTCTACATCAGTAATCACAGACTTAACTGTATCTGTCGTGAAGCGTAACTTACCGTCTACATGAATCGTTGCACGCATGTTGTAACGGTGGTTAGCTTGAATTTTGTTGTTGTCGTAGCTCAATTCGAATGCGAAAGGGACTTGTTTACCATCAGCAGTGAACTCTTGAGTCGCAATCACGATTGATGATGCGTCAGCAAGTGAGATATCTTCTAGCGTTACGGTAATCACGGCATTCTCTGGTAATGCAATTCTTTCGCGATAGCTTACTGTGCCTGAAATCACTTGAGTATTCTCTGCAACGGCTTCTTGAGAAGCGCTCGTTTCTGATGTTGCTTGGCAACCAACAAGTAGGCCAAACGATAATAAAGACGTAATAAAAATTAGAGCCTTTTTCATATTCAATTTCTCTCAACATGTTTGTCGGAATCGACAAATCTACGGCCTAATTATAAGAGAGCTTTCATATTCTGTCTCGAAACCCTATGATTTATTGACAGATATTTGACTAAGCTAAATCATTAGCACACTAATCTGACACCCATTTTACGAAGAGGAATACTGACGATGAGTCAACCTTTACAAGAATTACTCAGTTTACTTCAGCTTGAAAAGCTGGAAGAAGGTTTATTCCGAGGGCAAAGTGAAAACCTAGGTCTTCCGCAGGTTTATGGCGGTCAAGTATTGGGACAAGCGCTTTCTGCTGCTCGCTATACTGTTCAAGATGACCGAAGTGTTCACTCGTTCCATAGTTACTTTCTGTACCCAGGTGATCCCGAAAAGCCCATTATTTATGATGTTGAAAACTTAAGAGATGGACGCAGCTTTAGCACACGCCGTGTTAAAGCGATTCAAAATGGCCGCCCTATTTTCTATCTCACGGCTTCTTATCATGGCGATGCTCCAGGCTTCGAGCACCAAAATCCTATGCCTGATATTCCAGGTCCGGAGAACTTTGCATCAGAAACTGAACTGGCAAGTCACATTGCTGAATTCTTACCTGAGAAACTGCGTAAGACTTTCTGTGGAGAAAAACCGATTGAGATGCGCCCTGTCACGGTTGTTAACCCGCTAAACCCTAAAAAGGCCGAAGCGAAGCAATATCTGTGGGTAAGAGCAAATGGCGCGTTGCCAGATAATCAGCTTATTCACCAATATTTGTTGGCCTACGCATCCGACTGGGGCTTCTTAGTGACAGCGCTTCATCCTCATGAAGTGTCCATTATGACGCCAAACTTTCAGGTCGCTACGATTGACCACTCTATTTGGTTCCACCGTCCGTTTAAGATGGATGAATGGCTACTTTATGCGATTGAAAGCCCGACCGCGGCTAATACTCGCGGCCTAGTACGTGGTGAAATTTACAACCAAAAAGGTGAATTAGTCGCGACTGCAGTACAAGAAGGTGTGATGCGCTTTACTAAATAGCGATCAAGCGTTGTTTTAAAAGTCCCAAATAAGTACGAGCAAACAAAAAGAGGCTAGGTTTATAATACCTAGCCTCTTTCTTTAATGACGCTTAAGAAAACTCGTCACATAAAAATCAATAAAACTCTATTCAACCTCAAGCATCGGCTCGAGTTCACTTTGTACGCGCGTTTTAATGCCATCTCCCGCGTCTCGCAGTAAATTAAATGGTGATAGCACCACTCCTTTCACCGCTCCTTCTGCTGCGCCCTGAGCTAATTCTCTACTCTTATCTGCCAACAAATTCGCTTGTACCAAAATATCCGGTACTTCCGCTCTTAGCATTTCAGATTCAGTAATAATCACTGGAATGGTTTGCTCTCGATAAGATTTACTCTCAGCAAGCATTGGTGGCATCACATCGACACGATATCGCTTTAATTCCGTCAATGTTGGAGGAATCACATCGGTTCTAACTTGTTCGACTTCTGTTCGAACACTCTTAACTTCATCTAGAATGGCGGGGATTTTTCTATCGACCGATGAAACGGTGTTATTGACTTGAGCGATGGTTTTTCTCACATCTTCAACCGTCTCTAATACTTGAGGAGCAAGTTCATCAACATGCTCAGCAAATGCCAACCACTCTTCAACTTTGAGTTCCTTGGTCAGTACCGATAAGTCTTCGATCACCTGCGGGTAAGTATCAACGATTTCACCAACTTTATTGGTAAATGAGTAGATGGTGTAACCCAAATAAAAAATGGCGACCGCCAATACCAGCTGGATAGCAGTAGATACTTTTGCAAACATGAATAGTCCTTTTCTTTATCGCAGAGGCGACATCTAAACTGAGACGATGGTGAGTGTTTTATCAGACACTGCTTAAAGCGGCAATGCTGTCGTGTACTTCAATGGTTCCATCGCAAAAGTCGATGTCACGTTAGAGATACCATCAATGCTATTCACTAAGCGTTTGTAGAAATCATCAAAGCACTTCATGTCTTTCACTTGAACCTTCATCATATAATCATACTCGCCCGCCATACGGTAGAACTCCATCACCTCTGGAAATTCAGACACGGTGTTTACAAAACGACCGTACCACTCATGAGAGTGATCGCTGGTTTTAATCAACACGAACGCGGTAAAGGAAAGGTCGAGTTTTTCAGGATTCAACAACGCGACTTTTTTCTCAATAATGCCGTTCTCTTCAAGTCGCTTAAGCCTTTTCCAACAAGGCGTGGTCGTCAAGTTGACCGCTTCAGATATGTCATTCAACGACAGCGTGCTGTCCTCTTGTAACAGCCTTAATATCTTTTTATCTACGGCATCTATCACAATTTCACCAAACCACTTTTAAAGAGAATAATTTTCTACAATTTAAGCAAAACAAAGGAAATATGGCAAAGTTTTTCTCCTTAGATATCGCTAGATTATAACCATACCAATTACAAATAATTCCTACTTAGTATCAAGAGAATGCCTATGTGTACTGACCATCAATGGATTAACAACGCGATTCGTAAAATTGAAGCAGATTACCAACGCTCAGCGGATACGCACCTGATCAAGCTCGATTTACCTAGCGTAGAAGGCATTGATATTTATCTTAAAGATGAAAGTACACACCCTACTGGCTCTTTGAAGCATCGTTTAGCGCGTTCTCTGTTCTTATACGCTATCTGTAACGGTTGGGTTGGCTCAGAAACAACGATCATTGAATCTTCATCGGGCAGTACGGCGGTGTCTGAAGCGTACTTTGCTCGCCTACTTGGTCTTCCGTTTATTGCGGTAATGCCAAAATGCACAGCGAAGAAGAAGATTGAGCAGATTGAATTCTACGGCGGCCAAGCGCACCTTGTTGATCGCTCAGATGAGATTTACGATGAGTCTCGCCGTTTAGCAGAAGAGTTGAATGGTCACTACATGGACCAATTTACTTACGCTGAGCGCGCAACCGACTGGCGTGGTAACAACAACATCGCAAACTCGATTTTCAATCAAATGCAGATGGAAGATCACCCAGTTCCGGCATGGGTAGTAATGAGCCCAGGTACTGGCGGTACTTCTGCGACTATTGGCCGTTTCATTCGCTACCAACAGCATGAAACTAAGCTTTGTGTTGTCGACCCAGAGAACTCAGTATTCCTCGAATACTTCCAAACAGGCAATGCGAACGTGAAAGGCAATACATTCAGCAAGATTGAAGGTATTGGTCGCCCACGTGCAGAACCAAGCTTCATTCCTGGTGTGGTTGACGAAATGCGTAAAATCCCAGACGCAGCAAGCATCGCAACGACACATTGGTTGTCTGATATTCTTGGCCGCAAAGTTGGCGCATCAACCGGTACTAACATGTACGGTGTGCTTCAGCTAGCCAGTGAGATGAAAGCGCGTGGAGAGAAAGGTTCTATCGTGACTTTGCTATGTGACAGCGGTGAACGTTACCTAGACACTTACTTCAATGACGAGTGGGTAAATCTGAATATCGGTGACCTACAACCTTACGCGGCGAAGCTAGAAGCTTTCTCGCAAACGGGTGAGCTGGCTTAAGATCGAAAGATCAACACGCCCTAAATACAAAACAAAAAAGAGCCCATGATGGGCTCTTTTTGCTATAGATAGTTTGCAGTCAGTGTCGCTTATTCCTATGTCTTTACTGCTAATGCGACAAATTATTCTGGCTTCTGCTTTGCTTCAAACGCCGCTAGTTGCTCAGGTGTCGCTTTTGGCTGATGGTTTTGTTTCCACTCATCGTAAGTCATGCCATAAACGCGCTCACGAGCGTCATCGATATCCAAATCTAGGCCTTGTTGCTCAGCTTCGGCTTTGTACCATTTACTGAAACAGTTGCGGCAGAAGCCCGCCAAGATCATTAGGTCGATGTTTTGCACATCTTTATTGCTATCTAAATGTGCTAACAGGCGACGAAAGGTTGCTGCGTCTAGTTTATCTTGTTCTTCTTGAGAAAGATCTTTGTATTTAAATTCAGCCACTTTACTTTCCTTTAGTATTTGTTTTCTTGTATTCATTCGTTGAGCTGTAGTTGTTATACAAAAAAAGCCTGCCATTCGCTAGGAGCAAACGCAGGCTTTTCTATATTGTTACACTATTCCATGTTCATTGGCCGTGCGTGTTCATTAACCGTGACTGCTTCTTCCCACGTTGTCATGGCTCAGCTCTTTATTTAGAACCGCTTCCACATGACCAGGTGAACGTGTTGTGCCTGAAATCAATCGGTACATCGCAGGGATGACGAACAGAGTAACCAACGTCGCGAAGCCCATACCGAAGAAGATAACTGTACCCACTGCCACTCGGCTTTCATAGCCTGCGCCTGTTGAGGTAATCAATGGAACTGCACCGGCTAGCGTCGTAAACGCCGTCATTAAGATTGGACGCAAACGTCGTGCTGAAGCATCAATGATCGCCTTTTCAAACTCAATGCCACGGTCACGAAGTTGGTTAGCAAACTCTACGATCAGAATACCGTTTTTAGTTACCATACCGATCAACATGATCATACCTATTTGGCTGTACACGTTAAGACCTTGGTTCATCAGTACGAGGCCTAAGAAGCCACCGAAGATACCCATAGGAACCGTGAACATCACCACTAACGGGTTGATGAAGCTTTCAAACTGCGCAGCCAATACCAAGTACGCGACTAGCATCGCTAACGCAAACACCACTAAAATACTCGATTGGTTCTCTTTGAAGTCTTTTGACTCTCCAGAGTAGCTCACAGAAATATCACCCGGTAGTTGCTCAATCGCTTGTTCATCAAGGAAGTCGAGTGCGTCACCCAACGTATAACCTTCCATTAAGTTCGCTTTAATGGTCACCGATTTCTGCTTGTTGTAGTGCGACAAACGAATCGATGAAGCGACTTCTTCAATATGCGTCAGCGTATCTAGTGTCACTAACTCACCAGATTGAGTACGCATATAGATTTGACTTAAGTCGTTAGCGTTATTGAAGCTATTTTCATCACCACGAAGGTAAACATCGTATTCTTCGCCACGGTCCACAAACGTGGTTTCGCTGCGCCCACCAAGCATGATTTCTAGCGTGTCTGAGATATCTGATACGCTGACACCCAACTCGGCTGCTCGTTGCTTATCTACGGTTACCAACAACTCTGGTGTTTTCTCCGAGTAATCGATGTCCGCACCTTCCATCATTGGTGAATCTTCAGCCGCTTGCTTTAACAGTTCGCCCCATTTCTGAAGCTCAGAGTAATCAGAGCCACCCAGTACAAACTGCACAGGCTCACTTGAACCACCTTTGAAGCCCGGCATGAACGGGAATACACGCACATCAGGAATACCATTCAACGATTTACGGACTTCGCTCAACGCTTCCTGAGCCGTCTCTTCACGTTCATCCCAATCTTCTAAGATCATGATAACGAAGCCCGTTTGGTCGCCCGCATTACCACCAAACGCTGGTGATTGAATGCTGAATGACTTCAAGAAGCCCTGACCAAGCAACGGCATTAGACGCTCTTCAACGATGTCCATATTGGCAGACATACGATTATAGCTGGTTGCATCAGCGCCACGAACAAACGCAAAGATAACACCACGGTCTTCTTGTGGAGTCAGTTGCGACGGCACTTGTTGCATCAAACCATAACTACCGCCCATACACGCGATAATGATGATTGGAGCAGCCCAACGCCAGTTTAAAGCACGGCGCAATACTGAGCGGTATCCAGATTCAAGTTTGCCAAATACGCGCTCGACAAACAGGTTAAAGCGGTTTGGTTTAACGTTCGCTTGTAGGATTTTACTGCCTAACACTGGCGTTAACGTTAATGCGACTAGCGACGAGAAGATCACCGACATAGCGAGCAATACAGAGAACTCGGTAAACAAGAGACCAACCATGCCGTCCATGAACGAGATTGGTAGGAATACCATTACCAATACAAGCGTTGTTGCGATTACCGCAAAGCCTACTTCACGAGTACCTTTATACGCAGCAAGCAGTGGCGATTCACCACGTTCAATATGGTGGAAAATGTTCTCAACCACCACGATCGCATCATCGACCACCAAACCAATCGACAGGATAAGTGCCATCAGGGTAATCAGGTTGATAGAGAAACCGAAGTAGTACGCGGCAATAAACGACGAGATCAGAGATACCGGTACGGTTACCGCGGGAATAAGTGTTGCACGTGCTTGACCAATAAAGATGTAAAGCACAAGGATAACTAAGCCACCCGTAATAAAGAGAGTGCTGTAAACCTCTGATATCGAACGGTCGATGAAGACTGTTGAGTCATAATCGACAGCCAAACGAGTACCATCTGGCAAGAACTTTTGAATTGCTTCGACTTCTTTATGGACTAAGTCAGCAACCTCAAGTGGGTTCGCATCTGACTGAGGCACGATACCCATACTTACGTTAACAACGCCGTCACTTTTAAAGGTCGAGTTTTCGTTTTCTGCGCCAATGTACACATCCGCTACGTCTTTCAAATAGATAGGTGTATTATCAGAGGCACGTTTAACGACTAGGTATTCGAAATCTTCCGCTTCAGTGTAAGAACGAGCGGTACGCACCGACATTACAATCGCATCGTTACGTACTTCACCACCTGGGCTTTCAATGTTCTCACTGTTAAGAGCAGAAGTGATGTCCGAGGTAGTAACGCCACGACCCGCCATCTGCGCAGGTTTCAGCTTCACGTACATTACTTTGTACAAGCCACCCGAGATATCCACCGAACTCACACCAGAGATCAAACTAAAGCGGTCAATCAACACACGTTCTGTGTAGTCAGTTAACTGCGTTCGGTCCATCTCGGTTGAACTTAGGTTGATATAAACCGATGCTTCGCCACTACCGTTGTTCTTATAAACAATCGGGTCGTCGGCTTCATCAGGCAATGATCGCTGAGCACGAGCGACCGCATCACGCACATCACTCACACCCGTATTGAGGTCGTAACCAAGCTCAAAAGTAATCGTGATACGCGACATGCCGTTACGCGTTGTAGATTCGATCTCATCGATACCACTAATACCGGATAACTGATCTTCAAGATTGGAAGTTATTTGGCTTTCAATGATGGTGGCAGACGCACCCTCATAACGTGTACTGATCGACACCACTGGACTTTCAATATCTGGCATCTCACGAACGGCAAGCTTGTTAAATGAGACAATACCAAACACAACCAGAAGCAGGCTCAATACGATAGCCGCTACTGGTCTCTTTACAGAAACATCAGATAACAACATTAGTTAGCGCCTTCTTGTGTTGCTGCATTTTCATCAAGATTAGCTGTATCGGCCTCAAGTTTAGCGGGGCGATTAACGGCTAGCTCTTGAACCAAAACACCGTCGCGCATGTTCACGATACCTTGCACTACGATCTTCTGACCAATCTCGATACCTTTCTCAATCACGACTTCGTTATCGATACGTGCACCTAGGAACACTTCTGTTCGAGTTGCCTTGTTATCTTCATCAATTACGTAAACAAAACGTTTAGTGCCCGAATACTCCAATGCTTGAACTGGAATAATCGGCGCTTCTACTGGTGGAAAATCCATATCAGCCGCCACTAACATGCCTGGCTTTAGATAATCATTGTTGTTATCGAAATGGATTCGAACTCGTAAGTTCAAGGTTTCAGCGTTGATACGAGAATCAATACCGACCACAGTACCTGTAAATTGAGTATCGCCCCACGCACTGGTGCGAGCCGTTACTTTCATGCCTTTAGATAGCTTAGAAAGATAACGCTCAGGAATTTGAAGGTCTAACTGCATCACAGACAAGTCATCTAATGTCACCAGTTCAGTGCCTGCAGTGACCATTTTTCCGCGGCTAAAGTCGATGAAACCAACGGTGCCAGAGAAAGGTGCGCTAATGTGAAGATCTTTTAGGTTTGCATTTGCGGCAGCCAGTCGAGCATTAGCAATTTCTACATTGGTTTTCTGAGCGTCGATTTCGGTTTGTGTGATCGCGTTACGTTTCACTAGGCGTTCAAATTCCGCTAGCTTACGTTTTTCATCTTTTAGATATGCTTGCGCTTCTGAAACCGCAGCTTTAGCTTTGTCGTCATCTAACTGAACCAACATTTGCCCTTTGGTGACATCTTGATTAGCTTTGAAATTAATAGAATCAACTCTGCCAGCCACTTCAGAAGTAATAATCACAGATTGTTCGGCTTCTAACTTACCGACCAACGAGAGAGATTGGCTAACTTGGTGAATATCAACCTGTTCAGTAACAACAGTAACAGTACTTGGGCCCATGCGTTTTGCGAGTGCGGCTGGAGACGCCATAAGAATAGACAAGCTAAGCAGGGTTAAAACAGATTTATGCTTCATAATAATGGTCTGCAAGTAAGATTTAAGATCTATAAATGAAATTAACGATATTCTATCAACTGATGAATGCTGTAACGTCAAGAAGTGTAAATCTAGGTCAAATTCCATTTACGTTTCGTCGCAAATTACACAAACCAAACACAATACAGAAAGCCAGTTACCTCAAGGTGTTACCTATCACTACGCAAACCTTAATAGAGATGTTCACTTCACGAGCAATATGCGTACTTTTCGCCATCTTTGCCCAAAAAGGCAGCATTTAACACAAAACCATAAGAAAAACTCTTTACAGGTTTAACGTGTTTGCTATGATGCGCTCCGCACTTGAGAGATGCGTTGGGAAAAACATCTCTTTAGCCTATCCATTACGAGTTAGGAAAAAACACCCTGGAGGGGTTCCCGAGTGGCCAAAGGGAGCAGACTGTAAATCTGCCGGCACTGCCTTCGATGGTTCGAATCCGTCTCCCTCCACCATATTCTTCTTGCCTCTTTTAAGAGTTAAGAGAACAACCTAGTTGATGGGCTTATGGGAAAACATCAATTTAGGCTTACTTTGTGAAGAGTAAGACATACCCTGGAGGGGTTCCCGAGTGGCCAAAGGGAGCAGACTGTAAATCTGCCGGCACTGCCTTCGATGGTTCGAATCCGTCTCCCTCCACCATATTCTTCTTACCTCTTTCGAGAGTTAAGAGAACAACCTAATTGATGGGCTTATGGGAAAACATCAATTTAGGCTTACTTTGTGAAGAGTAAGACACACCCTGGAGGGGTTCCCGAGTGGCCAAAGGGAGCAGACTGTAAATCTGCCGGCACTGCCTTCGATGGTTCGAATCCGTCTCCCTCCACCATATTCTTCTTACCTCTTTTAAGAGTTAAGAGAACAACCTAGTTGATGGGCTTATGGGAAAACATCAATTTAGGCTTACTTTGTAAAGAGTAAGACACACCCTGGAGGGGTTCCCGAGTGGCCAAAGGGAGCAGACTGTAAATCTGCCGGCACTGCCTTCGATGGTTCGAATCCGTCTCCCTCCACCATATTCTTCTTACCTCTTTCGAGAGTTAAGAGAACAACCTAGTTGATGGGCTTATGGGAAAACATCAATTTAGGCTTACTTTGTGAAAAGTAAGACACACCCTGGAGGGGTTCCCGAGTGGCCAAAGGGAGCAGACTGTAAATCTGCCGGCACTGCCTTCGATGGTTCGAATCCGTCTCCCTCCACCATATTCTTCTTGCCTCTTTTAAGAGTTAAGAGAACAACCTAGTTGATGGGCTTATGGGAAAACATCAATTTAGGCTTACTTTGTGAAGAGTAAGACATACCCTGGAGGGGTTCCCGAGTGGCCAAAGGGAGCAGACTGTAAATCTGCCGGCACTGCCTTCGATGGTTCGAATCCGTCTCCCTCCACCATATTCTTCTTACCTCTTTCTAGAGTTAAGAGAACAACCTGATTGATGGGCTTATGGGAAAACATCAATTTAGGCTTACTTTGTGAAGAGTAAGACACACCCTGGAGGGGTTCCCGAGTGGCCAAAGGGAGCAGACTGTAAATCTGCCGGCACTGCCTTCGATGGTTCGAATCCGTCTCCCTCCACCATATTCTCCTTAATTGGAAAATCGAAAAGCCAACTCATTGAGTTGGCTTTTTTCGTTTCCGATCTTTATATCTTTCTAAACGCATCTTTCTAAACATTGCCCTCAACTTCCTAAACACTAACCCACTACTACAAAAAACTTGATCAGTCTGACTCATTCGGACATCAGTGCTCCCATACTTAAGCATGACGCTCACAAACCAGATAAGCAGCGCAACCTAAGTAGTTTGTAGAAACTTGCTCTTTGCATTTACTCTCAATGTCCTGTTTCTGATGCACCGTGATCTCAGGCGCCAATACGGATTTAAAGAACTTTGTCATTACTCATTACATCCAGATGAAATCAGTTAGTTAGTCTCAGGTTAATCCAATATTTGAATAAGATACATCTCTTATATTTGTCTTGATGACACTCTTCCTCTACTCATGTTATTTCTCTGTTCCGCATGTTTCGTCATATTGGTATTGCTCCGTGAATCTAAAACTCTCCCCCCCTCAAAAAAAGCTTAAAGCCAATTTCCCAGACGCAACTTACAGATACATATTATTAGGCGCAAAAAAGCCCCTACAGATTTCTCCGTAGAGGCTTTCAATAATCAAAGTAATATCTAGTTAACTCATTTTTAGTTAACTATCGAGATTAACCTTGAATACCAACAATTAGCCAAGGCGCATTGTCAGTAGTTAGATCGCGTTCTAAATGCCAGATATCAGTGATATCTTCTTCGATGCCATCCGCTGTATCACGGTAACGACCACTAAACTGAAGGCTTAGCTGTGCTTTGCTACCATCGTGGTCTGCACGAACGATTTCAGCATCAACGTACATTACGTCTGTGTGCTGATCACCCTCTAGCTTGTTACGCTCAGCTTTCAGATCTTCAAATAAGCTTGGAGATACGTACTCTTCAATCGTGTTAAGCTCGTTGTGGTTCCATGCACCTTGCAGTGTACGGTAGTGCTCACGAGAGCCATTGATGAAGGCCGCTTGATCAAAACCCGGTGGGTAATTATGCGGAACATCGCTTTGAGCACCAAAGCCAAAGCCGCCAGCAGCACCTTGTGGTTGAGATTGAAGTTGTGCTTGCTCGAAGTTATGAACATTTGGCTGTTGCTTAGGTTGCTCATACTTGTTCTGACCCATACCACCGAATGCTGGCTGTTGGCCACGTCCATTCTGCTGATTCATTGAGCCCTGCTTGGCCCCCAACATTCCACGCAGGAATTTAAACGCTAGGAAAGCGATTAGACCCATAATCAGAATATCCATAAACTGGATACCTTCAAATGCGCCGCCAAAGAATGCAGCTAAAAGACCACCGGCAAGTAAACCACCTAGTAGACCGCCCATAAGGCCTTTCTTGCTAGAGTTAGCTGCTGTGTTCTTACCCGTCTGATCTTGTCGGATCGAGTTAGTGTTTTGTTGTTTTGGTGCTGGAGCCGTTTTGAAGCTTTTGCCAAATGACTTACCACCACCAAACTTTTTCGCTTCCGCGATTGGCGTCACCGCGACTGTTACCAACAGGATCGCGACTAGTGAGAAAAATCGTTTCATTATTATCCTTTATAGGGTTCTTTATCTTTCGACACCTTAATCATACTCGTTAACAAAGAACAATGAAATATTCACGGCGTTTACACATGTATCATAATATTGCTGCTATTAATTGGTTACTTAATTAGCGAAGGGATTGACGGCAATCGGGGGCAGCATTAAAATATTGAACGATGTTCATTTATAGAAAGTACTCATGGCAAGAAGAAACGATCATACTCGCGAACAATTAGTGCAATTAACTTTAAAGACAGTGACCGACTTCTTAGCTGAGCACTCCTACCACGAGTTAAGTCTACGTAAAATTGCCAATATGATTGGCTACGTTCCTAGTACCCTTGTTAATGTATTTGGTAACTACAACCTATTGCTCTTGCATGTTGTTGCGCAAACCCTAGACGAACTCGCTGCCGAATCCGCATCTGTCGTAGAACAATCGAGCAATCCTCAACAAGCATTGTTTAACCTTGCTTACTGTTATCACGACTACGCACAAAAGCACCCTCACCGCTGGCAGCTTATCTTCGAACACAACATGAATGGCGAAAACCTTCCTGAGTGGCAATCGAACCGAATCGATCGAATGACTGGCATGTTAGAACAATTACTTATAGCGATCGCACCAGAGCACACAGAAAGCGAAGTGGTTAAAGCGAGCCGTGTATTATGGTCAGGTGTGCATGGAATTACGCTACTTAGCGTTGATGACAAGTTTTTCGCGTCAGAGCCTATTGATGGTAAAGAGTTGATTAATAACCTAATCTCAAATTACTTGACCAACTGGTAATCATCCAAGGAAAGACAATGAACAACAGCAGCCACTCTTCGCTGTTAACGCAAAAAAGGTTCCTACCCTATTTTATCACCCAGTTTCTAGGAGCCTTTAATGACAACATATTCAAAAATGTGCTGTTGTTGTTTGTTGCTTTTGCGAGCATAGACACTCTTCCTATTTCCAGTAATTTATTCATTAACTTAGCTGCTGGCCTTTTTATTCTGCCCTTCTTCTTATTTTCTGCTTTAGCTGGCGTACTGGCTGATAAATACGAAAAATCTTGGTTTATCCGTAAAGTTAAGCTCCTTGAAGTACTAATAATGTCATTGGGTGCGGTCGGATTTATCTACGAAAGCTACGTTATACTGCTTTTGCTTCTGTTTCTAATGGGAACGCAAAGTGCTTTCTTTGGCCCGGTGAAATATGCCCTGCTTCCTCAACAGTTAGAGACAAAAGAACTAGTAACCGGCAATGCGTTAGTCGAAACAGGCACATTCTTAGCGATCCTGATTGGCACTCTAGGCGCGGGGGTTATCGCGTCAGAAGAGAGCTCAAAGCTTATTGCCGCTGTGTGTATTGTTTTGTTTGCTGTTCTTGGGTACGTATCAAGCTGCTTTATTCCTGAAGCGCCAAGCAATGCTCCAGATCTAAAAGTGAAATGGCAGCCAGTGAAACTAACTCGCACCACACTGGCTATTGCTAAAAAAGATCGCCCTACTTTCCAAGCATTAATGTCTATTAGTTGGTTTTGGTTCCTTGGTGCAGCTTATCTAACTCAGTTCCCCAATTTCACCAAGCTGCATTTAAATGGCACAGAAAGCTCCGTTGCGTTTTTACTGGCGCTGTTTTCGGTAGGTATTGCGATAGGGTCTTTGGCTTGCGATAAACTATCTAATCATCGAATTGAAATCGGTATCGTGCCAATAGGCAGCCTTGGTATCTCAATATTTGGCTTGTTGATGGCAATATCGATTCCCGAATCACTGCCTGATTTTAGCTCTTTCCACCAATTCGTGACGTATTCTGAGCTGTGGCCACTATTTTTTCACCTCTTATTATTAGGCATATCGGGTGGTATCTTCATCGTTCCGCTTTATTCCTTAATGCAGTTGCGTGCCAAACCAAACGAGCGTGCACAGGTGATCGCAGGGCTCAACATCTACAACTCACTATTCATGGTGGGAAGCGCCGTTCTCGGTATCATCTGCCTAACTGTTCTTGAACTTTCGATTCCGCAACTGTTTGTATTACTCGCACTGTTTAACACGTTAGTTGTGTTTTACCTTTTCTATCAAGTACCTATCTATGCGTTCCGTTTTTTCACATGGGTAGTCACTCACACCATGTACCGTGTAAAGCATAAGAACCTACATCACCTACCAGAGAAAGGTGGAGCACTCATCGTATGTAACCATGTGAGCTATATGGATGCATTATTATTGAGTGCCGTTTGTCCTCGCCTTATCCGTTTTGTAATGGAAGAAGACTATGCAAAGCTTCCACCATTGCGACGCTTCTTGAGACGAGCTGGAGTTATTCCTATCTCATCAACAAATCGTAGTTCGATGCGTAATGCCTTCAAAGATGTTGAAGATGTACTGCGTGAAGGGCATATCGTCTGTATTTTCCCAGAAGGAAAGCTTACTTCAGACGGAGAAGTCGCCGAATTCATGCGTGGTATGGAACTCATCATCAGACGCTCTCCAGTCCCTGTCATTCCAATGGCACTTAAAGGATTGTGGGGCAGCTACTTCAGCCGTTTCAAAGGAAGAGCGTGCAAAGGCTTACCAACCCGTTTTTGGACGAAGCTAGAGATAGAAGCTGGCGAACCTATTCTACCGAAAGATGCAAATTGCGAGACACTCCGCCAGGCTGTTGCAGATCTTCGAGGCTCAAACCGCTAAGTTAAGTAAACTAAGCAGCGATTAGTTGAATGATTAAATAGTTAATATCGCTAAATAACGAGTTCTCTAGACAACATTTATGAAGCCGCATTCAACCAAGTAACATCCAGCCGCATCTATATCGATGGAAGAGTATATCCATGAACAAGCGTTAAGTTTTACTTAACGTTTGTTCAATTCATTTAGACTTACTTACCATTGAGTTAAGCGTATAGTCTTCCAATACGCTGCCATAACCATAAATGACAACCTAAATATAATGAATTTAAAAAAGTCTGTTCCATTTTATATTGCTGCTCTATTTTGCTTAACCCCTTGGGTAAGCTCACCGACTGCGCTTGTTATTGGCTTCCTATTGGCGAGTCTAGGCTTGGTACCTGAGCACTTAGAAGTCGGCAAGTTAACGAAGAAGCTATTGGCCTACTCGATTGTTGGTTTAGGTTTTGGCATCCAGTTTGAAAAGGCACTGGCGGTAACAGGTGATGGCATTGGCTTGATTGTCACAACGATCATTGGCACGTTGGTCATTGGATGGTTCTTAGCAAAACGTATGGGATTGGATCGCACCACGGGCTACCTTATCTCTTCTGGTACCGCTATTTGTGGTGGTAGCGCTATCGCAGCGGTCGCTCCTGCAATCAAAGCAGACGATGAGCAAATTGGCTTGGCATTAGCCACTGTGTTCGTATTGAACTCAGTCGCTCTGTTCTTATTCCCTATGATTGGCCATGCTCTTGAGCTAAGCCAGCAAACTTTCGGTACATGGGCGGCAATCGCAATTCATGATACTTCTTCGGTTGTCGGTGCAGCATCGGCGTATGGCGAAGAGGCACTCACGACAGCAACAACACTCAAGCTAGCTCGTGCACTTTGGATCATCCCAATCGCGCTGATCAGTGCAATGATTTTTAAGAACGATCAAAAGAAAATTACAGTCCCTTATTTCATTTTCTTCTATTGTGCCGCTATCGCCGTTAGCGACTTATTGCCGCAATTTGAGATGGTCTACCAGGGAATTTTTGATATATCTAAACGTGCACTCGTAGTGTGCCTGTTCTTGATCGGTTGTGGTATCTCAGTTGAGAAGCTCAAAGCAGCAGGACCAAAACCGTTAATGTTTGGTATTACGATGTGGGTAATGATTTCTACTGGGTCATTAGCGTGGTTAACACTCGTCTAATGCGAAGGGAAACGCTATCTATTGGTTAGCTTGCAACAAGCTAACGAGAAAAATAAAAAGGCAAAGCTCCAATGGGCTTTGCCTTTATCGTTTATTTCCTAAGTATCTATGGTTGCTTAAACATCTTTTGTTAATTAGGCACCTGTTGTTAATTAAGCATCCATTGTTGCTTAAGGATCTAATGTTACTTAAGTATCTGTGCTCGAAGCAGTCACTAATCAAACAGGGGCTTATCACTCTTTTTGCTCTCTTTTTTCATCAAAACAAGCACTACAACCAATACAAATGCGGTAAGCTCAGCTAATGATCGAGTCAATCCCGACGATGTTACTGCTTGGCCTATCTGCAGTAAGACCACAACAATGAGGGCGATTTTCATAATAAGACCTTATTCTATAATCCGTTCTTTATAGGGCTTATTATGATGGATGGTTATAAAGATAATAAATTCTGTTTTGAACTATCTAATTGCTAAATTAACTAAACTAGTCCGATTGACCCTCTAACCACTTAATAAAAGTTCTGACCTTAGGCCGTTTTTCAGTGCCTAACGGACAGATTAAATCATATCCTTTGTCTGTATCCATACTCGGATAAGGCGTGATCAGTTCACCCGTCTCTATATATTGCTTAACAAAGTGATAGCGTCCCATCGCAACACCAATATTGTACAGTGCACTCTTTACACCCATATCTCGATGACTCACGCAATAAAACTGATCATACAGATCAACATCCAAACCGTTGTGCTTAATCCATCGTTGCCAAACATCGGACCCCAATGCATGTATAAAATTAATCCTATGTAACGACTCTACTCCATCATCAAAGATATTGTGTTCAGCAGCATAACTCGGTGTACATACCGGTATGTACTTTTCACCAAACAAGCATTGTCGGTGCATATCTTTGAGGTCTTCAGCACCATAATAAATAGCAACATCTAAGTGGTTTTGATGAAAATCCTGCTCCTCTTGCGAGAAAATGTTGAGATTAAACTTAGGGTATCTCTGTTTAAAATCAGCCAGTCTTGGCAATAACCAACTGTTAGCAAATGCAGGGCTCGTACCAATATTGATCTGTCCGTACAAGTCTGTGTTAGTAATGTCTTCAATCTCACCAAAAATAGAACTTAACGACTTCGACAAGGTTCGTTTAAAACGCTGACCTTCTTCAGTTAACGCAAGCTTACGAGTTCCTCGCACAAACAAATTAAAACCGAGTTCTCCTTCTAATACTTTAATCCGATGGCTTACTGCACCTTGCGTGAGATGTAATTTTTTCGCCGCCAGTGTGAAGCTCATGTTCTCGGCAGCGACATTAAAAGTATGAAGGTTTCTCAGTAAAGATTGATGGTTAGCCATACGAACTCATGCATTAAAAATTTTAATTCATACTACTACCTGTTTCGTTTGTTTGCATCAAGAAATAAGTTTCTAATACCCACAGTTGCTTAAAATCCTGCTTCGATCAACATTTGGTTCCACGCTTTGACGATCAGGAACATTAAAAAAATTAATTACAAACTTAGGGGTACATATGAATATACTCGGGTATATGCAAAAAGTAGGTAAGGCATTAATGGTTCCAGTCGCCACACTGCCAGCTGCAGCAATCCTTATGGGGATCGGCTATTGGGTGGATCCTGTGGGATGGGGTTCAGAAAGTATTTTAGCCGCATTCTTGATCAAATCTGGCGGTGCTATCATCGACAACATGGCGGTTTTATTCGCGGTAGGTGTCGCATTTGGCTTAAGTCGAGATAAAAATGGCTCTGCCGCATTATCTGGTTTTGTGATGTTCCTTGTCGTCACCACACTTCTTGCTCCGGGCTCTGTTGCTCAATTAATGAATGTTGAACTCAGTGAAGTGCCTGCGGCATTTGGCAAAATCAGCAACCAATTCGTGGGCATCGTTGTTGGTATCATTTCTGCTGAAATCTATAATCGTTATTCAACCGTAGAACTTCCTCAAGCATTAGCCTTCTTCAGCGGTAAACGTTTGGTTCCTATCCTGACTTCAATCGCAGGTATGGCTCTCTCTTTTGCTCTGTTATACATCTGGCCAGCTGTGTACGACTCTTTAATCGTTTTGGGTATTAAACTCGAAGGTATGGGGGCTGTGGGAGCTGGTCTATTTGGCTTCTTTAACCGTCTGTTCCTATCAGTTGGTATGCACCACGCTCTTTATCCTGTGTTCTGGTTCGACGTTGTAGGCATTAATGATATTCCAACCTTCTTAGGCGGCGCACAATCTATCGCTAACGGTACGGGCATTCCGGGTAAAACAGGCATGTACCAAGCGGGCTTCTTCCCAATCATGATGTTTGGCTTACCCGCTGCGGCATTAGCGATGTACCACTGCTCCGATGCGGAAAACAAGAACCAAGTATTTGCAATCATGCTTGCTGCGGCCATGGCTTCATTCTTCACCGGTATCACAGAGCCGCTAGAGTTCAGTTTCATGTTCCTAGCACCAGTATTGTTCCTATTGCACGCAGTATTGACAGGTCTATCGCTTTACATTTCAGCAAGTATGGAATGGATGGCAGGGTTCGGCTTCTCTGCTGGTTTCGTTGACCTAGTACTATCAAGCCAAAACCCACTAGCAACTAACTGGTACATGCTCTTAGTTCAAGGTGTTGTATTCTTCGCGCTTTACTACTGCATTTTCCGCTTCGCTATCATTAAATTCAACCTGCGAACCCCGGGACGTGGTGAAGAGATGGAAGCAGAAAAAGAGCTAGAAACTCCAGAAGCACTGGCTAACCTAACCAATGGCTACATTGAAGCCGTCGGCGGTGCAGACAACATTCTAGAAGTAGATAACTGTATTACTCGCCTACGCTTAACTGTAAAAGACTCAGGGGCAGCTGATAGTGACAAACTGAAGAAACTAGGTGCGGCAGGTGTGGTACCTGTTGGTAAAGGTGGCCTACAAGTTATCATTGGCCTAGGTAAGGTCGATAAGGTCGCTGAACAAATGAAGAAGGCTCTTGCTTAAGTTAAGCAACCAGATGGAAAGATAAAAAACCTTAATGACCAGATGAAATACTAAGAATTTGTGACGGCTTCACCACCGTCACAACCCCCTGAAGCGCAATTACGACTAGTCACCGTGTATTGCGCTTCATTTTATTGTTCTCAGTTCTATTTAGAACGTATCTGCTGTAACCACTGTGCCAACACTGTGCGCGAAACCTTAATACCTTGCTGTTCTTGCTCTGGCATATGGTAGTACTCGACAGGAAATTTGAACCGTTCAAGACGGCCATTTAATTGCTCGGCAAACCATTCTTTGGGTGGTAAATCCGTACAATCTAGAATAGCGACAGGTCGAAATCCGAATTCATCGTCTTCAATTGGAACGATAAACGCCTGATTGATTGCAGATAATTGATTAAGTGCTCGCTCAATTTCTTCACAGTGAATATTCTCACCTCCAGAAATAAATTGATTATCTGCACGGCCAATAATCGACACTTGTTCGCCAACCCACTCACCAAGATCTTTACTGTCGAACCAACCTTGGTCATCCACCAGTGGCGTTAAGTCACCTTGATAGTAATAACCAGAAGCAAGTGTATTACCGCCAATATAGATACGTTGATCTTCAATCTTCAATTGGCGTTGGTCGAGAACAAAGCCTGCCGTTTTGGTGCCATCGATGGGTTTCGCGGTCACTGTCGAAGCCGCTTCTGTCATGCCATATCCAAGCCAAATTTCGATACCCATTTGTTGAGCTTCAAGCCCTAGCGCTTCTGGGATATGGCTCCCACCTAACAACACATGAGTTAAATTAAGTGCTTGTTTACTCTTCAGTAATCGATGTAGCTGAGTAGCCACTAATGAGGCATGACTGCAACCTTCGATGTCTGTCTCAAGCTTACCTGACCCTATTTTGATGCAGCCACCAGCCGCCAACCAACGATGGACAATCGCTAATCCCGATACGTGGTACATCGGCAAGCTAAGTAGCCATGTATCAGCTTGTTCAAAGTGGAAAACGTCGAGTAAGCCCTGAGCTGAACATAAGTGTTGCTGCAACGTGTGCGCCACCGCCTTCGGGTTTCCGGTAGAGCCAGAAGTGAATACGATGCTCGCTAAAGATTGAGGACCAAAGTGTACGTTTTCCGGTGTTTTTGGTTTGTCATCATCATCGACCTTAACTTCGTTCAAGCAAGGCAACGTTACCAATATAGTCTTGAGTTCAACAGCATCAAAATGATCTAGCCCACAGCTATCTAATAACCACAGGTATCGCCTATCTGATTGGCCATAAAGGGATTCAAGCTTCTGCGTTAAACGAGCTTTCGGCTGAGGCATGGTAAACGCACAAACCACACCTAAATTTAAGGCCGCAAGATACACTGGAATCACTTCAGCTTGGTTCTTACCGGCAATCGTCAGTACATCACCTTTAGATAGGCCTTGTTGAGACAACTGTTGTTGGTACTCACTCACTAACGTTGATACTTGCAGCCAAGTGCAATTTCGGTCAGGAGTCACTAACGCTGTTTGATGTGGGTTCTGTTGCGCCCACTGTACCCAGAACGGGTGATGAATAGATTGTGGGCGCATCATAGAATAACCGAAAAATAAATGAAGAACCGACCGAGCTAATTAAATCGCCATTCAACTAGCTCGTAAAACGTACCGCACAATAGCTTTGTCTAAGAAGACCAAATCAATTGCTGCTGCTCAAGAGTTGAAACTGGAAGCTCACAACCTGGCCAAGAGACTTCGAGTTGTTGTTGATACAAACCAATAGTATCAAGCCCCGGCACTTCATTTGGTAAGTATTGTTGCGCTAATCGTGCAATCTGAGTTAAGCCAAGGCTCGACTCTATGCTTGAGCTGAATACAGGCTTAATGCCAAGCTGCTGTGCACGCTCAATGATTGCTACACAACGCTCTACAGAACCAATAAGAGTTGGCTTGATCACTACAGCTTTAACACCAGTTAGGTCACTTAGATCAAACTCTGGGCTTCTTACCGCTTCTTGTAATGTTTCATCCCACGCAATTGCCACACCATGGTCGATAGCAAATGCCAAGCTGTCTTCAGGTTTCAGGCAAGGCTCTTCAATAAAGCTAATGCGTTGACGCAACGACGGCGAAATGTACTTAATAAATTGCTTCGCTTTTTCTGGCTTCCACGCACGGTTAGCATCTAGCCTCAAACTTAAGTCAGGAATTGATTCAAGGAATAAGCTCACCAGCATGCCATCACGAATGGCTTCATAAAGGCCCACTTTTACCTTGGCAACCTTCTCGCCTTTCATCCCATTGAGAACAGGAATCAGCTCATCCGGATCTCCTGTGCACAAAGGCGCAGCTTGATAATTACCTTCAGCGTTGAGATCACCGCGTAACTCCATCATCGCCATTGAAAGGCCAAACGCGACAGAAGGATATAGCTCTTCAAACGACGTTTGAGGATTATTGTGGCTCCAAAGCTCTAATTCGTGTTGAAGCTGGATGCCAGCTTGTTCGACATCTTCTTGGCTAAAGCCCGGTAACGGAGCAACTTCGCCAAAACCCGATTTACCATCGCACTCAAGTTGGATGATATAACCCATTCTTTCGCTCAACTTATTATCACGAAGTATCACACCGCTATCCATAGGCAATTGATAACGATAGAGTTTAGCTTGACGCTGAGAATTCACTGAGTTCATTAGATTTCCTAAAAAACGAGAGCATTAAACAAAACGAGCCGCTATTAGCGACTCATTCTGAAGAGGAAAAGACTATGGATTACGCGGGAATTTGTCGAAATCAGGTCGACGTTTCTCGTTGAATGCGTTTCGGCCTTCTTGACCTTCCTCTGTCATGTAAAACATCATTGTTGCGTTACCAGCTAGCTCTTGAAGCCCAGCTTGGCCATCACAGTCCGCATTGAGTGCCGCTTTTAGACAACGCAGCGCCATTGGGCTGTGTTGAAGTACTTCACGACACCAACGAACGGTTTCTTTTTCTAGATCAGCAACAGGTACAACTGTGTTTACTAGGCCCATGTCCAATGCTTCTTGAGCATCGTAGAAACGACACAAAAACCAAATTTCACGCGCTTTCTTCTGGCCAACGATACGAGCCATGTAAGAAGCACCCCAGCCGCCGTCGAATGAACCCACTTTAGGACCCGTCTGACCGAACTGCGCGTTTTCAGCTGCAATAGTCAGGTCTGCCATCATGTGAAGAACGTGACCGCCACCTACTGCCCAGCCGGATACCGCTGCGATAACCGGTTTTGGACAAGTACGAATTTGGCGTTGAAAATCCAATACGTTCAAGTGGTGAGTACCTGAATCATCTTGATAGCCGCCGTAATCACCACGGATACTTTGGTCACCACCAGAACAGAACGCTTTCTCACCAAGACCTGTCAAAATGATTACGCCAACCTTCTCGTCGTAACGAGCGTCAGCCAGTGCATTGATCATCTCTTTTACGGTTTGTGGACGGAACGCATTGTGCACTTGAGGACGCGCAATCGTGATTTTCGCAATACCGTCGTCAGATTTGTGGTACTGAATATCTTCAAATTGACTGCTTTCATCGCGCCAGTTAACGGCTGCGTAAAGTTCTTCTTCTGTGATGCCTACTGTTTTAGCCATGGTGATTCCCATTGTTCTATTAGAGACCACGACTATCGAATAGTCGTGACGGTGTTGCTTTGCTTTTGATAGTGCTTTATACGAGATAATTGCTCAGTCAAATTAGCGACGACTGGCGATGCATTCAATAATCAGGTTCGAAAACAGCTCTGGTTGTTCAAAATGAACATTATGACCCGCGTAATCAACCTGACTATATTCAAAGCCACTATTATCAGCTAGCTCCATGAATTTACGATCTTTTTCACCACACACATAATGCAATTGATGCTCATGAGATTTTAATGTGGCACGTAAATCTGGTTGCTTAGCTAATGAAGTCGATAACAACATATTTGCTACGGATACTCCAAGGTTACCACTACGCTTTATGACCAAAGTTTGTCTTTGCTCATGATTTAGTGAAGAAAAGACGCTTTGTTGATACCAATCGTCTAAAACATCTTCAATCGACTGCTGTGCAAAGCGAACCGCCCATTGCGTATCATGTACTAACCTTTGCGCTCTTTCTTCATCACACTCCAAACCAAAATTGCCACCTTCGATGATAACTTTTTCTAGGTTAAGTGTTTCAAAGCAAGGGCTTGTCACCCCATACATAGCGAGCCTACCTCCCATCGAGTAACCAATAACCACGATAGGATAGTCTGCAGGAAGATCGTTAAGAGCAAGCTGAGAAGTAATGCATTGAACGATTTTCTTGCAGCAATGGTCAAAGCCTACCGGGTCGATAAAGCGACTTTGTCCGTGCCCGGGCAAATCTATGCAAAGACGAGGAAAGTCCTCTAGGAATGGATGACATGCGCTCCAATCATCCCCGCTTCCGAGTAAACCATGTAAAAAAACAAGCAAAGGTTTATCAGAAGATACTTTTGAAGCTGGGTAATAATTGGAGTAAAGCATGTAAAGTCCTTAGGCTAGTGCCTCGGTGAGCATTGAACTGAATTGTTTCAGTAAAGTAGACGCTTGTTCGGGAGGCGTCTTAACTTCCACGATCAAGGTACCTTGACCTTGTTCGAAATGTTGTTCGATGATTGTTTGATACCCATTCAAGGTTTCAGGCGCAGCATAACCGAGCTGGAATTGCGCAGCGGCATGTTCAAAACCGAAACCATGAGGCATTTGATATAGAGATTGTTTTTGTTGCTCAGGAACGGGCAACAAGTCAAAGATCGCGCCACCGTTATTATTGGTCACAACAATAACCATCGGCGTTACATTGTGAGTAAGCAGAGCCAGTGAGTTGAGGTCATACAACAAAGAAGTATCACCAATCAACATCAATAAGGGATTCTGGTTGGCTTTCACTACACCCGCAGCTGTAGCCACCAAGCCATCAATGCCCGATGCACCACGATTACTGTAAACTTGATTCGCAGATATTGATGACAGCATATCCACCAGCCTTACCATCAAGCTGTTTCCCACAAATAACTCTCTGTCTTTAAGTCTAGTCGACAAATCAACGGCAACGCTCAGCTCGGTCAGTTGGTCGTTGTTAGATATCTGTGCCAGCGCCAATTGTTGAACGGTATTCGCGATTTCTACCAAAGGTGCCGCCCAACCTGCATGTTGACCTAACAAGGTAGGTAAATGCTGCTCGGACACCCACGATTCTATATCTGCACCAATGTGAGTTTGAGGCAGATGATCTTGATTGATACGGTGTGTATCTGGTGACACAACAATGTATTGAGATGCATCGAACAATACAGCTTGCCACTTAAGCCATTGGTTGAGCCGCTTGGATACAATGCGCTCACCGAACTGAAGGATGAAATCACATTGGTTAAGTTGTTCTTTCGCTACGTCAATCTGCATCCACAGATCATAATGCTTCCAATCACTTGTGATACCTGATTGAGGGTCGCAGAATACCGGCCATCCCAAAGTAGAAGCGAACTGCTGTACTTTCTTCGCCGCTTTTTTGTCAATAGAGCCAATAATCACGACACCTTTGCGTGTCACATAATCGCCAGGCGCGACTGGGTGAACATTAAAATGATTTGGCAGACAAGTATTAGAATAAGGGCTTGTTGAAGTGTTCCACCCCACTACACTCTTTGTGTAGTCAGCATATATCTCAGCACTGTTGGCTGAATAAAGTGGCTCTGGAAACGGGCAGTTGATGTGAATGGCTCCGCCGACACTGCGTTGTTTAGCGAGTGCTTTATCAACGGATGTCAGAAGCCAATTCAAAGAAATTCGTGTCGTTGGGCTTGGGAGATTTAAGGCCGTTTCAACATGGGAAGAAAAAATCCCCTGTTGTTGAATAGCTTGGTTGGCACCACAATCGACTAAATCAATTGGCCGATCAGAAGTTAGCAAAATAAGCTTCTCTCGTGTCAGCCCAGATTCAGCCGTCGCTGGCAGCAAGTTTGCAACAGCAGTACCAGAAGTAACAATCACTGCAACTGGCTTATCGCTGGCTTTTGCTAAGCCCAGCGCAAGAAAACCAAGACCACGTTCATCAAAATGCGTGTGTAAGGTTAACTTAGGATTAGCTTCAGCTTCGAGAGTTAACGGTGTTGAGCGAGAGCCCGGCGCAACACAAACATGTTCAACACCGTTGCGTGCTAGCTCTTCAAGTAGCGTGTTACACCAAACTCTATTTAATACGGCTTGGTCGTGATTCATGACGCCACACCTAAGGGTGGGTGGTCTGAAATCAAACTCAGGAGAGTCGACATCTTCTTGTTCAACTCTTGCCACTCATGTTCGGCAACCGATCCTGGCACGATCCCCGCGCCCGCAAACAGTTGTACTTGATCGTTTACAACCAAAGCACTTCGAATCGCGACACAAAATTCTGCTCGTCGATGGCTGATGTAACCAACTGAACCCGCATACCAACCCCTCGCAAATGGTTCATGTTCAAGAATGAAGTCCATCGCCTCTTTACGCGGTAAACCAGCAACCGCCGCAGTCGGCTGCAATGCAGCAAGCAACTGCACACCGTTGATACCATTATTAAGTTGAGCGTGAATATTACGCTTCAAATGCTGCACCTTACGCAGACGCACAAGACGGGCATCTTTTTCAACATGCACCGTTTGGGAATGAGGCGTCAAACGCTCAATGATATCGTCGACTACATATTGGTTTTCATTGAGGTTTTTGCTGTCTTGAGAAAGCCAATTGGCTAGCTCCATATCCTCGGTTGCGTTCTCCCCACGACCAATAGTTCCAGCAAGTGCTTCGGTATCAAGCTCCGTACCATGTCGGCTATATAAACGCTCTGGCGTCGAACCGATAAAGCTGTGTTTCGAATCCAATACCAACATAAAGTGAAAGCTGTGATGATTCTGCAGATAACTGGCTTTAAGTAATTGCGCAGCACAAATCGGCGCATCAAGCTGCAACGTGGTTTTACGAGCCAAAACGACTTTCTTGTACTCTTCATCGCTGATGCCCTTCAGGACTTTATCGACCAAGCTGTCCCACTGTTCTCTTTCTGGAACATGTTGAATCTGTTCGATATGCGCAGATAAAGGAGCCAATATCGCCGCTTCAACCGAAAGCTTGTTCAATGCATTAATAGCAGCGACACGATCAGGAGACAAATTAACGGCTAACGACCATGTATCGTCAAAACGGATCAATTCAACCTGAGGAAGGAAGAAAAACGATTCCATACAACGACGGTTCTTTGCGGTATGTCCATCAAACGAACGTCCGCCCCAAATTCGTTGGTCTTCGCCAAGAATAGCGTATGCCGGAGCGGGATCGGAAAAAGTATGCAGTTGACCGAGTGCGACGACCTCTTCACGAGTGTCACGCGACTGCCAGTAGAACTTAGGAAAGAGCGGTTGAGCATGAAGCCATTCAATGAATGCAAACGATGGTTTTTGCGTTAGAACTTCAACACAACGAACTTCGCTTGCTTGGGCATTTTGTACTCGCTCAATCAAAGCGGAGATAGTTTGCTGGAAATGTGACAAATCGACCTCGTTCACATCTAAATTATTATTATATTAGTTTGATACTTTATGGGCAGCACCCACTTAGATCAAGAATGTATAAAATCTTTTGAACATTCCTGTGATTCTAAGCGATTCAGCGTATTTATTCATCTTAGCGAACAACCACAAAAGCGATTAATTAAAATTTAGATAATAGCGACAAAAAAAAGACCAAACGTGACACTGAAATGCGACATTCATCAGATTTTTATTCTATCAAACCCCATTTTGCGGTACTTTAATAAAGTATTTAAATTAATTTCAGGAAATCGGCAATGCAAAATATCGGGATGTCGTCAAAACTCAACAGCGTATGCTACGAAATCAGGGGGCCTGTACTCAAACATGCTAAGCGCATGGAAGAAGAAGGGCATAAAATACTGAAGCTTAATATTGGTAACCCCGCCCCATTTGGTTTTGACGCCCCTGATGAAATCCTTGTTGACGTTATCCGCAACCTGCCGACATCTCAGGGTTACTGCGACTCAAAAGGCATCTATTCAGCCCGCAAAGCGGTTGTTCAGCATTATCAAAAAAAAGGTCTGCGTAACCTCGATGTAGAGGACGTTTACATTGGTAACGGCGCGTCAGAGCTTATCGTTATGTCTATGCAGGCGCTACTTGATAATGGTGATGAAATCTTAGTTCCCGCTCCGGATTACCCACTATGGACAGCATCTGTTGCGCTTTCTGGTGGTACACCGGTTCATTACCTATGTGATGAAGATGCCGATTGGTATCCAGACCTAGATGATATGCGTGCGAAGATCTCACCAAAAACTCGCGGTATCGTTCTTATCAACCCGAACAACCCAACGGGCGCGGTATACAGTCGTGATTTCTTATTACAAGTTGTTGAGATTGCTCGTGAACACGGTTTGATTATTTTTGCCGACGAAATCTACGACAAAGTACTTTACGACGGTGCTGTACACACATCAGTGGCTACACTTGCTGAAGATGTATTAATGGTCACTTTCAACGGCCTATCTAAAGCTTATCGCGTATGTGGTTTCCGTGGTGGTTGGATGTTCTTAACCGGTCCAAAACACATCGCGAAAGGCTACGTTGAAGGGCTTGAGATGCTCGCCTCTATGCGTTTGTGTGCCAACGTACCAATGCAGCATGCAATACAAACCGCATTAGGTGGCTATCAAAGCATCAACGAACTGATTCTTCCGGGTGGTCGATTGCTTGAACAGCGTGATCGTGCATGGGAACTGATCAACAAAATCCCTGGCGTTTCTTGTGTGAAACCAAAAGGCGCGATGTACCTGTTCCCTAAGATCGACACCAACATGTACAACATCAAAGACGATCAGAAATTCGTGCTCGATTTCCTTAAGCAAGAGAAGGTGCTATTAGTTCAAGGTACTGGCTTCAACTGGCCGAAACCGGATCACTTCCGCATCGTGACTCTACCGCACATCGAAGATCTAGAAATCGCGATTGGTCGTCTAGAGCGCTTCTTGCAGACTTACAGCCAAGATGACATCACTAGTGATTAATGAACCCAAAGAAAAATGACTACAATTTACTGTTTTAAAAGACTTTAATTTGTATTCATTCGCTTCTATGCTTAAGAGGCTCCTGTTTAGGAGCCTTTTTTGTACCCGCTGTCTCGCACTATTTGTGAGAAAACTATTGCGAGTGGAGCACAGTTTAGAAAGGACGATTATGAAACAAAGCCATTTCTTTGCCCATCTAGCACGCATGAAGCTTATCCAACGTTGGCCTCTCATGCGTTCAATCTCAAGCGAAAACATTTCAGAGCATAGCCTACAGGTTGCGTTCGTCGCGCACGCCTTGGCATTGATCAAAAACAAAAAGTTTGATGGTCAACTCAACGCAGAGCACATTGCACTGCTTGGCATGTACCACGATACCAGTGAAGTGCTAACGGGTGATTTGCCCACGCCGGTTAAGTACTACAACCCGGACATCGCCCAAGAGTACAAAAAGATAGAAGCAGCAGCAGAGCAAAGACTGCTTTCGATGTTGCCAGAAGAATTCCAAGATGACTTCGCCCCGTTTTTGATATCTGGAACGGCAAGCAAAGAAGAACAAAGCATCGTCAAGCAAGCAGACACCATCTGTGCTTATCTAAAATGCCTTGAAGAACTCAGCGCGGGCAACCACGAATACGAGCAAGCTAAACGTAGATTGGAAGAGACTCTCGAACAACGTAAAAGCCCAGAAATGGATTACTTTCTCACCACCTTTGCACCGAGTTTTGAATTATCACTGGACGAAATCAGCTAGCTAGGTATAACTTGAGTGTAATTAGCTAAACAAATCAAATTGATAGGTGCTATTTTGACTTCTCTACTCGAACCACCATTTGAACTCGAACAAGAATGGCAACATCGAAACGACGATGAACATAAAATAAGACGTGATGACCATCGTAGTCCGTATCAACGCGATCGTGCGCGGGTGCTTCACTCTGCGGCTTTCCGTCGCCTACAAGCCAAAACTCAGGTACACGGTACCACCGTCAACGACTTCCACCGCACTCGCCTTACTCACTCTCTTGAGGCCGCTCAGCTTGGGACAGGTATCGTCGCTCAACTGAAGAAAAAGCAGCCAGAGTTTCGAGTTCTATTACCCTCGGACAGTTTGATTGACTCACTGTGTTTGGCGCACGATATTGGCCACCCACCTTATGGGCATGGCGGTGAAGTCGCACTCAACTACATGATGCGCGACCACGGTGGTTTTGAGGGTAATGCCCAAACGTTTCGCATTGTCACTCAGTTAGAACCTTATACCGAACATCACGGTATGAACCTATCTCGACGCACTTTGCTGGGGTTGATCAAATACCCTTCACTGCTTAGCGAAGTTCAAGCCAAGACTCAATCTCAACCTGTTAAACACCAACGACAGCTCCGAGCGCGAGATTGGATGCCAGCAAAAGGTATTTATGACCACGATGAAGAGTTATTCAACTGGGTACTTGAGCCACTTTCGAGTAACGACCGACAGCTTATAAAGCAAAAAAGAAAGTCGCACACCGAGCCACTTGAGCACAACAAGACTAAATATAAGTCGCTCGACTGTTCCATCATGGAGTTAGCTGACGACATCGCATATGGCGTACACGATTTGGAAGATGCGATTGTGCTAGGTTCAGTGACTAAAGCTCAATGGGTCGATTCTGCATACCCTCAGCTCAGAGAAATGGCTGACCCTTGGATTTGTAAGCACTTAGATTCAATTACAGAGATGCTATTCTCGGGCGAACAGTATCGTAGAAAAGATGCGATTGGTGGGATAGTCAACGCACTGTTGACCAGTATTTCGATTAAACGCGTTGATGAAAGCTTTGAGAACGTACTTTTGGCTTACAATGCAGTGCTTGAACCAAGCATGGACGGCACGCTCGATAAGCTGAAACACTTTGTCAGCGAGTTCGTTATTCAAGTGCCTCAGGTTCAGGTCATCGAATACAAGGGCCAGCAGATCATCATGGATATGTTTGAAGCATTCAGTGCTGACCCTGAACGTTTGTTACCACTGCCAATCAAGAAGCAATGGCTACAACATCAAGACGATTCAAGAAAGATGCGCGTGATTGCCGATTACATTTCGTCAATGACTGATGATCTTGCGCAGAAAATGCATCAGCAATTATTTTCAGCTCATACAGAGTTTTAAGTGCTCAATCACTTAAATATCGGGGGAACAGCTTAATCTAAATAGTTTTTCTCGAAGACACCTGGTGGCATTTGATTGATTTGAAACTGAATCATTTGGTCAAATGCCGTTAACAGAGGGCTAAAGTCTCGGTCATTTTCTAACAAGCGCAACAGATGATAACCCGCTTCTACTGTGGATAGACTGTTTTCACTGGGTGCTTTGCGAATTCGATAGTTACCCTTGAGGTCTTTCGGCAAGTGAACCGTTTTTAACGCATGCAAGTTACTCGATACCTGCCACATTTTGAACGCCTTCTTCCACGTCCCATCCAATAAAATTACACGTAGCTTTTTATTTGAATAAGTTACCGACTTAACAGGAACAGAATGTTCACTCGGGTATAAAATCACGTGCTGATAATGTTCATCGGCCAGCAATATGTTCAGTTGCTCGTTGTTAGAAAAGTCTTCACCGACAAACGTCACACTGTTATTTAGAGATAACGAGAGGATACGCGCAGTTCCCATCGGACGATGCTCTTCTGATGGGTGTTGAAGAATGATAAGCTCAACATTTGATTCGAGTGGTGTAACCCACTGACAAATACAAGCTTTCAAAGCCTTGCTGCATTGGGGGCAATAACGAGACATGGATTTAATGTGTACCCTGTATTAATTTTCACTTCACTTTTATGCGTCTTATTCCAATTTGAGCCAATACAAGCTTGGGTCGTTTGGGATAGCAATGCGATTGCCGAGGGGCAATGGTGGCGAATCCTAACAGGAAACTTTTCACATACCAACTACTCGCACCTTCTGATGAACCTAGCAGGCTTATGGATCATCAGCTATCTGTTTCAACCGAGTAAAAAACCGCTTGCTCTTGCTATGCTTGTGATTAGTTTAGTGACTGGGATCGCTTTGTTGTTTTCGAGTATTCAGATCTATGTTGGCCTATCTGGCACTTTGCATGGGTTATTTGGCTTATTCGCTCTCAATGAAGCGCTGAGCGGCAGGAGGTCCAGCTGGCTCCTAGTGTTGGGATTAATAACTAAGATCGCTTGGGAGCAGCTTATTGGCCCTTCGAGCACGACTGGCGAACTGATTAATGCTCGAGTAGCCATTGAAGCCCACCTAGCAGGTGCTATCGCTGGAGGCTTCATGGTTATGGCGTTATGGCTACCGAATAAAAAGTAACCCTCAATAACCCGCCAAATTAAAGTTGAATTCGCTCACGATTCTTTTCAACCGTTGCCTCGCCAATACCTTTCACATTGACCAAGTCACTGGGTTTTGTAAATGCACCATGCTTATCCCGATAATCGACAATCTCTTGGGCTTTTTTGTCACCCACACCAACAAGTAATGCTGATAATTCCTCAGCCGTAGCTTTATTGATGTTTACGGTGATTTCAATGCCGTCGTACAACTCTGCCTTAGTCGGACTATCAGCAAACACTCCAGCACTCAGAGTAATTAGAAATGAAAGAAGTAATGTTGAATATATTGTTCGCATAAACCGTTCCTTTGTTCAAAAAAGGTAACTTATGCATTTACCGCGGCAGATAACACAATCACCAGATAAAAATAAAGCGGGTCACCTAAGTGACCCGCTTTGTTATACATCTTGTTTTCATCAGATTGTTTGTTAGCTCACAAATCTGATTTATCGGATAAACCTAACTTGCAAAGCAAAAGCCTTGTTTTGACTGACAGTAGTAAGAGACCAAAGTCATCTTGCTAGCCAATTTAAGCTAACCTTAATGACCTTGACCTACTACGTAGTATTCAACATCTGCGTTTTCACGAAGTACGTTTAGTACGTTGGTCAGGTCTTGTTGGTTGCCAACTCGTTCCAGTTGAGCACCAATTTGAGTGCTGTAAGCTGGGTCGATTTCAGCCGTTACTTTAGAAAGTTCTACAACAACGATGTTACCGTCTTGGTCTTTAGATTGGCCAAACACCGCTTGACCGCCTTCAGGCTTCGCTAGAGCGAATACAGAAGCTGCCAATGGAGAGTTACGGTCAATTGTTTCAAGTTCAGTGAACTCAAGGTTGTTATCCGCTAATACTGCTTCATTGCCTTGCTTAAGTTCGTTCACTAGAGAAACACCTAACTCAACCGCTTGCTGCTCGGCTTGTACAGCAGACAGCGCAGCCACAACTTGATCCTTCACTTGTTCTAGAGGAAGAATTGTTTCGTCACGAGTCTCTTCTACACGAACAACAATCACGTGTTCAGGAGCCACTTCGATAACTTCAGAGTTTAGGCCGTCTTCTTTCACTTCTGGGCTCAAGATAGCTTGCATAACAGCAGGCGTCATCAATACTTCTGGTGCATCTACTTGAGAGATGAAATCAGTCGTTGTGATCTTAGCGTTAATTGCTTCTGCAGAGTCATCTAGAGAGTCAGGGAATTCAAACGCTACTTTCTCTAATTCAGTTTGCTGTTCGTAGAACTGGTCTACTGCGTGCTGGTCTAGAAGCTCTGTCTTAATCTCTGCCGCTACTTCAGAGTAAGGCTGAGCTTGAGATGCTTTCAGTTCGTCTAGCTTGATGATGTGGTAGCCAAAATCAGATTTAACTAAACCCGTTGTATCACCAATATTCTGAAGAGCAAAAGCGGCTTCTTCGAATGCTGGGTCCATAACATCACGTTCGATCCAACCTAGGTCACCACCAACTTCAGCACTGCCGAAGTCATCAGATTTTTCTTCCGCTAACGTTGCGAAATCAGCGCCTGCGTTGAGTTCGTCCAGGATGGACTGCGCTTTCGCTTCATCGTCGCCTTGAACTAGGATGTGACTAACTTTACGCTGCTCTGAAGTTGAGTACTTATCTAGATGCTCTTCATAGTATTTCTGAGCTTCTTCATCACTCACTTTAAGCTGCGACTTAAGTGCTTCGGCTGAAAGTTCGATGTAAGACACCTTAGCTTGCTCTGGACGAGTGTAAGCTAATGGGTTTTCAGAGTAGTACTGTTCAATCTGCTCGTCGGTAAGCTCAATGTCTTTCGCTAAATCAGCAACAGAAAGCGTCACAGTACGAATATCACGAGTTTGAGCAATCAGTTTGCTTTGAGTATCGATTTCGCCTTGAAGAACAAATTCACTGCCTTGAAGTGCAGTAACAAGTTGATTACGCATTAGGTCACGACGCATGTATTCAGCGAAGCTTTCTGCGCTGAAACCTGCACGACGTAGTGCTGATTGGTAAACTTCTTGATCGAATTGGCCAGCCGTTTGGAACTGAGGCATTTCTAGAATCATGGTACGGATTTGAGAATCGCTGATTCGTAGACCTAAAGACTCAGCTTGCTGCTCAAGTAGAACATCGTTGATCATGCGATCAAGGACTGATTTACGGAAAGACTCTACGTATGCAGGGTCTGCAAGCATTTGAGCGAAGTAATCGCCAAGTTGAGATTGCATGCGATTACGTTCGTTTTGGTAAGCTTGTTCAAACTCGCCACGAGCAATTTCTGTGTTGCCAACTTTAGCTGCTGCGTTGTTACCGCCACCGGTGATGTAGCTGCCTACACCTGCGAATACGAATGACAGGATAATCAACCCAAGGATAATTTTTACCGCGATGCTATTCACGCCTTCGCGTAATCGATCCATCATAATTTAAGTGCTCTCCGGATATGAAGCATTGGCTTCAAAATAAAAATCTATTCACGCGATATTATCAGAAAAAGAAATGCGCATCAGTAGGATGCGCATAATTTAAATAAGTTCAATGTGCTTTGCACACATACTGCCTAAGAATGAAACATCATTGTTCAAACAGTAAACGCATGTTAATGCTTTCCCCTCTTCACATTCGAGGTTCCAGCAAACAAAAATTAGTTACATGCGTCTTTAAGTGCTTTACCCGCCTTGAAGCCAGGTACTTTAGCTTCTGCGATTTGGATCTCTTCACCAGTTTTTGGGTTACGACCTGTACGAGCAGCACGAGTACGAACACTGAAAGTACCAAAGCCAACAAGTGCAACTTGGTCACCTGATTGTAGCGTTGTGCCAACTGCTTCGATGAAAGCGTCTAGAGCGCGACCAGCTGAAGCTTTAGAGATGTCTGCGTTTTCTGCGATTGATTCTACTAGTTGTGTTTTATTCACTGTTTTTCCCCTATGTGTCATCTGTGACTAAATCTCGATGACTGTACGTTCCATTTTGGTTTTTATTTCGCCGCAAGCCTTATTGCAAAAGGGATTGCCGCTTTAGCGAATAACTTAGCGTCCAAAAAAAACGCTGACAAGCCTTTTCGAGCCTATCAGCGTAATTCTTTACTTATTTTTGCTACGCATCACTATTTTTTCACGTCAAACTCGACCCCTGACGGATCTCGTTCTAGCGCAACCTTAAGAACTTCATCAATCCATTGGACTGGAATCACCTTCAAGTCAGCAATAACGTTGTCTGGAATCTCTTCCAAATCACGCTCATTGTCTTTAGGAATCAAGACTGTTTTGATGCCACCACGGTGAGCTGCAAGCAGTTTTTCTTTCAAACCGCCGATAGGTAAAACTTCACCTCGTAGGGTAATTTCACCAGTCATACCCACCTCAGCTTTTACAGGATTACCCGTTAAGCTAGAAACAAGTGCAGTACACATTGCAATACCCGCGCTTGGGCCATCTTTTGGTGTCGCACCTTCAGGCACGTGAACGTGAATATCGCGTTTCTCGTAAAAATCAGTGTTGATACCTAGATTTTCAGCACGAGAGCGAACCACGGTCATTGCCGCCTGAATCGACTCTTTCATCACATCACCCAATGAGCCGGTTTGCGTTAGCTTACCTTTACCTGGCATTGATTCAGTTTCGATTGTCAGTAGGTCACCACCCACTTGAGTCCACGCTAGACCAGTTACCTGACCAATACGATTGCTCTCATCCGCTTTACCAAAGTCATGACGTTGAACGCCTAAGTACTCTTTCAGGTTATCAATGTTAACCGTTACAGACTTAAGGTCGCTGTCTAGCAAAATGTTTTTAACTGCTTTACGACAGATCTTAGAGATTTCACGCTCTAGGCTACGTACACCTGCTTCACGCGTGTAATAACGAATAATGCCGATGATTGCAGAGTCTTCAATCTCAATTTCATGAGGCTTAAGACCGTTGCGTTGAACTTGCTTGTCCAATAGGTGGCTCTTAGCAATATTCAGCTTTTCATCTTCTGTATAACCAGACAAACGAATCACTTCCATACGGTCCAGAAGAGGGCCAGGAATGTCCATCGAGTTCGACGTCGCAACAAACATAACATCTGACAGATCGTAATCGACTTCTAGATAATGATCGTTAAATGCGTTGTTTTGCTCAGGGTCTAGTACTTCTAGAAGCGCTGAAGATGGGTCGCCACGCATATCAGAAGACATCTTGTCGATTTCATCTAATAGGAACAGTGGGTTTTTAACGCCAACTTTAGACATCTTCTGGATAAGTTTACCCGGAAGAGAACCGATGTACGTACGACGGTGACCACGAATCTCAGCTTCATCACGAACGCCGCCTAGCGCCATACGAGTGTACTTACGACCCGTTGCCGCAGCAATAGAACGACCTAGAGAGGTTTTACCAACGCCAGGAGGACCAACAAGACAAAGGATTGGACCTTTCAGTTTGTTGATACGGTTTTGTACAGCCAAGTATTCAAGAATACGTTCTTTAACACGCTCTAAGCCGTAGTGATCTTCATTTAAGATCTCTTCCGCTTTCGCTAAATTCTTTTTAACTTTTGAACGCTTAGCCCAAGGAACGCCTACCATCCAATCGATGTAGCTACGTACTACTGTTGCTTCAGCAGACATTGGCGACATCATTTTCAGTTTTTGCAGTTCTTGCTCTGTTTTCTCACGAGCTTCTTGAGGCATCTTAGAATCTTCGATTTTCTTCTTCAGAGTCTCGAATTCATCCGGTGCATCGTCCATCTCGCCAAGTTCTTTCTGAATCGCTTTCATTTGCTCATTCAGATAGTACTCGCGCTGAGATTTCTCCATTTGTTTCTTAACGCGGCCACGAATGCGTTTTTCAACTTGTAGGATGTCAATTTCTGACTCCATTTGGCCCATCAAGAATTCCAGACGTTCAGTGACATCTAAAATTTCTAGAACGTGCTGCTTGTCTACCAATTTAAGTGGCATGTGCGCAGCAATCGTATCAGCAAGGCGAGCAGCCTCATCAATACCGTTCAGAGACGTTAGAACCTCTGGTGGAATCTTTTTGTTTAGCTTAATAAAGCCTTCGAATTGATTGATCGCACTACGAACAACCACTTCTTGTTCTTTTTCGTCAAGTTCTGAAGTAACAACGTATTCGGCATCCGCTAAGAAAAATTCACTTTCTTTGAATTGGTGAATTTTTGCACGCTGCTGACCTTCGACAAGTACTTTAACCGTACCATCAGGGAGCTTTAGTAACTGAAGAATGGTAGCGACTGTACCTACGTTAAATAGGTCGTCGATTGAAGGCTCATCAGTGTCCGCTTCTTTCTGCGCTACAAGTAGTACTTGTTTGTTAGCTTCCATTGCCGACTCAAGGCAAGTAATCGATTTTTCACGACCAACAAACAATGGAATAACCATGTGTGGGTAAACCACTACATCACGTAGAGGTAGCACGGGGATTTCGATACGCTCGGAACGTTCCAAGTTCATATATTTCTCTCTTCCGCTTTAACTTATAAAGCAGTATATGGGGCTTAAACGACTGGATTCAATGGAAGAATAAAAAAAAGGAGGTAATTGCTTACCTCCTTTTTCAATTTGAGCGTGTGGTCTAAAAAAGACCTACTCTGCAGCAGCTGCTTGATTATCTGAGTTACTGTAAATCAACAGTGGTTCTGACTCACCATTAATTACCGACTCATCAATCACAACTTTGCTTACATCAGTTGAAGATGGCAGTTCGTACATAGTTTCCAGTAGAACACCCTCCAAAATAGAGCGTAGACCACGAGCACCTGTTTTACGGTTCATTGCTTTCTTAGCAATGGCACGTAGTGCGTCTTCGCGGAATTCTAACTCTGTATCCTCAAGTTCAAATAATGCAGCGTACTGTTTTGTCAGTGCATTCTTTGGTTCACAAAGGATTTGGATTAGCGCTTCTTCATCAAGCTCTGTCAGTGTTGTTGTAACAGGTAGACGACCAATGAATTCTGGAATTAGACCATACTTCACTAGATCTTCAGGTTCTACTTGAGTGAACAGTTCACCGATAGTTTTGGTTTCGTCTTTAGAACGCACTTCTGCGCCAAAGCCGATACCGGAACCTGTTTCTACACGTTGCTCAATCACCTTATCTAGGCCTGCAAACGCACCACCACAGATAAATAGGATCTTAGATGTATCCACTTGCAAGAACTCTTGCTGTGGATGCTTACGACCACCTTGAGGTGGAACTGAAGCAACGGTGCCTTCAACAAGTTTTAGCAGAGCCTGCTGTACACCTTCACCAGACACGTCACGCGTGATGGATGGGTTTTCAGCTTTACGAGAAATCTTGTCGATTTCATCGATATAAACAATGCCACGTTCCGCTTTCGCTACGTCATAATCACATTTTTGAAGCAACTTCTGGATGATGTTTTCAACATCTTCGCCCACGTAACCTGCTTCGGTTAGTGTAGTTGCATCTGCCATTGTGAAAGGAACGTCTAGGAAACGAGCCAATGTTTCAGCAAGGAGTGTTTTACCACTACCAGTAGGGCCGATAAGAAGAATGTTACTCTTACCTAGCTCTACGCCTTCAGCTGTCGTATCACCATTACGCAAACGCTTGTAGTGGTTATATACCGCAACTGCTAGCACTTTTTTCGCGTATTCTTGACCGATTACATAGTCGTCAAGATGCTCACGAATCTCACGCGGCGTTGGCAGCGATTCCGATTCTTTCTTAGGAAGAACATCTTTAATTTCTTCACGAATAATGTCGTTACAAAGATCGACACATTCATCACAAATGTAAACAGAAGGACCTGCGATTAACTTGCGAACTTCGTGCTGGCTTTTGCCACAGAAAGAGCAGTAAAGCAGTTTACCGCTACCACCCTCTTTGCTTTTGTCTGTCATTCGCTAACCTCTTAGCCTTTACTCTCTATGTTTGAGTGTATAACAATTTGAATCACTTTGCGTTAAACAATTGCCTTGCAATTATTGACCGCGGTGATTAAGAACTGAATCCACCAAACCGTATTCTACTGCTTGATCAGCAGACATGAAATTATCACGATCTGTATCACGCTCAACAACTTCTAGAGGCTGGCCTGTATGCTCTGCCAATAGTTTGTTTAGCTTTTGTTTGATCGTTAGGATCTCTTGCGCGTGAATTTGAATATCAGACGCTTGGCCTTGGAAGCCGCCAAGTGGCTGGTGAATCATTACACGTGAGTTTGGAAGTACGTGACGCTTACCTGGAGTACCACCCGCTAGTAAGAACGCACCCATAGAGCAAGCTTGACCCATACATACTGTGCTCACGTTTGGCTTGATGAACTGCATTGTGTCGTAGATCGACATGCCCGCTGTTACGCTACCGCCAGGTGAGTTGATGTAAAGATAGATATCTTTGTCTGGGTTTTCTGATTCCAAGAAAAGCAGTTGAGCCACGACAAGATTTGCCATGTGGTCTTCCACTTGACCGGTTAAGAAAATGATACGTTCTTTTAATAGACGAGAATAAATATCGTAAGAACGTTCACCACGGGAAGTCTGTTCAACCACCATAGGAACTAGTGCGTCCATAATCGATGGCATTGTATTTTTTTCTTGGTAGCTCATATTCTTATGTCCCTAAAATAAATGGCCCGAATGATTAAATCATACGGACCATTGTTAGCAGAATTGTTGACCGTACGTCAACCTTCTACGTCAGATATTACTATATTAAGCAGGTTGCTGATTCATTAGCTCGTTGAAGCTAACTTCTTTATCAGAAACTTGAGCTTTAGCGATGATTGCATCAATAGCTTGCTCTTCTAAAGCGACATTGCGCATGTTGTTCATCATTTGCTCGTTTTGCTCGTAGTAAGCAATAACTTCTGTTGGATCTTCGTATGCTGTAGCCATCTCTTCGATGATAGCTTTAACTTTCTCATCATCAGCTTTTAGCTCTTCAGTCTTGATTACTTCACCAAGAAGAAGACCTACAACTACGCGACGTTTAGCTTGCTCTTCGAACAACTCACGAGGAAGTTGGTCAGCAGCTTCAGTGTTACCACCGAAACGTTGAGCAGCTTGTTGACGTAGAACACCGATCTCTTGATCGATTAGAGCAGAAGGTACGTCGATGTTGTTTTCGTTAACTAGACCGTCGATAGCTTGCTCTTTGATGCGGTTCTTAACAGCTTGCTTAAGCTCGCGCTCCATGTTCTTACGAACTTCAGCTTTAAGGCCTTCAATGCCGTCAGCAGCACCAAACTTAGAAACGAATTCTTCGTTAAGCTCTGGAAGTTCACGAGCTTCAACTTTGTTCAGCTTGATAGAAAACTTAGCTTCTTTACCTTTTAGGTTTTCAGCGTGGTAATCTTCTGGGAAGTTTACGTCGATTTCGAATTCCATACCTGCTGTTTTACCAACGATACCGTCTTCAAAACCAGGAATCATGCGACCAGCACCCATTTCTAGTGGGAAGTTCTCAGCTTTACCGCCTTCGAACTCTTCACCGTCGATAGAACCAACGAAATCGATAGTTGCACGAGAACCAGCGTCAGCAGCAGCTTCAACTTCAGTCCAAGTTGCTTGTTGCTTACGTAGAGTTTCGATCATCTCTTCAACGTCAGCTTCTTTAACTTCTACTGCAGGTTTCTCAACAGTGATGTTTTCTAGACCTTTCAGCTCAACTTCTGGGTAAACTTCAAAAGTTGCATTGAATACTAGGTCAGCGCCTTCGTTGTTTTCAACTGGTGCGAAAGTAGGTGCGCCAGCTGGGTTGATTTTCTCTTTAACGATCGCTTCGATGAAGTGACGTTGCATTACTTCGCCCATCACGTCTTGACGTACTGCTTTGCCGTACATTTTAGCAACCATCTTCATTGGCACTTTGCCTTTGCGGAAACCATCGAAACGACGATTTTTCGCGATGTTGCGTAGTTCAGCTGTAACTGCATCTTCGATGTTAGCAGCAGGAACAGTAATATTAAGACGGCGCTCTAGGCCTTCTAGCGTTTCAACAGTAACTTGCATTATATAAACCTCAAAACTGGCTCAGTAATCTGAGCATATGAGCCGTAACTTAGCTTTAATTCAAAAGCCGACGTTGTTGGCTGCATCCTTGTGTAGTGCTCTATCCGAACACCTAATTTAAAATCGAGCATTGATGTTTGAATTGATTATTCAACTAAACACCAGACTAATCAGCGATATCTTCGTTCTTCACACGCCGACTAAAACGCAACAAAGCTTGTTTTCAGAAACAAGAAAGGTATCTCCGATTAGCCTCAGGACAGAAATTTTAGACGCGACATTCTAGCGATCTGTTTAATCTCTGTCGAGCCGTTCGCCTCTGCTTGATGATGAATGCTCTAAATTCGTCCAACTAAATGATAAAAAACGATCAAAACATCACTTAGCACAACAGAAATGGGGACAATAGCGACTTTTTCAAGGGAATCGAGGCCTTTTTTTGCTAAAAACCTTAAAAAGAGATCTTGCTCTTGTTTTACCCCTCAGAGTCGATAACTTTTTCAACAATCTCCGTTACAAAGCCTTAACCTACCACCATCTGTTATCTCTCTATTTTAAGAAAAAACTACCGCTAGTTGCTGTCATAAACGAGAAAACACAGGTGTATTTGTTTACCTAGAATTTAGCGGAGAGCGTTCATGTTTCGAGCTTTAAGAATCCCTTTACTACTGCTCATCACCTATGTCTTGCTGATGGTTCTCGGTGGTCACTGGGTATGGAGCACAAGCCATCAAAGTTTGTTAAATGATCACCAGTCTAAGTTAGATCGATTTTCCGTTCATATTTCTAGCCAATTGGATAAGTTTGCCCATATCCCAGAACTGCTCTCAAAAGATAAAGAACTAGTCGATGCCCTACACTCACCAAGTAATTCCGCGCAAATCGAGCTGACTAATCGCTATCTAGAGCACGTAAACACAGTAATTCAAGCGTCCGACACTTACCTACTCGACAGTATCGGTACCACCATAGCTGCTAGTAACTGGAACCTGAAACACTCTTTCGTTGGACGTAACTTTGCTTTTCGTCCCTACTATCAACAAGCAATTCTCGGCAATGAAAACCAGTACTTTGCTTTAGGTTCTACCTCGGGAAAGCGAGGCTATTATTATTCTTACCCTGTCTCCTACGCGGCCGAAATCATTGGCGTGATTGTCGTAAAAATGGATTTATCACTGATTGAAGCAAGTTGGAAAGGAAAGCAGAGTTTTTTTGTTGCCGACGATAAAGACCAGATTGTTTTTATGTCGAGCAAGCCTGAATGGTTGTTCAAAAGCCTTCAACCTTTAGATAAAGCGCAAAAAACTCGCATTCAAGAAAGCAGACAATACCTTGATACCAAGATCGAGAGCCTTCACTTTTCAGGAGACTTAGAAAGCGCCACCAGCAGCATTCAATCACCACACCAGCTCGTAAAAGAACATTTTTTTACTTCATCACGCTTCCTCGATGACCCGAAACTAACTGTCAGAGTATTTTCTCCAACACACTTAGTTTGGTGGGATCTCATCGCTTACCTTGTGGTGCTGAGTTTAGTGTTTGCCATTATCTATCTCACGATGCAACTCAACCATCACCGCCAACAAAGACGTACGCAAATCGATAGGCTACAATCTGAAGCCAAACAAAAACTCGAGTTTCAAGTCCTCGAAAGAACCTCTGAACTCCATATCGAGATCAAACAGCGTATCGAAACAGAACGGGTGCTCAGGCAAACACAAGATGAGCTTATCCAAGCCGCTAAACTAGCGGTATTGGGTCAAATGTCAGCGAGCATCAGTCACGAACTGAATAACCCACTCGCTGCGATTCGCAGTTATGCCGATAACGGCCGACTGTTTCTTGCAAAAGAAAAGACCGAGCGTGTTGATGACAACCTATCTCGAATTTCATCACTCACCGATCGTATGGCGAAAATTAGCCACCAGCTTCGCTCCTTCGCAAAAAAGTCCACGGCGGAAGAGCTACACACATTGCAGATATTGCCTGTTCTTCATTCCTCTAAAGAGCTGATGAAACCGCAATTGAAAACTGAGCGAGTCAAAGTAAATGAGCTCCCTGAAACCTTCAATGCTTGCGTGCTCGCCAATGCGATTCAACTGGAACAGGTAATCATTAACCTACTGACCAATGCAGTTCAAGCTATGGAAAATCAAGAAGATAAACAATTGGCTATCCTGTTAGAGATTAGGGAATCAAATAATGAACAATCAAAAACTCTGTTGATTCACGTTGATGATAATGGCCCCGGCTTTATGTCACCTTCGACGGGAGGTTTTTTTGAACCCTTCCATACCACCAAAAAAAATGGTCTTGGACTCGGGCTATCGATTTCTCAACAAATAATCGGTGGAATTAACGGAAAACTGTTGACCGATAGCAGCCCACAAGGTGGCGCTCGTTTTAGTATCGAACTCCCAATTGTGCCTGATGAGCACCGTGCACGAACAGAACGCGCGCAAGCAGATTAAGGCTAACTCATTAAATTAGCTAACTTCACAAGCAAACAAGCAAACAAGCAAACAAACTCAACGATAATTAGAATAAAAGAGTAAAGGAATAAACTATGTGTCACGTCTATTTCATTGATGATGAATCCGATCTAAGAATGGCCATTGAGCAAAGCTTTGAACTTGCCGAGATTGACGCCGAATTCTTTCCCGATGCAGAATCTGCGCTGATCGCCATCCAGAAAAATGGTCTTCCCCACGTGATCATTACCGATATCTGTTTGCCGGGTATTTCTGGGCATGACCTACTCAGCACGGTCATGCATAAAGACAAAGAAATCCCGGTCATCATGATCACTGGTCATGGTGATATCTCAATGGCCGTTCAAGCTATCCATAACGGTGCCTATGATTTCATTGAAAAGCCCTTTGCGAATGAACGCTTAATTGAGACGACCAAACGCGCCATCGAAAAACGCCAGTTAACTCTCGAAAACCAAGAACTCAAGCGCTCATTGAAGGCGAGTAAAGCACTAGGACCGAGAATCATTGGTGACACACAATCTATGACAGAGCTACGTTCTATCATCACTCATGTTGCCGATACCAACGCCGATATTTTATTGTTTGGCGAAACGGGGACGGGCAAAGAGCTAGTTGCTCGTTCTCTGCATGAACAAAGCAGTCGCCGAGAGCAAAACTTTGTTGCGGTCAACTGTGGCGCCGTTCCTGAAAACCTGATTGAAAGTGAGCTCTATGGTCATGAAAAAGGTGCTTTTACGGGAGCCGAAAACAAACGTGTAGGTAAGTTCGAGTTTGCGCAAGGCGGCACCCTATTCTTAGATGAAATAGAATCCATGCCAATGCAGGCGCAAATACGACTATTGCGCGTATTACAAGAGCGAGTCATTGAAAGAGTCGGCTCGAACGGATTAGTACCGCTCGATATTCGCGTGATTGCTGCAACTAAAGTCGACCTAAAAAAAGCTTCTGAGGAAGGATCTTTCCGCCAAGATCTCTATTATCGGCTCAATGTAGTTACTTTAGACTTGCCGCCATTAAGAAGTCGCCAAGAAGATATACCTGCACTCTTTCACCATTTCTTGCTCGTCGCGGCGGCTCGTTATGGCAAAACAGCCCCTGCACTTCCACAAACAGAACTGCACGCACTTTTAGCTCATGATTGGCCCGGAAATGTACGAGAATTACGTAATACTGCCGAGCGTTTTGTACTTTTAGGCAAGCTTTCTCACTTATCAGACAACACCGTTGAATCAAACCAGCATTTATCGCTAGCTGAGTTGGTCTCTGACTTTGAGAAAAGCACTCTAAAGCAAGCACTTATTGAGTGTAACGGCAGTATAAAAGAGACCATGGAAAGGCTGCAACTTCCGCGCAAAACCCTCTATGACAAGATGCAAAAACATCAACTTGCGAAAGAGTCATACCGACAGAGCGAAAACTAAATTAGATATGCGAGCAAGATCACCTATACTTAAACCGCTAACAGGATGTTATGCAATAAAGTTGATAGGAAAATGGTTATGGGTGAGAAAACAAAAGTTCCATCAATTACCGACACAATGGAGATCGACGGTGTTTATTATATCGATCAACATGTCGACTTAAACACGCCGGAACTAGAAGCAAAAAGAGCCCTCTATCAACAGAGCGACTCTTACTTGAACTTCGGTAGGAATATTGATGAGGAGGTTTAATACCTCCTCACCTTTTTAAAATGACATAACATCCTACTTAGTGATGATTTCTGGCCCCATCAACGTGGTTGGTAACCATGTTGATACCCAAGGTACGTAAGTTACGATAATCAGGAATAAGAACATCACGCCTACCCAAGGCAATGCCGCTTTCACCACGTTCATCATCGACATCTTGGCGACACCTGCTGTCACAAACAGATTAAGCCCCACAGGCGGCGTTATCATCCCTATCTCCATGTTCACCACCATCATGATACCTAGGTGAATAGGGTCGATGCCAAGTGCAATTGCAATTGGGAATACCAAAGGTGCTACGATGATCAGCAAGCCTGATGGCTCCATGAACTGCCCACCAATCAAGAGTAGAACGTTCACCACAATCAAGAAGGTGATCGGACCTAAGCCTGCAGAAAGCATAGACTCAGTGATCATCTGAGGAATGCGTTCTTCTGTCAGTACATGCTTAAGAATCAGAGCATTGGCAATGATAAACAGCAACATGATGGTCAACTTGCCGGCATCATAGAGCGTGTCTTTGGTGTCTTTATGAAAAAACGTTTGGAACACTTTCACCAAAGCAGGTTTTGTATTCTTCTTGTCCGCAAACGGCCCCATATCTTTGTAGATAAAATTGGCAATGAAAAACGCGTAAACCGCTGCAACAGCCGCCGCTTCTGTCGGAGTAAAGATACCGCCGTAGATACCACCCAAAATGATGACAATCAGTAGCAGACCCCAACTTGCGTCTTTTGCTGCTGCGAACATCTCACCCCAGCCCACAAATGGCTGTGCAGGAATTTTTTTAATACGTGCTGCAATGTAGATAGCTATCATCAACATCACACCCGCCAACAGGCCAGGAATCACGCCACCTAAGAACATACGACCTACAGATACATCCGTCGCCGCAGCGTAAACCACCATAACGATAGATGGTGGAATCAAGATACCCAACGTACCCGCGTTACAGATAACCCCTGCCGCGAACTCTTTCGTGTAGCCGTTTTTGATCATACCCGCGATAACAATACTACCGATTGCTACTACCGTTGCAGGAGACGACCCAGATAACGCTGCGAACATCATACACGCCACAACCGATGCCATTGCCAAACCGCCGCGGAACCAACCCACCATTGCGATAGCAAAACGGATAATACGTTTCGCCACGCCACCAGTAGACATAAAGCTAGAGGCCAAGATAAAGAAAGGAATCGCTAAGAGTGTGTAGTGGCCTGCAAATGCATTAAACAGCGTTTGTGCAACGGATGCCAAAGAAGCATCTGAATGCATCAATAAGAATATGACGCTTGATAAACCGAGGGAAATCGCAATTGGCACACCGACCAACATGAAAGCAATTACCATTAAAAATAGAAATAACATTGCCATGATTAGTCTTCCTTACCGTTAGATTTTGTACCCGACTCATTCGCCTTGTTTGGCTTAGTCGAATCCAATACCGCTGTCGCGTCTTCATCAGAACCCGCTAAAACATCAGCTTTCAATGCATCCAGCTCTTCTTCGGCTTCATGGCCTGCAATCATGCGGTCAAGTTTACCCGTCGCCACTTGATAAGCGATTTGGATGAATCGGAACGTCAGCATTGCCATACCAATCGGCAGTGCCATGTAAGGAATAAAACGTGGCAATTTCTCGTATCGCTCGCCTTCATTCAGCCAGTCGGCAAGAAACTGAAGCATCTCTGGCATTGGAATATCATCGGTTTCATACCAAGCGCGCTCAGTCGCGAACGGGTACCAGTAATTCCAAGAACCGATAAGAAGTAGGATTGAGAATGCTAGGCAACTTGCAACGGCGATTAACGCATACACTTTACGTAGCTTTTCTGGGGCAAGGTTAATGATCACATCAACGCCAATGTGGAAGTGCTTTTTGACGCCATAAGATGCGCCTACTAACACCATCCAAGCGAACATGAACACGGTCAGTTCCAGTGCCCATAAGATGTTGTCGTTGAATGCGTATCGAAACACCACATTGGCAAAAGTAAGTAGCGTCATTGCGCCAAGGAAAAATGCGATTAATGACTCTTCAATCACATCCGTAACTCTTCCGACTTTGGAAAAAAGAGAGGTTTCCAGTGCTGATTCGCTAGAATTTGGTTGTTCCATTTGAGGATTATCCATAATTGACTCCGCTTATAGTTATTTTAATAAGGAGTGGCGAAATGCACGCCACTCCTTTAGCGGTGTTATTGGTTTGAAGCTAACGCTGCATCGATAAGATCTGAACCGATGTCTTTTTCAAACTTCTTCCATACTGGTTGAAGCGCAGTTACCCATGCTTCACGCTGTTCAGGCGTAAGCGTACGAACCTCACCACCCGCTTCGATGATGTTGTTTTTGTTCGCTAGGTTAACTTTTGAAGATTCTGCGTTACGAGTCTCAGACACTTCTTGAACGATAGTGCCAAGTTGCGTGCGTACATCTTCAGGTAGGTCTTTCCAGAAGTCGTTTGACGTTACTACCAGGTAATCAAGGATACCGTGGTTAGTTTCTGTCACGCCGTCTTGTACTTCAAAGAACTTCTTACCGTAGATGTTTGACCATGTGTTCTCTTGGCCATCGATAACCTTAGTTTGTAGGCCACCGTATACTTCTTTGAAAGACATCTTCTGTGGGTTAGCACCCAGCTGTTCAAACTGAGCAACCAATACGTCTGATGCTTGAACACGGAATTTCAAACCTTCCGCGTCTTCAGGATTGATAAGAGGTTTGTTTGCTGACATCTGTTTCATGCCATTGTGCCAAAACGCTAGTCCTTGAAGGCCACGACGCTTCATCGCGTTCTTCAGCTTTTCGCCAGACTCTGAGTTTTGGAAACGGTCAACAGCTTCTACGTCTTCAAATAGGAAAGGAAGGTCAAAAATGCGGTATTTCTTAGTGAACTTCTCAAATTTAGACAGCGATGGTGCCGCCATTTGAACATCACCATTTAACAGGGCTTCCAGTACTTTATTATCATCGTAGAGTGTTGAGTTTGGGAAAACTTGCATACAAGCTTTCCCATTCATTTCCGTGTTTACTCGCTCTTCCAGTAAAGAAGCGGCAATGCCTTTCGGGTGCTTATCGGTATTGGTTACATGACTGAATTTAATCACGATTTCACCTGGGTCACAGTTTGCAGCAGCATTAAAACTTGTGAGCGCCAGAGCAGATACAGACAGCAGGGTAAGAGGCTTAAACATTATTATTCTCCTTAGTAAACAAAGCAGCCCTTCAATGGGAACTGCGTGCTTTCACTAAGGCAATTAGCGCGCCACAATGACACAAACCATTAACAACCCTTTAACCGTAAGGCTTCATGATATTTGCCTGTAGTAGTCGCCAACTCGCCGCAAAAATTAATGGGTGGAAAATGACACATAGAATATTTGTAAATGGGTGGAAGCTGACCAACGTATTAGTAATGAATAAGGCCGAATGAGGTCTGACCAAAAGCTCGATAGTCGATGATGCCTTGAAGTAATTTCTACCTATCCTGTAGAGTGCTGCACAACTTAGCCAGATTTACCACTCCACTACTTAACAAGAGTTGATACCAATGAGTCAGATCTACCATCACCCAGTACAAATTTACTATGAAGATACCGATCACTCAGGTGTGGTTTATCACCCGAACTTTCTTAAATACTTCGAGCGTGCGCGCGAACATGTCTTGGGTAGCGATAAACTGGCAGAATTGTGGAATGAGCAAGGATTAGGTTTTGCGGTCTATAAAGCCAACATGACTTTTCAAGATGGAGTTGAGTTCGCTGAGATCTGCGACATCCGAACCTCTTTTGAACTCGATGGAAAATACAAAACGCTATGGCGACAAGAAGTGTGGCGCAAAGATGCAACTAAGCCTGCGGTGATTGGTGATATCGAAATGGTTTGCCTAGATAAAGACAAGCAACTGCAGCCCGTACCTGCCGAAGTATTAAAAGCGATGCTTGGCGAAACGAGCTAACTTCGTCTCACCAAACTAGCTTAAAAGAGATGAGACAACGAAAAGGTTCTCATCTCTATCTGCATGGGTAGCAAATTTCCACCAAGGGTCACGGCAAAACGGTACTGGTCATCTAATCGCCCTAGGCAACATTGCCAACTTGTAGAAACATCGCTTTGTTCAGCAGAATCCAAATCCAACCTGATTCCATTATGTAGCCTAATTTCGCGATACAATCTAATTTCATCTTGCAAGTTTGGTTGAAAATCCGAAGCGTGAATTGGAAATGTTTGCTCCGTCAGATTGGAGAATTCGAACGAAAAGCTTCGCAACGATGTGGCTAACCCATGACCCGTAGCTTTGATGTACGACTCTTTCAACGCCCACAGATCGAAAAAACGCTCTCTCTGTTCTTCTTTGCTGAGCTCAAGTAAATCCGCCAATTCTTTATCTGAAAAGTAGTGCTTCATGATCGAGTCGATATTGGTCGAACTTCTTGCGTGTTCAATATCAACACCCAATTGAACTTGCTTCCCTTCTATCTGGCAAACTGCAATCAACAAATGTTCTTTGCTATGACTAATATTGAAATTTAACCCCGTCTTGAGTTGCTGTTCGGCGACTAAACTTGGCTTTCCTTTCTCGCCATATTCAAACCGCCACTCTTCTGGCCTCAAATCAGAATAGCAAGACAACACCTTTCTTAGATAGTTACGAACGTACAAAGCTTGAACCTGAGATGAGGGCATTCGATAGCGATCAACTTTGGCTATCTCATCCATCGTGAGCCTCTGTTTTAAGTACAACACGCTATCGATATCATCATGTAAATCACTCAGGGAGCAAAGCCACAAATCCACAATCGGTATTCCCATATCTCTAGCACTCATTTATTAAAATCACTCTCATCAAGCTATCAAAAAAACATCAAAACGAACAAATTTAACTCACCTATGATTTGCTATAAACATAGAGAAATCGGGAAGGAAACATCCTTCATATGAGAGCTTGGAACTTGATTTTAAAATAATAACAAATTAAAACATAGATCACACTCAGCCTTGTTAAACAGTCATCTATTAAACCTTACTTACAAAAACCTGACATAGATCTCACTAGGTCAAAAAATAGAGTATAAACACTAAAAAACAATTCATACCCATTAAATATCAATAAGTTAAATACAATAAAAATACAAAAATCAAAAACACATTCGATTCATCTGGTCTGAACAGATCATAGTGGCCGCTGGGAGCATTGTATCAACTACTCACCTCGGGTAGCCTGCTCAACCATTAAACAAATTCACACGTTTTTTTTGCGGATACCTGCTTTGCACAAAAGCAGTACTTTGGACAGGATTTTAATGGACATGACCCTCACATTCGAATGCTCTCTTCGCACATGAAACACCTCCCCTACTCTCGTAAGTCAACGCACTTCGAAAAACTAATTTCTATCTGGTTGCCGCCACTCAGCAACCTGAATTTTCAGCTGCGCTTCCCTAAGTCTGTTTCAGATTTTCTTTCTATAGCTTTAAAAGCGCAGCCTCAAAACACGACATCACTTTCTGTGATTTCTAGTGGAGACTCATAATGAGCCAACCCGAGACAAATACACCGGAACCAGTCGACGATTCTCGACTGAATAAACGCCTTAAAGATATGCCTGTCGCTATCGTTGGTATGGCGAGCATGTTTGCAAACTCTCGCTACCTGAATAAATTTTGGGATCTTATCAGCGAAAAGATCGATGCGATTACTGAAGTACCAGATACGCACTGGCGTCCAGAAGATTACTACGATTCAGATCGTACTACGCCAGACAAGTCTTACTGTAAGCGCGGTGGTTTCATCCCAGAAGTAGACTTCAACCCAATGGAGTTCGGTCTTCCGCCAAATATCCTAGAACTGACAGATACTTCACAGCTGCTTTCTTTGATCGTTGCAAAAGAAGTACTTGAAGATGCCAAACTGCCTGAAGGCTACGATCGCGATAAGATCGGTATCACGCTCGGTGTTGGTGGTGGTCAGAAGATCGCTCAAAGCCTAAATGCTCGTCTTCAGTACCCTGTTTTGAAAAAAGTCTTCAAGAGCAGTGGTATCAGCGACGACGACAGCGAAATGCTGATCAAAAAATTCCAAGACCAATACATCCACTGGGAAGAGAACTCACTCCCTGGTTCATTGGGTAACGTAATTTCAGGTCGTATTGCTAACCGCTTTGACCTTGGTGGCATCAACTGTGTAGTAGACGCTGCGTGTGCAGGTTCTCTAGCCGCAATGCGCATGGCTCTTAGTGAGCTAGTTGAAGGCCGCAGTGAAATGATGATCACAGGTGGCGTGTGTACTGATAACTCGCCAACCATGTACATGAGTTTCTCTAAAACCCCTGCATTCACAACTAATGAAACCATTCAACCTTTCGACATCGACTCAAAAGGCATGATGATTGGTGAAGGCATCGGCATGGTTGCTCTGAAGCGTCTTGAAGATGCTGAGCGCGACGGCGACAGAATCTACTCAGTGATTAAAGGTGTCGGTTCTTCTTCGGACGGTAAGTTCAAGAGTATCTACGCGCCTCGCCCTGAAGGACAAGCAAAAGCACTGAAACGCGCTTACGATGATGCTGGTTTCGCACCGCACACGCTTGGCCTTTTAGAAGCGCACGGCACAGGTACAGCAGCAGGCGATGTTGCTGAATTTGGCGGCCTAAACTCGGTATTCAGTGAGAACAATGAAGAGAAGCAACACATTGCGTTAGGCTCTGTGAAATCTCAAATTGGTCACACTAAATCAACTGCGGGTACTGCTGGCTTAATCAAAGCTGCATTAGCACTGCACCACAAAGTACTGCCGCCAACGATCAACGTATCGGCTCCGAATCCTAAGTTGGATATCGAGAACTCACCGTTCTACCTAAACACACAAACGCGTCCTTGGATGAAACGTGTCGACGGTACACCGCGCCGTGCAGGTATCAGCTCATTTGGTTTTGGTGGCACTAACTTCCACGTTGTATTGGAAGAGTACACGCCAGAACACGCTCGCGGTGACAAATACCGTCAGTGCCAAGTACCGCAAACTCTGTTATTCAGCGCAGAATCTCGTCAAGCACTGATCAATGAACTAAAACAGGTTTCAACTCAAACTGCAGATGCTGCGTTCAAGCTGGAAGCGCTTGCTGAGCAACACGCTCTACGCGAAATTGACGCTAAGCATGCTCGTATTGGTTTAGTTGTCACTGACCAAGTAGACCTTCAAGCGCAACTGACTCAAGCGGTTTCTATGCTTGAGAGCCAAACCAAAGCACATTGGCAGATGCCAAACGGCACTAGCTACCGTGAGTCGGCACTGATTGCTGCAAACGGCGCAGGTAAAGTGGCAGCGCTATTTGCAGGTCAAGGTTCGCAGTACCTAAACATGGGTCGCGAGCTTGCTTGTCATTATCCTGAAATGCGCCAACAGCTTGCTCAAGCGGATCAAGTATTTGGTCAGCACAAGAAAACGGCTCTGTCGCAAATTCTGTTCCCAATTCCAACTTTCACACCAGAAGCAACCAAGGCTCAAGAAGCGGTGTTAACCAACACGGCCAATGCGCAAAGTGCGATTGGTACTGTGTCTATGGGTCAGTTCGACATCATGACTCAAGCTGGCTTCAAAGCCGACATGGTCGCAGGTCATAGCTTTGGTGAACTAAGTGCACTATGTGCATCGGGGGTTATCTCGCAAGACGATTACTACCAGCTAGCTTTCGCTCGTGGCGATGCGATGGCAGCGACACCTGAACAAGGCGACAGCGGTACTATGTTTGCGGTCATCCTAGACGCAGACAAGCTTACAGCCGTTGAAAACTGCATCAGCCAATTCGAAGGTGTGAGTATTGCGAACTACAACGCTCCGACTCAACTGGTTATTGCAGGTCCAACTGCGACGGTTCAACAAGCAGCACAAGCGCTAACTGAACAAGGTTTCAAAGCGATTGCTCTGCCAGTGTCTGGTGCTTTCCACACACCACTTGTTGCCCACGCTCAAAAACCATTTGCTTCTGCAATTGATAAAGCTTCATTCAGCGCTCCAACGCTGCCGCTTTACTCAAACGCAACGGGCAAACTGCACAGCAAAGACGCGAAAGCGATCAAGAAAGCGTTCAAGCAACACATGCTGCAATCGGTTCGTTTTAGCGAGCAAATTGAAGCAATGTATGAAGCAGGCGCGCGCGTATTCGTAGAGTTCGGTCCGAAAAACATTCTTCAAAAGCTGGTTGAGAAAACATTAGCGGATAAGAACGAAGAGCTTTACGCAATCAGCATCAACCCAAGTCCTAAAGGCGACAGTGACCAACAGCTTCGTTTGGCGGCGGTTCAACTGTGCGTGGCAGGTGTTTCACTAGACAACATTGACCCTTACCAAGCTGACATTGCTGAACCTGCAAAGGCATCACCAATGAACATCAAGCTGAATGCAACCAACTACATCAGCCCTGCTACTCGTAAGAAAATGGATCAATCATTGGCTTCGGGCAACGTCACCGAAAAGACTGAGATTGTTGAAGTGAAAGTTGAAGTCGAGAAAATCGTGGAAAAAGAAGTGATCAAAACAGAAATCGTTGAAGTACCTGTGGCTGCTCCTCAAGCTTCAAATGTACAACAGTCAGCTGCTCTAGCACCAAGCGCACAAGTAGCAACAACAGCTCAGCAGCCTCAAGTGGTTCAAACAGCCCCGTCTAACGTAACGGTTGATGAATCTTCATTGCAGTCGTTCTTCAATGCTCAACAACAAGCAGCAGAAGTACATCAGCAGTTCTTGGCGATTCCTCAGCAATACGGTGACACATTCAACACCTTAATGTCTGAGCAAGCGAAAATGGCAACGGCAGGCGTAGCAATTCCTGAGAACCTTCAGCGTTCTATGGAAATGTTCCACCAGCACCAAGCTGAAACGCTAAAAGCTCACGCTCATTACCTAGAAATGCAAGCGCACAGCAACAACTCAGCACTTAATATGCTGACACAAGGTTCAGTACAAACGGCACAACCAACCTTCGTTGCGCCAGTAAATGCTCAACCAGCGATTCAAGCTCCAACTACTCCAGCAGCTATCGTTCAACAGCCTGTAGCTCAAGTACAAGCGACTCCTGTACAAGCTCAGTCTGTTCAAGCTGCTCCGGTTCAAAATACAACAACTCAGAAAGCTCCACTACAGAAAGCCGTTCCTGCTCCACAAGTAGCCGCTCAAGCAGCAGCACCGGTTGCAGCTCAGCCTGTGCCAGTTAAAGCACAACCGTCTCCTGTAGCTGCACCTGTAGCAGTACAAACAGCCGATGCTGAAAAAGTGATGCTAGAAGTGGTCGCTGAGAAAACGGGTTACCCAACGGAAATGCTTGATCTAGAAATGGACATGGAAGCAGACCTTGGTATCGACTCAATCAAGCGCGTAGAGATCCTTGGTACCGTTCAAGACGAAATGCCGAATCTACCTGAGCTGAACCCTGAAGATTTAGCTGAGTGTCGTACTCTTGGTGAAATCGTCGGCTACATGAACAGTAAAAGCATGAACAGCAAGATGCCAGCATCAGCGCCTGTTGCAGCACAGTCAAGCGCAGCCGCTCCTGTTCAAGCCGCTAACGGTCTTGATGCGAAAGTCGTTCAACAAACCATGCTAGAAGTGGTTGCTGAGAAGACAGGTTACCCAACGGAAATGCTTGATCTAGAAATGGATATGGAAGCAGACCTTGGTATCGATTCAATCAAGCGTGTTGAGATTCTTGGTACGGTTCAAGATGAACTGCCTACTCTTCCAGAGCTAAACCCTGAAGACTTAGCTGAGTGTCGTACTCTTGGCGAAATCGTTGATTACATGAACAGCAAGCTTCCGGCTTCTGCTCCAGTCTCTTCACAAGCACCAGTAGTTGCTCCGGCAACAGCTAGCAATGGTCTAGATGCGGCTGTCGTTCAAAAAACCATGTTAGAAGTAGTGGCAGAGAAGACGGGCTACCCGACTGAAATGCTAGACCTAGCAATGGACATGGAAGCTGACCTTGGTATCGACTCAATCAAACGTGTTGAAATTCTAGGTACAGTTCAAGACGAGCTACCGACTCTTCCAGAGCTAAACCCTGAAGACTTAGCTGAATGTCGCACTCTGGGCGAAATCGTAGCCTACATGAACAGTAAGCTTCCAGCTTCTGCTCCAGTAGCGGCTCAAGCATCTGCACCAGCGCAAGCAGTATCAAACAGTTTAAACGCAGAACAAGTTCAAAGCACAATGCTGAGTGTAGTGGCTGATAAAACAGGCTACCCAACAGAAATGCTCGACCTAGCAATGGACATGGAAGCAGACCTTGGCATCGACTCAATCAAACGTGTTGAGATCCTTGGAACAGTTCAAGACCAGCTACCAACATTGCCAGAGCTAAACCCTGAAGACCTAGCTGAGTGTCGTACTCTGGGTGAAATCGTTGACTACATGAACAGCAAGTTAGCTCCTAGTTCGGAAGCAGCGACAGTAGCTCCTGCTGCAGAAGTAGAGGCAATTGTAGAAAGCGCAAGCAACGACCTAAACCCAGCTCACGTTCAATCAACAATGATGGAAGTGGTTGCCGACAAAACAGGCTACCCAGCAGAAATGCTCGACCTAGCGATGGACATGGAAGCAGACCTTGGTATCGACTCAATCAAACGCGTTGAGATCTTGGGTACGGTTCAAGACCAGCTACCAACGCTGCCAGAGCTAAACCCTGAAGACTTAGCTGAGTGTCGGACTCTTGGTGAAATCGTTACCTACATGCAAAGCAAGCTATCCGCTGCTGCACCTGTAGCGACTGCTAAAGCTGAATCAGTAACGCCTATCGCAGAAACAGCGACAGCGGAACTTCCTCCACACAATGAGGTAGCGCTAAAAAAGCTACCAGCGGCAGATAAACTCGTCGATTGTTTCTCAAAAGACGCTTGTGTCGTGATCACAGATGATGGTCACAACGCTGGTGTTCTAGCAGAAAAGTTGACCGCTAACGGCATTCAAGTTGCTGTAGTGCGTAGTGCTCTTTCTGCCGCGTCACCTTTAAACAGTGAAATCGCAAGCTACACACTCAACAGCGTCGATGATGCTGGTGTGACAGCTGTGATTAACGACATCGAAGCAGACCTTAAAACGTCGAACAAAGTGATTGCTGGCTTCATTCATTTACAAGCTATCGTTGATGCGAAACAAAGCAACGAGCAAGCGGTTAACTTGAATGCAGACTCAAGAGCTTCACTAACCACAGCGTTCTTATTCGCGAAGCACCTAAATGGTCAGCTGAATACCGTTTCTGGTCGTAGTGTGTTCTTCACGCTAAGCCGTATCGATGGTGGCTTTGGTTACCTAGATACTAAGCAATTAGCGAATGCAGAACTTAACCAAGCCGCGTTGTCTGGTCTAACTAAGACACTGAGCCATGAATGGTCAAACGTGTTCTGCCGCGCATTGGATGCTGACGCTTCTATTGATGCTCGTCACCTAGCTGAAGCTATCACAGGCGAATTGTTCGATATCGATACCAACACGGTTGAAATCGGCCTTAGCCATGCAGAAAACGGTGAATCTGGTCGTGCAACATTGATTGCGGCAACACCAGGTGCTGCTCAAACCAAAAACACAGGCGCTCAACTCACCAAGAGCGACAAAGTTCTCGTGACAGGTGGCGCTAAAGGCGTAACGTTTGAATGTGCACTGACGCTTGCTAAGCAATGCAAATCTCACTTCATTCTTGCAGGTCGTAGTAAGCATATTACTTCAGCTGAGCTACCTCAGTGGGCACAAGGCAAACAAGAGAAAGAGCTAAAACCAGCGGCTATTGCTCACCTACAAGCAACAGGTGACAAACCAACGCCGAAGAAAGTTGATGCCTTGCTAAAACCTGTATTGAGCAGCCTTGAAATCAACGCAGCACTTGCCGCTTTCAACGAGATTGGCGCGAGCGCTGAATACCTAAGTCTAGATGTGTCGAACCATGAGTCTGTAGCGAAAACACTGGCGAATTTCGACGGCATCACGGGTCTTATCCACGGTGCAGGTGTACTGGCTGACAAACACATTCAAGATAAAACACTTGATGAACTGAACATGGTTTACGGCACGAAAGTGGGCGGGCTAGAAGCGGTTCTTGGTGGTCTTGATAGCAGCAAGCTAAAACTGATTGCGATGTTCTCTTCAGCGGCGGGTTTCTACGGAAACACTGGCCAAAGTGATTACTCGATGTCTAACGAGATCCTAAACAAAGCGGCTCTACAACTGTCTGCTCGTAACCCTCAAGCGAAAGTGATGAGCTTCAACTGGGGACCGTGGGACGGTGGCATGGTCAACGCAGCACTGAAACGTATGTTCACAGAGCGCGGTGTTTACGTGATTCCTCTTCAGGCGGGTGCAGAGCTATTTAGTTCTCAACTACTGAACGAAACTGGCATTCAACTGCTGGTTGGTACGAGCATGCAAGGTTCTGACAACAAGGAAGCTGCTGTAAAAAAGCTTAATGCGGAGTCTGTGCATCTTGCAAAGAGTCCGCTGAATACAAGCATCACTGTGACACGTCATCTTGATCCAAAGGCATTGCCTTTCATTCAAGATCACTGCATTGCCGGTAACCCTGTGTTACCGACAGTGTGTGCCATCCAATGGATGCGTGAAGTGGCAGAGCAACTGTTAGGGGTGAACGTTAGCGTTCACAACTACAAACTGCTTAAGGGTGTGATTTTTGATACCGATGAAGTGCAAGAGCTGAAACTGGTTCTTTCTTCTGACGCTAAATCAAAAGATCAGCTAAAAGCGGTGATCAGTTGCCAAGGGCGACCACAGTATCAAGCTCAGTTGCAAGTGGCCTCTGTGCAAGTGTCTGAAGATGTTCAACAAGCGTCAGAAAAGCGTTTTGAAGCCAGCACTTCAGCACCTGTGACAACGGCACAAGCTCTATACAGTGACGGCACTCTGTTTCATGGACCAAGATTGCAAGGTATTACCTCAGTCGAACACTTTGACGACTTAGGCTTATTGGCTCAATGCCAGTTGCCCCAGATTGAAAACAGCGACTGCGGAGCATTTATTCCTAAGCAAGGCTTTGGCGATAGCCAGCCATTTGCTGAAGATTATCTGTTGCAAGCCATGTTGGTATGGGCTCGATTGAAATACGGCGCGGCAAGCCTACCGTCTGCAATCGGTGAGTTTATTTGTTACGCACCGATGCACAATGGTGACCAAGGTTGGCTAGAGCTGAGCGTGATAAAAAGCACGGCTCGTTCGCTGCAAGCTGATATCTCGCTTTACCACCAAGATGGTCGTTTAAGCGCAGTAATGAAAGGTGCAAAAGTCACCATCAGCAAGAGCTTAAACGACGCATTTTTGCCGAAGTCTAGCTCAGCAGTATCGAAAAAAGAGGCGACTAAGAACCCAGAAAAGGAGCAATTGTCATAGTGACTGTTCCTACTAATAAAGCGATGCCATTGCGCATCGCTCTTTTAGCTCAGCCAGCAAACGCGGCTGAGCTTTCTGCCGACTTATTCCCCTCGTTCCCAGACATGATAACTGTTGTGGTTGATGGCAATTTTAATCAAGCACTTAGCCGTGCGATTGAGACTGTAAATCAAGGTACTGCTGTTAGACTTTGTTTGGATTCTCACTCACCATCATTGTTGATGTTAAGTGCGTTGAATGCTGCTCAGAATAAGATTCACCCACACGCAAATTTAGCGGGCTTTGCCGAAACTCTCGATCTAAAGAATGGAGATAGCGTTCAGCTTGCTCTAGAGATGTCACGCCGCCCCGCTTCAGATTTAAGCCATCAACAGCAATACTCCGTCCTATCTGCTTCGCAGCAGTTTAATGAGTTGTTGAATATGGTTAATGCGATATCGAGCCGTTCATTGCCGAGCTATTCATTACCGAGCAATTACTGGTTCACTGAGCCGAACAAAGCACGTGTTGCTGCGTTAACTTTCAGCGAAGAAAACCAGAAATCCACCAGCCTGATATTGACTCAAGCGACCGGTTTGCAAGAACCAAAACCATTGCTATCTAGCGAGCGTTTGATGTTTGTGGTTTCAGGCAACGAACAAGCTGAATTGGTTTCTCAGTTAACCTCGTTAAGAGAAGAGCTTAAGTGCATTAACGAATCGGCAGACCGTGAACTTGCTATCGCCACCTTGATGCATTCAAACCTAAGCCACTTTCAAAGCGTTCAGCACAATGCTGGCCTTAGCGCGAACATCGTGATTCAAGCGGCTTCAATTGATGCTGCATTGCAAGAAATCACAGCGCTAGAAAATGCGCTGCCAAAAGTAATGGCTGACAATAGCCAATACAAAACTCCGGCAGGCAGTTGTTTCTCACCGATGCCTCAAAGCAAAGGTGGCGTTGCATTTGTTTACCCAGGTGTTGGCACGGTTTATCCCGGCATGTTGCGTGAATTTCACCACCATTTCCCACAGTTATTTGCTCGTTTAGAGCGCGAAGGTAACTTGAAAGAGATGCTGCAGGCTGACAAAACCTACGCTGAAGACTCGCAAGAAATGTCGCTCAGTGAATTGGCAATTGCAGGTGTGGGCAGTAGTTATCTTTTAACACAACTGCTATGTGATGAATTCAAAGTACAGCCAGATTTCGCTTTGGGTTACTCCAAGGGTGAAGCCTCCATGTGGGCCAGCTTAAATGTTTGGAAAAACCCACATGCGCTGATTGAGATGACTCAAACTAGCCCTATTTTCACCACGGCTATTTCTGGTGAACTCACAGCCGTGCGTCAAGATTGGCAGCTGAACGACGACGAAAGCATCCAATGGAACAGCTTTGTGGTTCGCAGTGATGCGCAAGCGATTGAGGCTCTGTTACCAGAGTTTCCGCGTGCTTATCTCGCTATCATCCAAGGTGATACTTGCGTGCTAGCAGGTTGTGAAAGCTCATGTCGTGCATTGCTCAAGAAACTGGGTAAACGTGGCATTGCCGCTAACCGTGTTACTGCAATGCACACCACGCCAGCGTTGAGCCAGCATAGCCAAGTGCAAGAGTTTTACACGCAACCACTGTTCGACGAGTTGCCAAAGCATATCCGCTTTATCAGCGCAGCAGGTCTACCGACTGGCGCACCAATCAATATCGACAGCGACAGCATCGCCCTTTCGATTGCCGACACTTTCTGTTCAACGCTGGATTTCACCGCGTTGATCCAGAGTGCACGTCAACAAGGTGCTCGCCTGTTTGTAGAAGTCGGTGCCGATCGTCAAACTAGCACATTGATCGACAAGATCAATCGTAGCGACAACGTAGCCGACCAATACTGCACAATCGCTTCCAATGCCAAAGGTGGTGACGATATTGTCACGCTCATCAAGTGCATTGGTCAGCTCATTACTCATCAAATTCCATTGTCTGTCGAGCCAATTATTCAAGGGCTAGAACAACAGGTCACCGCCGCTAAGCAATTAAGTGGTGTATCTCAAGGCAGCGCAGTGAATCATCAAGGAGAGCTAGTATGAGTTCTCAATCGAAGCCATCTCAAGATCAAGCTCAGGCTCAAGCTAAGAATAAGCAGCAAGTGAAGTGCAATAAGATCGCGATTGTTGGTATTGCTAACCAATACCCAGAAGCGGATACACCAAAAGACTTTTGGCAAAACTTGCTGAATAAAAAAGATTCTCGGACCACATTAAGCGCTGAAAAGCTAGGTGCTAAGCCTGAAAGCTATCAGGGTGTGCAAGGTGAATCAGACCGCTTTTACTGTGACAAAGGCGGCTACATCGAAAACTTCAATTTCGATAGCAATGGCTACCGCTTAACAGCAGAATCGTTCAACGGTGTTGACCAGAGTTTCCTATGGGCTTTGGATACCAGCCGTAAGGCGTTAGTCGACGCAGGCATTGATCTGAATTCCGATGTTTTAGAGCGTACCGGCGTGATCATGGGTGCCCTTTCGTTCCCAACTACACGCTCAAACGACCTGTTTCTGCCGATGTATCACTCGGTGGTCGAAAAAGCACTGAAAGATAAATTAGCTAATGACCAGTTTTCACTGCTACCAACCAATGAAACCGCGCAAGACCTCAACCCTATCAATGGTGCTGCAGCACATAATGCCTCTAAGTTAGTGGCTGATGCATTGGGTCTAGGCAACGTGCAACTTAGCCTAGACGCGGCATGTGCAAGCTCAGTGTATTCATTGAAGTTAGCCTGTGATTACTTGAATACGGGCAAGGCCGACATGATGTTGGCAGGCGCGGTATCCGGTGCTGACCCATTCTTTATCAACATGGGTTTTTCCATTTTCCACGCTTACCCTGACCACGGTGTGTCGGTTCCGTTTGATAGCAACAGTAAAGGTCTATTTGCTGGCGAAGGTGCCGGTGTTTTAGTCCTAAAACGCTTAGCTGATGCAGAGCGTGATGGCGACAACATTTACGCAGTCGTCAGCGGTATTGGCTTGTCGAACGATGGTCGTGGTCAGTTCGTATTAAGCCCAAATAGCAAAGGGCAAGTCCAAGCCTTTGAACGCGCTTACGAAGCATCAAACCTAACACCAGACAGCATTGAGGTGATTGAGTGTCACGCAACCGGCACACCATTAGGTGACAAGGTTGAGTTAACTTCAATGGAGCGTTTCTTTGCTGACAAATTGAATGGTTCTAATCCGCCATTGATTGGCTCTGCGAAGTCCAACCTCGGTCACTTGCTGACTGCAGCCGGCATGCCGGGGATCATGAAGATGATCTTTGCGATGAAAGAAGGAGTGCTTCCTCCAAGTATTAATTTGGACAAGCCACTATCGTCGCCAGAAGGTTTATTTGGTTCACAGACCCTGCCAACGCAGGTTCAACCTTGGCCAAGTAAAGCGGGCAACCCAGAGCGCTGTGCGGGTGTTTCTGTATTTGGTTTCGGTGGTTGTAATGCTCACTTACTGCTTGAAGCGTATTCAGACACCAGTCATGTAAACCAGACTCTAGAGTCAGCATCTCCAAGCCTACAGCCGTCTAATTTAAGCATTACTGGTCTCGCGTCTCACTTCGGTTCTCTGCAAAGTATCAAGACGCTAAGCACTGCGATTGAGACCAACAACGATGCTTTCATTGCTTTGCCTAAGAAACGCTGGAAAGGCTTAGACCAACATCTAGAACTACTGAATCAGTTTGGTTTACATGGTATTCCAAACGGAGCGTACATCGATCAATTCGATCTCGATTTCCTACGCTTCAAAGTGCCGCCGAATGAAGATGACCGTTTGATCTCTCAGCAGTTGCTACTGATGAAAGTTGCAGACGAAGCCATCAAAGACGCCAAGCTCGTGGCAGGCCAAAAGGTTGCAGTACTGGTAGCGATGGAAACAGAGCTTGAAATGCACCAATTCCGTGGACGCGTAAACCTGCATAGCCAATTGGCTGACAGCTTTACCAACATGGGGATTGAGCTAACACAAGATGAATACCAATCGCTAGAAACCATCGCGATGGACAGTGTGATGGACGCAGCCAAGCTGAACCAATACACCAGTTTCATTGGTAACATCATGGCTTCGCGTATCTCTTCACTGTGGGACTTTAACGGCCCTGCCTTTACGATTTCAGCCGCTGAACAGTCGGTTGCTCGTTGTATCGATGTCGCGCAAAACCTAATGTCGCAAGAATCAATGGACGCAGTCGTGATTGCAGCCGTTGACCTTAGTGGCAGTGCAGAACATGTGATTCTGAAGAACAGCGTCAGCCCAGTGTCACTTGCTCCAAAATTCGGACAACCGCAAGACGGTAGTTGGAATGTGGGCGAAGGCGCAGGTGCAATTGTTCTTGTTGAAGAAAGCCGAGTAGCGCGCAACCAAGACACTGCTTACGGCAGCATCAACGCATTGGCCTTTGGTTCAAGCGAGAATAACAACGCCGTGGCTGATGAGTTATTGACTCAAGTCGGTATGAGCTCGAACGATGTTTCTCTGCTTGAGCTTAACCATGCACCTGAATCTTCATTACATCAGTCTTCGTCATATCAGTCTTCGTCTCTAAGTTTAGCGAGCACAAGGACGACTCAAGCGAGTCTACGTGTTGGGCACTGCTCCGCAGCTTCTGGCATGGCAAGCCTGCTACACGGTCTGCTCAACCTGAACCTTGAGTCTCTGAATCCAAATGTCAGCTCTAAGAACGCGATTGTTGCCAACATCAGCGAAGGACAATGTTCACAGCTGCTAATAAGCCAGTCGAGTGTTGAATCTCAATCACTATCGGTTCGTTTAAGCAGTGAACTGGCGAGTGATGCTAAACGTCAATTGGTTAAGCAAGTGACTCTCGGTGGTCGCGATATCTATCAACATATTGCCCAGACTCCAGTGACTAACTTGGCTGCAATTAAGCAGAAAGCTTCTGGTAAACAAGCAGCAAGAGTGGCGTCGGTTCCAACGACAGCAAGCATTCAAGCAGCTCTTGTGCAAAAAGAGTTAGAGAAGAAAGCATTAGCGCAGAACGCGGTAGAGCCAGCAATCGAAACTCCTACATCAGTATCCCCTACTCTGGCGCCAACTCGCCACAGTCAGCTAACAGGTAACCACAGCAATATGACTCATGTCCTATCCGCTAAAAATGGCGTATCAAACATCAACGCTAATACGGATGCAGCATCACAGCCGTCTGTAACACCACACAACCAAGCTTTTGCTCAAAACCAGCAAGCAGCGCAGCAAGTGCACAAAGCATTCTTGCACACTCGTGCCCAAGGCATGCAGATGGCTGATGCACTATTAAAAGCACAGCTAAACGCCGTTACGTCTGGTTTAGAGAACAATGCTATTTCTCAACAAACGAATGGTCAACAAACATCAGTTCAGCCTGTTCAAGCTCAACCAGCTCAACCAGCTCAGGTTCAGTCAACACCAGTAAAACCTATCCGTAAGCCATGTATCTGGGATTATGATGATCTGGTTGAATACGCTGAAGGCGACATCGCCAACGTATTTGGCCCTGATTACGCGATCATCGATAGCTACTCGCGCCGCGTTCGCTTGCCAACTACCGACTACCTATTGGTATCTCGTGTAACCAAGCTCAACGCGACCGTCAACGAGTACAAGCCAAGCACAATGACTACCGAATACGACATTCCTGTTGATGCGCCGTATCTTGTTGATGGCCAGATCCCTTGGGCTGTTGCGGTAGAATCTGGTCAGTGTGACCTAATGCTGATCAGCTACTTAGGCATTGATTTTGAAAACAAAGGCGAGCGTGTTTATCGCCTGCTTGATTGTACGCTGACCTTCCTTGGCGACTTGCCTCGTGGTGGCGATACGCTGCGTTACGATATCTCAATCAACAACTTTGCTCGCAATGGCGATACGTTGCTGTTCTTCTTCTCGTACGAGTGTTTCGTTGGCGACAAGATGATCCTGAAAATGGACAACGGTTGTGCGGGCTTCTTCACTGATGAAGAGCTAGCAGACGGCAAGGGTGTGATTCACACTGAAGACGAAATCAAGGCGCGTAAGCTGGCAACTAAGCAACGCTTCGACCCTATGCTGCACTGCCCTAAAACTCAGTTTAACCACCAAGAGCTGCGCCACCTACTGACTGCAAACATCGCAGAGTGTTTTGGCCCAACTCACCAATCCAATAGCCACCAGCCTTCTTTGTGCTTCAGCTCAGAGAAGTTCATGATGATCGAAAAGGTTAGCCGTGTTGAACCACAAGGTGGCACATGGGGACTTGGTCTGATTGAAGGTCACAAACAGCTAGAGCCTGAGCACTGGTACTTCCCTTGTCACTTCAAAGATGACTCAGTAATGGCTGGATCTTTGATGGCAGAAGGTTGTGGTCAACTACTGCAATTCTTCATGATGCACCTTGGCATGCACACGCTTGTTCAAAATGGCCGTTTCCAACCTCTTGAAAATGCCCCTCAACAAGTACGTTGCCGTGGTCAAGTTCTACCACAATCGGCAGAACTGACTTACCGCATGGAAGTGACTGAGATTGGTCTAAGCCCTCGCCCATACGCGAAAGCTAACATCGATATTTTGCTCAACGGCAAAGTGATTGTTGATTTCCAAAACTTGGGTGTGATGATCAAAGAAGACGACGAATGTACCCGTTACCAGCCTTCTTTAGAAACAGCTGTCGCGACCCCTGTTATCGAAAACTTGGGCCATACGCCAGCAGTGAACCAACAAGCTTCAGCAAATGCGCCATTGATGGCTCAAATTGAAGACCTAGAAACGGCGCCAAACAAAGGCGTGGTTCCTCTTCAACACGTTGAAGCTCCGGTAACGCCTGATTACCCAAACCGCACACCTGATACGGTTCCATTCACGCCTTATCACATGTTCGAATTCGCGACTGGTGATATTGAGAAATGTTTCGGTCCTGATTTCTCTATCTACCGCGGAATGATTCCACCACGTACTCCGTGTGGCGACCTACAGCTAACCACTCGTGTTGTTGAGATCGATGGCAAGCGTGGTGACTTCAAAAAGCCTTCATCATGTATCGCTGAATACGAAGTGCCAGAAAACGCATGGTACTTTGATGAAAACAGCCATCACACCTTGATGCCTTACTCGGTATTGATGGAAATTTCATTGCAGCCAAACGGCTTCATCTCAGGCTACATGGGCACCACTCTGGGCTTCCCAGGTGAAGAACTGTTTTTCCGTAACCTAGACGGCAGCGGCAAAATGCTGCGTAACGTCGATTTACGTGGCAAAACGATCACCAACGATTCTCGCCTGCTTTCAACCGTAATGATGGGCACCAACATCGTACAGAGCTTTAGCTTCGAACTGAGCACCGATGGCGTGCCGTTCTACCAAGGTACAGCGGTATTTGGTTACTTCAAAGGTGCAGCACTGAAAGACCAACTTGGTTTGGACAACGGTAAGGTGACCCACCCTTGGCACGTTGATAACAACCGTACACCGGATGTAAACATCAATCTGTTAGACAAAACGACGCGTTACTTCAATGCACCCGTTTCGGCTACTGGCCAAGTGCAAGAGCACTACAAATTGGCTGGCGGTCGCTTGAACTTTATCGATACGGTGCAGATCACCAGCGATGGTGGTAAAGACGGTCTGGGTTACCTATACGCTGAGCGTACGATTGACCCAAGCGATTGGTTCTTCCAGTTCCACTTCCATCAAGATCCGGTAATGCCAGGTTCTCTAGGTGTCGAAGCGATCATCGAACTGATGCAAACCTACGCTCTAAATAAAGATCTTGGTGCTGGCTTCCGCAATCCTAAGTTTGGTCAAATCCAATCTGAAGTGAAGTGGAAATACCGTGGTCAGATTAACCCTCTGAACAAACAGATGTCACTGGATGTACACATCACTGCAATCAAAGACGAAGACGGCAAACGCATCATCGTTGGCGACGCAAACCTGAGCAAAGATGGTCTGCGTATTTACGAAGTGAAAGACATCGCGATTTGTATCGAAGAAGCATAAGCCTGACAGAGAACTAGGAAAGAATTTAGTATGACAACTCAAACTACAATCAATAACGAAAAGCTATCTCCGTGGCCTTGGCAGATCGAAGAGAGCACAACTCGCTTTGATAACGCAGCAATGTCGACAATATTGAAAGACTTAAGCCTTGCTTGTTACGTCGTGAACCACCCAGAAAAAGGTTTAGGCGTAAGCCAAAAATCTGAGATTGCATCGGGCGATTCAGCAAGCTCAGCGAACAGCCAACCTGTTAGCGCCTTTGCTCCTGCTCTTGGTACACAAAGCCTAGGCGACGAAGATTTTCGCCGTTGTCATGGCGTGAAATACGCTTACTATGCAGGTGCAATGGCAAACGGTATTTCATCTGAAGAGTTGGTGATTGCGCTTGGTCAAGCTGGCATTCTTTGTTCATTTGGCGCCGCGGGCTTAATCCCGTCTCGCGTTGAGCAAGCGATCAACCGTATCCAAGCAGCACTGCCAAACGGCCCTTATGCGTTTAACCTGATTCATAGCCCAAGCGAACCCGCACTAGAGCGCGGCAGTGTAGAGCTGTTTTTGAAGCACAAAGTGAAAACGGTTGAGGCTTCTGCCTTCTTAGGTCTAACACCGCAAATCGTTCACTACCGTGCAGCTGGCCTTAGCCGTGATGCACAAGGTGAGATTCAGATTGGAAACAAGGTTATTGCTAAGGTAAGCCGTACTGAAGTCGCGAGTAAGTTCATGCAACCAGCTCCAGCTAAAATGCTGCAAGCTCTAGTTGATGAAGGTCGAATCACAGCAGAACAGATGGAACTGGCGCAGCTGGTTCCTATGGCTGATGACATTACCGCAGAAGCAGATTCTGGTGGTCACACCGATAACCGTCCACTGGTTACTCTACTGCCAACGATTCTTGCACTGAAAGAGCAAATCCAAGCACAGTACAAATTCAAAACTCCGCTACGTGTCGGTTGTGGTGGTGGCGTAGGTACGCCTGACGCTGCTCTAGCGACGTTTAACATGGGTGCTGCTTACATTGTTACCGGTTCAATCAACCAAGCGTGTGTTGAGGCTGGCGCGAGCGAACACACACGTAAGCTGCTTTCGACAACCGAAATGGCTGACGTGACTATGGCTCCGGCAGCAGACATGTTCGAAATGGGCGTGAAACTGCAAGTGGTTAAGCGTGGTACCTTGTTCCCAATGCGTGCAAACAAACTGTACGAACTTTACACTCGCTACGATTCAATTGAAGCGATTCCAGTAGAAGAGCGCCTGAAACTTGAGAAGCAAGTATTCCGTTCAACACTAGATGATATTTGGGCGGGGACTGTGGCGCACTTTAACGAGCGCGATCCTAAACAGATAGAACGCGCTGAAGGCAACCCAAAGCGTAAAATGGCGTTGATCTTCCGTTGGTACTTGGGTCTTTCTAGCCGTTGGTCAAACACCGGCGAACAAGGTCGTAAGATGGATTACCAAGTATGGGCTGGCCCTGCACTTGGCGCATTCAACGCATGGGCGAAAGACAGCTACCTAGATGATTACCAGCAGCGTAATGCAGTCGACCTAGCAAAACACCTAATGCACGGCGCAGCCTACTTGGCTCGTGTTAACCTGCTGACTTCGCAAGGTATCAAGCTTGATCCGGAACTAGCACGCTGGAAGCCGACGCAAAGAATGGCCTAGGCATTTCAATACAGCGTTAATTAAGCTCAACGAATAAAAAAAGCGACCTTAACGGGTCGCTTTTCTTTTGGTTATTCTTCTTAAACTAGCTAAGAGATTAAGATTTCTGCATACGCTTTTTCAGTCGAGCTAAGTCAATTTCACTAGAGCGAACAGTCAACTTAATACACTCGTAATCGTACTCTTCTTTAACCACACTCATGTTTGAGCGAATCTCACCGATGATGCCTTGGCCAGAATAAGGAATCGTGATCTCTTCTTCGATCATGCCCTCTTCTGCAACACCAACGATGTACTTGTGCAGTTTAGTGATATCTAGCGGATCACGAGTCGACGTTAGCATCGCATCTGGGAATTCTTCGATCAGCTCTAATTGCTGCTCTTCAGTCAATCTATCGCACTTATTCAGCACTAACAGTTTTTCGCTGCCTTCAACGCCCACTTGTGCTAATACATCGTGTACCACATCAAGCTGTGCACGGAATGAAACGTCAGAAGCATCAACCACATAAAGCAGCAATGAAGCATCATGCGCTTCTGCTAGCGTTGAGTGGAATGAAGCAACCAGATCGTGTGGCAGTTTCTTGATAAAACCCACCGTATCTGAAACAAGGATACGCGGTTGAGTAATTGGCTGAAGTGCACGAACCGTAGTATCTAGCGTTGCGAACAGTTTATCTTCACCCACCACTTCGGTTGCGGTCATTGCTCGCATCATCGAAGATTTACCGGCATTGGTGTAGCCAACTAAAGCAACAGTGAAAAGCTCCGCACGCCTTGTGCGTCGGGTCTTCATTTCATCTTGTACGCTTACTAGCTCACGCTTAAGCGCAGCAATTTGGTCACGTACGTTACGACGGTCTAGCTCAAGTGAAGTTTCACCGGCGCCCTGACCCATTTGACGCTCTTTATCACCCTCAGCCGTTTCACGCAGTCGCGGCACTAAGTAGTTTAGACGAGCGATATCAACTTGCAGACGAGCAGTACGAGTACGAGCGTGACGGCTGAAAATTTCGATGATGATACCAGTACGGTCAAATACTTCCACACCCAAACTCGCCTCAACAGTACGCATTTGAGATGGACTTAAATCACAGTCGAATACCACAACATCAGCGGCACCGTATTGGAAGTTGCCCGTTGGAAGATCATCAAAATCTAACTCATCGATTTCAGAATCAAACAAACCCGACTCATCAAGAAAGTCTTCATCTTCAGCTTCTTCAATAGAGCCTTGGTAACCAGTTAGATGTGCAATTTCGGCAAGCTTACCTGCACCCAACACATTCTGTCTTTGAGATGAACTGTGGTGTTGCGATTGTGTACCGACGACTTTAAACCCTAGGGTTGTCACTAAGCGAGCAAGTTCGGCAAGAGACTCTTTTGCTTCGTCACCTTTAAAATCCGGTGTCGTAATAGAAATAAGTAAAGCGTTATTCGCCGCTGGTTTTGCTGTTAGTTTCATGTATTCTTCTGTTTATGCACCAAGGTGCAACCTAGTTTTTGGTCTAAAGTAGTGTGATCCTACGCGTTTCTACGTCAGCTTTATAGAGCTAAGGGATACTAAATCAAGATATTATTGCAGTAGAAGCATATATATCGTTTATCCCTCTGTTTTTATAAGGGATAAAAAGCAAGTATAGACAACGAAAAAGGCAGCATCACATTACTTATTAGTAGTTGGTGATACTGCCTTTGATTTAGACATGAACTTTGATTGTTAAACTAACTCAGCAACTAGAAGTCGATTCTCGCTTCGGTTTGAGCATCGAAGAATACCGCCTTTGATAAGTCAAAATGCAGCGGTGCCATTTGACCAACCGATACTTCAAACTCTGGCGACAAACGACACGCGACTTCTTGATCGTTCACTTTAACCATTGCGATGGTATCTGGCCCTGTCGGTTCCAGCACCTCCAGTTGTAAGTCTAGCTTTGTGGAGGCAGAAACATCATCACTTTCTTGCTCGGTAATGTGCTCAGGACGTAGCCCTATCACCAATTCCTTGCCATCTTGGTCGCGCATACTCTGTGGCAATCGAATGTGGTGTTCTTGTTCGGCAGTGCCCACAACCTTAATAATTGGATTCTGTTCCTCATCCAAATCCACCATGGTCTTAATGAAGTTCATTGATGGTGACCCCATAAAGCCCGCTACGAACATGTTGTTTGGCTTGGTGTAGATCTCTTGTGGAGTACCGAGTTGCTGCAGTTCACCGTCTTTCATTACTGCGATGCGATCTGCAAGAGTCATAGCTTCGATCTGATCATGGGTTACATAAACAATCGTGGTATTCAGCTTCTGGTGCAAACGTTTGATCTGGTGGCGCATTTCAACACGCAGCTTGGCATCCAAGTTAGAAAGCGGCTCATCAAACAGATACAGCTTAGGACGACGAGCCAAGGCGCGCCCCATCGCGACACGTTGACGCTGACCACCAGAAAGTTGCGACGGTTTACGATCCAGCAACTGTTCGATTTGCAGCATTTCAGCCACTCGGTTTACTTCTGCATCGATCTCGTCCTGTGGCATCTTACGGATCTTCAAACCGAAAGCGATATTGCCGCGTACCGTCATGTTTGGGTAAAGCGCGTACGACTGGAATACCATCGCAATATCGCGATCTTTAGGTTCTACCTGCGCCACGTCTACACCATCAATTACAATCTCACCCGAGCTAATATTCTCGAGCCCAGCGATGGTGTTCATTAGGGTGGATTTCCCACACCCCGAAGGGCCGACAAGTATCAAAAATTCCCCCGAATCGATACTGATGTCGATGCCCTTTAACGTTTCGTTGTCCGCGTTGCGATAGGTTTTACGGATCTGTTTTAAATCTAATGTTGCCATGGGTAATTATCCTTTTACTGATCCTGCCGTTAGGCCACGAACAAAATATTTTCCTGCGAAGACGTACACCAACAGCGTTGGCAGTGCGGCGATGATCGCGGCAGCCATGTCGACGTTATATTCTTTAACGCCTGTGCTGGTGTTGACTAGGTTGTTTAATGCCACGGTGATCGGCTGAGTTTCTGAGCCCGAATACACCACCCCGAACAAGAAATCATTCCAGATTGCGGTGAACTGCCAGATCACCGTCACCATGATGATTGGCGTTGAGATCGGTAATAAGATCTTGAAGAAAATGGTAAAGAAGCCTGCACCATCCAGTTTTGCCGCTTTGATCAATTCATCAGGAATCGAGATATAGAAGTTACGGAAAAACAGGGTCGTAAACGCCATGCCGTAGATAACGTGCACGATCACCAGACCAATGGTCGTGTTAGCCAAGCCCATCTTGCCAAGCATGGTTGCCATCGGCAGTAGCACCACTTGGAACGGAATGAAGCAACCAAACAACAGCAAGCTGAAGAACAGGTTCGAGCCTCGGAATTGCCATTTCGTCACTACATAACCATTGAATGCACCCAACAATGTTGAAATCGCAACCGCAGGAATCACCATTTGGAACGAGTTCCAGAAATAGCCTTTGATACCTTCACATTTCACGCCCGTACAGGCGGTATCCCACGCTTTATACCAAGCATCGAAAACCCACTCTTTCGGCAAGCTCATTAAGTTACCCGCCTTGATGTCAGGCAGAGTTTTGAATGACGTCAGCGCCATTACAAACAGTGGCATTAAATACACCAAGCAGAAGAAAAGCAGTGCTGAATAGATAAAGATTCGAGCAAAATTGATGTTATTCATCATGACTTTTTCTCCCTAAGTTCAGAGTAAAGATAAGGCACGAGAATCGCTAAGATACCAGCAAGCATCATCATGGCACTGGCAGCACCAAGGCCAATTTGTCCGCGAGTAAAGGAGTGGGCGTACATAAATAGCGCTGGAAGATCCGATGAATAACCCGGGCCACCCGCCGTCATTGCCGTCACAAGGTCAAAGCTCTTAATTGCAATGTGTGAGGTGATGATCACCGCACTGAAAACCACAGGGCGCAAGCAAGGTAAAATGATTTTGAGATAGATAGTGGGTAAGCTTGCCCCATCGATTTGAGCCGCTTTGATGATTGAAGAATCGATGCCACGCAGACCTGCTAAGAACATCGCCATCACGAATCCAGAAGACTGCCAAAGTGCTGCGATAACCAAGGTGTAAACGGACATTTCAGAATTGACGAGCCAATCGAATTTGAAGTCAGTAAAGCCCCAGTCTTGCATCAGCTTTTCAATGCCAAGACCCGGGTTAAGAATCCATTTCCACGCCGTACCCGTCACAATGAATGACAACGCCATTGGGTAGAGATAGATAGTACGAATCGCGCCTTCTTGGCGGATATTTTGGTCAAGCAACACAGCCAAACCAACACCTAACAAGATAGCAATCGCCATGAATAGAAAACCAAACACACCGAGGTTGGTGATTGAGGTGATCCAGCGATCGTTATCCATCAGCTTTTCATATTGGGTTAAACCAACGAAGTTAAAGCTCGGCAGAAATCGAGAGTTGGTGAACGACAAAGCTGCCGTCCAAAATATATAACCGTAGATACACACCACGGTCACTAACGCAGTTGGCGCCAGCACAATTTTAGGTAACCAATGTTGCAACCTGTCAGCAAAACTCGGTTTCGGTGCCGGCTGGCTCCTTGTGGGTTTTGGAGTCGACTCAGTCAAAACATGCTCCATAACTTATCCTTGTTGCACAATCGAGCCAATGGCTTACCTTTCGGCACCACATCAGCATCACGCATATTAGAATTGGGAGTGAAGAGCAGATAGGCTCCCTACGAGCCTACCCACCCTGGGGGTTCGATAAAGCAACACAACCCGACACTCACGTGCGTTGTGTGTCACTTATCAAGTTTGATTAGATAGCCGCTTTCACTGCTTTTGCTAACTTAGCTGCCGCTTGTTTCGGATCGGCATCTTTCTCATTGAAGAAATTGGTCACTACGTCATAGATAGCGCCTTGAGCGTAGCTTGTTGTCGCTAGGCCGTGAGCCATACTCGGAACAAGATCGCCCGATTCAGCACTTGCTTTGAAGGTTGCCATTGAGTCCAACGCACATTGGTCAAACTTAGACATATCCATATCTAGACGTACAGGGATAGAACCTTTGTTAAGGTTAAAGACTTCTTGGAAATCTTTGGTAAGAATGGTTTTCGCTAGGTCTTGCTGCGCTTTTTGGTTCTCTTTGTCACTTAACTCAAAGAACGCAAAGCTATCGATATTGAAGGTAAATTGGCCGTCAGTACCTGGAGCTGGTGCACAGATGTAATCTTTACCCGGCACTTTACCTGCCGCAGTAAATTCACCTTTCGCCCAGTCACCCATGATTTGCATCGCGGCTTCGCCATTGATAACCATTGACGTTGCTACGTTCCAATCACGACCGGGAGAGTTGCTGTCGATGTAGTCACGCATCTTTTTGAACTTGGTGAAGACTTCCACCATCTTGTCGCCAGATAACACATCCATATCAAGATCAACGAACGCTTTGTTGTAATCTTCACTGCCTAATACATCAAGTGCTACTGCTTCGAATACCGTCGCGTCTTGCCAAGGCTGGCCACCATGAGCCAGTGGAATGAAGCCAGCCGCTTTAATCTTGTCTGCAGCAACAAAGAACTCATCTAACGTAGTTGGAACCGTAACGCCTGACTTTTCTAAAACAACAGGGTTAGCCCAAAGCCAGTTAACACGGTGAACGTTAACAGGAACCGCGACATATTCACCATCCCACTTCATCACTTTAGTCACTACTTCTGGTAGTAGTTCATCCCACTGTTCTTGTTTCGCTGTTGCATCGAGAGACGTTAGAAAACCTAAACCACCCCACTCCTGAATATCATGACCTTTGATCTGCGCTGCAGATGGTGGGTTGCCTGATACTGCTCGCGTTTTTAAAACGGTCATCGCACTTTCACCGCCGCCACCAGCCACTGCAAAGTCTTTCCAAGTATGGCCTTGTTCTTCAATCATCTCTTTCAGTACCGCAGCGGATTTCGCTTCGCCACCGGCAGTCCACCAGTGAAGCACTTCCACTTCACCAGCTTGAGAAAATGTTGAGGCAGCAAGAAGAGATAGAGTAAGTAGGGTTTTATTGATTTTCATTATAATCTTCCATGTTTAGCGGACTCGACGTCCGGTTCAATAAAGAGTCTACTTATTTTGATTTTTAGGATTGAAACAAAAGGTAAGACTTATGTAACACAATTGTTACATTATACTTCTAAGCCTCTTGGTATATAGACTTTGGCTTCTAGGCCACCATGAGAGGAGTTGCGAATAATGAGATCTCCGCCGTGTCCATGCAGAATGTTTCGACAGATCCCGAGGCCAAGTCCGTGTCCTTGGTCATCGGTTGCGAGCCTAAAGTAGGGTTCGAAAACCAACTCTAACTTGTCTTCAGGGATACCCTTACCGTGATCTTGAATCGTCACAACCACCCATACAGAATCACTACCGATATCTACCTCAGCTGATTTCCCATATTTCACCGCATTATCTATGAGGTTGGTCAGCACACGTTTTATGGCTAATGGTTTGGCGACTAACGGTTCAACCACGGACGGCTCAAACTCAACTAAGGTTTGATGTTGGTTGTGCAGTTCAATTACAGAGAGCATCATCTCGTTGAGATCGATAATGGCATTGTTTTCATGAAGGTCTGTGTCTCTCACAGCCTGAAGAGCACCTTTAACCATCATCTCAAGCTCATCAAGATCTTTATTGAATTTGTCTTTCTTTACTTCACTTTCCAACAATTCTGCCCGTAACCTGAGTCGGGTGATAGGTGTCTTTAAGTCATGAGAAATAGCAGAGAAAAGATGTTCACGGTCGGCAACATAGCGACGAATCCGTTGCTGCATGCGATTAAAAGCTCGGGTCGCGGTGACCAGTTCTGTTGCCCCTTCTTCGTTAAGCGGAGGCTGCTGAATATCCATACTCATTTCATTAGCCGCTCTTGCTAACTTTTTGAGAGGACGCACTTGGCGACGAATCATAAAATAGGTAAGTACAAGCAGAATGAGCGTTGAAGATACTAAGAAAATCACCTGTTCCCGACCGAGAATTGTATCGTCGAGCTTTACATAAGGCGCAGGCAACAACGCCGCAATATAGACCCATTCATGGCTCTTTAATTCTATTTGGACAACCAGAATAGGAGGATTGAGAGGTTCTAACGTTAGAGTATGATGTGCCCACGATCGCGGGAGGTCGCTTAAATAGATATCATTTTTAAGCAAACGAAGATGCTCAGGTCGCGAAAAGTCGACCCTTACCGATTCGACTTTATTGAGCTTGCTACTTAAAACACTTTCTATCGCTTCTATCGATGCGGTTTTTAAGCGGGTGTCAGGGATAGGCTCAACAATCAAAGCCTCTTTATTGAAAGAAACGAAGAAGCGCGTACCGCCCATATTGCGGATCTGATCTAATACGATATGACGATACTTGACGGGCAAAGATTGGAAGAAAGTCACCGTTGAGGCAAACATGTTTGCCATGCTCGACGAGGCAGAACGAATCCCCTCCAGTTCTTTGTGTTTGGATTCGCTATACCAAATAGATGTAGCGATACCTTGAGCAATCACAACGGCTAACAAGGTCAGCAACAATGTTCTTGCGACCAAGGAGTTTGGTTTTAATCTACTCAACCACTTCATGCGAGATACTTTATCCGGAATACTTCATTGGAAATGACTCTATTAGCATTAGTTCATTAACAGTAAGTCATGCTTAGTGTTCATACTGAACAGGCACAGCGAGAATATAGCCGTTACCGCGCATGGTTTTGATGTAGTGAGGATATTTTCCGCTATCGCCCAATCGACTTCTCAGGCGACTAAGCTGTACATCAATGCCACGTTCAAAAGGCAGCGCTTCACGACCTCTAGTAGCAAAAGATATGGTGTCACGATCTAGAACTTCGTTTGGACGAGTTAAAAACAACATTAACAATGAAAAGTCGCTGCCCGACAAGTCCATCTCTTCTGAGTTTTCATTGTGAGAGATTCGATGCGCGAGCGTATCGAGAGTCCAGTCACCAAAAATGATCTGCTTTGGTAGTGCATCGCTTGGCTTGTCATCCACCACTTGAACACGTCGTAATAACGCTTTAATACGAGCCATTAACTGACGAGGGCTAAACGGTTTGGCGATGTAGTCATCGGCACCAATTTCTAAACCGATAATCTGGTCGGTTTCATCCGATACCGCCGTTAGCATGATGATTGGCACATTGGATCGTTTGCGGACTCGTTGGCACAAGGTAAAACCATCATCACCGGGTAGCATCACATCAAGCAGAATCAGATCTGGATAACCTTGCTTTTGCAAGTGAGCTTCTAGTTCAACACCATCTCCCACAGAAGAAACATCGAAACCAGATTTTGTGAGGTACTCTTCCAGCAGTTCGCGGATTTCTTGATCATCATCCACCACGAGAATTCGAGTATTTGTTGGCATCGCCCAAACCTATTAAATTTACAACTTATTCACATAGTGTATAGGCTGGCCGATTGTTTGATTATTGACATGTTTGTAAAGTTAGAAGAACAAACAGATAAAGATCACAACTTAGTGACCTCTATCTGAATCTTAACGGCTCAATCCGCTATTGGTTAATTATGACGAGCAGCTGATCTCCATGGCTTTGCCCCACTCAGGAGGTAGAGCCGCTAGATGTTCATAGTCCGGATGTTCCGCATAAGGGTTTGCAAGCACCACCATCAAAGCGTCAATGTCGCTACTATCACCGCGCTCAGCTTTATCGATAGCTAGTTGAGCTAGATAGTTTCTGAGAATGTATTTCGGGTTTACCTGTCGCATGTTTTCGCAGCGCTTTACCACTGAACTCTCTTCTAATTCGCAGCGCTGTAAATAGTTATCTACCCATAGCTTCGCGGCCTCGCGATCGATAACCAAATCAATCACGTCTTGAGGCTTCAATGTATCTAGGTTCGACAGCGTTCTAAAGAACCTTGGGTAATCGACTTTGTTTTGCGACATCAGCTCGAACATAGATTCAAACAAACGACTGTCGCCCTCTTGTTTCGAAAGCAGCCCTAACTTACGACGCATCATCTGACTGAAATAACCGTTCATTTGTGGTTCGTACTGCTCTAACGCCGCCTCTAAATCGGCCTTATCCACCAACGGAGAAAGTGAGTGAGCCAGTGCCGATAGGTTCCACAATCCAATTCGAGGTTGCTGATTGAAAGCATAACGACCTTGATAATCGGAATGGTTGCAGATCAAGCGAGGATCATATTCATCAAGAAATGCAAACGGGCCGTAATCGAAGGTTTGCCCGATGATCGACATGTTATCGGTGTTCATCACCCCATGAGCAAAACCATTCGCTTGCCACAAGGCCACCATTTCTGCGGTGCGGTCAACAATCAGGTTAAACATAGCAGCGTAAGGTTTCTCAGCATCCAAACACTCAGGGAAGTGCCATTCAATCACTTTATCGGCCAACAACTTATGCTCAGCCAATTGATTGGTATAAAAAAGGTGTTCAAAATGACCGAAACGGATGTGTGATTCAGTAGCACGCACCAACAATGCGCCCCACTCTTGCTTCTCGCGGTAAACTGGCGTGTCACTGGTCATCATGGCTAATGCACGTGTGGTTGGGATATTAAGCCCTGCCATTGCTTCACTACACAGGTACTCACGTACAGTTGAACGAATAACAGCGCGCCCGTCACCCATACGAGAATAAGGCGTTTTACCTGCACCTTTAAGGTGTAAGTCGAACGTTTCACCACATTTAGCAACAACTTGAGCTAATAACAACCCTCTTCCATCACCTAAATCAGGGTTATAAGAGCCAAACTGATGGCCAGCGTATTTCATTGCTACTGGTGAGAATTGATCAGGTTCAACATTGCCCGATAACGTCTCAAGCAATTCCTCAGAAGCATCTTCAAATGACGGAAAGCCGAGTTCATTCGCAAGGTTATGGTTCCATGAGAGCCATTGAACATTACTGAGCGGTGTAGGTTGAATTGGGGTATAGAACAGTCGAGGTAATGCAGTAAATCGATTGTTAAATGAAATAGAATCCCAGACAGACATGAGAGGCACACTGTAGATAAAAGATAACTTAAGATTATCACAGTTTAGTAACAACTTCAGATTGGCTTACGTGTCTAGTTTGTTGAGCGAAAAGGACTTGACTGCTTTGCGAAGAGAAAAATTAGGTGGCTAGACTGATGAGAAGAGCCACATTTACGAGAATAAGAGTTCTGACTTTGAAGACTTTTTGAAAAGTGTATTCATAATAAAAACTGAAAATATAGAGCCGAAAAGCAGGCTACATTAGAGCGAGAATACCCAGAAGAGAAAGAGTAGAGAAAATCCAAGTACGACTGATTACGCCAAAGTTACTGTGTTGAATCATTTCTTGATGCTGCATATGTCTCTCCTTGAGAACGTGATGGTGTAACACCAATATATCGACTTTATGCCGATATCAGCAAGCACATTAATATTAACCTTTTATTACAGCATCAAGAATATTCCGTAATCATTCACCTCTATTATAAAACAGAAAGTTATGCTCGGCTTGTCGTCGAAAGCAGTGCACCAGCACCAATAAAGACACCACCAGTCACACGATTAAAAACCTTGGCTCTACCTTTAGCGAACAACCAATTAGATGATTTAGCTCCTAGATAGGCGTAAACCAATAACCAAGATAACTCCATCACAGCGAAGGTCAAAGCGAACACAGCAAACTGAGGAAGAAGTGCTATTGAAGGATCAATAAACTGTGGGAAAAGTGCGGTAAAAAACAAAATCGCTTTAGGGTTACTCGCACCAACAATAAAACCACTGACATAATGCTTTGCAGCGCTCTCTTTAACAGATTGAGAATCTGCTTTTTGATTCGATAATTTGTCATAATCTTGCTGGCTAGAACGTAATGATTTCCAACCAAGGTAGATAAGATAGGCAGCACCAGTCCATTTGATAATGTTAAAAACCAGTTCCGACGAAGCGATAATCACACCCAAACCGGTAAACGATAACGTAAGAATTCCGGTAATCGCGGTCAAGCTACCCAAGGCAGTAAATATTGATAACTTAAAACCAGACTGCACACCCTTGGTCATGCACAATAAAGAACTTGGCCCAGGTGAAGCTGTCAGTATCAGCACTGCTAGTAAATAATAAATCCATGTATCAAAACTCATCGCGAATTCTCCTTAACTCACTAGAACGTCTAAATATTAAGCATCAATATGTAATAATTATTCATATTAAGCAACTAAATACTGAGCGTAACATCTTCGCTCTAAGCGCAAACAGCCTCAATGTGGACAATAAAAAACGCCATACATTGCTGTATGGCGTTTGAATTAATACCGAGAGGGTTTATTCAGTTGTTAACTGATATCCCTATCTAACTAAAACGGTTTAGTCTTTGTAGATTGAAAACTCACCTGCACAAGCCACTAACTGCTCGCGAGTGATCATGAATACGCCATGGCCACCATTTGAGAACTCAATCCAAGTGAATGGAATCTCAGGGTATTGGTCCATCATGTGAACCATTGAGTTACCCACTTCACAGATCAAGATACCATCATCAGTTAGGTAATCTGGTGCGTTAGACAGAATACGGCGAACCAGTTTAAGGCCATCAGTACCCGCTGCTAGGCCAAGTTCCGGCTCATGAGTAAACTCTTCCGGTAGGCTGTTCATATCTTCTTCGTCCACGTAAGGTGGGTTCGATACGATCAGGTTGTATTTCTCTTTAGGCAAATCACGGAAAAGATCTGAACGGATTGGGAATACTTGTTGCTCCATGCCGTGATCTTGAACGTTCTGCTCTGCAACTTGTAGTGCATCCGTCGAGATATCAATCGCGTCAACTTCAGCATCTGGGAAAGCGTGAGCACATGCGATAGCAATACAACCACTACCCGTACACATATCCATGATACGAACTGGTTCTTCAGTTAACCATGGTTGGAACTGAGCTTCGATCAATTCACCAATTGGAGAGCGAGGCACAAGAACACGCTCATCAACAAAAAACTCAAGGCCACAGAACCAAGCTTTATTGGTTAGGTAAGCCGTTGGTGTACGATCATTGATACGCTTGATCACACGTTCAACGATGCGTAAACGCTCGCTGCTCGTTAGACGAGAGTTCATAACGTGCGAGGGAACATCAATCGGTAGATAAAGAGTAGGTAAAATAAGTTGTACCGCCTCATCCCACGCGTTATCAGTGCCGTGACCATAAAATAGGCCCGCTGCGTTAAAGCGGCTAACAGTCCAACGAATCACATCTTGAAGCGTGTGTAGTTCTGATACCGCTTCTTCTACAAAAATCTTATCCAAAATTGTCTCCGAAAAGCGCTACAATACTGCTAATTACGTTTCTAATTAGAATTCATAACCTGATGAGCAAAAAAGACACCGACTTTGATGACGATTTCGCCCTGTTCAACGATGCAGTAAAGGGCGTTAAAAAGTTGCAACAGGATACCATAGTCCAGCAGCCAAAAAGAAATGCCAAACAAAAAGAAATTACTCGAACGGCAAGACAAGCCAGCGATAGCGAGTTTTATTTCTCTGACGAGTTCATTCCGCACCTTAGTGAGGAAGGGCCAACACGCTATGCGCGTGATGATGTCTCTAAATACGAAGTCAAGCGACTGCGTCGCGGTGTTTACGTGCCTGACGTGTACCTAGATATGCATGGTATGACACAACAAGAAGCAAAGCGCGAACTAGGAGCTATGATTGCTCACTGTATTAAAGAGAGCGTAGCTTGTGCTTGCGTGCAACATGGTATCGGTAAGCACATTCTTAAACAAAAAGTGCCTTTGTGGTTAGCACAACACCCAGATGTAATGGCTTTTCACCAAGCACCTTTAGAATTTGGTGGTAATGGCGCACTACTGGTTTTGCTTTCAATTCCTGAGAAGTAACTCTCATTTACTCGACGGGTTTACTTGTTACCGATTAACTCCTTCCCCCAAAGCCAAAACAACAAAGGGCACCTCAATATGATTGAGGTGCCCTTTCTATTTATCTTTGCTTATTGTTGTCTTTAGGATTTCACCAAGCTTTGTCAGCCTATGGATTAATGTTCCAAAGCAACTCGCCCTTTTGTGTCTGAAGGTCAAATTCAATACAAGCTAAACCAGAAGTCGGAAACATGGGCGGTGCCATGCCTGTCGCAAACTCTGCGGTTAAGTAGCCAACTAGAGGTAAATGAGAAACAAATAAAATGTTCTCTAGTTTTTCTACTTCAGCCATAGCTAAAGCCAAATCAAACACATCGTCGGACATACCATAAGGGGTAATATCATCACAGGTTTCTACTTTTTTTCCAGAAAACGCCTGAGAGATCTCTAACCATGTTTCTTGTGCCCTTAGATATGGGCTCACAAGCACTTTATCGAACTGGCTGAACCCTTGCTCATTTGCAGCTTGTGCCACCGCAAGAGACGCCATTTTGCCGCGCTTCGTTAACGCTCGTTCTGCATCCGAGTTAGCAAAATGTTCTGCTTCACCGTGGCGCATTATGAATATTTTCATGTTCAGTCCTGTCTACGTAACATTTCGAAAGTCGATATATCCCATATCAGCGATACGCTACTTAGCGTTTGGCTCTCAATCCAGAGAATCCGCAGTCTATATAAATAATTATATCAAGTCACTTGCTAAAGAGTCCGACTTTCTTAACAATCTTATTAAAAGAAAATAAATCACTGATAAAAATCGATAAAAGTGATTTAGAAGTCGCCAAAAAGCTCTTGATATCCCAAAATATGAACGCAAGGTTTGCACCTCAAATCATCACGTACATAATTTAAAAACCACCTTCTCTGGAGATGCTTCTGTGCATTTAAGCCCTAATGATGAACATCAATACCGTTACCTAACGCTAAATAACGGATTGCGAGTAATGTTAGTTCAAGATCAAAACGCTCAAAAAGCTGCAGCCGCACTCGCCGTTAATGTTGGGCACTTTGATGACCCTGCAGACCGAGAGGGGTTAGCTCACTACTTAGAGCATATGCTATTTTTGGGAACTGAAAAGTATCCAAAGGTCGGAGAGTTCCAAAGTTTTATCAGCCAACATGGCGGTAGTAACAACGCTTGGACCGGAACAGAACATACCTGCTTCTTTTTTGATGTCGAATTGAATGCATTTGAAACAGCACTCGATCGATTCAGCCAATTTTTTACAGCACCACTTTTTAACGAAGAAGCACTAGATAAAGAACGCCAAGCGGTGGATTCTGAGTACAAGATGAAACTCAATGATGACTCACGACGCTTGTACCAAGTTACCAAAGAATTAGTGAACCACAATCACCCATTCTCGAAGTTTTCTGTCGGTAATATCGATACGTTAGGCGACAGAAACGGTGAAACAATTCGACAAGAGATCTTAGCTTTCCACCAGCAACAGTACTCTGCAGATTTAATGACACTGACATTGTCTGGCAACCAATCATTAGATGAGATGCAAAGTTGGGTGGAGAATCGTTTTAACTCAATCACCAATCACAATCTACAAGGTAAAAAGGTTGAAGTGCCTATTATTGGCGAGTTAAGCACGGGCGTACAGGTCCACGTTGAGCCGATAAAAGAAGTTCGCAAACTGATTTTAACCTTCCCGATGCCAAGCATGGATGAGCACTATGGTATTAAGCCATTGTCATTCTTTGCACACCTTTTAGGTTATGAAGGGGAAGGTAGCTTGATGATGCAGTTAAAAGAGAAAGGTTGGATAACCTCACTCTCAGCTGGTGGCGGCGCAAGCGGCAGTAACTATCGTGATTTCACTGTGAGTTGTTCATTGACCATCGAAGGTTTGACTAAAACAGACCATATTATCCAAGCGGTGTTTCAATACATCAAACTGATCGAACAACAAGGCATTGAAGAGTGGCGCTATTTAGAAAAGCGCGCGGTTTTAGAATCTGCATTCCGCTTTCAAGAACCAGCACGGCCACTCGATGTTGTCAGTCACCTCGTGATCAACATGCAGCACTACCAAGAGCAAGACGTGGTGTATGGCGATTATAAAATGTCGCATTTTGACGAAGAGTTACAACGTTCTTTGCTTTCTTACCTATCTGTCGAAAACATGCGTGCGACCATCGTTGCTCAAGGTTTGGAATACGATAGAGAAGCAAAGTGGTACTTTACGCCCTACTCGGTCACGCCTTTCAGCACAGAGCAAACTCAGTGTTTTATGTGCATAAATCCCGGTTGGCAGTTTGAGCTACCCAGCAAAAACCCATTTATTTGCTATGACCTCGATCCGGCTGAGATCGAAGGCAACGCTGAACACCCACAACTATTGGAAGAGCTTGACGGCTTTAAACTATGGCACCTGCAAGACCATCAGTTTCGAGTGCCTAAAGGTGTCGTATATATTGCTATCGACAGCCCTCATTCGGTAGCTAGCCCGAGAAACATCGTAAAAACTCGCCTATGTGTAGAAATGTTTTTGGACTCACTTGAAAAAGATACCTATCAGGCTGAAATTGCTGGTATGGGTTACAACATGTATACCCATCAAGGCGGCGTGACTCTAACTCTTTCTGGGTTCAGCGAGAAGCAGCCACAGTTGCTCAATATGATCCTTGAACATTTCCAAGCTCGTAACTTTAGTCCAACACGCTTCGAAACGATCAAGCATCAATTGCTCAGAAACTGGAACAACGCATCGCAAGATCGTCCTATTTCTCAGCTATTTAATGCGATGACTGGAATACTTCAGCCAAACAACCCACCCTATTCCGTTTTGATAGAAGCCTTGGAAACGATAGAGGTCGATGAGCTTTCTTCCTTTGTTCAAGCTATCTTGGCAGAACTGCACGTAGAAATGTTTGTGTATGGCGATTGGCGACAAGCTGATGCTCATAAGATGGCTGAAACACTTAAAGATGCACTGCGTGTTCAAGATCAGGCTTACGAAGAGTCATTGCGTCCATTAATCATGCTTGGTGAAAACGGCAGTTTCCAACGTGAAGTTGTGTGTAATCAAGATGATTCGGCAATTGTGGTTTACTACCAATGTCCGGATATCTCACCTAAAAACATTGCACTGTATTCGTTGGCAAACCACTTGATGTCAGCTACGTTCTTCCATGAGATTCGCACCAAGCAGCAACTAGGCTATATGGTCGGCACTGGCAACATGCCGCTGAACCGGCACCCAGGTATTGTACTTTACGTGCAGTCGCCTAATGCAGCTCCAGCAGGCTTGTTAGCTTCTATAGATGAATTCCTCAATGCCTTTTATATGGTGTTGTTGGAACTTAATGACTATCAATGGCACAGCAGCAAGCGCGGGCTTTGGAATCAGATTTCAACGCCAGATACGACTTTACGAGGTAGAGCTCAGCGCTTATGGGTTGCGATTGGCAATAAAGATTTGGAATTCAACCAAAGGGATCGCGTACTAGAAGAGCTCAAAGAGCTGACTCGCTCGGACATGATGCGTTTTGTGGTCAGTCAACTTAAACCTCGTACGGCAAATCGTCTGATTATGCACGCGCAAGGTAATGCACACCATGAAGAAGAAAAGCTGTCCGCAGGTGTGGAAATAGGCTCTATTGATGAGTTTCAGTTACGTCCGAAAGATACTGAACTTGGCTAGTAATTCTAGATAAAAAACCGAAGGTTGATGCGGATGCATCAACCTTTTTTATTGGGGCAATATAAAAGCAGATCTCCTATTACGCTCCTTCGTCGCTTTAGGAGATGACGATAGTTTTGATTGAGATGTGTTTGCCCTCTCATTTATCAACGCAATAACTTACTTTTTGTCTCTCGCTCGTTATTCCCGAGAAAGAGGAACAATTGAATCGAGAATCTCATTCCTCTCGCTCACCCATAAAACAGAAAAGCCCGCATCAACTTGATGCGGGCTCAATAATTAGCGTACTAGAGAGTTACTTATAAAAAGACTCATCCAAACCAGCACGTGTCAGTAGGCCATCACATGGTGCGAAACGATCACCGTACTTCTTAGCGAAATCGTTCATCATCTCAACCAGTGACTTAATGCCCACTTGGTCCATATAACGGAAAGGCCCACCTAAGAATGGCGGGAAACCAATGCCGAAAATAGCACCGATATCACCGTCTCTTGGACTACGTATAATACCATCATCCAGGCAGCGAACCGCTTCGTTTAGCATAGGAAGCACACAGCGCATTGCGATATCGTTATCGCTCAACTTAGGATCTGGTTGTAGCTTAAGCAGCTTGTAAACTGACTTATCGACTTCTTTCTTCTTACCTTTGTAAGTGTAGAAACCTTTACCACTCTTACGACCTTTACGGTTGTCATTTAAAAGAATATCGAACACATCAGGGCCTTGGAAACGATCGCCGAGTTCATTCACTAAAATCGGAATAATCTTCGCTCCGATATCAACACCTACCTCATCTAACAAGGTAATTGGGCCAACCGGGAAACCGAAATCCAGTAACACGCTGTCAAGTTTTTCAATCGGCTCATTCGCCAGTAACAAGTGCGCAGCTTCATTCATGTACGGAGCAAGAATACGGTTCACATAAAAACCAGCCGTGTCTTTAACAACAATCGGGGTCTTGCCTTGCTTCTTCGCTAATGCCACAACTGTCGAAATCGTCTCTTCTGACGTTGTTTCATGAGGAATAACTTCAACCAATGGCATTTTATTTGCTGGGCTGAAGTAGTGAAGGCCCACAACGTTTTCTGGTCGCTGTGCCTTCTCTGCAATCTTGTGGATTGGCAATGAAGAAGTGTTGGTCGCAAAAATAGTCTCAGGTTTCGCATTCGCCTCAATGTCGGCAATCATCGATTGCTTGAGATCAAGGTCTTCAAATACGGCTTCAATCACGACATCGGTGTGATTAAAGCTCGTAAAATCGATGCCACCAGAAAGCTGCAGCATTTTGCTTTCAAGTTCAGCTTTACTCAAAATGCGACGTTTACGCTGCTTGTCGAACAACTTAAAGTTGTAGTTAAGTGCGTTCAGAACGCCTTCGTTGGAAACGTCTTTAATGCGAACCGGCACTTTAGCTTTAGCAACACTAACATGGCTAATACCAGCCCCCATTAGGCCACCACCCAACACCCCAACACGCTTAACGGCTTTAGGCTCTGCGTCTGCACCGTGCTCTTTTTTCATTTCAGTGGTTGCGAAGAAAATCGAACGCAGGGCTTTGGATTCCGAAGTCATCACCAGCTCAGAGAAACGCTTTGCTTCATACTGAAGGCCTTTGTCGAAGCCGTTCTCGAGGCCATAACGAATTACATCAAGAATCGCATCTGCTGCTGGGTAATTGCCGCGTGTTTTCTGATTAGTTTTCTTAGAAGCTTGTTCGAAAATCACTTTACGACCAAGGCCATTACGTGAAATTAGCTTTTCTTTAGTTGAAGCCTGATTTTGAGACGCTAGGCGTTTGCCTTTTTTGCTACCAGCATTCTTTTCAACAAAGCTTTTAGCCACTTCGAGCAAGATAGTTTCCGGAACACAAGCATCGACTACACCTAAAGATTTTGCTTTCTTAGCACGCAACTGCTTACCCGTAAGGATTAAGTCCAGAGATGGCAATAAACCAATAAGGCGAGGAAGACGTTGTGTGCCGCCCGAGCCGGGCAACAAACCTAGTTGGACTTCTGGCAAACCAAGACGAGTCTTGTCTGAATCGGTACATACGCGATAGTCACAGGAAAGAGCTAGCTCTAAACCACCGCCTAAACAAGGGCCATGTATCGCTGCAACCACTGGATAAGGCAAATCAGATAATGTTTGGAACATCTCTTGCCCTTGACGGGCGAGGGACTGTGCTTCATCAGCGGTTTTACACGCATCAAGCATTCGCACATCAGCACCAGCGATAAAATTATCTGGCTTCAATGAATGTACGATCAAGCCTTTAACTCGACTTTGCTTTTCTTTTAGCTGCTCAAAAATAGCTTTCATTTCTTCAGCAAAAGCGGCTTGCAGTGTGTTCATTTTCTCGTTTGGCACATCGATCGCAAGCCATGCAATATCTTGATCATCGATACTCAGAGAAAACGCTGCTTTCTTATTGGTTGGTTCACTATTTTTCGATTCAATGGCAGTCGCTGAGTCTGGTTGAGTGACTACTTCTTTTTCTTTTTTTGCATCAAGAGTCGTAGACATTATTCTACCTCCAAGATCATTGCTGCACCTAAACCACCAGCCGCACAAGCTGTATTCAGTGCCAAGCCGCCACCGCGACGTTTCAATTCACGTAATGTTTGAGTCATCATACGTGCACCAGTTGCTGCAAACGGGTGACCATAAGCAATTGAGCTACCCAGGACGTTGAACTTCTCCATATCAATCTCACCGATCGCTTTGTCACGATCTAAATTCTTCTGAGCAAATTCATCGCTTGCAAACATTTTGACGTTAGCCAGAACTTGGGCTGCAAATGCTTCGTGCATCTCGATCAACGTCAAATCTGAAAGCTCGAGGCCTGTGTTCTTCAACACTTGAGAAGTCGCGTAAGTTGGACCCATCAACATATCTGTTTCAACACCAATCGCTGAAAACGCATAACCACGGATATAACCAAGCACTTCTAAGCCTAGTTCTTTTGCTTTGCCTTCTCGCATCAACATCACTGCTGCACCACCATCAGTAAGCGGTGTCGCATTGGCTGCAGTAACACTACCGTACTTTCTATCAAATGCTGGGCGTAATTTAGCGTAACCCTCAACGGTTGAGTCGTGGCGAATATTGTTATCTTCAGCTAGGTATTTTTTATAAGGTGCTGGGAATGCAGTCATCACTTCATCTTTGATTTTCCCCTCTTTCCAGGCTTTAGAAGCCAAAGAATGAGATCGATGAGCGAGTGCATCTTGCTCTTGACGAGTAATGCTATGGGTTTTAGCCATCTGCTCTGCTGTTTGACCCATTGAAAGGCCTGTTGAGTACTCAGCGACAGCTGGTGGGACTGGCATTAGATCTTTCACTGAAAGCGTTTTAAGAATCTTCAGCTTTTGACCCATAGTTTTCGTTTTGCTTAACGCCAATAAATTTGCCGCCAACTTCTTAGAAACACCGATAGGCAATACAGAAGAGGAATCCGCACCACCGGCAATACCGACATCAATCGTGCCCGCCATAATGCTCTCAGTCACGTTAACCGCCGCTTGAAAGCTAGTTGCACAAGCTCGTGTCACACTGTACGCATCGGTATTAATATCCATGCCGGTGCCAAGCACAATTTCACGTGCAATATTTGGCGCTTCTGGCATCTGTACCACTTGACCAAACACAACTTGTTCAATTAGCGCAGGATCGACATCTGTTCTCGCAAGCATTTCACTCACGACCATTTTGCCTAAGTCGACCGCAGGCACTTGACTAAATTCAGTGCTCTGACGAGCGAATGGGGTTCGTAATCCAGCGACAACGGCAACACGTTCTCCAGAACGGGTTTTGACTTCCTGTTTGCCCATGGTTTCTCCTTAAAGTTAAGAGGTCTGACCTGAAGCATTGTAAAGAAGTTGTTAATTAAATCAAACAAGCGTTTAAATAAACGTGATACGAGTATCTCACTGTTTGAAAATTTAACTGTACCTTCAGGCGAACCTTTTGGGGTGAAAGGTTGTCCTAAGAGACTAAACTATTGTTAAAGGGCACTGTTACTACAGTGTTTGGGGATTGTTTTCTTGAGGCAAAAAAAAACCACACAAAGATGTGTGGTCGGAATGTATATAAAGCAATTAACTTAACGCCAATTGAAATAATCAGTTTCCTGATTAGGAGAAAGTAAAGTCAGCCTTCAAAAGGAAGTGTCGTCTTGCTCAACATGCTAGCCACGAATGACTAACTAGACGACAAGGTGTACTATAGCTTGTTCGAAGCCTTAGATTTTGAAGTAGATCAATTTTCATTGTGATTTTACGATTTCCAGTAAATCGGTAACTCTAAAAACGAAACACAATATAAAAACAAAGCACAACGTATAGAAGACAGCTATACACAGAGCAATTATGGAGGCTCGTGTGTCGATAATAAAAATGTTTGGAAAGAAAACTGCCAAGCGTCCGGTCAACTCTGATATGGACAAACAAAGAAAATACGAAGCACTCGTGCGTGCCTATCATCGTGACCTGTTTCGCTACGCCTATTGGTTATGCAAAGACAAAACCGTTGCCGAAGACTTAGTGCAAGAGACTTGCCTTCGTGCATGGAAGTCACTCGATAGCCTTCAAGATGAAAAAGCCGCTAAATCTTGGCTAATTACCATCTTAAGACGCGAAAACGCGAGACGCTTTGAACGCAAACAGTTTGATCTGGTTGATATCGACGATCATGGTAATGATGCTAGTGTCAGTGACGACCCGCATCACCAACACCAATGGTTGCAAGCTCAGATCATGAAACTTGAAGTTGATTACCGTGAACCACTCTTTCTACAAGTCATTGGTGGATTTAGTGGTGAAGAGATTGCCGATATTCTCAATCTCAACAAAAACACAGTAATGACACGTTTATTCAGAGCTCGAAATCAGTTGAAAGAGATGCTGGATACAGAAGAGGCAGAGAGGGGGCAACATAATGGATGATTTAGAATTTCGTCGTCGTGTTTTGTCGGAACCTAAACAACGAACACCAGATATTATCAATGCAGTAGCAAACAGCGAAGCCAATAGTCATTTCTTAGACGATGTACTATCGCTTGATAAGCAGATCCATTCAGCAATGAATGTGGATGTGCCAGATGATCTTGCCGATCGCATTCTATTCAATCAGACCTCAAGCGAAGAGAGTAAAGTCGTAAGACCTAATTTTGCTCGTCGAGCAATGGCGATGGCCGCTTCAGTGGCGTTTGTTGCGGGCTTATTGGTTGGACAGGTTAATTGGGGAAACGCACTGGTTGCTCCAGCTCAAGCAAGTTTGGTCGATACTGCGATGAAACATGTTGTTGATGAAAAAAGCTTTGTGAGTTCAATCGACGAACAAGTGACATCACAACAAATCAACGCAAAAATGAATCCATTTGCTTACCAGTTTGATGAGGCATTCCCTTATCATGTCTACTACCTGAACCACTGTGGTTTCGGGAAGTCCAATGCAATGCACATGGTTTTCCAAGGTGAAAAAGGCAAAGTAACGCTATTTTTAACAGGTATTCCAACAGACAAATCTGTCGACTTTGACGAAGAAGGCATGTCTGGTTCGGTAACACCGATCGATAACAGCAGCCTGATCCTCGTAGGTGAAGATGGTGAGAACGTTTCTAAAATCGCCGAAAAGCTGACAAAAATCATCAAACCTATGGGCTAACACACCTCTAAAGCCCCGTTCCCAAAAGGCCCAGCAATTATACTCTTGATATTGCTGGGCTTTATTTATAAACAAATCACAAAACCATTCACCACACCAATACCTCTAGAGTTAAAACTCTAAAAAACAGTATTTCTCACCATTTTCGTGCCAGATAGGCGTCATTTCCATAATTTTCCACTCAAAATTCTCAATGGTCGGATTTGTATATCGTATACTTGCGAATAGGATCAGCCACCATTGAGCAATTGCTCAAATTAATCGCCCTGTAGAGGCGGATATATAAAGGAATAAATGAATGACTACCAACAACACGCGTCTGTTTAAAAAGTCTCTTTTAGCAGTAACAATTACACTGGCGTCTTCGCAAGCGATGGCAGCAGGTTTCCAACTTAACGCACAATCAGCAACTGGCATCGGCCGTGCATTCGCTGGTGATGCAGTAATCGCAGATAACGCGTCAGTAATGGCACGTAACCCTGCAGCAATGGCACTGTTTGACAAAACTGAGCTATCTCTTGGTTTTGAAAGCATCACTTCAATGATTGAAGTTAAAGATACAACTTACACTTCAGCACCTGGTGGTGTTTCCGACGTAGATGATGTAGGTGACACCTCTATCGCACCCAATATCCACCTTATCGTGCCTGTAAACGATAAATTTGCTTGGGGTGTGAATGCATACTCAAACTTCGGTACTAAAACTGAATTCTCAGATAACTATGAAGCATCTGAATTTGGTGGTTTGACTGATGTAATGAGTATCAACTTTGGTCTTGCTGGTTCATATCGCCTAAACGAGCAGTGGAGCTTTGGTGCTGGTTTAGACCTTATTTACGGTCAGGGTACAATGAAGCGAGAGGCATTCAGTGGTTCACAGGTTGCCACACCTCTAATTGACGTAGATGAAGCTGATGGTTGGGCTGTTGGATTTAACCTAGGCACTGTCTATGAACTTGATGAAAATAACCGTTTTGGTCTAGCTTACCGTTACAGTCCAGAGTTGACGGCTAAAGATGATAAAGGTCAAGAGATTACACTACCATTACCAGATATGGTTGAATTCTCAGGTTTTCATAAACTTGAAGACACTAAATTTGCTGTGCATTACTCAGTACAATGGATCGGCTGGGGTGACTTCGACCAAATCGAATTTAAGAACCTTTCACAAGGTGCAATTCCAGGCTCATATGACAAGAATTATCAATGGCAAGACGGTTGGCACTACGCTATCGGCGGTACTTACTACCTAAATGACACTTGGACACTACGTACGGGTTATATGTATGACACGAGCGCACAAGACTCAGTAACATCTATCTCAGTACCAGATTCTGACCGTCAATGGTTCTCAGCTGGTTTCACTTACCACATCAATACAGCATCTAATGTAGACTTTGGCTTTACATACCTACTAGGTGATGATGTTGATGTTAAAGAAACTGGTATTGGCGGACAACTAAACGGCACTACACACGCTGATGCAATCCTACTGGGCCTGCAGTACAGCCGTAGCTTCTAATATAATCGAAGTTAATAATCTCAAAGGGTCGCATTACGCGACCCTTTTTTGTTGTCTAAACTACTGACTAACTTCGATTTAAGCTTACAGTTGTAGGCTGCAAAGGCAAAGTATGCCTACAAGTGTACGCTCAAATTTCGCAACACGGCCGAAACATTTAGATTATTTCTCTAATAATTAAACACATTTACTCATTTAATCCCTAAAACACTGTTTTATTCGAATTTCATTTTTAAAGTAATGACTCTAAAAGTAGAATCACGCCACTAAATACTTATGATTCAGCGAACATAATAATGAAAATGAATAAGACCCTTCAATCTACTGCAGTGGCAGTTGGACTACTTTCGACTTCTACCGTTACTCACGCGGCAGGCTTTCAACTAGCAGAATACTCAGCAACAGGCCTAGGCCGTGCATACGCTGGTGAGGCTGCAATGGCGGACGGTGCAGATGCTCAATGGCGTAACCCTGCAATGCTAACTTACCTAGAAGGTACACAAGTTTCTGTTGGTGGTATTTACGTTAACCCTAACATTGATGTTAAAGGTGAAGTAAACCACGCTCACCCAGCGTTAGGTACAAGCCAAGCATCTTCAAACGATTTCGCAGATGACGCTATTATCCCGAATCTTTACATTTCTCACCGTTACAACGAAAAGTTTGCTATCGGTTTTGCATTTGGCACGAATTACGGAATGGAAACGAATTTAGGTGACGACTTCAACGCATCTCATTTCGGTAACGAAGCAAGCGTAATCACTAAAGAAGCTAACTTAAACTTCGCTTATCAAGTTGTTGAGCAAGTAAGCATTGGTGGCGGTATCCGTTACGTTATGGGTGAAGGCAGCTTCGGTGCAACAGCACCAGCGAAAAATGCAATTGGTCTAGATTCAAACCAAATGCCGATCTCAGCTCCAGAAGGCACTACACTGAAATATATGGAAGGTGAAGACACCGCTTGGGGTTGGCAAGTAGGTACAGCGTGGCAGATCAACGAAGACCACCGTATCGGTTTTGCCTACAAGTCTGAGGTTGAGCTGAAGTTAGAAGGTCACGCAGAAGGCATCGGCTTTGGCATGACACCTGGTCAACGTGACAATGGACATATGATGTTAGCACTTCCTGCAACAGCAGAGCTTGCAAGTTTCCATCAACTCACTAAAGCACTTGCAATCCATGCTAGTTTTAATTGGACTGACTGGAGTTCTTTCGAAAAATTGCAAGCTGAGCTAGATACATATGGTAGCCATACAGTTAAGGTTGAGAATTGGGAAGATAACTATCGCTTTGCTGTAGGCGCAACTTACCAAATTGACCCTAAACTGGCACTACGTACAGGTGTGGCTTACGATACTTCTGCAGTTAGCGATAAAAACCGTACTATCACTATTCCAGAAACTGACCGCACATGGTTAAGTGTTGGTGCTGGTTACCAATGGTCTGAACAGCTTTCATTGGATGCTGGCTTTACTTACATCATTGCTAAAGATGCTCCCATCACAGAATCTCGCGGTTACGCATCTGACGATGCAGCCGAAGCTGTTGGCGGCCAATTTATTGGTACAACAACGGGTAATGTTTGGCTAGTTGGTGTACAAGCTGACTACCACTTCTAATCTGTTTTACTTAATCTAAAGTAACAAGCATTAAAAAGGCTCGATGTTGTATCAACATCGAGCCTTTCTTTTGTCGATTTTCTAAAACGTATTTCTAGTAATCTTCTAGATAACCATCAATGAAGTCTTCTTCTTCGAGATCAAACTCTTCAGGTTCAATTTCGGCTTTAAAGTCACGACGTTGAATGTAGACCTCACGAGTCAAAGCATATGGATCTGGCGAGTCGTCCAATAGTGATTCTTGTGACACTAACTGAGCGCGAGTCTCCATACCTTCAAATGCCCACTTACCTAAGCTAGCCCAAAAGTTCAAAAACGATAGAGGGACATACAAACCATCGACGGTTTCAGTGACTTCACGCGTCGTTAGTGGACCATAACCCGGCACCATAAAATACGGACCATTACCTACCCCGTAATGACCAATCGCATCAGAAAATGATTTGTCGTCGTACTTGGTGATCCCTGCTTCGCTGGCAATATCGATTAAGCCTAACAAACCAATCGTTGAGTTAATCCAAAAACGATTAAAATGGTCGAGTGCTTTTTCACCATTGCCCATAATGAGGTTGTTCACCATACTTGATGGCTCGTCTAAGTTGGCTAGAAAATTGGAAATGCCAGAACGTATTGGCACAGGAGTATAGTCAACATAAGCGAGAGAAACAGGGCGAACCAAATAAGGATCTAGATATTCGTAGTTGATATCCCACATCGCTCTGTTGAAGCCTTCAAAAGGATCGTTCGGGTGGGACTCTTCGACGTATTCAGAGGTTTCGAAGTTATCATCGTTAACGCTTTCGTCCGGCGCGCTAGAGCAACCCACCGTTAAGCTTGCGATAAATAATAAACTCGAGAGTCTTAAAACACTGATAGACATATCACCTTTTCCATAAGGAATAATAAAAAAGGCCAGCAATCGCTGGCCTCAATTGTTTGCGTAAGTCTATACCGTTTATCGCAAAATCGGAATAGCTAACACCTATGCAAACTGATGATTAATATTGCTTATTGATGTTGATAGTCACTGGAGCACCCAGTTCAACCACTTCACTTTCACCGTACCAATCACCATCGCGAGTTGAAACGTTGCCATCTGTATCAAGCCTAGCTCGAACCATCAGAGTTTCAAGGCTAGACAGCTTCAGACCTTCCATCATGCTATTGCCGTCATCGAGCACAACAGTACGAGGGAAAGTACCCAATGGGTAACGAGCCGCAGCGATAGGCATTGGTGAGCCATCAGCTCTGTGTACTGAAACAACCAACACAGACCTAGGGTCAGCGTTCACATCAGCGGCCAATTCAAGCGTTACTGCAACACTTTTACCTTGGTCAACACCCATGGTGTCGCCCATTTTCTTCTGAGCACTTTCAATACTGCGTGACAACATTTCGTAACGGCTATCTTGTGGACCAATCATCTGCTGCATGATGCTCCAGTACTTAACAGCACCAGGATAATCTTGACGTTCAAACGAATCGAACGCTAGCAAAGAGAATACTCGAAGGTCTACATAATCGTTTTGAATCAAACGGCTCAAAATCAGACGAGCTTGGTTTTGATCGGCTTCATCTGGTGAAAGCATCAATGCCTGTGCGAAACCTAGTTGAACATCTTCATTCTTAGGTTCAAGTTTGTAAGCTCTTTCCATAGAATCTTTTGCCGTTTCAGCATCACGGTTTGCGAGCGCAATACGACCAAGCAACAACCAACCCGTTGAATCTTTTGGTTGATAGTGAAGTCGAGTACGAAGTGCTAAAGTCAAATCTTCAAGCTCATCATCCGTTAACGCACCACCTTCCGATGACATCAACTTTTTAGACAACTCGGGAAGATTCGAGCTCACTTCTTGCCAGTGTTGAACCTTATCTAATGCACCGAACTGAAAGTACATGCCATAAGTCACAACCAGAACCAGAATCACAGAGGGTACTACCACACCAACCGTAGAGATTTGTGTTTTTGCCGTATCTTTCTGTGTTGGAACATCATCAAGTAGAGACTGCTTTAGATCTGCGATCAACTCTTGCTGGTTGTCAACAAGGCCTTCTTCCGCTTCTACTTCTAGTTCAACTAAGCGATCTTTATAGAACGCTTTATTCAACTCATCGCGAAGCATTTCATCATTGTTGGCCTTCTTATTAATGAACGGCAGAACAATAAGCAAAATCGCCGCTAATGAAAGGACAACTGTAGAAATCCAAAATAGAGTCATTACTTCTTATCTCCGTCGTTCTCTTCGTCGAGTAACGCTTTTAAGCGAGCTTCTTTGTCTGCATCCCAGTCTTTATCTGACTCTACTGCTTTCGACTTTGACTTTCTGCTTCGTAAAATGATCAAACCGAATCCAAACACAACAACCGAAAATGGGCCGACCCAAAGAATCGATGTTGCTAGCGTCAATGGCGGGTTGTAAGTCACAAAATTACCATAGCGCGCAATCATGTAATCAATGATGTCTTGCTTCGATTTGCCGTCTTTCGTCATCTCATACACTTTTTGACGCAAATCGACCGCAAGTTCTGCGTTCGAATCACCAATCGTGTTGTTTTGACATTTCGGACAACGAAGCGTGTTACTCAACTCTTTGAACTGTTGTTCTTGGTCAACCGTATCAAATTCATGAAATTCGATAGGAGCTGCTGTTACCGACGCAGATATAGCAAAAGTGGCGAACAACGCTACAAGTGTCTGTTTAATCATTTCGCCTCCTCCAATAACTCTTGGTACATCGGTTGAAGTGTCGCTGCCCAGTTTGTTGGATTAACATCACCAACGTGGCGGTAACGAACAACACCGTTAGCGTCAATTAGGAAGGTCTCAGGAGCGCCATAAACACCAAGATCGAGGCCTAGCATGCCATTGCCATCAAATAAACTGATCAGGTAAGGGTTACCTAACTCTTTTAACCAACCTACCGCTTTGTTGCGATCATCCTTGTAGTTAAGACCAATGATCTTAACGCCTTGGTCAGACAGCTTGTTCAGATAAGAGTGCTCTGCATAACAAGTAGGGCACCAAGTGGCCCACACATTAAGAAGCAGTGGCTCACCTTTGAAAATCGCTTGATCATGAAACTTACCAGGTTGTTCCAAATCTTCTAAACCAAACTCAGGAACAGGCTTACCGATCAATACTGATTCAAGCTTAGTCGGGTCATCGCCTGACTGGTTGCGCATTAATTGCGTTGCAAAGATTCCAGCGAGAACCATAAACGCGATCAAGGGAATGAATAAAATCTTCTTGCTCATTCGAATTAAGCCTCCTGCTCTTGAGCCGACTTTTTCGTTGGCTTACGGAAACGGTAACGACGGTCACTGATAGCGATCACACCACCAATCGCCATGATCAGCGAACCTGCCCAAATCCAACGTACAAATGGTTTGTAGTAAATACGAACAGCCCACGACTTGTTATCGTCTAAACGCTCACCCATTGCGATATAAAGGTCACGTGTTACGCCACGGTCAATCGCTGCTTCTGTCATCATAGACTTAGCTGTGGTGTAGAAACGTTTTTCAGCGTGAAGCGTGTTGATGTACTTGCCTTCTTTGGTAATTTCAAAATCAGCAATATAGCCATCGTAGTTAGGACCATCTTTGTCACGAACGCCTGTGAATAGGAAGTCGTATTCTTCAAGTTGGTAGCTTTCACCTGGCGCCAGACGTACATCTCGTTCGATGCTGTAGTTTTGCACCATCGCGATACCAATCACTGTCACGGCTAAACCAATGTGACCACACATCATTGCCCAGTGGCTACGAGGTAGCTTAGTTAGACCTTTCAGGAATGTGTGACGGTGAGTCGCACGTTCATACAGCTCAAAACCGTGCATGAAGATAATCCAGAATGCCATTACCCAACCAGCAAAGGCAGTACCACTGAAGCGGTCAGCCAATAAAGCAACTATTAGTGCGCTCAAGCCAAGTGAAAATGCACCAGAAACCAGCATAGGTTTAACGAGCTTTGACAGGTTGTCTCGTTTCCAGCGGATCAGTGGGCCGATGCCTAAAAGGAAAGAGAACGGAATCATTAACCAGAAGAACAACATGTCAAAGAACGGAGCACCGATAGATACTGAGCCTAAGCCTAGCTGTTTGTGAACTAATGGTAGTAGCGTACCGACTAACACAACGACAAGCGCTGCAATCAATAAGATGTTGTTGCCAAGTAGCGCGTTTTCACGAGAAACCAGATCGAAGTTACCGCGAACGCGAACGGATGCGCCTTTAACAGCAAACAACAGCAGTGAACCGCCGATAACAAAGACTAGGAAACCTAAAATAAACATACCACGAGCAGGATCTGACGCGAATGCGTGAACAGAAACCAAAATGCCCGAACGAACTAAGAATGTACCTAGTAAGCTTAGTGAGAATGCAGAGATAGCCAGTAACACTGTCCAAGCTTTAAATGTGCCACGCTTTTCTGTTACCGCTAGCGAATGCATCAATGCAGTACCAGCCAACCAAGGCATAAATGAAGCGTTTTCTACTGGATCCCAGAACCACCAGCCACCCCAGCCAAGTTCGTAGTAAGCCCACCATGAACCTAGTGCGATACCTACCGTTAGGAACAACCATGCGGCAATTGTCCAAGGGCGCGACCAACGAGCCCATGCCGTATCTAAACGACCGCTCATTAGAGAAGCAATTGCAAAAGAGAACGCTACAGAGAAACCTACATAACCCATATAAAGCATTGGCGGGTGAATAATCAAACCCGGATCTTGCAATAACGGGTTCAAATCACGACCGTCGACAGGGAAGAAAGGCAATGTACGTAGGAACGGGTTAGACGTTACGATAATGAACAGCAAGAAGCCGACCGTTATCAAGCCCATGATAGCCAGTACGCGAGCCACAGACTCTTGAGGCATACCACGGCTAAACGTCGCTACTGCTACCGTCCAACCTGCTTGAATAAGAACCCAAAGCAGTAACGAACCTTCGTGAGCGCCCCAAACGGCAGTAATACGATAGTACCAAGGCAGTTGGCTATTCGAGTTACTTGCTACGTATTGGATTGTAAAATCATTGGTGTAAAACGCGTAACACAGGATAAAGAACGAAATCGCTAAGAATCCGAACATGCCCCACGACAACGGTCGTGCGCTATTCATTAATAATGTGTTATTTCGAGCGGCTCCATACAATGGGAGCACGCTGAGCAGCAATGCAAGTCCCAAGGACAGGATCATCGCAAAATGGCCGATCTCGGCTATCATTGAGCATTTCCTTCTTTTTGTTCAGTCGTGTATTGCAAAGGCTCATGGGTTTTCTTCATTGCTTCTGCAACTTCAGAAGGCATGTACTCTTCATCATGCTTTGCCAATACCTCGAACGCTTCAATTGTCGTCGCGTCTTTAAGGACACCTTGAGCAACAATACCTTGGCCTTCACGGAAAAGGTCAGGAAGGATGCCATCGTATAATATTGTTACTTTAGGGCCGACATCAGCCAAATCGAAGCTTACACGCAATGATTCATTGTCACGGCTTACAGAGCCAACTACGACCATTCCACCAATGCGTAGACGTTGACCCACTTCTGGTTTTTTACCATCTTTTCCGTTAACCAGCTCAGTTGGTGTATAGAACAGATCCATGTTCTGGTTAAGTGCGTAAACCATCAATCCAACAGTCGCACTGATACCAAAAAAGATCGCTAAGATAATGCCTAGCCTCTTTTTACGTCTTGGGTTCATAGAGTGTTCTCCATATTTTTTGCTGCATCGATACGAGCTTGACGATCAATCTTAGCTTGTACTTCACTAAGTAATTGCTTACCACTACGAACGCTTACCACCAGTAAGACGATCATCGCGAGGAAAGTGATTCCAAATGCACTCCATACATATGAGGCGTAGCCACCCATGGCAAAGAAATCACTCAAAGATTCAAAATACATAATTACCTACCCTACTACGCTTTTTCAGCCGCAAGTTTGCGAACCCATGGACGGTGACTTTCTTTGCTTAGGATTTCGTTTCTGAAACGAACCATCGTCACAGCACCAAAGAAAAAAGCGAAGCCGAAGATGTTGAGAAGAAGCGGCCATAGCATGTCACTAGAAATAGAAGGTTTGTCGAACTTGGTGATCGTCGCACCTTGGTGAAGCGTGTTCCACCACTCTACTGAAAAATGAATAATAGGTAGGTTGATGACACCCACGATAGCCAAAATGCCTGCCGCTTTTGCCGCCGTTTTTTGGTCATCAAAAGCATGGTGTAGAGCAATCACACCCAAGTATAGGAATAGAAGAATCAGCTCAGAGGTCAAACGAGCATCCCAAACCCACCAAGCGCCCCACATTGGTTTACCCCAAACCGCACCCGTTAACAATGCAATGAAGGTAAATACAGCACCAATCGGCGCCATCGCCAATGCGGCCATGTCAGATAGCCTTACCTGCCATACCAAGCCGATGAAGGCAGCTATCGCCATAGACATGTACACGCCCATTGACCAAATTGCAGACGGAACATGGATGTAGATAATTCGGAAACTATCGCCTTGTTGGTAATCTGAAGGCGCAAATGCTAGCCCCCATACAGTACCAGCGGATAGACACAATAGCGCTAGGATCGAAAACCACGGCAGAAGTTTACCAGCAAGCTGATATGAGGTTTCTGCTTTGGCGTAGGGATGGAGCCATTTCCACATGTTGTAATCTCACTCTTACTTCATATTGCTTACAGCTATTAAAGCTATAATTATAATAATTTATTATCTTGCTTTCAGTTTTGCTGACTCTATGAGTCCAATAGTAACTTTTGGTTCACATTAGCTATACGATAACGGCATCGTTATCAGTTCACACTCACTCTAAGTGCGGCACTGATCGCAAAAGGAGTCAAAGTCATCGCACCCATCAACATCGCCCCAAGCACCGCTAATTGACCGTTATACGCAACGCCCAGTGCTGCCGCATCAATCGCTGATGTTGCAAATATAAGAATTGGGATATACAACGGCAAAATAAGCAGACTTAAAAGCACACCGCCTTTTTGTAGTCCTACCGTTAAAGCCACACCAATCGCACCGATAAAGCTCAATGCTGGTGCACCAACCAATAACGTTAACACAACCGATAACCAAGTATCGAAATCTAAAGACAGCAATACAGCCAACAAGGGGCTGATCAAAATTAATGGTAACCCGGTCAATAACCAGTGCGCTATGACCTTGGACAAGACTACCAACTGCAACGGGATGGACATCAGCATCATCTGCTCAAGGGCACCATCTTGAAAATCGTCGCGAAATAGGCGTTCTAAAGAGAGCAACGCAGAAAGCAGCGCAGCCACCCAAACAATACCTGCGGCAATACGCGCAAGTAAGTTTGGCTCAGGGCCAATACTTAAAGGAAAAAGGGTAATAACAATAATGAAGAACCACAGAGGGTTAAAAATATCCGCTTGACGTCGAAACGCAATCAGCAGTTCACGTCGAATAATAGTGGTCATTGAAGAGATCATATTAATCACCCAACTTTATTTTTCTTAGTTTCGGGCTATCAGCAAACATATCTTGGTGGGTAGTTAACAACACAATACCACCGTTATCTGCATGCTGAGAAAATAGAGATTCCAGAACTTTTACGCCCTGCTTATCGATCGCAGTCAGCGGTTCGTCTAAAATCCACAACATTTGCTTACTCAACCAAAGGCGTGCCAGTGCCACACGGCGCTGTTGACCCGCAGAAAGTTGACCTGCGGGCACATCCTCTCGACCAGCAAGGCCGACTTGAGCTAACGCGTGGTAAAGCTCTTCCTTCGTCGTTCCACCGCTGTGAATCGATTGATAAAAGCTTAGATTTTCATAAGCGCTTAACTCGCGTTTAACGCCAGTTTGATGCCCAAGAAAGAGTAAATTTTGATGATACGTGTCTCGACTCGATTCAATGGATTCACCATCCCAAGAAATAGTGCCTTCATCTCGGTCGCCTAAGCCAGTAATAATCCTAAGGAGTGTCGTTTTCCCGGTACCGTTTCGACCTTCAACTTGAACCAGTTCACCTGGTTTCAATTGAAAAGACAACGATTCAAACAGAACCCTGTCGTCACGAATAGCAGTTAAATTTGAGACTTCTAGCATAGGTAAATTTAGTCGAGTAATGAGAGCGCTATAGTAGCACACCAACATGGTGACAAAACAGGACTAGGCGTTTTCGTGAGAACAAACTCCGTAAGAAACTGTTACCATCGCATCACAATTTACACATTTTTATCAACAAACGAGATATTGTCGTATATACAAGCACTTATAAACATCGTTCTATATAAGAAAAGCAGATACAAAAAAAGAAGCCGAAGCTTCTTTTAAGAGGAATGCGTGACAAATATCGGGCATTCGAGCCACTATAAACACTCAATTTAACGACGTCGAGGTGGGTCTCTTCGTTCACGAGAAGCGGCCGGTTGTCCATCTAGCGATGAAGGATTACTTCTTAACGAAGGAATTTTCTCTTTACCTGCGAGCTTATTCTGCAAAGACATCATGAGCTCAGCTTCCGCTTTCGGCAGTTCACACTCTTCAATTAGTTCGTTAATTCCAGCGCCCAGTTGAACCATTTTCGTTGCACGAGTGTACAAGCGTCCATCGGTATCAGCATGTTCCAGCTCAACAATACGTTCATTCAAGTGCTTAATCAGATCTTGCTGCTCAGTCACTTTTTGACCAAGCCCAACCACGACAGAGCGAACCTCAAGTAATTGCTTACTCGATTTTTGAAGCTCTTTATCCAAATTTCGAATTTGCAGACGTGATTGATCGAGCTGTTTTTGAATCGCACGTTTTACTTTGCTAATCAAAATTACGATGAATAACGTAAAAACCCCAACTCCCGCTATCAGAGCAACAGGGCTTATAGGAAGCGCTTCAAACATTACAGATGAGCCATCTCATCCCATTCGTCTTCGCTTAGTAGTTTGTTTAGATCTACTAAGATAAGCAGCTTGCCATCACGGTTACTAACACCTTGGATGAACTTAGCGCTTTCATCAGTACCAACACTTGGTGTCGTATCGATCTCAGAAGAACGTAAGTAAACCACTTCAGCAACGCTATCAACGAGAATACCGATAACTTGGCGTTCAGACTCAATAACGATGATACGAGTGTTATCTGTGATTTCACCTTGCATCAAACCAAAGCGAGAACGAGTGTCGATAACAGTAACAACATTACCACGCAGGTTGATAATACCTAGAACGTAGTCTGGAGCACCCGGTACTGGAGCAATTTCGCTGTAACGCAGTACTTCACGTACTTGCATTACATTGATGCCGTAAGTTTCTTCTTCTAGCTGAAATGTCACCCATTGAAGTACTTCATCATTCGTTTGATCTTTTCTTACTTCAACTTCACTCATATGAGACATAGATAATCCTCTTGCCGTCGTTACCGACCACTATTATTAACTTGATATGTTTTATTAGCTTAATGCTTTTACATCTAGCCCTGCGTTTAGCATGGCGATTAATGCTTCAACATGGATCAAAGCACACATTTTTTCTTTTACCATACCGGCGAGCCATGGACGTTTCCCTGCCATTTCTCGCCAACGTACTTTATCTGTATTAAGTAACTCTGTGCCCTTTAGCTCGGTGCCCGCGAGGCCCCACAAGCTTTCTCCAAGCATGACTATATATTGATAGTTTTCTTTGTATTCGTCACCCGATAGTTTCTCGGACATCACCCATTTTGCGGTATCGACCACATCTAGTTGGCTATCGCGGTTAGTTTGTAAACCTAAATACCAAGCTGGCTTACCAATGATATGACTTAACTCTTCAAGGCGGTGAATGCCACCTAACTCATCAAGTGGTACCGCAAAGGTCACGCCGTTTACATCAAAATACAAGACTTGGAAATCTTCAGTTCGAACTGTGCTTTCCCAAGAAGTAAACTGGTCAGCTCCTCCAACTTGAGTTTCAGGTTCAATAACTGTCTCAATATCAGGTTCTTGAACTTCGACTTCAGGAGCTTCAACCTCTATCTCGGAATATTCTATTTTCGCTTCTGTTTGTTCAGTTTCTAGCAATTCATCTTCAGCTTGCTGCAATTCGATTTGAGGTTCTGCAACAATGGATAACTCTGGTTCTGGCAAGTTCCAGTCTTGAATTTCAGGTTCAGTAAATACTTGAACAGATTCTACAGCGGCATCGAACATTGGCATGTCGGCTTGCTGAGCGATTTTCTGTGTATTCTGATCCATCAACTCATCAAGATTGAGGTCATCGACAATGTTAGTCGCCTCTAGACGGCTCAGTAGTTTCTGAACATCCTCAAGATTAGGAACCTCAAATTCAGCTGCACGTATTTCGGCATAGCTTGAGTAATGAGTCGCTAATTGACGCTCTGGCTCTGGCTCTGGCTCTGGCTCTGGCTCTGGCTCTGGCTCTGGCTCTGGCTCTGGCTCTTCAGATTGTGACTCATCATCACACTCGTCAACAAAAAGCTCGTCAGATTCAAAGTTTTCATCGCCTAGTAGCGCAGTAAAGTAATCATCCAATGCTTGTTCACTCGATAAGCTTGGACGCTCTACTGTTAGTTCTTTATTCGCGCTCATTTATCGCCAGCCTTTCGAGATAAATAAGCAGCTGTTTATAAGCAAATACACCACGGCTACCCGATGCAAAATGAGATGCAGGCAAGCGTTTTAAGCTCGCATCTCGAAACTTAGTATCAATAGGAACAGCAGATGTCCAAACTTGATTTGGATAATCGTCTTTAAGCTGAGTTAATGTTTGCAATGATGCTTTGGTTCGCTTGTCGTACATCGTTGGGACTATTGTCACCTTAAACGGTGTTTTACGTGACTTCTGCATGATAGCTAAAGTTCGAATCATACGCTCCAAGCCCTTCATTGCTAAGAACTCAGTCTGTACCGGGATTAAGATACGATCGCTGCCAGCCAATGCGTTAACCATCATCACACCTAGAATTGGCGGACAATCGATTAGCACATAATCATAGTCATCTTTTAGCGCAGCTAAAGCACGCTTCAAGATAAGCCCCATACCACTGCGATTACCCATAACACGATCGAGTGTCGCCAATGACATATGTGCAGGAATAATATCGATACCTTCGACTTCCGTTTGCAAAATCAAAGGTCTTACTGTCTGCGCCGTAAACTCTCGCAATTGAAATAGATCAAACAAGCTCGACTCCACGTTATCTGAGTCGTAACCCAGATACGTGGTTAGTGATGCATGCGGGTCAGTATCAACCAACAATACTCGGTGCCCTTTTAAAGCAAGTAAGCCTGCTAAGGTCACTGTTGTGGTTGTTTTGCCAACACCACCTTTTTGGTTTGCAACACTCCAAACAATCATTTCGATTTACCTAAGCTAACCCAACTTCAACCAAGATCCTTTCCGCAATGCGGTCTAGAGGGAGGTCTTCAGTAGAAATGCCAGCTTTTGCTACAGCTTGAGGCATACCATATACAACACAGCTATCTTCGTCTTGTGCCCAAATTGTCGAGCCCGCAGTTTTCAACATACGCGAACCTTCTCGACCATCTGCGCCCATACCGGTCAGGATCATAGACAAGACTTTGTCGCCGTAGATCTTCGCAGCAGAACCGAAAGTAACATCCACACATGGTTTGTAGTTCATACGGTCGCCGCCATCAATAATTCTTAAGCGTGCAGACCCAGCGCGGCCATCAACCATCATCTGCTTGCCGCCAGGAGCAAGATAAGCCACTCCAGGTTTCAACACATCTCCGTCTTGCGCTTCGCGAACTTCAATCTTACACAAGGTATTCAATCGGCTGGCAAATGCAGCGGTAAAAGTTGCTGGCATATGCTGAACTAACACAATTGGGTGTGGATAGTGTGCTGGAATACGCGTCAAAATTTTCTGTAGTGCAACAGGGCCACCAGTAGACGTACCAATTGCCGTCAATTGATACTTTTTACCAGAAGCTCTGAATTTCGCTGTCGATGCAGCCACTGGTTTCACTGTCGAAGCTGCGGCTGAAATCGGTTGGCGCAATGGTGTCGAAGTTGTTGCTGGTGTAGTTGTAGCTCGTGGCGCAATAGGAGCACGGCGCATAAACGCACGTTTTGCTGCAATCTGAATCACACGTTGTTGAAGTAATGCAACAGCATCATCACGGTTACGTGCGATGTCTTCAAACTTCTTAGGTAGGAAGTCTAGAGCACCTGCGTCTAACGCATCTAACGTTGCTCTCGCTCCATCATGCGTCAACGAAGAGAACATCAAAATAGGCGTTGGAGACGCTGCCATGATTTCACGAACGGCAGTTATGCCGTCCATGACAGGCATTTCGATGTCCATCGTGATTACGTCAGGTCTTAGCTGTTTCGCTTTCTCAACCGCTTCTTTACCGTTTACTGCTACATCAATGACTTCTAGGCGAGCCTCTGAGTTGATGATCTCGCTAACGCGACGACGAAAGAAACTCGAATCATCAACGACTAATACTTTAATCGCCATATTTATCCTTAAATTAAATTCTTGACGCAGCTGCGTACTGCTTTAGCAAGTCCGGCACATCTAGAATCAATGCAATGTGTCCGTCACTTGTAATTGTCGCGCCTGCCATTCCTGGCGTGCCTTGCAGTAGTTTATCAAGTGGCTTGATCACTACTTCTTCTTGACCGATAAGCGTATCGACAACGAAACCAACACGTTGGCTACCAAGTTGTACAATAACAACATGGCCATGTCCTTTACGCAGTTCAACAATACCTGCTTTAGGTGCGAGCCAATTTTGCAAGTAGAACAACGGAATAGACTTATCACGAACGATGATAGTCAGTTGACCATCAACCACGTTTGTACGGCTTAAATCTAGGTGGAAGATCTCATTTACAGAAGCCAGCGGCAATGCAAATGGGTGACCCGCAACACCGACCATCAAAGTTGGTAGAATCGCAAGCGTCAGTGGAACTTTGATCGTGATCTTAGTGCCTTGTCCCATCTCTGAGTCGATATCAATGGAGCCGTTCAGTGTGTTGATCGCTGTTTTCACAACGTCCATACCTACACCACGACCAGAGATATCAGAGATCTGCTCTTTGCTTGAGAAGCCTGGAGCAAAGATGAGGTTGAAACACTCTTTGTTTGATAAACGAGATGCAGCATCTTCATCCATCAGACCACGTTTAACCGCGATAGCGCGAAGCTTATCTGGGTCCATGCCGCCACCGTCATCAACGATAGCCAGTTCAATGTGATCACCTTCTTGAGAGGCAGACAGTATCACTTTACCCGTTTGTGATTTACCTGCAGCAACACGATCTTCCGGCATCTCAATACCGTGGTCGACAGAGTTTCTCACTAAGTGAATCAGGGGATCAGCAAGTGCTTCCACTAAGTTCTTATCAAGATCCGTTTCTTCGCCACGCATTTCAAGAACAATGTCTTTCTTCAAGCTACGAGCAAGGTCACGGACAACTCGTGGGAAGCGACCAAATACTTTCTTGATCGGCTGCATACGAGTCTTCATTACCGCACCTTGTAGGTCTGCGGTAACAACGTCTAAGTTAGAGACAGCTTTCGCCATTTCTTCATCGTTACTATTTAAGCCAAGGCTAACAAGTCGGTTACGAACCAACACCAGCTCACCCACCATGTTCATGATGGTATCAAGTGTTGATGTGTCTACACGTACTGTAGCATCAGCTTGTTGTTTCTTCGCTGGCGCTTTAACTTCAGTTTTCGCAGGTGCTGCTTTCACAGCAACGGGTGCAGATGGCTGATGCTTAGGAGCCGCTTGTGGTGCTGGTGCGATAGGCTCGGGCTTGACTGCTGCTGGCTTCGTTGCTGCGTCCAGTTCTTCAAGAGTCGGACCATTACCTGAACCATGTAACTGATCAAGTAACTTCTCGAACTCTTCGTCAGTCATCAGATCATCGCCCTCAGACATCGCCGATACTGGTTCTGGAGAAGGTGCTGGCGGTGGCGGCGGTGTTGAACCTGCTGCTGTCGGGCTCTTACCCGCACCATGCAATTCATCTAATAACTTTTCAAATTCGTCATCAGTGATATCACCACTATCAGAAACTGGCTGAGGTGCGACTGGTGCTGGCGGCGGTGTTGGTGCTGAAGTTGCTGTCGGCGAACCACCTTTCCCATGAAGTTCATCAAGCAAGCGCTCAAACTCATCTTCAGAGATATCATCGACCGAAGATGCGCTGATGCTTGAGCTTTCAACAACAGGCTCTGGAGCCGCTGCTATAGGTTCAGGGATAACTGGAGCTGGAGCTTCTACTGGTGTAACTTCATCGGCGGACTGTGGTTTACAGAGACGATGAAGCTCATCCAATAACGCTTGATCAGCTGGCACTAAAGGCTCCTGATCTTGCACGGCTTGAAACTGTACATTTACTGTATCTAAAGCCTGTAGCATTGTATCCATCAAACCTGAGGTTACACTGCGTTGGCCGTTTCTTAGAATGTCGAACACATTCTCAGCACCATGACAAGTATCCACCAGCTCAGTCAATGCTAGGAAACCAGCACCACCTTTTACTGTATGGAAACCACGGAAAATAGCATTTAATAGGTCTTTGTCGTCAGGGTTATTCTCAAGCTCTACCAGTTGTTCTGATAAAAGTTCAAGGATCTCTCCTGCTTCGACTAAAAAGTCCTGAAGAATATCTTCGTCTAAATCGTAGCTCATACGTTACCTTTAAAATCCAAGACTGGATAACAAATCGTCGACTTCATCTTGAGATGCAACAGCGTCTTCGCGCTCTTCTGGGTTCATAATTGGACCCTCGGGAGCAATGGACGCTTTCTTCTCTGACTCTGGAGTTGGCTCTATCTGATTCGCACCAAATACTGTGAGAATCTCGACCAAACGTCCCTCAACCTCATTCACCAAGGTAATAACTTTGCTAATTATCTGCCCAGTTAAATCTTGGAAATCCTGAGCCATCAAGATTTCAGTCAATTGTCCACGTAGTTCAGTACTATCGCCTTCTACCTGGACAAGCAATCCATCAATGCGGTGACATAAAGCTTTAAATTGTGCCAGCTCAATGCGGCCATGCATCAGTTCATTCCATTGAGGCCTTACTTGAAGTAAACACTCGTGTAGGTTGTCTGCTATTGGCATACAGCGATCGACAGCGTCCATCGTCTTATTTGCCGCAACTTCCGTTTTATCAATGACATACTGAAGGCGATCCCTAGCGTCAGGGATTTCATCATTTGCGATGACGCTAATGCGTTCATCGAAATTAAATTGAGTCAAAGAATCATGGAGGTCGCGAGTCAGACTGCCTATTTCTTGAAGCATTGGATTGTCTTGAAGATTAAAATTATCTTCATAAATGCTTCTAACAAGAGAATCAGCACCTTGCTGCTCATTGTTCTCAAGCAGCTCTACTAATTTTTTTGCTTGTTCTAATGAAATCATCCTGAGTTCGGCCTTACTCCGCATACTTTGTGCGCTTAGGCTATCGAGATAAACAGAGGACTTTTCAGTCAGTGTTTACCTAAAAGTGCCTAAAACTTATTGATGCTTATAAGCGATCAAAAATCTTATCTAGTTTCTCTTTCAGCGTTGCAGCAGTGAAAGGCTTCACAATGTAACCATTAACACCCGCTTGCGCTGCTTCAATGATCTGCTCGCGTTTCGCTTCTGCGGTGATCATAAGCACTGGAAGGTGCTTAAGTTCTGCGTCTGCGCGAATGTGCTTAAGCAGGTCAATACCTTGCATGCCAGGCATGTTCCAGTCAGTTACCACGAAATCAAATTCGCCTTTTTTCAGCATAGGTAACGCGGTCAAGCCATCATCTGCTTCTTGAGTGTTGTTGAAACCTAGGTCACGAAGTAGGTTTTTAACAATTCGGCGCATCGTTGAAAAATCATCAACAATGAGAATTTTCATGTTTTTGTTCAAATTAGCCTCCACTGAATAAAACCAGTGTTGTTAGTCGTTCTGTGTCCAAGCACTTAACTTAGTGCGTAAACGCTGCATAGATTGGCTTAGTATTTGGCTGACGCGAGATTCGCTGACACCTAACACTTCCCCAATCTCTTTTAAATTGAGTTCTTCGTCGTAATAAAGTGAAAGCACTAGGCCTTCTCTTTCCGGAAGTTGTTTTATCGAATCGATCAAAGCTTGGCGGAAGGATTCATCAGCAACCCCTTGAAAAGGCGTATTGTCTTGAGAATCTTCATTCGGAGATATTACATCATCTGAGACGCCTAAATCTTCGATCCCAACCAGTCTTGAGCAATTTATGTCAGTTAAAGCACTATGATATTGGTCTAAACTGAGTCCCATGTGCTTTGCCACTTCGGCATCACTTGGATCACGGTTTAGCGTTCCCTCTAACTCGGCTATTGCACTACTGATTTCACGATTGTTTTTATGAACCGATCTTGGCACCCAATCTCCACGTCGAATGTCATCTAACATCGCCCCGCGAATTCGGATACCTGCGTACGTTTCAAAGCTTGCGCCTTTAGTACCATCATAGTTTTGTTGCGCCTCAATCAAGCCAATCATGCCAGCTTGAATCAAGTCATCAACCAATACATTAGGCGGTAATCGCCCCAACAAGTGATGAGCGATACGTTTAACCAACACAGAGTACTTCTCAAAAAAAGCCTGTTGGCTATTGTGATTAGCATGCTGGTCGTAAGTAAGCGCTTTATTCACCAAATGGTTCCTCTACAAATTCAGTACGATTCAGCAGTCTTTCAACAAAAAATTCCAAATGCCCACTTGGGGTTTTTGGTATTGGCCAGGTCAATGCTTTATTTGCCAGTGAGCTGATTGCTAACGCAGCAGGAGAGCGAGGATACGCATCCACTACGATTTTCTGTCTCTTGACTGATTGACGTACTTTATCATCTAAAGGAATACATGCTACGAGTTCGAGGCTCACATTCAAGAAGCGCTCTGTGACCAAAGTCAACTTTGCAAATAATTCTCGACCTTCGCGGTAGCTTCTGACCATATTTGCAACAACTTTGAATCGTTGAACTTGGTGCTCTCTACTCAACAACTTGATTAAGGCATATGCATCAGTAATCGAGGTCGGTTCATCACAAACGACTACAACCACGTCTTGTGCCGCTCTTGAGAAGCTAATGACCATATCCGAAATGCCAGCAGCTGTATCAACCAACAAGATATCCATCTCGTCTTCAAGCGAACCAAAAGCTCGAATCAACCCCGCATGTTGAGCGTGTGAAAGTTCAGTCATGCTCTGTGTACCAGATGTCGCTGGAATGATTTTAATTCCATGCGGTCCTTCAACAATCGCATCTTTAAGTTCACACTCACCGGCCAGCACATGCCCTAGGTTTCGTTTAGAACGAATTCCTAGCATGATGTCTACGTTGGCAAGCCCTAAGTCGGCATCTAAAACCATGACTTTTTTGCCTTGGCGAGCCATACAAATAGCCATACCTAGCGTCACATTAGATTTACCTACACCACCTTTACCACCCGTTACCGCAATAACTTTTGTTAATGAAGGCTTGGTTAAGCGACGGAGGCCGCTAGCTTGATCATGTATCATATTTTCATTCATATTTATCCGCCGCCTAGAGCCCTTCTGAATCGCTATTCCAGTAATGAGGTTCATTCTCTGTAGATTTTTCTAATAACTCATTCGCCTTAGCAATCATGTACTTTGGCTGAGCTATAACGATATCTTCAGGAACTCGTTGACCATTTGCTATGTAAGCAACTGGTAATGCATTTTGTATTACTACACTGATGAATTCACCTAGACTTAGGGATTCATCCAGCTTAGTCATGATGCACCCCGACAACGGGATTCTTCTAAAGTGTTCAATGGTTTCTTGTAGCACTTTGCGCTGCGCAGTTGCGGGTAACACAAGGTAACTATTGATAACGGAACCACTCTCTTGCATCAATGTGTCTAACTGCTCAGATAGGCGAACATCTCGTTGTCCCATGCCTGCAGTATCGACCAGAATTAGGCGACGATTACGTAACTGATATATTACATCGGCCAACTCACTAGAATCTTTAGCAACTCTTACAGGACAACCCATAATTCGACCATAAATCGATAACTGCTCATGTGCACCTATACGATACGTGTCGGTTGTCACTAGTGCGACGTTGTCTGCGCCATACTCCATGGCGGCACGTGCAGCTAGTTTTGCAACAGTCGTTGTTTTCCCCACGCCAGTCGGGCCTAGCAAGGCCACAATACCACCGCGTTTTAAAATATCTTTTTGTGTTACCGAGATTTGATCAGCAACCAACGCTAACAAGGCTTTCCAAGCTCGTGCTGGTTTGGTGTCTTCAGGAATGTAGCAAGCCATCTGATCAGCAAGTTCAGCCGAAACACCCATACGTTCAAGGCGCTTGATAAGCATGGCTCTAAGTGGTTCACGGCGCTCAACTTCTTGCCACATTAGCCCAGATACTTGGTGCTCTAACAAACGACGAATTGAGGTCATCTCTTCGCGCATTGTTTCCATTTCAGTATCTGAACCTTTCGATTGGACCGGATCACGACCACGATCGTAACGAGTAGGATCTAAACGAGGTGCAGGGCGCTCTACTCTTCGGTCTTCGGCAATCAATTTAGACAAACCCGTTTCACGAGCAAATGCAGAATCTATATTGCTGTTACGAGGCTGTGACTGTTGGTTGCTTTGAGAACCTTGATGACCGCCCGATTGACGATTGAGTAATGCAGACAACGAATCTTCGTTTTCTGCACGGTGTTGCGGTTCTTCGTCTGCGCCATGGCTGTATTGCTTCAGCATGTTCGCGAAACGCTTAGTCATTGAACGTCCGCCTTCAGAATTCGACTGTAGGCTAACCTTGTCATCATCTAATTGACGACGACTCGCAGGTACAGCGGGCGCTGCCATCTGCGTATATTGACTTTGCGCAGGCTGCTGAGGTTTGTTTAATCTTTGGCTCGCTGTCGACGGGCTGGATTCGCCATCAATAGCAGCAACAATTTCCACGCCACCTGCGACCTTTTTGTTAGACATGATCACCGCTTCTGAGCCAAGTTCTTCTTTAACTTGGAGCAAAGCTGTTCGCATATCTTTTGCAAAAAATCGTTTAATTTTCAATTCGATCGTCCGTTCTAATTAGGCGGCTTAATTACCAACAGCTTGTACTATGCGTATCTGCTTTTCGTCTGGTATCTCTTGGTAAGACAAAACTCTCAAGCTTGGGATCGTGTTTTTCACGAACTTAGCCAAAGTTGAACGCAATACACCAGAGGTCAGCAATACCGCTGGCTCCCCTTTCAGTTCTTGCTCTTGTGTGGCATTACTAAGAGAAGTCTGTAAACGTTCGGCTAAACCAGGTTCAATACCAGCAGATTCTCCACCGGATGCCTGCATAGTTTGATGCAAGATTTGTTCCAGCTCGGGAATTAAGGTTATAACTGGCAACTCTGGTTCTATACCATTGATTTCTTGAACAATTAGTCGTTTCAATGATATACGAACAGCCGCTGTCAAGATGTCAGGTTCTTGACTCTTACTTGAATACTCCGACAAAGTTTGGACGATGGTGCGAATGTCACGTATTGGAATAGCTTCATTCAATAGGTTCTGTAGCACTTTCACCACCACACCAAGCGGTAATTGATCCGGCACAAAACCTTCCACCAATTTAGGCGTTGTGCGGCTAAGCATTTCAAGTAGGTTCTGAACTTCTTCGTGACCAATCAGCTGCGACGCATTATTCGTTAACTGTTGACTGAGATGGGTAGCCAACACGGTTGATGAATCAACCACCGTGTAACCTAAGGCTTGCGCATGTTCACGCTGCTCTTCACGAATCCAAACCGCTTCAAGGCCAAAAGCAGGATCAATCGTCGGCTCGCCATCGATCATGCCGTAAACTTGACCCGGGTTAATCGCGAGTTCCATGTCAGGCTTAATCTCGGCTTCACCAACGGCAACTCCCATCAAGGTGATTCGGTAGCTGTTTGGTGTCAGTTCTAAGTTATCGCGAATATGAACGGCCGGGATCAAGAAACCAAAATCTTGAGACAGTTTTTTACGTACCCCTTTGACACGTTCAAGCAGTTCGCCGCCTTGATCTCTGTCTACTAGAGGAATCAAACGGTAGCCTACTTCTAAGCCAATAATATCGACAGGTTGAACGTCATCCCAAGAGAGCTCTTTCTTGAACCCCGTTTCTCCGCTTGCTTCAACGGTCGTAGGAAGATTCGGTTGTTCAGCCTTCTTTTTGTTCTTTTTATCGATGTAATAGGCAGCTGCACCTGCAATGACAGCAAGACTCAAGAATGAGAAATGCGGCATACCAGGAACGATACCCATGATGCCAAGGATACCTGCTGTGATCATCAAGGCTTTTGGATTGTCGAACATTTGGAAGACAAGCTGTTGCCCCATGTCTTCATCGGTGTTTTGGCGCGTCACCATCATCGCGGCTGCGATCGACAATAGTAGAGACGGAATTTGTGCAACCAAACCATCACCGATAGTCAGCAGCGTGTAGATCTCGATCGCTTCACCAAAACCTAAATCAAACTGAGCCATACCAATGCTCAAGCCGCCAATGATGTTGATGAATAAGATCAAAATACCAGCGATCGCATCGCCTTTAACAAACTTAGACGCACCATCCATCGAGCCATAGAAATCGGCTTCTTTGGTGACTTCAAAACGACGGGTCCGAGCCTGATCTTGGTCGATCAAACCCGCATTTAAATCGGCATCGATTGCCATCTGCTTACCCGGTAAGGCATCCAAGGTGAAACGCGCACTTACTTCCGAGATACGGCCTGCACCTTTGGTGACAACCATGAAGTTGATAATCATCAAAATCAAGAACACCACTAAACCAACCGCATAGTTACCACCGATAACCACGTTACCGAAGGCTTCAATAACGTTACCGGCAGCATCACCGCCTTCATGACCATGGAGTAATACCACACGTGTCGAAGCAACGTTCAAGGCTAAGCGGAGTAGAGTCGCAATCAGAAGTACAGTCGGAAATGCAGCGAAGTCTAAAGGCCTGCGGGTATAAACCGAAACCAATAGCACCACCATAGACAGAGCGATGTTAAAGGTGAAAAAC